>NZ_QUHB01000009.1 GCF_003479405.1 Eubacterium sp. AF16-48 | reverse complement strand
TGTTGGAATTTATATGCTTATTGTGCAAATAATCCAATTAACTATGTGGATCCGAGTGGACATACAGCCAGTTTGATACAAAGTGGGCAATACTTGCCGGCAGAAGCATGGGAGTCAATTAAAAAAATTGAAAAGGATAGTAATAGTAACAATAAGAATAATAAGAAAAAAAATAAATTAACAAAAGTGCAAAAATTATTTGTTGCTGTAATTGCAGGAGAGGCAATAGGAGAAGGCAAAAAATCATGGAAGGCTATAGCTCATATTATTATGAATAGAGTTAGAGATAAAACGCACGATTTTAAAAATTATAATACAGTTACCAAAGTTATTAAACAGCCATATCAGTTTTCAAGTTATTTCTATAAAGACAGGCAGTATTTAAAAGCAAAGAATTATTTGAAAAAGAGGAAACCTAAAAATAAAAGGTATGAGAGATTAATAAAAGCAGTTATTCCTATTTATAAGGGTAAGAAGAAGGATATAACTAAAGGGGCATTATTGTATTATAGTCCTAAATCGATGAATCCAAGGGGAAGTGAGCCATCATGGGATTTTAGTAAGTTAAAAGAAATTAAAATTAAAGGGATCGCTTCTAATAATTTTAGGTTTTATAAATATAAATAGTTAGGATTGGAGGTAAGAATGTGAAAAAAGCATTAATATGTTTTATATGTATCGTTGTTGTAATTGTAGCTGCTTATGGAGCAAAAAATATCAGTAGCAGCAAACAAGTTGAAAATGATACAACTTATGAAAAAGGTAGTGAAGATAAATTTGTAGAAGTGGAAACGTATAAAGAAAATGAGGAGGTTCTTTATAAATATACATTGCTTAATTCTGAAGGTAAAAATGTATATGAAGAAACCGGGTTATACAGAGAACCGAATGTAGAACAATTAGACAATGAGGTCGTAAGGGTTGGAGTTTCGGCAGGCTCTTCTGTTTATCAGGTTAGATATTTTGACACTATAAACAGTAAGATTTCTGAAATTTACTATACTCCATGGGATGAGTATAATAATAAATTAATTAGATTTGAAAACAAAAAGATGATAATTCAGGATATGTTTGATAAATCAAATTATTATAAGGAAGTCAAATTGGATATGCGTGACACGGCAGAACCTAATAGTGCAATAAAATCAGCTGAATTTTTAGATGATAACACTGTTAAAGTTACATATTTTTCTGAAGATGATGAAGAAATAACAAAAAAAATTAAACTGTAGAATAAGTTAAAGACTGAAAGTTTTAATATACAAATGTATTTATGAAAAAGCCGGTTGTTGTACATCGGATTTTAGAAACAACTTAATAACAAAATTGAATTGAACCAAATTGCTGCGCAATGGCCTGTCAGGGTTGTAGCGCAGTTTTTTTCGGCCTGTTATAGAAATCATTGCCATAATATCCATGCTTTTTAATGGAAACAGGATATATATACTAGTTGCAGAATATAGAAAATTGGAGTATCCTATAAATATAAATAGTGGAGGAAGCTTAAATGAAAAAAGGTGAAAAAATAATAATTTTAATTGTAGCATTAGTTTGTCTTGCAGGTTGTGGCACAGATAATGGAAAGGCTACAGAGAGTGTAGTTGAGGAGAGTAGTGTTAAGGAAAATGAGATTAATACTACAGAACAGGAAAGTGTTGTGGCTACAACGGAAATGGAAAGCAGCGTGGATGAAATGGGGACAAAATGCGAACCTATGAAGGAAAGCGATGCAAAAGATTTTTGGATAGATGGAAATACATATTTAATAAAAATGAGATATGTGATGGATGGAGAAGAAAGTTTATTTGATTCAGACGGAACAGCACAAATACACAAAGAGAGAGAATATAAGGATGGTTTAATATATAATATTATAATTAATTCCAATGATGGAAATGTTAAAAATAGAAGTATGGCTCATTTCTATGTGGAAAATGAAAAAATATATATAGTTGATGATTATGACAGTAATAATGAAAAAATTAAAGATGACTATTTGCAGCTAGTATATCAGCAAAAGGATATTGAAAACGATAATGGAAAGGGACTTTATTACAGTATAGTAAATATTGACGGCATAACGAAATTTAAATTATATACATATTTGGTTGAGACAAATTATTATAATAACATAGAATGGGGAAAGGAAAGAAATATTAATTTCTTTGAAAATGGGTATGGAGCACAGAGGGATTTGCTTCAAGTAAAATTCATAAAGAAAAATTAAAGTAACATCATGAAGGTTAAAATAACATATCATATTCGGAAGTATTCGCAATATGCAAAATGAAAGTATTTAAAGAAATACGATGTGATAAATTATATTACAATATTGAAAGATGAAAAGGATAAAAAACTATGTATCAGAGAAAAATTTTAAAGGTAAGAAAAATGGGAATTGTTTTATGTTTGGCTTTATCATTGAATATGGTAGGTTGTGCCGGAACTAAAACAAACACAGTGTCAGAAACAAGTGGAATTTCTGATGAAGTCACAACAGAAAACGGTAATGGTGTAGAAACAGTTTCGACTGGTGAGGCATCAGAAACCACTGCTGAAAAATTCAGTATTGAGGATAAAAATATATTGAAGGTTCTTGAAAATAAAAAGAAGTATTTTAATACAGAATTTAATGATTATCGTTACCTAAAGGACTACAGTTCAGGTAATTATATGGTCGATAATAATGACGGCAAATACGAATATTGTGGAAGTGGAGATGATAGTAGCTACAATTTAAGTGTGGACAACTGGTGTCAGGTGGATATGGACTCTGATGGTAACAAGGAAGTAGTTTTAGAGACAAAACATGAAATAGTATTAGTTTTCCACAGTGAAAAGGATAAAGTATATTGTTATGCATTTCGCTATAGAGGAATGAAATCGATTAAAACAGATGGAAGTTTTGCAGGTTCAAGTAGTGCAGCAAATACTTATATAGGAAAAATAAGATTTGCCAATGGAGAATGCTATTATGATGAGATGTGTGCTGATGATGAACTGGATGATGATAATCAGGTATATCACATCAATAAGAAGAATGTCAGCAAAGAGGAAGTTAAAGCATTTTTAGAAAAACAGGAGAAAAAGGAAGACGTTTTGTGGATGAAAGGTTATCCTACAGATAAGTAAACGGTGCGGGTTTTACCATAAAATGTGCTTTGCTTTGTGTGATTAAGGTAATGATAAAAATTCAGAAATATGATAACGAAGCTATAAAAGACACGTTGGAAAAAGAGCTGTTTAATAGTGATTGAAAATGGTGAAATACCAACGAACTAAAGAAGAGGAAAGGTATGTGTAAAGTGATTATGTATAACAGTAACCAATATGCAGAAATTTGTTTGAATGACGGATTATATGATAATTAATGGATTAATGCTGATGTCGTAACAATAAGTTATTTATAGTTTTTCTTTTATTGTATAGTGCAAGGTTTCGTTTATGAGACTAAGTTTTTAAAAAACAAATTTTTGGGGATTCTTCGGGAGGGGTTGGCGTTGCCAACCCCTTAAACTGCACCTTGAAAAAGACATCCCCTCAAAAAAAATGACTACCCTTTAATTATTTGAATATGTAAGTTTTTTAGAAAAATGGAATAATACATATATGCAAGAGAAAAATCATTTTCGAAAAATTTTAATAATATGTGAGAAAAGTACTGAGCAATTTTTTTCAAGGCAAGGATGATAATACATAATTTAATATGGATATTAGGAGTTATTTAATATGATAAAAAGGATAAGTAAGGTTTTCTTTATTTTTGTTACAGTGTTAGTCATTTTAGTGTTAGGATGCATACTCCTTAGAACAGAAAAATATGAGACTACTTCTATAGATTCAATTGGTAAATTCAAAGGAAATTTCTACTATGATATTACTTTATTTCCGAAGAATAAGATTGATAAATCAAAAGTAATCAAATATAAGTATAAATATATCGAAAGTTTATTGGATGATTCGCAGTACATTATTCTTACATATCAATATGATGATGATTATGATGAAGTGAAAAAAATGTTGTCGCTAATAGAAAATGAATATGGCAAGGTAACTTATAGTGATAGAAAATTTGATTTACCAGCATCCATTTTTTGATACTATTGGATTTTGAAGAGAGAAATCCTCAGGTTAAAAGTTTCAATGATGGAGAACTAAAATCTTTTTCAATGATTATAATAGATGCTCTCGGTGGAAAGTCTGGAGTAGAGACAAATGGTGAGGAAAAGAGTTTAAAAAGATTTAAAAAAATAATCTTTTTCGATGACAGTGCGGTCTTATACAGTTATAATGAAAAGGGACTGTGGACAAAGAAGTGTTGCAACAGTGGGAATCAAAGTTGCGTATGAGTGTGATAAAAATGGAGGTAGAACAGATTGGAAAAGATTGTTGTTGAGATGACATTTGATGCAGATATTATAGAAATCCCTAAAGAATTAGTACATGATTTGATAAAAATACAAGAAGAATTTGATGAATGGATACATGACAAATCAGTTAACCATAGTTATTGGATATATAAACATAACAAAAAGTATTGTCCGTGCTTTAGAGGAGATGCATTTGTAGAATATATTAATAATTTTGTATTAGAAAAAGATGCAAAAGAACGGGCAAAGGTATTGGAAGAATATATTACAGATTATGATAAATCTTTACCAAGTATTTGGTTTTAAAAATGTTAAAAGATGATATGATAATTTTTCTTACGGTATTTAATACATATGACTTATACGGATGAAATCGCACAGCAGATTGCAGAAGGAACATATAAAGGAAAAAACTAAAAAACCACTTATTGCACTTTAAAAAGGTAGGAATAGTATCATCAGTAAGTATAAACTTTATACTAAATATATTGGTACTCAATATATCAATATTTCTTTCTGTAGGAGGATTTGTTGCGGGAATACCAGGCATTTGGTCTGATAGAAGTCTTGATAATAAAATTACCATACCATTTAAATAAGTCAATTAATATATTTATTGCTTATAAATTTTAATTTGTATAAAATAGAAACCTCCTGTATACTACAAAAGACCGTAGTTTGTATAAGAGGTTTTTGTTTATAAGTAATGGAATACAAGAAAGGAGTATTACGAATGCATATAACTCTGAAGGGCGATTCAGTAATGAAAAAAAATATTAGTAAAATATATTTGGGAATTATCATTATACTATATAATGTATTTTCTTATATATATGCTACCGATGGCTTGAAAATTCAATTAGCGACTAAAATACAAAATAATAAGTATGATTATATAAAATATAATTATAATTCTATTAGTAACAAATTATATATAATATCAATTATAGGAATGATTATAACAGGAACAGTATTTTTGGTTTTTTCTACATACAAGATTTATACGTATATTAAAAGCCGTACAGACAAAAAAATATTACATATATTTATAATGTTAATGTTTCTTATTATTAGTATATTGTTTTTATACTTCTGTAGAAATTTTTTTGTGAATACCAATATGCTTATTGGAGAGGAAATGTAAATGAAAAATATTTTTGAATGAAAAAAGAAAAATGAAAGTAAAAGTTCAGACATTCTTTATTTCTTTGAGTATATTTGCGGTGGTTTTTATTTATTGTGCTATGGGACATTATGATAAAATGGGAATAAGAAGTGATGAAGATTCCGCGCAATATTATATGGGGGATGGGGAAATATATGTTCAGAACGATGCATACATAATCAATGTTAATAACGAGAACTTAAAATATCGCGTTACAGACGCCTATATCGATGTTTTAGGATATTTAGTCATTATGGAAAAGGATAAACTACATTTGATTGATGAGGAAAATCATGTATTTAGGGATTCCAAGGGGAATAAGTATGTTGCGTTGGAATATGCCTACTGGATTTCTTCGGATATCCAATGTTAAGGTAATGTGTAAATTTTAACAGGGAGATTTCATACGATGGAATAAAAATATCCAAAAAACACGAAGAATGGCAAGTGTAAAGAGAGTTATAAAGCAACAGTTTTATAAAGTCAAATAAAACATTATGAAAAAAGTAGGAGGAGTGACAAGTGGAAAAACAAATTAATTATTATACAAATAAAATAATAGATGAGTTGATAGTTAACAGTACTTGTCCTACAAATTCACTTAATAACAAAAAACTGAGTTGGAGGATATATATTTGAACAAGAAATTTAATTATTCAGTTTTAATTCCACCACTTTCAAAAGAGATAAAGGATTTGAATGAGGATGAGGCGAATGAATTTTTTAAATGGTACCAAACCGAAAGTAAAATACAGGGATGGAGGATACAAAAAATATACATATGACGAGTATGATAATTTCCAGATGAATGTATTATATAATAAAAATCAAGCTGTCGGAAACAAATAAAAAATAGGACATAAAAGAGACTAGAGATTCAGGTAGACAGGAGAGATTAGTTATTAAATTTTACAAAGGGAGAGGATTTATTTGTGAAAAAAATAATTAAACCAATCGTTGTCATTTTTACAATATTATTAGGATATATATGTGTAAATTCTGTAATTATTTATCATTATCTACATGAATATGGATACGGAATAAATGAATTACTAAAGACAGTTGCTGTTTGGATGAGGGTAAGTGATGGATTTACAGTATCTGAAAGTGATAATGCAGATTTTTTTATTGGTAGAAGTTATTCTGGTTATTATAAAAAGATGTGTGAGAAAAAAGGTTATTATGTGGAACAAATGGGAAGAGATATGATTGCTACAAATAGTCAAAAGCGGTATGAAAGTATTTATTTTAGCCCGGACATTGATGTGTGGTGCCATTGGTTCAGATTGTATGAAATATGTTCCAATGACGGAAAAATCACAATAGATGAATTTAGAAAATTAGAGTAAAAAGTGAATGTCAATAGGATGCTTAAACAGATTTATAAGTATGTAAAAAGAGGGCAATCACCGGAAGGCTCTTATAAAATATCGTCTAGATGTGGATGCGAGAGGAAATCAGATAGAGGTAACGGATTGAAGGTCATAGACGACCACAAAGTATACATTGGTGGTACAGCTATTGCATGAAAGGAAAATAAAAATTATGGTTGAATTATATGAAGATATGCATGGAGAAATAGTAGTTACCTTATTAAGAATAATGCTGGGTATATTGTTACTTATCAGTCAGAAAATAATACCAGGGAGATTTAAAGAATTTATTGTAACATCTTATTATGGAGTATTGGTATGTATGATTACAACTTATGTATCAAATCTCAAAATATCAAGTATGATAATAGGTATTGTGTTAGGACTGGTTGTTAGTGTAATGTTAACTATTTATAATAAAACAGAGGATTTTACTAATTTAATAGTAATATTCATTGCCATGTATGAAATAATGGAAGTAATAGTATATGCGTTTAACTTTGATTTTTCTTCCTTTGCTACTAATATTATGGATGTTTATGCAGATAACAGAAACATGTATTTTAAAGCTGTGGTGGCTCTCTATATAACAGTCATCAGTTATATTGTGATAAGTACCAAGGAAAAAGCAAGGAACTACTTGCAGAAAAATAAACATTTTTGGTTGGGAATATTTTTCATAGTGGGAGCTGTTTTTGCAAATACATTACATCCATTAGAAATTCCATATACAACAAAAGATTTATGGTTTATATTGTGGAATATAAATTATAGTCATGACGAATTTTGGCTACCTATACTTATTTTATTCATTGTATTAATAATCAAAATAATTATTAATATATTGAGAAAAAATACGAATGTTATAAATAAGAGTGAAAAGCCTATTTGAAATATAAAAAAGTAACTATGCTTGTCACGAATGAATATAGAAATTAATTTAGATAGGAGCATACTGTGAAGGAATTAGAAGATATAATTATTCAATATGAGTCTGTATTTTATAATATAAATATATTAGAAGTAGTTTTAGGTGTTACAATTATGATTTTGTCACCATTAAAAAAAGGTTATAGTCTGATAAATTTTATTATTGCAATTTATTTAGGAATAGGAATTGGCAGTGCCGTAGGATTTGAATTGCTATTTTCAGTTACCGGAATGTTAGTAGGAATGTGTATAGGAAGTATTGTTGCTTTATTAATAACATTCACATGCGGGAATAAGATAAATTATGCATTATTTGCGTTGGTACTAAAAACGACCATAATTGTCATTTGTAATTATTTTAGTAATGAATTACATTATTCAGTTAACAATGCAAGCCTTATGTTTGCCATTGTCATTTCTCTGATAATCTGTATTGGTGAATATTTGATTAATAGAAAAGATTCCATTAGATATTTATATAATAAGTATTTGTATGCAATATTTGGAATACTGGAAGTATCGGCAGGAATTGTATGTTGGCACAGATACGATTTGTGCAGTGTGATGAAGTTTTTAACGAATGTAGATTATTATTACTTTTTTACATATTTATGGAAAATAGATATGTCAATCGCAGGTCAGTCAGAAGACTGGTTTATTATGATAATGTTAATTTTGCCGGTTCAGGTTGTGTATATGATATATATTAGATTGAAAAAAGATAAAAAAGCTACTGTATAATATTTTATGACAAGATTGCTTGGAATAAAGAATAAAATTGAAGTAATCAATAAAAAGTATATTATGTTGATATAAACCATAGTATGGGAAATTTTGTTTGGCTTAAGAAAAAGGATTCAAAGTGGAAAATGACAGTCTGGAATACAGCATGGTCAGAACAAGGCAGTGCCAGTGGTGTGATATTTACATATTACGGATAAATTAAATGTACATAATTTGGAATGGAAGGTTTATGCAGAGATCATTTTTGAGAAAGTGTTTTTTGTGCATTAATGACAGCTTTTTGAATAAATGTACAAAAAATATATAAGTGAACAGATACAACCTGACAACACAACAAAATATATGTAATATAGTAAATGTAAGATGTAAATAAATATTATGATTCGAGTGGCGAAAGTGGATTTTATTGCTCACTATTGTATTTTTTTTACATCGGGTGTATACTATAAAGAAATTAAGAAAAACTAATAGTATACACCTCGAAATATTATACGAGGGGTGTTATATGGGAAAAAAGGATATAGCAACTAAAAAGTACATGTCAGATAACGTGAGATTTGCAGATGTGTTTAACTATGCCATATATGGGGGAAGGCAGATTATAAAACATGACATGTTAAAGGAAATCAGTGCAGAGGAACTGTTATTAATGGAAGGGGAAAATGGAAGACTAATTACCAGGGACAGAGTAAGGGACTTGGAGAAGATGTGTGTCATAAAGAAAAGCGGTAACATTGTCTACATGCTTTTGGGAATTGAAAATGCATCCAATGTACATTATGCCCAACCGGTAAGAAACGGTCTGTATGATTTTATGGGGTACGCCGACCAGGTGGAGAGAAAGTCGAAAGAAAACAGAAGAAAGAGAAAGCTAAGGGACAGCAGTGAATTTTTGTCAGGGCTTAAGAAAGAAGACAAGATAGCCGGAATAATAACCCTGACGGTATATTTTGGAGACAGACCATGGGACGGCCCAAGAAGTCTCCACGAAATGTTAAGCATTGATGATAAGGAAATATTAAAATTAATTCCGGATTACAGGATTAATCTCATAGATCCCCATGAGATTAACAATTCAGAGAAGTTTATGTCGGATTTTAGATACATAATAGAATTTATGAAGGCATCAGGGGATAAGGAAAAGATGAACAGTCTTTTAAATGAAAAACATAACATATACTCAAACATGGAAAGGGATGCCATGGTGGTAATTAGGGAATGGGCAAACATTAACATAAAGTTTGACGAGAAGGAGGAAAAGCAGGAAATGTGTAAGGCAATTGATGACATGATGAGGGATGCAAGAATGAGTGGGGAAGCATTAGGAGAAGCAAGAGGAGAAGCAAGAGGAAGAGAAGCTGAACGTAAAAGAATGCAGGAGAAGCTGGACGAAAAGCAAAGTCAAATAGAAAAAGAACGTAGAAGATATGAAAAAGAAATAGAGGAATTAAAGAGGCAGCTTGCCGAGAAACAGACAGCCTAAAAGACATAATTATTAGAACAAAGTTATAGAATTCAAAGCCCGATTTAGGGGGATGGTCCTATAACTTTTTTCATACAATAGGTTGTAAAAAAATAAAAAAATAATGTAAAAATTTTTCAAAAAATGATGGACAAGAGTTGTGTTTGTGATAGAATAAAATTAGTTTTGAAAGTAGATATTTGGGTATGAATGCTACTACAAAATTGAAATTTAATGTATGAATCAAAGGAGAAAAACGGTGAGGAAAACAGTAAGAAAAATCATGGCATTAGTGCTAATGGGAGTTGCAACTTTCGGCTTGGTTGCATGTGGTAGTGTTGAAGAAAAAACGGGTATTGAAACAAGTGGGAATGATGTTATGAAAATGTCAGGTGAAAAATCACAAATCCATTTAACACAGACAAAAGAAACAGATGAAGGTTTTGAAGTGCCTGATCCTAAAAAGACAAATGGAACAGTTGAGGTTGTTATTCACAAATGTCAATATGCAGAAGAAACTGACGCCACATTTTGCACGGAAAAAAAGGATGAACCAACGTATGATTTATCCTATCTTGGATTTAAGGATAGGGTATATATCACTAACGCTACTGTAGGTAATATTAGCGGAGAAGGGGAATGTCTTGTATTAGTTATTGATGAAAACAAAAATGTGGATATTAATGAAAATTATGCTTATATTGCAGTGCTGGATTATAAAAACAAGAAAAGTTATCTGACAAGGACTGACATATTTGCAGGTTTGGGTGGCAGAGACGAACAGTTGAATCTGTGGGATGTTACGGGAGACGGTAAAGATGAAGTGATTTTGTCCAGCGAACCTAATATGCATGTTGACTGGAATCTTTATGAATTCACAGGTAAGGAATTAAAAAGAATATACAGTAATGTTGAGACGGCAGAGTTGGAGAGAGATGCATTTCGTGTCGAATTGTTGGACGATTATAAAATGAAAATCACAGGAGTTAAATTTAATTATGAGCAGATAATTTCTCTTTTAGATTTAGGATGCCAAAAAAGTGAATTGGAATATGTAGATCCAAATGATTTGGATAGATCAGATAATCAGGCTGCTCGTGTTTACAAAGAAGGCAAACTTGGAATGACTGAAGAAGATACAGCCGGTGCATTGAGTTTACATGCTTTAATGGCAGAAACATGGGATAACCATTATGCGGAATATGATTATTTCAAAGAAAGAAATGATGATAAAACAATCAGGACTTCACTGAGGATTACTATTGGCTCTAAAGAGATTGGTAAGCTGAACGTGTATTTAAAATATGATGCGGAAACTGATTCACTGGTGATTGGCAGGGCAGAATTTGTAGGAGAAAAGTAGGGAGAAAACAAAATGAAAAAGATAGCATTAGTAACTATTTTATCAGCATTAGTGATAACTTTAATAGGATGTGGTACATCAAAGAACAAGGTTGAAAACGACACTTCTGAAAAAATAACAGTGAACTATAAAAATGAAATTAAAAAATTAACTGATAAAGAAGTGTTTAAAATGGTTGTGGACGATTTTGATGAGGATGGAGAGGAAGAGGCATTTGCATTAACAAAGGGCAAACAGAACGGAGATGAAAGTGAGTTTGAACTTTGGTTCTTAAATTCGAAGGAAAGCAAAAAATTAGCAGATGCATTCATAGCTACAAGTGATACGTCAATTGAAACAATTAATCTGGGGCATAAGTATGTGCTTTTTAATGAGGTACAGGTGAGACAGAATGATGAAATGAAGACCATAATATATGGAGTGGAAAAAAATCAGGCAGTCGAATTGTATTCTAAAAATAGAATTAATTTATTCGTAGAAAATAATGAACTGTACGCATATAACTATTCATATTATGAATTACAATCCGATTTTAAGGACTGGATGAGTTTATCTCAACAGAAATATCATTTTAAATGGGATGATAATTCGAAGACATGTAAGGAATACGAGGCTAAAGAAATATCAGAAGAGGAATTCTTTAAAATGTCAAATGCTAAGAACGTAAAGGAAAAAATTGACAATGAAATTAAGAATAAATATTCCAAAACTCTTGAAAATGTAAAATATACTTACTTACTGAGGGAAGATGACACAGTGGATGTTAATATGTTGGTGGAATTAAAGGACAAAAGTCAATATAAGTATTATGTAACGGTTTCATGCAAGGATAATACTTTGGAAACGGACGTGAATATTCTTGAAGGAAATAAAGAGTTAAAATTAAATATTTAAATTGAAATATATGTGAGCTGTTTCTTCAGAGTTTTGTAAGCTTTAAAGAAGCAGCTTTTTTATACGTTATTTTCTAAAATTCAAAATGTATTTCCAATGATTAGTGGCTAGTCATACTGCCTGCAATTTGGTACAATAGCCATATGAGTGAGTTTAATTTTTCAGAGGAATTGAAGAAAATGCCGGAAACGCCGGGAGTTTATCTTATGCATGATAAACGGGACGACGTTATATATGTAGGTAAGGCAGTTAATTTAAAAAGGCGGGTAAGTTCATATTTTAGGGAAAGCACTAAGAAGAGCCTGAAAATTCAGTCAATGGTTTCAAATATCAAAAGGTTTGAATATATATTGACAGATTCCGAATTAGAGGCCCTCATTTTAGAGTGTAACCTTATAAAAGAATACAGACCAAAGTACAACACCATGCTTATGGATGACAAGACTTATCCATATGTCATGGTTACTTTGCGTGAAGATTATCCGAGAATACTTTTAGCCCGAAGAATGAAAAAAGACAATAATAAATATTTTGGCCCCTTTACCAGTGCCGGGGCAGTTCGTGACACCATAGATTTATTACAGAAAATGTATAAAATCAGAAATTGTAATAAAACCATAATAGATAATAGAAAACCATGGGAGGAACAGGAGGATAAAAAGGAAGTTCCCCATGTTAATGGACGACCTTGTTTGTACTATCATATTGGGCAATGCGATGGAGCGTGTCAGGGATATATATCGAAAGAAAAATATCGGGAGAATGTAGATAAGGCAATAAAATTTCTAGAGGGTAATTACAGAGACACCATCAAGGAACTAGAGGAAAAGATGCAAAAGGCATCGGCAGAACTGGATTTTGAAAAGGCTATGGAGTGCCGTGATTTAATAAACAGTATTAACCACGTGGCAGGTAATCAGAAAATAACAACCCATCAATTTGAAGACAGAGATATTATTGCATATGCAGAAGAGGGTAATGATGCAGTGGTTCAGGTATTTTTTGTGAGAAACGGAAAACTCATAGGAAGGGAACATTTTTATCTGACAACAGTTCCGGGAGATACGGGAAGGGACATTCTTACGAGCTTTATCAAACAATATTATATAGGAACACCTTTTATTCCCCACGAATTACTGGTACAGGAGGAGGTAGAAGAGCCGGAATTATTATCAAAATTGCTTAGCAGAAATCAGAATTATACTGTTAAAATAGTAAATCCTAAAAAGGGAAGTAAGGAAAAGTTAGTGGAACTGGCAGCTAAGAATGCTGAAAATCTGTTAGAGCAAAACAAGGAAAAATACAGACGTGAGCAGAGAAAGACCACAGGTGCAGTTCATGAAATAGAGGAACTTACGGGAATTACCGGAATTCACAGAATGGAGTCATATGATATATCAAATACCAATGGATATGAATCTGTGGCATCCATGATTGTGTATGAGGACGGCAAACCAAAGAGAAATAACTATCGAAAGTTCAAAATTAAATCCGTAAAGGGACCGGACGATTACGCCAGCATGGAAGAGGTTCTTACAAGACGTTTTAAACATGGTTTGGAAGAGCGTGAGAAACTGGATTTAGAAGACGGTGATTACAATATGGGAAGTTTTAGTAAGTTTCCGGATGTGCTTTTAATGGACGGAGGAAAAGGACAGGTAAATGTAGCTCTTAAAGTTCTTGACAATTTAGGAATAAATATTCCTGTATGTGGAATGGTTAAGGATGACAATCATAGAACAAGAGGTTTATATTATAATAATGTGGAAATACCAATAGATAGCCATTCTGAAGGTTTTAAACTTATTACAAGAATACAGGATGAAACCCACAGATTTGCCATTGAATATCATAGAAGTCTTAGAAATAAAGGACAGGTACATTCTATTTTAGATGATATTCCGGGAGTGGGACCTACAAGGCGAAAAGCACTTATGAGACATTTTAAAACTCTGGAAAATATCAGAACTGCCACGGTGGAGGAATTGGAGAAAGCACCATCTATGAATGAAAATGTAGCTAAGGATGTATATAAGTTCTTTCACTAAATTTAAAAATAATGTGTACAAAAAAATGCCCGGATGATATTATATCAGACAGGAGTAAAGTTATAAAATATTAATAATAACAGGAGAGGAGAGCATAAAATGGAATCAGATATCAGCATCAAATTTACAAAGATTGTAGAGTATTACAAACTTACAAATCATACACCATCAGTGGATACAGATAAAATTAAGATTACCATACCGGAAGTAAACAGACCGGCATTACAGCTGGCAGGCTTTTTTGAACATTTTGATAAAGAAAGAGTTCAGATTATTGGAAATGTGGAATGTGCATTTTTAGATAACATGGAAAGAAAAAACAGACAATGGGTGTATGAGAAACTGATGAGCAGCGGTATACCGTGTCTTATTCTTTGTCGTGGAAATAAGCCGGATGAGGATATGATTGAAATTGGAGCAAAGCATGGAGTTCCTATTTTATCAACAGATATGGCTACATCCAGATTTAACGCTGAACTGTCAAGATGGTTAAATGTTGAACTGGCACCTTGCATTACAAGACATGGAGTTTTGGTGGATGTTTATGGTGAAGGTGTGCTGATTATGGGTGAAAGCGGAATTGGAAAAAGTGAAGCAGCCCTTGAACTGATAAAGAGAGGACATCGTTTAGTTACAGATGATGTGGTGGAAATCAGAAAAGTAAGTGATGAAACATTGATTGGAACATCACCTGAAATAACCAAGCATTTTATTGAACTTCGAGGCATTGGAATTATTGATGTTAAGGCATTGTTTGGTGTTGAAAGTATTTTGGATACGGCAAACATTGATATGGTTATTAAACTGGAAGAGTGGGATAGAGAAAAAGAATATGACAGAATGGGTCTTGTGGACAATTACATTGAATTTCTGGGAAATAAAGTAGTGTGTCACTCCATTCCTATCAGACCGGGACGAAATCTTGCAGTTATTGTTGAGTCAGCGGCGGTTAACCACAGACAGAAGAGAATGGGATATAATGCGGCACAGGAATTATATAATCGTGTAGAAAAAAATATGAAGAAAGCAACAGAAGACGATGAATAAAATAATTTAGGAGGAAAAAATGAAAGAGTATTGTTTTGGAATTGATGTTGGAGGAACTACAATAAAGATAGGTTTCTTTAAAAATAATGGAGAAGTTTTAGATAAGTGGGAAATTACTACAAGAACAGAAAATTTTGGTGAAAATATTCTTGCAGATATATGTGAGGCTTTAGAGGGTAAATTAGTAAAAGAAGGCATCAGCCTTGATGAAATAGAAGGTATTGGAATTGGACTTCCGGGACCTGTTTTAGCAGATGGAACAGTTTTACAGTGTGTAAATTTAGGATGGGGAACTTTCAATGTTGAACAGAAGCTTTCTGAAATGTTCCATGGTATAAAGGTTAAAGCCGGAAATGATGCAAACGTAGCTGCCCTTGGTGAAGCATGGAAAGGTGGCGGAAAAGGTTATGATGACATTGTAATGATTACTCTTGGAACCGGTGTAGGTGGCGGAGTCATTATTAATGGTAAGATTCTTACAGGCTACAATGGTGGTGCAGGAGAAATCGGACATATGCATATGCAGGATGGAGAAGAGGAACAGTGTAATTGTGGAAGACATGGATGTCTGGAGCAGTATGCATCTGCCACAGGAGTTGTACGACTTGCAAAGAGATATATGGCAGCTCATAGTGACGAAAAATTAAATGAATTCGGGGAAAATATTACAGCTAAGGATGTTTTTGATTTGGCAAAAGAAGGAAATGAAGGTGCAATAACCATAACAAAGCAGATGGGCAACTATCTTGGAAAGGCTATGTCACATATTGCAGCGACAGTAAACCCACAGGCGTTTATCATAGGTGGAGGAGTAAGTAAGGCAGGTTCATACCTTATTGATGTTGTAAAGGATACATATAGGGAAACATGTTTTTCAGCATGTGGAGATGCAGCAGTTCATTTGGCAGAATTGGGAAATGATGCAGGAATGTTTGGTTCAGCAGCATTAATAATAAAATAATTTGTTAGGAGTGATTTTTTCATGACACAGCAGTTAATAGACAGATTAAAGGAAATTGTTGGAGAAGAATTTGTTAAGGAAAACGAAAATATGGCAAAGCACTGTACCTTTAAGTGCGGTGGAAATGCAGCCCTTTACGTAATTCCGGGGTCAATAGATGAATTAGTGGATACAGTAAAGGCATGCAGAGCGGAAAATGCACCATATATGGTTATAGGTAACGGAAGTAATATCCTTGTAAGAGATGAGGGATATGATGGCATAATAATTGAAGTAAATTCAAGGATTAATACCATAGATGTTATCGGAGAGGAAATTGTGGCAGATGCCGGAGCCAAATTATCAGCAATTGCCATGACGGCAGCAGTAAATGACTTAGGTGGTTTTGAATTTGCCCATGGAATACCGGGAAATGTAGGCGGAGCCGTTGTTATGAATGCAGGGGCTTATGGTG
Source organism: Eubacterium sp. AF16-48 (assembly GCF_003479405.1). Taxonomy (GTDB): domain Bacteria; phylum Bacillota; class Clostridia; order Lachnospirales; family Lachnospiraceae; genus Eubacterium_G; species Eubacterium_G segne. Next base: position 92,978 of record NZ_QUHB01000009.1, on the reverse strand, counting down.
GTGAAATGAAGGATGTAATTAAGTGGGTAAAGGTTTTAGACAGGGATGGAAATGTCAGAAAACTAGATATATCAGAGCTTGATATGGGATATAGAACCAGCAGAATTGCAAAAGAAGGAATGATAGTTCTTCAGATGTGCATTGGCTTATTTATAGGAACTTCAGAGGAAATCAGTTTGATTATGCAGATGCTTATGCAAAAGAGAAAGGCAAAGCAGCCGTTGGAATTTCCAAGTGCCGGAAGTACATTCAAAAGGCCTGAGGGCTATTTTGCCGGAAAGCTTATTGAAGATGCAGGTCTTAAAGGCTACAGGGTAGGCGGTGCCATGGTTTCAGAAAAGCATTGTGGATTTGTTATTAATTACAGTAATGCAACGGCAACTGATGTTTTGCAGGTTATAAATGACGTGGAGAAAACTGTAAAAGAGAAATTTAATGTTACATTAGAACCGGAAGTTAAAATTATTTAAAGGGAGACAGCAATGCGGTTTGTTATAGTTACAGGAATGTCAGGAGCCGGAAAAATTACGGCTCTTAAGATATTCGAGGATAATGGATATTATTGTGTAGACAATTTGCCTATAGATTTAATAGAAAATTTTGCTGATTTACTGTTTAGTCAGACCAGCGAAAAAAACAAGGTTGCCATTGGAGTTGATATACGAAGTGGCAACAATTTAGACAGAATAAATGAAGTATTGGAAAATCTGCGTATTAAGGACCAGAATTATGAGATTCTGTTTTTAGACTGCAATAACAGCACCTTAATTAAGCGTTTTAAAGAAACAAGAAGAAGCCATCCTATGGGTGATGCGGACAGTGTTGAAAATGAAATTAACACAGAAAGAAAAAAGCTTGCATTTTTAAGAAAGCAGGCAGACTATATTATTGATACCAGCAATCTTCTTGTGAGAAATTTAAGAACTGAAATTGAAAAGATTTTTGTTATGAATAAGGAATACAGAAACCTTTTTGTAACAATAATGTCTTTTGGCTTCAAATTTGGAGTGCCGGCAGACTGTGATTTGGTTTTTGATGTGAGGTTTTTGCCTAACCCTTATTATATTCCGGAGTTAAAGCATAAAACCGGTGAAGATAAGGAGGTGCAGGATTTTGTATTAGATTCGGAAGTATCTAAGGAATTTTTAGAGAAACTTACGGATATGGTAAAATTTTTGATTCCTAATTACATAGATGAAGGAAAAAACCAGCTGGTTATTGGAATAGGATGTACCGGAGGACATCACAGGTCAGTAACCGTGGCGAAGGAATTGTACAAGCAGCTTGACAGCGCAGATGCAGGATACGGCATCAGAATAGCCCATAGGGATATTACCAGATAAAATCATGGAGGAAAATATTATGAGTTTCTCCCAAGAGGTGAAAGAAGAGTTAGCCACTCACATAAGTAGTGCAATGCATTGTAAGATCGCAGAGACTGCGGCTATTTTATCCATGTGTGGAAGTGTTGCCATTGACGAAAATGGAAAGTATTCCGTGAGATTCCGTACTGAAACCAAGGTAACGGCAGATAAGCTTAAGCAGCTTTTATGGAAAACTTTTCGTATTGAGACAGAAATTGTATCAAGAAATAATGCATATTCAAAAAGTCAAAAGACATATACTATTACCATAAAGGAACATGATGAGGCGTTAAAAGTTTTGCAGGCAACGAAACTGATTAATTCTTATGGTGATATAGAGGAGAATTTATCAATAACAAATAATGTTATTATAATGAAGGACTGTTGCAAACGTGCCTTTATCAGAGGGGCGTTTATGGCAGCAGGTTCCATTAATGATCCTCAGAAATCCTACCACTTTGAGATAAAGTGTAGCAGTGATAAAAAGTCGGAACAAATAATAAATTTACTTAAAAATTTCAATATTGAAGCGAAAACAGTTGCAAGAAAAGGTCATTTTGTGGTATATATCAAAGAAGGCGAAGGAATTATTAATGTTTTAAATGTTATGGAGGCTCACGTTGCTTTAATGAAGATGGAAAATATCCGTATTCTTAAGGATATGAGTAACTACTATAACAGGCAGGTTAATTGTGAAACTGCAAACATTAAAAAGACGGTTTCTACTTCTATAAGACAGATTGATGACATAAATATGATTATAGAAAAAAAAGGTTTGTCGTATTTACCTGAAAAATTACAGGATATTGCTACTGTCAGAGTGGAAAATCCTGATGCTTCATTACAGGAGCTAGGGGAAATGCTGGACCCGCCATTAGGAAAGTCGGGAGTTAATCATCGGTTAAGAAAGATTTGTCGTATTGCAGACGAATTGAGGGATTAACTGCTGAAAATTTGGTCCCATTGCAAATGAATTAAGGGAATGACCCTTTAGAAAGGAAGTATAAAATGACAACAAAGGACATTACGATTGATATCAAGCAGGGTGTGGAAGCTAGCCCGGTGGCTAAATGTGTACAGGTTGCAAGCCAGTTTGAAAGTAAAATCTATGTTGAGTACGAGACAAAGAAGGTTAATGCAAAGAGCATTATGGGAATGATGGCTTTAGGACTTGTGCCGGGACAGACAGTAAAGGTTTCTGCAGATGGTGCAGATGAGGCACAGGCAATAGAAAGCATAGAAAAATATTTAGGAAACAAAAATTAAGAAATTAAATTAGAGTAAAATAAAACGAGCCGGCTTAGGGTTGATAAAGTCAACTATGGAGCCGGTTCTTTTTATCATGGACAAAAGGGGAGTAATGATGTTGTTATATCAGGAAAACTAAAAAATAACAGAATATACAAAAAAATGGACACTTGAAAAAATATGTGAAAAATAAGATACTAATACTAACAAATGAAAAGCAAAAAAAATATTATTAGCATATTAACTATCTTTGAATGTTTTTCTCTATATAATTTTTTAAAACCCCGGGTCTTTTAAGGCCTGGGGTTTTAAAATGCAGTAATTATTATAAAAAAGCGGAAATATGAACCTAAGAATTTTATAACCAAATGGAAGGGAAACTGTGTTATACTTGTATTTAGAATTGACGGTGTAGAAAATATGCATGGGCATAAAGACAGGAAAGCAGGTATATATGAGTTTTACACATTTACACGTCCATACAGAGTTTAGTTTGTTAGACGGTTCAAGTAAAATAAAAGAAATAACTAAGAGAGCTAAAGAATTGGGAATGGATAGTCTTGCCATTACAGACCATGGCGTAATGTATGGGGCAATAGATTTTTACCGTGCGGCATTGGCTAACGGCATAAAACCCATAATAGGTTGTGAGGTGTATGTAGCTCCCGGTTCAAGATTTGATAAAGAAGCAAATGCAGGTGAGGACAGGTACTATCACCTTATTTTGCTTGCAGAAAATAATAAAGGATATGCTAATTTATGCAAAATAGTATCTAAGGGATTTGTAGATGGTTTTTACTATAAGCCCAGAGTAGATTATGAAGTATTAAGGGAGTTTCACGAAGGAATTATATGCCTTAGTGCCTGTCTTGCAGGAGAAGTCCAGAGATTTCTTGCAAGAGGGGATTATCAGGCAGGAAAAGAGGCAGCACTTAGATACTTAGATATATTTGGTAAGGATAATTATTTTTTGGAATTACAGGATCATGGTATTCCGGAACAAAAAACTGTTAATCAGCAGCTTTTAAGATTAAGTGATGAATTGGGAGTGGACTTAGTATGTACCAATGACGTTCATTACACTTATGCAGATGATGTGGAAGCCCACGATATTTTATTGTGTATTCAGACAGGAAAAAAGAAGTCTGATGAAGACAGAATGAGATATGAAGGGGGACAATACTATTTAAAATCTCCTGAGGAAATGGCGGATTTATTTAAGTATGCTCCTCAGGCTTTGGAAAATACAGAAAAAATAGCTAAGCGTTGTAATGTAACCTTTGAATTTGGAGTAACTAAAATCCCAAGTTTCCCTGTTCCAAAGGGGTATACATCATGGACATATTTAAAGGAATTATGTGAAAATGGTTTACATAAAAGATATCCGGCGTTTAAAGGTGAAAAGGACGAAAACTGTAAGCTTTCCAGGGAAGAATTAGAAGACAGACTTAATTATGAACTTAATACAATAAAAAGTATGGGTTACATTGAATATTTCCTTATTGTATGGGATTTTATTCATTTTGCAAAATCCAGCGGAATTGCCGTAGGCCCGGGAAGAGGCTCTGCAGCAGGAAGCATTGTGTCTTATTGCCTTGAGATTACAGATATAGAGCCAATGAGATATAATCTGATTTTTGAGCGATTCCTTAATCCTGAAAGAGTTTCCATGCCTGATATTGACGTGGACTTCTGTATTGAAAGAAGACAGGAAGTTATTGATTATGTAGGAAGAAAATATGGAAAAGACCATGTGGCACAGATTGTAACCTTTGGAACACTGAAGGCAAAGGGAGTAATACGTGATGTGGCCAGGGTACTTGATATGCCTTATGCCCAGGCAGATGCCATTGCCAAAATGATACCAAATGATCTCCATATGACTCTTGATATAGCATTAAAGCAAAGCAAGGAATTAAGGGATTTATATGAAGGGGATTCGGATGTAAAGTATCTTATTGATATGTCAAAAAGACTTGAGGGACTCCCAAGACACGCATCCATGCATGCGGCGGGGGTTGTTATTTGCGGAAAGCCGGTAGATGAATATGTACCTTTGTCCAGAGCCTCAGACGGCTCCATAACTACCCAGTACATAATGACAACATTAGAGGAACTGGGACTTTTGAAAATGGACTTTTTAGGTCTTAGAAACCTTACGGTTATACAAAATGCCCTAAGATTCATTAAGAAAAACAGAGGTCTTGATATTGATTTAAACAAAATAGATTATTCAGATAAAAATGTACTTCACTATATTGGTACCGGAAATACAGAAGGAATATTCCAGCTAGAAAGCAGCGGAATGAAAAGCTTCATGAAGGAATTAAAACCTGAAAGCCTTGAAGATATTATAGCGGGAATTTCTTTGTACAGACCGGGACCGATGGATTTCATTCCAAAATATATTGAGGGAAAAAATAATGCAGACAGCGTAACCTACGATTGTCCTCAACTTGAGAGTATATTAGAGCCAACCTACGGATGTATCGTTTATCAGGAACAGGTAATGCAGATAGTCCGTGACCTGGCAGGATTTTCTCTGGGACGAAGCGATTTGTTAAGAAGAGCAATGTCAAAGAAAAAAGCGGATGTTATGGCAAAGGAGCGAAAGGTTTTTGTTTACGGTGACGAGCCAGAAAACATCAAGGGATGTGTAAACAATGGAATAAGCGAGTCAATTGCCAATAAAATATACGACGAAATGACGGATTTTGCCCAGTATGCCTTTAACAAGTCCCATGCTGCGGCATATGCTGTGGTTACATACCAGACAGCGTACCTTAAATATTATTATACTGCTGAATTTATGGCAGCGATGTTGTCGTCAGTTATGGATATGACTGACAAGGTAGCAGAATATGTATATTCCTGTCGCTCCATGGGAATAAAAATTTTGCCACCGGACATAAATGAAGGTGAAAGCGGATTTTCAGCTAAAGGAGACAGTATCAGATATGGTCTTACAGCAATAAAAAATGTAGGAAAAGCTGTTATCGACAATATAGTAGCTGAAAGAGAGGCTCGTGGAATATATAAAGACCTTGAAGATTTCATTTCAAGGACAGCACCTCTTGGAGTAAATAAAAGAGCCATTGAAAATTTCATTAAGGCGGGAGCCTTTGATTCATTTGGTGCCACGAGAAAGCAGATGATGATGGTTTATGTTCAGATTGTGGACAGTGTAAACCAGGATAAAAAAGATACCATGCAGGGACAAATGTCATTGTTTGACATTGCCGATGAGGACCAGAAAAAGAATTACAAAATGCAAATGCCAAATGTTGGTGAATATGATAATGACCAGAAGCTTGAATTTGAAAAGGAAGTTATTGGAATATATGCCAGTGGTCATCCTCTATCTGACATGGAAGAAAAGTGGAAACGTGTTATTACAAATATGAGTCTTGATTTTGCTGTTCCTGAAGAAGGGGAAAGTTATAAAATAAAGGACAAAAGCCGGGTTACGGTAGGAGGTATAATAACCACTGTAACGAGAAAATTCACAAAGCGTGGAGAACAGATGGCGTTTTTAACTTTGGAAGATTTAGTGGGAACTGTGGAAATCGTTGTTTTTCCAAGAGAATTTGATAAATATAGGGAAATTCTAATGGAAGGCAGAAAAATATTTATCACAGGAGAGGCAGATATACAGGAAAATGCTCCGGGAAAGGTTAAGGCAAGTGAAATAAAAGAGTTTGTTCAGGTTCCGTCAGAGCTTTGGATAGCCTTTAAGGATAAGGAAGCCTATATTGCCGGGGAACAGAAGTTAATCAGTCTTTTATCTGAAAATAAAGGAAATGACAGAGTTATGATAGCATTGGCGAAGGAGCGTCAGAGAAAAATGATGCCGGCACAGTACAGGGTAGATGCCAATAAGAATTTTGTTGAAAAATTAAAGGAAATCTACGGAGAGGATTTAGTAAAGCTTCTTCAGTAAAAAATGGGAGATTAGGATATGCTAATTACATCAGCTACAAATGCTCATATAAAAAATATTATAAGTCTTAAAGAAAAGTCTAAAGTGCGAAAATCCACCGGGTTGTTTACGGTAGAAGGCATTAAGATGTTTTTGGAGGTCCCAAGGGACGAACTGAAAGAGATTTATGTTTCAGAAAGTTTTGAAAAAGAAAACAAGGACAGTCTTAAAGGCTATAGCTACAATATAGTAAGTGATAACATATTTAAAAAAATATCAGATACTGTTACACCGCAGGGAGTTTTAGCCATAGTAAAGCAAAAAAAATATACCGTAGAGGATATAATTGAAAAACGTAATAAAAATGGCAGCTGTATTGTGGTATTAGACCGGTTGCAGGATCCGGGAAATTTGGGAACAATTGTGAGAACCGGTGAGGGAGCAGGAATTTCAGGCATAATAATGAGCAGTGATTGTGCAGATATATATAACCCAAAGGTAATACGTTCAACTATGGGTTCCATATTCAGGGTTCCTTTTGCCATTTCCCATAATTTGCCGGAGGACATAGACAAGTTAAAACAAGGGGGTATTACAACCTACGCAGCACATCTAAAGGGGGATTTGTACCACAACGGTGTGTTTAACAGGGATGTTGCACTGCTAATTGGCAACGAGGCAAGGGGCCTTAGTCAGGAAGTGTCACAAAAGGCGGATAGACTTATAAAGATACCTATGGAAGGAAAGGTGGAATCATTAAATGCAGCAATTGCCACGGCAATTCTTATGTATGAAGCAAAAGCTGTCAGGGACAAAATACAATAGATGAAATATAATTAACATAAAAATAACCGGGCATTAACGATTTGAAATCGTTAGAACCCGGTTATTTTTGGTTATAATTAATAGGCAATAGAAGCCAGCTTCTCAACAGCATGATCTGCAATAATTACTTCATAATGCTCATTAAGATATGCCGGTTTAAAAGCCGTCACATCTTCGGTCCTGCCGTATTCTGAAATAAGTCCTCTGGCCCTTGCTACAAAAAATTCGTCTTTTGAAGTAAAAAGAACGTTAAGATAATATCTGCCATCTAAAGGAGACTTATATAGGGAACTTTCACCTGAAAATTCATCATTTAAAATTCCTGCTAAATCAATTAAAACATTCAAATCATCATAAGAAGAAAGAAGATGGACTGAATATTCCTCTAATTTAGGCTGATTATTATCTTTATCTAAAGAAGATTCCTCATCTAAAGGAGCTTCGTCATCGTAGTCATCTAAAGAATCCTCTATTATTTCATCAAAATCATCAAGTTCAACCCCTGCATCACCAAAATGTGCATATAAGCTTTCCTTAATTTTTTCCTTTAATTCCTCAGGAAAACCGTTGGAAAACAATGAAGGATAGTGATGACCATCCTCATCCTGATTAGGAACCTTAGTTATAACCAGAACAATACCATCAGAAGGAATCGGTGTGGCTTCTACCATTAACGGAATGTTACTAACATCAAAACCAAAATCATCATTTGCCTGACGCATCATGTCCTGAAAAAGTTCTTTAATCTTCATGGAACCGTATGCCAACTCACTTATTGTAATGTCACGATCCTCAAGGTCCTCCCTGGTTAAGGTACAGCGAATCTGATTGTCATTGATTTTTTCAATTTTCATAAAAATCACCTCTCATTCGAATAGATTCGTTATAATACAAAAACATTTATGATACTAGTATATCCAATAAACCTAAAAGTGTAAAGATTTTAGGTTAGCAATATCTTACAAGTACAATATATATACTGTAAAAATGTACAAAGTATGACAAAATTTTTAAAAATGGTAACAGCTTAGCCATGCGATACAGTTACAGCTCAGCCATCCCAGCTCGAATCCACAGGCATAGCTGTTACAAAAAATAGGTTGCAATATATAAACAATATGATATAATCGGTTTAAGGTTAAATGAATAATACGGAAACATAGCATAACAATAACTAAAATTAGTATTTCACAAGAAAGTTTATGGTTTCCCCATGAATGTAGACTTCTGTACTATTATAGTGCAGAAGTTTTCATATGTAAGGGAAAATACTGTATGCAGTCTTTTTTATTTATGGTATGATAAAAGTGTTATGTTCCATTTATGGGACATTTCCGACGAAATGCCTCTGATTAAAGGTAGGGGCATTACATTTATTATAAGGAGGAATTACAGTGAGAAAAAACGTAAGATATATTGCACTTACCGCATTAGTGATTTCAGCGTTTGTTTTATCAGGATGTGATATGTTTAGAAAGACTAATGATGGAAAAGTGGATTTAAAATGGTATATGGGACTTACCTATGAAGATGACAATGGCAAGGATGTTAATTACACTACCAAAAGCGGTGACAGTGTAGTGGCAGTTGCATTAGAGGATAAATATAGCGAACAGTACGGAATTATGAAGGATGCAGATGTATTTGTAAGCATTGATATGGTTAAAGACAATATAGACCCAAGATTTTACTATGATAAAAGCAATGGGAGTTTAATGTTTACCAACGCAACAACTTCCTATGAAATGCCTCTTAATGAAAATGTTATAGACAAGGAAAAGGTTAATTATACAACCTGCATTAAAGAAAATAAAAAATGCTATATAAATATAGAAACCGTTAAAAAGTTTGTAGATATTAATTATAAATTAACTAAGGCAGAAGGTGATGCACCGGCTATTTTAAGTATTACATATAAAAGTGGAAAGAAAAATATAATGACTACTGACAGTAATATTGAAATGCGTACTAAAGGTGATTACCAGAACCTTATAGTAAAAGAAATTTCAAAGGGAACAAAGGTTACGGTTATAGAAAGTGGCAAGAACTGGGATAAAGTACGAACAGAAAACGGCTATATCGGATACATTCCCGTATCGGAGTTAAATGATAGTGGAACTCAGGAGGTTTCATTTAAAAATGACGATGATACATACACTCATGTAACATTAGATACAAAGGTGAGTCTGGCATGGAATCAGATATATAATCAGAATGCCAATAACAACTTTGATGAACTGACAGCAAATGTTAAAGGGGTAAATGTTATTTCCCCTACATGGTTTTCATTGGTGGATAAAAACGGAAATCTGTCATCCCTTGCAGATTTAAATTATGTGGAAAAAGCCCATAAAAAGGGAATGCAGGTGTGGGCGTTAGTTAATGACTTTACAGACAGGAAACTTACAAAGAAGGTATTAACATCAACTGCTCTTAGAAAGAAATTTATTAACAATATAATGTATTTTGCAGACAGTTATGAACTAGACGGCGTTAATATTGACTTTGAATATATAACAGAAGAGATTATTGATGACTATCTTCAGTTCCTTAGGGAATTATCCATTGAGTGTAGGGCTGCTAAAAAAGTTCTTTCGGTAGATAATTATGCACCATCTAAATGGAGTGCCTATTATGACAGAAAGCAGCAGATTAAATTAGTGGATTATTTGATTATAATGAATTATGATGAACATACTTCTGCAAGTGATGAGGCAGGTTCAGTGTCATCTATGTCTTATGCACAAAATTCAATTAAAGATACTTTGGAAGAAACAGGAAATTCTGACAGAGTAATAAATGGAATGCCGTTTTATACAAGAATCTGGGAAACAAAAAGTGAAGAGGATGGCAATGCAGATGGTTCAGGAAAGCTTATTGAAGATGCAGCAAATGGAAATTATTATTTATCAAGCAAGGCTGTTGGAATGAATGCCGCAAAGAAAGAATACAAGGCTGCAGGAGTTAAGCCGGCTTTTGACGAAACTACAGGACAGAATTTTGTAACGTATACAAAGGGAAGCAGTACTTTCATGATTTGGCTTGAGGATGAAACATCAGTTAAGTCAAGGCTGGAATTAATGAATAAGTACAAATTAGGAGGAGCTGCTTACTGGTCATTAGGTCAGGAAGAGGACGGCATCTGGAAAACAATTTCAGAATATTTTAAATAATAGTTATAATTTACATTTTTGCCTCATATAATTCAGTGAAGGAGTGAGGCAAAAATGAATAATAGGAAGTTATTGTATATTTATTATTATGTAAACGGAAGAAAAGTAAGGAATGTAGGATTTGTGGAATGTAAGGAAAAGGACACTACCTGTAAATTTAATCTTACTTTAAAAATACCAAAGGGATATCTTGCAGAGTTTGTTAATATTTACTTATACCGTTATGGAAGTAAGAAGGGATACAAAATTGGTTCCTTAAATCCTGTGGTGGAAAATTCCATGTACACCATAAAGGTAGATAAGAATGAATTAGAACAAAACGGATTTTCCATGGAGGAAATAGCAGGAATATACATATTTAGTAATGAGTACGAAGGTGGAGAATTCAGGGCTGATATGGAGGAAGGCAAAAGAGCCGGTTATCAGGTAAGATATGTGGGATAAATATGTTAAAAGTTTATATAAAATATCAGATGGAATATTAAGATGAAAGAAAAGTACATGAGAGAGGCAATAAAGCAGGCAAAAAAGGCATGGGATATTGGTGAGGTACCTATAGGATGCGTTATTGTATATAAGGATAAAATAATAGGCAGAGGCTATAACAGAAGAATGGTTGACAAAAATACTTTAAGCCATGCCGAGTTAAATGCCATAAAAAAGGCCAGTAAAAAGCTTGATGACTGGAGGCTTGATGATTGTGAGATGTATGTTACCACTGAGCCGTGCCAGATGTGTGCAGGAGCCATAGTTCAGGCAAGAATAAAAAAAGTATATATAGGATGCATGAATCCAAAGGCAGGATGTGCAGGCTCTATTATGAATCTGTTGCAGGTGGACAAATTTAACCATCAGGTAGAGATTGAAAAGGGCATATTAGAAGAAGAATGCAGCAGCCTTTTAAAGGATTTTTTTAGAAATCTTAGAAAATCATAGTTGACAAAGAAAAAGTCATTGGGTTATACTGTATTTCTGACAAATGAATTTGTTATAACACTTCCGTGCAGCCGGGGAGGTAGCGGCGCCCTGAACCTGCAATCCGCTATAGCAGGGGTGATGGTTTGTGTCGGGTATATCTTGTAGGGCTGCCCTTTATAAGTGATGTTGACGTCCGGGTCTTATGCAACGGGGTCCTGTGAACCGTGTCAGGTCAGGAATGGAGCAGCACTAAGCAGATCATCTCGTGTGACATGAGGGTGCCTGGACCGAGTTAACTGTAAAGGTAACGCTTATGGGATATTCACAAAGCAAACCGCACGGATTAATAAAATAAAACATATAAGGGAGTTAGAACATTAACAGTTATTTAGCTGTTTGGTTTTAACTCCCTTTTTGTGTGCCTGGTTTTATTCATTTAATTCTCACGAAAAATACACCCTATTAACACCGGATAGACAAAAACACAACTTGAAGAGCAGCTTACTAAATTGCAGGAACAGCTTACTCAGGCACAGTCAGCATATGAACAGGCAGTGGAAAATGAGGAAAATACCAATAAGCAAAATTCCAACAGCATTGACAATGCATCAGATAGTGTGGAGGATACCGGAAAATGGGAGAAGATTAACCGATTTGAGCTTAAATCAGCTCCCGTTGCATACTTAAAAATTGAACCCTCAGGAGATATGGTGGAAATATATTCACCGGACGATAATAATGGATATTGCCGTGTAGATAAAAGTTATTATAAGATTCCAACAGAGGTATATGATTACATAATGAGTAAAATTAAATAAAGACATATAAGTGTCAATATACTTAATAAAAATATAGAAAAGTTTTCCAACGTCTTGTATGGAAAACTTTTTTGGTTTATAATGATTCCAAAGGCGCAATGGGTGTAGTGCGCCCAAAATCTAAAAAAACAATTTTGCGTGAATATTACGAAGGGAGAAAACATGTCTTATACAGCATTATACAGAAAATTCAGACCTACATCATTTGAGCAGGTTAAAGGGCAGGATCATATAGTACAGACGCTTAAAAATCAGATTAATGCTAACAGAATAGGACATGCATATCTTTTTTGTGGAACACGGGGAACAGGAAAAACAAGTGTGGCGAAGATTTTTGCCAGAGCTGTAAACTGTGAACACCCTATAGATGGAAGCCCGTGCAATGAATGTGAAACGTGTCGGGCAATTAATTCAGGCAGTGCAATGAATGTAGTTGAAATAGATGCGGCATCAAACAACGGTGTAGATAATATTCGTCAGATAAGAGATGAAATCCAATATACGCCGGCTAATGGAAAGTATACCGTGTACATTATCGACGAGGTGCATATGTTATCCATTGGTGCTTTTAATGCACTTTTAAAAACATTAGAGGAACCACCGTCATATGTAATGTTTATTTTGGCTACTACAGAACCCCATAAAATACCAATAACTATTTTATCAAGGTGTCAGAGGTATGATTTTAAAAGAATCACCATAGATACAATAGCTGCCAGACTTACGGAATTAATGGAAAAGGAAGGCATAGAGGTAGAGGATAAGGCTATCAGATATGTGGCAAAGGCAGCGGATGGCTCCATGCGTGATGCTCTTAGTCTTTTAGACCAGTGTATAGCGTTTTATCTGGGACAGAAGCTAACCTACGAAAATGTGTTAGAGGTTTTAGGGGCAGTTGACAATGAAATTTTCAGCAGACTTACCAGAAGTATTATTGCAGGGAATGTTACTGAATGTATTAACATATTAGATGAAATGGTTATGCAGGGAAGAGAACTAGGGCAGTTTGTCAGTGATTTTATATGGTACCTGCGTAATTTAATGCTTATAAAGACTTCTGACGGAGCAACGGATTTTATAGATGCTTCGGCAGAACGTATAGAGGCATTAAAGGAAGAAGCATCAATGGTTGAGACAGATGTAATAATGAGATATATACGGGTGTTCTCAGAACTTGCCGGTCAGATAAAATATGCTTCAAATAAAAGAGTGCTGATAGAAATTGCACTTATAAAACTAAATAAGCCTCAGATGGAAAATGATACGGCATCCCTAATTAACAGAATTTCTATTTTGGAAAACAAAATGGAAAAGGGGGATTTTGTGGCAAAGGTAGCGGTGCCTGCAACTGAGGAGAAGGTAGAAAGTAAACCTAAAAAAGTCTTTGACAAGCCTGTTCCGGCAGATATCCAGTATGTAGTGGATAACTGGGGAAAGGTAAAAAGACATATTTCAAATCCGTATAAGACATTTCTAAATGATGCCAGGTTTAGTGTCAAAGGGGATGATACCCTTCTTATAGTATTTAATCCGGGAGCTATCGGATATGAGGGCTGCAATAAACCTGAGATTATAGAAATGCTTAATAATATAATAAGTGAAGAAATTAATAAGCAGGTCAAGGTAGAAATGACAATGCTTGAAGGCAACCAAAACTTTGGAGATTATTTCCAGGAGGTTGTGTTAAAGAATATTAATATGGAAGTAGTACAGGAGGATTTTTAAAATGGCAAAAAGAGGTGGATTTCCGGGAGGAATGCCGGGGAATATGAATAATATAATGAAGCAGGCACAGAAGATGCAGAAGCAGATGGAGGAAGCCCAGGCAGAACTTGAAGCTTCCGAATATACTGCAACAGCAGGTGGTGGAGCCGTTGAAGTTACAATTTCAGGTTCAAAGGAAATTACAAAAATTAAACTTGATCCGGAAGTTGTAGACCCTGATGACATTGAAATGTTAGAGGATTTAGTTATGGCAGCAGTAAATGAGGCTATAAGAAAAATGGAAGAAATGTCAACACAGAAAATGTCCAAAATTACCGGAGGATTAGGCGGACTGTTCTAATAGTTTGACTTAAAGAAAGAGGTAAGGACATTGGATTACTACAGTGGATATATAACAAAACTAATTGAAGAATTATCGACTCTTCCGGGAGTGGGTGCAAAAACCGCAGGAAGACTGGCATTTCATATTTTGGACATGCCCAAAGAGCAGGTAGAGGATATTGCAAATGCCATGATAAACGCCAAGGAAAATGTTAAATACTGTAAGACATGTTGTACCCTTACTGACCAGGACGAATGCCCTATTTGCAGTAGTAAGGAAAGAGACCATAAGACTATTATGGTAGTTGAGTCTACCAAAGACATGGCGGCATACGAAAAGGTCGGAGAGTATAAGGGAGTTTATCATGTACTTCACGGAGCAATAAATCCCATGGCAGGTATAGGACAAAATGATATCCGCTTAAAAGAGCTGTTTGAACGTCTGAAGGACGACGTAAATGAGGTGATTATTGCTACTAATTCCAGTGTGGAAGGTGAGGCAACAGCCATGTATATCAGCAAGGTTGTTAAGCCTTTGGGAATAAAGGTTACAAGAATTGCCAGCGGTGTTCCTGTAGGAGGAGATTTAGAATGTATTGATAATGTAACATTGCTCAGGGCATTACAGGGACGAGTTACGGTTTAGAAAATGTAAGCATGGATAAATATTAAAATAAGAGGAATTCAAATGGACAAAAACGAGCAGAAGCTGAAATTAGAGGAAATAAAAAGAGCACTGCATGACAGGGATTACGAAGAGGCAGGTAAAATAGCAGATGCTTTGGATATAAAGAAAATTAAAGATAACAATTTACTTAACATCGTGGCAAATGCATATGAATTAAACCATAATTATGAGAAGGCAAAAGAAGTGCTTCTTACAGCCTATGAAAACACAAATACCGGTCGTCATATAGCGTATAAGCTATGTCTTTTGTCAATAAAGACAAAAGATTTTACCGCAGCTAAGGATTATTACGAAGATTTCGTGGAAATGGCACCTAGGGATACATCAAGATTTGTGCTTAAATACAAAATGGCAAAGGCACAGGAAAAGCCTATTGAAGAGTTAATTGGCATACTGGAGGAGTATGTTAATATTGATATGGAGGAAAGATGGGCATATGAGTTAGCCAAACTGTATCACATAATCGGTGACAAGCAGAAATGTATTGATATATGTGATGAAATATGCCTTTGGTTTGCTGAGGGAAAATATGTATTTAAGGCAATGGATCTTAAGAAAATGTATAGCCCGCTAACCCCTGCACAGCAGGAAAAATATGATGAAAACAAGAAAAAAATAGCAATGGAAGCCGAAGCAGCTAAAAAGCATGCGGAGGAATTAAAGCCGTTAGATGTTAAAATGGATATTGTTCATGATATTCCTGAAATTAAGGTGGAACCACAAACTGCGGAGGAGGATATTCAGGCAGCAGTGGCAGACAGCGTGAAAGAGATTCTTGCAGACGAGAAGAAAGAACAGTCTAAGATGGCACAGAATAAGGAGACAGAGGACGAACTTTCGAAAACAAGAATTTTTGACAATACAGCTTCAGGTAATTTAGGAGAAACAAAGATTTTTCCTAAAATGAATGGCGATATGGAAGAAATTATATTAAAATCCGAAGAGGATGACTTAAACAATAAAACCATTGAGGAGTTAATGGAAGAGGCAGAAATAGCTGAACAGCCGGTAGATGAAGAAAAAATCGAGGAAGAGGTTTCAGAACTTGAAGAAGAGGATGAAACTGAAAAAGAGCCGGTAATGGAAGAAATAGTAACGGACTTAGAAGGTGAAAAGGCAAAAGCCCAAAGCAGGGAGGCTGATGAATCATCTTTGCAGTCAGAAGTTACGGAGGATAAGAAAGAACCGGAAGCAGAAAAAGATGAAACATCGGAAATACAGGAAAAATCCCATTCGGAGGATTTGAAAGAAGAAACAGGGCCGGTACAGGAACAGAATGAAGCCGAAAATACCATTAGTGACATGAATGGAGTTGCGGA
Organism: Eubacterium sp. AF16-48; assembly: GCF_003479405.1. Classification (GTDB taxonomy): domain Bacteria; phylum Bacillota; class Clostridia; order Lachnospirales; family Lachnospiraceae; genus Eubacterium_G; species Eubacterium_G segne. Next base: position 76,660 of record NZ_QUHB01000009.1, on the reverse strand, counting down.
TATATTAAGGAAACTTCAGGAAAGAGGCATATTAAAGGCGGATACTGTTAAGCAGGCTGTAAATATTATAGATGAGGCAACTTCTGCAAGAGAGGAGTTAGAGGAATCTCTAAAGGAAAAGGATGAATTACTTCATTTTAACAGCGAAGATAATTTGCAGAAGGATGGACAGGTTGAAGAGGAGGTTATTGAGCCGGAAAATGAACCTGAGGCAGAGGTAAAACCACAGCCGGAAGTAGAAACCGAGCCTGAGGTAGAGATTGAAGCTGAACAGAAAGCAGAAATTGAGCCTGAGGCTAAAGCTGAACAGAAAGCACAATCTGAACCGGAAATTGAGCCGGAAACGGATGTAGAGCCTAAAGCCCAAAGGGAAGCACAGAATAATTTAGAACCGGAAGAAATAGAAGATGATATGGTAGCAGACCTTAAGATAGACAACTCAGGATTTGTTACCCAGGAACTTCCAACAGAAGATGAATTAAAATCTGCTGTCAGAGAAACTGAAAATCAAAAGTCAGAGGCACCAAAGGCTGAAAAGCCGGGCATGAATTTAAAGGTTAAAAATGCTACATCAGCAAGTATAGAAATTCTTTCAGGAGCAGGTATTGTAGAAGAAGGAAAATTAGAAATCAAGGTACCTGACATGGTAGAAGAGGAAAAGCCGGATGAAAATTTAAGCCAATCACCTGAAGTATTAGAAGAGCCGAAGGAAGAGGAAGAAGAAGTGACACCGGAGGTAACGGAAGAACCGGAAGATAAACAGGCAAAACCGGATGATACAAAGGAAGAAGGAAAAGAAGGAAATACTGACAAGGCTATAGTAAGGAAAAAGGCAAAGCCGATATATAATGAGGAGATTCTGCCTACCGATAAGACTAATGGAGATTCTGCAGAGGACGTAGAGCCTGAAATAGTTTTAACAGAGGAAGAACTGTCAGCTTTTAAAAACTATCTTAATGTGGAAGGATTTGACACCAATATAAGGGATGTTTTAAAGGATTTAATTATTAATTACAAGCCTAATGGAAATTCAGCAGAGGGCAATATAGTTATTATGGGAAGTGAAAAGACGGGTAAAACCACACTTGCCATAGAAATTATTAAGCTTGTAAATAAAAAGCGTGGCAGAAGAAACAGAAAACTGGCAAAAATAGATGCTGTGGCACTTAACAGAAAAGGTTTTAGAACAGTGTTATCAAAGCTTCTTGGAAGTGATTTGATTATTGAAAATGCTGACAGGTTAGGACCTATGACATTAAGTGAAATAACAGATGTATCAGGTATGTTTACAGATGACATGATTATTATCTTAGAAGGCGAAACTGATGGAATGACAAAGATATTAAATGAATCCCAGAGGGCTGCAAGGGTATTTAATCATGTAGTTACCATAAGAGAATACGACATTAAGGAATGGGTAGAATATGGTAAACGCTATGCAAAAGACAAGGGATATGTTTTTGACGAGGTTGCAAACCTTGCATTTTATAAGGCTATAGATGACTTCTTTGGTGTAAATAAGGGAATTGGCAGAAGTGATGTTGAAAGCATTGTAGATGAGGCTATTTCTAAATCAAGAAGAATAGGAAGAAAGCTAAAGGGTATCTTCGCATCTAAAAAAGATGAGGAAGGTAATAACATATTGGTAGAATCAGATTTTAATGTATAAGAAAGGAAGAAACAATGGAAAATTTACAGTTAAAAAAGATTGCTAACGAAGTAAGGAAAAACATTGTTACAGGTCTTCACAGTGCAAAATCAGGACATCCGGGCGGCTCTTTATCAGCTGCTGATATGGTAACTTTCCTGTATTATGAGGAAATGAATGTTGATGCCAAAAATCCAAAAAATCCTAACAGAGACAGATTTGTTTTATCAAAGGGACATGCAGCACCTGTTTTATATGGAGTACTTGCTGAAAAAGGATTTATTCCAAAAGAAGATATTGTGACACTTCGTAAGCCGGATTCATATTTGCAGGGACATCCTGATATGAAGCATACTCCGGGAGTTGATATGTCATCAGGTTCATTAGGTCAGGGAGTATCTACAGCAGTAGGTATGGCATTGGCAGGCAAAATGGATCATAAGGATTACAGAGTATACACATTATTAGGTGATGGTGAAATAGAAGAAGGACAGGTTTGGGAGGCAGCAATGTTTGCCGGACACAGAAAGTTAGACAATCTTGTGGTAATAGTAGATAACAATAATCTTCAGATTGACGGAACAGTGGAAGAAGTATGTTCACCATACCCTATTGATAAGAAGTTTGAAGCATTTAATTTTCATGTTATTGTAATTAACGGACATGATTTTGATGAAATAAGAAATGCCCTTAATGAGGCAAAAAATACAAAGGGACAGCCTACAGCCATTATTATGAATACCGTAAAGGGAAAAGGGGTTTCGTTTATGGAAAATCAGGTAAATTGGCATGGCGCAGCACCTAATGATGAACAGTTTGCCGTGGCAATGGAAGAATTAGAGAAAGCAGGTGAAGCATTATGTCAGAAGTAAAGAAGATAGCAACAAGAGAAAGCTATGGTAAAGCACTTGTAGAGCTTGCAAAGGAACATGACGATATTGTGGTACTTGATGCGGATCTTGCAGCAGCTACAAAAACTGCCATTTTTAAGAAAGAGTTTCCTGATAGACATATTGACTGCGGTATTGCAGAAGCTAATATGATGGGAATAGCAGCAGGATTATCTACCTGTGGAAAGGTACCTTTTGCCAGCACATTTGCAATGTTTGCAGCAGGAAGAGCTTTTGAGCAGGTGAGAAACACTATAGGATATCCACACCTTAATGTAAAAATCGGGGCAACTCATGCAGGAATTTCTGTAGGAGAAGACGGTGCCACACATCAGTGTAATGAAGATATTGCGCTTATGAGAGTTATACCGGGAATGACAGTTATAAATCCATGTGATGATGTGGAAGCCCGTGCAGCAGTAAAGGCAGCATATGAAATGGAAGGCCCTGTATATATGAGATTTGGACGTCTTGCAGCACCGGTTATTAATGATGAAAACAATTATAAATTTGAAATTGGAAAAGGCATATTAATGCGTCAGGGAAGTGACATTACAATTGTTGCTACCGGTCTTATGGTGTCTTATGCCCTTGAAGCAGCAGAAAAACTTGCAGCAGAGGGAATTAGTGCCGAGGTTATTAATATTCATACAATTAAGCCTTTAGATGAAGATATAATTGTAAAATCCGCTGAAAAGACTAAGAATGTGTTTACAGTGGAAGAACATTCCGTAATTGGTGGTTTAGGAAGTGCAGTATGTGATGCATTAAGTGCAAAATGCCCTACAAAGGTAACTAAGATAGGTGTAAATGACGTGTTTGGACATTCAGGACCGGCTTTAGAGCTTATAAAAGAGTTTGGACTGGATGGAGAAGGCATATATAATAAAATTAAGGAGAATATACAGTAATCTTTAATAAAGTTTATAAAAAACGGAAAAAAGTTTACGAAATAAAACCTAACATTAATAAATTAAAGTCTGAATTTAAGAAAATTAAATTTGGACTTTTTTTTATTAGCAAAAGTGATTTATCCATTGAAATAAAAAAATATGATGTTATACTAATGCATGTTGAACGAAATGCAAGGGAGCAGACGTAAAGGTCTAGCTCCCTTTTTCGTTTCTGAGAGCACATAATTATTGAAAAGCACAATGGCAAATTCAGTAATTGTGTCGTCTGGGAAAACATCCCCTTTAAATGTTTTCCAGGTAAAAATATTATTTAGGACTAAAAAAGAATGGAGGAATTAGTTATGGGAGCACAAGAGATTATTAAAGCAGCAACAGACAGCAGTTTTGCTATTTGGTTCCTTATTGGTGCCAGCCTGGTATTCTTTATGCAGGCAGGCTTCGCAATGGTTGAAACAGGATTCACAAGAGCAAAGAATGCCGGCAACATTATTATGAAAAACTTAATGGACTTTTGTATCGGTACTATAATGTACATAGTATTAGGTTTCGGGCTTATGATGTCAGAGGATTATGTAATGGGAATTATTGGTATTCCAAATCTTGATATCTTTATCCATTATGACACATTTAACTGGTCACAGTTCGTATTTCAGTTAGTATTCTGTGCAACAGCAGCTACAATTGTTTCAGGTGCTATGGCTGAAAGAACAAAGTTCAGTGCTTACTGTATTTATTCAGCAGCAATCAGCTTAATAGTATATCCTATTGAAGCAGGCTGGGTTTGGAACTATGGTGGCAACGGATGGTTACAGCAGTTACATTTCGTAGATTTCGCAGGTTCAGCAGTTATTCACTCTGTAGGTGGTATGGCGGCATTAGTTGGAGCCATTATTGTGGGACCTCGTATTGGCAAGTACACAAAGAGATCTAATGGTAAAATCAGATCAAACGCCATTGCAGGTCACTCAATAACTCTTGGTGCATTAGGATGCTTCATTCTTTGGTTTGGATGGTATGGATTTAACGGTGCAGCAGCTACAAACAATGACAGCTTAGCATCAATCTTTATGAATACAACAATTGCACCGGCAACAGCAACAGTAGTTTGTATGATATTTACATGGATTAAAGACGGAAAGCCTGATGTTGGTATGTGTCTTAACGCATCCCTTGCAGGTTTGGTAGCAATTACAGCAGGATGTGCTTCAGTTGATACTGTAGGAGCATTAATCATTGGTGCAGTTTCAGGTATATTAGTGGATGTAGTAGTAGAAGTTTTAGATAAGAAGTTCCACATTGATGACCCGGTTGGTGCCGTTGGTGTTCACTGGGCAAACGGTGTTTGGGGAACAATTGCCGTAGGTTTATTTGCAACAGGTAGGGGAGAAACAGTTAATGCATTTGCAGATGGTTCTTACTACGCAGGTTTATTCTATGGTGGTGGAGCAAAACTTTTAGGAATCCAGATTTTAGGTATTGTAGCAATTGATGTTTACGCAGCAATAATGATGACAATTGTATTCCAGATTATTAAACATACAATTGGACTTAGAGTTAAACCAGAAGAAGAAATCATTGGTATGGATATTTCAGAACATGGCCTTGCATCAGCTTACGCAGATTTCCTCCCAGCAGCACCATCATATGCAGGAGAAAGCGAAGGTTCAGTTGACCTTTCAGATGTTAAACCGGTTGCTCTTGCTCTTGGCGAAAGAGAAGAAGGCAGATATACAAAGATTTCCATTATATGTCCGGAAGAAAGATTTGGTGTACTTCGTGACACAATGAATGCTATTGGAGTAATGGGAATGACGGTATCTCAGGTAATGGGATGTGGAGCTGAGAAAGGTAAGACAGGTAGATACAGAGGTGTACCAACCACAATGAACCTTTATAAGAAAGTACAGGTTGACATAGTAGTTTCAACAGTTGATCCGGGACTTGTTGTGGCAGCAGCAAGAAAGGCACTTAATACTGAACACTATGGCGACGGTAAGATTTTCGTAACAAATGTAGAAGATGTTATGAGAGTTCGTACAGGTGAAGTTGGTGTGGAAGCATTAGCTTACAAGGATAAATAAAAAACAGGAAAAGAGTTGTATATCAGTTAGATATTTTGGAACTCTGTTCTTAAATATATATTTTACTTAATCTCATTAAAAAGGGCTGTGGTCTTGACCTGATAAGTCAAAGCCGCAGCCTCTTTTATGCCTTATTAAGCTAAAAAAACTACTTACTATGTCTCCATGTAAGAGGTTGATTATTATCATTGTCGTTTAAATCTGAAGTATTTCCGGTTTGGGAAGTATCCTCTGCAATTTTGGTATCCTGATTAACTGACAAAGTGTTAATGGATGTTTTTAATAAAAGAGATACCTCATCTTCGTCAATACCCATAGCTTCAGATAATTCAGCTAATTCAGGAACACGACCAAGCTTTTCACTTAACTGCTTTGTAACTTTATCCAGTAAATTAAGCTGGTCAGCCAAATGCTGGCTTATGCGGTCAGAATTAATCTGTTCGTTAATGGTATTTTTTATGGCATCAGTAACACGGTTTGTAATAAATTCATTAAAGTCACCGCAATTACTGTTATAATCAGATACCGCCAGCATCATGCCAATATTTCCTTCCTGAATAAGGTCGCCAAAGGAGACCCCTTTGCCACGAAAATTACCGGCAAGTTCTGCTACTAATGAAAGACTACCTTCAACTAAACGTTTTGAAGCTTCGGCATTACCTGAAAGTAACTGATTTATTAATTCAACCTTTTCTGTGTCAGACAAAGGTTCAATGTTTTCCATATCTGACATATACATATTGACGAAAGCGATTTCCTCTTGGGACTCCTTAAAATTTGAAACTTTTTCAGGAATGCCTTCATTAGGGGAATCCTCCGCTATGCTTTCTGTGGTATCTTCATTTAATGTGTCAAAAAAAGACGTTGGTGTAAATCCTAAAACCTTTATTTTATTAAGGCTTAAATAGTCGTTAATAAAACCGTACTGACTTTCGTCATCAATTAAATCCTTGAAAAAGACCTTAACATCTTCCTGAGTGATTTCGTTACCTTTTGTAGCTGCGTAATCCACAAGAGAAGTAAGAGCCTCGTTAAATTGTGCTTTTTTATCCATAACAATATAATAGTCGGAAAAACTTTTTATCCGACTGAATCCTTTCATATGTTATGTTAATGATACATAAAAGCCTTGCAAAAATCAAGGATAATGGGTAACATTTAAGTACACGTATATATAAAACAGACATTAATGCAGGAGTAGACTTATGAAGAAGAAATCGATAATAAGGGAAAGAGTAGTATCTCTTTTTTTCATATTAATATTTATAGCAGTTTGCATGGGAATTGGAGCAGGAATGGCATATATAAACCATGAGTCAGATCCCACAGATGTTGCCGCAGGATATTTCAGAGCGTTTGTAAGCAGTGATTTTAATAAAATGTATGATTACCTTACAAAGGAAAAAGAGGTTTACATAAATAAAGAAACATATATCGAAGCCATGAAGCAAATGCGCTTACAGTATACAATTGATTCTTACGAAATATTAGACCCGGAGAAAAAGAACGGACAAAAGTTAGTCAGGGTAAAATGTATAGATGACTCAAAAAAAGAAAACAGATATTTTGAAATATATGTTGATGAAATAAGAAAGGGAATGAATATTATACCGGAATACTCTGTTAATTGCGACAGCATGATTGTAAAAAATTTTACTGTAGTTATTAACAGTGGAAATCAATTAAAAATTAACGGGAAAACCATTACAAAGGATAATGCTTCCGTAGAAGAAAAGGATGGTAAATTGACTTATAAATTTAAGGGTATTCTTTTGGGAGATTACAAGGTAGTGGCTACAAACAAATATTATGCAGTAAACAGTCAGGTGGATTTAAAGAAACCTGATACAACGCTTGATATGACAAAAAAATCTTACACTGCCAGTGAAGAATATTCCGGGAAAATAAAACAGTCAGGAGATAAAGTCATTAAGTTATTTTATAAGGCGGCAAGGGATAAAAAACCATCCTATCCAAACCTTATAAAATGCTTTCCTAATAATAAAAAGCTGAAAAGTAAGGTCAAGGACCTTGTTACTAAGACACAGGATATAATATATCCGCCGGATACTAAAAATATAGAAGACTATAAGGTATCTGACTTTAATATAAATAATTTAAAGAATACCATAACGTATAATGACAAAACAAAGGTTTATACTTTAAAATATACTTATAGCTATAATTATATGGCATCTACAAAGACCACATTGTATAATAGTTATGTGTATACCCTATCCGGAAAATGTAAAAGTGAAATGACTTTAAACTATACCTTAAAGGGTGATGATATTTCACTTACGGATATAAAGTTATTAAACAAAAATACTAAGAAGGAATAAAGGAGATAATTACATGGCAAAAGATATTTGGAAACCGGGAAATATGTTGTATCCCCTGCCGGCTGTTTTAGTTACTGCTACAGACGGAGAAGGAAATGATAATGTATTTACAGTAGCATGGACAGGCACGGTAAGTTCGGATCCTGCTATGGTGTACATTTCAGTAAGACCTTCAAGGCATTCTTATGATATGATAAAACACACAGGTCAGTTTGTTATAAATCTTACTACAGAGGAACTTGCCAAGGCTACAGATTACTGTGGCGTAAAGTCAGGGAGAGACGAGGACAAGTTTAAGGCAATGAATCTTACAAAGGAGGAGGCAAAATATGTTGCGGCACCTCTTATAAAGGAAAGTCCGGTAAACATTGAATGTGAGGTTCTTGAAATTACACATCTGGGAACTCACGACATGTTTTTGGCAAAGGTTTTATGCGTTCATGCTGATGAAAAATATATGGATTCTAAAGGAAAGTTTGATTTGGCAATGGCAGCACCGCTGGTTTATTCCCACGGACAGTATTACGGAGTAGGAAAAAAACTGGGAAGATTTGGATTCTCAGTGAGAAAAAACAAAAAGAGAAAATAAGAATCAGGAGGCTGAAAATTATGAGCAAAAGCAGCGATAACATTATATTGATAGGTATGCCGGGAGTTGGAAAAAGCACTGTAGGAGTAGTGCTGGCAAAGGTATTAGGCTATAGCTTTATTGATTCTGATTTAGTTATTCAGGAGAAAACAGGACGCCTCCTTAAGGATATTATTGCTGAAGAAGGTACAGAGAAATTTAAGGAGATTGAAAATGACGTAAATAAATCCCTTAACACAACAAAGGCGATAATAGCTACCGGAGGAAGTGCAGTTTACGGTCAGGAGGCAATGGAGCATTTTGCAAAAATTGGAACCATTGTGTATCTGGAATTAGAACTTAATGAGTTGTCAAAGAGACTGGGAAGTCTTAAAAAACGTGGGGTGGTTTTAAAGGAAGGACAGACTCTTAAGGATTTATATAATGAAAGAACACCGTTATATGAAAAATATGCGGATATAATAGTAAATGAGCACCACAGTACAATACAGAAAACTGTGAACAAAATTGTTGAAAAATTGGAGGAAATGAAAAATTAAAATTATTAATAATCTATTTAATCAGAAGAGATGGTTTTGGGCTGTATCAGCTCTTGCCTTACAAATGATGATAGTTATTATTTTTTCCCAGATGGCAATGGAAATACATGCTTATAGTTTCATTGCCGGGCAAAATATAAAAATAAAAGAAGCTAAAGATAAGGCTGAAATGGCAAAAAAAGTTGTAACTAAAAAGAAAACCATTAAGAAAAAGGCAAAAAGTTCTGAGGCTTCTTTTATTATGCCTGTAAATGGAGGAATTACCACCTCAAAGTTTGGGGATACAATATCAAGAAGCTCAAGGCATTTAGGACATGACTGGGGAGTATGTGTGGGAACAAAGGTAAAAGCGGCAAAGGAAGGAAGGGTAACCTTAGCGTATTATAGTGAAAGCTATGGTTACAACGTTTTAATTAATCACGGAAATTTTGTGGAAACCAGATATGCTCATATGTCGGAATTAAATGTGGAAAAGGGGCAGAAGGTTTCAAGGGGACAGGTAATAGGATTAAGTGGAAATACAGGAGACAGTACCGGTCCTCATCTTCATTTTGAAGTAATAATTAATGGAAAAAAAGTTAATCCCGTTAATTATGTAAAGTCCGGAAACGGTGGGTAACTTTTACCCGCTTAGTGCATATTCTAAAATTATAAAAAGCCTTTAGCTGTTTACAAAGTAGGAGATTGTGTTATAATATATGAAAGTGTGCATAAAAATATCAATAGGTGAAAAAAGCAGATTTTGACAAGAATTAAGGCACACTGTTATTTATTTGAGTAAATTTTTGGAGTTTACATAAAACCCGAGGTGAATAATGGAAAAATATATTATTAAAGGTGGAACACCACTTTATGGTGAAGTTGATATAAGCGGGGCGAAAAATGCAGCATTGGCTTTGATTGCAGCAGCAATTATGACCGATGAAGATGTAACTTTAGAAAATATTCCTGATGTCAGTGACATCAATCAGTTAATAGATGCAATAGAAACAATTGGGGCAAAGATAAACAGAGTTGACAGACATTGTGTAATTATAAATGGTGGAACCATTAATTCCTGTATTGTGGAAGAAGAACAGATGAGAAAAATAAGAGCTTCTTATTATCTTCTTGGTGCCCTTCTTGGAAAGTTTGGAAAGGCAGAGGTGGCTCTTCCGGGAGGCTGTGTTATAGGAGAGAGACCTATTGACCAGCATCTTAAGGGATTCAGGGCATTAGGAGCTACAGTTATCCAGGATCACGGAATGCTTAATGCACATGCAGATGTATTAAGAGGAAACAATATTTTCTTTGATGTTTCTTCAGTTGGAGCTACCATTAACATAATTTTGGCAGCTGTTATGGCAGAAGGTAAGACTATTATAGAAAATGCGGCAAAGGAACCGCATATTGTTGACGTGGCTAATATGTTAAACAGCATGGGTGCCGACATTAGAGGTGCAGGAACTGACAAGATTAGAATTAACGGAGTTGAGAAATTGCACGGAACAGTGTATTCTACCATTCCGGACCAGATTGAAGCAGGCACATTTATGTGTGCGGCAGCTGCAACAGGTGGAGAGATTTTAATTAAGAATGTTATTCCTAAGCATTTAGAGTGTATTTCATCTAAATTAATGGAAATGGGATGCACAATTATAGAATATGATGATTCAGTTAAGGTTAAAGCCGGTGATTTTATCAGATGTGCTAACATAAAGACACTTCCTTATCCCGGATTCCCTACAGATATGCAGCCACAGATGGCAGCAGTGCTTACTATGGCTAATGGGGTAAGTACCGTTACGGAAAGTATCTTTGAAAACAGATTTAAGTATGTAGCAGAATTAAACAGAATGGGTGCCATAACTAAGGTAGAAGGCAGAACAGCCATTATTACCGGAGTTGGAAGTATTCAGGGTGCTAAAGTAAAGGCAACTGATCTTAGGGCAGGAGCAGCATTGGTTATTGCGGGTCTTGCAGCTGAGGGATTTACTACGGTAGATGATATTGTATACATTAAGAGAGGATACGAAAGATTCGATGAAAAGTTGTCAGGACTTGGAGCAACTATCGCAAAAGTAGATTCTGAAAGGGAAGAACAGAAGTTTAAATTAAAAGTAGGATGATAAAAAAAATCAATAAAACTGATTAATATTGTCACTACACAAAGGAAAAGGCATATGTTAATATATGTTCATCCTAAAAATATTGCAAAGGCTATGAAGAGGAATAGTAATTAATGAGCTGTACCAAGAGAGATGTCGGAAGGTGCGAGACATCAGATGCAGGTTAATGAACTCGCCCCGGAGCTTCCGGCTGAAAACATCAAGTAGGTCAGGACGGAAATCCACCGTTAAAAGGAAGGGATGTGAATGCATCCTATGAGAGTGTGTATTTATTACATGAAACAGAGTGGTACCGCGCAAGTAAAGCTTACGTCTCTGTGCTTCCTACAGATGGAGCACAGGGATATTTTTTTGCATTAAAAGTTGGAAACTTTTATATAGATATTTTTTAAAACAAGATTAAAGGAGATAATTATCATGATGAACTACAAGAAGTATAAGAGACAGTATTTTATGCCACCTGTAGTAACTACAGACTGGGTAAAGAAGGAGTACATTGAAAAGGCACCTATATGGTGTAGTGTTGACCTTAGAGATGGAAATCAGGCTTTAATTGAGCCTATGAGTCTCGAAGAAAAACTGGAGTTCTTCCAGATGCTTGTGGATATCGGATTTAAGGAAATAGAAGTGGGATTCCCGGCTGCTTCAGAAACAGAGTACAATTTCATGCGTGCCCTGATTGAAAGAAACATGATACCGGATGATGTTACAGTTCAGGTTTTAACTCAGGCAAGAGAGCATATTATTAAGAAAACTTTTGAAGCTGTAAAGGGTGCAAAGCACGCAGTTATTCATTTGTACAATTCCACATCAGTGGCACAGCGTGAACAGGTTTTCAAAAAGAGCAAGGAAGAAATAATGAAAATCGCCGTAGATGGTGCAAAGCTTCTTGATGAATTAGCAAAGGAAGTAGACGGCAACTTCTCATTTGAATATAGCCCTGAAAGTTTCTCAGGAACAGAAATGGATTATGCATTAGACGTATGTAATGCAGTATTAGATGTGTGGAAACCAACAAAGGATAACAAGGTTATTATTAATCTTCCGTCTACAGTGGAAAATGCAATGCCGCATGTATTTGCAACCCAGATTGAATATATGCATAAGAATTTAAAATATCGTGATGCAGTAACAATATCAGTTCATCCACATAACGACAGAGGTTGCGGTGTGGCAACAGCTGAACTTAGTGTATTAGCAGGAGCAGATAGAATTGAAGGTACATTGTTTGGAAACGGTGAGAGAACAGGTAATGTTGATATAGTTACTCTTGCCATGAATATGTTATCTCATGGTGTTGATCCAAAGCTTGACTTTAGCAATTTAAATGAAATAAGCAAGGTTTACGAGAGACTTACAAGAATGAAGGTAGGTCCACGTCAGCCATACGCAGGAGATTTAGTATTTACTGCTTTTTCAGGTTCACATCAGGATGCCATTGCCAAGGGTATGGCATGTAGGGCAGCAGGCAAAACTGATGAGTGGACTGTTCCATATATTCCTATTGATCCTGTAGATATTGGAAGAACATATGATTCTGATGTTATTAGAATTAACAGCCAGTCAGGAAAAGGTGGCGTAAGTTACATTTTGAAGCAGAACTTCGGACTGGATTTGCCGGATAAGATGAAGGAAGAAGTGGGATATACAGTTAAGCATGTTTCAGATAAGGAGCATAAGGAATTATCACCTGACTGGGTATATCAGATATTTGAAGATAAATACATAAATGATGTGGGAGCATTCTCTGTTCCGGAAGTACATTTCCAGCAGAAAAACGGCATTATGGCAGAAGTTACCATTGCACAAAATGACGGGGTAAGAATTGTTAAGAGTACAGGTAACGGTAGATTAGATGCTGTAAGTAATGCATTTAAGCAGTATTTTAATATTAGCTACGAACTTTCAGTATACGAGGAACATTCATTATCAAGAGGTTCTTCTTCAAAGGCTGTTTCTTATGTGGGAATAAGCTATAACGGAGCTATGCATTGGGGCGTAGGATTAGACGAGGATATTATTAAATCATCAATCCATGCATTAACAGTAGCCGTAAATCAGGTTATTAAGGAATTAGGTGAAAAAGACTGCCAGGACGAGAGACTGACTGAAATAATTAATTATATTAATACAAATTATTTAACGGTTTCTTTAGATGAATTAGCAGATCAGTTCCATCTTTCAAAACCTTATTTATCAAAGTACATTAAGGATAAGTCAGGAAAGACCTTTGGAGAGTTAGTTAAAAATGTCAGAATGAAAAAGGCAAGAACTCTTTTAAAGGGGGGAAACATGACTGTTGAATCTATTGCAGAAAAGGTAGGATACCAGAATGTTGAACATTTTAACCGCCTTTTTAAGAAAAAGTACGGAATGACACCGGTACAGTTTAGAAACAGCAGAGATTAATGTTTTTGGGATTTATTCCTTGACATATGTATGCTATAATAGTAATATAACCATTGCAAATAAATATTTTCTCTTATTCAGAGTGGTGGAGGTACAAGGACCGAAGAAGCCACGGCAACCCCGACATTTGTCAGGAAGGTGCCAACCTGAGCAGACACAAGTTTGATCAATAAGAGGATTTGATACCTTGAATTCAAGTCCACTGTTTAGTGGACTTTTTCTTTTATAAAAATAAGGTTTAAAGAAAAATAAATTCTCACAAGTAGAAAATAAATATTTGTAAGATACTATAGTTAAAGCATTTAAAACAAAGAAAAGGAGAAGTAAATGGAAAAAAGATTGTTTACATCTGAATCAGTAACTGAAGGTCATCCTGACAAAATGTGTGACCAGATATCTGATGCCATATTAGATGAATTAATGCGTCAGGACCCTATGAGCCGTGTAGCCTGTGAAACAAGTATTACAACAGGTCTTGTGTTGGTTATGGGTGAAATAACTACAAAGGGATATGTTGATATACAAAAAATAGTAAGAAATACTATCAGGGAAATCGGTTATGACAGGGCTAAATACGGATTTGACTGTGACACATGCGGAGTTATAACAGCATTAGATGAACAGTCAGCAGATATTGCATTAGGAGTTGATAAGGCTCTTGAAGCTAAGGAAAACAAAATGTCGGATGAGGACATTGATGCAATTGGTGCCGGTGACCAGGGAATGATGTTTGGATATGCTACTAACGAAACAGAGGAGTTAATGCCATATCCTATTTCATTGGCTCATAAGTTAGCAAGAAAACTGACGGAGGTCAGAAAAAACGGAACACTTCCATACTTAAGACCTGATGGAAAAACACAGGTTACAGTAGAATATGATGAAAATGGAAAGCCATTTAGATTAGATGCGGTAGTTTTATCGACTCAGCATGATCCGGAAGTTACCCAGGAGCAGATACATGAAGATATTAAGAAATATGTATTTGATGAAATTCTTCCACAGGATATGGTAGACGAAAATACAAAATTCTTTATAAATCCAACAGGACGTTTTGTTATAGGCGGACCAAATGGCGATAGCGGACTTACAGGACGTAAAATAATTGTTGATACTTATGGTGGATACGCAAGACACGGTGGTGGTGCTTTCTCTGGAAAGGATTGTACAAAGGTTGACCGTTCAGCTGCTTATGCAGCAAGATATGTTGCAAAAAATATTGTGGCAGCAGGATTAGCAGATAAATGTGAAATTCAGTTATCATACGCCATTGGTGTTGCACATCCTACATCAGTAATGGTAGATACATTTGGAACAGGAAAGGTTTCAGATGAAAAATTAGTGGAAATCATTCGTGATAAGTTTGATTTAAGACCTGCAGGTATTATAAAGATGTTAGACCTTCGCAGACCTATTTACAAGCAGACAGCTGCATATGGTCATTTTGGAAGAAATGATTTAGACTTACCTTGGGAAAAGACTGATAAAGCAGAGGAACTGGCAAAGTTAGTTTAATGTGATGTGAGTTTTCGGAAATTACGTAACAAGAAAGTAATCCGTAGACAATGGTGAGTGGCAGTGATACATTCATATTGACATAAAAGCGGTGCTATGGCGTTGAATAAAGCGATAGTGCCGCTTTTCTTATAGAGGACATGGAAAGTGGTATGTATATTATAGCGAAAGAGGGGAAAACATTGATTATTTAAAAAAGAATCGTAATAAAAAATGTTCATTAAATGGAGAGCGTGTTACCTGGATGTTAAGAACACCGGAAACTTATTATAGTTCTGCAGTTTGTGTTTTTACCTGGGATGACAAGATATCGATATAAAATGCATATGAAAAGGCGGGATAAGACCGGCATTATGTATAGATTCATCAACAAAAGTGTCATATGAAGGAAATGGAGGAGGAAGGTTTGTTATTATGCATGAGGGACCGGAAAGCACAGGTGAGGAATAAAATTTAGATTTATTTTTTTATAAAAATGATAACGATTTATTGAGGATACCTTTCCTGTAGAAAAACGAAATATTCTTTGTAAGAAATAACATATCTTTAACAGTTTTCATGGATTATCAGTGTTTGTATTTTGGTAAATTATTGTGCAAAATTTTTGTACAAAATAAATAAGAAAGTTTAGGAGAAAATGATGGAATCAAAAAAATTTAATTTTGTTTATGAAAAGACAACAGAGGAAGACAGAAAATTTATTGAATCATTTCAGATTGAGAAGGAGTATCATAGTGGAATGGTAGATGTGATGTATTGGGCTTGTGATAAGGAAAAGGGGATGTATTTCATTCTTAATGATGCTTCATTAGGATTAGTGTTGGAGGGAGTGAATGGACCTAGAGTGGCAAACTTTATATATAAAAATATAGTGAATACTATAAAATATAACTATCATTCTGATAGATTTGTACATTCTATAGAATATAAAGAATTTAGGGTAGATAAAAAGCTAAAAGATGAGGAAGAGTATGTTGTTGAAGCAATGAGAAAAGCATTAGAAGTATTTTGGGGGAGTTTTTTTAATGATCGAAAAATGAAGGCCTTAAATTGATAAAACTTAGCACAAGGGAATTACATAAGCACAATGTAAAATAAATAATAAAGTTTAGGAGGAAATGATGGAATCAAAAAAATTTAATTTTGTATGTGAAAAGATAGCAGAGGAAGACAGAAAATTTATTGAAGCTTTTCAGATTTATAGGGTGTATCATGGTGGAAATGTAGATGTGTCAAATTGGTCTTGTGATAAGGAAAAGGGGATGTATTTCATTCTTAATGATTCTCCATTAGGATTAGTGTTGGAGGGAGTGGATGGACCTAAAGTGGCAAACTTTATATATAAAAATATAATTAATACCATAAAATATGACTATCATTCTGACAGATTTGTACTTTCTATAGAATATAAAGAATTTAGGGTAGATAAAAGGCTAAAAGATGAGGAAGAGTATGTTGTTGAAGCAATGAGAAAAGCATTAGAAGTGTTTTGGGGGAATTTTTTTGATGATCGAAAAATGAAGGTTTTAAATTGATAAAAACTTTGTGCAAGGGAATTACATAAGCACAATGCAAAATAAATAATAAAGTTTAGGAGGAAATGATGGAATCAAAAAAATTTAATTTTGTATGTGAAAAGATAGCAGAGGAAGATAGAAAATTTATAGAATCCTTCCATATTCGTAGGGTGTATCATGGCGGAATGGTACAGGTTGTATATTGGGCTTTTGATAAAGAAAAAGAAATGTATTTAGTTATTAATGATTCTCCGTTAGGATTAGTGCTAGATGGAGTGAATGGACCTAAAGTGGCAAACTTTATATATAAAAATATAGTTAATACTATAAAGTATGTTTATCATTCTGATAGATTTGTGCTTTCTATAGAATATAAAGGATTTATGGTAGATGAAAGGTTAAAGGATGAGGAAGAGTATGTTATTGAAGCAATGAAAAACGCATTAGAAATATTTTTAGGTAAAATTTTTAAAAATCGAAAAATTGAGATTGCAAATTAATAAATAAAATTTGAGCTTGAAAAATGTAAAATAATATGTGGATTTAAATACGATATAATTTTGATAAATATAAAACAATATATTTACTTTGGTATACATATATGGTATCATAATAATGTTTTTATAAAAAATACAGCATAAATAATAGCGAAAGAAGTACTCTTTGCTGTTGAGAGCGAATGAAAGAGGTTAAATATCTTGCAGAGGAAAGGTTATTATTATGTATGAGAGGTCGGAAAGCACAGGAGAGGAATGGAATTCAGATGTATTCTTATAAAAAGGATAACGATTTATTGAGGATATCTTTCTTGTAGAAAAACGAAATATTCTTTGTCAGAAATAACATATCTATTAACAGTTTTCATGGATTATCAGTGTTTGTATTTTGGTAAATTATTGCACAAAATTTTTGTATAAAATAAATAAGAAAGTTAAGGAGAGAAAATGATGGAAACAAAAAAATTTAATTTTGTTTATGAAAAGATAACAGAGGAAGACAGAAAATTTATTGAATCTTTTCATATTAATAGGGTGTATCATGGTGGAATGGTAGATGTGGTGTATTGGGTTTATGATAAGGAAAAGGGGATGTATTTTGTGGATAATGACGCTCCGTTAGGGTTGGTGCTGGAGGGAGTAGATGGTCCCCAAGTGGCAAATTTTATATATAAAAATATAGTTAATACTATAAAATATGACTATTATGAAGACAAATTTGTACTTTACGTAGAATATAAAGAATTTAGGGTAGATGAAGTGCTAAAGAAAGAGGAAGAGTATGTTATTGAAGCAATGAGAAATGCATTAGAAATATTTTTGGACAAAGCTTTTGAAAATCGAAAAATTGAGATTGTAAATTAATAAAAATCTAGAGCGAGATAATTAATTTAGAAGTTTAGTTTGAGAAAGCTTATGTTATATGAAAAAACGTTAGAATATTAAATGAAAAGAGGGCAAAATGAGTCAGTTAGCAGAAAGAACAATAGAGTTTATTGAAGGATATGATGGTTTAAAGCACGATAATGAAGGAGAAATTACGGAATCTAGTTTGGTGGAATTTACCAGAGCATTGGAAAAATTTTTGAATAGGGAAAGTTTTAACGGAGTGACAGGAGAAGTACTTCCTTACTGTGGAGGCGCCAAGGTGGGAGAGGCGTGGCTTCCACTTTATAAAGTAGCCGAAGCATTGAGTAAAGAAAAAAAATATCAATATATTAGTAGCACGGAATTGGGAAATTTAATTAATGATAAACCATTAGGTATAGCATTAGGGAATAAGATTGGCATAGAAAATGCAAAACTTGTTCTTTATGGAGGAAAGGATGGCTTGTTAGAAATTAAAGAGGGCAGTGGTGTTTTAAATCTAAGTGATTATACATCAAAAAGACTGATGCTTGAAGTGGCAGCAGGGGATGTGAAACCTTTAATGTGGGAATTAAATCCTAATAAGGTTTTTTTAAGAACGGAATTTGATGCTTTATTGAATAATCCGAAAGTAAAATCTATATGGGGAGAGAGTACAGAAACAATAAAGGAAATCGTTCATAATTCAAAACGTTATGGATTTAAGGATGAAATGGAAGCAAAAATGTTTTATCAAGAATGGTTTGCACATAAAACAGGTCAATTTATGAAAGACATTGATATCACAATTGGATATGATAATAATGGAAATATTGTAGTGTATAAGGTGGATAGTTCTAAAGTAGGTGGTGGAACTTCATATGTAACAGAAAAGGATAATATGGATTTCTCCCGAAATACAAAAAACATGGATATCAGTGATGCAATAACAGACATTGATATAAAACGGGAACTTGGCGAACTGGAGAAAATATACAATGAACGATATAAGGGAAAAGTATTTACTGAATCTCAAAAGAGCATTCTGAAAGATGCATTACAAAAATATAAAGAGTTAGGTAGTCCGAGAGCTTGCAAACAATATGCAACTAAAATAGCAGAGATAGAGAAGACATTATCCGGAATTTCTAAAGTGAGTAAAGCGGTAAAATATGCGGGCACAGTATTTTTTGTTGCATGGGGAGCATCTACGATAATCAGTGCAGCAGAAAAATATCAGAATGGTCAAAAGGAGGAAGCGTGTAAAGAAATAACAGGCTTTTTTGCAGAAATAGCAGGTGGTTCTGTAATTACAGGATTGATGGAACCGGCAAACCTATATTTGGCAATGGTAGCAGGAACAGCAATCTGTCCGGCTGCAGGTGTTGTCGCATTTGTTACATTAGAATTATTTGAATTTTGGGTGGGATCTAAACTTGGAGAATGTGTGAATGACATGGCGTACAGTATTTTTGATTGGTTCAAGGAGGCACTTGCTCAGCGTGTTGATCCATTAATTGTTGATTTGGATGGTGATGGTATAGAAACAATATCATTAAAGAACAACGTCCATTTTGATTTTGATGGAGATAAAAGTGCAGAGGCTATGGGCTGGGTAGGCAGTGATGATGGTCTTCTTGTATTTGATGAAAATGGTAATGGCAAAATTGATGGAGGAAATGAGTTATTTGGTAATGCGTCAAGCATATCAGAAGATGAAATTGCAGCAAATGGATTCTTAGCTCTTGCAAATTATGATAACAATGCAGATGGAGTGATGGATGAAAAAGATGCTATGTATTCAAAGATACAGGTATGGAGGGATGTAAACAGCAATGGTAAAACAGAAGACGGAGAGTTATTATCATTAAAACAGGCAGGAATCAAATCTATAAATTTAAATTATTCAGAACAATACGCTGTGGATGATATGGGAAATGAACATAATCAGGTTAGTACATATACAGATTTTAACGGAAAAGAGTTTGATATACATGATGTATGGTTTGAAATGGATAGTGTTGACACAGTAATACACAATGATGATTATGTAATATTAGAAGAGACAAAAGATGTTTTTGCATTACCTGAATTAAAAGGAACAGGTAAAGTAAATACATTGCATCAGGCAATGCTTAGGGAAAAAACGGGAAAGTTACAAAATCTCGTGAAACGATTTGCAAATGAAACAGATGAAATAACAAGAAGACAGATTGTATCTGAATTGGTTATGAGATGGTCAGGAGTTTATGATGTTGACCCATATAGTAGGGGAAGCAAAATGAAAGATGCAAGAAGACTCGAAGCAATTGAGGAATTTTTAGGTCAGGAATTTACACATCAGGTAGGTGGTAGAAATCCGGTTGAAGCAGCAGCTGAAAAATTGGAAAAAGCATATAGTCAATTAGTTGATATATATTATTATCAGTTAAAGTTGCAGTGTGATTATAAAGATTTATTTGTTGGTGTGACGTTTGATTATGATGAAGAAAACGAGGAACTTGTATTTGATTATGCGGGTATTGGAGATATTGTAGAAGAAATTAATGAGAAGAATCCGGAGTTGGCAAAGAAAAAGCTTTCTGATTTTATGGATACATTATATGGTTCAGGAATGATTTCCAAAGAAAATATGGACAGCTTTATTAAAAAAGTGTCAGGAATAGGGAAAGATTACGAAACCATTGTAAAATGTGCATCAAATGATTTAATAAAGGGAACTGATAGGGACGATATCCTTTACGGCTACGGTGGTGATGATCTGGTCTATGGGTATGATGGAGATGATATATTATATGGAGGTTCAGGAGAAGATACATTATCTGGTGGATTTGGGGATGACAAGTTATATGGAGACGAAAATGATGATGTGCTTTATGGTAATCATGGGAATGATATATTAGATGGTGGATCTGGCAACGACACATTGTATGGTGGGGAAGGTGATGATACATATGTATATAATTTATATTCGGGAGATAAAACAATTATTGAAGATGATTGGGAAGGTCAGGAAACAATTCTTTTTGGGGAGAAAATTGGTTTTTCGAATCTTAATTGTTCCATCAACGGGACAGATCTGGAAATTAGTGTAGAAGAATGTGAGGATAAAGTTATAGTTAAAAATTTTGTTTCAGGCTCATCTTATAGAAAAATAAATTTCCAATTTTCAGATGGCTCAAAAATAAACCCAATGGATACAGATTTAGTTAAGGATAGGACAAAAGGAACGGAATATGATGATAAAATTACTGTTTCTGCAAATGGAGAGGAAATAAACGCAGGTTCAGGCGATGACATAATAAATGGATCAAAAGAGGCAGACGTCATTCATGGCGGAGAGGGAAGAGATAGTATTTATGGAGCACAGGGAAACGATAAACTCTTTGGTGAGAATGGCAAGGATTATATAAGAGGGGATGCCGGAGACGACGTGATTTATGGCGGAGAAGGTAGTGATACACTTATTGGAAATGAAGGCAATGATATAATCTATGGTGGGGATTCTAATGACGATATTAGAGGAAATGAGGATGACGATATACTTTATGGTGAAGGTGGTAGAGATACATTAAGTGGTAATGCCGGAAATGATACTATATATGGAGGGGAAGGAATTGATACATTATATGGAGATGATGGAGATGACTTTCTTTATGGAGGTTCAGGAGATGATACATTAAATGGTGGAAAAGGCAATGACATATTAGACGGAGGAACCGGTAATGATATATTAAATGGAGAAGCCGGAAATGATATATATATCATTACAAGAGGAAATGGCAATAAGGTCATCAATGATACAGCAGGAAATAGTGTCTTAAAATTTTCTGAAGGAATAACAGTCGGAGACCTGATGTTTAGCGATACCAACAGAAATTTTATAATAACAATCAAAGAAACAGGTGAAATCACAACAATAAATGACATTATCGGCTCTAAAGAAGGGTGTATGTTAGAGCAATTTATGTTACAGTTTGCTGACTGGAGACCTGATGTTTAGCGATACCAACAGAAATTTTATAATAACAATCAAAGAGACAGGTGAAACCATAACAATAAATGACATTGTCGGCTCTAAAGAAGGGTGTATGTTAGAGCAATTTATGTTACAGTTTGCTGACGGAACAGAGATTAAGCTGGATTCTGAAAATGGCCCTATCAGAAGATTAGAGGGTAGTGATAAGGGACAAAGTATTTATGCAAGTGAAATGGATACAAAACTCTATGGTAATGCCGGAGATGACTATTTATATGGAAATAAAGGCGAAGACATCCTTTATGGAGGTGAAGGGAGTGATGAACTGAGAGGAAACGCCGGTTCAGACATCCTTTATGGAAACGATGGAAATGATTACCTGTCCGGAGGAACTGAGAATGATACTCTTTATGGCGGTGCACAAAATGATAAATTGAATGGGGATGATGGAGAAGACATTCTTTATGGAGGTTCAGGAGATGACACATTAAATGGTGGAAAAGGAAATGATATATTAGACGGAGAAACCGGTAATGATATATTAAATGGAGAAGCCGGAAATGATGTATATATCATTACAAAAGGAAATGGCGATAAGGTCATCAATGATGCAGCAGGAAATAGTGTCTTGAAATTTTCTGAAGGAATAACAGTCGGAGACTTGATGTTTAGCGATACCAACAGAAATTTTATAATAACAATCAAAGAAACAGGTGAAACCATAACAATAAATGACATTATCAGCTCTAAAGAAGGGTGTATGTTAGAGCAATTTACATTACAGTTTGCTGACGGAACAAGTCTTAATCTAAACGAAAAAGATGCTCCTGTAAGAGTTTTAAGAGGATCTGATGAGGATGATTACTTGTATGCAGCTGAAGTTGAAAGCACTTTATATGGTGGAATGGGCGATGACGTTCTGAAAGGTAATAATCACAATGATGTTCTATATGGTGACAGTGGAAATGACACGCTAAATGGAAAGAATGGAAATGATAATATATACGGTGGACTTGGAGATGATCAACTATACGGAGATGATGGAGACGACATACTTTATAGTGGTTTGGGAACAGATACATTGCATGGAGGTAACGGTAATGACGTTCTATATGATCAGGGCGGTAATAATTCATTGAAAGGAGAAGCTGGAGATGATACTTATGTAATTGGAAAAGCGTCAAATAAAGTATATGTGTCAGACAGTGTTGGGGAAAATATAATACAGTTTGTAGATGGAATAACACTGGAAGATTTAACCTTTACAAAAGATAAAAACCATTTGTATATAAGTGCAAAAAGCACGGATATAGATATGAGAATTAATGACTGTATTGGTTCGGAAAAAAATGCTAATTACGTATTAAAATTTGACAATGATGTTAATATCCGTTTGGAAGATATATTAATGGGAACATTAGAGAGTTACGTTTTAACTATTAATGGAGATGGGGTCACAACAACTATTAATGGAGATGAAGTGATTATGGATGGTACAACCAAAGATGATATTATCACTATTGAAAACAAAAACACAGTTGTAAAGGGGAACCTTGGAAATGACACAGTAGTTGGCAGTGTTAATGAAGATGTTATTTTTGGAGGAGAAGGTAATGATAAACTTAATTCGGGTAAAGGCGATGACCGTATCTTTGGTGGAAACGGAAATGACATTATTTCAGGTGGATATGGAAATGATACAATTTATGGTGAAGCAGATAATGACGTTATATACGGTGGGGAAGATAATGATGTTATGTATGGTGGAGCAGGTAATGATAAGTTGTATGGTGAAGCAGGCGATGATATTTTATATAGTGGAAGTGGGAATGACACTATTTCAGGCGGATATGGAAATGATATATTGACAGCTGATAGTGGTAAAAATAATTTGTCTGGAGATAAGGGGGATGATACATATATTATTTTAGACGAGAATAGTGTTAATAAAATAACGGATTATTCAGGTGAAAATATAATAAAATTGCCTAAGAGTGTAAGAAAGGAGGATTTACAATATGAAACCACAAATTCCGATTTGATAATTAATGTAAAGGGAAAAAATACTATAACTATTGAACGATTTGTAAATTCTCAAGACTATAGAAACTATACATTGTTTTTTGACAATGGTGAAAAAATTTCATTAAATGATGAGAATGGCATTCTTAGAAATTTGGTGGGAACAAATGATTCAGATGTGATGCATTCAATCTTTAACAATTCAATAGTAAATGCAGGAGACGGAGACGATAGGGTGTATGGAACAAATGGTAGCGATATACTTTATGGAGGATTGGGAAATGACACGTTAGATGGAAATTCAGGAGATGATATACTATACGGAGAACTGGGAAATGACATATTATTCGGGGGGGCGGATGATGATACATTATACGGAAATGTTGGAAAGGATACGCTTTATGGAGGTGCAGGGGATGACAAACTCTATGGTGGTTCAGGAGATGATATATTATTTGGAGAAGAAGGAAATGACATTCTAAATGGAGCCTCAGGAACAAACAGACTTAATGGTGCATCCGGAGATGATATATATGAAATAATGGGCAGTCAAATTACAACAATTTCAGATAATAAAGGCAGTAACTTTATAAAATATTTGGATAAAATATCAATAAATGATCTGATATTTGAACGTGTATTAAATGATTTGGTTATTAAGTGTAACAAAAATAATTCTAAGGTGATTATTTCTAACTATTGCTACGATGAGACATATAGGATGTATACATTAATGCTTAATGATGGGACAAAGATTAATTTAAACGGGGAAGAAGGTTATCTTAAGGCTCTTTTCGGAACCGAAGAAAAAGATACTATGACAGCTATTTTTGATGGAAGTACGATACATGGTAATGGAGGCGATGATAGGGTAAATGGTTCGGCGTTTATGGATGTATTATATGGAGATTCAGGAGAAGATTGTATTAGTGGAAATGGTGGTGATGATGAAATATACGGAGGAAATGATAATGATAAATTATATGGAGATGCAGGTAATGATATAGTTCATGGTGATGATGGAAATGATATCATACACGGTGGTGATGGAGATGATTACCTATTTGGAGATAGTGGAGATGATTGTATAAATGGGGGAAATGGAAATGATGTTCTTGACGCCGGAGCTGGAACAGATACATTGAATGGAAATGATGGAGATGATGTATACATAGTAGGAAGAAATTATGATACGGTGTACATTTCGGATATTAATGGTATTAATACGCTTGAATTTATTGATGATATTTCTATGGATGAATTACAATGTGAGTCAGCGTCTGCAGATTTTATAATTAATATTAAGGATAGCAATACAAGAGTAGTTTTAAGTAATTTTGTTTATCAGGAAAGACATAGAAAATTCAAATTGAAATTTTCAAATGATGAGGTAATTGATATTTTGGATCAAAATGGAATAGCCAGAAACCTTGAAGGAACAAATGAAGCAGAAACGCTATATGTTGCTGTTCCGGGAGGAAGTATTGATGCAAAATCGGGTGATGACGTTATTTATGGAAGTAGCCTTGCAGATACGTTATATGCAGGTAATGGTTATGACAAGATAGATGCTGGAGCTGGAGATGATACATTATCAGGTGGAGCCGGAGATGATCTGTTATATGGAAGAGATGGTAATGACACAATCAAAGGTGATGAAGGAAATGATTGTATTTATGGAGGAAATGGAGATGATTACATAAATGGAGGAAATGGAGATGACTTAATATATGGTGGAAATGACAATGACACTATTTATGGTGGAACCGGAAATGATGAAATATACGGTGAGAATGGTGATGATATAATTTATCCAAATGCCGGAAGTAATTATGTAGAAGGTGGAAACGGAAATGACATTTATGTAATAGACAAATCAGATGGAATAACAGTTATTGCTGATGAAAAGGGGTATAATACGTTAAAATTTGAAAGTAATATAAATTTAAATGACGTCACTTTTGAAAGCTTATTGGATAACCTTATTATAAAAAATGCTAATACAAATAAAATTATTATCTGTAAGAATTATAACAAGAATTCATATGCCAGACAGTTTTCTGCAGAATTTGCAGACGGAACTGTTTTGAACGCAGATGAATTCCGAAATATTATTAAGGATAGAGATAAGATAGCACCGTTCTCATCATTAGTTGAACCATATGGCGAGAAAAATAATCGATATAAAATGGAGGGTGCGATGATTGACGAATCCAAAATATCGGATGCGGGAGATGTTATTTATAATTCTCTCAATAGTAATATGGCGCAGTTATTAGTTGATAATTGGTCTACATTGTCTGATGAAGCTGGAATAGCACAATTGAAGAATGGTGCAAATAACGATGATATAAAAATTTTCACAGATAATTTTTGGATAAAAAAAGCTTAAGTTTTATAAGACCCACAACATTATTGTTGTGGGTTAGTTTTGGAGGAAAAAATGAATAACAGTGGATTAACTTGCTTTATAACAATAGTTCAGTATTGGGGAATAAAGATGAATAATGAGACAATTCAGCATTTGACTAATACAGCAAATAAGAACTTTGATGAGGAAAAAATTCTTGGTATGGGAAAATATTTAAATCTTAAATGCAAACTAATTAAGAGTAAAAAGTTAAATAATATAGATAAATTAAATATTCCTATTATTGCTAAGATGAAGGATAATAATTTTGTTATCATAACGAAGAACAAGAATCATATTATGATTTCAAATACTGAAACTAAGGAAACAAAATTAATTGAGCTAAAAGAGTTTTATGAAAATTGGGGCGGTATAGCAATAATAATTTCGAAAAAGGGAAAAGAAAATAGAAAAATTAAATTTGGTTTCAAGTGGTTCTTGCCTACAATATATAAATTTAAAGGGCAACTTATAAGTGTACTTGTAGCGGCATTAATTATACAATTATTAGGATTGTTATCACCAATGATGACGCAAATTGTGGTTGACAAGGTTCTTGTTCATTTTAGTAAGTCGACTTTATATGTTTTAACCGTGGGATTAGCAATAAGTTATATATTTGAACTTGTACTAAATTTAACGAAAAATTATGTGTTTACTCATACAACAAATAGAATAGATGTTGTACTAAGTGACAGATTATTTAAGCATTTGTTTGCTCTCCCTTTAAAATATTTTGAGAGTCGGAGAGTAGGTGATACAATTGCCAGGGTGAGAGAATTGGAAAATATAAGAAGTTTTTTAACAGGTACGCCATTGTCATCACTAATAGATTTATTTTTCGTAATTATTTACATTGTTGTATTGTTCATTTATAGTACAAAATTATCATTGGTTGTTTTATTTTCTTTACCTATTTTTGCAATACTTTCTTTAGTCATTACACCAATGTTTAAGAAAAGTCTGGATGAAAAATACAATAGTGGGGCTGATGCACAGGCATTTTTAGTAGAGAGTGTATCCGCTGTTCAAACTGTAAAATCTTTTGCCTTAGAACCAAAACTGGAAGAAAAATGGGGTAATTTGCAGGCTGAATATGTAAAAGCAAGTTATAAGACTTCTATGATTGCCAATGTTGCCAATAATTTAAGCAGATTTATACAAAAAAATTTTGATTTATTAATACTATTTTTAGGAGCACTGGAAGTAATGGATGGTAATTTCACAGTTGGACAGTTAGTTGCTTTTAGGATGCTGGCAAGTAGAGTAAGTGAGCCGATACTACGTTTTGTGCAGTTATGGCAGGAGTATCAACAGGCGTCTCTTTCAGTAAAGCGAATTGGAGATATATTTAATGCTAAACGGGAAAATTTTGTTAAAAATACAGTTTCCATGCCCAATATTGAAGGGAAAATTGTATTTGACCATGTAGGATTTAGATATAGAATTGATACACCGTTAGTTATTGATGATATGTCATTTCGAATTAATGAAGGTGAGGTTATAGGAATTGTAGGCAAGAGCGGTTCTGGAAAAAGTACCGTATCTAAATTGCTTCAGAGAATGTATATTCCTGAAAAAGGGAAAGTACTTATTGATGGGTATGATATTTCAATGGTAGACACAGCGTGGTTACGAGGACAGATTGGAATTGTTTTACAGGAAAATTTTGTGTTTACAGGCTCTATTGCATACAATATATCAATTCATTGTCCTGAAGCTTCAATGGAACAAATAATAAAGGCAAGTAAAATTGCCGGTGCTCATGAATTTATATCGGAGATGCAAAATGGATATGATACTATAATTGGAGAGAAAGGCGTTGGATTGTCTGGAGGTCAAAAGCAACGAATAGCTATTGCTAGAGCTATAGTAAATAATCCTAGAATACTGATATTTGATGAAGCTACATCTGCACTTGATTATGAATCGGAAAGTATTATTCAGAATAATATAGAAGACATATGTAGAGGTCGTACAGTAATCATCATTGCTCATAGAATATCTACCTTGAAAAACACAGATAGAATTATGACTATTGATAGAGGGAGGGTGGTTGAGTTTGATACGCATGAAAATTTAATGGAGGAAAAAGGTATATATTGTAAATTATATAATATGCAACTGCGAGGTGATATTAATGGATAATGACAGACTTGAGTATTTAGTAAAACAGTCAAAAAAGAATAGGAAAAAGTTAGAGTATGATTTTATGCCAGGATTGATTGAAATTATAGAAAAACCGACAAATAAGGGTGCAATGGTCGTTATATGGACAAGTTTTTTGATGATTATATCGGTATTGATTTGGTCATATTTTAGTAAAGTAGACGTTGTGAATGAATGCAGAGGTGTTGTAGCTTCTTCAAAAGGATTAACATCTGTTGTTAGCTATTATACTGGGAGAATTGATAAAGTATATGTAAAAGATGATGATACAATAAAAAGGGGAGATAAAATACTTGATTTAGTTGACGAAAGTGGAAAAGTAATAGAAATCAATTCAGAAAAAGAAGGAATAGTTACGAATATGTCGGATCTATCCGTTGGTTCTGCAGTACAAATGAATCAGGAATTATTAAAAGTAATACCTAATAACAGCGATTATAAGGTTAAGATTAATATTTCTAACAAGGATATTGCAGATATTGAATTGGGGGACAAAGTAAATATTAAGCTTGATGCATACTCTTATGGTGATTATGGAATGGTAGAAGGGGAAGTAATCCAAATTAATAGAGTTGCAGAACTGAATGCACAGGAAGATTATTGCTTTGCCTCGGAAATAAAGATTAATAAATATGATAATAAAAAAATAAATCTTATGAATGGAATGACATGTACTGTAGATGTAAACATTGGTCAAAGGAGAATAATAGAGTACATATTAGAACCTGTAGTTGAAGCTTTGGAAAAAAGTGTAAAGGAAAAATAAAAGGCAGTTTGGGTAAATATATTTGTTATATCCATTTTGTTGATTTAACCCGGCATAATGAATGATATGCCGGGTTAAAAGCGATATGGGTTACATAAGGAAATTCATTTTAATTAATATTACACATTATTTTCCGATCATTCTAAGTAGCGAAGGAATTTCTGCCTCAAAATTCACTCCGTAATCCACGGAATCCTTGTCGTTATAGTTATTTTGTATACACTTGTAAGTGAAATCCGCAGCAATTTTTAAAGCTCCAAATATAGAGTAGCCGTTCATTAATGCACCGGTGAAGGTGCTGGCAAAAACATCTCCTGTTCCGTGGGATTTAATTGGAACTTCCTTTGTAGAGTAGCAAAAGAAGCTGTCTTCATTAGAATTATAACCCACAAAACCTAACTGTCCGGGATTAGTTTTAACTCCCGTAATAACAACATTTTTTGAACCCAGCTTGGATAATTGTAGAAGCATTGACTTAATGGTATCCACATCGGCGTCTTCTCCCGGATATTTGGCTCCAAGCATAAGGCTTGCTTCAGTAATGTTTGGGAGAATAATATCAGCCTTGCTGCAAAGTGCAGTCATTTTAAGAGCAAAATCAGGAGTAAAGCCTGAATACATTTCACCATTGTCAGCCATGGCAGGGTCAACAATTATATAGTTGTCTTTAGTTTTAAAGGCATCAAAATATTCCGATACAATATCCACCTGTTCCTTTGAACCAAGATAACCTGTGTAAATTGCATCAAATTTAAAACCTTCTTTTAACCAGTGAATTTTAATTGGAATTAAATCATCAGTTAAATCCCTAAAGGTAAAATTATCAAAATTAGTGTGGGTAGATAACACCGCAATAGGTACAATGGCGGTTTCAATACCCATGGCAGATATTATAGGCAGTGCTACAGTAAGAGAACATTTCCCAAGGCAGGAAATGTCCTGAATACTCATTACTCGTTTCATAAAAAATCTCCTTGTATTTTTAATTGTCCACTCCCTGCGGTCAGCGGCAATTAAGAATCCGTGTATTTACAATTACATGTTTTTCAAGTATAATCCAGTAATGGTCTTGTTGTTAATATCATATTATGATTTTTTTTTAATACCAGAATGTTAAAAATGTAATTATTAATATGATGAAAAATTAGAATAACTCAAATTTCATTATAAAACAGGGGGAAACAATGCTTACCTATGATTTTGAAAACAGAGGGAAAATGTCTCTGTACGAATATTTGTATAAATGCATAAAGGATGATATTTTGTCAGGAAAAATTAAGGCAGGGGAGAAACTTCCCTCTAAAAGAGAAATGGCAAAAAATCACAACATAAGTGTTATAACTGTGGAAAATGCCTATGCCCAGCTTATTGTGGAGGGATATATTTTCACAAAGGAAAAACGTGGATATTATGCCAGCAGAATAAGTGGTGATTATCTGGGTGAAAATATTAAAAAGAAAAATATGGCAAGAAGCGTAGAACATAAAAAACAGTGGCTGGTTAATTTTAACTCTAATCATATAATGTACGATAACTTTCCCTTTGCAACATGGTCAAGAATAATGAGGCAGACCCTTTTAGACCAGGAAAATTCCTTCCTTACAAGTCCTGTTCCTAATGGGGTGGCAGAACTTAGAAATGCCATTGCAGACCATTTGGCACATTTTAGAGGAATGGAAATTAACCCTGACAATGTTATTGTAGGTGCGGGAACGGAATACCTTTACAGCATTATTGTTCAGCTTTTAGGTCGCAACACGGTTATTGCCTTAGAGGATCCGGGATATAAAAAAATCGGAAAGGTTTATGAAAGTAACGGAGTTAAATGTCTCCATTTAAAAATTGATAATATGGGAATAAATCCTGAGAATTTAACAGGAAGCGGTGCAGGAGCAGTCCATATTTCGCCTTCCCATCACTTCCCAACAGGAAGGGTTATGCCGGTACAAAGAAGACAAATGCTTTTAAAATGGGCAAAGGAAAATAATGGCTTGATTATTGAAGATGATTATGACAGTGAATTCAGATTTTCGGGAAAGCCAATACCAACCATGGTGGGAATGGACAGTACAAGAGTTATATATATGAATACTTTTTCAAAAACTCTGGCTCCTTCCATTAGAATTGCCTATATGGTACTGCCGGATGAATTAATGGATTTGTATCATAAAAAATTGGGATTTTATTCCGGAACGGTGTCGGGATTTGAGCAGTACACACTGGCAAATTTTATTTCCAAGGGTTACTACGAGAGGCACATTAACAGAATGAGAAATTATTATAGGGAATACAGAAACAAAATAATTGGTGCCATAAAGCAGTCGGATATTTATGAAAAGGTTACCATAGAAGAAGAAAATGCAGGACTTCATTTTATTTTGGGAATCAAAAAGGACATAGATGACGAAAGCTTTAAGGCAGTTTTAAGGGAAAATAATATAAACATATCCGGTGTGTCAGATTACTGTTACAATAAATTAGAGGAGTTTAATCATAAATTCATAATAAACTACTCTGCCGTGTCAGAGGAAAAGTTAAAGAAAGCCCTCGATATAATGAACAAGGCATTGTAAACAGACTTAATTAATACTTTTAAAACTTACATCATATAAAAGAAGGACAGAAATTAATGAATGATTATAAAGTAAGGAAAGATTTTAATATAGAGATTCCCAAAAGTGTAAAAATGATAATAACTATTTTGGAAAAAAACGGTTATGAGGCATTTGCAGTTGGCGGTTGTATAAGGGATACCATTTTAGGCAGACAGCCTCAGGACTGGGACATTACAACGTCGGCTCTGCCTCAGCAGGTAAAAGCGTTATTTAACAAAACCCTTGATACGGGAATACAGCATGGAACAGTTACGGTAATGATGAGCAGAGTGGGGTATGAGGTAACCACATACCGTATTGATGGCGAATACAATGACAGCAGACATCCTGACACTGTGGAATTTACCTCTAATCTGATAGAGGATTTAAAAAGAAGAGATTTCACAATTAATGCCATGGCATATAATCCCACAGTAGGGCTGGTGGATGCCTTTGACGGAATAGGAGACATAGAAAAAAAGATTATAAAGTGTGTAGGGGTGGCAGAAGAGAGATTTGGTGAAGATGCCCTTAGAATTTTACGTGCCGTAAGATTTTCAGCTCAGCTGGGATTTGATATAGAAGATAAGACTTTAGCAGCAGCTAAGGATTTGTCAGATACTTTAAAAAATATCAGTGCAGAAAGAATCCGGGTAGAATTAGAAAAACTAATTACTTCTAATCACCCTGATAAGCTGATTACAGCCTATAAAGCAGGAATTACCAAAGTGGTTTTGCCAGAATTTGACAGAATGATGGAATGCCCTCAAAACACACCATATCATATGTACAACGTAGGGGAACATACCATTAAGGTAATGGAAAATGTCCCTGACACAAAGGTTATGAGATGGGCGGCACTTTTACATGATGTGGGAAAACCTGATTCCATGACAATGGACAAAAAGGATAATAACCTGGTTCATTTTTATGGTCATGCCAAGGTGGGAAGCCTTATGGTACCTGAAATTATGAAAAGGCTGAAAATGGATAATAAAACCATAAAGCTTGTTATCCGTTTAGTTGAATGTCACGATGACAGAACTGCTTCCGGGGAAATGAGTCCTGCTTCCGTAAGATGGAGCGTTCATAAAATCGGGAAGGATATTTATGAACAGTATCTCCAACTGGCATATGCAGATTTTCAGGGAAAAAGCGATTACGGAAGAAAAAAGGGATTTGATAAATATCTTTATACCTGTCAGCAGTTTAAATACATTATGGACAATAACATATGTACATGTAAGGCAGAGATGGCAGTGTCAGGAAAAGACCTGATTGAAATAGGCTGTCCTAAGGGAGAAATAATAGGAACAGTGTTAGATGAACTTTTGGCAAAGGTGTTAGACAATCCTCAGTTAAATGAAAGAGAAACACTCCTTAATATTGCGTCAAAAATGTTCTAATAAGTAAGAAAACCTCATATCTTTAAATGACCGGTTCTCCACCATAGGGAGGGACGTTACCCATTTAAAGAGGAGGTTTTTTATGAATGAAAAAGCATTGACGGTATTTGACCAATACAACCTTAAAATAAATAGTACCTACAGAATAAAGGGAAATTACGGGTGTAATGTGGAAAAGGAAAAATATATTCTTCAGGAGTACAATAACAGCAATGAAAAAATGGCGGCAATGAAAATTTTGTACAACTATATGGAAGACAAGGGTTTTATATGTGATTGTGTAATAGAAAATAATGAGGGAAATTATGTTACCATTAGCGAGGACGGCTATACATATATATTAAAAAAATGGTTTAATGCAGAGGAATGTAATGTAAATAATGAAGGTAGCATATTAGCAGGAACAAAAAAACTGGCAGCCTTTCATAACATATTAAGGGATAACAGGGAACTATTAAAGGATGTCAGGGCATTTCATCCGGGAAAAAACATGGAAAAGGTTTTTGAAAGGCACAACAGGGAAATTACTACCATAAAAAATTACATAAAGAAGAGGAAAAATAAGAATTTCTTTGAAATGTCCCTACAGGATATAATGGATGAGTACAAAAAACAGGCTGTTATTGCTACGGATAACTTATTAAAATCCACCTATGCCTCAAGGTTTGAAGAGGCAGTTTTAATGAAGACAATAAATCACGGGTGCTACAACCACCACAATATTTTATTTGATGGGGAAGGAATAATTATGGTGAACATGTCAAAAATTAATTACGCACCTCAGCTTCAGGATTTATACGACTGGCTTAGAAAGGTAATGGAAAAGAACAACTGGAACATCTCTCTTGGAAACAAAATCATAGAAGAATATAACAAAATTAATCCATTAAATAGTGAAGAATATACCATCCTTAAAATCATGCTAAGTTATCCGGAAAAGTTTTGGAAAATAATTAATTACTATTACAACTCTAACAAGGCGTGGTATTCGGAGAAAAACGAGGAAAAACTGACACAATTTCTAAAACAGGAAAACCTAAGACACAAATTTATAGAAAATATGTAAAAAAATATATTTGGTCTTTTATTTGGGGTTAGTTTGTATTAAAATACTTATAGCATAAATTTAATGGAGGTTTACTATGAGTTACAGAGAGTTATATAATAACTGGCTGGAAAGTCCATACTTTGACGAGGGAACAAAAGCTGAATTAAAGGCAATTGAAGGTGATGAAAAGGAAATCGAAGACAGATTTTACACTGAACTTGAATTTGGTACAGCAGGACTTAGAGGAGTTATAGGCGCTGGAACTAACAGAATGAATATTTACACTGTAAGAAAGGCTACACAGGGGCTTGCAAATTATATTATAAAGATGAATGGTCAGGACAAAGGTGTTGCAATTGCTTTTGATTCAAGACATATGTCACCGGAATTTGCAGATGAAGCTGCACTTTGCCTTAATGCAAACGGAATAAAGGCTTATGTATTTGATTCATTAAGACCTACACCGGAGCTTTCATTTGCAGTTAGGGAATTAGGATGTATAGCAGGTATTAATGTTACTGCCAGCCATAACCCGGCAGAATACAATGGATATAAAGTTTACTGGGAGGATGGAGCACAGATTACACCACCTCACGACACAGGTATTATGTATGCTGTTTCAGCCATTAGTGATTACAGCCTTGTAAAGACAATGGATAAGGATGAAGCAGTTAAGGAAGGCCTCTATGTTCAGATTGGAAAAGAAGTAGATGACAAGTACATAGCAGCTCTTAAGTCACAGGTTAAACATCAGGATGCCATTGATGCAATGCAGAAGGACATTAAGATTGTTTACACTCCACTTCACGGAACAGGAAATATTCCGGTAAGAAGAGTTCTTAAGGAATTAGGATTTGAAAATGTATATGTTGTTAAGGAGCAGGAACTTCCTGACGGAGATTTCCCTACAGTAAGTTATCCAAATCCTGAATCAAAAGAAGCCTTTGAGTTAGCAGTTAAAATGGGAAATGAAATTAATGCAGATATTTTGTTGGCCACAGACCCTGATGCTGACAGACTTGGTGTATATGTAAGAGATGATAAGACAGGAGAATATCATGTACTTACAGGTAACATGTCAGGATGCTTATTGGCAGAATATGAAATCAGTCAGATGAAAGAAGCAGGACAGCTTCCTGATGATGCAGCATTAATTAAAACTATAGTTACAACAAATCTTGCAAATGATATTGCAAAATATTACAACGTAAGACTTATTGAGGTTCTTACAGGATTTAAATATATTGGAGAGCAGATTCTTAACTTTGAAACCACTAAGAAAGGTCATTATGCTTTCGGTTTTGAGGAAAGCTACGGATGTCTTATTGGAACACATGCAAGAGATAAGGATGCAGTAGTAGCTACTATGGCACTTTGCGAGGCTGTAGCTTACTACAAGACAAAGGGAATGTCTCTTTGGGATAAGATGATTGAAATGTATGAGAGATACGGATACTGGAGTGACGGTGTTCAGTCTATTACATTAAAGGGCAAGGAAGGAATTGAAAAGATTAAGAATACAATTGAGAAGCTTCGTGAGAATGTTCCTACAGAAATTGCCGGCTATAAAGTTCTTTCAGCAAGAGACTACAAACTTGACACAGTTAAAAACATGGAAACAGGAGAAGTTACAGGTACAGGACTTCCAAAGTCAAATGTTCTTTACTATGATTTAAGTGACAGTGCATGGGTTTGTGTAAGACCATCAGGTACTGAACCAAAACTTAAATTCTACTATGGAGTTAAGGGTAAGGATTTTGCAGATGCAGAAGCTAAGGATAAGGAACTTGGCGAATATATGATTAATTTAGTAAATTCAATGCTTTAATATTTAAAAACAGGGCATAAATAAAATACACCATAATATATTTTAATAAAGATATATTGTGGTGTATTTATTATGCTGAAAAATAAAACAGGACTGATTTTAATTCTTATTATATGCATAGTAGTAACGTCTTCATGCGGTATTCAGAAAATAAACAGAAAAAAAATAAAGGATATAGATTTTACTGTAGTGACGGAAGCAGAGGTGCCACAGGAGGTAAAACAAATAATAGAGGAACGTAAGGAAAAGGAGTTTAAGGTAACATATTCAGATGATAAGTACACTTACATTATAATTGGTTATGGAAAACAAAAGTATGAAGGGTACAGCATTACCGTAAAGAAACTATTTGAAAGCTCAAATGCAATTTTTGTTAGAACGGAGTTTTTGGGACCAAAGAAATACACCAATAACGAAACAAAAACATACCCGGTTATTGTAATTAAAATAAAATACAATGACAAAAACGTGATATTTACCGACAATTAAAAAGTAGAATAAATATATCAGGTTGTTCATATGTTATAGAAGGTATACAGAATATAGTAAAGTCAGGGGGCAGTTATGGAATTAATAAAAAGCAATATTCATATGAGTAAAATATTAAAAAACGAGGTAAAAACTTTTTATGTAAACCACGAAGAGAGGGTTACAGAGGCATATCCGGAAGTAGGAACCATTATTAATCAAAGTGAGACAGCCACAGTTGATAATGTTTCCGTGAGAAATAATCAGATTGTTATTAATGGAACAATAAATTATCAGATGCTTTACTATGGAGCTGATGATGGCAGGGTAAATGGGTTAGAAGGGGAAATTCCTTTTGAGGAAATTGTAAAAGCCCAGGATATAGATGAAGATGGAAATGCAAATGTAAAACTAATGGTTATGTCATCTTCTGTCAAAATGATTGATAATAGAAGTTACATATATAAAATACAGATAATGGCATATGTTACAGTGGAAAAATTAGAAGATGTGGAGGCAGTGACAGGAGCAGACAGGGAAAACATGATGACTAAATACGGTCATATTGACGGAATATCCATTGTGGCAGACAAATCAGATAATTTAAGAATCCACGAACAGCTGTCGGTTCCTTCATCTAAACCACCTATTGAAAGAATACTGTGGAAGGATGTAAGGATAAAAAACATTAATGAAAAAATGACGGATAGTGCCGTACTTGTTACCGGAGAACTGGGGGTATTTTTGCTATATAGTCCGGAGGAAGAAAGTGCTCCAATCCAGTGGATAGATACCACCGTTAACTTTGGTGGAACTTTGGAAATAAATGAAGCGGGAGAAGATTTAATTTCCTACATAACATCAAAGCTTCATAATATTACGGTAGATGCAGAAATGAATCAGGATAATGAAATGCGGGAAATTAACATTAATGCATTGCTGAAAATGAACATTAAGATTTATGAGGAAAAGCCGGTAGATGTGTTAGAGGATGTGTACGCACCGGAAATTAATCTCGTTCCAATAAAAACAGAACAGGTATGTGAAAGACTTCTTGTAAAAAATGCTTCAAGAACGAAAAATGTAGTGAAAATAAAGGTAGACAGCGACAAGGGACATATTTTACAAATATGTGGAAATAGTGCAGACATTAAAATTGAAAATATTGTAGTTAGTGACAATGGCTTAAAGGCTATTGGGAAAATAAAGGCATGGGTTATGTATATATCCTCTGAAGACAGTAATCCAATATGCTGCAAGTCAGCAGAAATGGATTTTGAACACAGAATAGATGCAGAGGGAATAACTAATGGTGATAAATATTATGTAAACTGGTGGACGGAGCAGATAAGTGGCAACATGACAGGCACAGATGAGGTGGAAATAAAGCTCACAGTGGCTATGGAGGTAATGGCCTTTAGGGAGGAGCGAAAAGCTCTTATAACTGAAATAAAAGAAGAATCCATAGATTTGGAAAAGGTAAATGCAGCACCACTTATGAGAGGGTATGTGGTTCAGTCAGGGGATACATTGTGGAAGCTGGCAAAGGAGAATTTCACTACCATTGATAAAATTATGGAGGTAAATGAATTAAAGACTGACCATATCAAAAAGGGTGACAGACTGCTGTTGATTAAATCTTGTCAATAACAGTTAAAAAAAGTATACTTTAAGAGAATATAGTTTTTGGAGGAACGGAAGTTGTCAGATAAGATAGAATTAAAAGCCTATGGAAAGATTAATTTAGGATTAGATGTTATAAGAAAAAGACCTGACGGATATCATGACCTTGACATGATTATGCAGACGGTAAATGTTTACGACGATATTATTATAACTAAAACAGAAAAAAATGGTGAAATAAAGGTAACTACAGATAAAGAAGTTTTGTCAAATGAAAAGGGAAATCTGGCTTATATGGCAGCAAGGATGTTATTTGACGAATTTGGAATCAATGATGGAATTGAAATCAGAATTAACAAAAGAATTCCTATTGCCGGAGGAATGGCAGGAGGGAGCGCAGACTGTGCAGCTACCCTTAAGGGAATTAATGAGATGTTTAAGCTCAATTTAGATGAAAAGGCACTAATGGAAAGAGGAGTAAAGCTCGGGGCAGATGTCCCTTACTGCATAATGGGTGGAACGGCTATTGCCAGAGGTATTGGAGAAATATTAACACCACTGCCGGCACCACCGAAGTGTCATGTTATAATAGCAAAACCTCCGGTTTCCGTATCTACAGCATATGTTTATGGACACATAAAGCCGGATTCAATTGAGAAACGCCCGGATATTGAAAAAATGGCAGATGCCATTAGAAACAAGGATTTGTACG
Source organism: Eubacterium sp. AF16-48 (assembly GCF_003479405.1). Taxonomy (GTDB): domain Bacteria; phylum Bacillota; class Clostridia; order Lachnospirales; family Lachnospiraceae; genus Eubacterium_G; species Eubacterium_G segne. Next base: position 37,740 of record NZ_QUHB01000009.1, on the reverse strand, counting down.
CACTGTCAAAGCTTTTATATAATGTAATGGAGGACGTGACAGTGCCTGAATATCCTGTTATATCTCAAATAAAAGATATAATGATTAATGGAGGTGCCTTAAATTCCATAATGAGTGGAAGCGGTCCTACAGTATTTGGACTTTTTGATAATATTGAAAAGGCAGAAAAGGTTATGGAAAATTTAACGCAGAACAATCTTACGGAACAGCTTTACTTAACGGAATTTATTAATTGATAAAGTTGTTAAAAAAGGTAAGATATTTAAAACGATACTGAACTACGGTGTCATACTCTTTTTCCGTAAGGGATTCCTTAAGCATTTCTTTAGATGAGTTAGGAACTACCCCGGTGGAGGCATCTACGAAGCATAATGGGGGATACAACACGCACCACCAGTTATGCCCTATGCCTTCTCCTATATAAATGGTATATGATGTGTAGCGGCCTTTAGGAAAGGTAACATCACCATAGGTTTTAACAGGAAAATCCTGCATTCCAAAGCTGGAAGATACTGAGTAATCATATCCTGAATTTCGGATAGTCTCAGTTGCCAGCTTTTTTATTTTATTATCGTTTTTTAGTATAAAATCCTTTGTTTCGGAAAGGGTATTTAAGGTTTTTGTATTTTTATATATGTAGTCAACTACTTTTTCTTTTACCTCCATTTTTAGGGCCTGGTCATCTTGGGAATCACTGTTGGCACGGACATGGAAGCGTATGGCACTTTCAGACAGGGCTTTTACCGTAGCAGTAGTTTCAGAACTTTTGTAAAAGTTAAACATTACAATACCTGCAATAAAAATTATAAAACTTAAAAATATTCTTTTATTTCTCATTGTTCAATCTCCTTATAGAATATGTATTGCCCCACCCTTTGGTGGAGGGCTAAGTGTCGGAAACGTTTTTTTAATAAACATAGTTAATTTTTGTCTCTTACTTTAGTGGTTGTATTTAGAGTATTGCCTCTTATAATCTTTTTATACAAATGCTTTTAATTCTATTGAAATAACGGGGGATAAAAGGTAAAATATATCAAAGTATAGGAGGAAATGTATTATGGAATTAATAAATAATAACGCACCTATAGGAGTTTTTGATTCAGGTGTGGGCGGACTTACGGTAGCAAGGGAAATTACAAGACAGCTTCCTAATGAAAGCATTGTATATTTTGGAGATACCGCCAGAGTTCCTTATGGAAGTAAATCCAAAAATACAATTATCAGATATTCAAGGCAGATAGTACATTTTCTGAGAACAAAGGATGTAAAGGCAATTGTTGTTGCATGTAATACTGCAAGTGCATTTGCCCTTGATACCATAGAGAAGGAATTAGATATACCTGTTATAGGTGTGGTAAAACCGGGAGCAATTGCTGCCATAGAAACTACCAAAAACAAGCGTATTGGTATTATTGGAACGGAAGGAACCATTAAAAGTAAATTATATACTGAATATATAAGAAGCATTGACCCTGAAATAATTGTTATAGGAAAGGCGTGTCCTTTGTTTTGCCCTTTGGTAGAAGAGGGAATGCTTCATGACGAAGTGACGGATGAGATTGCAAGAAGATATTTAGACGAACTTAAGGAACAAAACATAGACAGTCTTATTTTAGGCTGTACCCATTATCCTCTTTTAAGAAGTACCATAGGAAAAATAATGGGCCCGGATGTTAATTTGGTAAATCCTGCCTATGAGACAGCCATTAGCTTAGGGGAGCTTTTAACCCAGCATGGAATAAGAGCAGATATTAATGCTAACCCTACATGTGACTTTTATGTAAGCGATGCTGCTGACAGGTTTGAAAGTTTTGCAGATTCAATTATGCCTTTTGATGTGGACGAGGCAAATCAGATAAATATAGAGGAATACTAGGATGGTAAATAGCAAGGTAATAGTAAAAGTAAAGGGACTTCAGATAGTGGAAGAAACAGGAGACAGCGTTGAAACCGTAACTCCGGGAAAATATTATACAAGAAATAGCAAGCATTATGTAACTTATGAGGACATTGATGATGAAACCGGAGTGAAAACAAAGAATATAATTAAGTTTAACGATTCCTTTGCAGAGGTTAAAAGGTCAGGATTCATGAGTGGAAAAATGATTTTTGAAAAAGGGAAGAACAATCAGGCATTGCACAGCACGCCATATGGTGACTTACTTATGGAGGTTTTGACTAAGGATATTAATGTGGTTGAAGAAAAAGACAAAATTAATTTGAAAATTGCATATGAATTATATGCCAACAACAGTAAAATATCGGACAGTGAAATTGAAATTGATTTAAGCCGGGTGTAGGTGAAATTTACATTTTCCGGTAACTATTCAAAGAAAACACAAAAAATATGTATAATTTAAAAAACGACTTGACAACACAACAAATAATATATACTATAATAAATATAAGATGTAATAAAGATACTGTGATGTGAGGATTGCAAGTGGATTCTAATCCTCACTATTGTATTTTTTTTATATCCGGTGTATACTATAAAGAAATTAAAAAAACTAATAGTATATATCTCGAAATATTAAAAGAAGGGGGTGCCATGGTGGTAATCAGGGAATGTGCAAACATTAACATAAAGATTGAAGAGAAGGAGGAAAAGCAGGATATGTGTAAGGCAATTGATGACATGATGAGGGATGCAAGAATGAGTGGGGAAGCATTAGGAGAAGCAAGAGGAGAAGCTGAACGCAAAAGGATGCAGGAGAAGCTGGACGAAAAGCAAAGTCAAATAGAAAAAGAACGTAGAAGATATGAAAAAGAAATAGAGGAATTAAAGAGGCAGCTTGCCGAGAGGCAGACAGCTTAGAAACTAAAAAATGCATAAAAAAAGTCCCGGTGTATCGGGACTTTTTTTATGTGCTGTCTTATTTACTTTTTTGCCAAAAATGTTTCTTCTTTTTTGGCGGTTCGTAGATAGGACCACGTATTCTTTTAAATGAAGTGATATAAATACCACTGACAGTAGCTTTAATTTCCTGCTTTGGTAAAATCTGATCGTAAATCTTTGCATCTGCAATCAGATTCATAACTCTTGGACCTGCCTTAACTTTTACAATAGGAACCTTTGCACGTCTGGCATACTTAGGTGTCTGCTCAAGAACGATACTCGGAAGTCCTGAATCCTTAAGTTTTAACTTCTTCTTATCAATAACAAACAGGCTGACTGTCTGAGCATTTTCTTTCATGGTCTTTTCCTGCTCTGCCTGTTTCTTTTCGGCTTTACGACCTATAAAATAAAGAACAATAACAGCTACTAACAAAACTGCAACCACCACAATAAGTCCGATTGTCAGTCCGCTAAGTGCCATAATTGGTGAAATATTGTTTAAAATATTCATTATGTACCTCCACTTTTTTGTCTCTTGTGTTATTCTATCATTTAACAGAAAAATTTACAATAAAATATTAAGATGAGAGGGTTAAAAGTAAAATTTTCATTGGTCAAAACCCATGGCTTACCCCCATTGGCATAAAATTTTTTAAACATCAAAAAACAAAAAGTTATTATTTAGAAATAATATTTTGAATTTCTCCTTTAACCCTTGCGGAAAGTCCTTTGGTTTCTTCCCTGGATAAATCAGCGGTATAAATAGGCTCGGCAAAGGTTACAGTTACTTTAGTTGATTTAATAAGAGGAAAATGATTCTCAAAAACATCTGCAGAACCTGTTATTCCTACAGGAACAATGGGACACTTTGATTTAGTAGCAATTTTAAAACCACCGTCCTTAAATTCCAGCATATTTCCGTCTTTTGAACGGGTTCCCTCAGGAAACAAAAATACAGAAATGCCCTTTTTAATAAGACCTGCCGCATCTAAAACAGATTTAAGCCCGGCTCTTGGATCACTTCTGTCTAAAAAGATGCAATTTACAAAATACATCCACCAGCTAAGAAATGGTACTTTTTTTATTTCCTTTTTTGCAACAAATCCTGTTGGTCGTTCCATCAACGGATAAGTAACAATAATATCGTAAAAACTGTTGTGATTTCCTACAAACAAAACAGGAGTATCCTTAGGAATATTCTCATATCCCGTAACTTCAAGTTTTACTCCTGAAATAAACATTACACATTTCAATCCCCATTGTACAAAAGAAAGACTGCTTTTATTTCTTATATCCATATTAAATTTTTGAATAATAAGTTCAGCTAACTGTATTGGTAATGATATAATAAAGTAAACTACAAGGAATAAAAAAACTCCTATAAGACGAATCATAATAACCTCCTATATTTAATGTAAATCAGATAAAAATAACTGATTTCATATTATGATAAAACTATTAAAAAACAGCCTTAAACATAGTAACATATTTATAGGTAAAAATGAATATGCAAAGGAAAAAAGTTTAAAATTGCAGAAACAACAACTTTGTTGACAATGTACAGAATAAGACATAAAAGATTGTAAAAATTGTTAGAAAGGATAATAAAAATGATTTTATTTATTGAACTACGGTATTCTTCGTGCTATACTCACAATATATCGGGTATATTTATCTGAATAAAGGAGGAAATAAAATGAAAGTATTAAAAAGAATTGCGGCAGTAGTAGCTACAGTTGCATTAACTGCAGGCATGAGCGCAAGTTGTTTCGCAGCAGGTACCTGGGGACATTACATAGGTTTCTCAGAAGGTAATGTATGGTACGAAGCATCAGAAGGTTCATTTAAGGAAAATTCAGCTACAGGCTGGACAGCTAACATGGACACTATCGGTTGGGGTGGTGTTTGGGGATACCAGGTATTCCAGGAAGGCAAAGGAAAAGTTGATATTAAAAAAGGTGAGCAGTATACATTAAAGTGTACATTGAAATCAACTAAGATGGACAAATGGGTTGTAATTAAGATTGCAACTAAGGAAAATATTGCATTTGCTAAATGGGTTAAGTTACCAAAAAATCAGGCAGTAACAGTTGATGAAACATTTACAGCTAAATGTGATGCTAATTCAATTTACTTTGGATTAGGTGGAGATTTTGGTGACAGAGATGATGAAAAAGATTTGTACACATGGGCTGAAGGCGGAAAGTCAGCTATTTCAGACGGTGATGGAGATATGGCTGCAAAGGCTACAGTAATCACATGTACAGATTATTCATTAGCAGCACCTGCAGCAGCAAGTGACAATCAGCAGAACAACAATGGTGGCAATACAACACAGCCTGCTACAAATACAACAACAGTAGCAACCGGAGATTTCGGACCTTACGCTTGTGCAGTAGCAGCTATCGCAGCAGCAGCAGTTATCGTTGTCTTTTCAAGAAAAAGAAAAGAAGCTTAATTAAAATAAAATATTTATCTGAAAAGAGCGGTCATTGACTTTTAGTTGGTGGCTGCTTTTTTTATTTGTCGGAAAAATAGAAATTAATGAATAAGACACTTCATAAAAAAAATAAATCTTTAGCCACCAAATAGGGCGTTTTAGTGAAAACGTTTCACTAAATATTGGGATTATTGATAAGTATACAAAATTATATTGGAAAATATAGTAAAAAATTATGAAAAGCGTTTTCAATCCGTTGTTAAAATATTACAATAAAAAATATTGTAAAATCGTTTTTTACTGTTGATTTGTACATATTCTTGTGATAAAATCGTTTTAAAGAAAATCACTATGTGGTTTCTAATGTAGGTGATTAAATTTTTTCAAAATGAAGGAGGATATTAAAATGAAAAAATTAGGCCGTAAAGCATTAGCTTTAACATTAACATTGACACTTGGTGCTTCAATGGCATTAACAGGTTGTGGAAGCTCTAAGGAGAGCAAGAAGGGCGGAGATGGCAGCGACAATCTCGGCATTACAACAGGTTTGGCAAAGGACACTAAGGGAGAAGTATCTATTATGGTATGGTCCGGTGATGGAGAATACTATGAGGATATCGGAAATCCTGATAGCGCAGCAGGAAAGAAATTATCAGATCCTAGCAAGATTGTGGCTCAGAACGTAGCACAGGTATACGCAGTGGCTCAGAAGTTCCACACTGTATACCCTAACATTAAGATTAATTTATGGTCAAAAGTTGGTGACCCTGATCAGTACAACACAGCATCATGGGAACAGGAAATGGAAAACTTCCAGGCGAAGTACAAAAAGTATCCTGATATTTGGGGATCAACAAACGTAATAAACGACATTAAAAAAGGTTTAGTTGCTGATTTGTCAGCATACAAGGATGACGCAACATATAAGAAGTATAACGAAACACTTATGAGCAATCTTAACTATTATGGATTCCAGGCAGGACTTCCATCATACACAATTCCTGGTGGAATCTGGGTTAACAAGGCATTAGCAGAAGATAACAATATTAACGTTCCAAAGCCTGACTGGAGCATTGATGAATATACACGTTTTGTTTCAAAGGCGGATGGAAAAACATTCTGGGGTTCAAAGGGAACACCTGTTGATATTGTAAACCTTGGAACAACAACTATTAATAAGATGATTAAGGAAGAAAACAAAATTGACTTAAATAGTGATGAAGTAAAATCACTTCTTAAGTATTTCCCTAAATGGGCTGAAAAGTCTATTGACGTTGCAGCAGGTGCTGGAAAGATTACAAAGGATATTGTAAAAGAATGTTCAGCATATAGCTGGTACTACTTCACAAACAACAGATCTCTTGTAAACTTTGAAGATCCTTGGTTCCTTACAGCAGGTGCTGATGAATCAGCAAAGGATAGCGACGCTTATATTAAGTCAGCTGACTGGGACATTTACCCATACCCATCAACAGACTACTGTGAAAATACAATTAAGGTAATTATGGATCCTATTTGTCTTCACAACTATTCATTAGATGACAAGAAATCTGAATGGAGTGATGAAGAAAAACAGAAACTTGATGTTACATATACATTTGCTTCATTCTGGACAGCAAGTACAGCAGCAAGACAGGCAATATTTGATCAGAAGTGGTCAGACAATGGTCAGCTTAAGTCAGCAGCAGGTGATACATTCCCTGTAGTTTCAGGTGATGATTACGATGCACAGATGGAAATCTGGAACAAGCTTGACGCTCATAAAGCATATGCTGATAAAGAAGGATTCCAGAAAGTTCTTGAAATCTGGAAAGAAGGAAAGACATGGGATTACATTGACAAATGCTGGACTAGCACAATTTCAGAAAACGGTGACACAACAAAGACACTTTACGAATGGATTAACTGCGGACAGGAAAATGTTGCCGGAGCATGGTTTACTGATAAGGATTGGGCAGATAATGTTAAGTCAAGATTATCAGATTGGAATGATTCATGCAACAAGCGTATTCAGACAGCACAGAAACAGTTAAAAGATGCATTAAAAGAATATTACGGATTTGAGGACGCAGACTTAAAATAATCGTAACTAATAATTAATACATAAGTAATTGCGGAACTACAAAAACGTAGTTCCGCTTTTATAAAAAGGAAAGGACAACAATGAAAAGAAAAGTTATTGCTATTATAATTGGTATAGTGTGTGTCATTGTTGCAGCTGTATGCCTTAATCAGTTTGTATTTAGTACAAAAGTAACTTACATAAAGGATGCAGATAATCATAAAGTCCAAAAGGCTTATGACTTATTGGCTAATGCGTACCTTGATGATGGTGAAAAAACAGAGGTTTACTATACAGACTTTATTAAGACAAATAAAGAAATCGGTGAGGGAAATCATCAGGCGGTTTTAGAAAACGGCAAAGATGCTAAGGTATATTACGCTGAGAAAAAGAAAAACACAGATGACACCACGCCTGAAGCTGTTAAAGAATATGATTCAGACATGGTGGAATTAGACTATACAGATGTTGCCAAATATAAAGTATCCGTAGAAAAATCCGGATTATATTATTTAAACATAGATTATATGTCAGTAGGTGAGTCCTTATCAGATTACACCGTCAGTGCTACCATTAATGGAAAACAGCAGTATTCAGAAATGAATACCATTGCACTTCCTATTTTATGGACAGACGTAGATACTGACAAATATGTAGGAAGCGACGAAAAGAAAGATTTTCCTTTAGACAGCTATGGTGATGAAATGGCACCTAGTCAGAACAGAATACAGAAATGGACCAATACATACTTATACAACAATACATATGTATCAAGCACACCATTATGTTTCTATTTAGAAAAGGGAGAAAATGAAATCAATATCGAAAATGTTTCATCAGGTGGATTAGCTCTTGGCAAGTTAATGGCGCAGGAAGCAAAAACAAATGTTGCATCATATAAAGACTATGCGGCACAGCATCAGGATGCAGAGTTAGTAACAGCGGAAGATGATCAGCTAGAAATTGATGCAGTTTATTATACACAGAAAAATTCAACAGACGCTGTGTATGGAACCGATACAAATACATCACTTACAAGATTCAACATAGATCACGAAAAGTTAAATACATTACAGTGGAATTCAGCAGGTAACGAAATTGTATATACATTTAATGTAAAGAAAACAGGAAATTACAATATTGCATTCCACTATGACAATGGAAAGAAAGAATTCCAGTCATTTGAAACAATAAAAATAGATGGGGAAGTTCCATTTGAGGAAATGTACAATTACGCATTTGAACCTGTATCATCAGGCTATGAAAATGTGACATTGGCAGACAAAGATGGAAACAATTACAATTTCTATTTAACAGAAGGCAAACACACTATCGCAATTAAGCAGGAAAATGAGCCGGTAATGGAAGCATACAGATATGCTCTTCTTTTACAGCAGCATCTTACAGATTTCCAGCTGGAAATTACAAAAATTACGGGTAGTGATGTTGATACAGAGAGAAACTGGAAAATGACAAAGTACATTCCGGAAATCTCTGATTACCTTAATGCTTACGAAACAATTATTAAACATATAAGATATTTGCTTCAGGATTATTCACCAAATGGAAATTCAAGTGCCATATTGGCATATCTTGATGAAGCACAGCAATTTATTAAGACAATGAAAAAATATCCTGATGAAATTGCACTTCATACTAAAGATTTAACAGGTGCTGAAAACTCTATATTAGTTTCACTTAGTAACTTTACAACAGAGGTAACATCTAATGAATTTACATTAGACAGAATCTATATCTATGGAGAAAAGAATCAGATTAAAAGTGCAAATCCATCATTGGCAAGTTCAATGTGGACAGGTGTAAGATCACTGGTAAATACTTTTACTTCTGATAAATATGCAACAGGAGCAAAAGAGGACAGCAAAACTCTTACTATCTGGGTAAACAGAGCAATTACTCACGTTGACTTACTTCAGAAGATGGTAGATACAGAGTTTGTTCCATATTATAAGGAACAGACCGGAAAAGATATTAAGGTTAAGGTTTCAACAATGCCTGATGTCAGCAAACTGACACTGGCTATTGCAGCTGACCAGACACCTGATGTGGCATTGGGACTTATGTCATATGTACCATTTGATTTATCAAGCCGTGGTGCTTTATATGACTTGACTAAGTTTGATGATTTCTGGACTGTAGCAAGAAGATTCCCTACAGGTTCATTTGTATCATATGTATATAATGAAGGAATGTATGCTATACCTGAAACAACAGACTTTAATGCAATCGTTTACAGAACGGATATATTTAAAAACCTTGGGTTAAAGGTTCCTAATACATGGGATGATTTAATTGAAATTCTTCCTACATTACAGAGATATGGAATGAACTTCTATCACAACATTTCTTTAGGAACAACAGGTTATAAGTGGTTCTATCAGACAGCGCCAATGATATTACAGAATGGTGGAGAGTTATACACTCAGGATGATAACGGACTGATTACAACAGGTATTGATTCTAAGAAATCAGTTAAGGGATTACAGTTACTTGGTGATTTGTTTACTAAGTATTCTCTTGATACATCAGTGCAGACATTCTTTAACTCATTCAGATATTCAGTATTACCTATTGGTATCGTAGGAATGGAAGATTACACACTTATTAAAAACGGAGCAAAAGAATTAGACGGTAAATGGGCTATTTCACAGTATCTTGGTACAAAACAGGAAGATGGAACAGTCAACAGAACTTTTGTTGCAAACGGTACAGGTGGAGCAATCTTTAACACATCTGATAAGAAGCAGGAAGCATGGGAATTCCTTAAGTGGTGGACAAGTAAGAGCGTTCAGACAGAATATACATACACACTTCGCTCATCATATGGAAAGACATTCTTCTGGTTATCAGCTAACAGGGCAGCATTGGAAAATAACCCTATGGATGAAGCTGACAAGAAGATTATTACAGAACAGATTAATTATGTAACAGACGTTACAAGAACACCGGGACAGTATTTACTGGAAAGAACTATTTCTAATATTTGGACAACAATGGTATTTGACGGTACTGCAGGTCAGGTCGCAGTAGATGAAGCAAAGAATGATGTTAATAAAGAAATTGTTCGTAAAATGAAGGAACTTGGCTATTACGATGAAAACGGAAAAATGGTTAAGAAATTCAAACTCCAGGGATATGACTGGATAAAAGAAAATCAGGATAAGGCAAAAGCAGATCCGGGAGAGGAGGTAAGTTCGAATGAGTAATACAGCCGTAGCTACAAAAAAGGTAAAAGTAAGAAGCAGTAAAAAGTTTTACCAGACAGAAGGCTTTCATTCGTTTTTACTTTTACTTCCGTACGGATTATTGTTTTTTACATTTATTTTATTACCAATCATAATTGCCATAGGCTTATCATTCACTTACTTTGACGTTATTAATACACCAAAGTTTGCAGGAATGACTAACTATGTAACACTTCTCACAGGTGATGAAGTATTTATGAAATACGTTCTTCCAAATACAGTGTTATATGCCATAGTAGTAGGTGTAGGCGGATACGTTATGTCATTTATAATGGCATGGATATTAGCACAGGTTACACCAAGGGCAAGAACATTATATGCCCTGGCAATGTACACACCTTCCATGGCAGGTCAGATTATGATTCAGTACATCTGGAAGACAATCTTCTCAGGTGACCAAAACGGTCTTGCTAATGCATGGCTGCAGAAACTTGGATTTATTAATCAGCCTATACAGTGGTTGATTTCGTCAGATTACTTTATGGGAATTATGATATTTATATCCCTGTGGTCTTCAATGGGTATCGGATTCTTATCTATGATATCAGGTATTATGAACATAGATCAGGAACTATACGAGGCGGCTTATGTGGACGGTATCAAAAACAGAGCCCAGGAAATTATATACATTACGATACCTTCAATGAAACCACAGATGTTATTCGGTGCGGTTATGTCTATTGTAAATGCATTTAACATGGGTTGGATTGGTGTACAGTTAGCAGGAGCAAACCCGACACCGGGATATTCCGGACAGCTGATAGCCAACCACATTGATGATTACGCATTTGTAAGATACGAGATGGGTTATGCGGCGGCAGTATCTGTTGCACTGTTATGTCTCGTATGGGTATGTAGTAAGGTAGCCAATACATTATTTACTGAAAAAGAAGAATATTAGAAAGGAGGATACATAAATGGCAAATTTTCAAGGTAACAGAATTAATCCTACAAGATTTTCCCGTGGACAGATTAAGTTCCATGTAGTTGCATTACCATTATCAATATTTATGATCCTTCCGGTAATATTTATGATAAATAATGCATTTAAACCTTTAGGAGAATTGTTTAGATTCCCACCTACACTTTTTGTACAAAATCCTACATTGGATAACTTTAAAAACCTGTTTAGCTTATCAGGTGCAACAGGTATTCCAATGTCAAGATATTTTTTGAACTCATTTATAGTAGCATTTTTAACAGTTGTACTTGGAATAATCATTACAATTATGGCTGCGTATGTTTTCTCTAAAAAGAAGTTCAAATTAAAGGGAGCTTTATGGGAAGTCAACCAGATGGCACTTATGTTTGTAGCCACAGCGGTTGCTATTCCAAGATACTTAATTATAGTAAGAATCGGAGCATACAACACATGGTTTGCACATGTTCTTCCACTTATTGCAATGCCTGTAAGTTTGTTCCTTGTAAAACAGTTTGTTGACGGTATTCCGAATGCACTTATTGAGGCAGCTGTAGTAGACGGTGCAGGAGATGTTACCATTTTAAGAAAGGTAATTGTTCCACTTACAAAGCCGGCTCTTGCAACATCAGTAGTGCTTACATTCCAGCAGGTATGGAATAACGTTGAAACATCAAACAACTACATTACAAACGAAGCGTTAAGAACATTAACATATTATTGTAACTCCATTGGTGTAAATAATGCGGTGGCGGCAGCAGGTATGGTAGCAGCATCAAGTTTATTCCTGTTCTTACCAAACCTTATAATTTTCATATGCATGCAGTCAAAGGTTATGAACACAATGGCAAGTTCAGGTATCAAGTAAGGAGGCAGATAAATGAGAAAATTATGGAAAAAATCATCGGCTCTGTTTCTGGCATTGATATTTACGGTTATGGCAGTTTTACCTGTGGCAGCTTCTCAGGCAACCAGTTATACATATACAATGGATGACCAAAGTGAGATGGTAAGAACACAGGATGCTTACCTGCCGGACAGAACCATAACAGACTTAGGTCTTTCAGATCCGGAGGACATGATTATTGATGATAACAATCAGGCATACATCGTTGACACCGGAAACAGAAGAATTGTAATTTTTGACTTAAACACAGAAAAAGTTGTAAAGGTCATAAATAAACAGACAGTTGAATCTAAAGATTTTACGGGATTTGATACTCCAAAGGGAATTTTTAGAACAAACGAAGGAGAAATATATGTTGCAGATACCGGAGCCAAAACAGTATTCAGATTCACAAAAGACTTTGAATATGTAAGAAGATATGACAGACCAACGGCACCGATTTTTGCAGATACAAACTACGAACCTAGTAAAGTGACAGTAGATAGCGGAAATAACTTATACATCGTATCAGAAGGTGTATATGCCGGAATTATTCAGTTGGCTAATACAGGGGAATTCTTAGGTTACTTTACCTCAAACAAAGCTACATTAACACCACAGCAGGTGTTCTTAAAAATTATTTATACAAAAGAACAGCAGAAAAAATCCGCAGCGTTAAACACTTTGCCATCAACATTCTCTAATGTATATGTTGATAAGAAGGGAACAGCTTACTCAGTTTGTATGGGAAAGGGTGGTGACCTTTTAAAGAAACATAGTACAAACGGAAAAAATATGTTTAATGGTGCAATAATATCTTCAGATGCTTTTACCGATGTAACTGCTGATGATAATGGAATTATTTACGCAAGTGATTCTAAAGGATTTATCTGGGTATACACAAGCTCAGGAGAAGTAATATTCTCATTAGGTGAACAGGCAGAGGATACTGATATTTCAGGTTTGTTCTCATCCCTTACTACAATAGCAGTAGATAGGGACGGAAATATCTGGACAGCTGACGGAAAGAAAGGATTCTTACAGTCCTTCACACCTACAGAATATGCAACAACAATATTTAAGGCATTAGACGAATACGAAAACGGTGATTACGATGATGCACTTAAAGATTGGAATTATGTATTACAGCTTAACCAGATGTCGGTTTTAGCACACAATGGTGTAGCAAAGGCATACTTCAATGCAGAAAAATATGATAAGGCAATGGAACATTTTGAAATAGCCGGAAACAGAGACGGATATTCAGATGCATTCTGGGAAGTAAGAAATAAGTCAATTCAGAAATGGCTTGGCACAGTTCTTGTTATTCTTATTATATTAATTGCACTTAAGGTTATTATTGGATTTATTGATAAGAATAAAATTATTAAGAAAAAGAAACGTGCATTAGGAAAGGTATTAAAGAATACACCGGTTATTGGTGAAATCGGATACGCTTTCAAATGTGCAAAGCATCCTATTGACAGATACTATGATATAAGGGTACATAAAAACGGCTCAATGATAGCAGCAACAATTATTTACATTGTATTTTTCGGTGTATATATGCTGTATCAGACATCAAAAGGATTTATTTACCAGTATACAAAGGTTGAAGATATGGATATGGGAGCAGTGGTAGTTGGTTTCTTTGCAATATTGATTCTCTTTATTGTATGTAACTATCTTGTAACATCAATTACAGATGGTGACGGAACCTTAAAACAGGTATACATGATTCCGGCTTACGGATTAATGCCGGTTATGATATGCATGTTGGCAACTATCGGAATGTCATATGTATTGACATATAATGAGTCATTTATTCTTACAGTAATAATGATTATCGGACTTGTATGGAGCATAGCAGTTATATTTGAGGGACTTTCAACTGTACATGATTATGATTTCAAAAATACAGTGGTAAGTTTACTGATAACAGCAGTGTTTATGTTAATTGCAGCTATAGTAGTTCTGGTAGTTATTATCATGTGGGAACAGTTGTATGACTTCTTATTAACAGTAGGAAAGGAGATTATAAGAAATGTTACAGGCCGCTAAATATAAAAAGTTAAAAATAACAGCACTTGTTGTATGTCTCTTATGTGTCCTTTCTCTTGGAGTTGCGGTAGCAGCTGCGTTCCTTAACACAAACAGAGATACAAGACCGGCTCCTGAAAAGGTTGAATCGGGACTTGAAAAAACAAATGCTTATGAACTTCTTTGTGAAAAAGGAGATTACAGATATTATTTCAGAGATGACAGGGATATTATCTTAATTGAAAACAAGAACACAGGTTATATCTGGAAAACAGGTGTTGACATAGCACTTCCATCAGAGATAGAAGAAGCTTTTGATGTGGTAAACAGTGCCAAGGAAGATAATGACCCGTCAGAAATTAAAGATTATGCAGATGATTTGGGAATTAGTGTGGCAGACGTAAAGACAATTGCCAATACACCAAAGGATTCATCCTTTACTAATGACCGTTATGGTGCATATGCAAACTCGCTTCTTACTGTTGAGTACTACACAGGCTCAGGTAAGGCTATGAAGACTTCAAGAGTTTCATCAGCATCATATGATGAAGATGAAGGCAATTCAGGACTTGAAGCAGTAGACAAGGAAAAAGGTGAATATGTATTAAAATGCTTATTTAAAATTGAGAAAGAAGATTTAGGCATTAATGTATATATTACTTTTGGAGATGACGGAAACATAACATACAACATTCCTTATAAAGAAATTACAGGAAAAGCCATTGATAAAATATGCAACATTGTTATTACACCGTTCTTAGGAACAAGTGGTGGCGCAACATTAGCATATGACAAAGATGAGCAGGACTGGGTAACTCTTAAGGGAAAAGAAATTACACCGGGTTATGCATTAATTCCTGATGGAAGCGGTGCATTGGTAAGATTTGAAGACAACAAGACAAAATTCAGTGATTATAAAGGTAAGGTTTATGGGGAAGACCCTGCAACACAGCTTACATATTATGATTCATTAGGAGATACAGTTCCTGTAAAGAATCCTACAATGCCGGTATTTGGTATTTCCCATGGTGACGGAACCCAGGCAGCATTTGTAGCTTATGCGGACAGTGGTGATGAATATATGTCAATTAATGCAACACCTTCATCATCAGGAGAAGGTGAAGTAAGATATACATATGCATACCCTAGCTTCAAATTCAACTCTGAATTTTATCAGGTTATAAATCAGGCAGGTGAGTCATACAGAAAGACTCAGGATGAGCCAAACAAGTTTGATATATCAATGACATATCAGTTTTTAAGTGGTGACGGCAGCGACGGAAAGCCGGCAGCAGACTATACAGGAATGGCTAAGGCATACAGACAGCATTTAATTGACAATGGAACATTAACTGAAAAAACAGCAGATGGAAATATTCCAATTAGAATTGACTTCCTTATGTCAGATTCTAAGAAGGGTGTATTCTCAACACAGGAAGTTGATGTTACAACAGTTGATGATGTAAGAAGTATCTTGGACAAAATTTTAGATGATGGAATAAGCAACATTAATTCAGGATTAATAGGATGGCAAAGTGGCGGACAGACGCTGGCAAAACCAAACAGCACTAAGTTCTCTGGCTCAATTGGAAAGAAGGGTGCTTTTGAAAGCCTTATGTCAGACTTTAACAAGAAGAATGTAGATATTTCATTCTCAAGAGAATTTACTACAATTAATGAAGATATGGTAAGTTACTATAACAATGCAGCAAAGCATTTGAATACACGGTATCTTGAACTGGATAAATCAGAAGTTCTTCCAAAGAATGTTCCGGTAACGGAATACGGATACGCAGCACCTAAAAAGACTGCGCAGTGGATTCAGGATTTGTATGATGATTTGGGAGATTTAAGCCCGTCATTTACAATAGAAGGTGCTTCAAATGTATTAATCAGCACATATAACAGTGATGGAGCTGAAACAACAGTATCTCAGGCTGTAAAGTTATATCAGGATACAATTGAAAACATAACAAAGAAAGGAACAAAGGTTAATCTTGTAAATCCAAATCTTTACTTATGGAAGTATGCGGACAGATATTTACAGTCACCGGTTGGAACATCACAGTATGTTTACGAAACTGATACGGTTCCATTCTTACAAATGGTACTTCACGGTACAATGGAAGTTTACGCACCATATGCTAACTTCTCATTCTACTCAGCAACAGACCAGTTAAGAATGATTGATTATAACATTTCACCGTCATTTGTTTTAACTAAGCAGCCATCTTACTTATTAGCATCAACTACATCTTCAGATTACTATTCAACAGAGTTTGAACAGTATGAAGAGTTGATTCAGAATATTTATAAGGTTGTAAACGAGCCTTTATCACAGGTTGCAGGATACAACTGGGATGGAAGAAAAGTATTACAGGATGGTGTAATAGAAAACAGCTATTCAAAGGATGGCAGCCAAAAGAGTATTGTTATAAATTACACTGATGAAGATGTTACTGTAGGAAATACAACAGTAGCAGCCATGAGTGCAAAAGTTATAGAGGGAGGTGTTAAATAATGGCAGAAGAAAAGATTAAGTCAGCAACAACTCCTAAGACACAGGCAAAACCTAAGAAAAGAAAGAAAATGCGTACATATCAGCAGAGACAGGACAGAACAGGTTATATGTTCATGGCTCCATGGATTATCGGATTTCTGGCATTTACGCTTTTTCCGTTCATATTTACAATTTACTTAAGTTTTAACAATGTTAAAAAGACAACATTAGGATATGAAATCCATTTTACAGGCATAAACAATTACATTGAAGCCTTTGTAGGAAGTACGGATTTCCTTCCGGCACTGATTAAGTATTTACAGATGATTGTACCGTATACATTTATTGTAGTAGTATTATCATTTATCATTGCTTATCTCCTTTGCAAGATTACTACAGGTAAGGGAATACTTAGAACAATTTATTTCCTTCCGGTTGTAATTATGTCAGGACCGGTTATGACACAGATTATGCAGGTTCAAAGTGCAGAGGCAACAGCAGCAGATAAAATCAATGCGGCAGTGGAAAAGGCAAATGCTTATTCAAACATTTTCATAATGCAGATTATTGACAGTTATTCACCGGCTTTAGCATCAGCATTGGCAGGAATATTTGACCAGTTATCAATAATTTTATGGTTTACAGGTATTCCTATTGTACTGTTTATAAACGGTTTACAGAAAATCAATACAAGCATTTATGAAGCAGCAAGAATTGATTCTGCTAATGCATGGCAGATAATGTGGAAGATAACAATTCCAATGTTAAAGCAGATTGGACTTATTATCACGATATTTACAGTTATTCAGCTTGGTATGTTTAATTCAATTAATCCGTTGTATGAACTGATTGAAGAAAAGACCGGTGAAACGGGAAGCGGATTAGGTTATGCGGCAACCTACGCATGGATATACACTGTAATTGTTTTGATTATCGTAGGAATTGTATTCTTATTATTCAGAGAGCGAAAGCCAAAGGATATAAAGGCGAGAAAGAGACAGGAAAAGAAGTTAAAGAAGTTAGACAAACAGCAGAAGAGAAGACTTGCAGCTCAAAAGAGACATCAGGCAAAGGAGGCAAAGTTATATGGCAAATAAAGATACAAGTGCAAAGAAAATTGATTTGTCAGCTATAAAGAAAATCAACTTTGCCAAATTAAAGAAATTAAAAGGTGTTGCAATTATCTCTAAAGTAGCAATATATTTTGTACTTATATGCATAGGATTTATTTTCTTAGAGCCGATTTTTGAGATGATTTCAAAAGCAATTATGACATCTAAGGATTTAATTGACCCGGCAATAAGCTGGATACCTAAACATGCTACACTGGATAACTTTAAAAATGCAATATCAACACTTAACATACCAACGTCACTGATTAACTCGATTTTGTTTTCAGCAGTGCTTGCCATAGCACAGACAGCGGTGTCGGCAATGACAGGATTTGCATTATCAAGATATACATTTAAGGGACATAATTTCTGGTTTGTAATGCTTATATTAGCATTCATTCTTCCGGTTCCACTTTTAACAGTTCCAAGAATTATGTTATTTGGAACATTAGAAAGTGCAATTGGAATTAAGATGATTAACACAGCTATTCCTCAGATATTAATGGCTTTGTTAGGCCAGGGAACTTATTCCACAATGTTAATTTTGATATTTTATAACTTCTTCAACATGATTCCAAAATCATTAGATGAAGCAGCAATGATTGATGGAGCCGGCTCATTTAAGGTGTTCTATCACGTAGCAATCAGATTATCAATATCAACTATACTTGTTGTATTCCTGTTTTCATTCGTATTTAACTGGAATGAAACTTACACAACAAATATTATGTTGGGTGATGCATTAGAATTACTTCCTGGAAAACTGGCATTGTTTGATAACGGTGCTGCAAGTGGTACGGGAAATGTGGTAAATGAAGCTAACCGAATGGCAGCCACACTTATGGCAATAGCACCATTATTAGTATTATATGCTCTCGTTCAGAAACAGTTTATCGAGGGTATTGAAAATACCGGTATTACAGGTGAATAAAGCAACAGGGAAGAGGTCATGCATGTGACCTTTCCCATAACTATATTAATATTAATGAAAGGGCAAAAAAATATGAAGATTTTTAAGCAGATCACTTCAATTGTAATGGCAGTAGCCATGGTGGCCACGATTATTGCTGTAAATCCGGTAGACGCAAGTGCTAAAGTAACTATTAAGTCCGGAAAGAAGATTGCTTTAACCGTAGGCAAAAAAACAACAATTAAGGTAAAACAAAAAGGTGCAAAATTCACATCAAGCAATAAGAAAATTGCAACTGTAACTAAAAAGGGAAAAGTAACAGCCAAAAGACCCGGAGCATGTAAAATTGTGGTTAAAGTTGGAAAAAGCAAGAAAAGTGTTCCTGTAACTGTTACACCACCAAACATTACAATTGACAAGGCAAAAAATGCTTCAGACAAGGGTATTGAAGTAATGTGGGAAAAATCAGGTAACAGGTATATAACAGGTTATTATGTATATTACTCCACAAATGCTAAAAGCGGTTTTAAGTCTGTAAAAGTTGGTAATGTAAGCAGAACAAAAATTGACAATTTAACAGTAGGCAAAACATATTATTTTAAAGTCAAGGCATACTCAAAGGTTGGTAAGAAAATATACACCAGTGCCAAATATTCAGGAGTTGTAAGCGATAAGGTTCGTAAAATGGTTTGGAATGATGAATTTAAAGGAACAGAGCTTGACACAACAAAATGGAATAATAATGGTGCAACAGGTGCCGGCGGATACGGAAACAAGGAACTTCAGAACTATCAAATGAGATTTAGTGAAGTAAAAGATGGAAATCTGATTATTAAGCCACAGTTTGAGTATAATCCTGAAACTAAATCATGTGTACCTAATCGTTATTATTCAACTAAAATATGGACTAAGGATATGTATTCATTAAAGTATGGTAAAGTTGAGTTTAGAGCTAAATTACCAAAAGGTCAGGGAACATGGGCAGCAGGCTGGATGTTAGGATATGGAAAATGGCCGATGTGTGGTGAGATAGACGTTTTTGAATCAACTAAAGATGAAACAAAAACAACCATACCACAGTCTATCCATTGTCAGAGATTTAACGGAATGTCAACAAGTTCAGGAAATAAGTACAAAAATGCTATTGTAAAGGATGCAACAAGTGCATACCACACATACGGTGTTGTGTGGACACCTGATTCAGTTACATTTACCCTTGACGGAAAAATAACATGGACTTATGATCCGGATATGTACGTTGCTACAGGAAAGGGTGTAAACGTTCCTGCAATATGGCCGTATAATAAAGATTTCTACCTTATCATTAACTGTGCTATAGGTGGGGTTCTTGGTGGAGATGTAACGCCGAAGTACTGGACAAA
Source organism: Eubacterium sp. AF16-48 (assembly GCF_003479405.1). Lineage (GTDB taxonomy): Bacteria > Bacillota > Clostridia > Lachnospirales > Lachnospiraceae > Eubacterium_G > Eubacterium_G segne. The sequence continues at coordinate 17,384 of NZ_QUHB01000009.1, read as the reverse complement.
GATTAATGAATACAATACAAATTCAGGAATAAGACAAACATATCAGGATTATATGTATGTTGACTATGTAAGGGTATACCAGTAAAACAATAAAAGATTTGTCCGGCGAAGAGAAGGAAAACTCTTTGCCGGATAGAAAATATGTTTAAAGAAAAATGGAGGTTATTGTATGGTTACAATAAAAGATGTTGCCAAGGAAGCAGGAGTGGCAATCTCAACAGTTTCAAATGTTTTTAACAGAGCTGATATCGTAAGTGAGGAAACAAAGCAGAAGGTATTATTGGCAGTAGAAAAATTGCATTACATTCCAAATATGAATGCAAAATTACTTAAGTCTAACAGAAAAAATACAATAGGCCTCTTTTTAACAAGTTTGCAGGGAGACTTCTATAAGGTATTAATACAGGCTGTTCACTTACAGTGTAAATTAAATAACTATATGTTAAATATTTATGTAAGTAACGGAAACTCACCGGACGAAATCTATAGAATGATTATTGCATCAGGAGTAGCAGGGGCAATTATCTATCATGAAGATTTAACAGGTGATTATGTTAAGAGAATAGCTACAGTTAATATTCCTATGGTATTCCTTGACAGGGCCAGCAAAGGAAGAAATATTTCAGGTGTGTTATCAGATGATAAGTTAGGTGCAACAATGGCTGTTGATCACTTAATTAAACTTGGTCACAAGAGAATCGGATATATGCATGGAAATGAATCGGGAGATGACAAGCATCGTTACGAAGGTTACGTTGAAATGATGGAAAAGAACAATCTCCCTATAGACGAAAACATTGTTTTAAGAGGTTATTATGAAGAATCTTTAGCGTATAGTGAAATGCGCTCATTGCTTTCTAGCGGTGTAGAACTGCCGGACGCAATGTTCTGTGCCAATGATGAAATGGCATGGGGATGTATACAGGCATTGCAGGATGTGGGAATTAAAGTTCCGGAACAGGTAAGCGTAATAGGTTATGATGACAGCACATTAAGTGCTTATTACGGAGTTCCACTTACAACAGTTCACAATCCGATTACAGAAATGGGCAGTGCCAGTGCCAATGAACTTTTCAGATTATTAAATGATGAGGGAGATAAGAGTGGTACTGTAACTAAGCTTTCTCCAAAGATGGTCTACAGAAGTTCATGTGGAAAGTGTAACAAGTAAAAAATAGATATATTCGTAAGGAGATTATAATGGAAAATTACAGACTTGAAGGTAAGACTTTTGTAATTGATGATTATGACAGATTACCTGCATTCTCAAGTTTTCTTCCTGGTCTTGCAGGTGTGAAAGGTATTCCAATGTGGACTTTTTACACCAACAGAGGTCAGGGAATGAACAGTTTTGGTATTGACAATAAGGGAAATGCCATTATGGAGTTCAATTCAGCAAATACAGCATTTGAAAATACAACAGTAAAAGGCTTTAGAACATTCTTAACCATAGACGGAGAATATTATGAACCATTCTTCAAATATGAAGATGATGCAAAACGTCAGATTCGTATGAATAAGAATAGTTTTAAAGTAATCGAAAGAAATGAAAAATACGGAATTGAAATAACAGTTAATTACTATGTTTTACCAAACGAAAGCATTGGAGCATTAGTAAGACAGGTTTCAATTAAAAACATAAGTGGACAGAAAAAGAACATAGAGATAATTGACGGACTTCCAAAGATTATTACATATGGTATTTCTAATGGTGAATTTAAGGAAATGTCAAACTTATTTAAAAGCTGGGCATATATCAAAAATATTGATAACAAAGTTCCTTATTATACACTTAGAGCTTCAACAAAGGATTCAGCTGAGGTATCAGATGTAGAGGGTGGTTACTATTATCTTACAGTTAAGGACGGAAAATTACAGGATGTAATTTACGACGTTGATACAGTGTTTGGTTATGATTTATCCCTTATGACACCGGTAAGATTTATTGATGGTGGCATTGATAATGTTCTTGGAAAAGAACAGTGCTTTGCTAACAAGGTACCTTGTGGTTTTACACCATTTAAGACACAGTTAGATGACGGAGAAGAATTCTCCTTTGATACAATGATGGGCTTTGCAGGTTCTGTAGATCAGATTAACGCAAAGATAGACACATTCTGTAAAGAAGGATATTTACAGGACAAATTTGTGGAAGCAGAAGAGTTAGCTGAAAGCTTTACTTCAGATGTTAAAACACATACTGCAGCAGGCAAGTTTGACCAGTATATTGAGCAGTGCTATTTAGATAACTTCCTTCGTGGAGGATATCCATATGTACTTAATAAAGACGGAAATAAATCAATTATTCACCTGTTTAGCCGTAAACATGGTGATCCTGAAAGAGATTATAATTTCTTCTCAATTGCAGCAGAGTATTATTCTCAGGGTAATGGTAACTTCCGTGATGTTTCACAGAATAGAAGAAATGACGTGTTCTTTAATAAAGATGTTGGGGACTTTAACGTAAAGACTTTCTTTAGTTTAGTTCAGGCAGACGGATACAATCCGTTAGAGGTACGTCCAAGTCTTTTCAATGTTATTGAAGGAAAAGAGGAAGAAGTTAAGGCATATGTAAAGGAAAGCATTGATGGTGATGCATCTGCCATTGTTAAAATAGTGGAAGGTAAATTTACACCGGGACAGATTTCCAATACAATCGCAAGATTACAGTTAAATCTTAAAGTGGATGATGGTGAATTTATTGCCAATATTTTAAATAACTGCAATCAGAATATAGAAGCCGGTTTTGGCGAAGGATACTGGAGTGACCATTGGGATTATAATATGGATCTTGTGGATAATTATTTATCAGTATTCCCTGACAAAAAGGATCAGTTCCTGTTTGGAGATGATACATATAAATTCTATGACAGCGTTGCATATGTTGTTCCAAGAGATGAGAAATATGTAATTAACAAAAAGGGTGATGTACGTCAGTACGGCATGGAAGTTGAAGATGAGGAGAAACTTGCAAGAGAAGGATTTAACAAGTGGGCAACTAACTGGTTAAAGGAAAAGGACGGCAAGACTGTTCATACAACCCTTGCAGTTAAGATGATTATTTTGGCACTTAGCAAGTTCGCCCAGATGGATATGGATGGAATTGGTGTTGAAATGGAAGGTGGAAAGCCTGGCTGGAACGATGCAATGAATGGACTTCCGGGATTGTTTGGTTCAGGAACACCTGAAACTTTTGAACTGAAGAGACTTGTTAAGTTTATTACAGATAATTTCGGTGGTGACGGATTTGTAGTAATGCCTGTTGAAATATCAAAATATTTAGATGCAGTTAAGGCAGAGCTGGACAAATATAATGCAGGAACCCTTAATGACTTTGAATATTGGGATGCTGTTGCATCAGTAAGAGAAGCTTACAGAGCTGCAACTAAGCTGGAATTTAGTGGAGATAAGGATTCAGTATCTAAGGCACACATCGTTGAAGTTTTTGAAGCATTTGCAGAGAAGATTGAAAAGGGTATTGAGAAGGCTGTAGAAATTGGAAATGGTCTTGTTCCTACATACTTTACTCATGAAGCCGTAGATTTTGAACCTGTAGTAGATGAAAATGGTGAGCCGGTTATTAGTCATTACGGATTACAGAAGGCAAAGGTTAAGGCATTTAAAGCGGTTCCTCTTCCGTATTTCCTTGAAGGTCCTGCAAGAATGATGGGATATGTTGATGTTGACACAGCAAGAGATATGTTCAACAAGGTAAAGAAAACAGATCTTTATGACAAGAAACTTGCCATGTACAAAACATCTGCATCAATTGAAGGATGCTCCATGGAAAATGGTCGTTGCCGTGCATTTACACCGGGATGGCAGGAGAGAGAAAATGTATTCCTTCATATGGAATATAAATATATTCTTGCTATGCTTAAGGCAGGCTTATATGATGAATATTATGACACAATAACAAGAGCACTTATACCGTTCCTTGATCCGAATATGTATGGAAGAAGCACATTAGAAAATTCTTCTTTCCTTGCATCAAGTGCAAATCCTAATCCGGATGTTCATGGAAGAGGATTTGTTGCAAGACTTTCAGGTTCTACAACAGAAATGATTTCTATGTGGATTGAAATGTTTATAGGTGACAAGGTATTTACATACGAAGATGGAAAGTTAGTTCTTAATTTTGAACCAAAACTTGCTAACTGGTTATTTGATGAAGGAAAGGCAACCTTCAGATTGCTTTCAACATGTGATGTTACATATGTAAATAACACAGGCAAGAATACATTTGGAAAGGATGCAGCTAAGGTATCTAAGATTGAAATCAATGGAGAAGTTGTTTCAACAGAACCAAAGATTGTGGGAGAAAAGGCTGAAGCTGTAAGAAACGGTGAAATAGACAAGATAACAGTTTATTTTGAATAAGTTTTCAGATGATAAAATAAAATAATATGATTTTTTTATCCGGCAGGAAATCCTGCCGGATATTTTTTATGCTAAATTGCCTGTAATGTAATAGTAATAATATGATATTATTGGAAGTATTATACAAAGTTACTGGAAAAGCTTGAAAAATGTTTTTATAAATTCTATAATGTTTTTATTCGAAAAACAAAGGGGAGGACTTATCCAATGAATACCAAAGCATTAAAATTTTTAGCACATGCACTTGTATTTATGATGATTGTGGAACTGGCAGTCATGAACATAAATATAAGTGCTTTTTCAATTGAAACGATATCATTAGCTGAAATGGACAGATTAAAATGTCAGTCAGTTAAGTGGATTAAAAAAGAACAAAACAGGGATGGAAGTTTTGGTGATAACATTTAACTTTATGAAACATCCCAAATATTGGAAAACTTAGCTTATGAGGAAAGCTTAGCAGATGAAAAAGAGAAGGCGTTACAATGGCTTAAAAAATCTGAAACTAAAAGTAACGATGACATATTCAGAAAATTCTTAGCAATTACCCAAAATAATAAATTAGTAAATAAAAATCAGGAAGAAATAGAGTTTGCAGAGCTCCAAAATAAAGATGGCGGGTTTGGAATTTCAAAAGATTATAAAAGTGATGTTTTAGACACTATTCTTGCAGTGGAGTGTATGGAGAAAAGCGAAAAAGATAATAGTGAAAAAATAACTAAAGCTGTAAATTATCTTAATCTTTGCCAAAATGAAGATGGTGGATTTGCTTTTTCGGGAGAAAAATCCAGCAGTTACCTTACAGCTTTGGTATACAGGGTTATTAAGGGAAATACAGCTTCATTTAACAAGGCAGGAAAAGAAACATTAAAAAAATGCAGGGAGTACATAAAAAGTAACGAAAAAGATAACACACTGTGGGGAACTGATGAGGAAACAATGAAAAATTCACTTATGTGTTCACTGGCGCTGGCGGAGGATGATGATGATACATTAAACAGAATTTCAGTTATCTCAAATAAAGTGGCTGAAGATGGCAGTTTATTTGAAGATATAGAACTTACAAGTCTTTACATTAGTTTGGTAAATGAGTATGAAGAAGCAGCCGGAAAGCTAAATACAGGTAATGTATTAATAAAAGGAATAAAGATAAGTTCTGAGAAGGAAAGAATAGGCGCCTATTCAGAAGTTAAAATAACACCTGATATTATAGGAATGAAGGACAATTATAAGGTAATTGTTGTTGTATCAGGAAAAGAAGGTTATTCACAAATGTTGAATACAGAAGGGAACAATACCTATTTATGGAATACAGAAAATAATATTGGTACTTTTGAAGTTCTAGTTTCAATAGTTGATAACATCAAAGGAGAGGTTATAGCAAGCAGGTTAAAGGCTGTTGAAGTATTAGAAACATTTGAAGTTCAATCTGTTAATAGTAATATTTCTCCAAAAGCATATAAAATTAATTCAGGTAAAAAAATAATAATACAGCCGTCAGCATATGTTTTATCAAATGTAAGTGATGAAATAACCGCAGAGGTAAGTATTATTGGGGACAATGAAAAGGTTTTATACAAGGCGGAAAATAAAAAAATTGGTGGAGAGAATTTAAAGGAAGTTATTTTTGATGATTTTACATATGTTCCGGATATAAAAGATACAACCATTGTCAGGGTTCAAACGAAAATATTAAGAAAAGGTGTGGAGCAAAAGACCAAAAACAATTATGTGAAGATATATTCATCCACAGACGAAAATAGAATTGACATAGATTATAAGGTTAGCAGTAACTTCATTGACACCACAACGGACAACATAAATGTTGATTTTTCATTATCAGGAAAAGGTTTATCGGAAACAATTAAAAGAAAACCAATGGACATAATGATAATGCTTGACAGTTCCGGAAGCATGTCAAAAGAGGATTGGAAGAAAGCGGTAGATGGTGCGAAATTAATAATAGATAACAAGCAGCCGGAAGACAGAGTGGCAATGTTTGATGTTACTTTGAACAGATACATTGGAGATTTTACAAATAATGAAAAGGAAATAAATTGGGGGCTTGAGAGAGCCTATGGCAAAGAACCGAACGGTGGAACATTCACGTATTATGCCATAAATTATTTTTCAGGTTTTTTTGACGAAGATGACAGAGACAGGGTAATATATTTATTTACTGATGGAACGAGAAGTCAAGGGATAGATAGCAAGACACTTGATGAAGATAAAATCAGAGAAAAGAATATTAATATTTATGGTGTTTATCTGGAAAATGATTATTCGATGGAAAAAATCGAAGAAGCAAAGGAAATAATGGAGTATATCACAGAAGTAGGTGGAGGACGCTGGGTTAATTCAAAGGATAACGGCGAAATTATCAGTAGTGTTAGGGAATTACTGGGAGATATTTTCAAAATGGCAGGAAGAAATGTGAAACTTTCCATGACACTGGAAAATGATATTCCATTTTCAAAAATAAGTTTTGATAATAAACCTGATGAAGTGATAAAAAATGAAGATGGTACAACAACAGTAATCTACAATAGAAATTATTTAAGAGTGGGGGAGGACCGGAATTTAGACATTAAATATGACATTTCAAATATGTTCTTTGAGAAAGATATAAATTTAATTAAAGACATAAAATTTTCTTACGTTGATGAAAATGATGAGAACATAGAAATTAACTTAGATGACATAAAGATTGGTGTTTCAAACAATAAAAGTTCAGCTATACCGGATATAAAAAATGAAGATGAAAGTGAGGATGAGAGCACTGTTAAAATCGAGAAAAAAGAAGGAAACAGTATATTGTCCCACAATAAACCGGAAGAAACAATAATGGATGAAAATAAGGGACAAGTCACAGGAAAAATGTCATTATCTGACAATAGAGTATATGTTGGGGATGATATTACGGCAGATATTAATTTAACTGATTATAACAATTTAGAAAAGAAAAAAACAAATACAAGAATTGTATTAATCAATAAGGATGATGCCAACAGAATTTACATAACTGACGGTGAGATGGAACTTGCAGGTAGTAACGAAGCTGGTGAAAAGATAACTGTTAAAACTAAGAGCTATGAAGAGGGAAGTTATATTGCCATATATATGGCGGAGATTAATGGAGAAATGACAGCCCTTGATGTAGCAGGAATAGATATTTTGGAACACATATATATATTGAAAGTTACGGCAGGAACAGGAGGAAATGTAGAGGATAAAAGTGGGGAATACAAGAAGAACAAAGTAGTCACCTTAAATGCTAAAGCCAATAAGGGATATGTATTTGATAAGTGGGTAAGTGAAGATATATCATTGGACATTAATCAGGTAAATAGTTCACAAATAAACATAGTTATGCCGGATAAAGGCGTAAGAATAAAGGCAGTGTTTGTGAAAGAGAAAAATGCGGGTAGGGGTAAGGATGATAAAAATACTGTCAAAGATAACAAAAACAAAGAAGAAACTGCCAATAAAAGGGGTGGTTCTAAGACGGATTTAAATCATAGTAACAAAGCAAAAAACAATGTTGCAAGTATAGATAACAGAAGTGTTAAGGAAGAAAAAGAGTCAGAGTCAGTGAAATATATGGAAAACGGTAAGTCCATATTAAGTCCTACAACAGGTGATTTTATTACCAGGGATAATATTAGGATAATGATTCTGATACAATGTATAGCTTTAATTATCATTTGCGTAGCATTGAAGAAAAACAACAGGAAAGAACAAGAAGGGGTACAGTAATGTCATTAAGCATGTTTAAAAATAAATTATATAATACAATAATAGCAGCGTCACTTATTGTTGCAATAATGGTAGTATCTACTTATGCACCGGACATTTTGCCGGGAGAAAGTAAGTCGGATAAGACAATTGCATGTAATGAGATGAAGGGGGAAAAACCACAGATAAGGGTGGCTTCAGCAAAGAAATATAGCGATATTTCACAAGTGATGGAAGAATTAGAAGGTTCAACAGAGGGAGAAAAACAAAAAGACACACTGAATAATCTTGGAAAACTAATAAAGGATACAGAGGAAACAGTAAAAAAGGAAGTTAAGAACGCAAAGAAAAATACAACATCGGAAGAAATAATAAAAAGAGCCGACAGCTATGAAAAACTGGCAATGAATGGTCTTAACAGGGTTTCAGAAAAAATTGAAAAGCTGTCTGAAAAAATGAAATCAGGTACTGTTTCGGAAAAAGAAGTTAATGTTGAGATTGCATCAATAAAATCTGAAATAGAAGATATGCAAAAGTATGATGAGCCAAAGGTGGATAATGACGATGAGGCTCATGGAAGGGCAACGGGGTATGAATCAGAAAAAATAATTGGTGAGCAGATGGTTAAGTCTAATTACATAAATTATAGTGCTGATTCTACGGAAGCTGCCAACGAGTCATATCTTAAAATTAACGAAAGTATACAAAAAATAGCCGATTCATTGGAAACACCGGCAGAAATATATGAATATGTCAGAAACAATATTCAGTATAGGCAGTATACCGGTTTAAGACTTGGTGCCATAGGAACATATGAGCAAAAAGCAGGAAATGATCTGGATCAGGCGGCGTTACTGATTGCATTATTAAGATATAAGGGATATGAAGCAAAGTTTGTAACAGGCAATGTTGATATTGAAATAAATAAGGCAATGAACTGGCTTGGAGTTAAGACAGAAAAAGCAGCTGTTAATGCAATGTCAATGCTGGGAGTCTCAACTAATTATGGAATTAATGGAAAAGGCAAGATTACTAAATTGAGAATAGAACATGCCTGGGTAAAGGTGCTGGTTCCATATGATTCATACAGGGGTGCAGGAAAAGTTAGTGGAGAAAAGGTATGGGTAGATGTTGACCCGTCCTTTAAACAGTATGAAGAAGAGGTGGAAGATAATAGGGTAGAGAAATTTTTGCGGGGAGATACAGAAAAAAACGTTACTTATTCTAGTACAGAAAAATTGGAAGAAGCACTAATCAATTCAGATTACAAAGATATATTCAACGGGGATATTCAAAATAGCGAAAATGAAGTATCACAAAAGCAAAGTGAACTTAAGGACTTTATAAATAATAATGATATAGAATTAAAGGAAGTTGCTGATGCAGTAGGAATAAGAAATATAAAGAAGGTAGAAACCGGATATCTGCCTAACAGTCTTCCTTACCATGTAGTAAGCATAACGTATGAAGAAAATTACCTTACAGATGATTTTATGGATAAAATCACATTGGCAGTTAATAATGCACTGTACGGGGAAACCTTTGCTGAAACTGCGGATGCAAGCATTACATTTTATACGGCGGATTTATATGGACATAATGTAACATTAAGTTATGAGCCTGCAACCGATGAGGATGAAAAAATAATAGACAGGTATGGTGATTTATTTTCAACACCATCATATCTGGTAAGAGTGAAGCCGGTAATAAAGGTAGATGAGCAAAAGGTTCTTGAAGGTAATTCACAGATTCCGGGTACATACACGAACCTTGTAATGAATATAGCTGAGGCAGGAACTGATGAAGTAAAGGTGGAAAATCCCCTTGTTTCAGGTGGGATTTATGGAATTGTATTTGATTACAATACCATAAACAGCACTTATTTTGACACAAAATATGAAGAGCTTCAGTCCTGTGTTGATGAGGTTAAAAGTGGAAAAAGAAATCTGATTCAGGCAATGGAAGTTTTGACATGTACCGTGGGTCAGGAGTATTTCGGGTATCTTGATTTATACACACAGCTCTCGGCAAAGGCGGCCGGGGTACAGTGGGCAAGGTGTATCAGCCAATGCATAGTGGGGTACATGCCGAAGGTAAGCAGGATGATGGGAATGCCTGTTGCCATTAGTGACGGTTCATTATATATTGACGTGGATACTGATACATTAGGGGTTGCACCGAAGCAGGATGAATCTGAAAACAAAGATGAAGCTATCAGAGAAAATGCAGACGTAAAGAATTTTATGATGCTAAGTGGAGCGATAGGTTCGTATTTAGAGGGATATGTAATAGGTGAAGCAACAGACACTCAGGGAATATCTTCCATATCAGTTATTGAGGAGGCAAAGGAAAGAGGTATAGACGTTCTTACTTTGGCAAATGAAGATACGGATAAGTTAAATAGTCTTTCAATTAACGAAAATACCAAAAAGGAAATTCAAAAGGCACTAAATAATGGTAAACTAGTAATAGTACCAGAGAAAGAAATATCTTACTACGATTGGCGGGGAACCGGTTATATTGTATTAAATACCGAAAATGGTGCAGCTTCTTACATGATTGCAGGTGGTTTATGCGGAGGACAAAGTTCATCTGAAATTAGTTTGGTGCTGTTCACAGTGTTGGTAGCTATCGCAGCGGTATTTGCAATAGCCACATATGAGTATTTTGCATTATGCGCATTGGAAGCACTGATGAATGTGTTGGTATCCTTAGCATCAGGAATCAGCATTTTGGATATATGTGTGATAATACTTAGTGTAACAGGGGCATATTACGCCGGAAAGGAAATAATTAATGTAGGGGAATGGACGTCGGATTATGTGAAAAATCCTAACCGTGAAACGGCAGAAAAGATACTTGAGAAGGCTTTGGAAGCCTGGGTGATGGTACTCGTATTTGACTACGCAATGCCTAAAATAATGGAGGGCATAAGTTACGATGAGTCAGCTTTTTTCAAATTTATATCTAAAAAGTATGGAAAATGGAAAGTAATAGACATAGGGAAGGATGTCAAACCATCAAAACCGGATGTGGATCCGGTAGATCCGGGAGAAAATAAACCGGATGTGGATCCAGCAGATCCGGGAGAGAATAAACCGGACGTGGATCCTGCTGATCCGGGAGAGAATAAACCGGACGTGGATCCTGCTGATCCGGGAGAGAATAAACCGGGACCGGGAGACGGTGGTTCCGGCTCAGAAGGAGGTTCAGGGTCAGATAATACAGGAACAGGAGAAGATGATTACGGAACAGGAGGAGATTCAGATTCAGGTGGTTCAGGATCCGAAGAAGGCGACTCGGAAATAGGAAAAGACGACTCCGGAAAAGATGGAGAAAAAACAGATCCGGGAGTAGGAAAAAGCGATTCGGAGATAGGAGGAGGCTCAGGAAAAGATACAGGTACAGGGGGTACAGGAGGGGGAAAAGATACAGGCGGAAACAGAGCCATAGATGATTACTGGTATGGTATAAAGAATAAGTATGGGGACAAGTTCGCCAATGAACTGGAACCCTTTGGAAAAGACGGACAAACATTAATAAAGAGATATGAAGAAAATGGCAACATTCACGATGTAATTGATGTAATCAACAGTCTGCCGGAAACTGATGAAAAGAAGGGCATTCAGTTAATGATAGATTACCTTGATGACGCGGTGAAATTGTTGAAAAATAAAAACACTCTGTCATTAAGTAAGACGCTATGTAAAGGACTTAAGGAGAATAAAATAACTATAGATAAATTTCAGGAATTGAAGCTTAAGCCGTTAAAGGGTGAAAAATACACAGGAAGAGAGAAGGAGATAATTAAGTCTATTAGGGAAAAGTTTACAATAAATGAGAGTACTTTGCTGAGAAAATATATTAAGCAGGAAGATGTTGAAAAGTATGTAAGTGGAGAATATAATGCTGTAATAGGGTATATATCAAGGGTAGAAGACTATAATGATGTTGGAAATTTTAAGGATATTTTTGAAACATTTCGTCTGAATTACAAAGGCACACCATATCACTCAATAGACAAGTCATACTGGAAGATAGAATTTAATACTATATCAGATGATTTGGAGAGGATTAATTTGGACAAAACATATGGAATAGAATTTGGAGGTGGTAATGTAGATGAAAATCCATGTACAAGAAATGGATTTACGGGATCGGAAAATGGTAAAGTCATACCAGAATGGAACTTAAAAAAAGATGGAGTAGGATATGATAATAATGCGTTGATGACCAAGATTGAAAATGGAAAGATAGTGGAACAGTATAGGTACGTACAAAAAGAAAATTTATGGAGGAAAATAAAATGAGATTGAGAAGGGGTAGCTACATAACTTACAATGGGAAAGAAACATTGTTGTATAGAGATGGTGTTATTAATAAATTAGTAATTCCACTCTATGATGACGATTTTATAGATGACAAGTGCATACAGGATGAGTGGGGAGGTTACATTCGCCCCGTTACACCAGATGAGATAGGAAACATCCGTAGTGTCAGACCATACGCAATATATAAGGGACATAAGGTGGCATTAAGGGGAAGCAAGTTGTTTGAAAAAATGGCAATTACACCGACAAGTATGGATGATGAAGATTATGAAGAAACAATGAAAGCGTTAGGTATTAAACATGAATATAATGGAGAAGATACAGTATTTGTGCCCATCAAGGATTTGGATATTTATGAAAGAGTAAAGTATTATGACAGATACGAATATTTTAAGGGAATATATAAACCATACAAGATTGAGGATTACCATGTGATAATTAAGGACGGTGAGTTACATAGACATAAGGTGGAATAGACTTACATTTTAGAAGGTACATATAGACAATTGAATAATAAGATTGATTCTTCGAGTAATTGTGGCTATGTAGCCACAATTACTTTTGAAAAAAGTTGTTTCAATTTCTAGAAACATTTTTGAAAAAATATAAAAGACTTAATAAAGTGACGTGAAAAAATGGAGAGAGTAAAATGAAACTGAGAAGATATACGAAAACAACTATTTGTCTCTGATGGAGAGAGTATGTTCAATTCAGAAGGGAAACTAAAAATGTCTGCTAAACAAATAAAAGATTTTTTTGCACTAGAAAATATACCAGATAAGTTAGTAATTGTTGAACTACCTAAGAATACAATATTAGAGGTTAGTATTGTAGGACCTCAAGAAAGTTGGGGAAAAACGTTGGGTGGTGGAGTACAGTTTGCATTTCCATATGCAAAATATGAAACAAAGTGGTTTGAAAAAATAATAGAAATAAAATAGGAGATACAATGAAAATGCAGATAGACAACATAGAAATAAATAGTCATCTATCCTTTAGGGAAATAAGGGAGATATATGCTGGAAGAAGCAAGAATGTAGAAATTGTGAATGATGATGTTAAAATGATTATTGCCAGGACTGAACGGGATGAGGTATATAAAATCAGGTTTAACAGGGATGATATTATTCGTTGCATGGAAATATGGCCTGATTATAGTTGCTTTATGGAAATGCCGGAAAAATTTAATATTATTCCGGACAGGAATGCAGCAGAAAAATGGATTGAGCGATATATTAGAAAAGATGATAATTTAAAAATATCGTTGACACAAATTCATTCTTATGGGGTGCAATACGCGATATTAATAGATTTTTCTGTTTAATGAAACAACTTAGGAGGAAATATAATGGGAAATTTTAAAATAGTTAAGAGTGAATTGCTATACTATGAAGGTGATGAGACGGTTGTAGATGTACCTGAAGGCGTAAAAAATATACTGAAAAACAGTTTTGTCAAATGTAACAAGGTGGTTAAAATAAATTTTGCAAACACAGTAAAATCCATTGAGGAAAGGGCAATTTATAATTGCAGAGAACTAAAAAGCGTAAATATTCCGGAAAATATTGAAAATATAGGAATGGGAATGACATATGGATTTAATGGGGAAACAATAACCGTTAATAGTGATAATAAAAGATATAGTGATGGCGAAGGTAAAAATTGCATTATAGACAAGAAAGAGAGGAAACTCGTTTTAGGCTGTAAGACAAGCATAATACCTTTGACAGTTAACATAATCGGAAATAGTTCTTTTCGTGGGTGTCATACAATAAGGAGTATTGTTATTCCAAGTACAATTGAAAGGATAGAAGATTATGCTTTTTGCGGATGTGAAAATTTAGAAAAAATAACAATTCCGGAAAGCGTTAAGTATATCGGGAAAAATGCCTTTTGGGGGTGTAAGTTACTAAAATCTATAAACATTTCCAATGCGGTAAAAGAGATAAGAGAGGGTACGTTTAGTTATTGTAGCAACCTTGAATATATCAATTTACCGGATGGTTTGGAAAGCATTGAAAAAGAAGCTTTTAGTTACTGTAGTAGTTTAAAGAGGATTAATATTTCTGATAAGGTAAGAGAAATTGGTGAACGTGCATTTGAACTATGTGGAGCAATGGAGGAAGTCAGATTACCTGAAAATTTGGAGATAATAGGTGAAGGAGCCTTTTACTCTTGCATAAATTTGAAAAAAATAAACATGCCCATTGCTTTGAAAATAATTGGAAAGCAGGCATTTTATAATAATGCAGGCATTAGTAGAGTTAGGATTCCATCAAATGTGACTGAAATAACGGAAGAAGTGTTTTTGGGGTGCTCGAATCTGAAAAAAGTAATTATACCTAAATCTGTTAAACAGATAGGAGATAGAGCATTTTCAGGTTGTTACAAATTAAAGGAGATTGATATACCCTCTGGTGTAAATAGAATTGAAAACAATGCTTTTGCTTTTTGTAGTGGAATGAAAAAAGTTACAATAACAGGTAATGCAATTGTAATGTGTAATAACATATTTTTGCATTGTGATAACCTCGTCATTTACTGTGAAAATAAAACGGTGGCACAGGAGTATGCAAAAAATAATAAAATTAAGTACAGAATAATTAATTAAGCATAGTGAAATATAAATCTGGATACTTTTCTATAAAATTAACCACACACAGGAAGAGAGAAGGAGATAATTAAGTCTATTAGGGAAAAGTTTACAATAAATAAGAATACACTGCTTAGAAAATACATCAAACCTGAACAAGTGGAAAAATACATAAGTGGAGACTATACTTCAGTACAAGGCTGCATATCAAGGGCAGAGGATTACAGTGATGTTGGTGATTTTAGGGACATATATTATTCGTTCAGACTGGATTATAACCCACCAAAGGGTGGAGTTCATGATTACAGTCCGACCCAGACGTCATACTGGAAGATAGAGTTTAAGATTTTATATGGTGAATTGGAAAAGATTAACCTGAAAAACACATATGGTGATGCATTTGGAGGCAGTAATACGTTGCCTGATCCATGTACACAAAACGCATTCACAGGTTCGGAAAACGGAAAGGTCATACCGGAGTGGAACTTGGAAAACGGAATAGAGTACAATGATAATGCGTTAATAACAAAAATTGAAAACGGGAAGATAGTGAAACAATATGAGTTTTATGGTAAAAAATGGAGAAAGATAAGATGACATTGAGAAGAGGAAGATACACAGTATATAAAAGAAGAGTATATAGTCTTCATAGGATGGATAATGATTGCATGTTTATTTTTATTGATGACAATAAACTTTTAGATGATAAGTGCATAAAAGATAAATGGGGATATTATATTCGCCCCGTCACACCGGATGAGATAGGTGATATTTATTGTGTTACACCATATGCAATATATAAAGGACGTAAGGTGGAATTAAGAGGAAGTAAGTTGTTTGAAAAAATGGCAATAGCACCGACTGACATGGATAACACAGACTATAATGAAACAATGAAAGTATTAGGCATTCAACATGAATATAACGGAGAAGATACAATATTTGTGCCAGCCAAGGATTTGGATTTTTATGAAAGGGTAAAGTATTATGATAAATATGGATATTTTAATGGGACAGGAAAACCATACAAGGTTGAGGATTACCATGTAATCATTAAGGACGGTGAACTTCACAGATATAAGGTGGAATAAACATACACCTTGGAATGACAGAGAATGAAATAAGCATAGGCAGGTTTCAGGAACTTAAGCTTAAACCATTAAATAATGGAACATACACGGAAAGAGAGAAGGAGATAATTAAGTCTATTAGGGAGAAGTTTACGATAAATAAGAATACACTGCTTAGAAGAATAATTAAGCCACAAGATGCAGGAAAGTACATAAGTGGAGAATATACTTCTGTACGAGGATACATATCAAGGGCAGAGGATTACAATGATGTTGGTGACTTTGAGGATATCTTTGAAACATTTCGTTTGGACTACAATGATACACCATATCATTCAACAGACAAGTCATACTGGAAGATGGAGTTTAAGACTATACCGGATGATTTGAAAAAGATCAATTTGGACAATACATATGGGAAAGAATTTGGAGGCCTGAATGAAGATATAAATCCATGTACAAGAAATGGATATACAGGCGCAAAGAACGGAAAGGTAATACCGGAGTGGAACTTAAAAACGGAGGGGCTAAGGTATGATGATAATGCACTTATAACCAAGATTGAAAATGGAAAGATAGTGAAACAGTATAAATATGTGAAGGAGAACAAAAAATGGATAAAAATAAAATGATATTAAGAAGTGGTATATATACAGTATATAGAAATACAGTATATGAGATTAATAGGTGGCTGGACAGAGATGGAGAATATATTTACATTCATGATAAGGAGGATATGGATGATAAATGCATTAAGAAAGACGGATATGTAATTCGTCCCATAACTTCTGATGAAGTAAGTGAGGTTTATAGTGTCACACCATATGCAATATATAAGGGATACAAAGTGGAATTAAGAGGAAGTAAACTGTTTGAAAAAATGGCAATAGCACCGACAAGCATGGATAACACAGACTATGATGAGACAATGAAAGCATTAGGCATTAAACATGTATATGATGGAGATGATACAATATTTGTTCCTGCAAAAGACTTGGATTTTTATGAAAGAGTAAAGTATTATGACAGACATGAATATTTTAATGACATATTTCAACCGTATAAGGTTGAGGATTACCATGTAATCATTAAGGACGGTGAACTGCACAGACATAAGGTGGAATAAACGTACACCTTGGAATGACAGAGAATTAAAAACATATGTTTAAATGGGAATTGTGGATGTACGTCTGCAATTCCTTTTGAGAAAAACGATTTAAACAGAAGGTGGTTTGTCACATAAGGGAGAAGTTTACAATAAACAAGAATACATTG
>NZ_QUHB01000008.1 GCF_003479405.1 Eubacterium sp. AF16-48 | reverse complement strand
AATTCATAATGTACATCTTCACTGTATGCTTTTCCCGTACTATCATTCATTGACGGTGCCGGAATTCCCGCAACAATGCTGTCTTTTTCCTTGTCAATAAATGAAATCCCACCACCTACAGCATCAAGACGTACCTCAAGATTTTCAGTACATATTTTATATAAAAATTCATTATTATCAGGAATTTCATTAAGTATAATGTCTTCTTTCATTCCATGCTCTAACGAATGATATGCTATTTTTGTATCATTCCCGGTGTTTTCATATACTGCCTTTATGCTTTTTTCTTCCTTCTTTCCAGTTACGGCATCCTCAATTTTTTCAGTTTCTAATGATACCTTATCGGTTTTAGTTTCTACATAATCATCCGAATTCTCCCCGGCATCCAACGGTACAAATGATATTCTGTAGTCATCCTGTGTAAGAAGAACCGGGCTTTCCTCCCCGATTGTTTCCGGCAAATATTGTTTTGTATCTCCGGACTTATTTACATATTTGTATTTTTTTGAATTTTTTACGGAAATATTTTTTGCAAAAGATATGATTTTCTTATCCTGTGATTCAGCGGCAACCAACTCTGAATTATATTTTTTTAATTTTCCATCCTCTTCAAAGCGTATGTTGTCTGAATAATATACTGTTTTTTTCATTCCGTTGCTCATAAGGTACGTGTTTGAATTTTCATCTCTCATACTCTTTATTTCCTTAATTACAACAGGCTTTTCTCTACCTTCATCATCAATGCTCTTGTCATCATTTTCAATTATTTCCTGTTTATCTGACATTAAAGCATTTTTCTTTGTGATTTCCGACTCTAATTGCACTGCTGAAACATTAACGCTCGTTACGCACAATGCCATTGCCATTACTGCCGAAATCATTTTACCATAAATGTTCCTTCTCATAACTTATCCTCCACTTTTGTTCACTACTTCAATTTCTCCCTATAATTGAAGTTTCATTAACGGTAACCATTTTCCCACCCAACCTATTTACGTTAAAAGGCATAGACTCCGCAATGCTTTGCGTTCTATGCCTTTTTGAATTAATGAAAAAGGGAGACTATGTCATTTTGACACGGGTTTCATTTAAAAGAATAAGCTTCTTAGATGTGATTTTTTGACTGATTATAAGGACTATAATCATAACCTCGCTTCCCCCTTTTTCATCTGTTCTTCACCATACATTTGTCCCCCAAATGAAAATATAATTTGTATAAAATTTTCATCTACATTTTATTATTGGGATTTTAATATTTCAATAGGACTTGCGCAAACGTACCCGTTTTTTGCGTAAGTGTAGCTTTTTTGTGATTTTATTCGCTATTTTTTTCATAAATTTGTGTCTCTTATTGTCGTTATTTCAGTTTTTTATCAGATTTTATTACCAATCCATGCAAATAAAAAAGGCAGGTAAAAACCTACCTGACACATACCTATTATTAATTTTTAAGATTTTCCGCTGGATTTTTAACATTTTAATCTACTTTCGAAATTATTTTTTTACCTATTTACAGGATATATTCCTTTTTCTTTCCAAATATTTTCTCTTCATTTCAGCATAACGCCTGCTACTTACATAGGCTGTGGTTCCATCAGTAAATTCAGCTTCACTGCTACTAAATCTTTTTACTTTATCCATATTAACCAAGTAGCATTTGTGACTTCTAAAAAATCCTACATTTTCTAACTCTTCCTCATATTGTGATATTTTTCCACTACATTTTAATTCACCGTTAAATGTATGTACAATCAGTTTTCTTGCTTCTGTTTCTATGTAGAAAATATCACATATCCTGATATTTATGTTTCCTTTACCCAGTTCATTAAATGATAGAGTTTTATTTGTTTCAAGTCTGACATCAGCTGAAGTTAAGGCTTCCTTTAATTCAGCTTCCATATTATCTTTGTTAATATATCTAAATGCATCAACAAAATATCCCTTGTTGCTGATTTCCATATGAGTTGTAAAAATTATTGTAATAAATTCCTGTTTAATGCCTTTGTATTCTTTGATTGTTTCAAATCCATCTTTTCCCGGCATTTCAATATCCACCAGCACAAAGTCGAAATTACCTTTTCGTTCCAGAAAACTATCTCCGGATTCAAACTCTTCAATGTTTATGTCCACACCTGCATAATGATTTTGAACTAATTTGTGTGCCATATTTCTCCATAACTTTTCATCATCTATAATTGCTATGTTCATAAACCAATCTCCTCGGAAATATTCTTTAATAATATTGTTACACTAAATATGTTTCCTTTCGCATCAATATCCATTATTCCATCATATTTATCAACGCTGTCCCTTACATTTTGTAATCCCCAGCCATGCCAATCCTTATCTGCCTTACTTGTTGAAATCTGACCATTTTTAATTTCAAGCTTGCCACTAAAACAATTGCTAACTTTTACAATTATATCTTCTTTGTCGTAGGAAATTTCTATATCCACTTGCTTCTTAGATTCTTTTTTAGCTGCATCAAATGCATTACTTAACAGGTTCGAAAACACCGTACACAAATCATATGCATCTATGTTACAATTATTGGGCATATGACCACTTATATTAAAATCAATGTTTAACTCTACAGCATCACTGTAAAACCTGTTAAGCACTGCATCGACTATACTATTATTAACAGATACATTACTTCTAAGTTCATCCACTTTTGACAGTATTGCATCGCAATACTCCTTATATTTTTGACTATCAATTTCCGACAATCTCTCCAAAACACATATATGATTTTTTAAATCATGCCGAAATTTTTTCGTTTTCTCCTCACGTTTTTCTAAATACTCATAATGTGCATTTTGTTCATTAAGATATTTATGTACTATTTCTTCCTTTTGCCTATATATGTCCCTTGATACCATTAATAAAATTACTGCCCCCAATTGAATCAGTATTCCTAATGCTACTAAAGTAAAAGTTACACCATAAAGTACTTTATTTTTATATGCCATCTTATCCAGTGTAACTGTAGCCATTATCATTAATGCGAATGCATCTACAAAAGTTAAAATTGTATATAACACCAAAAATCCCAAATGAATCTTCTTTATCCCATCAATATTTTTTCGTTTAAGTAAAATTGCTACAACATATATAAACACAAACACAATACCTGATTGTATTATATACGTAAGCATTCCCTCTTTATAATTTAATAACGTGCATATAATATTAATTACAACTTCTACTATTGATGATATAAGCGAAACAATTAAAAATAACCACACTGATATAAAAATAATATTAATTATTTTTTCTTTGAAACATAATGCTACAGCACATGCAATGGTTATTAATATTACTCCCCCTTCAAAAAAGACATTAGATTCTATGCATTTACACACTGAACAAACTGCCACCAATGCAGTTGCCAGTATATATTTATATGTATTATCCCTCTTATTAAGAGCTAGATAATAATCACAAATTAAAACAATACAAAAAACGAATAGCCAGTCTGTGACTATTGAAACCAGAAGTTGCATCTCTTATCCTCCACATAAATATCAATATATATAATATATCAGATATTTATACTTTGGACTATACCTTAAAACCAATAAGATACGAATCTTCTGAAATAATCGAACACCCTTCTGTCCTTTCCGTATATACTAATTGTATTGTCCGGACAAGTACTAAATTACACCCTTTTTTTCACATTTCAATAGGTCTTGCGCAACCGTACCCGTTTTTTGCGCAAGTGCAGCTTTTTTGGGGTCAAATATTTCATTTTTTCATGTTTTTTCTTTTCTTTAATTCTTCCTTTTTCTAATTTTTGAGTTTAAAATGGCATCAAAAAAAGAACCTCCGGCAACATATTCTTGTGCCGCTAAAGGTTCTTTTTCTAATTATTAATATTTTTTATGATTATTATTTATTCAGATATTTCATCCGGTTTGTCATTCAAGGTTACATCTTGGTTGTCATCCGAAGCTCCATCCGGCTCATCACACTTACGGTAAATTTCCATAAATTCCTTACCTGTGATTGTTTCCTTATTATAGAGAAATTCAGCTATCTTATCCAGCTTGTCTCTGTTATCCCTAAGAAGCTGCTTTGCCTCCTCATATTTTTCCTTAAGAAGTATCTTAACCTCTTCCTCTATTTCAGTTGCCGTCTTATCACTGCAGTTTAACTGTGCACGTCTTCCCAGATATGGGTCTTCCACACGCTCTAAACTCATCAGTCCAAATTTCTCTGACATACCGTACTGTGCAACCATGGAACGGGCAATATTAGTTGCCTTTTCCATATCATTTGAAGCCCCTGTAGTAACTGAATCAAATACTATCTCCTCTGAAGCTCTTCCTGCTAGTAAGGTAACAAGCTCTGCATTTAATTCATCCTGTGACATAAGGTATTTTTCCTTTTCAGGTGCCTGAATAACATATCCCAACGAGCCCATGGTTCTTGGAACAATAGTAATTTTCTGTACCGGCTCTGCATCCTTTTGAATAGCTGCCACAAGAGCATGTCCTACCTCATGGTATGCAACAATCTTCTTTTCTTCCTTGCTTAAGATTCTGTCCTTCTTTTCTTTTCCGGCAATAACCACTTCCACGGCTTCCATTAAATCTGCCTGGGAAATAGCCTTTCTGCCACATTTTACTGCATTAATGGCAGCTTCATTTACCATATTGGCAAGGTCTGAACCTACAGCACCACTGGTTATATTGGCAATAGCTTCCAAATCAACTGTTTCATCCAATTTAACATCCTTTGAATGAACCTTTAATGTCTCAACCCTGCCTTTGAAATCCGGTGCGTCCACTATAACACGTCTGTCAAAACGTCCCGGTCTTAACAATGCCGGATCAAGAACTTCCGGTCTGTTAGTTGCCGCTAAAATCAATATTCCCTTTGATGTGTCAAATCCATCCATTTCCGCTAAAAGTGCGTTTAAGGTCTGTTCTCTTTCGTCATTGCCTCCGCCGTATCTTGAATCACGGCTCTTACCTATAGAATCAATTTCATCAATAAATACGATACATGGTGCGTTTTCTTCTGCCTGCTTAAACAAATCTCTTACTCTTGAGGCACCTACACCTACAAACATTTCCACGAAATCTGAACCTGATAATGAGAAGAATGGCACATTTGCCTCTCCTGCCACTGCCTTTGCCAGAAGGGTTTTACCTGTTCCCGGAGGGCCTACTAAAAGTGCTCCCTTAGGAAGTTTCGCACCTATTGCCGTATATTTTCCCGGATTATGAAGGAAATCAACCAATTCCACAACTGATTCCTTTGCTTCTTCCTGTCCTGCCACATCCTTAAATGTGACACCTGTTTTCTTTTGAATATATACCTTGGCATTTGACTTTCCTACACCGAACACACCGCCCGGTCCGCCTTTTCCACCGGATACCCTTCGCATAACAAACATCAGTAATGCCCAGAATAATATCAGTGGAACAACATATTCCAGTAATATAATGATAATACCATTGCTTGCACTGGTACTTTCCGCTTTGAATTCTACATCGGTATATTTATTTTTCAATTCACTTATTAAATCCGGATCATTAACTGCTGTAGTCCAGAAAGTTTTCTTTATGAGTCCATTTTGCAGATTTTTGGTTTCAATGTAAATCTTTCCGGATTCAAAAAGAACGCTTTCAACCTTGTCATTATCCAACAATTTAACAAACTGGCTATAGGTTATTTCTTCCTTTGATGCCGAACTTAAAACTGATGAAAACAACGATGTTAAAAGCAATGCACCTATTACGGCAACCACAACGCTGATAATCATACTTTTTTTCTGATTGTTATCATCGTTCCTGTTTGGATTATTTCTGTTAGTATTTCTATTTTGATTATTATCCATTGTTTTTCCTTTCATTTAGATTCCTTATAGTAAAATACTATATCACATTGTTAAAAAATAATGTGAAATTTTATTGAATATTTCATTAAAATTTTAGAATATTGATATTTTTTTTATTTTTTTCTAGAAATAAAATATTTATTGTAGTACACTAGTAAGGTGTTTTTAAAATATGTTTAGTATACTCAGGGAGGAAAATCACATGGCAGTGAAATATGTATTCGTAACAGGCGGTGTTGTTTCCGGTCTTGGAAAAGGTATTACAGCCGCTTCATTGGGAAGACTTCTGAAAGCTCGTGGCTATAAGGTTACAATGCAGAAGTTTGACCCATATATTAACATTGATCCCGGTACCATGAATCCGATACAGCACGGCGAGGTTTTTGTAACAGACGATGGTGCTGAAACAGATTTGGACCTTGGACATTATGAAAGATTTATTGATGAAAGTTTAACAAAAAATTCTAACGTAACTACCGGTAAAGTTTATTGGTCAGTTCTCGAAAAAGAGAGACGTGGTGACTTTGGCGGAGGAACAGTTCAGGTTATCCCCCACATTACCAATGAAATTAAAAGTCGTTTCCACAGAAGTCTCAGCGAAGAAACTGAAATAGCTATTATTGAAGTAGGCGGAACCGTAGGCGATATTGAGTCTCAGCCATATATTGAGGCTATCAGACAGTTCCAGCATGATGTAGGACATGAGAATTGTATCCTTATTCATGTTGCTCTTATGGTTTATCTTCCTGCTTCTGAAGAAATGAAGACCAAACCTATTCAGATGAGCGTTAAGGAATTACAGAGACTTGGTATTCAGCCTGACATAGTTGTATGTCGTACTGAATATGAAATTGATGATAATTTAAAGGATAAAATCAGTTTGTTCTGTAACGTTCCTGCCAGCCATGTTGTTCAAAACCTTACACTGGATTTGCTTTATGAAGCACCTCTTGCCATGGAAAAAGAACATTTGGCAGAAATCGTTTGTCAGAGTCTTAACTTAGATTGCCCTGAACCTGACCTTGAAGATTGGAAGGCAATGGTTGAGGCTGCTAAAAATCCTACACAGGAAGTTACTGTTGCTCTTGTTGGAAAATATATTGCTTTGCATGATGCCTACATCAGCGTAGTTGAATCTTTAAAGCATGCAGGCTACAACAGCAGAACTACCGTAAATATCAAATGGGTGGATTCTGAAGAGGTTACTAATGAAAATGCCCCTGAAATCTTTAGTGATGTTTCAGGTATTCTTGTTCCCGGTGGTTTTGGCAGTCGTGGAATTGATGGTAAAATCGCAGCTATTAAGTATGCAAGGGAAAACAATATTCCATTCCTTGGTCTTTGTCTTGGAATGCAGTTATCTATAGTTGAATTTGCCCGTGATGTAGTTGGTTTCCGTGATGCCCATAGTATTGAGCTTGACCCATCCACTACTCATCCTGTTATCAGCCTTATGCCTGACCAGGAAGGGGTTACAGATATTGGTGGTACATTAAGACTTGGTTCTTATCCTTGTGTCCTTGACAAAGAAAGTAAAGCTTATAAGCTTTATGGCACTGAGTTAATTAATGAACGTCATCGTCACCGTTATGAAGTAAATAATGATTACAGAAGAAATCTTACTGAAAACGGCATGAAACTTTCAGGTATCTCACCTGACGGCAGAATTATAGAGATGATTGAAATTCCTTCACATCCGTTCTTCATTGCCACTCAGGCACATCCTGAATTAAAGAGTCGTCCTAACAGACCACATCCTTTGTTTGTTGGATTTGTTGACGCAGCCATTAAAGCTAAGAAATAAAAAATTCATATATTTTAATACTACAAAAGCGGGTATCAAAACCCGCTTTTTTCTAACTAAAATATTTCATTTTCCGTTGTTGTTTCCTCTGCCGCATCATCGTCACTATAATTGTACAATTCATCGTCAAGGATATCTTCACTATCATCTAATAAATCATTCCCCTTCGCCTGAGCGTTCATTGCCGTAATTAACAATGTAGTTATATCTGCTGCATTTTTCGGAATCATATCATCCACAGATGTTTTTCCTTCCTTGATTTTCATATCAACACTTACGTTAATATCTTCATTATCAATTTTCATATCACCTGTTGAAACATTAAATATTCCACTTCTGCTTCCGGCTTTTCCTGTAACTCTTGCCTTTGCTACCAAATTGGCATTTGACTTCTTTATGGTGTCAACAAAATCTGATTTGTTTTCTTTAATTTTATCTGCCATATCTGATGTGGAACCCACACTATCCTGTAACTCCTTGTATGAAGATGCAACTTTGCTGTCCTCACCATACACCTTTGTTACCAAATCAGTACATGTTTTCAATGTATCCTGTAAATCGTTTTTCACAAAATTAATTAACATATCCACCGCTTTATCTGCGTTGTCACCATTTACCGTCAGTGTGTAATTATCACCATCTTTTCCCTGAAGGTCTTTAAAATTATTTTCTATTTTAGTCCATACAGACTGTATTTCCTTAAGGGAATCCTTATCTAATGTTTTAGTATCCGGTAATTCCTGACCTGATGCCTCTGCTAACTGCTTATAATCCAATGAAATGCTTTGTGTAACTCCTATCTGTGACAAAACTGATTCCAGACTTGTAGCTTTTTCTTCGTTAATTGTCTTTATAAACTCTAAAAGTGGTGCTGTTTCTAAATATAACTTTGTTCCATCTACAGCAAAAGTTGTAAGCTTCTGATAATCAGTATCTTTTCCTGCCTTAACATCAAATCTCACTGCCATTTTATCCTTAGCTTCAGCCTTTACATACATCTTAAGTGCCATGGAAAACTTACCATTATCATCTAAAACCCTGTCTAAATCTTCGGTATCTTCTAATTTTCCTGTGGCTTTAATTTCCACCGTAGCCTCGCCTTTTGTAATCTGTGAGATTTCCTTTACTTCCTTAAAAAATGTGCTGTCATCCTTTCCACATCCCGTTAATAATGACATAACCATAACTAATGACAGTACAACTGATAATAATTTTTTACTCATAATCCTCTCCTATTTTTCATCACTTTATTATGTTTTTTGTTACTTATAATATAATAATATAGCCGTGCAACGACAATTGCACGGCTATATTATTTACTCATCGGTGCGACAGGATTCGAACCTGCGACCTCTGCGTCCCGAACGCAGCGCTCTACCAAGCTGAGCCACGCACCGCTTCGTATATAATATCATACTTTTTAGAAAATGTCACAACTTTTTAAAAATTTATGGATTACCAAAATTATGGATTACAGACTTTTTAAGAAATTATGAATTGCAGACTCTATTGCAAACTCTGCCGAAAACGCAATACATCCCAGATACATCTCTTATTCCTGCTTGTCTTCTCCACTCCAAAAGTCCACCGGTTCATAATCTCTCAAAGCAACCAGATATCCCTGCTTTTGAAGTTCCTCCTGAATTTCATCAAGGGTTTCCTTTGAATCAGCGGTAACCGTATGATAATGATACTCAGAGGTTATCTGCTCTAAAGGTACAGACACGCCTCCTTTTATTTCTTCTACATATTTTTTTGCATCCCTTCTTGATTTAATGTGCATTTCTACTTTTACCACACCGTAAACCTTATGATACACAAAAACATCTTCAACTTTTCCACCACAATCCACTATAAGATTAAGTTCATCCAGTATCTTGTCTGCACTGTGCTTTACCTTAAAAACCCTTTGCTTCCGACCTTTTTCCTCCTGTAAAACATAACCCTTGTGAGTAGAAATAATATTATATTTTTTTGCCCTTAAAAGTGCTATATCCTGAACCACCACCTGACGGCTTATCTGAAATTTTTCAGCCAGTTTGGTGCCTGATACCGGTTTGTCACTGTCCTGCAATATTCTTAAAATATTTTCCCTTCTCTTTTCTCCTTCCATTTTTCCTCCCAAAAAACTATATACGATGTAGATTTTTAAGTGAAATATCCATAATTGGTGCTGAGTGCGTTAATGCTCCGCTGGAAATATAGTCAACCCCTAAGTCAGTAAGTTTTGCAATATTTTCTCTTGTAACATTTCCTGAAACTTCTATTTCAGCCTTTCCATCAATAATATCTATAGCCTCTTTCATTACATCGTGGCTCATATTATCAAGCATAATAATATCTGCTCCTGCTTCAACGGCTTCCTTCACCATATCAATATTTTCCACTTCAACTTCAATTTTTCTTACAAATGGTGCGTATTCCTTTGCCATATTTATAGCCTTTGTAACACTTCCTGCTGCACCAATATGATTATCCTTTAAAAGAACTCCGTCTGTTAAATTATATCTGTGATTATTTCCTCCGCCAACACGAACTGCGTATTTTTCAAAAATTCTATTGTTTGGTGAAGTTTTTCTTGTATCAAGAAGTTTGGTTTTGCTTCCCTCAAGAAGTTTCGCAATGGATTTAGTGTATGTGGCAATACCGCTCATTCTCTGAAGATAATTAAGACCTGTTCTCTCTCCTACAAGTAAAACCCTTATATCTCCTGTTACTTTTCCCATAAGCTGACCTGCTTTAACTTCATCGCCATCTTCCACAAATAATTCAACCTTGGTGCTTTCATCTAAAAGCTGGAAAGCTCTGGCAAAAACCTGTAATCCGCAAATAATGCCATCTTCCTTGCAAATTAAATCCACTTCACCTAATGTTCCCTTAGGCATAACTGAATTGGTAGTTACATCTTCACTTGTTACATCTTCCTTTAATGCACTTAATATTAATGGGTCTACTGACAATTTTAAAGTTACCTGATCAAACATTTTATTCTCCTTTATCTATCGCTTCTAATAAAATTTCCTTGTTTTCTTTATTCCACTTTTTCAAATCACTATAAGGTGATAAATCCATATTTTCAGTGTTCCTGTACTCTGTAGAATCGAATTCCGCTGTCATTTCTCCGGCTGCACGCTTTGCAAAAACCATACTTTCAAGAAGTGAATTACTTGCAAGACGGTTTTTTCCATGTACACCGTTACACGCTGTTTCCCCTACCGCATAAAGCTGGTTCATGGATGTTTTACTTTGAAGATTTACCTTAATTCCACCCATAAAGTAATGCTGTGCTGGGACAACCGGTATCATTTCTTCAGGAACATTATATCCATGTTCCTTACAGTGTCCGATTATATTTGGGAAATGATGCTCTAACTGCTCCTTTTCAATAGGACGCATCGACAACCAAACGTGTTTTGTTCCGTCTTTTTTCATTTGAGCCTTTATATTCTCCGTAACAATATCTCTTGGAAGTAATTCATTGGTAAATCTCTTGTAATTTTTATCATAGAGAAGGGCACCCTCCCCTCTCACTGACTCAGAAATCAAAAAGCTTCTGTCCTCTTCTCTTTCGGAATAAAAAGTTGTTGGATGTATCTGAACATAATCCACATGTTCAACTTTTACGCCGTGTCTTATGGCAACGGCAACTCCATCACCTGTTAAATGTCTGTAGTTAGTAGAATGTCTGTAAATTCCTCCGATTCCACCGCTTGCTAAAACTGTATAATTAGCATTTATTACCGTAAGGTTTTCATCATCCTTTTTAACTACAGCTCCATAACATTTATCCTCTTGGCATATTATGTCAACCATAGTCCAATGTTCCTTTATAGTTATATTATCACGTTTTTTTGCTTCTTCATATAGGTGACTTGTTATTTCTTTTCCCGTAATATCCTCATGAAATAAAATTCGTTTTTGAGAATGGGCTCCTTCTCTGGTAAACAAAAGATTTCCCTCTTCATCTTTAGCAAAATCCACACCAAATCCAATTAAATCCTTAACTAAGTCCTGTGAAGAATTAATCATTGTTGTTACGGCATCAGGGTTATTCTCATAATGACCTGCTTTCATGGTGTCATTAAAATAACTTTCAAAGTCACTTTCATCTTTGAGCATACACATACCGCCCTGTGCCAGGTACGAATCGCTATGCTCCACAATGTCCTTTGTGATAATTAATATGTTCTTATCCTTTGGAAGATTCAGTGCACAGTAAAGACCTGCACATCCACTTCCCACTATTAAAACGTCTACTTTCATATTTCTCTCATTTCTAAACTTTATGTAATGATTTATTAATAACATCGCCCGATAAACAGCTTTGACATTATTGTGTGGCATTATAACACATCATTTTACATCTGACAAGACAGTTGTAAATACAACTATTAACTTTTACTCATATAAAAAAGAACTCACACGAGTTCCTTTTTGTACATAAACCGCTTCATTATATTTGACAATGAATTAATTTACCTCAATATACACTTTTTCAATTTCACTATTTTTCAAACAATCCATGCAAATATTCTACAAGTTCACCGTCGCTTTTAACCTTAATATCAGCCCCAAATGCTGAAATATCTCCGTCTATTTTGCTTTTTTTATTAGTTTTATCTACATAATAAACCTTGAAAAAATCCGTTGATGATATCATTATGCTGTACACATCCTCTTCACTGCTTACTACAGAATCATCATATGTAATACCCTTATAACTTAAATGCTCTTTCAACATTTCTGCCATTTTATCTGCATCATCATTTTCTAATTGGATTTCTTTTCCTGTGGAATACTGCTTTATGGATATCTCTGATTTCTGCGGAATGTCAAGTGCTTTGGTGTAATCTCTGTGTGATGAAACTCCCACAAACACCCCAACTAAAACAACTATACAAAATGCTACAACACATATAATTATTTTTCTTTTTTTCATATTTTGTCCTTTCCATATGTACTCTGCCCATTAGTATACCTGTTTGTAGTGGCTTTTTCAACCTTGTGCCCTAATCAATATTGGTATTTTGCTATATTTTTTCATTTTCATTAAATCACATTATTCCAATACCTACCCCAAAAGGTACATGAGATAATCATTCCCAAATCACTCTTCCCTTCCCCTTAGTTATGTATCAGATTGTCCTCCCTGTATATCTTAAGAAGTTCCTCCAAATCGTATATCTGCTCTAATATTTTCTTCCCAATATCAGTATCCCTAACCTTAAGTCGATTTTTCTTTGTTTCAAATTTATTTCTGTCAGATTTAATATCCATTTTGTATTCAGGGTGACGCATAATAATCTGTCCCTCTAATTTAAATAAAATCACGGAAATAGCCTTTAGTGCCGCCTTCATTGGACCAATATTTTTGTAGGTTTTCTCGGCAAACAAAGTAAGGGTTCTCAGACTTATTCCATAACCGCTTTCTAACATTCTGATATTATCATATTTAAGATTATTCCTGATCCTTGTCATGAATTTCTCCGGAGCAATTATTCATAATATGCACAAATGCCTCATACTCACCGTGAATATCACTCATAAAATGCTCCGTGCCCTTTGGCAGATTAAGTATTGCATTAAGATTAATTATCTCCGTACATACCGACTAGGTAGTAGGGTATTTTTCAGATAACAATTCTAAGTATTTTTTATAATTTTCTTCCATAGCAAAACTCTCTCTATTTTAACATTTCCAGTATTTTTACCAGTAGCTCCCATGTTCTTTTTGTTGAAGAAATGCTTAATTTCTCATCTGTTGTGTGAATATCCTTCATATCCGGTCCAAAGGATATGGCATCCAAATCATCTATTTTGGAGGCAAAAAGTCCACACTCAAGACCTGCGTGTATTCCCTCTACCACCGGCTCTTTTCCACCATAAACTTCCCTGTACGCCTTTACAGCTGTGTCCCTTAGCACTGAATCAGCCCTGTACTCCCAGCCGGGATAAACACCTTCACACTGAAGACTTCCGCCAAATATTTCCGTAAGGCTTTTAAGTTTCTGTATAAGATAATTTTTCTCACTATCCTTAGAACTTCTTACGGAATAGGACATTCTTACTTCTTTATCCGTAGTTCTTAAAATTCCAAGATTAAGGGAAGTCTGAACCATATCCTTAATTTCAGGATTCATTCTTTCAACTCCGTTTGGAAGGTTTGCCAAAAGAATAACTGTTGCCAATGTGGATGGCCCTGACATTGCCTCCACTAACTGACTATCCATAACATTAAGGGTAATTTTCATAGCCGGGTCAGTTACCTTGTATTCATCTTTTACTTCATCAAATACCTTATTAATAATTTCCTTAGCCCTGTCTACACATTCCGGTAAAACTGCAATTGCCGCCTCGCTTAAATTGGCAATGGCATTATCCTTTTCGCCACCGTTTACCCCAATAATACGCATATCAATATTCTCAAACACATTTAAAAGAATCCTTCCTAAAACACAGTTGGAATTAGCTCTTTCCTTGTGTATCTCGGCTCCTGAATGTCCTCCCGTAAAGCCATCTAATCTCATTTCTATAATTTTGGCATTTATCATATCCTTATTATACGGGAGAATACATGTAGCAGTAGCTCCACCTGCACAACTTACTGTAAATATTCCTTCATCCTCCGAATCCACATTTAAAAGAAGTTTTCCCTTTAAATCAGAAACGTCAATAGCTGCCGCACCTAACATTCCCACCTCTTCATCTACCGTAAATACAGCTTCAATAGGGGGATGTGCTATTTCACTACTATCTAAAATAGCAAGGGCATAGGCTACGGCAATGCCATCATCTCCTCCAAGGGAGGTTTTATCTGCCGTTATCCAGTCACCTTCAATTTCAAGGTCCAGACCCTCTTTTTCCATGTCCTTATTACTGTCAGCAGTTTTTACCGCCACCATATCCATATGTCCCTGAATTATTACAGGCTTAGAGTTTTCATATCCCTTTGATGCCTCCTTCCACACAATAATATTGTGCATATCATCCTGTCTGTATTTCAAATCACGGCTTTTGGCAAAGTCTGCAATGTAATTGCTTATTGCCTCTACATTTCCCGAACCATGGGGAATCCTTGTAATATTCTCAAAATATTCAAATACCTTCTTTGGCTCTAAATTCTCTAAAACTCTCATTTGTCTTCCTCCATAAATACTATAAATTTCTTCTTTTCCAGTATATTAAAAAACATGCTTAACCTTTCATATAACATTTCTCCGGCTTTGCTATGTTCTTTCTTTAACCTTGCGCCAATTTCATATATATTTCTTTTTCCGTCTATTTGCCGCCACACATAACTTCCATAGGAATCTAATTGAACGTAACTAAATTGGGGCTTTTTTAACAGCCTCCGGGCTACTACATTGTAAAATCCCTTATTTTCCACAATTATCTCCACCAGATTATCCTTTGTTATCTTCCATTGTATATTTATTCCGGGTATAAAATCAACATAATTTAATTTTTTTTTTTCACCATTTATATTCTCCCCCTGTGAAAATTCTATTTTTCCTTTATTCCGTCTTATCCCTGCCTTTCACACAAAAGCCTATAATTGAAATAATAAAAAATGTAAAAACAATCAATGCCACACATTTTCCCACAGAATAAAATCCTCCACCATAAATACCTGATAAATCAATTGCTTTATCTATTCCAAAAACCGCTAAAACTGCCAGAAATATTCCTACAAGTCCTTCTCCTGCAATCATTCCCGCAGAATATAACACTCCCTTATCCACGGAATCCTTCTGCTGCTTTTCACTATTATATTTAAATTTATTCTCCACAATCCATCTGGTAATTCCACCTATCATAATGGGAGTGCTAAGATAAATAGGCAGATACAGACCTATGGCAAATGCCAGCACCGGTATATTAAGGATTTCAGCCACCACTGCAATAAAAACCCCTACGAAAATAAGAGTCCAGGGAAGGGTTCCCCCCATAACTCCCTCAATAACCATTTTCATTAAAGATGCCTGTGGCGCTGCTAACTGCTCTGAACCGAACCCACCCCAGGAATTACTTAAAAGATACATTACTCCTCCAATTGACAATGCAGAAACCAGAGTTCCTATCATTTCACCGATTTGCTGTTTTTTAGGAGTTGCCCCTACTATATATCCTGTTTTCAAATCCTGGGAAGTATCCCCTGCCATTGCCGCCACAATACATATTACCGTTCCTATGGATATGGCTGCTATCATCCCCTTTGCTCCTGTAGTTCCTGTGGATTTAAGCACAAAGGTTGTAATAATAAGGGTTGCAATAGCCATTCCCGATACAGGATTATTGCTGCTTCCTACCAATCCTACCATTCTGGAAGATACAGTGGCAAAGAAAAATCCAAATATAATAATTAATATGGCACCTAGAGGGTTTATGGTAATTCCCGGAATAAAGCATATGGCAACTGCTATAACGAAAATCCCTGTTAAAATAAACCACATTGGTAAATCTCTTGCTGTTCTATCTCCCCCGGATACATTTTTGCCAAAACCTTTTATGGCATGCCTGAAGGTTTTTACCATGGTAGGAAATGTTTTAATCAGACTTATAATGCCTCCTGCTGCCACTGCTCCGGCTCCTATATACCTTACATAACCTCCCCAGATATTTCCCACAATGTCTGAGGCATTTGCCCCGACAACCACACTGTCGCCTCCGAAAAATGCAATGGCAGGAATAAGCACCAGATATGACAGCACTCCTCCTGCAAACATATATCTGGCGATTTTTATACCACATATATATCCTACACCTGCTAATGCCGGTAACACATCAACACCTATTCCACAGATATAGTTTTTACTAAAAGAATACTCCACCTGACTGGGAAAAAGCCTGAGTCCGTCTGCCACAAATTTGTATATGGCAGAAATGCCCAGCCCTGAAAAAACCACCTTTGACTTACTTCCTCCTTCTTCTCCTGCCAACAGCACCTCAGAACATGCCATTCCTTCAGGATATGGCAATCTTTCGTGTTCTTCCACTATTAAAGCAGTTCTAAGAGGAACCATAAAAAATACCCCCAACAAACCTCCGCAAAGGGCAATTACTGCAATAAGCCAGAAGGAAGGCTTTTCACACAAACCCTCATTTGCCCACATAAAAATTGCCGGCATGGTAAAAATAGCCCCTGCGGCTAATGATTCACCTGCCGACCCAATTGTCTGCACCATATTATTTTCTAAAATGGAATCTTTTTTAAGAATTACACGGAGAACTCCCATGGATATTACTGCTGCCGGAATAGAGGCAGAAACAGTCATTCCCACACGAAGTCCTAAATAAGCATTTGCAGCGCCAAAAATAACCGCCATAAGAATGCCTAAAACTACTGATGCCACAGTAAATTCAGGCATAACCTTATTTGCGGGAATAAATGGCTTAAACTCTTTTTTACTCATGTCTTTCACCTCATTGAATACGTCCTGTTTATTTTTTATCCCTTAAACTATTTATCTCCATTTTGATTTTATTTCTTCTAAACAAAACAGCCTTTATCAATCTGTGTACCCAGCAAAACGGCAACAGCCATCCATGTTTCTTAAGAGACGGATATATATTTTCCATCCTTTCCCTTTCCATAAACATTCTTCGGAAAAACAAGCCTTTTTTAGTTTTTATGCCTTGTTTTCTATACTGTTCAAAACGCCACTTCTGGTATTGCTCAAAGGTACCAAAGGCACCACTGTTTATTATGTACTCAGCTGACTGTTCTAATTCATCATTTAATAAACCATCTTCAAACCATGCCTTTGCAAGATTTCTACACATAGCCTCAAATTCAACATAATTCATTTTAACAAGAAGCTTATTAATGTAATCAAAATCCATGGTAGCACCATAATTTTTCATTAGGTAATACTGGTCTATAATGGATCTTATACCGCTTCCACCCATGGAATAATGCTTCTCAAAATGAAGAAGATGAAACAAATAAAAATCCTCCGGTGTCATATGCATAAGATGGGGATTATCTTCATCTTTTACAAGCCTGTCCCATATATCATCAGTATGCCAGTGATTTTCCTCAGTAGTTGGAAGAAGTCTTCTGTGAACCTCCACCTCCATATAAGGTGGCTTAATATACACGTCGTGGCTGGCTTCAAGGCCTACCCCTTCACCATCTTCATATCCTAATTCATGTAACAGTTTTCCCATTTCCTTCATGGTGCTTTCATCAGATAAAACCAGATAATCCAAATCACCCATCTGCCTAAATTCCAGATTTGGATATATGTTTTTAAGCACAGACCCCTTAAGAGGTAAAATATCTATCCCCCTTGCAGATGCCTCATTTATAATGGTTTCTCCTTCTCCTGTCTGTACCATATTTACAATCTGATTTTTTTCATGCTGCTTTTCCCACTTTAAAGCCTCCCTGCCTTCAGGCTTTCCCGTAAGTTTTGATATGGCATGAAAAGCCATTTCATCCACCTTGTGAAACAGGGCGAGACTGTATATGTCATCCCAGTCTACACCCTCTGGTTTCTCTTTAGGTGAATCTTCATTTATTACAGACCTTAATAATTCAATTAAATAATCACTTGTTTTTTTATTAAATCTCATTCTATTTTCCTAAATAATTATTCTCCTGCATTATCCTGATTATCGTCAGGTGCCGCTGTAACAGGCTCTGTAGGTGCCTCCGTAACAGGTTCTGCCTTAGTAGGAGCTTCTGTAGGTTGTACCGCCGGCTTAGTTGGTCTTGGTTTCTTAGTTACCACAGGTGGCTCTGTTGCAGGTTCTGTTTCCGGCTCTGTTTCCGGCTCTGTTTCATTCTGCTGTGGCTCCTGAGTTGCCTCTGCTGTTTCTTCCGTAACTGATTCCTCTACAGTTGTAGCTGTTTCCTTAGCACTTGTAGTTTCCTTTTTATCGTTGTTTTTGCCACCTAATGTAAGGGAAAGTGCAACAGCTACAATTACTATTACCAGTATAATTGACGCTGAAACAGCAATGGCTATAATATTCATCTTTTTATTTTTGTTAGCAATTGCCTCATTTTCTTTGGCAACATCTCCGTAATAGCCGTCCTCATCATCCTCATATTCTAACTCCCCATCATCTTCATCATCTTCGGCAAACTCAAATTCATCATCACCTAAATCTTCCGGGAAATCAAATTGGTCATCTTCCACATATTCAACTTCCTTTGGAATATCCTCTGATATATCATCAAGACTTTTTCCCTGACTGTTTAATTCATCCTGAATATTTGGGATAACTTTCGTTTCATCTGTATTACTTGCAAAATCAGCTTTTTCAACCTCTGCTCCACAGTAAGGGCAGAAATTTTCATTAGGCTGAACATATTTTCCACATTTCTTACAAAACATATTTTCTCCTCCACACATAATATGTATTACCCCTTGGGGCTTTTCTATAGTTGGTATTATAATTCATCTACAATATTCTTGGCAAGCAAAATCGAGTAAGATTACTCCTACTCGATTCTAATGTAAATTATTCACTTATAATATGCTTACGCCACATCAATGTGTTCTCTTATGTATTCCTCTACCTGATTTCTGTCTATACCAAGGGCAATTGAAAACTCATCATGAAGATTTCTCTTTGCTTCCTTTAAGTATCGGTCATCTACATAGGTTATACGCTTTCCCTGTGCCATTCTCTTGGAATTTCTGGCATGTAATGTTTTTATTATACAAATAAGCTTCTCACAGTCACAGGAACTGATTGCCTCTTTGTATTTTTCCTCACGCTGCCTGTCATTTTCAATCCACATAGGCTCAATGTCTTTTATCTCGGAAACAATATTCTCTGCCTCCTGTCTGGTTAATACCGGGCGCATAACTATTTTATTTCCATCCACAGGATAAAAAATTCTGCTATCTTCTGACTTCATTGGAATTAAAGTATAATATAGCTGGTTTTTATCTGCTCCGGAAATATCAATATGGGTAATATCAACCACCTTGCACACTCCGTTTCTTCCGTGAACAACATAGTCACCAATTTTAAACACTCTAAACACCTCTTTTACTTATCTCTTAGTTTTATTTATACCCAATCTAACATTTTCTAATCAATTTTTTTCCTAATATAAGTATACTACTTTTTATAGTTAAATGTCATAGGCAGAATAAACAAGAATATTTTGGTGTTTATTGTTGAAACCGTCAATTTTATGTGACATATCCTTAGAAGTCTTCTTCCTCCTGCTCTTCCTCGCCACTGTCACGCTTTTCCTTTTCTACTAAATGTCTGATGTAAGCATCTTCTGCAGCCTTTTCATGGTCTTCCATTATGCCGTTTTTGTTAGCATCAAACTTTTTATCATATGGACCATGCTTCTCTCCTGCGGCAATAAACAAAACTCCCAATGTTCCCGGTCCGCAGTGGCTGGATATTACACCTCCTGCATTAGTAACATATATATTTTTGAAATGATGAAGGTCTTTTAAATACTTCTTTACAATGTTTACAACTTCATCATCACATCCTGAATGGGTAATAAATACCCTGTCCTTTTTGGCATGAAGTAAGGCATTTTCCAAATCCTTTACATACTGAACAATTACCTTATCAATTTTTCCACGGTATTTTTTGTCAGCTAACATTTTTCCGTTTTCAACTACAATTCTTGGCTTTAACTTAAGAACTCCTCCAACTAACGTTGCTGTAGAAGAACAACGTCCTCCTCTGTGAAGATATTTAAGCGTATCTACCACAAAGCTTGCCCTTACATAAGGCTTATAGGCTTCAATCGTTTCCACAATATCCTGAGGACTTTTGTCTTTTTGTGCCATAACTGCTGCCTCAATAACTAAAAGACCAATTCCCGTGGAAAGGCTTTCTGAATTAATAACATACACATGATCACTGTAATCTAAATTATCTGCCGCCATTCTCATAACATTAGCTGATGTTGACATATCTTCCGATATGGCAAACATAATAATGTCATCACCCTGCTTCTGATATTTTTCAATTATATTCATGGCATCCTCAATAGAAGGTGCCGCTGTCTTTGGTGTAGTGTGGTTTTCATCAGACCATCTGTATATCTCCTCAGGAGTTATTTCAAGCTTGTCCTTATATTCCTTATCTCCCATGTGAATATACAATGGAAGAATATCTATATCATATTTTTTTATTAATTCATCTGATAAATCGCAGGTGCTGTCTGCTATAATTTTAATCATAATATTTCTCCCTATTCGTTTTCAACATCATTAATATCATACGGCGTAGTCTGGTATACGTAGTAGTTAATCCAGTTAGTCCACAACAACTGACCTGCTGAGCGCCAGTTTACCACCGGTTCCTTTGTGGGATCATCATCCGGAAAGTAATTTACCGGAAGCTGAGGGTTCATGCCTTTTTGAGTATCTCTCTCATATTCAAGCTTAAGAGTGTCTGCATCATATTCCGTATGACATAAAACATAAAACTGTCTGCTATCTTTCGATTTGACTATTGCTACCCCTGCCTCATCTGACTCTGCCATTAATTCCAGTGCCGGCTCCGCCAAAATCTGCTCTCTTGTAACTTCTGTTGCCCTGGAATGAGGTGCATAAAACTCATCATCAAAGCCTCTGAACAAAGGGGATTTCTTCTTTAAAATTTTATGCTTATAAATTCCTGAAAGCTTTGGAACACGGTCTCTTTTTCTTATGCCATAGTGATAATAAAGTCCTGCAAAAGCACCCCAGCATAAATAGAAAGTACAATGTACATGCTTTTTGGACCACTCCATAATTTCACATATTTCATCCCAGTATTCCACATCCTCATAATCCACAAAATCAAGAGGCGCTCCTGTTATTATTAATCCGTCAAAATACTTGTTTGAAACCTCGTCAAAAGTCTTATAAAATTCATCTAAGTGGCTTTTGTCTGTATGTTTTGAACGGTATGTTGCCGTCTGTAGAAATTCTACCTCTATCTGAAGAGGTGTATTAGATAATTTTCTTAAAATCTGTGTCTCAGTAACGATTTTGGTAGGCATCAGATTTAAAACAAGAACTTTAAGAGGTCTGATATCCTGAGTCATGGCTCTTGTTTCTGTCATTACAAATATATTCTCTTTCTCTAAAATATCCCTTGCCGGGAGACTCTGTTTTACTTTAATTGGCATATCTTAATCCCACCTTCCATTAATCATCGTAAAGAAGATTTTAACACATAACCCTTATTTCTTCAATTCATTTATCAGCACATCCATTACATGTTCCACACTCATATCCCTAACTATATTCCGTCCCCTGTCAGGAAATACCACAGTTTCCGTCCAAAGTCTTCCCTCCATAAAATATCCAAAGCATACCGTACCTACAGGCTTATCCTTTGTCCCCCCTGTAGGACCTGCTATTCCTGATATTCCTACGGCAATCTGTGCTCCATTTGCCTTAGCTGTGCCCTTAGCCATTTCTCCGGCGGTTTCTTCACTTACTGCACCGTATTTTTCAAGGGTTTCCGAAGAAACTCCGGCATATTTTATTTTTGCCTCATTTGCATAGGTTACAAAACTTGCATTTAAAACCTTTGATGCATCCGCTACATCCACAATTGCTGCTGCCATTTTTCCACCTGTACAGCTTTCCGCAAAAGATATTGTATATTTTTTATCTATTAACAACTTTACCAGTTCTTCTTTTTTGTCCATAATTCCTCCTTAATTGTAGCGCCCCCTCCCTCCGGTCAGCGGCATTTCGTCGGAAACATCTTTAGAAAATGAACTTCGTTCATTTTGTTTCCTCCTCTAATTATAACGCACTTTTTATGATTAAAACATCTTTTTCTACACAATATATATAACGTATATTTTGCAAAGTAGGGAGCTTATATGTTTTACGATATAAACAACAATTTAGAAAATTCTGAAATACTAACAGACAATTTTATGGCAGTTATTCCATTAGATTTGGCAACTCATTATGATATTATTAATAATTATGTTCCAAGAATACCCATGATTTTTTCCGATTTTCATTTTTCAAAAATTGAAATATTCTCAGATTTTTTATACGGATATATCAACATTCCTGATATTTTAATGGCTCCTCCCTGCCTTATACGGTTTATTTATACCCCAAGCTATATTATTTTCATTGACAAAAATAATTATCTTAAGGATATGGTTGATGATATTATAGCTGCAAACTGTGAAAAAATGATATCTCCGGGGGCCTGTCTTTTTTTTGTTCTTGATTTTGTTATGTCAAAGGATTTAGAAAAAATCAATTCCCTGCAACAAAATCTTATTCAGTTAGAGCTTAGCATTTTTAATGATAAAATGAACACCTTAATAAGAGATATTACAACCTATCGTAGTAAAACCCTGCGGTTACACCACTATTACATTCAAATTGAAGGTATATGCGGGTGCTTGGCTGATGATACAAAGGGACTGATTGATGAAGATTCCAAACAGCTTTTTTCTGTGTTAGAAAAAAAAGTGTCCCTGTTTAGTCACGAATCCGAACAAATCTGGGAATACACTTCCCAAATCCGGGATGTTTACCAGCAACAGCTTGATGTTCACCAGAATCTTATTATGAAGTTTCTCACTGTTGTAACTACTATCTTTATGCCTCTTACCCTTATTACAGGATGGTATGGCATGAATTTTGAGGCAATGCCTGAGCTTAAGTGGGCATACGGATACCCGGGTCTTTTTGCCTTTAGTACCTTGCTTGTTATAGTTCTCTGTGTTGTTTTTAAGAAAAAGAAATGGTGGTAGATTATGCTCTGCCACCAATTTTGCTTCCATATTTAACTATTACTTCCCTGTCATTTTCAGTTTCCTCAAAATACTTTTCAGGTATGGATACCGTATCCTTTTCAAATAAAAGCACTATAGTGGAACCGCCGTACAGAAACATTCCCTTTTCCGTTCCCTTAATTACACTGCCTGACTTTGAGTGATTTTTGATTTTGCCTATCATAAGGGCTCCAACTTCAATTTGAGCTACCCTTCCAAAATTTTTAGTTTTTATTATGGTATACTCCCTGCTGTTTTGCACAAAAACCGGATATCTGTTTACCGCTATAGGTCTTACGGTGTGAAGCTTTCCCCTGATATATTTGTTTTCAAGAATAACTCCGTCATCTATATTTCCATATCTGTGGTAATCATCCACACATAATCTTAGTATAAGACATATTCCGCCATTATAATCCGCTGCTGCCTTGCTACCCTGCAATAAGTCCTGAATACTGTATCTGCTTTTCTTAATATAAAACCGGGAATCACTGTCTATGTGATATGCCGAAAGTCTTCCGTCACATGGTGAAATAAGGGCATCCTCATCCTTACACACCGGTCTCTTCTCCGGCAATATTTTTCTTGTGAAAAATTCATTAAAGGATTTATACTTCGCCTTCTCATACTGGCTCATATCTATATTATTATTCTTTATAAATCCCTTAATGTGTATGGTGGATAATTTTGAATCCATATAAGCCCCGCCAATTTTTGAAATGGTGGGGCTTGTAATTACTTTAAGCACTGCTCTTCCCGGAACAGTATTATATAAAAATTTTAAAATTCCTGAACTTTCTTTTATATTATCCATAACTATCTATTTGCAAAAAACTTTAATAAAATAACTGCAATAAATTCAACAGCACCAATACCTACTAAAAAGTATATCATCATTGTTCCCGGTTTCTTTAATTTAAACTTAAGAACAAAAAGCACTGCAACTATAAGCAACAATATATAATAAACAAATGAAATGTTTACATGATTAAGATAAAGAATATGTCTTGCCAGTAAAAATGTAGGGAAAATAAGTGCTGTGGATGTAACAGGCAAGCCATAGTAATGCTTCTTGTCTCCTAATCCCTCTCCCTGGGTTTCCTCAACTGTTATGTTAAAATATGCCAGTCTTACCAGTGCTGCTAAAACAAATATGGCACTTACTGCAATAATAACCGCAAGGGGAACACATGCAAGTACACTTTTGTGATGGCTTAAAGCTTCTATATCAAACATATCTCTTTTATAGAGTGCCATTCCCACACAAACAGGCAACACACCAAATGCTACCAAATCTGATAATGAATCAATCTGTATTCCAAATTCCTTTTCCTTAGCTGTTCTGTTCTTCTTTGATCTTGCAACCCTGCCGTCAAATGTATCGCAAAGTCCGCAAAGTAATAAAAACATAACTCCTATATACGGATGTCCTGCCCCTGACAAAGATACAAGAATACCTGTAGTGGCAGATAATAGTGAACAATATGTAAGAACAACTGTATAATCCCAATAACCTAACATTTTTTCTTTTGCTTCATTCCTTTCAAACTATGTAGCACTGATGCCGCAAATGTAATTAATCCGCAGACAACTAAGCAGCAGTAAAATGAAATTCCCCTGCTAAGTAATTCAATGCTGACACTATCATTTATTATTTTACCAAATCCATCAATAAAAAGATAGTCCGCAGCTCCAACTGCTCCCGGAATAGGAACGCTGTTTGAGCCTAAAACTACAAATCCCTGAGCGATAAATGCATTGTAGATATTATGAGCACTTCCCCCTACAGCGATAAACACACACACAGATACCATTATAAGTGACAGTCTCTGCATGAAATTATATATAAGTGCAATCAAAATATTTTTTAATTTACCTTTTATGGCTGCTGCACATTCTTTGTACTGCATTTCCACCTCTATGAGATGCTCCTGCTTTTTCTCAATGTTGTGCATAAGATGTAATTTACTTAAAAGTCTCATAAAGAAATTTGCAGTTTTCATTATTATTTTCTCTTTGTAAACAAGTAAAATAAACACTGCAATAAGTACAAACTGAAACACAAATCCAAATACAATCATACACTTAGACACAAAGCTAAAATGCATAAACATATAAGGTCTTGTGATGAAGCACACCATACCTATAAGAATAATTGATGTTGTATATAAAGTCAAGTTTACAAGCAATACTATGGTAGTTACCGCACCGGGAATTTTATCATTCATCATAAAATAGGCTGATGCAGGCTGACCTCCTGTAGCAGAAGGTGTTATAGCCGAAAAATAAATATCTGATGTGGAATACACAAGAGCCTTTCTAAACTTTCTTTTGTAACCAAAAGCCTTACTTAACTCCCTAACTGCCAATGCTTCAAATACAATAAATCCCAGCATACACCCAAATGCAGCCACTATCCACTGTTTTTTAGCCTTAGACACATATTGAATAAATCCCTCAAGAGTAAGGGAATCGTTGCTTTTTACAATAACATATAGCGTAATACCTATTAATGCCAGTAAAACTACCGACCAGAGAATTTTTTTCTTTGTCTCCTTCATGCCACTCCTTTATTCACTATAGCTTTTATCAAGCTTCTTATATATATTTAACCTCTTTGCTAATGCCAATCCTATCTCTACAACTAAAATGGCACCTATTATGTCTACAAACACATGCTGTTTTACCATCACTGTTGATGCAAAAACAAGAAGTGCCAAAATAAGCATAATTACCTTGTAGACTTTTCCC
Organism: Eubacterium sp. AF16-48; assembly: GCF_003479405.1. Lineage (GTDB taxonomy): Bacteria > Bacillota > Clostridia > Lachnospirales > Lachnospiraceae > Eubacterium_G > Eubacterium_G segne. The sequence continues at coordinate 109,175 of NZ_QUHB01000008.1, read as the reverse complement.
ACCTTTTTACATCTCATTGCCCCTCTAAAGCACACCCAGCTTTCAAGACAATGTATTGACGGAAAAAGATTATCGGGACTGTCTAAAGTATATATTAAGTTAGTCATCCATTCACTTAAGGTATTTACGTCAAATTCCGGTCTGATAAGTGTTGTAGGGAAAGCCACAAAAATCACTAAGCACATAAGCTTTGCAATCTGCTCTCCAAAAAGCACTTCATAACATACTTTTTTGTTTTCTCTTCCTATTGCAATAAATCCCACTACCCATATAACATAGCTTAACACGTATATCCATATCATAAATGTTGTAAAGGGGATCATGTCGTCAATAAAGCAGTTAATATTATAATGATGTAATTTAGTAGTAAAAATTCTTGTACCAAAGTACGTAATCATATTCACTACAAGAGACATTATAATGGGTATTACTGCATATGATGGTATTATTTTTTTTAATGTTTTCAAATCTTCACCTTTTAATTTCTTTTATATTTTTTGTTGCCGAAGGCAATTATAATTCATAAATCTTAAGAAACTATTAACATTCTTAATTTTTTTTCACTCTATGATATACTAATATAAAAAATAAATTTCTTCAATATATATTTTTTTGTTGAAAATCCCTAAGAAATCGTTTATTCTATTTATATCTTCCATGTGACTGGCGGATTAGTGGATTTACCACAGGGAGCATGGATTTAGTTTCGTCGACCGCCTGGGCAGCCTTCTGGTTTCCCAGACGGTTTTTATTTTATTTTTTATTTATGGAGGAAGAAAATAAATGGAAATGTTATCACTTGAAAAAGAATTAAAGGAAAATTCTTATCCGGGACGTGGAATCGTTATTGGAAAAACTCCTAATGGAAAGTTCGCAGTTACTGCATATTTCATTATGGGAAGAAGCGAAAACAGCAGAAACAGAGTTTTTGTAACAGATGGAGAAGGTATCAGAACTGAAGCTTTTGACCCTTCAAAATTAGTTGACCCAAGTCTTATTATCTACGCTCCTGTTCGTGTTCTTGGAAACAAGACTATTGTTACTAACGGAGACCAGACTGATACTATCTACGAACTTATGGACAAGCAGCAGACTTTTGAGCAGTCTCTTAGAACCCGTGAGTTTGAACCGGACGGTCCTAACTATACACCTAGAATTTCAGGTATTATGCATGTTGAAAACGGAACATATAACTACGCAATGTCTATATTAAAAAGCAACAACGGAAATCCTGATGCCTGTAACAGATATACATTTGCATACTCTAATCCTGTAAACGGCGAAGGTCATTTTATTCACACATATAAATGTGACGGAAATCCTCTTCCTTCTTTTGAGGGAGAACCTAAGTTAGTTCCTATGATGGATGATATGGATCAGTTTACTGAAATGTTATGGAACAGCTTAAATGAGGATAACAAGGTTTCATTGTTTGTAAGATATATCAATATTGAAGATGGAACTTATGAAACAAAGATTATTAACAAAAACAAATAAATTTATGTAACTCATTAACATTTTTTACTTTTTAAATAACAATTACAAAGAACAGAAAGGATTATTATGAAAGAATTAGAATTAAAATATGGATGTAACCCGAATCAGAAGCCTTCTAGAATTTTTATGGAAGAAGGCGAACTTCCTATTAAGGTTTTAAACGGGAAACCGGGATATATTAATTTCCTTGATGCCTTTAACGGATGGCAGTTAGTTAAGGAGCTTAAAAAGGCTACAGGTCTTCCTGCTGCTACTTCTTTTAAGCATGTTTCTCCTGCCGGTGCCGCAGTTGGTCTTCCTCTTAGTGATGTTGAAGCTAAGATTTACTGGGTAGACGACCTGGGTGACTTATCTCCTCTTGCTGCTGCATATGCAAGAGCAAGAGGTGCTGACAGAATGTCTTCATACGGCGATTTTATTGCCCTTTCAGATGTATGTGATGTTTCTACTGCCGCTCTTATAAAAAGAGAATTTTCAGACGGAATTATTGCTCCGGGATATGAACCTGAAGCTTTAGAATTATTAAAAGGCAAAAAACGTGGTGCCTATGCCATTATTGAAATTGACCCTGATTATGTTCCTAACCCAATTGAAAGAAAACAGGTATTTGGAATTACTTTTGAGCAGGGACGTAATGAATTAAACATTGATGATGATTTCTTTAGCAATGTTGTAACTGAAAATAAGGATATTCCTGAAAGTGCTAAAATTGACATGGCTATTTCAATGATTACTCTTAAATATACCCAGTCAAATTCAGTATGTTTCGTTAAAAACGGACAGGCTATTGGTGTAGGTGCAGGACAGCAGTCAAGAATCCACTGTGTAAGACTTGCAGGACAGAAGGCAGATAACTGGCTTCTCCGTCAGTGTCCAAAGGTTCTTAATCTTCCTTTTAAAGAGGATATGAAGCGTGCCGACAGAGATAATGCCATCGACCTTTACATTGGGGATGAATACATGGATATTTTAGCTGATGGTGAATGGCAGAGAGTGTTTACTGAAAAGCCCGATGTATTTACAAAAGAAGAGAAACAGGAATGGTTATCACAGGCTGAAGGAATTACATTAGGTTCCGATGCTTTCTTCCCATTTAGTGATAACATTGAAAGAGCTGCTAAAAGTGGTGTTAAATATGTAGCACAGCCTGGCGGTTCTATCCGTGACCAGGATGTTATTGATGCCTGCAATAAACATGGAATGGCTATGGCATTTACAGGAATTAGATTATTCCATCACTAAAATAAACATGTTAACTTTTTGTGTCCTCTATGGCTTTACTCATATTTTTCTGATAGAATGTTTGAGTATGAGTTTTTAATACGGAGGATATAATATATGAATATTTTATTTTTCCTTACTCCAAAGGAGAATGTTTCACATGTTGAAGAAGATGATACATTCAGACAGGCTCTTGAAAAAATGGAGCATCACGGATACACAGCCATTCCCCTTTTAGGTAAGGACGGAAAATACATAGGAACTATTACAGAAGGCGATTTGCTTTGGTGTTTAAAAAGCAATGACTTTCCTTCCCTTAAGCAAATGGAGGGAATCCCCATTACATCCATAAACCGACGAAGGGATAACAAAGCCATCCACATTTCAGTTTCTATGGAAGAATTATTTGATAAAATAACCAATCAGAACTTTGTGCCTGTGGTAGATGATAATAATGTGTTTATTGGAATTATAACCCGAAAAGATGTTATCCTCTATCTGGCAAATAAGTTAGATGAAAAAATTAATTAACCTAAAAAAACGTATATTCCTTTTCCAGGGATATACGTTTTTTATAAGTATTTAATTTTGATTTTAGCCTAATGCCACATCTAATGTCATCATAATTGTAAATCCCAAAGAAAACATTAAAGTTCCAATATTAGAATGTTTTCCTTCTGACATTTCAGGAATCAATTCTTCTACTACCACATATAACATGGCTCCTGCTGCAAAGCTTAGTAAGTATGGTAGCACCGGAACAATTATCCCCGCAGCCAAAATAGTTAAAACTGCTGCTACCGGTTCCACTGCCCCTGAAAGAACTCCATATATAAATGCCTTTGTCTTACTTTCGCCTTCTGCCTTTAACGGCATGGATATAATGGCACCTTCCGGGAAATTCTGTATTGCAATTCCAATTGCTAAAGCTAATGCCCCCATAGAAGATATTTCACTATTAGGCATAAGCATTGCCGCAAAAACTACTCCTACAGCCATCCCCTCCGGAATATTATGAAGTGTAACAGCAAGGACAAGCATTGTAGTTTTTTTTAGTTTCACATGAGGTCCTTCTGCTTCGTTACTGTTCATATGCAAGTGGGGAATCGTTTTATCTAATAAGAGTAAAAACAATATCCCTACCCAAAATCCAATTACAGCAGGGACAAAGGAAAGCTTTCCCATACTTTGCGACTGTTCTATAGCCGGGATAAGCAAACTCCATATTGATGCTGCCACCATTACTCCTGCCGCAAATCCTGTAAGTGCCTTCTGCACCTTTATATTTAAATTCCTTTTCATAAACAGTACACATGCTGCTCCAAGAGATGTTCCTGCAAAGGGAATTAAAACTCCTCTAATTACCTCTAATTCCATTACGTCTCCTTTTTCATTTTAATTTTTCAAAATTATTCCATACATTTTTCTATCTTATTTTAACATACTATTAAAGTCAATAATTTATGTTAAAAAAGGAGGAAACATGGATATTTCAGAAAAAGAACTGTCAGTTGTTCAGGATTTATTAAATGAAGAGGAACTTTTAGTTAAAAAGTTTCAGATGCTTGCAAATCACAGTAAGGATGAGACTATAAAACAGCAAATGTTAAGTATCGCCGACAAGCATCAGGGACATTTTAATGAAATTTATTCTTATTTGAAATAATTGGGGGATTTAAAAATGAACGAAATTTATACAGAAAAGGAAATTTTAGGGGATGCCCTTAATACTGAAAAAAATGCCACTAACCTTTATAATTTAGGTGCTAACGAATGCGTCCATGACAATCTTCGTGAAACTATGCTTAACCTTTTAAGCAAGGAACACGAAATTCAGGTAGATGTATTTAATCAGATGCACACTATGGGATTTTATCCTACACCTGCCGCAGAAAGCAAGAAAGTTCAGGAAGCAAAAACCAAATTTGAATGTGGATATAAAGCCATCTAATTTTTATTAAAAAAAACTATTGTCCTAGGGTACGTTTCCAAAGTCATACTTTGGCAAGTCCCCTTAGGATGCAATAGCCTTTTTCTAATTAAGCTTAAAACTCATATTTTCTAATTTCACAGTTTTTAATGCCAAATGCTGCAAACTCTTCATTTGTCATATCGTAAAAATACGAATTTACCACTCTTGATATTCCATTATGAGCAACCAACAGATATACCTTATCCGGCTGTTGCTTGATTTCATCTAACAAATTATATATTCTTTGTGCCAGGTGTAACATTGTTTCACCGCCATCAAAACTACATATAAAATTTGTCTTTGCCACTTTAAATTCTTCACCATTTCTGGCTGTTGATTCATATTTTCCAAAATTCTGTTCCGTCAGTCTCTTTTCTTCCCTCATAGGTATTCCCGTAATCCGGGAAATATGCTTTGCCGTATCTGCGGCACGGGATAATGGGGAATATAATATTTCATCAATATGTATTCCCTGTTGTAATATTTTTTCGCCCAGCTCCTTAGCCTGACTGTGTCCTAACTCTGTCAGACCTATATCCGTTGCTCCACAAATTTTGTTTTCAACATTCCAAAAGGTCTGTCCATGTCTTGTAAAATATAAATGTGCCATACTTTCACCCAAAAGATATTAAATCTTCTTCCCTTCATTTTAATTTTACGGACTTTATCCTATGAACTTTATTTGCTAATTTTAATTCTGTAGACTCTACTTAGTCACTTTAACCTTTTTAGCTTTTGTCCAATTGCTTACATAAGTCTTTTTACTAACTACTTTATACGCTCTTGCTCTAAGATACAAGGTCTTTTTGTTTTTAATTTTAGATGATTTAAGTACAAATTTGTATTTCTTTACTTTTTTAGATACTAAAACCTTCTTAAATTTCTTGTTTGTAGCAATCTGTATCTGATATCCCGTTACGGATTTTGCTTTCTTAAGACTTATTTTTATTTTGTAAGAAGCACGCTTTTTAGATGCACTTTTAACCTTAGTTACATTAACCTTTACAATTGGTTTAACCGTTGGCTTTACCGTAGGTTTTGTTGTTGGATTTTCACTTCCGCCATTTGAAGGTTTACCTGTGCTAAATGTTCCTGCCTTAGGGTATGAAGGAATTGTATATTCCTTACTGCTTACATTAACATAATTTTTAATATTGTTGGTATTAACCGTACCATAGATATGTGAATATATTGGCCATCCGGCTGCATTACTATAGGCACTCTTTGCAATTTCTATATTGTTAAATATAACATTTTGTGCTGTATCTAAATACAATGCAGCTCCTTTTCTGGAAGTGTTTCCATCAGCACCTGACTTGTATATCTTAGTATTGTTGAAAATAATATTGCTACAGTCCTGCCCTACACGTATGCCATCATGCTGTGCTTCATAAATTTTTGTATTGCTAAATGTAACGTTCTTAACACCACCTGTTATATCAATGGCTGCCATAGTTCCATTCCATGAGTCCTTTGAGCAACCGGATTTGATTATTATGTTATTGTCAAATTTTATTCCGTCTTTATTATTATTAAACTTATGACCTGGAAAAACAGTATTTAAATGTATACCACAGGACATAGTTGTATCACAAATATAGTTGTTATAAATCTTATGTCCGTTTCCACCATACACAGCAATTCCACCGGCTCTCCAGTTAAATTCTACGGTATTGTATGCGAATACATTTTTTTCTTCATCCTTTGAACAATAATCATTGTTCCACATTGCAAGACCGTCATCACCATTATTTCTTACTGAACAATTGTATACTGCAGCGTTGCTTGTTCCCTGACAGAAGTTAACACCATCAGCTAAATTGTTTCTTATTCTGCTATTTACGATTTTTAAACCATCTGAATAGTTTGTGTCTCTGTCATAATCACCAAGCCAGAAACCACACTCAAAATGTTCTTCCCAAATGTCATGAATAACTGAACCGCCTTCAAAAACATCTGCAAAACATTTGTAGTTAGCGCTTTCACTGTAACGTGAACGTAAATTTGAATTTAAGTACATATTACTTATTTCAACATTTTTGCATTTTCCCGTTACACCACCGCCACCTTGCTGGTCACTTGTAAACTGTATATTTGTATACCACATTCCAGCACCGGTTACTTTAATATTTTCCCCTAAAATCTTCATTTTTTTACTCATTTTGTATGTTCCCGCTGGAAAATATACATCTTTTTTCATATTTTTAGCAGCATATAAGCAATTATTTATGGCTGTTGCATCATCTGTATCATCATTTGGCTTTGCTCCATAATCCACTACGCTTAAGGAATTTGCCGGTTGTTTAATTTCACCTTGTACCTGTTCTACCTCAATGAAATCAACACCATATTCCATATTTCCTGCACCACTGTTTTGTATTTTTATCTTATCACCTTTTTTCAGTGATTTGTTTAATTTAAAATGAACTTCGTCGAAGGCAAATAATGGATACCCACCGTTATTAGTATCACTTGGATGTCCTTTTCCCGCAGCAAAATACTGCCACATATAATAAGATGTTAAGTTTACTTTCTCTGCCAATTTTCCATTTACGTATACATCAAGAGAACCTGTTTTTCCCTTTCCGTCACTTGAATCCGGCATTGTGAATCTCATTGTAACGCCATCTCCTGACGTTTCCATTGTCCATTCTACTGACGAACCACTTTTTGGAAGTCTTGCATAGGACTGATTTGATGCTTGTGTTGCAATGCTTGAATTAGAATAACTATCTGATTTTGCAATTACAGCACCTCCTGCCAGGCTGGCTTTTTCAGTATCATATCTTGTATATGGCATAGTTGCCCCTATTACACCATTTGCATTGGCAGACGGTAAATAAAAACTATCAGCCTTAGTGCTTTCTGCACCATATACCTTTTTATTATCATTTCCCATATATCCCGGTTGGATAGTCAACATAACTGCCATTCCCATAACGATTATTTGTTTTACTATCTTTCTCAAATTCATATCTCCTTCTTGCTTAGTAAAAACTTTTTTACGATAGAAAAATAACCTATAGCGTTTTCCCCACTATAGGTTATTTTCTTTTCATAGTCTAAATTAATATTTTAAAATTATTTTGTAATTTTTACTTTCTTAACTTTTGACCACTTCTTAGAAAGAACTTTCTTCTTTCCGTTAAGCTTGTAAGCTTTTGCTCTAACGTAAAGTTTCTTTTTATTCTTAATCTTTTTGCTCTTAAGTGTAAATGATACTTTCTTTACATATTTCTTTACAAGAACTTTCTTGAACTTCTTAGAAGTTGAAATCTGTACATAATATCCTTTTGCTTTCTTAACTTTCTTAAGGCTAATCTTAACCTTTGCTGAAGCTTTCTTCTTTGTAGCTTTCTTAACTGAAGCAGTACCAGGTCTTGATACCTTAACTGTAGGTTTCTTTGTAGGTGCAACTGTTGTTGGCTGTGGTGTAGGTACTCCACCATATAATACTGCATCTTTAATTGTTACATCAAATGCAGCATCTGTTGTTGAGTTACCATGCATATGAATACCATTATTGTACTTGCTCATATCTACACCTGAAGCTACAAGGTCAATAACAACTGTTGTATTGTTTCCAACTAACTGGATTGGGCTTCCGTCAGCTGTTACAAAGTGAACATCCTGTTCTGCATCGAACCAGAAAGGTCCCTGATTTGCGTTTGTTGCCTTTTCATTAAATTCAAATCTTAAGCTTGTAATATCACCTGTATATGTTAATTTAAGATATCTGAAATCCTTTGTAGCTAAATCTTTAAATGTAACAAATCCTAAGTATGCGTACTTGATACCATCTGTAGCGCCACTTGCAGCTTTGTCAATGTGTAATGTCTTGTTCATTCCACTTGCAACATCATCAAGCTTAATTCCTGTTGAAGGATCTGCTGCTGTTGTTGGCTGTGGTGTTGTTGGTGCTTCTGTAGGTCCTTCTGTTGGTGCCTCTGTTGGTGCAGGTGTTGTAACTTCTTCAGGAACCTTTGTGATGAATCTTGCATCTGTTATTGTTAATGCACCGTTTCCTTTTGTGTTATGGAAATGGAATGCATTAATTCCTGATGCTGATAAATCAACGCCTGTCTTTTCTAAGTCGATTACTACTGTCTGTGCTGTTTCTGTTGGTGCAGGAACTAATGTATCATCAGTTGTCTTAAATGTTCCCTGATCATTCTGTGAGAACCAATATGTTCCTAATGCCTTATCATCTTTCCCTAAAAGTTCCCAACGAGCTTCTTTCAATGCTGTTGCAGCTCCTGAATATGTAATCTGAAGATATTTGTAATCTGAGCTAACGTCTCCACAGTATACATATCCTTCATATGCATATCCTTCACCATCTGCTGAACCCCATGTTTTAATAAGTGGTGAACCTGTATCATTTAATACAATGTCAGCCTTTGTATCTTCTGCTGGTAATGATGTCATAAATCTTGCATCTGTTATTGATAATGTTCCGTTTCCTTTTGTGTTATGGAAATGGAATGCATTAACTCCTGATGCTGATAAATCAACACCTGTCTTTTCTAAGTCGATTACTACTGTCTGTGCTGTTTCTGTTGGTGCAGGAACTAATGTATCATCAGTTGTCTTAAATGTTCCCTGATCATTCTGTGAGAACCAATATGTTCCTAATGCCTTATCATCTTTTCCTAAAAGTTCCCAACGAGCTTCTTTCAATGCTGTTGCGTCTCCTGAATATGTAATCTGAAGATATTTGTAATCTGAGCTAACGTCTCCACAGTATACATATCCTTCATATGCATATCCTTCACCATCTGCTGAACCCCATGTCTTAATAAGTGGTGAACCTGTATCATTTAATACAATGTCAGCCTTTGTTTCGTCTGCAATTACATTTGTGTTATTTACAACACTGACACCTGCAAAACTGCTAAATACCATAGTTGCTGCACAAACATATGCTACGATTTTCTTGGTAAATAAACCTTTTCTCATATAATTACCCCTGTCCTTTCATAAATTTGTAAATTAATTGTTATTATATTTTATATCAGGTGTCAAAGGACCGTCCCTGACACCTGAATAAATTCATAAATATTAAATTAGTTTTCTTTAAATTTCTTTGATCTTGAAACTACGAAAGCTGCTGCTGCAACTACGATTCCACCTACACCTGCTGCGATTGGCCACATAGGTGAACCTGTTGAAGGTGCATTTGTTGAGTTCTGTGTTGGTGTAACATTTCCGTTTGCATCTGTTACCTGTTCATCTGTCTTACTCTTGCTGTCTCCAGGTTTGGTTGCTGTCTTTGAACCAGTTGTAGCTGGTGCAACTGATGACAATACACAATCCTTAAGTGTTACATCAAATGCTGCATCTGTTGTTGAGTTAGCATGCATATGAATACCATTGTTATACTTGCTCATATCAACACCTGATTTTTCAAGGTCAATAACGATTGTTGTGTTTTTACCAACCAAAGGAATATCACTTCCGTCTGCTGTTACAAAGTGTGTATCCTGCTCAGCATCAAACCAGAACGGTCCCTGATTTGTATTTGAAGTTTTTTCATTAAATTCAAATCTTAAAGTTGTAATATCACCTGTGTATGTAATCTTAAGATACTTAAAACTCTTATCAGCAAGATCCTTAAATGTTACAAATCCCTGATATGCATACATCAAATCATCTTTTGAACCCTTTGCTGCTTTGTCAATGTGTAATGTCTTATTCATTCCACTTGCTGCATCGTCAAGCTGGATCTCTGTTTCTGCTGCTGCTACAGGTGTAGCCTTAGTAATGCCTGCGAATCCACAGAACATCATAGTTGCTGCACAAACATATGCTACGATTTTCTTACTAATTAATCCTTTTCTCATATTGTTATCCCTATCCTTTCTTATATAATTGTTAACATTGTTTTATCTTATAACAGATGATTTTCTTTCATCTGAATAAAATCATTTAATTATTTCTTTTTTGATTTTGTAATACCAAATGCTACAGCTGCTACTACGACACCACCAACACCTGCTGCAATTGGCCATACAGGAACACCGGATGCACCCGGTTTAACTGAACCAACTGTACCTGTTGATGTATTTTTAGCATTGTCTGTTACAATTTCAACATTCTTGTTTTCATCTTCTTTTTTTGTTTCTTCACCATTGCTATCACCTGAGCCTGCCTCACCTTCAGGGCTTGTCATAAGACGGGCATCAATAATCTTAAATGAGCCTTTGCCCGGTGTATCATGAATATGGAAAGCTCTGATACCGGTCTTTAAATCAACTCCTGACTTTTCAAGGTCGATAACCGCTGTCTGTTCCTTGTCTGATGGAGCCGGAACTTCTTTGCCATCTGTTGTAACAAGAGTTCCTTCATCATTTTCTCTAAACCACTTTGGAGTAAGCTTGATTTCTTCTGCAGGGTCTGAATTAATTACAAACTCTAAACGAAGTTCATCAAATGCTGTCTTTTCACCGGTATATGTAATCTTTAAATACTTATATTCCGGACCAACTTCAAAACAATACGCATAACCCAGATAAATATAATCTCCTTTATCTCCCGGGTCAAATGTCTTAATGAATGGACTTCCTGAGTCCTCCAAAACAATATCCTCTGCCGCACTTACAAATGAACTCATGCTCAATGTCATTGCAACGGCACTAGCTAATGCTATAACTTTTTTCAATATTTTCTTCATTGTTAATGCCTCCACATTATTACATCATTTTATTTCGTTTAACGTTAAACTAATCTTATCATTATAGGTATTGTTTGTCAATGAATTTGAAAGGTTGAAATTGACCAAAAAACAGCTATATTTTTGTTACTTTTTTACAAAAAAACCTTTCAAGTGTTTCATTTTTTAGTATTATATGCTAGGTTTTTGTGTATTTTTTTTGCATTTTCACGTTGCAAAACACCTTTCATATGTCTATAATCATTTTAGGAGGAAAACATGACTAATAAGAAGAAAAGAATAATACGACGTTCGCTTGTTATTTTTTCCATTCTTTTGTTTGTGGGATGCGCTGCATTTCTTATATATTATCTTATTTTACAGCCTGCATACTCACGAAAGGTTACCGACAAATACCGAAGGATGTATTATGCTGCGGCTAATGATTCAAACAATTATGAGCAGACAACTGATAAGAAAGGTAAAAAGAAAGAAAAGTTAGATATTTCTCTGGACAAATCTCAAAAAGGCCTGAAAGATTCAAATGGTATATTATTGAAATTTTCAAAACTTTTAGAGTACAATAGTGATATTAAAGGATGGCTTACCATTCCCGGAACCAACATTGACTATCCTGTTATGCAGGCTTTCAGTGGTTCTGACTTTTATTTGACACGTGACTTTGAAGGTCATAAGGATAAAAACGGTTCCCTTTATGTTGACGGTCATTGTAATGTAAAGAAACCATCCAAGTCCATTCTTATTCACGGACATAATATGGATTCCACCGGGATGATGTTTCACCAGCTACTTAAGTATAAAGATATTAATTTTTATAAGGAACATCCGGTTATCACTTTTGACAGTATATATAAAGAAGCCAAATGGAAAATTATCGCATATGTAAGATTGTCCGGTGACATGAAGGTTAATCAGGGATTTACATATTTAAAGGGTAATTTCAAGAATAAACATGAATTTATGGATTTTGTCTATCAGTTAGAAATGCGCTCTTTATATCAGTGTCCTGTTAAGGTTAATGAAAATGACCACCTGCTACTTCTTTCTACCTGTTCCTATGAAATAGGAGATTACCGAACGGTAGTTGTTGCAAGGCGTGTCCGTAAAGGAGAATCAGCCAAAGTAGATACATCAACTGCGGTTATGCGTTCTGATGTTTTGTATCCGTCTGACTGGTATAACAAATATGAAGGGGAAGAACCTACGGTTATTTCTTTTGAAGATGAAATGTCTTTTGAAAAGCCGTCATGGTACGATGGCGAATATACCACTCCTTCAGCTATTGGAACCACATTTACCGAAAAAGGTAACATATATAAAGTATTGTCCAGAGATGAAGTTGAATTTGTCGGATGCGAGAACGGAAATGTAGAGGAATTAATTGTTCCTTCAGAAATTACAAATGAAAAGCGAACATACAAGGTTGTATCAATGGCAAAAAACTGCCTTGCTAATGCTTACAAATTAAAGACTGTACGAATTGGTGATAACATTACGGAAATTCCAGCCAGAACATTTACCAATTGTTCAAAACTTGAATGGATTGTATTTGGAAAATCACTGAAAAAGATAGGTACAAAAGCATTTTACAAGTGCGAAAAACTCCAAATTGTAAGATTTAAAGGCACACATTTGAAAGAAGTTGGAGAGAAAGCCTTTAAGGGCATTCACAGAAGAGCGGTCTTTAGAATACCTAAACAGATTTATAACAGATATATGCGCTTTATTAAGCAATCAATTCTTTCGGATGACAACAAAATCAAATTTAAAGATTATGAAGTTAAGGAAGAAGAAACTTCCAATTAATATTGATGCTACATTGGCGGTTGGTTTATTACCAGCCGCTTTTTGTATGTTTGAAATGCTTATTTTTATCCATAAAAAAACGCCCATACCACCTAAACGAATGAGAGAAATTCAAATGGTATGAGCATTTTTATGTGGCAAGTATTAACTTTAATACCAGTTAATCATTAGAATAGATTTCGAACTCTGCGAGCTGTCCACCCTTTGCACCTGTGTTCTTTGTAATTGTTACACGAACATACTGTGCCTTAACTTCATCAAACGGAATTGTTACTTCGTTTCCTGCCTTAGGATCAAATTCATATTCCTTTGATGCAACTATTTCTTTATAGTCTTTTCCATCTTCACTTACGCTAATTGAAAGCGTCTGCTTTCTTGCACCCCAGATTGTAGCCGGGTTAACTGCAAGTCTTACTGTATGAACATTGTAGACTTTCTTTAAATCAATTGTGATTTCGTCATCACCTTTTCCTGCACCTTCCCAATATGATGTTGTATCTCTATCACCATCATTTGCGTAAACAGGTGTGTAAACATCTGTGTATCCGTTTGCACTTGCTTTACCCTTTAAAGCAACGTTTTCACCTTTTACTTCTGCTGATTTATATTCAGGAACTGTGAACTGTTCATTTTCCTGTGCTTCCTTCTGATCCGGTGCTGTAACTACAGTTAGATTCTTTTTGTCCATTTTTGTAGAAGAATCAGCTGATTTAACTGCTATAGCCAATCCGACAAATACTACTAAAAGCACTGCCATTAATATTATTCCTTTTTTCTTCATGTGGCACCTCCTACTTTTCTATCTTGATATTTGATGTTGTATTAGCATCAATGCTTACACATTTTGAATCATTTGTAATGCTTTCACCCTTAATGTTCAATCCCTTAATTGTTACATCTGAAATGTTGTGTTCAGCATCATAACCTTTGAACTTAACCATTAAAGTCTTAGCACCATCTAATACCTTAAATCCATCAATAGTTACGTTAGAAATTGTTCCTCTTTCCTGTGTTGAAGACCAGTTATCATTCTTAACAATTGAGAAATCGATAAGATCTGTTGTTCCGTCTCCTCTTCCCATTTCTGCATCTTCTACTACAATGTTCTTATATTTAATATCTGATACAGCTGCATCATCGGCGTTATGAATTGATAATGCCGGCTTATGGAAGTTATGTAAAATTGTTATATCTTCAAATGAAACATTTGTAATTGTTGATTTTTCGTTCTGACCTTTGTTTGTTTCGTATCCAATTTCCATTGACTGTGCAAGGTCTGTCCAAACCTGAATGTTCTTGAAGCTGATGTTTGCTGAGTTTTCATCATAATTCTTTACAACTAAAGCATCATCCCATGCACGAACAAATGAGTTTGTGATTTTTGCACTCTTTGTTGACTGGATTGACATTCCGTCGCCATTTGGTCTTGCTGTAAGTATCTTAACATTGTTAATGTCAGCACCGATTGTGTTGTAAACCTGAAGGCACCATGCATTTGAGTTTAATGAAATGATACCATCAATTGTTACATCCTGGCAGTTATCAAACTTAAGTGGAACGCTGGCTGATCTGCCTTTCCATCCTTCAAGGTTTGAATTATCAATAATACCACGTCCGCAAACTGTAACATTCTTTGCAAAGTTTGCATTTGCAATACCATGAACTACGGCACCACCTGAAATGTATAATGTCTGGTTATCTGATAATACCATGTTTTCAATATTCCATTCACCAGGTCCGATGTAGAATACATCATCATCCTTTGCATCAGGAATATCTTCAGGATTTTCTAACTCATTAGCAAAAATATGTACTGCTCTCTGAGTGCTGTTGTTAAATTCTACAGTATATGTATCCGGTGTGTTTACACGGAATGTTACTGTATGATCCTTAGTATTGATTTCAGGCTTAATATCATATTTAAGTGGTCTTACTGTTACTGACTTAATATCAATATTTTCAGCCTTTACGGTAATTTCAACTGTACCTTCAAAATCAAAATATGTTATTGGAGTTCTTGATAATTTCGGCATATATGATCCAACCCATGCATGTGTGTTGTTTACGTTTGTATCATATACATAACAGTCATTTCCGTTTACAGTTACCTTAGTATCTGTACAATGCTTTAAAGACATATCTCTTTCTGCTTCTGATACAACCGACAAATCTTCTGCTGTTGCATCTTTTAATGACTTAGGTCCATCATAAAGAACTACTTTGCTGTTCTTTATTTCACTTTTTTGTGACATTTTATCAATTGCACCCGGAAGGCTTACACAGCCCCACACAATGCCAAGTGCTAACCAGTAAATTATCACGCAGCCTATTATAAATCCGGCTTTTCCACCAATAGGCTTGTCTGTTTTTGTTTCCGTGCTATTGTTTTCTTTTAGCATAATATTTCCTCCCAATTATCTACTGTTGCCAGTGTTCTTGAATGAAAGTCTGCTCCAAGTTCATCATGGAAAGGTCCTACACCAAGAGATTTCATGCCTCCTGCTTTTGCAGCATCAATTCCTGCTTTTGCATCTTCAACTACAAGGCAATTTTCCGGTGTAAGTTCCAACTTAGATGCAGCTACTAAAAATACTTCAGGATCAGGTTTTGACTTCGTTACATCAAGTCCGCAGCTTATTTTGTCAATAAGTGGTAATAAACCTGTCTTTTCAAGTATTAATGGTGCGTTTTTACTTGCAGAACCAACAGCTGTAAGTATACCTCTATCTCTAAGCATTTTCAATGTGTCAAACGCTCCAGGCAATACTGCGCTGTCATCTAATGACTGTAACATTTCCTTGTAATAGTCATTCTTTCTTTCTGCCATCTCAACTTTCTCTTCTTCGGAATATTCTTTGTCACCCTTTTCAAGTACAACCTCAAGAGATGCCATTCTGCTTACTCCTCTTTGTCTTACATTGTCCTCTCTGTTGAAATCTGTGATTCCAAGTTCATCTGCAAGTTTTTTCCATGCCTGATAATGTAATTCATCTGTAGAAACAAGCACTCCGTCTAAATCAAATATTACTCCCTGCATTTTTTCCTCCTTTTTATATCATTTTTTGGTTATAACTATAAAAAAAATGTATACTAAATTATAAATTTTTACTATTTTAAAATCCTTCTATTAATGCTAGAATTTACTTATGGTTTTACGTTAAACGTAAAATATCGTTATTTTATAGAAAGGACTTAGATAAACTATGGTTACAATAAAAGATATTGCCCAGGTTGTAGGGGTAAGCCCAACAACCGTATCAAATGTTATTAATGGCAAATCCGGTCGCGTTTCAGCCGACACTGTTGCCAGAATTAACACAGCTATTGAAGAACTTGGGTATGTCCCAAATATGTCTGCCCGTTCTCTTGTTTCAAGATCCTCAAAAGTTATCGGTTTCGTAAACCATATAGTAACTGATAAAGGCTCTAATTTTATGGAAGACCCATTCCTCTCAAAGTTTATTGGAATATTAGAACATGTTCTCCGTGAAAACGGATATTATCTCATGCTTCGCACCGTTGAAACTGCCGAACAGCTTCAGGCTTTTCTCCACACATGGGATATTGATGGTCTCTTCCTTGCAGGTATTTTTAAGGATGAATTCTTTGATGAAATCAGCACTTTAAAAATACCAATCGTTTTAGTTGATAGTTATGTACATCACAAAGGAATCTGTAATGTAGGTCTTGATGACTTTGGTGGAAGTAATTCATCCACTAAGTATCTCATTCAAAACGGTCATAAAAAGATTGCCTTTGCTTCACTTCACATAAAAGACGGTGGTGTTCTTATGGAACGTTTCCTTGGTTATAAGGCAGCCCTTACCGAAGCCGGTATTCCATTTGATGAATCACTGGTATTCGAATGTGGCATGGACTTAAAAGGAACCCGTGCAATTGCAAAAACCTTGGCATCTCATCCTGAGATAACAGGTGTTGTTACAACTGCCGATACCCTTGCCGGTAGCATTATTGCTAACCTCCATAAGCTTAAAATCAAAATTCCTGAACAGGTATCCGTCGTTGGTTTCGATGATTTAAGCATTTGCAACATCATCGAGCCACCACTTACATCCATCCATCAGGACATGGACCTTAAAGGTCGTATAGCAGTGGACTTCATGCTACAGCTTCTTGAACATAAGAAACCAAAACAATATGAAGTTTTACTTCACACATCTATCACGGAACGTAACAGTGTTAGGACTATCTCCTAATCGTTCAATAGCATTAGAGATTATAAAACCTCTAATGCTTTTTTATTAACTTAATTCTTTTTTTGTGACTCCTGCTTCGTTAATATCAATCTCATATAATCTATTATTGTAATTAACTCTGAAGCATAATCTGTTCCAGCTTTCCGGAAGATTTGGTTTTACAATGATTTCATCTCCATCAAAGCTTAAGCCTCCAAATCCCTGAAGTGCTACCATATAAGCACCTCCTGCGGCTGCCGGATGTGTTCCACCGATATAAACCAAACCGGCCCATTCTTTACCACCCTGCTTTATATCTGCTGAAGCTGACTTCATAAAGAAGTCATATGCCTTATCAGGTCTGTTGCACTTGCATGCTAACAATGCATACATACATGCGCTAAGAGAAGAACCATGTTCAGTTCTTGTCTCATAATATTCCAAATTCTTTAACATTGTATCTAAGTCAAATTCCTTTGAGAACATATTAAGCCATGTAACAACATCTGCCTGTTTGATTACCTGGGTATGGCTGGCTACACCATATGCACCGCCCCAATATTCTTTAGGGTCTAATAATCTGCTTCTTACTTCATCAATGCTTGCATCTTCTAAATCAAAATATCCGTCAAACTGTGGTATAACACCATTTTCGTTTGGCTGAGGGATAAATAAATTCTCTGCAGCATCAGTAAATTTATTTTTCAGGTCATCTAAATCATACTGACTTAAGATTTCCTGCTCTTCTTCTGATAATTCATCCTTTAAATTAATAACGTTTACAGCTTCTTCAAAGGTATATTTTGCCATTCTGTTTGTGTAACCATTATTATTTACTCTCTCATGATATTCATCAGGTCCGATTACATCATGTATCTCATAGTAGTCCCTGACAGCTCTCTTAAGTAAAAGGCTGTAGTAGAACAATGCACATTCAATAATTGTATGAGCACCACCTTCTGATAAAATAGATGTATCTCCTGTTGTCTTTAAGTATTTTCCAATACCGTAAACAACTGCTGATGAAATATGCACCTGCTTATCTTTGAAAAATGTTCTCATAGGACGCTTTGTAAATACATCTACAACATTGTAATCAGAACATGCGTCAAATCCGCCTTCCTGACTTTCCCATGCATAAAAGGCACCATCTAAGCCATAGCTCTTTGCCTTTTCCTTTGCACCGCTAAGAGAATCTATTCTGTATTTCATAAGACTCTTTGCAACCTTAGGCTCTGTCATAAGGAAAAAATCTAAAATAAACATTTCCGTATCCCAGAAAACAGCTCCCTTATATGTCTGTCCTGAAAGTCCTCTTGCAGCTATTGAAAGGCTGTCAGTGTGTCTTGGAGCTATACAATGTAAATGATAAAGTGAATAATTAAGAGCTTCCATTGCCTTATCATCACCTTCTACAATTACCTGTGAGTTTTCCCAAAGACTGTTCCATTTATCCTTGTGCTTCTCTATGGCATCTTCATAACCGTTTCTTAAAGCTACAGTCACTTCTTTTGATGCTTCCTCAACACAATTTTCGCAATCCTTACTTGTATATACTCCAAAGAAACGCTCTATAACATATTCTTTGTTAATATCTGTTACAAAATTAATGCTCTTAAGAACCTTCTTATCATGAACATTAATCTTCTTTTCGCAAGGGAAACTTGTCTTATCTCCACCACATACAGCTACTTTATATCCTTTTTCGTGAGTTGTTCCAATAATGCCGATAACATCATTTTCGATATATTCAAGTTTGTCATAATGTGGTCCGTTGATATCCCACACATCACCGTCTATACCATACACAACTTCTACATCAGCATGAAAATCAGCAGTAACCTTAAACTTCATTCCACCTAAATGTACATCACTCATGCTGACAAATCTTTCGCTGTCAAAGGTGATTTTTCCTCTTGCCGTATCCCATTCTGAATGTCTGGTGAAAATACCATTTCTGTAATCAAGTTCTGTGTAATGAACTTCCGGATTAACATCAGGTAATTTTAAAACTTCACCGTCAACAACGAGATATGTATAAAAACCATTTGGAGCGTTAAGAGGCTCCCTCCAGCCATCTCCCACCTTATCATAAATACCGGCAAGGTTGATGGCTGCGAGATTTTCCTTACCATATTCAGCAAGGGTTCCTCTTACTCCCATATATCCGTTACCTGTTAAAAACTTATTTCCCAGGTACGATATTTTTTCTTTGTCAAATCCTTCTTCTTTTAATTTCCAATCAATCATTTTATTCTACTTCACACTTATAGCCTTCGCTATTTATTTCAACATTTTTGCCATATACATTAAGTTCAACAACGCCGTCGCCCTTTGTCTTAATGTATACATTTTCCTTGTCTACCTTAATTTCAATTACAACACCCTTGTAGCTGATGTTAAATGAATATCCGCCCCAGTTCTTTGGAATTGATGGTGCAACGCTTAACTTTTCGCCGTCACTTCTAAGTCCACCGAAACCGTATACAATATTCATCCATGCTGCCGCAATACTTGTTGTATGGATTCCCTGATTTGTGTTTCTGTTGTAGTTGTCTAAATCTAATCTTGTTGCAAATCCAAAGAAATCATATGCCTCATCATCCTTCTTAAGCTGTGATGCCAAAATTGAATGTACTGAAGGTGATAATGAGCTTTCATGTATACAACATGGTTCATAATACTCATAGTTTGCCTTTAACTGTTCCTGTGAGAACTTTGAAATAAACAACAACATAAACATTAATACGTCAGGCTGTTTAATCATATCATTTCTGTAAATTCTATCATATGACCAGTTGTCATATAATGGGAAGTCACTAATTGGAATTGAATCAACATCTAAGTGTGGTAATTTAAAGAAACCATCATGCTGTTCAAACAATTTTGTTTTATCATCATAAAGCAAAATCATGTTATCCTTAATGTTCTTCCATGTATCCATTTCGCTTTCATCAAAAGCTACCTTCTCAGCAACCTTCTTGTAAGCATCCGGATCTTCTGACTTGATTTCATTTATTTTGTCAAGAGTGTATTCCAATGTGAATTTTGCCATATAGTTTGTGTATGAGTTGTTATGTACCATCATTTGGAATTCATCAGGTCCCATTACACAATAGTAACCATATTTCCCTTCTCTGTTGAAATCACCTCTTGTAGCAAGCATTCTTGAGATTTCTATGAGCATTTCAAGACCGTATTTCTTAAGGAAATCCTTGTCATCAAACATCTTTTCGTAGAACCATACACCGTAAGCTACTGCTGTAGATGCCTGAAGCTGTAAGCTTGCATGCTGCCATAAATTACAGCACTCTCTACCACTAATAGTAGCGATTGGATAGAATGCTCCCTTACAATCAAGAACTTCTGCTCTCTTTCTTGCTTCATCCAAAGTTTTATAACGGAAATAAAGTAAGTTTCTTGCTGCTTCCTGATTGTTGAATATAAAGAATGGCAAACAATATGTTTCTGTATCCCAGAAAGCATTACCATTATAAGCTTCACCTGTTAAGCCTTTTGCTCCAATATTAGTACCTTCCACTGCACCATGATATGTCTGATACATCTGGAAAATACAGAAACGGATACCCTGCTGGTTTTCAGGATCATTTGCTATAGTTATATCTGAGCTGTCCCATACTTTCTTCCACCAGTCAATATTTTCTTTTTCTAACTTGTCATACAATGTGCATGCAGTTTCTGTTTCAGATTTTACAGCCTCAACTTCTTTATCATATACAGCCAAATCTCCGTCATCTCTTAATGTGACATTATTTGTAACCTTAGTAAGAACATAATCCTTACCATCCTCAAGATTAGCTTTTAACTTAACTGCGACAATTTTCTCTTCGTTAACTTCTTCAAGGCTTTCATATTCTGCATTAACTTTGCAGCTTGAATATACCTTTAATTTGGTATTGATAGTAGTTCCGTCAATACCCATAAAAATATCTTCGCCCTTTTCTATTGTTCCAGGCTTGCAATCCCATAAATTCTTTCTTTCATTTCTATGTATCTGTGAGAAATCAAGACCTGATGTTATATATATTTCTCCACTAAATCCAATTGGTTTAATAGTAATTTTCTGTGTTGTTCTCTTAACCTGAGTCATTGAAACAAATCTTTCAAATTTAACTGCAAGTCTCTTTCCTGATTTTGTTTTCCAAACAAAGCTTCTTGTAAGAATGCCTGTCTTCATATCAATTTCCCTAACAAAATCTTCAAATTCTGATGTGGCTAAATCTAACTGTTCCCCATCAATTTCAATTCTTGTATATAACCAGTCTACTGAGTTTACCATAAATTCAGTAAAATCTGCTATTCCCTTATAATGACCATATTCAGGTTTTGTCATTTCATATATTCCGTTGAAATAACTTCCAATAAGTTTGCTTCCTGAATATCCTTCATCAAAATATCCTCTTGCTCCTAAGTATTCATTTCCAAGAGAAAATATAGATTCTGAAACTTCTCCGTAATCCGGATTGAATCCTTCTTCAATTACTTTCCATTCGTCTGCTTTAAAATATTTATCTGCTACTTTTGCCATAATTCCACTCCATTTTTTCTTTAAATACAGTTATAGTCTGCTAGTCGGCATAAAGGAGGAAATGCCGACAGCACACTATATATTCTAACCTTTGACAGCACCGCCAGCGGCACCATCTGTAATTTGCTTCTGGAACAACAAGAAGATAATTGTCGGAGGAATAATTGAGAAGAATATTGCTCTGATCATATCTATCTGTGTTGTATGAGCTGCTGAGTAAGCGTAAAGCTTAACCATAACCGTTTCATTTCCTGAACCGTTAAGTACTAAATATGGTAACAGGAAGTCTGACCATGCAGCTGTTACTGAGAAGATTATTATAACCATAATAATCGGTTTTGATAAAGGTAACACAATCTTATAGAAAATCTGGAATATATTACATCCGTCAATCTTTGCTGCCTCTATCAGTTCTTTTGGCAGTCCTTCAAAGAATTCCTTGAAAAGAACTACCCAAAAGGCATTTGCGCCATATGAAAGCCAAAGTGGAATAAATGTTCCTGTAAGGCCTAATCTGTTAATGTTTACGAATAAAGCTACGATACTTGTTGTTGTAGGAATAAGAAGACTCCACATTACAAGTCCGTTAATAACTTTATGTCCCTTTGGTTTAAGGATAGCAAGTGCATATGCTAACAATCCGTTAAAGAAGATTGCGCATAAAACACATCCAACTACCATGATAAGTGAGTTTTTGTAGTATACTGCAAAGTTTAACTTATCCCATGTATACTTAAATCCGCTAAAATCAAAAACTTTAGGGAACAATGTTGCCTCTGTAGTAAATTCTTTAATATCCTTAAAACCCGAAACCATTACCCAGAACGCCGGATAAATAGCTATTACTGAGAATATTAAACATACTAAAACTATAAGAAGGCAAATAATCTTAACTCTTTTTGACTTAACATCGAAGCCTCTGATAGCTCCGTCTGTTTTGTCCATATATTTCTTAAAAAACATTACCGCACCTCCTACTCATCTTTTGATTTTGTAAGTTTCATATATAATCCACTTAACAAAATAAGAACTACACAAATAATAACTGAAAGTGCTGCTGCCTTTGGATAATCGTACTTAGTAAATGCATACTTATATACTAAAAGCATAATGGACAAACTTGCATTGTTTGGTCCACCGTTGGTCAATACTAACGGCTCGTACAATATCTGGAACACTGATATTACCTGAAGAATCAACATTGTTCTTCCAAGATTTAATATGCAAGGAACTGTAATATGGAAAATTCTTCTCCAAATTCCTGCTCCGTCAATTGCTGCTGCTTCATAATATTCAGGATTGATTCCACTAATACCCGCCATGTAAATAAGTGCTGTAGAACCTGCTCCCTTCCATGTTAATGCAATTACGATAAGTGGAATAGTTAATGCCGCGTTGTTCAACCACACACTTGGTGCTATACCACACTTTCCTAACAATATATTCAGAACACCAGTAGGACCCGGTTTGAAGAAATAAACCCAAAGAAGTGATACAGCCATACCCGGAACCATGTTCGGGAAGTATACTGCAAATCTGAAAAAGCTCTTTCCTCTTATTGTCTCACTGATGAATATAGCCAAAATAATTGGTACTACAAATCCGATGACTAATGACCATCCGATGTACTTGAATGTATTAGCAAATGCAGCATTAAAACTTACATCATTAAATACATCAATATAGTTTTGTAACCCTACAAATTCCTGTATTTCTACTCCTCTCGCTGAATGTAGCGATAATCTTATACTTTCAATCAATGGTTCCCATACAAAGAATGTGAAAAGGACAAGTGTTGGAATCATAATGAGCCAACCCATTATATCTGATTTTCCAAATTTCTTTTTCGGAACCGCATAACCCTTATTACTTCTCTTTTTGCTCAATGAAAAACCCCTCCTAAAATAAGTTTATTACACTACGGGACGGGGTACGCCCTTCGTCTATTTTTAGTAAAGGCAGGTGAACAGTGTTGTTCACCTGCCCGTTAGTTTTTAAATAACACTATTAGTTTCTATATAACTTAGACAATTAGTTCTTCTTGAATTCGCTGTCTAATGTCTTCTGGTAGTTTGAATTAGCTGTGTCCATAAGTTTCTGGATGTCAGCATCTTTGTTTGTGATAACTGCCTGAAGAACGTTTGTAAGCTGTGCATACATTTCCTGTGCATCACCAGGTTCTTCTGTATGAAGGTTACCTTCTTTGTTAACTGCATCGAAGAACTGCTGGAACATTGCTGTATCAACGTTTGAGTATTCTTCTACAACTTTGTTGTTTGCATCAACATATTCCTTGTTTGTCCAGCATGGGAATGTCTGGATTACAGGAACACCATTCTGTTTACGGTTAGCTGCATCAGCTTCCATACCCTTAATTGTTGTGTCATTAGCTTCTGGAGCTTTACCCATAACTTCAAGGAAGTCAAATGCTGCACTAATCTGTTCTGGTGTAGCATCTTTAGAGAACATGTAAGGTGTACCACCTGTTAATGAATACTGATCTCCGTTTGGTCCTGCCGGCATAGCGCCTAATGCTAATTTTTTAACGTCAAGTCCGTTTGTCTGTGTTGGCTGAGCTACAGCATCGTTAGCTGCGATATACATAGCTGCTCCGCCTGTTCCTAACTGCTGGAAACCTGTTCCCCAATCTTCTGCTGTCGGGTCAGCTGTTAATACATCATATTTCCACTTAAGATCACTTACATACTGCATAGCCGCAACTGCTTCTTTTGAGTTAAGGTTTGATGTATATGTTCCATCACCGTTATCTGTTACTAACTTAGCACCAAAGTTCCAAGCGATGTTTGAGAAATGCCATCCACCTGAGTTGTCCTTTGCAAGTAAGCAAAGTCCTGCAGCGCCTGTCTTTTCCTTGATTTTCTTAGCTGTTTCTGCTAATTCATCAAATGTCTTAGGGAATTTTGGAACTCCGTTTTCATCTACTAAACCTGCTTTTTCAAAAAGTTCTACGTTGCACATAAGTCCTAAGCCGTAAGCATCTCTAGGAACACCGTAAACTTTTCCGTCTGAATCTGATAAAAGTCCCTTGATGTTATCGTTCATATCATCAAGCCATCCACGTTTCTTTAACTCATCTGTTACATCTGCGATAAGTCCCTGCTTAATTAACTTCTGTGGCTCTGTGAACCATGATTCGAAGATTGTTGGGCAGTTGCCTGACTGTGCTAATGATACGAATGTATCTGTAGCATATGTATAAGGTGCTGGGTCACAAGTTACGTTTGGATGTAACTTCTGCATTGTCTTCTGGTATCCTTCAAATGTAGGAATGTTTTCTGCTAAATCCTCACCTGGCCAAATACCTAATGTGATTTTAACCTTATCTGAACCATCTTTGTTAGTTTCAGATTCTGTTGATTTCTTTCCGCCACAGCCAGCTAACATTGTAACTGAAAGAGCTGCAACGAGTGCTAAACTTAATAATCTCTTTTTTCTCATTTCTGATCCTCCCATCTGATTAATTTAATTAGTTTAGTTTATCGTTCAACTACACATTTGCCTTGTGTAAGGCACCCTCTTAACAATTCCTCCTTTAGAACACTTTCTAACGAAATCGTTATATTAGTTTATGCGTTTAACGTTAAACTAATGATAACATTTATGGATTTATATGTCAATATTACCATTAGAAATAAAATACACAAATAAATGTGTTCTAAATTGCATAAAAACGTTTACAAAATTGTGCATTTTGTCCAAAAATCCTTTTTTATCTCTTTTCAACTATTTTTTATATTTTATGAGTATATACAAAATACACAATTTCTTATGTTAAAAAGGTACAAAAAAGGAAGAAAACACCTTAGATTATGAGATTTAACCCACTGTTTTCTTCCTTTTGTACACTTTTATCCCTCAAATGCCACCATAACTCCACCATATTCTGCATAATAGCTGCACAAACCACCTGCACTTATTTTTTCTATCGAGGCATTCCGATATATATTTTCTATTTTACTTCTTATATAATCTGATTTTTCATTGTTAAAACAATGACTTATTATAACTTTTCCACTGTTATATCCTTTATTTCCCATTTCCTTTATGAGATTATCATAAGCACTTAGCTTTCCCCTACATTTTTTTAAGACATCTATAGTGCCATGGTCACTGGCTCCGCACAGTATCTTTATTCCTAAAATTCCTGCCATGCTTCCCTGTATTCTGCTTACCCTGCCGTTTTTCATAAGATTATCAAGAGTTTCCAATACAAATAAAAGCTTTGTTTTATCCCTATAGACTTCTATCATTTCCACTGCTTTGTCAAATTCCACGTCACTGTCTAATATTTCCTTTAGCTTAATGGCAATCATTGCCAGACCCGGGCCTGCCGATTTTGAATCTATTACATGAATTTTCTTGTGAGGGTACTTTTCATTCGCCATCTTTTTGGCTACCATGGCACTGTTATAGCTTCCTGACAATTCACTTGTAAGGGCAATGGCAAAAATCTCATCTGCCATCATAAATCCATCGTACCATTCCTGAGGTGCCGGTGCAGCACTACTGGTTTTTCCGTGATATCCTTTCATATCCTTCATAAACTCTTCAATATCCAAATTTTCATCATCTATATATTCTTTTTCTCCTACTCTTAGGGTAAGAGGTATTCTCTTATAGTAAATATCCGATTCAGTGGAATTATCCAATACTCTTAAATCACACCCTGAATCAACAATTATGCCATACTTCATTTCTTATCTCCTTTGCTACATATGTAGTTTTTATTACTACTTGTTATTGTATAACTATTTATTATGTGATACAATTTACAAAAGCACATTAAGTGTAAACTTATTTTGATATGGAGTTTTTTATGAAGTATTTACCTTTTAGTAATTTTACAAAAAGAAATCTTTTTACAAGACAATGTATAGGTCAGGCAATAACGGAATTACTTAAATCAGGAGATTTTGAACATATTACAGTATCTGATATTGTAAAAAAAGCCGGAGTTTCCAGAATGACCTTTTATAAATATTATCATACCAAAAATGATGTTATAAAAGATTATATGCAGGAAATAATTGCCGGTTATCTTGAAACCACGGGTAATCATTTTACCATGAGTGAATTTCAGGACAAATCCCATATTAAAGATGCCATTTTGTTTTTTGATAAATATGCCGATTTTCTCCTTACTATGTCTGATGCAAGACAATATTATATAATAGTGGAAGCCTTAAATGATTTTATGCTTAAATATGTTTATCCTGAATACAACGGTTCCGTTTACGAACTATATTTTTATGCCGGTGCCCTTTTAAATACCTTTCTTAAATGGGAAGAATTGGGAAAATCCGAATCGGTGGATGAAATAGTAGACATTGTTATCTCACTTATCAAACGTAATAATCTATCTTTAACATAAAACTTTAAAGTCCCGGACAGTTTATTTATCTGCCCGGGATTTTTTTATTCCACTAATCTTCTTACGAATTTAAAATTTTTCATTTTCTTAACTAAAAGTGTCAGCCATCTAAACATTGATTCTGACGCAAAGGAGAACATGATAAACAGCAATATACAGCTGGCAGACATTCCACTTAACGCAAATAAGTCATTAAAGAATATTCCACATATCAGTAATGCAATAAGATTTCCTACAAGAACAATAGCTCTGTATTTGTTCATTGGTTCGCTTATCTTAAATAATACCATAAAGCCAATCATGCATAACAGCATTGTTGCCGCTGTTGCCACTTCTGCCGAAGACAGACCGAATACCTTTCCGCACCACACTATGGCACCTACAGCTATTAAATCCGTAAGTCCTGCCGGCAATGCTCTTAGGAAGACATTAATAATAAACTTTCCTTTGATTCGGCTTTTGTTAGGCTCCATGGCAAGGAAAAATGCCGGAATACCTATTGTAAATCCGCTAATTAATGATATCTGAGACGGTTCTAGAGGATAAGTCATCATAAATACCGCCGAGAATATTGACATAAGGAAGGAAAATATGTTTTTTACCAAAAACAGACTGGCTGAACGCTGTATGTTATTTACAACACGTCTTCCTTCTAAAACTACTGATGGCATACAGGAAAAATCCGACTCTAGCAATACCACCTGAGATGCCTGAGCTGCTGCCTCGCTACCTGACGCCATTGCCACACTACAATCTGCATCCTTCATTGCCAAAATATCATTTACGCCATCTCCCGTCATTGCCACGGTGTGTCCCTGACCTTGCAGTGCCTTAACTATTTTCTGTTTTTGCTTTGGTGTTACACGTCCAAATACAGTGTATTTTTGTACTGCCTTTTCTATATCCTCATCTGTTGCAAGAGATGTGGCATCCACATAATTTTCTGCTCCTGAAATTTTTGCCTGTCTTGCCACTTCAGAAACTGTAGCCGGATTGTCTCCTGAAATAACCTTAACGTTAACCCCCTGCTTTTCAAAATACCTGAATGTGTCAGGTGCCTTTTCACGGACTGCATTGGATAATGTTATAAAACCATAAGGAATAACCTTTTCAGTAAGAGGATTTCCGTCAGCCTTTCCTAAATATTTACCAAAGGCAAGAACTCTGTATCCTTTATTGGTATATTCCCCTATGCTGTCAGCATAAAATTCGTAATCCTCCCTAAGAACCATTTCAGGGGCACCTAATACATAACATTCATCAGAATAAGTCACACTACAATACTTAACCTTTGATGAAAATGATGTTTTGCTTACTGCGCTTCTTCCACTAACATCCTTAAAACGTTCCTTTATAGCTTCCATTGTTATATTATCAGAAGTCATGTTAGAGGCAAAATCACTAATTATGGTTTCAAGATTATCTGCCACTTCCTTAGGTATTTCTTCTGAATAAACAAGGTCATTAACTGTCATTTTATTTTCTGTAATGGTTCCTGTTTTATCAACACATAACACATCTACTCTTGCCAATGTTTCTATACTTTTCATGTCATGAAGAAGTACCCTTTGCTTGGCAAGTCGTATGGTGCTTACTGCCAGTGCCACAGTGGTTAAAAGATATAATCCCTCAGGAATCATACCTATAACAGCTGCTACCATAGACACTATGCTTTGGCTGAAACCTTCCTTATTAAACACAAATCCCTGAGCAAACAAAATGATTCCCACAGGAATAATTATAATGCCAACCCATTTTACCAGTTTGTTAATATCCCTAATCATTTCTGACTGCTCGCCACTACCCATTTTTTTAGCTTCAAGGGTAAGCTTTGAAATATAGGATTCTTCCCCTACTTTTTCCAGTCTTGCGTAGCACTCCCCTGACACAATAAAACTTCCTGACAGCAAATGCATTCCCGGTGTTTTGGTAAGTTCATCTGATTCTCCTGTAAGTAGGGATTCATTTACGGAAACCTCACCCTTTACCACAATGGCATCTGCCGGTATCTGTTCACCTCCATGGAAAACAACTATGTCATCTAAAACCAGCTCCTGAGAGCCAACCTCCATTTCCACTCCGTCTCTTATTACTGTAGTGGATGGGGCATTTAAAATATTCATTTTTTCAAGAACGTTTCTTGCCCTTATTTCCTGAAATATTCCAATCAACGTGTTTCCTATAACAACCGGCAAAAAGGTTAAGCTTCTAAATGAACCGGCTATACATACTAACACTGCCAAAAACACAAAAATCATATTAAAATATGTGAATGTATTTTCAATGATAATTTCTCTTGTGGTTTTTTCAACGGAATCAACAGCTGTATTTACAAGTCCACGGCCAATTCTTTCCTGAACCTGACTTTTGGTTAATCCCTTTTCACAATTTGTTTCATACATATTCATATTTGTCCTCGTTTACTTTTCTAAATCCCGTATTTTACAATTCAACGTTACCTATATTTTACAGTATAACCTGTAAATGTAAAATCTTTTTTAGTATTATGATTTTATTTGTAAACTTTTTATGAAATGTTACTGTTTTTTCTTAATGCCATGATGCAAATTTTAAAAGTATAAATTGCCTTTGTATTTGCACAAAAGTAATTTATACTTATTGGGTACTCACCCCTTGTTTATTACCCTGTAGTAAGTTCCTGCGGTAATTGTGTACACAATTCCATATACTATGAAAAATACAAGAGTAACCATTACCGTGCATACAATGTACAGCGGGGTGTTATTAAAGTTTAAACTTACCAGCATTTTTCTGATTATGTCAAAGGCAAAGCATATATGGATAACTGCCATAAATATAGGTAGAAAGAACACCATAAGTATCTGAGTTTTAATTACGGATTTAGTTTCCTTATCGTCCATTCCCACTTTTTTCATTATTTCAAAACGCCTTCTGTCCTGATATCCTTCTGACAACTGCTTATAGTATATTATCATTACCGTGGTAATTAAAAACATGGTTCCAATAAATACACCTATAAAGAAAAGGCTTCCGTACAAGCCGAAGAAATTTTGTCTGCTTGTATATATACTTCCCACTTCATCTGTGTGAGCTATCCCTGTATCATTTATTACATCCCTTAACCCCTGACAGTATTCTTCCTTATCCTTAAAATCTCCTGCTAAATTAAACTCATAGTTATATTTTATACTACATACAAAATCATCCTTTGTGCTTTCATTAATAACATCCCTGATTTCTTTCATTGCATCTATATCCTTAACTACAATGTAGAGAGTGTCATATACCTGTAACTCCTTTTCATCTACAGGGAGTTTTTCTAATTTTTTCTTTATTGTGTATTCCTTGTTGCATATGCTTAATTTTTGAGAATTGATTCTACCTGCATCTGATGAATACACTATAACCTCATTTGAATTTAAGGTGATATTCTCACTGTTTGCCCTATTATAATCCTCTAATAATTTCACCTTAAAATTCACCATATTATTGGTACTTATATTTTCCATTGAATATCTGCCATTTTGAAGTGCTCCTATATCATCTATGGAATAATATTTATCCTCATCCTGTATTTTCACATTATATTCATCGGCACGACTTTGGCATGCATCCTGAACCTTTTGGTAATCATAGTGATTTTCCTTCTGTTCTTCAGAACTGTCACTGTCTTCTAAATACAGATAATTAGTCATAACATCCTTTGGAAAGCGTCCCCTTAAAACATCTTCCATTCCTACATATAAGGAAACCGTTGTGGATAAAACCACCAGCACGCAGGTACTTAATATACATATGGTTGCTAAACCTGCGGCATTTTGTTTCATACGGTACATCATACCTGACACTGTAATAAAATGTTTCTTATCATAATAGAATTTTTTATTCTTTTTTAATATTTTAAGAAAGGCAATGCTTACGCTCATAAACAGCAAATAGGTTCCTATAATTACACAAAGAGCTGCCATAAAGAACCTTCCCATGGCATCCATTGGGCTTTTAGCTGTAAGAGCAAGGTAATAGCCTAATGCCAGGGTTACCAGCCCTAATATAGCTAAAAGCCATTTTGCCTTAGGTTCCCTTTCTCCGGCATTTTCATTTCTAATAAGCTCTACAGGCTTTAATCTATGAACTCTTACGCTGTTTAAAAATATAACTATGGCAAATATTAAGTCAAAAACTATTATGGTAAACAATACAGGCTTAGGATATACCCCAAAGGCAAAATCCGTTTTTAAATTTAATATTTTCAGCAAAACCATAAACATTAATTTGGATAATGCAATGCCTGCTAATATTCCTGTGGTAATACATCCTAATGCCACAATAACTATTTCCCAGAAAACTATTTTGGTAATATGCTTTTTCTCCATTCCCAATACACTATATAGTCCAAATTCCCTGCTTCTTCTTTTCATTAAAAATCCGTTAGTATAAATAAGAACAAACACTGAAAATATTCCGCAAATCGACACACCTAAATTTAATATAATTCTCATTTGCTCTGCACCTGAAAACATATTTTCATTTACCTGCTCATATATGCTGTATAGCATATAGAACATGGCAATAATGGCTGAGGTTGAAATTGAAAAAGGTAGAAATGTGCTTTTGTTGTTTTTTACATTTCTAAGGGCAAGCCTAAAATACAATTTTTTATTCATGTAAATCACCACCTGCCAATAACACTGTTAAAGTGTCGGAAATCTTTTTGTACATTTCATCCTTTGTCATGGCTCCACGATATATCTGATGGAATATTTCTCCATCTTTTATAAACAAAACCCTGCCGGCATTTGATGCAGCCCTTACGCTGTGAGTTACCATTAATATTGTCTGTCCGTCGGAATTTAACTTATCAAATACATCTAATAAATCTCCTGTGGATTTTGAATCCAGTGCTCCTGTAGGTTCATCTGCCAAAAGGATGTCCGGTTTTGTAATAATTGCCCTTGCCACCGCCGTTCTCTGTTTTTGTCCTCCTGAAACTTCGTAAGGGTATTTGTGAAGTATATGACTTATTCCCAACTTTCCTGCAATTACATCCAGCTCCTGTTTCATATCCTTATATTCTTTTCCTGCAAGTACCAGTGGCAGGTAAATATTATCTTCAATGGAAAAAGTATCTAAAAGATTAAAATCCTGAAATACAAATCCTAAATGCTCTCTCCTGAATTTTGCCAGCATATCATCTTTGATTACTGTGGTGTTTTTGCCATTAAGAAATATATCTCCTGATGTAGGTCTGTCTACTGCTGCAAGAATGTTAAGCAATGTAGTTTTTCCGGAGCCTGATTCTCCCATTATTGCAACGTATTCTCCCTGTTCCACTGAAAAGTTTATATCATGCAAAGCCTCTACCTTGTTTCCTCCAAATCTTGTTGTATATATCTTTTTTAAATTATTTACTTCTAATACCTCCATGGTACTAACCTCCTATAAATTGTAACGCCCCCTCCCTTCGGTCAGCGGCAAGTCGTCGGAAACATTCCTGAAAATGAACTTCGTTCATTTGTTTCCTCCTCTAAATTGTAGTGCCCCCTCCCTCCGGTCAGCGGCAAATCGTCGGAAACATCCCTAAAAATGAACTTCGTTCATTTGTTTCCTCCTATTTTTAAAAATCTGCAAATCTTTATGTTACAAGTATACAATAAGTAATTGGGATTTTCCTTAATTTCACCTTACAATCCTGCCTTTAACCTTACATTTTTGTAATATACAAAAGGTGGAGCCTAATATTTGTCATATTAAAGCTCCACCCGAAATAAAAGAAGTATTATATTGTGATGTAACCGGGGAAATTGGGTAATAATAAAGTAATTTGGTTACATCATGTTATGAAGTCACTATTTCACAAGAATGTTTTTATAATTAAATGTTTTTTCTATGTATGAAGAATCTGATACCTTTAAAATATTGTTATAAAGGTAAGAATGTGCTGCCTCATTTGGCATTAACTCCTTCTGATACAAGGAATCCGCTATGTCATACACCTTCAAAGATTCTACATCTCCGTATACATATTCTCCACTCTTTAACTGTGCATATGGTCTTACCATTATGCCTGCCTGATAAAATGCCTTTGTTTTAACAAATTCCATTGTCATGGCATAAAGTGATGTGTCACCACTTTTAGAAAGTAATCCCGCATTGGTTGCTGCATAGTCGTAAACTGCCTGATTTCCACTTCCCACAACCATTTCATTTTCTGTTGCCTTATCTGAAAGTCCATATATAAGACCTGCTTTTACCACTTCATTGTCACTGTCTGATACATTATATAAAACTCTGTATCCTTCAGCTGTAGTACTTATCTGGTAGCCCTTAACTGATGTCTGAACTTTTGTGTCCGGCTTTGTTGTAGGAACCTGTGTAGGTGCTTCCGTAGGTTTTTCTGTCGGTGTCTGTGTTGGTACTTCTGTAGGCTTTTCTGTTGGTGCCTCTGTTTCAGGTTCAGTTGGAATTTCTGACGAACCTCCGTTTTTGTCAGTAAGATATGCTCTGTTAAGTCTGGTTATTTCATTATTTACCTCACTTAACATGGAATATCCGTTTACCTTAAAATTCTTAACTCCTGAAAAGCAACATTTTAACATACCTGTAAACTCTACAGACTCTCCCGGTGAAAGTGCACTGGTGGATGTAAGGGTTACTGTTGTAAAGTCACCTTTATCTTCCGTGGTAGCCGTTGCCCCCCATGCACTGGTAAATTTACTGGATTTCGGTAAATCAAAACTTAAAGTATAACCTGCCGGAAATGCCACAGATTCATTATTTGTAAGTTTTATTGTGTATGTGTAGTTTGGATGATCGTATTTTCCACCAAAATCCACACTAAAATTTAATGTATCATTAGTATAATCCACATCTGATGATACCTTTGATGCCCCCTTTGCCTTAAACTGGTCATGGAACATGGATGTAAGAGTATCACCTATTACATATTTCTGCTGCTGTTCGTCATAATCATAATCTCCGTGCATAACCCATATGAGAACACCGCCTAAATTGTTGTTGTTTACATAATTTATTCTTTCCTGTACTGATTCTGTGTCTTCAAATGTAAGGAATGTGTTATTTTGTGCATTCCAGATATGAGGAACCTTTCCTACGTCATCCCAGTAACGCTTATAGTTTGAATTGGATTTCATAAGATTCATTACATGCCAGAGGGGATTAGCACCTGCTGCCACTTCTTTTCCATTTTCATCTAAATCGCACCATAAGTTAAGATTATCAACGCTGTTAGTAAGAGGTGTACCTGACGAACCGTGTAATCCGTTGGTTCCTCCGGAAACATTTGTCCAACCTCTTGTATAATAAGGAACACCCATTAAAATCTTTTCAGACTGAACTTTTCCTCTGTAAAACCGGTAAGCCCAGTCAAATCCCAATGTTTTAACGTCCACCTGGGCTGTTTCCGTATCTGCCGGATCAGCGTAAAGATTTGCCTGATTTTCTACATAATTGTTCCATCCACCATGGAAGTCATAGGACATAACTGATACAAAATCCAAGTAATCTAAAAAGGCTGAATTTGTCTGCCCTCCAAGAACCCATGATGATGCTGCTACCGCAGATGTAAGCCAATAATATGTTCCGTCTTCCTTTGATGCCTTAGCTAAATCTTCACTAAGTATTTTTATAAACTGGGCGTATCTGTCTGCAATTCCCGATCTTATAGATTCAGTAAAGTCCGTATAATTTCCTGACTGTGGGGTTTCTGACGGGAACTCAAAGTCAATATCAATGCCGTCAAAACCGTACTTTCTAATAAATGAAACTGCCGAAGCACTGAATTTTCTCATGGACGCTTCATTTTGTGTGGCATACCAAAGACCTTCTGATGCTCCCCAGCCACCTGTTGAAATAAGAACGGTTACATCAGGATGCATTTTCTTTAATGTGTGCATTATGTTAAATTGTCCGTAGTATCCAAGGGAGTCATCCATCTTAATTACCTGTCCGTCATGTTTAAAGGTTGTGCCTTCAAACTTACTTTCAATGTCATGTTCCGGATCTCCTACCTCCAGCTCACATGTATCTTTATTAACAATACCAAAAGCATACTGAATATGAGTAAGCTTATCCCACTGTAAATCTGCTATATTGAAATATTCATGTGCCTGGGATGTAATTGCGTAGCTTGGAAAATAACCCACAACCTTTTTGTTGTAATAATTAGACGGAAGTGTAACTCCATTTACGTTTGTTCCAATTTGTGGGTCTAATGTGACTGTTGCTTTTCCCGGTTTAAGACTTCCTAAATCACCTGTATCTCCCCCTGATGTTGACCCGGAAACCAGCTCCCAAGGACCTCCGTTTGAAGGTGTGTCCCCCTTAGTCCACCATTTACATTTGTAAATTGCTCCGTTGTATTCCACTTCATCTCCCCCTGTGTAAATTGTTTCGCTGTTCCATGCAGCCGCTCCATAAACCACGCTAGACTGCATACTGCTAAATCCACCTGTAAATGACAGCACAGTCACTGCCATTACAAGGGCCATAAATTTAGCAAGCATTCTCTTTGCTTTCCTTGTCATTATGACTTTTCCCTCCTTTAAAATTTGCCTTTTCGTCCATTCTAGCAAGGGTTTTAGCCATATGTCAAACCTATTTAAAAAGTAGCCAATTATGTTAAATATTACCAATTATATACAATTTTTTGTTCTAAAATTTTATGAAAACCCGAGTTCCAACACCTATTTGAGAATCAATTTCTATCTTATGATTCAGCCGGTCAAGAATCTGTTTTGTAAGATACAAACCAAGACCTGTAGCCTTTTTGTCCTTTCTTCCGTTGTAACCTGTATATCCCCTGTCAAAAATTCTTGGCAAATCCTCTTTTGCAATGCCAATGCCTGAGTCCTTAATTAAAAGTTCATCATTATCAAAGGATATACATATTTCCCCTTTTGAAGTATACTTAAGGGCATTTGATATAAGCTGTTTAAGGACAAATACCATCCACTTTTCATCTGTTACAACCTTCCTGCTTTCATCCACCTGTATTTTCACTGAAATTCCTTTAGAAATAAAGATTCTGGCAAAGTATTTCACTGCCTGATTAACCATATCTTTTACACTATAATCTGCCAAAACATAGTCATTTCCGCCACCTTCAAGTCGCAGATATTGAAGCATCATATCCTGATATTGTTCAATTTCAAACAACCGGTTAAGGATTTCAATCCGGATTTCTTCATCAGTATCGTTAGCTAATAACTGCAATGCGGTAATGGGAGTTTTTATCTGATGTGACCACAATGTAACATATTCCATTGTTTCTTTTTTTGAATTTAGAATATTATTTATTTCTTCGTTTTTTTCATTAGTCAGTAATTTAAGAAGCTCTGTGTACATTTTCTCAATCTGATTTGAGGTTTTAGGCAAATTATCCAATGTTACATCAATACTATTTTCTGCCATGGTAAGACTTCGGCACTTTTTATAATAACAAACAAAATCAACCACAAGGCAAATACCCAAAGCCATGCACCCTAATGCCGTGGGGTACCATACATACTTAAACTCTATTCCACATAAAGCAAACACGCCGGAAAATATGGCAATCCAGAATAAAATAGCAATAAATATTAACTTTCTGTCCTTTAAATATTTCATCAACATACCATGTAACCTAACCCTTTTTTTGTCTTTACAAAATCATCTAATCCTATATCCTTTAGTTTTTTTCTGATTCTGTTTATATTCACTGTTAATGTATTATCATCTATAAAATTTTCACTGTCCCACAAATGCATCATAATGGTGTCACGACTTACAACGCTTCCTGAATTTTCCATAAGAAGCGCCAATATTTGAAATTCATTTTTTGAAAGTTCAGTTTTTTCTCCGTTATAAAGACAGGTGCCGTCCATAAGATTAAGTATTACCCCATTGTTTTCTATGGTATTAAGCTGACCTGCATAAGAGTAGCTTCTTCTGATAAGAGCCGATATTTTGGCAGTAAGTACCGTAAGGTCAAAGGGTTTTGATATGAAATCGTCTCCGCCCATATTCATTGCCATAACTATATTCATACTGTCATCGGCAGAAGATATAAAAATAATGGGAATTTTGAACATTTTCCGTATTTCCCCGCACCAGTAAAATCCATTAAAATATGGCAGGGTTATGTCTAACAAAATTAAATCCGGCTGAAAATCAGATACTTCTTTTAATACATTTCCAAAATCCTTCGCTATGTAAACATTATATGCCCATTTTTCCAAATGACTTTTTATTTTTTCTGCTATGGTATTGTCATCTTCCACTATCATTATATTGTATTTATTTTCCGTCATATAACTGCTCTCCATTAAAATCATACTTATTATAATACCCCCGGCAAAACTGTATTCCACCGGGGGTATTTCCTAATCAAGTTTACTTGTACAATGTGGGCATCTGTCTGCGTCAATGTGTATTTCCGACTTACAATGTGGACAGATTTTCGTAGTTGCTTCCTGTGGCACCTCATTATGAGTTCTTAACTTGTTCATTGCCTTAACAAGCAAAAATACCACAAATGCCATAATTATGAAATTCAAAAGTCCTGTAATAAATGTTCCATAATTAAGAGTGGCTGCCCCTGCTTTCTGTGCCTGTGCCAACGTATCATATTCTTTTCCGTCAAGGGATAAAAACAGATTGCTGAAATCAATTTTTCCCGTAAAGATACTGATAACAGGCATTATTATGTTGTCAACTAAAGACGTCACTAATGAATTAAAAGCTCCACCGATGATTACACCTACAGCAAGGTCAATCATGTTGCCTTTTAACGCAAACTCTTTAAACTCTTTTAACATAGATTATCTCCTTGTCATTTGTATTTTTTCTACTGTTTATATTATCACAGTTATTTCAAATATATAACCCCCAATTCCGTAAAAGAATCAGGGGTTATATATTTGTTTTTATTTTACCGGAACTATTGTATTTCCCCAGTCATAATCTACTGTTTTGTATTCCGGCGATACTTTCTTTAAAATGTTATTGTACAGATAATCATGTGCTGCTGCATTTGTGGAACATGCTTTCTGATACAAATAATCTGCTACATTATACACAGAATAATCATGTACATCACCATAAACATATTCCCCGGTTTTTTCAGGGCATTTTCTGTCATCTCACACTCTATAAAATCAATAATATAATATTCTGCTTCATTACCTGAGTCTTTTTGAAGTCTTATTTTTTCTCCTTTGTTAAGGGTT
This sequence comes from Eubacterium sp. AF16-48, assembly GCF_003479405.1. GTDB lineage: Bacteria > Bacillota > Clostridia > Lachnospirales > Lachnospiraceae > Eubacterium_G > Eubacterium_G segne. The sequence goes on along the minus strand of NZ_QUHB01000008.1, from coordinate 70,662 downwards.
TCATTAAAAAATATCCGGCTTTTATAATGTAAATTCAACATAATCCCCATTATTTTTTAATTTCACACCCTGTCTGCCACTTGCCTCTGACTGAATATCAGTACGGTAAGTCCGACTTTTCGCTAAAACTTCTGCATTAGTTGAAGCTGCCTCTGCATTTCCATAAACGTAGGCATTAACTTCCGACCACTCAGAGGTTGCCAGAAAATAAACCGTTGTGGATTCTGCTCCTTTAGCCGTGCTTATGTTTTCCGTACATATTATTGACATAAACATACAAACCGACATAATACATGCCATTATCTTTTTTATCATCATGGATACCAATCCCACCATAATTTTTATATGGCAAAAACAAATTAAAAAGGTTGAAAGAATGATTTGTTTTTTCCCTTCCTTTTCACATTTCTTTCAACCTTTATTAAATCGTCTATATTGATATCTTTATTTTATCATTTTTAAGTTTGCACTTATACTCTCCGTTTTTTATAAAACTCACATTTTTTTATTTTTTTAACTTTACTCCATTTTCCCGGATAAAGCTTTTTATTAACAACCTTTATTGCTCTTGCCTTTATGTAATACTTCTTATTCTTCTTTAATCCTTTAATCACCTTCTTTACGGACTTTATCACAACTTTCTTAGTTGTCTTCTTTGTAAATCTCTTTGAGGTTGAAACTTTAATCTCGTATTTTGACGCTCCTTTTATTTTCTTTAATTTAAGACTTATCTTTTTGTTGTTTTTACTTCTTAAGGCTCTTACCACCTTTGTCTTTCCGGGCTTTGTTACTTTATATGATGTATTTTTAGTTGTAGTCACTGTCTGCTGATTTTTTGTAGTAACTTCCGTAATATTTTCTTTAGTTTCCTCCTGCTGTTTTTTAGTAGTAACTTCCGTAATATTTTCTTTAGTTTCCTCCTGCTGTTTTTTAGTAGTTTCAGTAGGTTTCACTGTTGGTGCCACAGTTGGCTTCTCCGTAGTTGTCTGACTGTTTACATAGTCAGGATCAGGTATTGTTGCTGTTGTAACAAAAGATACATTTTCAACTTTTACCTTAAGGGAACTTCCTGCATCAATAACATCCCCGTCATTGGCAATTCCCATACCAAACTTAAGACTTACTGTCCCATCAAAATCCTTAGGAATATTAACATCTGTTTCATAATAATATGGTTCATTTGCTTTTAAGGTAATGTAGCCTCCTGCTAAAGCATCCTCTGCATCATCTGCCACCTTTACAAATATTCTTTTATCTTTATCCGAGGTAATTGTACACTTATATTTATATGTATTTCCCGGATAATATTTAAGATTCATTAATTTTCCCTGTATTCCCCATATGCTGTCCTTATCACCGGTTCTTCCCACTGATGTGGCATTAATTGTAAATCCATCAGCTATTGTTCCGTTAGATGTAAGGGTTCCTGATGCGCCTGTCCATCCACTTCCAAAAAAATCTGACCATGAGCCGGTATATTTTGCTACAGAATCTTCCGTAACTGTAACATATGGGCCATCGTATTCCGTGGTAGGTGCCTCTTCCTTTTGCCATACCTTTACCCAATCCACATACATCACTGCTGTTTTGTAATCCTCAGGTGGTGTCTGCTTTCCTGTATACAGTGTACCTGTTCCACCAATAGCAAGGTTTAAAAGAAAATACTGATACTGCTGAAAACAATAGCTGTTACTACTGTTGAATTTTTCAGTATGATAGCTTACCCCATCCACAGTCCATTCAATATGTTTTTCGTCCCAGATAATACCGTAAGTATGCCAGTTAGTAATACCATTATTTACATTGTCACTAAAATAGTAATCCCCTCCCTGATATCTGTGGTCATAGTTTCCGCCAAATCCGTTGGGATTCCAGTGAATACATCCCCCAACATAATTTCTGTCATTGGCATGTTCCATAATGTCAAGTTCTCCATTATCAGGCCATTTACCTTTTTCACCCATCATCCAAAATGCCGGCCATACTCCTGACTGGTTCCCATTTTCCACCTTTATTCTTGCTTCCATCTTTCCATATTTAAAATTCTTTTTTCCCCTTGAAATAATACGTCCTGATGTGTATTTAAAATTCTTATAATTTTCCTTCTTTGCAGTTATCTTCAAATAACCATCTGACACGGAAATATTCTCCGGTCTGTCTGTGTAATATTCCGCTTCTCCATTTCCCCATCCCCAGTTTCCGTTTCCTATTTCATATGTCCATGTATTTGTATCAAGACTTGTTCCGTTAAATTCATCACTCCATACTTCTTTCCAGTCTCCTACCGCAGCCTTGACTTCTGATTGGTCATTATTATAGAAAGTAATTCCTGACAATAGCAGACTTGTAGCTAATATATAAGCTGTAATCTTTTTTGTTATCCTCATAATTTTCGTTCCTTTCGTACATTAGTAAGTGGCAATATTTGCCTTTAACATTTGCATAATTTATATACTTTAATATAAACAAATAAAATCGTTTTTATCAAGTTATTTGTACAAATTTCATAAAATTTATTTGTATTTTCTTTTTTATTCCAATAATTCTAATAAAAAAATCCTTTTTTTACTTTCATTATTTCCAATAGCATTTTTTAGATATAATTAGTATATACAAATTGTTTTTCTTTTAGTGTATACTAGCTTGTGACGTATAAGCAGTTTATACTTTAAATATTATTAAGTTAATTGAAAGGATTAGAAGAATGAATTACGAAAGTCTGGGGGGTAAAATTAAAGAACTAAGAATCAGCATGGATTTAACACAGGCTCAGGTAGCTGAGGCTTTAAATGTGACTCCCGGTTACATTAGCAATGTTGAAAACAACAGAACAGCAATGTCACTTAGAATACTTATTTACTATGCTAAGTTAATGAACATTACTCTTGATTCACTGGTTGGTCGTGTAGAACCTGAATACGAAAATACCGCTCTTGACAACGAACTTATAGGACTTATTAAACATATGAGCGATGAAAACAAACTTAAACTTATTAACACTATAAAGATTTGGAAGTAATATTAACAGTTACTACTTACTGTTTTATGGTACTAAAAAGCTGTAGCATATGGAGTTATTATCCGCACACTACAGCTTTTTTAATTACCGTGTTTATTCAAATTTCTATTTCCACGGTTTTACAACTATGTCATTCCAATTGTAGTCTATTTCTTTATAATTAGAATTTACAACTTTCAATATCTTGTCATACAAATAACTGTGACCTGAGAAAGTATTCATCTTTCTTCCCTGATACAATGTATCTGCAATAGAGTAAATTGTGTATGTCTTTACATCACTATACACATATTTACCATTCTTAAGCTGTGCATAAGCTCTTACCATCATTTTATCACTGAAGTATTTTTCTGTATTTACAAACTGCATTGTCATTGTATAGCTCTGTCCACCTTCAAAGGTACTGTATGAAATCGGACATTTACCTGCTTCTGTTGACTGATATGACTTAACTGAACTATTGCTACTGTTTACTACCATATCTGCTGCTGTTGCGTAATCTGACAAACCATATACCAAACCTGAGCTTACAACTTCGTCATTAGGGTCTGCCACTGAATATACTACTCTGTGACCTTCTACAGTTGTACTAATCTGATATCCGTTAATTTCAATTGTAAAATCATCTTCCGGAGCCTGTGTTGGTGCTTCCGTTGGTTTCTCAGTAGGTGCCTCTGTCGGCTTTTCCGTAACAGGTACTGTTGTTTCTTCTGCCTTTTTGCTTACTGTTAAATCAGCTACATTACATGCTCCACTGTCTGCAACTATTGACAACTTATAGGTTCCCTTAGCAGGAAGTGTAATATCAGCTGTGTGATTTACAAATGTTGTCCATGAGCTGCTTGCTGTAATAGGAACTGTTGCCACTACTGTATCATTTAACTTAACAATAATGTTCTTTGCATTATACTGTGCATCCCCTGCTGCTAACGGAAGATTAATAGTATATGTTCCCTTCTGTGCTGCCTTAATATAGTAATCTAAGTATGAATTATTAACAAGATTTCCGGCATACTTAACATTTCCTTCTGTGTTAATTGTAATTCCTGATGTTTTATCACCATAGGAATCAATGCTGATGGTTCCCGGAATATCTGTAACTGTTGCTGTTGTTCCGCCTTTTCCAACTACTGCCGTGGCTGAATTATAAATAGCATTCATAAGGCTTAAGTTTGAGTTAGTTGTATCCTGACTGATTTCCCAAATCATAATACCGCCGGCATTTTCTGCTGCGAATTTTGCCTTCTGGGACATTGTATTAATACCGTTATAATAAACTGTTGTTCCATTAATAACAGCTGAATCATTGTATGCATTAGCTGAGTTGGCATTAACTATATCTGCATATGAGGCCCAGTTAGGTCTCTCATAGAAAGGTACACCAAGAACTACCTTTGATGCATCCATTCCCCTTGTTCCATGCCAGTAATTGTATGAATTTACAATAAGGCTGTATGGTGAATGTCCTGAGCCTGCATCTCCATCGTATGCCATAACGTTTATCCAGTCTACCATCTGAAGAACTTCATCGGTCTGGTATGTGCCACCTGTAGCCTGAACTGCTGATGTAAGAACTTTACCTCTTGATGTAAGTCCTGTTCTTAAATATCTCATAAATGATGTAAACTGACTTGCTGAACTTGCTGTAGGATATTCCCAGTCAATATCAACACCGTCAAATCCGTACTGGTCAACAATTGCAAGAATTGCATTAGCAAGAGACTGACGTTTTGCATCTGTATTTGTTGCATTTTCAAATACCCTCGCACACTCTCTTCCGTCTGAATATGACCATCCGCCTACTGCCACATTTACCTTAACATCATTAGCATGAGCTACAGATATAAGACTGTTAATAACACTGGCAGAACCGGATACTGAATCAATGGTTCCATTATCATTTGGCAACGCAAATGAATAGTTTACGTGGGTAAGTTTATCCCACTGTACTTTTGATGTAAAATCACCATACCAGTTAGGATAATAAGCTACTGCCTTAAAGTTCTTACCATATTTTCCACTTGTAGTAGGAATATCTACGCTTGCTTCTTCCTCTGTTGGTGTCTCTGTAGGCTTCTGTGTCGGTGCCTGTGTAGGTGCTTCTGTTGAAGGCTGTGTAGTTTCCTGCTGTCCACCATTTACCTTAGGAAGGGCTGCTGAATTTTTTGCTTCAAATGTCAGCTTTTCCCATGTTCCCACAGATGTACCTATAGCATGTAATATTCCTGCATTTGTATCATTAATATCTGCCTGAACATAATAATTATTTACATATGTTCTAAGGGAATATGTTCCATCATTGTTTTGTTCTACATAGAATTTTTCCCATGTTCCAATGTTGTTGCTTCTTGGAAGAATAGGATTTTCAGTATCTGTATCATCAAACACGGCACATAAATATTTATTATTTGCCCTTGACTGGAATGATACTGTTCCGTCTGAGTTATATACTACTCTGAACTGCTCCCACTCTCCCGCAGATGTTCTGTCTGATATAAGTGCTGTCGTACCGTAATTTTCAGCACATACATATTTTCCGTTAATATTTGTCTTAATTGAAAAATAACTGTCATCTGTAAGAGCTGTATCTGCCATAACTACTGTTCCAGGCAATGCAACCTTCATTACATTGTATACTAAACCGTTAGAGCCTTTATCACCTGTTCCTAAGGATGCTGCTCCCCACTTGGTTCTGATGGTTGCTTCTGAGTCATTCCAAATATCTACCTTATCTGTAGTCTTTTCTTTGTAAATGCCCCATGAACCTGAATTGGTGGTTTTGTATGACCAGGATGTATAATGCCATCCTTCTTTATTAAACTTGTCAAGTTCGTATGTCCATCCATCCTGTAAATCAAAACATGTAAACTCACCTATATATGTAGGTACCCCGTAGTTTGCATTATTTACGCTGTTTACAAGATTATCAACTGCATTTTTCTGTCCTGATAAATCACTTTGATAATCCCATGGATAATGATGGTATTCGTACATTACGTTAGTCCATCCATATGTACTTGGATTTGGGAGATTTGATGTTCCCCAACATGATTCCATAATAATTATATGATCCGGGTCAACGGAGCGTATTGCATTGTACATCTGATTGTAAAATGCCCAATGCTTTGAATTAGTTGTGCCTGCTTTTTCACCAGGCTCATTTAATGTGTCGTATGCAGCAACAGCCGGATTGCCTGCATATCTTGCAGCTACTACCTTCCAAAGTTCCAATGTCTGATTTTTCAATGTGTCATTTGAGAAAAATGTAACATCAGATACATTATCAATCACTTCCCCTGAGTGATCCTGTCCGTTCTGTGAACCAAAAGCACCATGTAAATCAAGTATTACATAAATGCCTCTCTTTGATGCCTGCTCTACAAACCAGTCAAGTCTGCTAAAGGCATTGTCTTTAAGTACCCAGGAATTTCCGCTTTGTCTGTAGAGATTCATATAAGTAAATGGTACTCTTATAACGCTCATTCCAAGGTTTTTACAATTATCAAAATCTGCTTCTGTCCAATAGTTTGACTCGTATAAATCCAACAGATTATACATTGTACTTTCTCCGAATCTGTTCTTTAACGTAGCCATTGTAGTTTTGTAATCCCCTGCGTTAGTTGCATTCATCCAGCTTTCCTGAACGAAAACTCCTCCTGCGTTAGTTCCCCTTAAATAAACGTTACTTCCTTTGCCGTAATTATTTTTGATGTAAGTACCGTTACATTTAAGAAAATCATTCTTTGTAAAACCTGTATCGGCAGCCTTAACTTCCTTTACAGTATTTCCTACAAATGAAATACCGCAAATAAGTCCAAGACTTAGGCACACAGCCATTGTCATTGCCAATACTCTCCTCCCCATCTTCTTAAAATATGTCATGTTTCCCTCCATTTTTTTATTTACATGAAATAAAATTTGTATACTAAAATTATATAGACTATCCTATTAAATTTCCATAAGATAAAAATGTTTTTACGTCTTCTCCGTCATTTTCGTAAATTTAGTTTTATTTTCACATTTCAATTTGTCTACTTTGTACAAAAAAGTTGCATTTATTTGTTTTCATCAACCAATTAAGTGCAAAAATGGGACAAAAACATACAAAAATGTTTTTGTCCCGTAATAATAAGTAACAAACTACCTGTCTGACATTAATTTTTTTATTGCTCTTTTCAGTCCGTCAACGGACAGAGGGTACATATCCACTATTTCTTTTATCATATTTTCCGACTTCATCCAGTACATTTTCGACAAATCTCCGTGAAAGGACGGATTAAGCCATACACAGTGAGGATATTTCTTTTTAAACAGCTGCATCCACTCATGACCTGACAATCCGTTATTAGGCCCGCTGTAGTTGCCGTTTTTGTCTAAATATTCCTCCTCAGCCATTCCTGCATCTCCTACTATTATGACTTTGTATTCCTTGTCATAATTTTTAAATGCCCAGGTTGTATCTATCCAGTCTCCTGAAACACACTCAGGAGTTTTGTACAACTTTGCATAAATGCAGTTATGGAAATAAAAGGTTTTAACATCCTTAAAATGATTAGCCTTGTGAACTGCCTGAAAAAGCTCATTGCACATTTCGCTGTAAGGATACATGGAACCACCGCTGTCAAAAAGCAGCATCAGCTTAACAGTATTCTTCCTTGGCTGCTCAAACTCCAACTTTAAATACCCGCCTCTGTTACAGGTAGAATCAATGGTGCCATCTATATCCAGCTCTGTCTTTGGCAAATCAAGCTTTCGTGAATACTGCCTAAGCTCCCTAAGTGCCACCTGAAACTGTCTCATAGTAAGCTTCTTGTCACGTCTGAAATCCTTGTAACGGCGTTCACCCATAACGGCAAATGCCGTTTTCATTCCTGCCTTGTCTCCTAGCTGAATACCTCCGGAATTTCTTCCGTTCTTTCCGAAAAAAGAACCACCGCCGGTACCAATCCAATACTTTCCTCCGTTATGTTCCGTATGCTGTTCTGCCAGTCTTTCACGAAACATTCTGTGAACCTCTTTAGCTTCCTTTTTGGTTCTTGTATCCTGAAACAATTCCGGATTAGTCATTTTAGCCTCTAAGTCACTGCCATTATGAAGCCACTGGTTAATTTTATCCATATTAATTTTGTCTTCTTTTATATTTTTAAAATATTCCAGAAAAGCAGCATCTAACTTATCATAATCCCCTTCGTTTTTAACAAAAATAGTTCTACAAAGATAATAAAAATCCGTAAAACTGGAATTGGCCAGCCCCTTATCAAGGGCTTCCATCAGGGTAAGCCATTCCGTGGTTGATATATCAAGGCCATTACTTTTCATTGTATAGAAAAAAGAAGTAAACATAAATTCTCCTTTAAATGCTTAGTCTTTTAACAGTTTCTAAATCCTCATCTTTTTTAACAAGTACACCTAAAAACGGAAGTTTTTTGTCTATATCCTCAGGATTTACACCGCCTATTGCAAGGGCTCTTAACCAGTCAATAAATTCAGATGTACTAGGTTTCTTCCTTATATCCCTGATATCCCTTATACGATAAAATGTATCTAATGCCTGCTGAAGAAGGTTTTCTTCAAGGTTTTCAAAATGGGCATCAACTATCTGTTTCATGAGCTTTTTATCAGGAAAGCTAATGTAATGGAATATACAACGTCTTAAAAATGCGTCAGGTAGTTCCTTTTCTGCATTTGAAGTAATAATAACTATAGGTCTTATTTTTGCCTTTACGGTTTCCTTTGTTTCGTTAATGTAAAATTCCATTTTATCTAATTCCCAAAGCAAATCGTTAGGAAATTCCAAATCAGCCTTGTCTATTTCGTCAATAAGCAAAACCACCTGCCTGTCTTTCTTAAATGCCTCCCCTAATTTTCCAAGTTTAATGTATCTTCCTATATCATCTACACCTTCTACCCCAAACTGACTGTCGTACAATCTCTGGATAGTATCATAAATATAAAGACCATCCTGTGCCTTGGTTGTAGATTTAATATTCCATATAAGAAGCTCCTTGTCCAAAGATTTTGCCACGGCTTCTGCTAACATGGTTTTACCTGTTCCCGGCTCTCCCTTTATGAGAAGAGGTTTCTGAAGCTGCATTGCCACTTCAACAGATGCCATCAAATCATCTGATGCCACATAAGTATCTGTTCCCGTAAATTTTGTTTCTTTTGACATATTATTTTCCTTTCAGTTTTTAATGTGGTTTACATAATTTTAACATTCACATTATTATTAATTTTTACTAAATTCCATAAATTCAAGCCCCTCATTTCTGTCTAAAGCCATTTTTATTGACCACTCATTAGTAAATAAAATAAGAGGATTGCCCTTCATGTCTTTTACCTTCTTTGTATCACTAGGACACTTTAAACTGTTAAGGTCAGTGCTTTGATCCTTAACCCATCGAATATAATTATAAGGAAGTGAATCCAATCTTACGTCACAGCCGTACTCATTTTCCATTCTGTATTTCAGCACGTCAAACTGAAGAACACCTACAACTCCTACAATTATTTCTGACATTTCCAAATTGTAGTCCTGGAAAATCTGAATTGCACCTTCCTGGGCTATCTGGGTTACACCCTTCATAAACTGCTTACGTTTCATGGAATCTAATGCCACTAATCTGCAAAAATGCTCCGGTGCAAATGTAGGGATGCCTTCATATGCGAACTTTCTTCCCGGTGAACAAATGGTATCTCCAATGGAGAAAATTCCCGGGTCGAAAACACCCATAACATCACCTGCATAGGCTTCATCTATTACTTTTCTGTCCTGGGCCATAATTTGCTGCGGACGGGATAATCTCATTTTTTTGCCACTTTGCACATGATATACATCCTTTGTGGCATCAAACTTTCCTGAACACACTCTCATAAAGGCAATTCTGTCATGATGTGCCTTGTTCATATTTGCCTGAATTTTGAAAACAAATCCTGAAAAAGGTTCTTCCACCGGGTCAATTAATCCTTCATTTGACATTCTAGGCAATGGAGATTCCGTCATTTTGAGAAAATGCTCTAAGAATGTTTCCACACCGAAAGTTGTAAGGGCTGAACCGAAAAATACCGGTGACAATTCTCCCTTATCTACAAGTTCCTGATCAAAAGGTTCGCTGGCTCCGTCAAGAAGCTCCGTATCCTCCATTAACTGGTCATACAAATCATCCCCTATTTCCGCCTTTAATGCCTCATCCTCTACGCTGTATGTAGTTTCTGCAGCACTTTTTGAGCCACCAACTGAAACTGCCTGAAACATTGACACATTCTTGGTGTTTCTGTCGTAAACTCCCTTAAATCTCTTACCTGAACCAATAGGCCAGTTAATAGGGCATGTTTTAATTCCCAACACATTTTCAATTTCTTCTAATAATTCATAAGGGTCTCTTGCCTCTAAATCCATTTTATTTATAAATGTAAAAATAGGAATGTGGCGCATTACACATACTTTAAAAAGCTTGATGGTCTGTGCCTCAACACCCTTTGACGCATCAATTACCATTACTGCTGAATCTGCTGCCATTAATGTACGATATGTGTCTTCTGAGAAATCCTGATGTCCCGGTGTGTCTAATATGTTAATGCAGTATCCCTCATAATCAAATTGAAGGGCTGATGATGTTACAGAGATACCTCTTTCCTTTTCTATATCCATCCAGTCTGAAACCGCATACTTTGAATTTGCCTTTCCCTTAACGGAACCTGCTGTATTTATGGCTCCTCCGTATAAAAGAAATTTCTCTGTAAGAGTTGTTTTTCCTGCATCCGGATGGGATATTATGGCAAAGGTTCTTCTGTTTTCTATCTGTTGCTTTATGTTTATATCCATTGTTAATCTCCATTCTTAGATTAATTTTTCCCTAATTAGGTGCCCTTTTCTGAATTCCGCTGTTTTTATGGAAAAAGCACCTCTAAAAGTATAACGTATATTTTATTTTCTGCCAACACTTATGTTAATATTTATGGTACTATAAAATAAACAGATATTTCTATAATTAAAAACAATGAAAGGGATTATTATATGAAAAAATATTTAATTCAGGTACCTGTATTTGTAGGATTATGTATCCTTGTTCTTTTTGCTTTTAACCATTTAAAACATGAGCCTGTAACTGAGGTTGACCAGAAAGCTGACAATAGGATAACTGAAAAAGTGACCACTACTAATACTACTGTTTCTGAAACTACATCTTTAGAAGAAACCACATCCTCTGACACAACTATTACCCTTAGCTTTATTGGGGACTGTCTTTGTGCCACAGATGAAAATGCTTATTACGAAAATACTTTTAACGATGTGGCTGACGTAAAACCTGCTTTTTATTTTTTTGAAAAAGTAAGCTCTTATTTTCTTTCAGACGATTTCACCATTGGAGACTGCGAAAACGTGTTTTCTGACTCAAAGAATTTAAAGGTTAGCGACAAAGGTCAATATGCCGACCCAAAAGTTGAAGCTTATTGGTTTAAAAGTAAGGCAAAAAATGCCAATATTTTAAGGGAAGGTGGAATTGATTTTGTTTCTATTTCCAATAATCACATAAATGACTATGGTGCAAAGGGACATGAAGATACCTGCAATGCCCTTGATACAGCCAATGTTAAATGGGGTGAGGAAGGGAAAATTGTCTACTACAAAAAAGATGGTTTTAAAATCGGAATAATATGTGCCAGCATGTATGGAACTTATGCTATTCCTTCCATTAAAGAGGCAGTAGATAATGCATCTAAAAAAAGTGATTACCAGATTTTGTATTTTCATGGTGGAACAGAAGCCATCCATAAACCGGAGCAATGGAAAATAGATGCCTGCCGCGAACTTGTGGATTATGGTGTTGATTTGATTATGGGAGACCATCCTCATGTACTTCAGCCTATGGAGAAATATAACAACAAAACCATTATTTATTCCCTTGGGAACTTTATTTTTGGTGGCAACCGCCACCCTGAAAACCGCACAATAATATATCAGCATACTTTAACTGTCAGAGGCGGAAAGCTGACTAATGAAGCCGGTAAAATAATTCCATGTTACGTGTATACCGGAGATACCAACAATTGGCAGCCTGATATAATAAAGAATAAAACCGAAAAAAGAAAAGTTTTGCAGTTTATGAGTGGCAAAAGGGAGCTACCTTATTAGCCCGGTTTTTCCCCCGGCAATAAAAATCCCAATATTAAAGCGAGAATCAAAAATAAAAATATAGCCATACATATTCTGTAGCATATTTCACGCCTTTTACTTCTAAAAGTTTTTCTTGGCAATCTGCTTGCTATATCTGCAATATTGGTTAAATATATATACGGTATAATTACCGTTGCCTCAGCCACAATAGTTACCAGGATACTTCTAGGTATGTTCATACCCTTGTAGTCTAAAGCTACTGTAGCATAAATATATATTAACCAGACATACACAATGGTAGAAATAATCATTGGTACAATTTTTCTGCGCCTAAATCCCGGAATGGTATCCAGCAGATATTTAAACGTAATAGGTGGCAATTCCTTTTGAGGTGTATTTTTTGTTGAATTTTTCCCGGTCTTTTGACCTTTTTCCGGTTTCTTTAATAATTTCTTTTCAGGTTTGGATGAAGTTTCCGTTTTTTTTAATAAATCCACCTCAGGTTTGGATAAGGTTTCCGTTTTCTTTGGCGAAGTATCCAAAGTCTTTGGCATAATTTTGTCAGATTCATTGTGGCTTTCATCCATTTCCGCTACCTTAGATAATTCCACCATCAACTCATTTACATCACTAAATCTGTTTTTAGGGTCTATTTCCATACATTTATTTACTATTTCTTCAAGATATTCGTTGAAAAGTAATCCCTGATTTTCAAAAAATTCCTTTAACACAACCCCGACTGAATATATGTCACTTCTATTGCTTGTCTGGGAAAATCCATATTGTTCAGGTGCTGCATATCCCACAGTGCCCAGCAATTCCGTGTCCTTGCTCTTCTCATGGTTTTCTTTTCTTGATATGTCAAAATCAATGATTTTCAAAGTCCCTTCATTGCTTATTATTATATTTTTAGGCTGTATGTCACGGTGAACTATGCCCTTTTCATGTATGGCTTTTAAGCCGTTGCAAAGCTCCTCTGCCCTAGTCACTGCCTCCTGCAATGTCAGCCTGTTTCCCTGATAATAATCATCAAATCTCTTGCCATTAACATAATCTTCTATAGCGACACATTCATCCCCCTGTATAAAACATTCGTAAACCCTAACTAGGTTTTTATTTTTAATTTCCTTAAGACCTTTGTATATGTCAAAAGCTGCTTTATGCATTATCTTTTTTACAACCAGCTGCCCTGTATCTACGTTTCTCATTAACAGGGTTTTGCATTTATTTGTATCAGCCAGCACCTTTAATTGTTCATATTTTTTTAAATAATAATCCTCTATAACGTCCATATTTTTAATTCCATTCAAATGTTTTTCAAATCAACTAATTCAATATTTTTCTACTGCATTGTATTGATTTTTTATTTACCTGTGATATATGATAAATAAAGTATACTTTAAAAAATATATTTTGAAAATAAGAAAGGCTCTTTTTATGAAATCAACTGATGAATTATTAAAAATACTAAAAAATTATAACAATATCGAAGAATTTATTGAAGATAACACTGAGGATATAAAAAATACCACCTTTGTACAATACATAACGGAATGTCTGAATAATTGCAATCTGACCAAAGCACAGGTCATAGAAAAATCCAATATTCAAAAAAATTACGCCTATCAGATTTTTAGTGGTTCCAAAAAACCTTCAAGAAATAAGGTTCTTGCCCTTTCCATTTCAATGGGATTAGATACCGATGCCACAAACCGACTTTTAAAATTGTCTGACCACAGCATTTTATATCCCCGTATTAAGCGTGACAGCATAATCCATTTTTCCTTAGAACAGCATTACAATTTAATTGATACCAACATTCTTTTACATGACATGGAGGAGAAAATTATCGAATAATTGCTAAATTATGCTGCCGGCATAACATTTCTTCCATACTGTAGGCTAAAATTTCCATATGTTTTAAAGAGTGAACTAATAATAAGGGAAAGGATAAAGCAAACACATTTTTCACTCTAAGTGTTTGTGTCTTTCACAGCAGACTTTATGCATTAGAAAGACTAGGTATAAGTTATGGAAGAAAAAAAGAAAAAATCAAAGTTGAAATGGATTATTATTGTGATTGTGGCAATTGCAATAATTGCAGCAGTTGCCGGTGGCGGCTCTGATGACAGCGTTCATCAGGTTAAAACTGATTCTAAAGATTCAAAGGTTACTAATGATAATTCCAAAAAAGAGGAGAAAGAAACTGAAGCCAAAACCAGTTTCAAGGTAGGTGAAACTGCTGAATACAAAGATGTTCAGGTAACTCTTGAAAAAGTAATTATTTCAAAGGGCGATGAAATTATCCAGCCTGATGAGGGCAAAGAATTTGCTATTTGCATTTTTAAAATCCAAAACAATTCCGACAGCTCTATCACCATGAGTTCTATTGCTTCTTTTGAAGCATATTATGATGATACTTCAATGAATGAAGATATTATGGGTCTTCAGGCTCCTGAAGCAAAGAAATATAATCAGCTAGACGGTGACATTGCTGCCGGCAAAAAAATGGAAGGTGTCATTGCATACCAGGTTCCAACTGACTGGAAGGAAATAGAAATAAATGTTTCACCAAGTTTCTGGTCTTCAAAGGATATCCGGTTTATTGCTACTAATAAATAGGATATGGTAAATAAATAATGTAAAAAAAACAACATCTGCCCCGGGGTGGATGTTGTTTTTGATTGTCTAACCTAATCTGCCTTTATTATCCTAAACAGCCTTCCGGCTGCCCTTTCTAAGTAAACCTGTGCATTTTTCATAGCATCTGATATGTCAATTACATCACATACACATGCCTGCATGCCGGTAACCCCCATGTCATATAGTTCTTCCAAATCACCGCTGAGACTACCTGATAGCACATACAGCGGTGTTTTATTTTCCTTGCATCTTTTGGCAATTCCTGATACAACCTTTCCGCCGGCTGACTGTTCATCAGTTCTTCCTTCTCCGGTAATTACCATATCTGCATCCTTAATCAAATTGTCAAAATCATTTAAATCCAGTAAAACCCGTATTCCCGACTCCATTTTTGAATCGGTAAAGGCGTACAATGCAGCTCCCATTCCACCGGCTGCTCCCATTCCCGGAAGACTGGAAATATCTCTGCCTAAAAATTTACTTAAAACTTTGCTATAATTAAGCATTCCCCTTTCAAGCCTGTTTGCAATTTCATCATCAGCACCCTTTTGCGGGCCAAAAACATAGGTTGCACCCTTTTCTCCCGTAAGAGGATTTGTTACATCACACATAACAGTAAACTTAGCCTTTTTAAGTTCAGGCATAACCGACTTATCATCAATCGCCACAACCTTCTCCAAATCCCCACCGGTTCCTTTTAGTTCGTTGCCATTTTGGTCTAAAAACCTATATCCTAACATAGTCATGGCTCCCATTCCACCGTCATTTGAGGCACTTCCACCTATTCCTATGTATATGTTCACTGCTCCATTTTTCAGTGCATCAGCAATTAACTGCCCCGTTCCCTTTGATGTAGCATTTAAAGGATTCCTCAGCTTTGATGGTACCAAAGTAAGACCTGAAGCCTCAGCCATTTCTATAACTGCAACATCCTTTTTCATAATATATGATGCTGTAATAACATTGCCTAAAGGGTCAGAAACTTTAACCTCTACCTTCCGGTAATCTTTGTCTGTTTCTAAAACCGCTGCCAGAGTTCCTTCCCCTCCATCGGCCATTTGTACTTTCTTAATATCACATTTTCCAAACACCTTTTGTGCCTGCTGTGCAACTATATTATTAACCTGTGTGGAACTAAGACTCCCCTTGTAGGAATCTGATGCCAAAACAATCTTCATAGGTTACTCCCTTTAACAAACTAATCTTTTTATGCTGACAACTGCTGCTGGTTTGCTTCCATTGTCATTATGTTATTGTTTATTGATATACATAATGGATATGATGTATCACCTGTTTTATATATATCAACTTTATCATGACTAACCCTTATTTCAAGCCTACAACCTTTGTACATTACCACAAACTCCATTTTTTTCCATTCCTTTGGAAGATGAGGGGTTATGTACAATGCACTATCATCAGCGGATACCCCTGCAAATCCCTGTATAAGGCAATTATAAATGCCCCCCATGGCTGCTGCATGAAGTCCGTCTGTGGAATCATATGGATTATCTACTAAATCCACCTCAAGTGCTTTTTTGAAGAAATTTTGTGCCATGTCCAACTCTCCAATATTAGCGCATGCCTGAGCGTGTGCACAGTAACTTAGGGATGAATCATGCAAAGTTCTTTTTTCATAGAACAAAACATTTTTCTTCACAATATCCGGGCTGTATAATTGTGGGAATAAATTCAACAGCATTACCACATCTGCCTGTTTTATTGCCTGCGTATCCACTACCTGATCCCTTGTGTAATCCAGTAACACCGACTGCTTTACCTGGGAATTTTTATATTTGTCAATATCAGGCAGCTCCTTCTTTGACAAAAATGTATCATCCTGAGGAATAATTCCATCTTTATTAACCTGAGGAATATATATATTTCGTACAAACTCTTCTAAACCTAAAATATTATCTTCATATTTTGTTTTATCACTTAACTTTTCATAAAAGTTATTATCATTTTCTTTTAATTTCTTTAATTCTATTAACGTCTGTCCCACACAATACTTAGCCATATAGTTAGTAAATGTATTATTATCAATATGTTCATCGTATTCATCAGGACCTATTATATCCAATATTTCTAAACGGCCATTTTTTTCTACACTTCTGCTCTCCCAGAATTTAGATATTTCAATTAACATTTCATATCCATATTTGTGCATAAATTCTTCGTCTTTAGTCATATGGTAATAGTTTATTATGGCATAGGCAATATCGGCACTAACATGATGCTCCTTCCTGCCTGACCATACCGGATTAGCTTTTCCTGTTTCTATGTTAAGTGCTGCAAACAAAGGAGTTTCTTCCTTTCCTTCAAAGGCACTTTCCCATGGATACATCGCTCCTTTATAGCCGTATTCTTTTGCCTTTTTAAATGCTCCTGAAAGACCATTATATCTGTATATAAGTAATCTTTTTGCCATTTCAGGATTGGTATAGCAGAAAAACGGCAACATATATATTTCAGAATCCCAAAATACATGCCCCTTATATCCTTCACCTGAAAGACCTTTTGCTGCAATACTCACTCTATCCGTATCTTTTGGTATCATTCCAAACAACTGTAACTGTGAGTACTTTATTGCCGCCTCGTCCTCTACTGATATGCCATCTATTTTTATTTCTGCATTTTTCCAAAACTTATAGACTTCCTGTAAATGCTCATCAAAAAGCTTTGCAAATCCTTTTTTTCTGTTTTCAATTATTCTGCTTATTTTATCTGTTTTTGTAATATCCGGTTCTTCCACATTGGTAAATACCATTGCATATTTTGTTAGTGTAACCGGTTTATTTTTTACTAATTTTATTTTTCTTTTTTCGTATATGCTTCTTCTTTCAAGACCGTAATTTTTAGCGTCATCTGTTCCTTCATAATCTAGTGCCATCATTATATCAATTTCTGAATCATCTGTATTCCCAATATACTCCATAACAGTATTATTGCGTACCCCGCACTCAGTTTTTCTGATATGTGCCACACCGCTGTTTGTCATCTGTCCGTTTATGCCTACCTTTACAGCCATATCTAAATCATTTCCATCAGCTAATGTTATTACCAACTGTTGGCAAAACAGATGTAAATCACTGTAAGAAACAAATCGTCTTGATTTTATATTTATTATATTATTTTCTAAGAGAAAATCACACTGAAAAACCAGCTCTCCCGTTTCCACATTAAACTTTCTGTTGTAATTTTCTATTTTACAGGTATCTAAGCTTATGACCTTTCCCTTTGTGGTAATATAAACCTCTGACAAATTAGGACAATTAATCAACTCAACAACTTCATCCTTTGTTGCCTTTGAAAAAAAACCTCTCACAAACATTCCCTTACATTCCGCAATTGTGGGAAAATCCTGTGTTCCTCTTATTCCCATGTACCCATTTTCTGTTGTAAATACGGATTCCGATTTTTTTGTATATTTCTGCCTATATTTATTTTCTTCTATCCACAATCCGGTGGAATCTCTCTTCGTATCATAATAGTACATATTTTTCACCTGTGCCTTTCTATAGAAAAACAGGCTCCTTCTTCTCTGCCGACTTATATAATGCTTCAATTATCATCTGAATGTATGCACCTTCCCCGGCTTTCACTAAAACTTCTTCTTTACCTTCTATTGCATCTATGAAGTTTTCTAAAGCTTTGTTGTGCAAATCTCCATCACTAATGTAAGGATAATTTACAGCCTGATAATTTCTATTGGATCCACTATAAATTTCCAGTGGAAATAAGGATGCACCTAACTCATCTCCATAAACCTTCACAGCCCTCACATCCTTTTCTTTCATATTAAGGGCAAATGTAGTTTCTATTCCTATACCGGTTCCGTCTTCAAATACAATGTTTCCAAAAAGTCCGTCTTCAACAGTGTATTTTTCCGGATTCCACGAACCCATAAGTCCGTTACTTTGTTTGGTTCCTATTAAATTTGAGCTTATTGCCGATACATAGGAAACCTTTTTATAGTCAAGAAGATATAATGCTATGTCTAACATATGGGCACCTATATCTATAAGGGGTCCTCCCCCCTGCATATCTTTACTTATGAAATTACCCCAGCCTGGAACTCCTGCCTTTCTAAGCCACTGTACTTTAGTATAGTATATTTGTCCCATTTTACCATTTTCTATTAAATCCTTTAAAATAGCCACATTTGTTCCATGTCTGAAATGAAAATCATATGTCAGTATTAGTCCTTTAGATTTAGCTTTATCAGCCATCTCCTTAGCCTGACTATAAGAAATTGCAGGTGGCTTTTCGCACATTACGTGACATCCTCTGTCTAATGCATCCATTACAATTGGATAATGAAATTTGTTTGGTACGCAAACACTTACTGCATCAGGATTACATTTTTCCAATAATTCTAAGTGAGAACTACAACTAAAGGGAATGTCAAAATCCTTTGCCACTTTACCTGCCACATTTTCATATGTATCGCTTACTCCCACAATTTCCACATTTTCCATGGATTTAAATGCCGGAATGTGTGTTGTCTGTGCAATTTGTCCTGCACCTATTATAGCCACCTTTATCTTTCTCATATATTTACCTCGCAAATCTGTTATACGTGGGAGATTTTATCTCCCACATAAAATTTCCTTATTATTTAAGGCATTCCTTAACAAAAGCACTTGACTCCTTACATACTTCCACAGGGTCGCCTCTTAATCTTCCTTCAAAAATAATTGGTCCATCGTAACCTATTTCTTTTAATGTATCAAAATGCTTTTTGAAATCTATTGAACCTGAACCCGGCTGATATCTCTGATTGTCAGCTATATGAACATGTCCAATATAATCCTTTGACTCTCTAAGCGCCTGAGATATATTATCCTCCTCACGGTTCATATGATAAAAATCACAGGTTGTCTTAACATTTGTGAATTTTCCATTATCAATAATTTCTCTTGCCTGACTTTGAAGGTTAAGCATATGATCCTGATACTGATTAAGCGGCTCTAAATAAATGTATACGCCATACTGTCTTGCCACGGGATCTAATTCCTTTAATGAATCCATTATTGCCTTAATATCACCTTCATGACTTCTTGGTGGTACATGTGGCGGCAATCTGAAAGTAAACATTCCCCATGCTGCCGGAATAACAACTCCTGTTCCACCAACTTCTGCTATACATCTTAATATTTCCTTTAAATCGGTAACTCCATTAAGCCTTCTTTCTTCTATGAAATCACCAATCCATCCTCTATATCCATTACATGCTGTTGTAACGGGAACTTTTGTCTTCTCAACTGCATCCTTTATTTCCGCAGTTTTTTCAACTAATTCCTTACCATCCACCTCATAGCAGTCATATCCTAATTCTTTAATATAATTAAGTCTGTCCACAAAATTTCTCGGAAAGAAATCTCTATCCTGTGTTCCATATAACATTTTAAGCACCTAACCTTTCATTATTATTTGTCAAAAGTAACACCCATTTTGATACTTAATTCAGGATCCTGATCAACATATTTCATAAATCCTTCTGCTGATTCTTCAAATGGTACTATAGGATCAATAATATCCTCGCAATTCAAATAACCGCTCATAAGCATGTTCCATACAACATCTTCAATACGTTTTCTTGTCCATCTCGGATATTCCGGAAGAGGTTCTGAGCATGCTCTTGAGAAAACAATTTTTCCCTGATTGAAATGACCTTCCTGTCCAAGCCATAAGCCCGCCGGGAATGGTTTTGCAAAGGCAACATATGCTATTGTTCCATTGTATGCAAGTCCTTTAATAGATGCCTGAAGAGCATGTACATTTCCTGATGTCTCAATAATTGCATCAGCACCCATCTTATCTGTAAGTCTCTTTATTTCCAAACCCGCATCACAGGCTGTGCTGTCTAATACATAATCTGCTCCAAGCTTTAATGCTACATTTCTTCTCTTTTCAATAGGATCAACACCAATAACAACTGCTGCTCCTAATTTTACACACATCTGAAGTGCAATCATGCCAATTGCTCCAAGACCAACTACAACAACGTTATCTCCCGGTCTTACATTAGCATCTCTTACACCTGCTAAAGCAAACTGTGCCGGATCATAACATACGGCATTTTTTGCTGATGCATCCTTGCTCATTTTTCTAAGCTTATAATTGTCAACTGCGTTCACTATCTGTGTTTCCTTTATTGGTCCGTATGAACAAACTCTGTCACCTACCGCATATTCCGTAACGTCTGCTCCTATTTCAGTGATAGTTCCCACAAACATATTTCCTAATGGTAAATCACCAAATTCAATTCCTCTTGGTTCATCTGCTGCTCTTTCCTTAAAGACTCTCCATTCTTCGTCAAATTTTCCGTCCTTAAATGGAGTTACATCTCTGAAATCTGCCAATTCAGTACCGTGCTTTGGTGCTGCAAATTCAACCTTAACCTTTGCTTCATTTGCCTTAATAGGTCTGTCTTCATAATCCTTTAATTCTGCTACTCTAGGTGCAGTTGCAACTAACTTCTTCATTTTAATACCTTCTCTCCTTTATTTAACCTTTAACTCCGCCTGCTGTTCTTCCACTCTTTATTAATGTCTGGCTTATACCATACATAATAACGATAGGTAATGAGGACATAATTGATGCTGCCATCATTCTTCCCCAAATATAATCAGGTGTGTTAAACAGTGAATTCAATCCTATTGTAATTGTCATTTTATCCGGTGAATCTAAGAAGATTGATGCGAATAAAACGTCGTTCCATGCAATCATAAATGCATAAACGAAAACTGAAATTAATCCTGAAATTGAAAGTGGAACCACGATTCTGAATATTACTCCAAATCTTGATAATCCATCCACTCTTCCTGCTTCCTCAAGTTCATCAGGAATTGTTTCAAAAAAGCTTCTTGTCATATAAATTGCAGTTGGAAGTGTCTGTATTATCATACAGATAATTACCGCTTCATGACTGTTTCTCAATCCAATTGACGAAAGCAATTTATATAAAGGAACTATAAGTAATATTCCCGAAAACATATATACAAAGAAAAATACTTCGGTTATTACTGATTTTCCTTTAAATTTCAATTTAGCTAATGCATATCCTCCAAGTATTCCTAAGAATACAACTATTGCTGAGGTAGTAAGAGAAATATACATACTGTTCTTAAAATATTTTAAAAATGGGAATATTCCCGGATTAAAAATATCTTCCATATGTTTAAAGGTAAATGACTTTGGTATAATTGTCGGTGGAAAACCTATTGTTTCTGCCGTGGACTTAAAAGCCACACTTACCATCATAATAAATGGAAATAATATTATTAAAAGTATGATAATTAAAGCAGTGTAAAATAATATATTGTTCCTGACTTTTCTTTTAGTCCTCGTCATTTTTGAACACCACCTTTCTTATCAGCATAACCATTGCAAAGATAAATACAAACAGTACAAGGGAAATAGCTGCTGCCTTTCCGAAATTATGTGTTGAGAATGCCATATCATACAGATATACACCTAAAACATCTACCTGACTTGTAAGTAACTTAACTTCTGCGTAAATGTAGAACGCCCAAATCATTCTAAGGCTTACAACTGTTACCATTGTAGGCTTTATTGCCGGATATGTTACCGCTTTGAATTTCTGCCATTTTGAAGCACCATCTATATCTGCTGCTTCATACAAACTTTTGTCTATAGAAGTCATTATTGCCACAAATGACATATACGCATATGGGAAGAATCTCCAAACATTAAACAAGGCTACTAATACAAATGCACTCACCGGGCTGTCAAACCACAATGGTGCTTTATCTACCACATGTAATATATCAACCAGAAAATAGTTTATTATTCCATATATATTGTTAAACATATATCTCCAGCAGAAAATCAAACATACCGAGGGTACTACATATGACAGAATAACTAAAGCATTTACCAGTTTTTTGCCAACAAATTCTCTGTTTAAAAAGCATGCCATGGCTAATCCTAAAATGGTACTTAATACAACTACAACAAATGTAAATGCTATGGTAATAAGTACACTTGAATAAAACTCCTTATCTGCAAGTACCTCTTTAAAATTATCAAGTCCCACAAAAACGGATTCAAGTTTTGGATTAAGTGGTACTTTCTGTACGCTTATCATTATGTTGTAAATCATCGGATATCCGATTAATGCAACCAGTAAAATAATACTTGGAGCTAACAATGTATATGCAAAAGCGTTCTGACTTTTTCTTATTTTCTTTAACATATAAGACTCCTTCTTTTAAAAGAGGGCCTTTTATTCAGCCCTCTTTTCTAAACTAAACTATTTTGCAAGTTTTTCTGCCTCAGACTGAGCATTCTTAAGTTCTTTTGAGATATCAGCTTTCTGTACTAAGATATTATTAAGTGCTTTGCTTAATACACCTGAGTTTGTGATATCGCCCATAGCCATAAAGTTCTTGCCGTTTACACTTCCGAATAACTGAAGATTATCAAAAGCTGTTCCAACATTATCAAGAAGGTGTGCGTATGGCTTAATTAATTCATTATCTGCATATGCCGGATCATCTGCAACTGCTGATAATACAGGCTGAACTCCGCCAGGTGCCATCTCTAACCATGCTTCATTGTTTTCTTTTTCCATTAAGAAGCTTACAAACTTCTTAGCTGCTTCTGTTTCTGCGTCACTGATAGTATTTGAAATTGATAAAACTTCAATACAACCATATGCTGCTGATGTAGTCTTTGTAGGTACTGCTAACTGAACATCCTCAAGGAATCCTGCATCTTTACATCCTCCAAGAATATACGTTGAATACATACACATTGGTGTATTCTTTCCAACGAAAGCATCCTTAACATCTGCAACCTCTGTTGAACCGGGCATTGAATACTGTGATAATTCCTTGTAGAACTCAGCTGCTTCTTTCATCTTATCTGTGTCAATTGTTATATTTCCGTTTTCATCAAAAGCATTTGCTCCATTTGATAATGCGAACTGTGAGAATACCTGCTCTGTAAATGCTGAATCAGATGTTGGAAGAGCTATACCATACTGTTTCTTTGATGGATTATAAAATGCCTTAGCTATTTTAATTACATCATCCCAGTTCTGTGGTAAATCAAATCCTTTTTCCTTTAACATTTTTGTATTACACCAAATACCCTGAACCCATCCTGATACAGGAACACCAACATAATCTTTTCCGTCTTCTGTCTTTATTACTTTAAGAGCTCCATCAAAATAAGCATCTTCTCCTACTGAAGCTATAACGTCATCTGCTGCCTGTGTGTTTATGAACTGATTCTTTACGCTTGTTTTTGCCTGATCCTGACTAAATTCAATAACAGCCGGAAGTTCTCCGTTACCACCTAATGTAGTAATCTTGCTATCGTAATCATCTTCTCCTACAGGCATCTGTTCAACCTTGATGTTTGGGTTTTCCTTTTCAAATTTCTTAATAACTTCTGAAAGAACATCCTGTCTTTCCTGTTCTACCTGCATGTGCATAAACTGGATTTTTACTGTTTCATCCTTTGCACTGCTTTCCTTCTTTTCACTGCTGCTTCCGCAACCTGCAAACAATGTTGCAACCATAGCTAATGATAATGCTGTTGCTAATACCTTTCTCTTCATCATAATAATCCTCCTTTGTTTTAATTATCTTCCAGTATCCACATACTCTGTAAAGGTTTAAGGGTTATGGTTCCATTAACCTTTTCTGCGCTTAAAAGGTCTGTTCCCTTAAATTCAAGAGCTGTTACGATTTCCTCTGAAGATACATTAATTACTGCTAATATTTTCTTCCCACCGTCCATATATCTTTCCAGTGCGAAAATATGTGAGTCCACATTTAAAATTCTCTGATGTGCCTTCGGCGAAAACTGTTCGTGCACTTTTCTAATATTCAGTCTTCTTATCATTTCATTAAAAATAGTGGCTCTGTTTGTATTACATAAAAGCTGTTCTTCTAATTTTTCCAAATCCAGTTTCTGTCTGTTTATTCTTCTTGGAATATTAGAAGTTTCCCTTCCATAGTAATCATTCCTTGAACCCAGCAAACTATGAATGTATATGCCGGGCAGTCCCTGCATTGACATAAGTATTGTTTCTGCTGCCATAAACCTGCCAATTCTTACTTCATCACTGTCTTCCGGTGATGCCAATGCATCCTGATAATTAATGTTTAGCTCATAGGGACTTTTAGTTCCGTCCCCATTGTCTTTATAAGATACAACCCCACCATTAGTTAAAGTTGCATCAATTAAAACCTGTCTCTCTTCATCATTTAATATTCCCTCTACCGGTCTTACACCTATTCCGTCATGAGAACTTAAGAAATTAAAGAATGTTGTATTCTCTCCCGGTTCCTCAAGACCTTTTGCCCACCGGGTAAGTTTTGTGGCATCTCCTGTAATAAGTGAATACATTGTAAGAGGTGGAAGCGGAAACTGATAAACTAAATGTGCCTCGTCCCCGTTTCCGAAATAACTTATATTTTGCTCATGTGGTATGTTTGTCTCTGTTATGAAATACACACCCGGTGCATATTCCTCTAAAATTCTTCTATACGACTTCACTACCATATGAGTTTCTTCTAAGTTAAGACATGTTGTTCCCGGTTCTTTCCAAAGAAATGCTATGGCATCCAATCTTATGAATTTTGCCCCATTCTTTGCATAAAACATTAAAACGTC
Source organism: Eubacterium sp. AF16-48 (assembly GCF_003479405.1). Classification (GTDB taxonomy): domain Bacteria; phylum Bacillota; class Clostridia; order Lachnospirales; family Lachnospiraceae; genus Eubacterium_G; species Eubacterium_G segne. The sequence goes on along the minus strand of NZ_QUHB01000008.1, from coordinate 45,226 downwards.
CAATATCTCACTGTAAACATCTATACATTTATAATTTAAATCTATCTGGTCTTCACTAAAGGTTGTCCATATGTACCTGCTACCTCTGTTAGTTTCAAACTTTGTAAGTAGCGGTAAAGCCCTAGGTCTGGTTACCTTTGAATAATCGACATCCGGATCACATTCAATGAAATAATTCCTATAAGGATCCTCTCCTGTCAAATACTTCTTAAACCAATCACTTTTAGCTGATATATGGTTTATAACCCCATCAAACATTAACTTATAATCATCAGAAAGACTGTTTACATCCTCCCAATTTCCAAGGGAGGGATTTATTTCCTTATAATCTACTACCGAAAATCCATCATCTGATGTGTATGGATACATAGGCAATATATGTATTGATGAAATTGCATCCTTCACATGTTTTTTCATAAACTTATGAAGTGTCTTAATCCCTGCCTCATTTTTATCTGTAATTGAATCTCCGTATGTAATAAGCATGGAATCTGTTTCGTCTAACCATGTTTTCTTTGTATCCAGATATCCGTATTTATTTAAAACCCTGTCTATGCGGTCATACAGATTTTCAATAGTTTTCCCATCTTTATATATTATTTTGTAATATTCATATAAATCTTTTCTTAATAAATCATTCATTTTGTACTTCCTAAATCAGGTAGATTCCCTTTCAATAACAGATGGTAAAAATACCGATGTTTTTCTGTTTCCAAGGTCCTCTCCATCTATTAATTTTGTGAGAAGTTCAACACATTCCCTTGCCATGGATTCAAAATCCTGGTCAACTGTGGATATTCTCGGATGAAGGTAATTTCCCATAGGTATATTATCTACTCCTAAAACTGCTATATCCTTTGGAATGGAGTAACCTGCTTCCTGGATTGCCCGATATACTCCTATTGCCCTTTCATCACCTGACACAAAGAATGCATCCGGCTTTTCTTCTTCAAGAACTCCCTTTGCAATTCTGTATGCCTTATCTACTGTATTTGCTCCATATCTTATGTTAAATATGCCATCAGACTTACCTGTGGCATCCTGAAATCCTTTTACTCTTAATTTGTTAGAGTCAAATCTTTCTTCGCCAACAAGAAATTCTATATATTTATAACCTCTGCCTATAAGGTAACTTCCTCCCTTGTAGCCTACATAATAGTTGTCCAAGCTTACGGAGCATACATCGTCGTCCTCAACCTGTCCAAATATTACAAAAGGAATACCCCGTTCTTTTAAGAACTTTACCCTAAGGTCGTCATATACATGCTCCAGTAAAATCACTCCATCAGCCAGTCCGTTTTCCAAAAGATAATATCCGTCTGTTTCATCTGAAATAAAGCTGTTACTATTACTTGGTGTCATAATTACTTTCAGATTTTTCATCCTTGCATATGAGAACAGATACTTAAGCATAACCACATGCCATGAACTTAAATGTTCCTCCTCATGCCTGTCTGTAAAAACCATTATTACGTTAGTTTTTGCTCCTTTTAAGCCTTTAGCCAAAATGCTTGTCTGATATCCCAGTTCCTTTATTGTGGCGTTTACAATATCTCTGGTTTTCTTAGAGACGCTTTCCGAATCATTTACAACTCTGGAAACTGTCTTAATTGAAACTCCACAGGCATCGGCTATATCCTTAATAGTGACCTTACCTTTTCTTGTATTCATATGTATTTCCTCATTTCATTTTATTGATCAATAGCTTGAAATCCTATAAGAACGTGTCTTGTTTTGTCTTACGTTGTCATATTAATATTTTTATGCATTATTGTCAATAAGGCTATTGTTTTTTCTTTATTTTTGTATATTTTGTATATTTTTGTGGGGTTTTTATATTGATTTTAACGTGGTGAAATGTCCGTTTTTGTCCTTGTTTTTTCTTTAAAAACCTTTTTTGTCTCATGGTGGGACATTTTGTTGTCATATAAGATATTTTTCATTTTCTATTGACAAAACTTCTGATTAAAATTACCATACCTATTATAATCTATTTAATATAAAGAATAAGGAGGAATTTCTAATGAAATTATGGAAAAAGGCTGTAAGCCTAGCAATAGTTTCTGTATTGGCATTATCAATGAGTGCCTGCGGAGGCTCAGAAAACAAGAGTACAGGTTCAACTGATACATTTAAGATTGGTGGTATCGGACCTACAACAGGTGATGCTGCAATTTACGGAAAGGCTGTTAAAAACGGTGCACAGCTTGCCGTTGATGAAATTAACAAAAACGGTGGAATCAACGGAAAGAAGATTGAATATAAATTTGAAGATGACCAGAATGATGCAGAAAAGTCTGTTAATGCTTACAACAGTTTAAAGGACTGGGGCATGCAGATGTTAGTCGGTGCAGTTACATCTAACCCATGTACTGCAGTAGTTGAGAACACACACAATGATAATATGTTCCAGCTTACACCATCAGCTACAGCTGTTGAATCTATTCAGTATGATAACGCATTCCGTATGTGTTTCTCAGATCCTAACCAGGGTTCTGCTTCTGCTGATTACATAGCTGATAACAAGCTTGCTTCTAAGGTAGCCGTTATTTATAACAGTTCAGACCCTTACTCATCAGGCATTTATCAGAAGTTTGCTGAAGAAGCAAAGGCTAAAGGACTTGATGTTGTAGCAGCTGAAGCTTTCACAGCTGACAGCAAGACAGATTTCTCTGTTCAGATTCAGAAAGCTCAGAGCTCAGGAGCAGAATTAGTATTTCTTCCTATTTATTATCAGGAAACTTCATTAATTCTTGCTCAGGCTAAGAAAGCCGGCTTTACACCTAAGTATTTCGGATGCGATGGTATGGACGGAATCCTTGCCCTTGACGGATTTGACAAGAGCCTTGCAGAAGGACTTATGTTCCTTACACCGTTTACAGCTGATGCCGAAGACGAAAAGACTCAGACATTCGTAAAAGCATACAAGGATGCTTTTGGTGATACACCTATTCAGTTTGCTGCTGATGCTTACGACTGTGTATACACAATTAAAGCAGCTATTGAAAAATCAGGGGTTACACCTGATAAGAGCGTATCAGATATATGTGATGCATTAAAGGCAGCTATGACACAGATTAAGATGGATTGCCTTACAGGTAAAGAAATTACATGGTCTGCTGATGGAGAACCTTCAAAGTTGCCAACAGTTGTCGTTGTTGAAAAGGGTGCATACAAAGTTAAATAAAGTAAATTAAAATAGGTTAATATTGATTTTTTGCAAGATTGCCTGTATGAGCTTTTTTCACTCGTACAGGCTCTCTTTGCTTATAAATGGTATAATAATAGAAAATAGGAGGAAAAACATGAGCTTTGTGTCGTATCTTATTAACGGATTAAGCTTAGGAAGTGTTTATGCATTAATTGCCCTTGGTTACACCATGGTATACGGTATTGCAAAAATGCTTAACTTCGCTCATGGGGATGTCATTATGATAGGTGGTTATGTTGCCTTACTTTCCATGACAAATGCCGGATTATCCCCGCTTTTGGCAACACTCATTTCTATAGTTATCTGTACAGTTTTAGGTATTGTTATAGAAAGAGTTGCATACAGACCTCTTAGAAATGCTACATCTTCTTTGGTTGTACTTATTACCGCCATCGGTGTCAGTTATCTGTTGCAAAACGTTGCACTTTTACTTTTCGGTGCTAACGCACAGACCTTCCCATCAGTTATTTCATGGAAGGGATTGTCTCTTGCAGGAGGAAAGTTAAATATTTCCGGCGAAACTTTTGTAACTATTTTGGTTTGTATTGTAATTATGGTATGTTTAATGCTGTTTGTTCAAAAGACCAAACCGGGTCAGGCAATGCGTGCTGTTTCAGAAGACCGTGGAGCTGCCCTTTTAATGGGTATTAACGTAAACGGTACTATAGCCCTTACCTTTGCCATTGGTTCAGGTCTTGCAGCTATTGCCGGAGTGCTTTTATGCTCCGCATACCCTAGCCTTACACCTTATACAGGTGCCATGCCCGGTATTAAAGCCTTTGTTGCTGCTGTATTCGGTGGAATCGGTTCTATTCAGGGAGCATTTATTGGAGGACTTCTTCTTGGGGTTATTGAAATATTTGGTAAAGCATATATTTCTTCCCAGATGGCAGATGCCATTGTATTTGCAGTATTAATTATTGTCCTTTTAGTAAAACCAACAGGACTTTTAGGCAAAAAAATCCAAGAGAAAGTGTAGGTGAATATTATGTTAAAGAAATTATCAAAACAAAAAAAGAACGACTTAATCACCTACGGTATTGTTATAGTAGCATTTATAGCAATGCAGATACTTATTGGTTCAGGACAGATTTCATCTCTTTTTCAGGGATTAATGGTTCCTCTTTGTACTTATATAATACTTGCAATTTCATTAAACTTAGTAGTAGGTATTCTTGGTGAATTAAGCTTAGGTCATGCGGGATTTATGTGTGTTGGTGCCTTTTCCAGTGCATTTTTCTCAAAAACCATGTCCGATACCATTACCAATTCCTCTCTTCGTTTCTTTATTGCTTTATTAATTGGAATTGTGGTTGCAGCCATTTTCGGTATTATAATCGGAATCCCTGTACTTCGTCTTAAGGGTGACTACCTTGCAATCGTAACTCTTGCCTTTGGAGAAATTATTAAAAACCTTGTAAATGTACTTTACATTGGAAAAGATTCAAAAGGTTTTCATTTTTCCACAAAAGATGTTATGTCCCTTAACATGGATCCTGACGGAAAGGTTTTAGTTAATGGTCCTCAGGGTATTACCGGTGCACCTAAAGATGCAACATTTCTTATTGGATTTATTTTAGTCCTTATTACGTTATTTATAGTATTAAATCTGATTCATTCAAGAGACGGTCGTGCAATTATGGCTATTCGTGATAATCGTATTGCTGCTGAATCTATCGGAATTAACATTACAAAGTATAAACTTATGACCTTTACCATTTCTGCCGGTATGGCAGGTGCAGCAGGTGTTCTTTACGGACACAACCTTTCAAACCTTACGGCAAATACTAATAACTTCGGTTACAATATGTCCATAAACATTCTTGTATTTGTTGTTCTTGGTGGAATTGGAAATATCAGAGGTTCAATTATATCTGCGGTTATTCTTACACTTTTACCGGAATTGCTTCGAGGATTGTCAGATTACCGTATGTTAATTTACGCTATTGTTTTAATTATTATGATGCTCTTTAACTGGGCTCCTAAGGCAATTGAATGGCGTGAAAAATATCTTTCCTTTGGGAAGAAGAAAAAGGAGGCTTCAAAATAATGGATGATTTATTAAGTGTAAAAAATCTGGGAATTTCATTTGGCGGTCTCCGGGCAGTAAATGAATTTAGTATTAATATCAAAAAAGAGCAGCTTTATGGCCTTATCGGACCTAACGGTGCCGGAAAAACTACTATTTTTAACCTTCTTACAGGAGTTTACAAACCTGACAGTGGTAAAATTCTTCTTGATAATGTGGATATTACAGGAAAATCTACTATTGATATAAGTAAAGCAGGGATTGCAAGAACATTCCAGAATATTCGTCTTTTCTCTCAATTGACGGTTCTTGATAATGTTAAGGCAGGACTTCACAATAAGCATCATTACTCTGCATTAGACAGTATTCTCCGTCTTCCACGTTTCCACAAAACGGAAAAGGAAATGGATAAGATTGCCATGGAGCTTCTTGATGTATTCGGACTGGCAGATTATGCAAATGTTGAAGCCCAGAACCTTCCTTACGGTCAGCAGAGAAAATTGGAAATTGCAAGAGCTCTTGCAACGGAACCAAAGCTTCTTTTATTAGATGAGCCTGCTGCCGGCATGAATCCAAATGAAACAGAAGAGCTTATGGATATGATTCGTTTTGTAAGAGATCATTTCCATATGACAATACTTTTAATTGAACATGATATGAAACTTGTCAGCGGAATCTGCGAACAGTTGACTGTTCTTAACTTTGGTGAAGTTTTAGCCCAGGGTGATACATCAACTGTATTAAATGATCCACAAGTTATCAAGGCTTATATTGGAGAATAGGAGGAAACCGTTATGGCAATGCTTGAAGTAAAAGATTTAGAAGTATATTATGGTATGATACAGGCAATTAAGGGCATCTCTTTTGAAGTAAACAAAGGTGAGGTTATTGCCTTAATCGGCGCTAACGGTGCCGGCAAAACCACTACTCTTCATACAATTACCGGTTTGCTTTCTCCTAAAGAAGGTAAAGTCCTCTTTGAGGGAAAGGATATTACAAAGATTCCGGCTCACAAAATTGTATCTATGGGAATGGCACATGTTCCTGAGGGAAGACGTGTTTTTGCGGAATTAAGCGTATATGAGAACCTTAAGCTTGGTGCTTATACCAGAAAAGATAAAAATAATATTGAGGCTGATTTAAAGAGTGTTTATGAACGTTTTCCACGACTGGCTGAAAGAAAGAATCAGGCTGCCGGAACTTTAAGTGGTGGTGAGCAGCAGATGTTAGCCATGGGTCGTGCTTTGATGTCAAAACCGTCTATTATTTTGATGGATGAGCCATCAATGGGACTTTCACCAATTCTTGTTAATGAAATTTTTGATATTATTCAGTCTATCAGCAAAAGTGGTACTACTGTTCTCTTAGTTGAACAGAATGCCAAAAAGGCATTATCCATTGCTGACAGAGCATATGTTTTAGAAACAGGTAAGATTGTTTTAGAGGGTAAAGCCAGTGACCTGCTTGAAAATGACTCTATCAAGAAGGCATACCTTGGTGAATAATGGGATATATATGTCATTTTTCCTTAGAATATGGCATTACATGTAAAGAAGGAGGGAAGTAAAATGGAGAATGTTGTTATTACAATTTCCCGTCAATACGGAAGTGGCGGAAAGACAATTGCTGCCATGCTGGCTCAGAAACTAGGTGTCAACTTTTACAGCCGTGATATTTTAAAAATGGCTTCTGAGGATAGTGGAATTAATGAAGAACTTTTTGGTATGTCTGACGAGAAAATCCGTCGTGCCGGATGGCTTCGTACATTAAGTCACCCTTATGAAGGTAAACTCCTTCCACCGGAAGATAAGGAATTCGTTTCTGATGATAACCTTTTCAATTATCAGGCAAAGGTAATTAAGGATTTGGCTCAGAAGGAGTCCTGCGTTATTGTTGGAAGATGTTCTAACTTCATATTAAGGGATGAACCTAATGTATTAAGTGTTTACATTCATGCTGACAAGGATTTCTGCCTTGCCCGTGCCATGGAAAGAAATAGCATGAGCGAAAAGGAAATGCAGCGTAAAATCGAACGTACCAACAAATACCGTTCTGATTTCTACTACTATCACACAGGTCATAGATGGACGGATGCCAGAGACTATGATTTGTGCTTAGACAGTGGCAAGCTTGGTTTTGAAAAGTGTGTGGAAGAAATTGAAGCCTATGCTAAAATCAGATTTGGTAAGTAAATAAGAGATGGATATTTAAATGCTACCCGGAAATGAAGCAATGATATTTCCGGGTAGTTTTTTTATATTTAGGGATAGTGATGGGCAATGATATTTTTATGAGACTTTTCGACGTATTGGGTGCTTTCTGGTGCACTTGGAGGCTTTTTATCGCTTATAGCCGGCAAAGGTCACAGTGTTTTGGTGATTTTTACCGGGACTTTTCTATGAAATCTTTGTTTTCCCGGTTTATTTCGGTGGTTTTAGCCGGGGAAGGAGCAATTCGTACCGGGAATTTTTCATCAAATCTTTGTTTTCCCGGTTTATTTCTTTGGTTTCAGCCGGGGAAGAGGCAATTCGTACCAGGAATCTTTCATCAAATCTTTGTTTTCCTGGTTCTTTTCTTTGATTTAAGCCGACGAAGGGGCAATTCGTACCGGGAATTTTTCATCAAATCTTTGTTTTCCCTGTTCTTTTCTTTGATTTCAGCCGGGGAAGGGGCAATTCGTACCGGGAATCTTTCATTAAATCTTTGTTTTCCCTGTTCTTTTCTTTGGTTTCAGCTGGCGAAGAGGCGATTCGTACCGGGATTTGACTATGAAATTCTTCTTTTCCCGGTTTGTTTCGGTGGTTTCACACTTTTACCTTTATCATATTTTATAAGTTGATGCTTTATCATATCCTTCATAAATTAATAAATTAATTTTATCATATCCTTCATAAATTAATTGACGCTTTTTAATAAATGTGCTACTATGAATATACTCTTTGCACTGCATATAATCTACAGTACAAACTGATCAGACCATTAACTTTGGTTAAGGAGTCGGGCCGTAACATGGCAGTGGAATTTATTCATCCACGGGACAGTAGTTGCTTATACTGATTCGTGGGTGTTTTTTTATACTTTTTTATAAGCATATTAAAAATCTCACATATATCTGGTGCCATAGAACTATCTTATATTATGGAGGTAACTAATATGGAAAAAGACAAAGTTATGACCGAAGGCAGCCATTCTGATGCCCTTGATTTTCAGAAGGTTGCAAACAAAGTATCCTTTATTACAATTATTGAAAACGTGCTATTATCACTTTTCAAGCTTTTTGCCGGAGTTGTGGCACATTCCAGTGCTATGATAAGTGATGCCATTCATTCGGCATCTGATGTTTTTAGCACAATTGTGGTAATAATAGGAATTAAGCTGGCTTCAAAAGAGTCCGACAGGGAACACCCATACGGACACGAGCGAATGGAATGTGTGGCAGCCATTGTTTTGTCAATGGTTCTCTTTATTACCGGTCTTGCCATCGGTGTAGATGCGGCGGAAAATATTATAAAGGGAAATTATGAAACAATGGAAGTTCCCGGAGTCCTTGCCCTTGTGGCAGCAATCGTCTCCATTGCCACTAAAGAAATTATGTACTGGTACACCCGCCATTATGCTAAGAAGTTAGATTCCAGTGCTTTAATGGCTGATGCATGGCACCACCGTTCAGATGCCTTTTCATCCATTGGTGCCTTAATCGGTGTAGGCGGAGCTATTTTAGGATTCCCTATTATGGATTCTATCGCCAGTCTTGTTATTTTTGTTTTCATTGCCAAGGCTGCATATAGCATTTTCAAAGATGCCATGGATAAAATGGTAGACCATTCCTGCGACGAAAAAACCGAAAAAGAAATTTACGATTATGTAATCAGCCATGACGATGTTTTAGGCATTGACCTGCTGCAAACAAGAATCTTTGGAAATAAAATCTATATTGATTTGGAAATCGAGGTTGACGCAAGTTATTCTTTAGAAAAGGCTCACGCTGTAGCGGAGGATGTTCACAAAAATATCGAACAACGCTTCCCAAAGGTTAAACATATTATGATACATGTTAATCCCTATGAAGGGGAAGAGGGGAAATGTTAATAAGTTGGTAATTAATATCTCTTAGCAAATAAGAAATAACCAGTTATTAAGCTTTTTCGCGCTCTACAACGCTTTACAGACTCTCCCCCTGACAAATAATAATTAGTACACAAAAAGACTGTATGTTCAAGTTGTTGAACTACAGTCTTTTATTAAACTATAATTATATTTTTAAAAATATAGCTTTTGAAACACATCAGGTGTTTCAAAAGCGTAGTTGACCAGCTCCGATGGAGCGTGCTCTGCGGAGCAGAGTTATGAAACGGTAATCCTATACCGTTTCATAAGTTATATGCTTTACCACATCCCTGATACCGGTATTTATTTTTTAAATCTGTACTTTCCTTTTTCCGTGACCGGACACCGATTCAATAATATCCGCCTGTACCAGATTAGAAATCAGTTTTGATGCACCTGATTTTTTCAGTTCAAGAAGTTCCATAACTGCACCTCTTCCAAATACTTCATCAAATCCAAATTTCTCAAAAAGTCTATGAATATGAACTTTCGTTTTTACAGTAAAATCGCTTTCTTTTTCGGAAAGTACCCTTTCAATGTCCACTTATTTGCCCCCAATGTCCACTTTTGTTCCCTTAATGTCCACTTTTTCGTCCCCAATGTCCACTTTTGTGTTCCCAATATCCACTTTTGTGTCCCCTATGTCCACTTTTTCATTCAAAAGTCCACTTATATGAAGATTTCGACTGTGTATTTACATTTTACTCTATCAACTGATTTTTAAGCATGACCCTCAAGTCGCACTTTATCTTTTTGGTTTTAGACTCCAATTCCACCATTCTGTCGTCTATTACTCGTGCCTTACACTCCCCAAGTTTCTTGTGAACAACCTTTCCGGTTCTCTTTATTTCTTCAAGTTTTTCTTTATACCGGGCATCGCTTATATCAATGGTTTTAGTTTTTTCCACTAAGCCATTTTTTACACTAATTGTATTTCCTGACCTTGATGGTTTTCTATCTGCCTTTTCAAGCCCCAGCAATTCATCTGAAAAAGTTGATGCGTTAACAAAAGTAAACAAAACCAGCTCATCTTTTGCCCTTGTAACGGCAACATAGTAAAGCCTTCTCTCCTCTTCATACTCCTTTAGGCTCTCTGTATCCGCTTTTTCAGGTCTGGCAATAACCTTAGATGGAAATATCCCGTCTTTTCCATCCATTATAAATACCCTGTCATATTCAAGACCTTTGCTTGAATGAATAGTAGACAGCACAAAATTACTGTTTTTGTTAAATTTCTTAGTGCTGATTATTTTCGCCAGTTCATCTAACCTTTCTACCACTCTCATAGCCGACGGTTCCATGGAAGCAATAGCTTTAATAATGTCTATTTTGTCAGTTTTAATTTTATACCGCTGCAAATAGTCGTTATAACCCATAGTACCGGCTATTCTGCCTATTGCCTGTCCTCCATTATCCTTTAACAGATTTTCAAACTGTCTGATTATTTTTCCAACACTTTGCTTAGATCCTGAAGGAATTTCAGGAATTTTAAGAGCCGCCTGCAATATGGGAATATCTTCTTTTTTGCTTAACCTATATATTCTATCTAAATAATCCCTGCCTATATAAGTGGAGACTTTAAAATAAATCCGGGTAAACAACTCAGTATTCTTTGTGTCATAGGCAAATAAAATTATATCCCTAATATCCTTTACCACCTTGTTTGAAAAAAATGTCAGGTCATTATTTTTCACATAATATGGGATATTCATTCGCTCTAATCTGTCTATAACCGGCAAAATGCACTCATTTTCCGGATACAGCACTGCCGTTACTTTCTGTCCCATTGTTTTTTCTTCAAACCCGGATTCTACCCCATTTATCCGGCTCTGCTCTGTCTGATACTTTTTCATCCTGCTCTGCTCTATCTCATATTTTTCCATCTGACATTGTCTTGCAGCCTCTATTAAATGAGAATACTGGTCTTTTCTATCATTTACCTTTATTGTCTTAATATCCACTCCCATGTCTCTTGTAGCTTTCATATGCTTTTCATGCCTCATTGTATTTTTACTGACAAACCTATCTGCCGCCTTAACTATTTCCCCGGCAGACCTGAAATTTTCCTCCATTAAGAGAACATTTGCCCCGGGATAATTTTCCTCAAAAGAAATAAGTGCCTCCGGATATGCTGCCCTAAATCCATATATGCTTTGGTCTTCATCCCCCACCATAAACAGTTTCCGGTACTTTCCCGCTAACATATTTATTAACTCATGCTGTATTTTTGAAGTATCCTGTGCCTCATCCACACAAATATATTTGTATGTTTCCTGAAAATCCCTAAGTAAATCCTTACATAGTTTTAACAGATTTATGGCATAAATCATCTGGTCATCATAATCCATCAAAAAGCCGTCTCTAAGTTTCTTATTGTATATGTCAAAGATTTTATGTATGGGAATATCTTCCTTTTCCCCCAAAACTGCTATTTCATCCTTTGAAAGCATCATATTTTTAATATAAGTTATTCTAGTGGACAGATTCATCAAATCGCTTTCCGTAGGTCGGCTGTTTACCGCCTCTGTATAGGCTTCCGCCAAAAGACGATACCTGTCACTTTCCTTATCTAACAGATTATAAACCTCCTTATGAGATTTTTCCGAAAAATAGTTAATAATCTTTGCTGCAATACCATTAATTGTCCTAAAATTAAGTTTTCCTGCCATCTCCTGTCCAAACATCTCTGCAAACCGTGTTTTCATTTCCATGGTGGCAGGCACTGTGTATGTCAGGGTTAGAATACTTTCAGGCTCTATAGCAAGGCAGTAAATCATGTAGCCAAGTCTTGTTATAAGAACTCTGGTTTTTCCACTTCCCGGCACCGCCAGAATAAGAGTTGGCTTTTCCACAGATTTCACTGCCGCTAACTGCTGCTCATTTAATTGTATATTGTACTTATTTATAAATTCCCCGAATGTCATGTAAATCCTCTTAAAACTCTTTTTAAACACATTTATAATAGCATAATCGGACTTTTTTTCCCATACAAAACATTCCGGTAACTTATTGATTCTTTTAAAAAGTGAATCTATAATTGTGTTAATACTGAAAAATACTAAAAAGAGGTGTGCAAAATGAACAAAGAAGATGAAATAATAAAACAGGACTACGATCGTGCCGTTAATATGTGGAACGAAACTTACTCCCACTGCAAAATCGTTGATTTAAAAGGAAAATCTCTTTCCGTGGAGCCTATGTTTGATATTTGCTTAGATATTTTTGCCAGCAAATGTAAAAATATTTTGGATTTTGGCTGTGGCACCGGAGATGTGATTTTTCAATGCTATGAATTTGGAAATATGAATTTTGGTCTGGGAGTTGATTTGTCAGAAACAGGCATCCAATATGCCCGCAAAATGACTTCCGTAAATAATTATAAAAACCTTAACTTCGATATAGGAGACATATCTTACTTTGACAGCTACGAGGAAGGCTCCTTTGACGGAATAATACTGTCAAATGTTTTAGACGTAATGCCTAAAGATGTAGCTGTAAAAACCTTTAATCGCCTTACTGATCTTTTATCCCCGAAAGGTCTAATGTTTGTAAAATTAAATCCTTATTATGACAAAGCCGATATGGCTGAATGGGGGATGACCCAGATTAAGGACAATCTTTTTGAGGAGGACGGGGTTTTAAGATACCGTGAACTTGACACGGCATCCTGGAAACAAAGCTTTGAAAAGTCCTACAACATTTTACGATATTTAGAGTTTCCATACCCATGGCAGGAAGGCATGAACCGTCTGTTTTTGTTAGAAAAAAGGTAATTATTTATTCATGCCCTTAACAATGCCGGAAGCAATGGTTTTTAATGCCTTGTTTGAATGATTGCTGCTCTTATCTCCTACCTCTAAATCCACCGATGGAATGGTAGAGTAGGAGGTTTGAGTTAAATCAATTGCCATTTCCCCCTTTCCATATATTTTAACTCCTGCATTTTCCATTCCCCATACGAGATTTTTTCCTAATTTATTGTGTTTTTTCCAATTTTTAGAAACCGGATACATATTTCTATATGACTTATTTTCAGGTACGCTAATATAAAATGCCCCTTTATCAGATGATGAAGAATCGTAATGCAGGGCAATGTGATAATCGGCACAGTTATTGGCAAACACTGTTCTTCCAATATTGTCTATCTGGGAATCTTCGCCTTCCCTTACCATTAAAACATTATAACCTGCTTTTAAAAGCTTCTTTTTCACTACCATTGCCAGTTTCAATGTAGCCTGCGCCTCTGTGGTTCCGTCATTTAAAACAGTTCCACTATTAATTGACGTAGCTCTTATGGCACCTGCTGCCGTACTTCCTCCCGTTACTTTTCCACTGCCATCAGGATGGCATAAAGTCATAACACTTTCGCCTCCTTTAGTTCCATGACCTGCATTTATACACACTGTTTTTTTCTTAGTTTTAGGTGCACTTGAAAAATATAAGGTGGCTGAATCTGTATGTATTTTTGAATAACCTGCAAACTCCCATTTACCATTCCATGGAATTATTTTGGCACAGGTACTCCAATGTGAATAATATTTCTTTTTTCCTTTCCTGACATAACCCCTTAGTCTTACATAATAGCTCTTTGTATTCTTTAGTTTAGATAGCTTTGCAGATTTTTTGTTTTGTCCCTTTACTGTTTTAACCCTTGCTTTTTTAAAGCTTTGCTTTGTGGAATACTGTACCTGATACCCATTAGCCTTACTGTTTTTGCGCCAGGAAACATGAGTATTTCCTGCTTTTTTGGTTAATATATCAATGCTGCTTCCCTTAAGAAAACAGCTTTTAACTCCCGGAGAAATCACGCTTTTATATGTTTTTCCATTAATTGTTTTATACGCCATAATGCTAAATCCATATAAAGTACCGTTTTTGTTTGCTCCTTTGTCTGTATATTTAGTTGTCTCCTTTTTCACCTGACAGATTTTCTTTCCGTCCCTGTAAATATAATAGCCTGTAGCCCCCTCTATTTTATTCCATGTTATGGCAATGCCATTCCTGTTATTAACAATAGAAGCTATTACCGGTCTTTCTTTTTCAAAATCCGTAACCGTTGTAGAAGTCTCCTCCGCCTCTATTACAGAATTAACCGTAGCTCTACCCGGCATTTTAAATCCCGTATTATTAATTCCCGCCATAATAGTCACTGCTATTACAATAATTCCTGATGCAATTATCATTTTCATTGTCTTTTTATTCATAGGCTACCACCTTTTATATTTATTAACTTTAGTTTAACACTTATCCCCTTCAATTCAACTGTAAAATACACTATTTCCATTCATTATTTTACCGGAAGTTGAATTTCCGTAAGACATTCTTCCTCTATGGATGTTTCATAATCATCTATGTGGCAAAATTCTATGGGATCACCTGTTATTTTCAGATGATGTTCTTTAGCGTAAGCTATTAGCTTGTCCACTCCCTGTTTGGTTCTTGTAGATGAACCTTTATAGAAAATAGACAGGTACTTTCCGGCAGGAAGGGAATAATTACTATTATATAAAAGTGTGTCAGAATAGAAAAACACCCCCTTTGTAATATAGGAATTGTCCTCGTCATTTACTTTGCTTGTGTCTAACACATAACAGTCACAGGCTCCTATTGTGTCTACTTTGTTTTTGTGGGACTGCATATATTTAACAAGATAATAATCCACGTCATCATCATCTAAATTGGATTCGCTTATCATTACACAGTGTCTCTCTTCAAAATTTTTAAGCCTGATGTTTTCTAAATCAGTGTGATTCATATTTTCTTCTAAGGACTTAATTCTTGCCTCAATACTTATTCTTTTTTCAAACAACTCAACTATGTTTTGATTAACAATATTAAGCTCCTCCGTAAGTAATGTTTTAGTGGTTTCCACATTTTGATTTTTATCAAATTCCTTTATCCTCTCTGTGGAAAAATCCAGTCCCAGCAACTCTCTTATCATGGTAAGCTGACGTATATCTGATAAGGTATAAACCCTGTAATTGTTCTCCTGATTTCGCAATGGGTTAAGTATTCCAATCTTTTCATAGTAACGTATGGAATCCGTGCTTACATTAAATAATCTTGATAATTCTCCTATGTTAAAAGTCTTTTTTCGCTTCATTTTCGTTTCTTTCCTTGTATTATACTAATGTTTGTTTGTCAATTATAATAGATATAATAAGTATTTTTAGGTATTATATCTGTATTTAGGCATATTGACATTAGTATTATACCAGACTTTATTATATTGTAGAACAAAAAAGGCAATAAAATTTATTGTTCTTTGGAAAGGATTATTTTTTATTCATTATGAAAGATGAGAAATACAAAATAGAAAACAAAATATTAAAGCTTTCACTGGGAGGCACCATTGCATTTACTTTATTAGAAATTATAGCTTCATTTTTGTTGGGTTCTAAAACCGTAATGACTGACGGAATATTCGATTTATTTGATTTACTTCTTTTGCTTCCAATGTTTGCATTGGTTCCATTTCTGTATAAACCTGTTTCTGAAAAGAAACCTTATGGCTGTTCACAAATTGAATCATTATTGGTATTAATTAAATATGTTGTTCTTTTGATTGTGGTTATTAATATGATTGCTTCAAATGTAGTTGTATTATTACACGGTGGACACACAGTTAATGCATTAAACGTGTTAATTTATGAAGCTTCCCTTTGTGGTGGCTGCATTGTTATGTTGCTGATGTTGAAGCATTTAAGCCGTAAATATTCTTCCATGATTATAAAATCGGAATTATATTTATGGAAGGTTGATATTGTAAGCACTCTTGGAATTTCCGTGGCTTTTTTATTCCAGCTGTTTTTGGCAAATACAAAGCTTAACTTTGTAATACCTTACATTGACTCATCTGTAGCCATTGTTGTGGCTTTGTTCCTGGTTAAGGAACCGGTTTTACAGATTATAAAAAATCTTAAGGAGTTAGTTCTTTTCTCCCCTGAACAGGATGTTATGGATGAAATCAGAAAGGTTGTTAATGAGGATATTCAAAATTATGACTACAGCCTTGATTTTCTTGATGTAACCCAAACCGGACGTAAAACATGGATTGAGGTTTATGTTAAAAGCAAAAATGATATTGTAAAAATTAAGGATTTTAAGAGGATACAGGAACATATCACAAAGGACTTAGAAAATAAATTTGATCAGATATCTGTGGAAATTGTTCCGGCAATATAACATTGCAGGATTTGAATAATAGTGTATTTTCACAACAGGCTAAACAGTATTTTTTCTAACTGTTTAACCTGTTTTTTTATTGCCGCTTGCAAAGTTGTTAATTGTATGTATAATATTATATATCTTCTATTTCTTTTAGTTATCGAACACATCTAATTGCACTGAAAGAATATTAAGGAGAATTTTATAGTATGAAGTATAATAGAAACCACAAAGACCGGGTATTTTGTATGGTATTTGGCTATGAAAAGTATAAGGGCAATTTACTTAGTCTTTATAACGCATTAAATGATACTTGTTACACTAATTTAGATGATTTGGAAATCACTACCATGGATAATGCCCTGTATATGAGCATGAAAAATGACGTGTCCTGCATTATATCAAATAATCTGGCATTGTTTGAGCAGCAAAGCACCTGGAATCCCAATATGCCACTGCGGGGATTTATGTATTTTGCGGATTTATACAACAAATATATTTCAACAGGAAGTTTGGGAATTTATAGAGATAAATTGGTAAAGCTTCCCACACCGCAATATTACGTTTTTTATAACGGTGAAAGGGATATGCCCGATAAACAATTATTAAAATTATCAGATGCTTTTATTGAGCCTTCAAGGGAGGGGTGTTTTGAGTGGACTGCTACAATATTAAATATTAACTACGGACATAACAAAAAATTACTGTCTAACTGTAAAACATTATCGGATTATGGTATACTAATAAAAACGATAAATGATTATAAGCAGAAATATAATGATATAAATGCCGCTATTGAAAATGCCATAGACTACTGTATAGAGCATGATGTTTTAAAAGATTTTCTGCTGGAAAGGAAGACTGAGGCTATGCACACACTTCTTACGGAATATGACGAAAAGAAAACAATGGAATATCTAAGACAGGATGCTTATGATGATGGATTTGTAAAGGGCGAATCAACAGGTTTTACAAAAGGCGAAAATCAACTTATGGTTTCTTTAATTTGTAAAAAATTATCCAAAGGAAAATCCGTTAATCAGATTGCTGATGACTTAGAAGAGGATGTTTCCAAAATTAAAGAAATATATGACGTAGCTAAAGACTTTGCTCCTGAATACGATGCTAAGAAAATTTTAGAGAAATTGGGATAATTTTATAAAAAGACTGCAGGCAGGTAAATGAAAATACCCTCACTGCAGTCTTTAATTTCTTTATAATTTTATCTACAACTATGGTCGCTGTCCCAATGCACCTTCTAATGTAATAGTTTCACCACTCATATATTTAAAATCCGGTGATGCCAGCTGTACACAAGGGCGTCCAATGTCTTTTTCAACATCTCCGAAACGTCCCATAGGCGGTACCTTTACATTGGCTTTATATGCCTCAGGATATGCCTTTTCAAAGTTTTCAAGCTGTGATGTCCAGGCTAAAGGACATACCACGTTTACATTGATTCCATCTGCTGCCCACTCTGTTGCCGCAACTCTTGTAAGACCTCTTATGCCTTCTTTTGCAGCTGCATAAGCACACTGTCCAAAGTTTCCAAACAATCCTGCTCCTGAAGCGAAATTAATAACCGAGCCTTTTGTTTCCTTTAAGTATGGATAGCATTCTTTCATGTAATAAAACGTTGCATAAACTCCTGAATACATTGCCAAATCAAACTGTTGTGTAGTGTGGTCTGCAATGGTTACTCCTGAAGCTGATGCCTGAGCATTATTAATTAACACATCAATACGTCCAAATTCATCTATTGTCTTTTTAACAACCTCTTTTACAGTTGCCTCATTATCTGAACCTGCGCTAATATCTGCATGTACCGGTAAGACCTTTATTCCGTACTTGCTCTCCAGTTCCTCTTTAGCATCAGTTAGCTTTTTAACATTTCTTCCTGTAAGAACAAGATTTGCACCTTCTTTAGCGTAAGCAGTAGCAATACCATATCCTATGGAGCCACAACTTCCATCCTGTAAAACTGCTCTTCCACCGCCGGTGATAATTGCAGTTTTCCCTTTCAAAAATCCCATAAAAACACCTCCAGACATAATTGTCACTAGCTTACTTTTGATTGTCATAAGCCCGATAACTAGATATTAACACTTTAAATTTGCCGGGTCAACGTTATATGTTCTTTTATTTGTCTTTACCTGCCATAATATAAAGCATAACAATGCCATAACTGAAACTATTATTCCTGCCTTAAATCCCGGTGTGTGGTATTCCATAACAATGTGATTTTTTCCCTTATCAACATTTATAACAGTAAATATTCCCTGAGCAACTTTAACCTCTGCTTTTTTGCCATTGCATTTAATGCTCCAGCCTTTATCATAAGGAATTGTAAGAAGAAGCTGTCCCTTTTTTCCGGCATTATAGTCTCCTTCAACATAGCCATCCTTCATTATGTCAGGGAAAAAATTATTTTTCTTAAGAAGTTTTATTACACGCCTAAATTCCTCCATATCCAAATAATAAAACATGCCTCTGATTCCACTTGTTGTAAATATTTTTCCCTTCATTGCCACTGTATGCTTTTGTCCCCTTTTATCCTGAGAAATTTGAACGGTTTTATATGAATTCCACTGACCATAATCCGTTCTTAGTTTTCCATCGACATACAAATCCACTTTATTTTCATATCGCCTTGTAAGATATCCATAAAGCACATTGCTGCATTTTGGGCTATTCATTACCCAGGTAATTTTTCCGTTTTTAGAAATTTTCCGGGACTTAACTTTTTTAAACACATTTACCTGTTTTCCAACAACTCCACTTAACAGTCTATTTTGATATTCAAAAGAATTTTCTGCTACTATATCCTTATACACATCCTTATGGGTTAAATATCCTAACCCTAATGCATAAGGATTTTCGTATACACTTTTTTTATTATATTTTTCTATGCTTTTTACCTTTTTGTATCCTAAAGGTGCCTTTTTACTTAAAAGATACTTTATTCCCAAAAGAGAATCACTTACTAAAATAGGTTCCTTATATATAATCACCCTCTTACACTCACTATATCCACATTTTGAATAAAGCTTCATTATGGAATTATTAAAGGTAGAACTGTAAGAAGCTAAGGGCATATACCCATATGCCATACCTTCGTTAAAAGCTCCAAAAGTATTTTTAGGTTTGGTTACTCTGCTGCCTGTTTGTTCCACTCTGTAAAATGTACTGTTATCATAGTTTTTTATTTCATTAATCTGCCTTCGGGCATTACTTACATAGCTGTTGTACTCTTTTGTATTTTTAATACTAAAGCTTGAAATATAAATATTAGTATTGTAAAAAAGTTCACCTACAACTAAAATGGTGCAAATCACTGCCACAACTTTAAAATTCTTTATTTTTCTTCTTGTGTTAAAATAAGTTGCAGCCAGAAGCACCATGAAAAAGCATATTACAAAAGCCGACCTGCTGTAATACGATGCCACTTTTCTAAAGCCATTCCAGATTTTTTCCGTTGGATAAAATACATCAGATACAATTAAAACAAGCAGTAAAACTCCAACACATATTTTCTGTCTGATTCCAATGTTTTTCGTTACAAAATATAATATTGTGCCTACTAACGTTAAGGAACCGCAAAACAAAATCAGTATATTTGAATTATCTACATTTGCATTTATTGGAAACAGTGCCTTCACTATATCCCATATATTGCATCGAAATTGAAATCTGAAAAATTTGTCATGCTCTATTCCCTTTCCGTTTAACAGCTGCATAACCATAGGAATAAAGAAAAACATAGTGGTTAAAACTGACAGTATCATTGTCAGACAGTAATTTTTGAATTTTATAAGTATTGGCTTTAATCCCTGATTATTAAATTGCATAACCTCATATACGAAATAAAATACTGACAGCAGGCAAATCATGTATGCCGTATACCAGTTGGATATAACCGCAACTACCGTTATTATGTACAAAAATACTTTCTTATTTTCAGTAATTACCCTGTATACCCCAAGCATTACAAGAGGCAGAAAAACTACTCCATCTAACCACATGATATTGGTTATCTGTTTTATACTGTAGGTCATCATAGAATAGGACACAGACAATAACACCGCCCACACCCCTGAGAGATTTTCAAACCTTTTTCTTAAGTATATACAGCAGGTAAGACCTGCCAAGGCTATTTTGATAATTGCCAAAACCACAATAAACAGTTGGATATCCTTAAAGAAAAACAAAAGAAGATTAAATGGACTTGATAAATAAAATGACCAAAGTCCTATGGTATTATCCCCTAATGATTTTCCAAATGAATAGGCAATATTCGCCTCTCCATTAAACACCCTCTTTAACCACTGAAAGAAATCCAGATACTGATAATCCATATCCCACAGGGTAAAATTATTATTTCCAAAAGGATAATTTTCCACAAATAAAAGAACTCCTGTCAAAATTATTGCCGGGAGTCCCATGGAAATTATATATGTAAATAAATTATTTTTAGTTTTCATAGCACACCTTAAAACTTTTCTCTATATATTTAAGGTGTATTATAGCACACACTCTTAAAAAATTAAATATGATGTAAATGTGATATTTTATCTATTTTCCCCAACATACTCATAAATTACCCTGTTTTTATCCGAGTAAACCTGTTTATAATCCTTATCTTTTGATATATATGTATATAGCAGTCCCTTTTTGTAAAGAATTGCATGAGTAAATTTATACTTATCAAATATATCCTTGTAATAAATATCCCCATCCTCAAGCCTGTTATACTCTTTCATAACATCTGCCTTACCGTTATTTTTCTTAACAAAAACCTCCGCCCTGGCATCCATATATGGCTTAAATCCACAATACTCTGCGTATCCTCCATCTTCATATGTGGTAAATAATACCACATCATCCGGATTATTATTTGCCTTTAAATATTCAACTGCTCCCTTACATTTTGCCTGAGCAGAAGAATCATCATATTTTATAAATTTAACTGCTACCGCTGCCACAATTGCAATGCACAATACTACTAATAGTATATTAACAGTTTTTCTGTTTGACTCTTGGGACTTTTTATTTTCAGGTGGATACACATCCTTTAGATAGTATGCTAATGGGAACAATGCTCCTGTGGCAAATATAAATATGCTTCTATATGCCGACAACATCAAATAAGTTGTTCCTAAAGTCAGACAAAAATATCTGATTTTGTAAGTACCCCTGCGGTATAAAATATAGGCAAAAACCATTATAATCATAATAACCGCCATTGCCATTCCCATGGCATCATTAACGTTAATCCCCTGCATTTCAGAAATATACCCGCTTATTTCTTCTAGCCCGTAAGACCTGAACAAATACGTAATAGCTTTAATTCCATATGGATTAATTAATCCGGCAATAAATACCGCAACCATGGATAAAAGCAATGGAATAATTTTTTTATTTTCCCCTTTAACCTTTAATTTGGGAATGGAAATGCTGTCTGCCACATAAGGAAGCATTAACACAATAATCATCCACCACATAGAGGCATGAAGATTTATTTCCAAAACCGATAATATAGGAAGTGCTATAAGATACCTGGTTTTCTGCTCTTTTATAAACTTCTCAAGATAATATAATTCAACTGCAAATATAAGGGCTGTAAAAATCTTAGGTCTGGTAACACATGAAAAAGCATTTATAATAACATACACACAGCCTATAATAAAAGAAATTAAAGTATTGTTGTTAGTAACATACAAGCATATTTTATAAATTATAAGAGTTGTAATTAATGATATAATACTCATGGTCACAACCATTCCCATTACGCCAAATGTATTATAAATTAATGCGAAAATAACAGAGCTAAGCCACTGCTGCATAACAAAATTCCATCCCTGATGCATTGTAAAAGGCTCCGTATGGGGAATGCCATTAGCCATTACATAATCCCCACCTTTTAACAAAAACCAGAAATCATTATCAATAACCGGATTTATGGTAAGCAGTACAAGAACTGAAAGCACTACTCCAAATATAATAGTAATTTTCTTTCCCTGAGTTGCCGGGTTACTATAAGTCATCTTTTAATTCCTCCCCAATTT
This sequence comes from Eubacterium sp. AF16-48, assembly GCF_003479405.1. Lineage (GTDB taxonomy): Bacteria > Bacillota > Clostridia > Lachnospirales > Lachnospiraceae > Eubacterium_G > Eubacterium_G segne. Next base: position 22,647 of record NZ_QUHB01000008.1, on the reverse strand, counting down.
TCAACCATTAACCTATTCCACCTAAAATTGCTCCGGCAACTAATGCTACAAAAGCCAAAGGAACAAGCACATACTTTCCAAGAGGCATAAACCACTTTCCAATAGGCTTGTCCTTGCCCTGGTTTACTGCTTCTAATGCAAAATCTTTTCCTGCTACCCAGAAGAACATGATGCCTGCAAGCATTGCTCCTAACGGACAAATATATATTGAAACGGCATCCATCCATCCTGATACGATTCCCTGAATTGCAAGTCCCACAATGCAACCAATAGCAGCTATTACACCAACTGCTGCCGGTCTTTTAAGACCAAACTTTTCCTGCATTGTTGCTACCGGCGCTTCGTATAAATTAACCAGTGAGCTCATTCCTGCAAAAAGTACACAAATGTAAAATACTATTCCTACAATTTTTCCACCGGGCATTCCATTAAACACATTTACCAAATATACAAACATCAGTCCCGGACCTCCTGAAGATAACTCTGCACCTCCAACTGCCATTCCCGGAATAATTACAAATGCCGCAAGTAATGCTGCCAAAGTATCAAATATAGCCACATTTCCGGCAGATGTTACAACATTTTCTGATTTGCTTAAATATGAGCCGTAAATTACTGTTCCATTTCCTGCAATGGAAAGTGAGAAAAATGCCTGACCAAAGGCAAAAATCCACAATCTTACATTTAACAGTCCTTTTGGATTAATTGTGAATATGTACTTATATCCGTCACTTGCTCCCGGTAATGTAAATATATAAATACCCAGACCTAAAAACAGCACAAATAAAAGAGGCATCATTATTTTGTTTGCCCTTTCAATTCCTCCTGCAATTCCGAATGCCATAATTACCGCTGTTACTATTACTGCGACCACCAGCCATAAATTGTTACCGAATTTTATTGCGGTGGTTCCAAACATACCTCCTATGGCATCCATATCCTGTCCCATGCCTGCTAACTGTCCTGACAAGGCAAGAAAAGTATATTTGAAAATCCAACCAACTACTACCGTGTAACCGATTGCCAGGGCAAGAGAGCCAATCACCGGAATAATACCTATTCTCTCTCCTATTTTTTTGTTACCGGTACGAACTTCCGTACACTTTCCAAAAGCTATAATAGGTCCGCCCTTTGCCGCACGACCAAGTGCCATTTCCTCGATAACTCCCGATGCTCCAATTAAAATTACAAACAGAACATATGGAATTAAAAATGTCATTCCTCCCCAATCTGATACCATGTATGGGAATCTCCATATGTTTCCCATACCTACGGCTGAGCCAATGCAGGCAATTACAAAGCCTGTCCGGCTCTTAAAGCCATCTCTCGTTTTTTCCATTATTAGAATTTCCTTTCCTTTAGTATGGTAACTATTGTACCATACAATGTGGAAATCCCCTATAACTTTTTACTGTTCAAGATAGTCCCTTATTCTATCAATATTGTAAAGAGGAATATTGTTCATCCAATCCTGTTTTCTATAATCGGACATAGAAGTTCTCACTGCAAATTTAGGGTTATACTTATCGCAAAATGCCTTTAAGCTCTTAGCCCTGAGATTTTCTTCTGCCTTAACTTCAATAGGAATAACTGAAGTTTTGCCCTGTACTACAAAATCAATCTCCCCTTGAGAATTTGTGGCTGAATAATAATAAGGCATTACTCCATTTTCAGAAATTAATTGTTGTAAAACATATTGCTCTGTAAGGGCTCCTTTAAATTCTGTAAAAATTTTATTTCCCTCTAGAATTACTTTTACATCTAAATCAGTCATTGCAATTAACAAACCAATATCAAGTAAAAAAACTTTAAATGCATTTAAATCCATATAAGCCTTCAACGGCAACGAAGGCTTATTTATTCTCTGTACTTTATGAATTAATCCACAGTCTAAAAGCCACTGAATTGCCAATTCAAAATCCTTTGCCCTGGCGCCTTTCCTTACCTGACCATATATATATTTTTTGTTTTCCTTTGCCAACTGCATAGGAATTGAGTTCCATACCAGATTTAATCTTGTAACAAGATTCATCTCCGCATGCTTTGAAAAATCCTGTTGATAATAATTTATAAGATTTTTTTGAAGCTCTCTTACTTTTTTAAAATTTCTAGTGTCAACGTAGGTTTGCACCACTTCCGGCATTCCACCAACATAGTAATATTCACGAAGTCTATCTATATATTTATCTTTAAAGGTATTTACCATATCTGTGTCCTTACCTTGGAGAATGTCTACATATCTCTCTTCTCCTAATGCACATAAAAATTCCTGAAAATTAAGGGGATACAAATCCATAAAGTCAACTTTTCCCACAGGAAATGATGTTTTTTTATGCATTGCTACACCTAAAAGAGAACCGGCAGCCACAATAGCATATTCCGGCGCATTTTCATAAAAATACTTTAAAGATGACAGTGCTCTTGGAACCTCCTGAATTTCGTCAAAAATTAATAACGTATTTTCCCTTTCAATGGTTACACCGGTTTCAATTTCAATAGCCAGTATTATTCTCTCAATATCAATCTGACCTTCAAAAACCCCCTTCATCCTGACATTGCTGTCAAAATTTACATATGCCACATTCTCAAAACACTCTCTTCCAAATTCCTTCATAAGCCATGTTTTTCCTACCTGTCTGGCACCTCGTATAATAAGTGGTTTTCTACTTTCACTGTCCTTCCATTTTTTTAATTTTTCCAATGCAAAACGTCTCATACAACCACACCCTTTTCTTTATTATCCTTCTTTTTATATAATTATATCCATGTTATTTTTACACGTCAACATTTTTAAGGACGTAAAAATGTATTTTTCTTACATTTTAAGGACGTAAAAGTGTGTTTTGTTACATTTTTAAGGACGTAATTGTTTTTTTACACGACAACCTCACTCTTCATTGCTTTTCGATTCATGAGGATTCTTCTTTCCATACATCCACGCTGAAATTACCGAAACCAGCGGTACTGTAAGTATAATTCCAAGTGTTCCCGATATACCTTTTATTACCTCGATTCCAATGGAGTACATATTAATAATCTGTAAATACGGCATCATATATGCGTAAATAAGTATCATCGTGTTTATTGCTCCGCCGGTAAATGCCAATATTAATGTGTTAGACATTGTTCCCATCATATCTTTTCCCACATGTATACCCGATTTAAACAACTCTTTTGTAGTAAGTTCAGGTCGCTTGTTATGTATTTCCTCTATTGTGGCAGAAATGGAAACAGCCACATCCATTACTGCTCCAAGGGAAGCAATTAATATTCCTGAAAAAAACACTCCACCTATTTGAAGCTTACTGTTTTGGGAAACATATACCATCGTTTCTATATCTTCTATATTATAACCGGTTATACGGGTTATTTTTCCAAATACCGTGGCAAATATTCCGGCAATTAGAACTCCAAGTATGGTACCTGCAATAGCACAAATTCCTTTTTTGTTGTAGCCGCATATAAGGTATATGGAGACTATCGTTACAAATATTACCACCAGAACTGCTGCCCAGAAAGGCGAACAGCCAATGTACATTAAGGGGATGTATAGATATATTACGCATACAAAGGTAAATATAAGTGCCAGCATGGATTTAATGCCACGTTTTCCCCCTACGGCAAATAATCCAATGGCTAGAACAGCTACAATCTCCCAAATAATGTTTCCTCTGTCATATCCATATATACTTCCTGACAATTCATCATTGTAACTGCTAAGCTGCACGATTACTTTTGTTCCCTTTGTACAATATGTTCCGTAAAGGTATCCATTCATATTGTTAGCATCACAGATTTTTCCTTTATATTTTCCGGATCTGATTTTCACTTTTACATTTTGGCTCCCACCGTTTACCTGATTATCTACTGTATTATCCTCTGTTACTTCCACTACTTCGCCCTTTACGAAATTAAAATTGTCATCAGATAGCAAAGGGACTCTGGTTATCCGGGAGTTGAATAACCAAAGTCCTGCTGCGAAGATTATAAGGAAAACAACAAATATAACATTTGAATATTTCTTCATTAAATTAATCCTCAATTTTTTAACAGATTATCTATTTAGCCTTTACTTTAAATGAAACTTTTTTGTTTCCAAACTTTACGGTAATCTTTACTGCTTTTTTGCTCTTCTTTAATGCCTTAATTTTTCCTGTTGCAGAAATGCTTACAACCTTTTTGTTTGAAGTTGTGTATTTAACGTTCTTTCCTGTAACACCGTTTACCGTAAGTTTTAACTGTAATGTTTTTCCTTTCTTTAAAGTAATTGTCTTACCTGTTTTAACTGTCTTCCTGCCTGCCTTTAATGACAACTTCTGTACCGGCTTGTTAACTTTGTTATCATCCTTTTTGTCATCATTATTTGTTTCAGCTTTCTTCTGTAAGCCTGATTTTGCCTTTAAAAGGTTATTGTAGTTGTATTCAAATATTTTCTGACCAATAACAAGCTTTGTATCCATTGTCTTATCTAACAATGTGGAAAATCCTGTCTTCAAAGTTGTTGTTTTATCTTTCTGATAATCCCCCTGAGCATATCCATAGTAGTTAAGCATATCATCAGGATTATCATTGTCGTTGTTCTTGTCGTAAGCCTTTACAAGGTCTAAGGCACCCTTGTCTTCCCCTGTGTACTGCATAAGATTTTTTGCACTTTCAATTGCCTTTTGAAGTGTATCCCATGACTGTGTTGTATAACCATCATTCTTAACATTTTCTGCTTCGGTTATTAACTCTTTCATGGAGATATTATCATTTGTTTTGTACAATGTATAATCATCTGCATATTTATTTCCGTTGTAATCATATGTCTTTATTACAAGGGAATTATCTGTAAAATCAATAGTTGAAAATGTTGGGAGCTGTGTATTAGAACGCTCTGCTATATAATACTGTTTTGTGGTTGCTAATTTGTAGAACTTACTTCCGCTGGCTGAACCTGCTGCAATGTAAAGTGTTCCTTCCGGATTAACTGCAACGGAATCTCCATAATTTATTGCTGTACCATCTGCCATTAAGTAAGATCTTGCGTAGGAATGGTCGTGACCTGTTAAGCACACATCAATTCCAAACTCATCCATTAAAGGTGCAAACAAAACTCTTAAGTTAGCACCGTCTGTATCAGAATGTGGCTGACCTGAACCATAAATGTCATGATGGAACATAACAACTTTCCACTTTGCATCCTTGTGACTTGCCACTGCTTTTTTAAGTAATTCCTTATGCTCTACTGTATTTCTGTTGTTACTGTTTAAACTGATAAACAACACATTGCCGTAACTAAAGTAATAATCTGAGCCTGAATTCGTGCTTCCTAAATTGTCATCTGAATTAGGGTTATTGTAATGGAATTTGTAATCTGTTCCTTTGCTTTCGTGGTTGCCTATAGTTGTTGCCAAAGGAAGATTTCTCAAGATTGAAGGATATGTAAATCCTGCATATTCGCTTTCTCTTACATTCTTCCCATCTGAGCTGTCTGTTCCTGAATAATCAATCTGGTCACCTGCTGATAATATAAAGCTTGCATTTGGTGCTGTTACCTTTGACTGCTCCAATGTCTTATTCCAGTTGTAAGTGTCAACGGCAATGTTTAAATCATCATCTGTTCCCTGTCCCTTTGAACCTGAAGCTCCAACCTGTGGGTCACCTACAAGAATTGTCTGAAATGATGATGTTTTCTTTGTTGTATATGCCTTTGCTTCACTCCAGTTTGGATTTTTAACATCGTCTGTGTAGCTGTAATAATAAGTAGTGTCTTCTTCAAAATAATCTTCTATTGTAATTTTATTTGATGCCTTGTATGTATTTTTCTGGTTTGAACGGTTAATTTCCGTTGCTGTTCCCTTAAATTCCTTTGCATCACTTAAATCCGATTTCTTTCCAACCTTAACTGCCGGCTCACCTTTTTCTTTGGAGTACCATGCAAATCCTAAATCCTTAGCGTCTTTTCCCGGTGTAAGAATAATTTTTGATGAATCATAGGCTTCCCCTTCTCTTGTAAGGTTTCCCTCTGAATCTTTTATATTCCATACCGTATCTTTCCAATTGCTGTAGTCTGATATGTTCTGTGTATCAGCGAATAATGTGCTGTTTCCACTTGTTTCTCCATATGCGAATACATTAGCCGGTGCTGATGTAGCCGCCATTGTTACTGCCATAGCTATTGCTGCGATCTGGGCAATATTCTTTTTTCTCATATTAATTTTCTCCTTCTGCCATAACGGCTTTTACTAAATGCACATTTCATTTTGTGTATTTAATTCTCAATTTAATACTTGTCTGATAAGCCTTATCGGGTTTTATTTTATCTGCCCTATGTTAAATTGTAAGGAGGAGTAATATTAAATTTAAGTAAAAATTATTCCCTGTATTTTAAATATTCCAAAAATTTTACCACTGCCACCGGCTGGTGCACCAAGAGGCAGGAGGCACTCTACCCTTCCTGCCATATTCACAATAATTGGCACATGTTTCCTTCGTATTGTTTGGATTTTTACCATATTCAGACTTTCCCCATCTCTGGAAAGTCTTTTTGTGCTGTTTCCTGTTTCCTGGGTGATAACAATTGTTATGATGTTAAGTAGTTATGTTATTATTGTGCGATTTCTGCCAACTTCTTAAGTATTCGTCCCGAAACCTCCACATAATATGCAGCATCCGCAGTGGATAGTTCATCTTTGTCTATTGCCTCAAACTTTTTCATCATGCTTAAGTAACTGTTCATATATTTTCCATAATCCGCAACCATTCCTAAAATGTTATCGGAACTTTTATAATTTTTCATAAAATCAACGTATTCATTAAAGAACTCTTCATAGCCATCCATCATTTCCTTTACATCCTTTGCTATTTGGCGTACCCGTCTTTCAGTTAAATTTAGGTATTTCGCCATTTCCTTGGGTTTCATTGTATCTAAATTTTTCGCTATAAATTTTCGCGTAAATTCTTTAGAATACAAACGTTGTGGAAACTGAACAGATAATCCCCGATAATAACTCCATATCCTTTTGGTGTTAGTTTCCCCAATTAGCTCCGCTAACTCCTTATAGATTTCACAATAATTATCCACGTTGCTACTCAATTTCATCACCTCTGAATTTGATTTTACAGAATCGTGAGGGAATTTGATACTTGCTGTTTTCTCTGAAAATTCCATTGAAATTTACCAGGCATATTTCTTTTTTTTGCCTTCTCCTTTCTGAAGTCCATTAGGTTGCTTCATCACAGCCTTTGTAAATTTCGCAAATATATTTTTTAATTGTTATTACATACAATGACAAAATATTTTCCCATAAAAAAACCGGTAAGTGGATTTTAGCTTTCCTCTTACCGGTTTTATACTTTTTTTACTATTATCTTGTTGCCATCAGTCCCAAATAAAACAGCACTATAATTCCTACTACAATACCTATTCCTATTAATAATTTTTTCTTCATTTGTTACGCCTCTTACTTATCCTTAAATACATATTTATATTCATCCTGATTATAGCTTTGTGCTAAAAAACTCTTAATTAATGTTTCCGCATTTGTTCTTGCATTCTCCAGTAAACCATTTGCCTTGGCATCTTCCTCTGTCTGCTTTTTCAGTTTTTTAAGCTCCTCAAGATTTTCTTCAACCTTTATGTTATTGAAAATGCTTTCCTGCTGATGATATACCTTAAAAGAATCCAGTTTTAATTCTGAACTTAGTATTTTTGCCTCCGGCATGTGAACGGTAACTACTTTTTCTTTACGTTCAACATCATAGTCTATATCAGCAAAATCGTAACCTGCCTTTATAACCACATCACAGCTAAAAACATATTTACTTTCAGTAAATGGAATCTTTATGGAGCCAAACATTTTTCTCCAATCATCTGTTGAACCTACTCCGGTGCAATATGCCGACTGGGTAGCCAATTCTCCAATATTTTCAAATCCCAGTTTGGTGGTTTTGTTCATGTATGCTGTATATTTTCCTATTCCAAAATATGTCACACCTGCTAAACATACCAAAATTAATAATATTGTGATTATTTTTCTTACAGTTCCCTTAAAAATCTTCTTCACGTGTTTTCCCTCTCTTATCTTATGAATCCGGTTATTTGTCCACCAACATTATACATTATTTAAATCTAATATCAATCATTCCCTTAAACATAATCCATATTTTTTTACTGTTTCGGTGGTAGAAATATTTATTTGTGGTATACTAGTTATCAGTTTTCCCTTGTGAACTTTACATTACGTTGTATAATAGGTATGTTAAATAGGAAAAAGGAAACAAAATGAGCGAAGTTTATTTTTCAGGATGTTTCCAATGAATTGCCACTAACCGAAGAGAGGGGGCACTACATATTATATAGGAGGATAAGATTATGGCGGAATCAAATGAAATTTTGGAAGGAAAATATATTCGTGCAGACAAACTGCAAAAAGCCATTCATAACTTTTTAAGAAACAAAGATAAAGCCGATATGTACAGGGAAATTGCCGAAATATACAAATCATTGGGAGATTACAAAGACTCTCCTGCTAAGTACGAGGCTTGTTTAAAAAAGGCAGCTGAACACGATGAACTTGCCAAAGACGAAAAGGAAGTTCTTCCTACAGTTCCTACTGAGAAAAAGAATAAAAAAAATCACCATGTAGGACTTATTATTTTAATTGTGTGTGGTGTTTTGGTCCTTGGTGCTATTGGTGGAGCAATATACTTTAAAACCCAGCCGGGAAGATATGCCCGTGCTTCATATTATGAAAAAGTAGGAAACTACGAAAAAGCTTACAAAATGTTTAAAGGCTTAGAAGATGAAAACTACAGTGACAGTAAAGAACTTTGCACCAGAAGCAGATATGAATATGCAGGTGAATGTGTAAAGAATAAGGACTACAAAACAGCCCTTAAAACCTACCAGCTACTGGGAGATTATCAGGATAGTGCCTCAAAGCTGGCAGAAGTTGAATTACAAATTATTAAAACTTCAAAAATTGGTTCAACTGTATTTTTTGGTGAGTATCACTGGTTGCTTGTGGATAAGAACGGTTCTGATTATCTTCTTGTAAAATTGGTTCCTGTACTGGGACTTCCTTACAACGAGGAAGCAAAAGCTACCACATGGCATGATTGTACTCTTCGCAAATATTTAAATGGGAAGTTTTTAAATGAAGCATTTAGTACGGAAGCTCAAAAATATATTGCAGATACTGAAATTACAATTTCTGATAATGCAGATTATAAAACTGTAGGTGGTGAGTCTACCACTGACAAAGTATTTATTTTAAACAGTCAGCAGGAATTGAAATATCAGAAAACTTTAAATAATAACGACAGAACATGTTGGCTTATTGAACCGGGTCAGACTCAGTCAACAGCTCAATTTTCAGCTTACGGACACATTATGACATACGGCTATCCTGTATCTGCCATAAACCTATATGCCCGTCCGGCACTTTGGGTTTCAGCAGAATAATTATTTTTAAACCACATAGAAGAAGCTTTGCAGATTTTATACAAACCTGCAAAGCTTTTTTATTCATTAAAATATCCTATATATTTTACTTCATGTTTTCCCTTAGGGAATAAATACTTGTATAAATCCACAAAATAATCATCTGTCATGCTGGCAATGTAGTCAACTACAATATCATCCGGAGTATTTTCCTCATAATCTACATCAGAATAATATCCTGTCATTTTTTTTACATATGCTATATGGTGTTTGTACAAAACAGATTCCTTATTATGAGATTTTGCATCCTTAAGAAGCCTTAAATATATTTCCTCCATCATAGGATTAATTTCTTCTTCATAGACCTTACCAACTTTGACGTTTCCATAGATCATTTCATAATTTTCCTTTTTTCCCTGGGAAAATGCTTCAAAGTAATCTTTGTCCATTTTCAGATAGTTTTTGCCATAACTGTTTTCCACAATATTTACAATCATATTGTTGATTATTTCTGCATTTGTATTACCTATCTTCCCACCAAAGAAATCCGGTTCCTTTTCAAACAATCCCAATTTTTGGGCATCCTGACGATCCTTCCCTAAATAAGCAATAATATCTGAAATACGCATTACGCAGGCTTCCAAAGTTGCAGGCACCAACCGTCTGTTAGCATCCTTGTCCTTATAACATTCTTCTACTTTTTCATCAAAAATCTTAAAATCTGCATATTCCCGTGGCATATATTTTTCCAGTTCCATTTCCCCATTGTGACATAAAATTCCATCAAGGGTTTGCATACTAAGATTTTGAGGAAAAATTTTATCCAAAACCCGCACACTATGTACATTGTGATTGAAATATCTTCCCGTACTCCCAAAATAAAGTTCGTTAAGCTTTCTCTCCCCGGCATGTCCAAATGGGGTATGCCCGATATCGTGTCCCAAGGAAATTGCTTCAATAAGGTCTGTGTTAAGTCCCAACAAGCCTCCAATGTTTCTGGCAATTCTTGACACCAACTGTACATGACTTGAACGTCTTGATATATCGTCATTTTTGTATAATGAAAAAACCTGTGTTTTGTCCGCATAACGATTGTACATGGGAAGGTGCATTATTTTCTCGCAATCCCTTACAAAAGCCGGACGCAGAAGCTTGTTTTTATCATGGCTCATATTCCTTCTAAGAACATCTTCATTTAAAAATGCATACGGATTATCCCGGTGATTTTTACGGTCATCAAGGATTCTTTCCTGTAATTCTTTAGATAAATCATTGTAGTGGAGCATAGATTACCTCCTTATGCTAACAATTCTCTAACCATGTCAGCATCAAATGTTACTGACTTAACATGATTTACTTCTATCCGGTAAAGTGCATTTGCCGTAATATGTTCTGCTGCCTGCTCCAAATCCCTGATACCACTTGTATTTTTATAAATCTCAATAACTGCATCCACCGCTTCCGGTGTCATAATGCACTCATTTTCCTTAAGACCAATTTTCTTTAGTATCTTAGGCAATGCAAATTGAGAGAAAATAATTCTTTTTTCTTCCGGTGTGTAGTCCGGTATGTCTATTACTGCAAATCTTGACATAAGCGGAGCGCTTATTTGTGACTTATCGTTGGCAGTTGCTATAGGATAAACACCAACGGTCGGTATCATACATTCCATATAATTGTCCGTAAATCCAAGATTATCCAAAAGAGTAAGCAGTACATCTGCCGGATTACCATTACCTTTTCCTGACGTTGCCTTGTCCAACTCGTTAATTATAAATACCAGATTTGACTCTCCTGCCATAGAGAAGGCTTCCATAATAATTCCCGGCTTTGCATTGGAATAAATACGGGATGAACCTGTAAGCTGTTCAGGGTCATTGATAGAACTCATATCAAGGGTTGTCCACGGTAGTTTCAAAATACGTGCCACTGCGTAAGCAATCTGGGATTTGCCGGTTCCTGCCGGTCCGACTAAAAGAAGTCCATATGCCGGAAGTGTATGGGTACGGTTAATCTGAATAATTGTTTCTATGATTCTCTGCTTAACCTTTTCCATTCCATAAAGCTCTTCATCCAAAATTCTACGGGCTTCATCCGGATCAATTGCCTCGAAATAATTATTTTTCCACTGAATGTTCATCATAATGGAAAGGGCTCTTTGGGCATGATGTCTTTCCTCCTGGGACACTTCATTAGAACGTGCCACAGCTAAGTTTCTCCTTGCCCATAAACGTATATTGTCCGGCAATGTACGTCCGGCACAATTCATGAAATCCGTAATACTTTGAAGACTGGTCAGCTTCATGCTGTCTCCATCTTCTTCCATATCCTCATCTTCTATTTCCTCTTTTGGTGGATTACTTGCTAATAATCTTTCAATCATAAACTGAAGAAATCCATCTTCAGCTGAAAGTTTTGTGCCACCACCAAAAGCTGTTTCCCTTATTTTATAAACAGCATAGCCATCTTCCTGATTTTCTCCTGACAGTCTAACACTAATGTGATTTTCCCCTAACCATTTAAGAAGACTCACAAATCTTGAATCAATTTTCAGGATATTAGCGCTTACCGTACCATCTTCTTCATTAAATTCAAAAGCTGTTTTTGTGTTTGGATTGGTAAAAACACCACTGGAATGATGTTTCCACTTTCTGTCACTGTTATCTAATATCATTATAGGATGATTAGCTGATGCTTCGCTTTCGCTTGAACGAAATGTGGTATAAGTACATTCGCTTTTCTTCTTATCATCCGGTGTATTCTTAAAATCAAAAACTGGCATAATTTTTCTCCTTTAGTTTTATTATTAATATTCCAAAAATTCCCTTACAATTTTATCATATACAAATATGTTTTTGTACCAGAAGATTGATATTTGCTAAAAATTTTGTTGCAAAAACCGTGTTATATACCAGCTAAAGAAACAGATGGAGCCATACCATCTGTTTTCGTCTCATGCATTATAATTTTTAGTAAGTAAACAACTGTGTCCAATATGTCCTTCCGTTTGCTCCTACATAATATGCCACACCTATTTTTTTGAAGCTGGAATTTAGAATATTCGCTCTATGTCCTGAACTGTTCATCCATCCATTCATTACTTCTTCAGGGCTTCTCTGTCCCCATGCTATGTTTTCACCGGCACCCATAAATTTTACTCCATTTTCAGATAATGCCGTGCTAAAGCTGCTTCCATTAGGTCTTGTATGAGAAAATGATTTTTCTATTTCCTTACTTCTTACCATAGCAGCAGTTTCAATATTTTCATCAATTGACAAAGCATTTAAGCCTGCTTTACTTCTCTCCTTATTCACAAGCTCCACAACCTGTTTCGCAAAAGATGTATTGGTGTTATTTCACCCTTACGCTTTTCTTCACCCACAAACCATATACCTTCTTTTTTCCATATACCATCACGGCTCTTACCTGAATTTTTACTTTCTTTTTGCTTTTCAGCTTCTTTATTGTCAAAGCTCTGTTCTTGGTATACTTTGTTTTCCACTTTTTACCCTGTTTGTATCTAACCTGATATTTTGTGGCACCAACTACCTTACCAATTAGAAGTTTTACACTTTTCTTCTTCGCCTTAACTTTTAAAGTTGGTTTTCTTTTTTTGAACTTTGATACAGTCTTATTTTTTCTAATCGTTGTTGCTTCAATGGTAACTTTAGGAGTTGTCTGCTCCGGTTTCACTGTGACAGATTCTTTTGGTGTCTCTGGTGCTGTAGTAGGTTCTACCTCCGTTATTGTTTCCGGTTCCGTCGTATCTTTTTCCGGCTCTATAACTGTTGACGACTCAGAGACACTTTCCTTTTCCGTGGTTGTTTCCGTCTCCGGTTGGCTACTTGTTGCTGTTTCGCTCTCTGTTTCCGTCTCCGGTTGGCTACTTGTTGCTGTTTCACTCTCTGTTTCCGTCTCCGGCTGACCACTTGTTTCTGTTTCACTCTCTGTTTCCGTCTCCGGCTGGCTGCTTGTTTCTTCCGTTACCTCCTCAAAATCTCCATCTATCTCAAACTTTAATGTATCACCACTTATTTCCGTTACGTGCACATTTATTTTATCATAAATATCCAATTCCTGATTTTCTTTTAACGGGGCATCTGATTTCGTGGAGTATACTCCACCTAAAACCTCATAATTCCATTTTGAGGTAGTACAATTCATATTATTAGGAAATTTTGTTTCTTTGTCTGCCACATAACATACCAGTCCTGATGTAATGGATAAACCCTTTAACTTAGTTCCGTCTGCTTTATAAAAGTCCCTTGACTGACAATCATATTTATTTCCGTTTTCACCAAAATTTCTATATTCTAAATATAAAGTTTTGTTTGTACCTTTTATATTTAATTTATATCCCACTATATCAGATGTTCCAAAGGTTCCTGATGCCTTTAATGTATACTCTCCCTTTGATTTAATGGTCTTTAAATTATCACCGGTAATCCATCCCTTTGCCTCTCTTTCCTTTAAAGAAATAAACTGAGGCAATGGTGACATATGTTTTGCCATAGCAGACATATAGTAAACCGGGGAACTGCCTGTGGAATTATAAAGGTCTTTAAATCCAAGAATATGTCCCATTTCATGAGCTGCAACACCTATTGAAAACATAAGATTATTATCACTGCTTTTATAAAGATAATCATAGGAATTAGTCAGCTGCACGTAATATCCGCTTGTTAATGTTTTTGTACCGGTATTAATGGTGACATTTCCCCAATAATCCTTATAATTCCATAAAGGTGATGCCCAACTTACCGATATTTTCTGAGTTGTGTTTTTATATATTATTGTGATGGCATCTATTTTGCCATCATTGTTTTTATCCAAATCATCAGAGCCATATGTTTTGGTTCCATCATAATTTGTAATTTTATTGCCCTGAGCAATTGCATTGTTTATTGCTTCAGACCAGTCTTCTTTCAGTTCATACATACGCTCCATACGTTCACTTTCATTAGTGTAACCTATAGGATTTTCATCGCTATACTCAGCATAATAGCCACGCTTTTTAGATAATTTAATGGAACCGCCCTTATTAAATAAATATAGGTTATCTATCTGTAAATTGTTATTGGACACATTCCTGTAGTAATCCGATACGCTATAAAATCCTGTATTATAAGAATTATCCGTTAACTTTCTTACGGAAGTTCCCTGATACAATGCATCGGTAAATTCCTCTTCATCATCAAAACGTGCCATTACAATTAAATTGGTAAAGTTCCCTGTTGTTTTTGACTGCTCCTGCTGTTTGTCCTCTAACTTTGTATATACCTTAATTCTTCCTACATAATTTTTTAAATTTGACCAGTTGTTTTCACCTCCAACATAGGACATTTCCTTGGAATTTTTGTATGATGTCATGATTTTAGCATCGCCTTTGTCATTTGATACCTTAACTACTGTGGAAAACCATTCATCTTTTTCCACTTTCACCGGAGAATCCAGTTCCACCGTTACATATCCGCCATGTTCATAGGTTGCAGAAGTTGTTGCCGCCTCATATCCACCGGATGTAGGAACATTTTCCTGACCACCATAAGGATTGTCAATATTTTTATATACTTTAACTTCAACCTTAACATTTTCACCGCTTACAGCAACATTTACAGCTTTAATGTATTCGTCCTTGCCATTTGTTCCACCCTTTTGCGCCTTAAAAACATTTGCCATTACCTTATCATTTCGCAACGCAAAGTCATCCATTCCTCCATCATAATAATAATTGTAATCGTATTTCTCCTTAGGTGCAAAAGTAAAGGCGTATGAACATGAGCTTGTATTATCGTAGGAAAGCCAGAAATATTCCTGACTTTTGTAACTGTTTTTCACAAGCCAGCCACCGTTTCTTTTAGCACCTCCCGGCACAAAATTTTCTGCTGGAATATTATCATCCCAACCAATTATGGTGCATGCATGAGGTGATATTTCCGTACCTTTTTCATTTTTAGGATTATAATAGGTTGTTTCTCTTAAATTATTGTACTGAAAAGTTACCCCGCCATATTTTGCAATAGCCTCTTTTACAGATTTTATATACTGTTCAGAATCTCCACTGTTATCCGGAATATAAAATGCATTTTCAAATCTATATGCAGGATTTTCATAGGGATTAACCGTTGCATCATTTCCTTTAACGGGAGCCCACCACATAGAACATAACTTAACAATTTTCAGTGGATCCCCCGCCTTTTGGGTATAATCCACCGACTGCCAATCTCCACCCGTATTTCCCAGCGGGTCAGCCTCCCTTTTGTACACTCTGTAAGCTGCCGCAACAGGATTTAGTGATAAAGTATCCTTAGTAACGGTTTTATCAATCCCTGATTTCAGTATTGAAGCCTCGGCTACCGCCATGGATGAATATGCCCAGCAAAGGTTACTATTTCCCTGGTCCTTAACCGGTGTTATTATTCCATAATCCCTTCCATCATATTTATCCCTGGTGGCAATTTCAGCCACTGTATCTATAACATCATGATTAGATATTTTATCATTACCTGCCAATACAATTCCATTTGGAATAATAGAAAATGCCATAACAACAATTAAAAATAAACTTACAACTCTCTTCATATATGCTCCTTTAACCTGCAATGATTAATAACCGGCTCAATTATATTATTTCACCCTTACGCTTTTCTTCACCCACAAACCATATACCTTCTTTTTTTCATATACCATCACAGCTCTTACTTGAATTTTTACTTTCTTTTTGCTTTTAAGCTTCTTTATTGTCAAAGCTCTGCTCTTGGTATACTTTGTTTTCCACTTTTTACCCTGTTTGTATCTAACCTGATATTTTGTGGCACCAACCACCTTACCAATTAGAAGTTTTACTCTTTTCTTCTTCGCCTTAACTTTTAAGGTTGGTTTATTTTTTTTGAATTTTGATACCTTTTGATCTTTTTTAGTGTTTGTCGGTTTCACTGTTCCCGGTTCCGGTTTTGTGGTTCCCGGTTCTGTCGTTCCCGGCTCCGGTTCTGTGGTTCCCGGTTCCGTCGTTCCCGGCTCTGTTGTTCCCGGCTCCGGTTTTGTGGTTCCCGGTTCTGTCGTTCCCGGTTCTGTCGTTCCCGGCTCCGGTTTTGTCGTTCCCGGCTCCGATTTTGTGGTTCCCGGTTCTGTTGTTCCCGGTTCCGTCGTTCCCGGTTCTGTCGTTCCCGGCTCCGGTTTTGTCGTTCCCGGCTCCGGTTTTGTCGTTCCCGGCTCCGGTTTTGTCGTTCCCGGTTCTGTGGTTTCTGTCGACTTTATATTAATATTCACAATTGATACAGATACATAAGCCTCTTTAAAATATTCGTCATCAGAATAATAAATGGAAATGTACTCACCACTGTCTGAAACCTTTAACGGTCCAAAATTATAATAATCATAAGGATACTCTGTTTTGGAACTCTCCTCTGCATCAAATTCCTTTGATGTATATCTGTCAAACTTTTCAATGCCTGAATAAATTCCATTTCCCTTATTATAAATTTTAAAAATCTTACTATGCTGTGCAGACATCATAGTTCTGTAAACATACATTTTTACAGTATTACCTTCTGCTACCGTACCTTTTATGCCAATCCTGTTGTAGGCATCATATCTGTCATCTGATATTTCATAGGTTACTGAAATCTTTTTAAGTATACCTAATTTATCCGAAATATTTCCCGGCAAATCCTCCGGTTTTGCCTCATTTGTGTAGCATTTATTTTTTTCATCTAAAACCCAGTCACCCTTTAAACCAACTGTTGCTTCTAAGCCACTGTCTGCCACAATCTTTACCTTTTTAGGTAATACTGCTGCTATTTTTTTAAGACTCTCTGTATCATTCATACTCTTATAAACAACTAATTTAGAAAAGCCCTCCGGTGATACACTCTTTACATAAGATTGTGCCAGCTGTGACACATCAAAAAATTTCACTTCATATTTTATTGTGGCATCATCGCCTGTTTTTACATCTTTTAACCCGGTTATGGTAACACTATAATTATCTACATATTTATGATTTGTTGCATCTTTAGGCTGAACAAAATCAATAGTTGAAGTAGATATACTAGCGGTAGAATCCGAAGATTTACATATATAGCTTTCTCCTGTTGTAAGATTCTTTACCGTAATTAAAACATTCCCTGGGTTCTGAACCTTTACATAATCTTTATTTAAATAAGTTGACCATACACATTCATCAGGATACACAACATTATCAGGCATATAACCTGCTGCCGGAAATGCTGAAAAAGGCTCTGTGTATTCGGTATTCCTGCTTTCACATATTTTTCCAATGGAAACATGTCCGCTATATCCAAACTGGACACTTGAATATTGAGGTGAAATCAATGCCATTCTGTGTCCTGTTGTATCCCATGTTCCATTTGACAGACTATATCCTTCATTCATCCAACTGGTAATTGAACCGAAAGGAGTTGCATACATGGCAAGTATATTATGGTCAAGATTAAAACCTTTTTGCCACAATTCATCATCCATGTCATCTGGCTTACTGCTATTACTTATATAATGGTCAAATTGAAAGTTTCTATCTAAAGCCTGATACTGCAATGACTCATTTTGAACGCATTTTTTCAAAAGAGGCTTTGCCCCTGTAAGATATCTGTAAAAATTAGTCATTGCCTCCATAGAAGCTAATGTATCATCTGTTAAAATTCCCTGATTGTATGGTGCCTCTATGGATGCCGGTGTGGAATAATACGTAGATTCCTGCCCGTCACCATACGTCTCCCCTGCATTTTTTGCCTTTGAATACTCTGCTGCCACATCATCTTTGGTCCTTTGTCCAAATGTGGTGTTGTTATAATCATATACCACCGTTCCTGCTGCCTTAGCCATGTTAGCTGCTGTTATTGTACATACAACCAATAATGCTAATATTAATAAAATTCCGTTTAACTTAAGCTTATTTTTCATAACTTTTCCTTTCCTATGTAACTTTTATTTATTTTACTTCAGGTTCTTTTCTGCTGACCTCAACCATAGTTCTCTTATATATTATATTATCTAGAATTTCTTTAAGCAACGACTATTATTGACAATAAATTTTTCCAATGGTACTCTTTAAACATAAATTAAAGGTAATTTTTTATTCCTATGATAATTTGAAACTACAGGAGGTGAATAATTATGGAATGTCCGTATTGTAATGCTAAAATGGAAGAAGGTAAACTGAAGCAAGACAGATATGCGTTAAAATGGAAATCTAATGAACGTCGTTCAAAAAACGTAAAACTCACCAGTTTTTTAACCCAGACTTATGTTGATGCTTATTTATGTAGGGGATGTAATAAAATTATTATTGATATTAATACGGAGGTATAATTATATTTCCGAAGTTTATATTGATAAAAAAAAACAGTGGCAGCAAAAGAATGATTTCTACCTGATAGAAACTGTCCTTTCACTGCCACTAAATTTTTTCATTTAACCAACTACCTGCTTTTTCCTGCTTACAAGATTTGTCAGAATTATAAATGCCACACTAAATCCTATAACAATCCCACCATTAATAAGCAACGGTTTTATTCCGTTAAAGTCCAATGTTTCCATACTTTTTATCAACTCATTGTTTTCCACAAAATAATATGTTGGAAGAACATGGGCTATTTTTAGTACATAGTCCGGCATATATTCAAAAGGTACGAAACAACCGCACAAAAATGAAGTTCCAAGAGCAATTACATTTACTATGCCGCCTATGGCATTTTTGTTTTGAGTAATGTTTCCTATTAAAAATCCAATTGTCAGACTACATATGGCAAATATAAAAGAATTTATTACATATGCCAGACCATTTGATGTAAACATTGAATTTTTAAAGAGAATAGCACTTAAAATCATATATAACACCCACATTGCCAGAATAACAATGGCATTTGAAAATAATACAATTCTATTATATTTTTTGTAGCTGAAGCTACTGATAATGGTTCGTTTTCTAACATTTTCTTCATTAATACTGGCTAAAATCATGCTAATGCAATACACGCATCCGGCTAAAAGAGCGTAATTTAGGAAATTAAAGTAACTGGTCATGCTTCCTAACTTTGAAGTATCAAGAGAACTTTTAATCGTAACTTTAGCCTCAGTTTCCACAGCACTATTTACCTTCCTTACTAATTCACTTCCACTATAGTAATCTTTATAAACCAGCACTGTCTTTATGTATTTTTCCACCAGCATTTCGCTGTAAGATGCATACTCGTCTCCTGTTGTTTTGTATTTAATTTCCGGATTTTTGCCATTTAACAAATCTTCCCCAAATTTTTTTGGTATATAAATCACAAAATTTACATCTCTGTAGAAAAGTGCATCATCCATCTTTTCCTTGTCCTTTGTATCTATGCCCGCTATTTTACAATGTTTGCTGACATAATCTACAAATCCTTCAGTAACAGTGTTGTTATTGTCATTATTTACAATTAAAATATCCGGTTTTGACTCTTCAAAATTAGTGGTGCTGTTGCCTGCCGACTGATTTATGGCTGTAATGGCAACTAACATTACCGTATATAAAATCAGCATTCCCTTTAATTTATTTAAAATTTTAAGAATTGTTTTAAATACTGTCATACTTTTCCCTCCTTAAACTTATGAAAGAAATTGTCAGGCAGATTACAACAAATACCAGTAAGTATGTAACATCCCTTAAATATCTGTCTAATGTATCGTAATAATACAGTGAATAAAATCCGTCTGTAATTAAATTGTTAGGATTAATCAGATTTATAACCGGCACGTTTTTGTCAATTACATACTTGAGAGTAACTCCCATCATACCTGATAGTACCGACAAAAACATAGTAATGGCTATGGTTATTCCTGTTTTTGCTCCCTCTGACACCCTAAATACCGAAGCAATTAAAACTCCCATTGAAATGCCTGCCAAATCTCCCACTGCTGAAAGCAGAATCACAAGAGGGGTATTGTCTCCAAAATCAACTTTTAGAACAAATCTTAAAAACAGTATTAAAATAGCAATTCCCACCATGCTTACAAGATACGAGCCTATTGCCGAGCTTAAAACAATTATGCTTTTCTTATTAGGTGAAACTGAAATTCTCTTTCCTTTGCTGCTCATATTCGCCAGACAGTTATTAATTGCCGTCAGTCCTAACATTCCACAATACATACACGTCATAGCTATAAGGGTATAAAATTCAATTTGCATATAGCTTAAATTAGAGGCAGAAATATTTTTCATATTGACCTGTCCATTATTTATCTTTTCCAATATGTCTTTGGCAATTTTTTCCGGGTCAAATGATGTGCTTCCCTTTGCTATTTCATTTTCAACGGTTTTCTTAGTTAAATCCTCTATAATAGCCTTGTTCTGCCCTATTTCTGTTACAACAAACCTAATTAAAGTCTGGTATGTTCCGTTTTTCTTTACCACCACCTGTGGCTCTTCGTTTTTAAATATAATATAACCTTCTATATCTGAATCATCTAAAAGTGAATCCGCCTTTTCTTTTTTAACATATTTAATGTTAAACAGCTTATTCTCGCTGTCATCAGCTGACAGTTCTTTTAATGCCTCCTGATATATTTTCTGATTTTCAAACTGGCTGTCATTAACTACGGCAATGTCAAACACCTTTAATTTTTCATCTTTTTCTATGTTAGAAAATGCCATATTAAAAAATATTCCAAGAATAATAGGAAAGGCGAAAGTCCAGAAGATTAGTATTTTATTTTTAAACAATGTTTTAATTGTATATTTTAAATTATGTAAAAACATTAGTCTCTTAATTCCTTTCCTGTAAGTTTTAAAAATACATCATTTAATGTAGGCCCTACACGCTGTATCTTCTCTTCTATGTTAGCCTCTTTCTTTAATTCTTCACTTGTTCCCTGAGCAATTATTTTTCCTTTGTCCAAAATAATAATTCTGTCGCAAAGGATTTCTACTTCTTCCATGTAATGAGTTGTGTAAACAATAGTTGCCCCATTATCCCTTAACTTTTTAATACCGTCTAAAATATTATTTCTGCTTTGAGGGTCAACGGCAACTGTAGGTTCATCTAAAAAAATCAGCTTTGGCTTGTGGGCAATTCCGCAGGCAATATTAAGTCTCCTTAAAAGACCTCCTGATAACTGCTTTGGCAGGTATTTTTTAAATTCCCCAAGACCTACTAAATTAATTGCATCTTCCACATACTGCTTTCTGGTATTTTTATCTTTAATGTACAAGCCACAAAAATAGTTGATGTTGTCATATACGTTTAATTCGTTAAACACTGCAACATCCTGAAAAATTACACCTATTTTTGCCTTTATGTCATAAGAGTCCGGTTTCATTTCCTCCCCGAAAATTTTTATACTGCCTCCCTGATACTTTAGCAGTGCCAAAATAGAATTGATTGTTGTACTTTTTCCACTGCCATTGGGGCCTAAAAGCCCTAAAATTTCCCCTTCGTATACATCAAAGGATAAATTATCAACCGCCTTTTTTTCCTTGTATTCCTTTGTTAAATTGCTAACTTCAATTACTTTTTCCATATGCGAATCTCTCCTTGTTTTATGGTAGTGTCAAATTTACTACCCTATTTTCTTTATAAAACCTTTATTTTTAGGGAGTTTGCAATAAAAAGAGCATTGACCTCCCTTTTTTGGTATAATGTCAACGACGAAATCAACTTTATACAACGACAAAGGAGACAATGCTCATGGACATTATACTTTATCTACTTTAATTAATTCAATACCTTTACCAACAAAACTGCTGGCTTTTAAATTTTATCTGCAGATATATTCCTCTCAGACAGTGGGCTTTTG
Organism: Eubacterium sp. AF16-48; assembly: GCF_003479405.1. GTDB lineage: Bacteria > Bacillota > Clostridia > Lachnospirales > Lachnospiraceae > Eubacterium_G > Eubacterium_G segne. The sequence goes on along the minus strand of NZ_QUHB01000008.1, from coordinate 434 downwards.
ACGATTCCCACTCTCCGAAATACCAGAAATTCAAAACCGATGAACTTCCTGTCATCAAAACTTTCATCAAACAGGACTGGCAGTTTCTTCTAAAGTATTACGAATGGAAATATCATAAATTTCTGAAACCTGTACAGAGACGTAACGGCCGCACAATTTCCGAAGATATATGCTGTCCTGTCTGTGGTGCGCCTCATCACTACATATATGACAACAATGGGAATAACGGTCAGTATCAGTGCAAAGTCTGTGGTCAGACATTCTCTTCCGGGGAACACACCACAACCCCATTGCGTTTCTTCTGTCCGCACTGTAGCCCCAGTCTTGTTGCTATTAAAGACAGATCCTTTTTCCGCATACACAAATGTATAAACCCTAAATGCCCTTACTATCTCCACAACCTTGATAACGTTGACCCGGAGCATCTGAAAGAA
>NZ_QUHB01000007.1:84888-168160 GCF_003479405.1 Eubacterium sp. AF16-48 | reverse complement strand
GGCAGGGACTACCTTTATTCTGAACTGGTAAACCCTATCTTTATAAAGGACGGGGACAATGTGAAAGTCAAGGTAGCGGTAAAATTCCTTGATAATCAGACAAAAGCGACGCAGGTATCACAGTATGAGCTTGTGTTACAAAAGGATAGTAACTGGAAGATTGTAGGATAAATGATATAGCGTGCATTTCCTAAATGAGATTTGCACGCTGTATTTTTGACAAGTAAACTATGCAAAATAATTGACAACAAAACTTGGCTATGATATATTATGAATGTAAATAAAACTTGGCAAAAAGAGAGGTGCTTTTATGAATAAAGAGGAAGTTTTAGAAAAGGCAAAACTAGAAAATTTTTTAGGCGATGAACGAGAGAAAGAAATACGTACAAAAAGGGACGCATTTTCACTTTGGGGATTGATTATTTTAGGTTGCACTATAATGATAATAAAATTGATTAAAGTGCAATCCCCAGCAGATATAATATCCCTATTTACTTGCACATCAGGTTTAGCATTTGTTTATGAGGGTATCAAACTGAAAAAGAAATTTAGTCTTTTTTGTGGCGGTATTCTATTAGTATTTTCTGCATACTGCTTTTATAAATTTTGTGTGGGGTTATTTTAATGAATGATAAACTGGTGTTAAAAAACAATCTCAAAAAAGTGCGAACAGAAAAAAAACTATCGCAATCAGCTTTAGCGGAAATGGTTGGTGTATCTAGGAATACGATTAGTTCCATTGAAACGGGACAATTCAATCCTACTGCTAAACTTGCACTTATTTTGTGTATTGCACTTGATAAAAAATTTGAGGAACTATTTTATTTTTAGGAGTGATACCATGTTAGGACTTAAAAAACGTGACATAAAAAAAGCATTGAAAGCTGGTGCAAAAGCTGGCGGTGTATCATTGGCTGATGTTCGGGCAGATATTGAAGCAACGATTGATGAAGCTATGAACAGCAACGACCCAGAAGTGCAGGCAAATTTTAAAAAGTATTTTGGAAATAAACGCCCTACACCAGAAGAATATATTTACAAGATTACCAAAAAGACAAAAGTGTAATACAAAACAAGTGCTGTAAGGGGGATTGTATTATGGAACATTTTAAGCGAAATTCTATACAATCATACACTACCTAACAGCATTTTACTAAAAACTAAATATTTTATAGCTCTAATAGCTCGTATAAAACTATATGTTTTGTGCGGGCTTTTTTCATGCCTAAAAAATTTTTTAAATTTTTTCGGTTTCAACTTAACAAATCACACCTGCCGTTCCCTATATGGTGTGGAAAGAGGGATAACTACTTTTCACGTCGTAACGGAAAGGGGGTGAGATTGATGAAACCGTCTGACTTCCAGAAAACAGTTCAATGCCGTTTTGAAAGTTGTTTGAAGAAAGTTGTCCGACATGTTGTTAAGGACTATCAGAAGAAATTAAAACGACGACAAAAGGAAGAAACACTCTTTTGTGAACTTCCAGAAATCGTTGTAGAAAATCTGGCTGTCTGGGACGACTATGATACGGACTATACGATTTTCAACGTATGCGGTAATGATATTCGTGTCTATGATGATGAATTGGCAGAAGCCTTGAAACAGTTGTCCGAGCGTAACCGTGAAACTTTGCTGATGTATTACTTCTTGGAAATGAACAACGAAGAAATTGCAAAAAAGCAGAATATTTCCAGAAGCGGTGTATTCCAAAATCGGCATAACTCATTGGCACTTATGAAAAAATTACTAAAGGAGAAACAGTAAAAATGAAACAAACATTTAAAAAGCCGTCTTACTACTTGCTTTCGCAGGCAATGGACGGGGACGAAAAAGCGATTGAAAAGATACTGGCATTTTATGACCCGTACATATCAAAGTGCTGTTTGCGTCCACTCTATGATGAATACGGCAATGTCTATATTGTCGTAGATATGGAGTTAAAGGGACTTATCAGAGAAGCACTTATCAAAATGATTTTGGACTTTGATATTCCGTTAGAAACCGAAGAATAACAAGCAGTAACCGCAGAGCATGATTTGTTCAATCCCCTCTTTCCTGCTCTGCCCCTGCTTTTATATGAAAGCAATACGCTTTCGCCACAGCTCTTTGACAACTGAATAAAGCAGACAGATACGTTTGTGAGATAGCGAGCCACGGGAACTGTACGCCACGACCTTTTCAAAAGAAAGCGAGCGACCCACGCAGTGATCCGAGAGCGACTGTTGGAAAAGTCGTTTTGCCATGACCTATCCTCACAGGATAATGATACGTCCGCATGGTGCGGTTCTGCCCACAAGAATGGGAATAGTTGAGATACTAACGGAGCTTTCCAAAGCCGTCTGTCTGCTTCTGTAACATTGTGAAAAATACGCATATTGGATAAGCCTATGTGCGTATGTTGAGAATAGATAGCTGACTAAGGGGGCTGATAACTTGGCTAAAAAAGAACCTGCACAATATATCGTAGAACGGGAATTTTTAGGTAAATTTTCCGTAGAGGAATTGCTTGTCCGTATCGTGAAATCTCATGTAAAAAAAGGACTATCAAGAGGGTAAAACCCTTGAAAACAATGGAAAGAAGCCGTACTTTATGGTATAATATTATCATAGGTACGGCAGTTGAATAGGTGGAAAAATGATTTATCAAAAAGGTTCAAACTTATTTAACGTGGCTATTTATATCAGATTATCACGAGAGGACGGAGATAAGGAAGAAAGCGATAGTGTAGGAAATCAGAGAAAACTTTTAACAGAATATGTGAACAAGCATGATGACTTTATCTTATATGATGTTTATATTGATGACGGTTTTACGGGAACGAATTTCAATAGACCAGACTTTCATAGAATGATTGCTGACATTGAAGATAACAAGGTAAATTGTGTTGTTGTAAAAGACCTTTCCCGTTTCGGACGAGATTACATTGATACGGGGCGATATTTGGAAAGAATATTTCCAGAGCTTAATGTTCGTTTTATTTCTGTAACAGATAATATTGATAGTATGAAGCAGGCATACGATATGTTACTTCCTATTAAAAATATATTCAACGAACAGTATGCCAGAGATATTTCTAATAAAATTCAAGCGACTGTAAAATCAAAGCAGAAAGCAGGAGAATTTATCGGAGCTTTTACAAGTTATGGTTATAAGAAATCTCCTGCAAATAAAAATAAACTTGTGATTGATGAATATGCGTCCGAAGTTGTAAAAAGAGTATTTACTATGTATGCACAAGGAATAGGAAAACAAAGCATTGCCAAAATACTAAATGCAGAGGGTATCCTTTGTCCGTCGGAATATAAAAAGCTCAACGGCGAAAATTACAAAAATTGCAATCGTTTAGAGAAAACTTCTTATTGGACGTATTCCACGATTAAAGTGATGTTACAAAATGAGCTTTATATTGGAAATATGGTACAAGGAAAGAAACATCAACGTATGAGAAGCAAACAGCGTCCAGTTGAGAAAGCAAACTGGATAAGGGTTGAAAATACACATGAACCGATTATAGACCGTCAACTGTGGGATAAGGTACAAAAACTGCTGACGAAAAAACATAGGGATATTGATTTAGAAACAAATAAAAATATCTTTGCAGGTTTTATCAAGTGTGGCGATTGTGGTCGGGCAATGATGAAAAATTTCTGGCGACGTGCTGACGGAAGTAAGTCCTATTCATTTTATTGTGGAACTTACAAAAGAAGTGGAAAAGATTATTGCACTCCGCACACGCTCCCGTTTCAAGTATTGAATGATATTGTGCTGGGAGATTTAAAGCAGATTATCCGCAATGTAGAGAACTTGCAGGAACTTGTAAAATCACAATCTTTCACAGCAATAAAAATCAGAAAATCAACAGACATAGAACTGACAAAGTTAAAAGCAGAGCTTGAAAGAGTGAAGAAGTTGAAAAAGTCAATTTATGAAGATTACAAAGACGAACTGATTTCTAAAGAAGAATTTCTTTCTTATCGAGAGGACTATCAACAAAAAGAAACGCTTTACTCCAAACAGATTGAAACGCTGGAAGAAAAGAAAAAGGAAAGTGTAACAGAAGATGTTTTTGAAACACCGTGGTTAAGGCGGTTGTTGGAACTGAAAGACATTGAAGAATTAGACAGAGATATTATTGTGGAAATGATAGACCAGATAACAGTTTATGAAAACCACAAACTTAAAATCTCATACAACTTCGGAAATGAACTGGAACATTTATTTTCAAGCGTTTACTGTGAGGACTTGGAGAAAAAGGCTATCTAATCTCAATACATTTCTAACTCCCCATATATATTGGGGAATACATATCACAATTTGCGTAAACTACAATCAGCACATGGGGGAGAAGACCCGGGAAAAGTAGGAATAAATAATGCTAAAGAAAAAGACGTTAATCTTGCCATTGCGTTACAGCTTCGGGATATATTACAGAAAAAAGGTATTAATGTTGTTATGACACGAGATACGGATACATCATTAAAGGAAAATGGCAGATTTTCAAAAATCGGTGATTTAAACGGAAGGTGTAGCATAATAAATAAGGCTTATGATAATAACAATAAATGTGTGTTAATAAGTGTTCACCAAAACAGCTTCACAGGTCAATCAGTTCATGGTGCCCAGGTATTTTATTATCAGAAATCTGCCCAAAGTATGAAATTGGCAAAAATAATGCAGGAAAAATTCAATAAGGATATTAATACGGAGAAGGCAAAAAACGAAAAGCCTAATGACAGTTATTATATGCTGATAAATTCAAAATGTCCGGGAATCATTGTAGAGTGTGGTTTTTTAAGTAACCCTGAAGAAGCAGATAATCTAACCAACAGTGATTATCAAAAACAGTTAGGAGATATACTTTGCAGGGGAATTATGGATTATTTTAGCGAAATGACAGAAACCAAGTAGATGTATAGGGAAAAATAGGGACAGGTTAATATGGGCTAACATTGTATTTTGAAGGTACATATGATAAAATATAACAAGTATATGTCAGGTGAGGCGCAAGATGAAGACTATAATTGTAAAGATAGATAAAGATAACTTAAAAGATGATTTTGCTGTTAGTCAGTTAGAAAAGGCAGGAGAAATTATCAGAAATGGCGGACTGGTTGCCTTCCCAACGGAGACTGTTTACGGATTGGGAGCCAATGCTTTAGATGAAGAGGCAGCAAAGAAGGTTTATGAGGCAAAAGGAAGACCGTCAGACAATCCTTTAATAGTTCATATATCAAATCTTAATATGCTTGATGACATTGTTACACAGGTGCCGGAGGTGGCAAAGAAGCTTATGGATGCTTTTTGGCCGGGACCTATGACACTTATATTTAATAAAAGCGGGTTAGTACCCAAGGGAACCACAGGAGGACTTGATACGGTAGCAGTGAGATTCCCTAATCATCCTATTGCACTGGAATTAATTGAAAAATCAGGTGTCAGCATAGCAGCACCTAGTGCAAATTTATCAGGAAAGCCAAGCCCTACTATGGGAGAACATGTTATTGATGATTTAGATGGAAGAATTGACATGATTATTGATGGCGGAATGGTAGGAATGGGATTGGAATCTACGATTATAGATGTTACATCTAAGACACCTATGATTTTAAGACCGGGGTTTATTACATACGAAATGATTAAGGATGTAATAGGCGAGGTTGGTGTGGACAAGGCTATATTATCGAAGCCTACGGCTGATTTTAAACCAAAAGCACCGGGAATGAAATACAGACATTATGCACCGGAAGCAGATTACAGTATTTATAGAGGTACTACTGAAAAGGTGGCAGATAAAATAATTATGCTTGCAAATGAAAAAGCAGATAAAGGTTTTAAAACCGGAGTGATAACGGTTGACCAACACCTTAATCTGTATCAGGGAAAGCTTAATAAAGACATAATGGTAGTATCACTGGGGAATTTGGATAAGCCTGAGACTATTGCCAATATGCTTTTTAAAACCCTTAGGGATTTTGATAAGGCAGACACAAAATTTATTTTTGGCGAGGCATTTTCACAACATAATGTTGGATGGGCAATTATGAACAGACTTACAAAAGCAGCAGGTTACAACATTATAGATGTATAATTGTTTGTAACAGTTGGGAGGTAAGATGCTAGAATTTTCAAGAATATTGTTCGTAACTGAAACGGATACGTCAACAGGACCATTGGCGGCATCGCTTCTAAATCATTATCTTCCCCTTGAAAGAGTGGACATAGATTCAAGAGGATTGGCGGTTCTTTTTCCGGAACCTATGAATCCGAAAACTGTAGCCATTGCGGCTTCAAAGGGACTTGAAATAAACAGAAGTTCCAAGCAGCTTGAATCGGAAGATTTTGGAGGAGATGTACTTGTATTGGTTCTTGATGCAACCAAAAAGCAGACGGTATATGATGATTATACAGAGGCTGAAAATGTTTATACATTGAAGGAATATATAAACGAAGATGGAAGTATAACTAATCCGGACGGGGGAGAACTTGCAGATTATGCAAAATTGTACGAGACTTTAGACGAGGTTATAAAGAAGCTTGCGAATAAACTTAAAGGTATTAAGGCATAAATAAATATAATAAGATACGGAGGAAATGTCATGGCAAAGACAGTAGTAATGGATCATCCATTGATTCAGCACAAAATAGGTATTATTAGAAAAGAAGAAACAGGAACAAAGGATTTCAGACAGTTAATAAGTGAAATAGCAATGCTTATGACTTATGAAGCAACAAGAGACTTAGAATTAGAAGATGTTAAAATTAAGACACCTATATGTGAAACAACAGTTAAGCAGTTAGGTGGAAAGAAGTTGGCAATCGTTCCGATTTTAAGAGCAGGACTTGGTATGGTTGACGGAATGCTTGCAATGATTCCATCAGCAAAGGTAGGTCATATCGGATTATACAGAGACCCGGTTACGGCATTGCCTCACGAGTATTACTGCAAGCTGCCTGAAGACTGTGATAAGAGAGAAGTATTTGTGGTTGATCCTATGTTAGCTACAGGAGGTTCTTCAGTAGCTGCAATACAGATGCTTAAGGATAAGGGAGTTAAAAATATTACCCTTATGTGTATTATTGCTGCCCCTGAGGGAGTAAAAGCTATGCAGGAAGCACATCCGGATGTGGATATGTACATTGGTGCATTAGATGAAAGATTAAATGAGCATAAATACATTATTCCGGGATTAGGAGATGCGGGAGACCGTATTTTTGGAACAAAATAAAAATAATATAAAACCCATTGCCAAGGTTTAACCGATGGACAATGGGTTTTGTTGAAAAATACTGTGAAGATATGGAAAGGAGCTAAAATGGGAAATAAAAGACAGGATTACATATCTTGGGACGAATATTTTATGGGCGTGGCTTTTTTAGCGGCAATGCGTTCTAAGGATCCCGGAACACAGGTTGGAGCATGTATTGTAAGTACAGATAACAAAATATTATCAATTGGTTACAATGGAATGCCTATAGGATGCAATGATGATGATTTTCCATGGAACAGGGAAAGTGAAGACCCATATAATAATAAATATTTTTACACCACTCATAGTGAGTTAAACGCCATACTTAATTATCGTGGCGGAAGCTTAGAGGGAGCAAAAATATACGTTACATTGTTTCCATGTAATGAATGTGCCAAGGCAATTATTCAGTGCGGAATCAAGAAAGTTATTTACGCAGATGATAAATATGCAGATACGCCGTCAGTTAAGGCATCAAAGCGAATGCTTAAGGCTTCGGGAGTGGAATTTGTTCCTTATGAAAAATCAGGAAAAGAAATAGTTATAAGGCTATGACTTATGGAACGGTATAGGATTACCGTTTCATAACTCTGTTTCGCAGAGCACGCCCCTTTGGGGCTGGTTAGGTACGCATATGAAACACCTGATGTGTTTCATATGTTATAGTTTATGTAGCAAAAAAATAACTTTTGAATAGTATAAAATGATAAACTATCAGGTAATAGTGTATGGATTACAGATATATACCATTTTACGTTCAGGGAAATGCAATTTCAGGATTATACTATGGACAGTGGGGAATGTCAGAGGATAGAGATATGGACTATGTAAGGGAAATGTATCCAATGACTTTTTCAAAACTACAGGAATTAGTGGAAAAAGAATGTAACCGTCAGGAATTTGCAGGGAGTATGATGTACGATGAATATCCGGATAAACTGGGAATTTCAAGAATCGTCCAAAACATATTCAATGAAATCAAAAAAGACGAAGAAAACTGTGTTGGTGATGAATGCACTAAGTATCCGGATGACACATGGTTAAAGGATATAATAACAGTTCTTTTATTAAACGAAATGTACAGAAGAAGACGAAGAAGAAATGGTCGTCTAATGTAAATTAAGTTAAATATAAGTTTGTTAAAAGCAGGGCATCACAAGGATTGGCTCTGCTTTTTTTACTACATGGTATAATATGGAAAATATAATATGATTTAAATCATTATTTGTCGAAAAAACACTACTCTTTTGGGTAATGTATATTTTAAAACGTCATATTATAATGTGAGTAGTTAATGGGGAATGATATGATAGGCATCTATAAAAATATAATAAAAAGGAAAGGAGTTCATTATGGGACTTATTAAAGCGGGAGTGGGAGCACTCGGGGGAACACTTGCTGATCAGTGGAAGGAGTTTTTCTATTGTGAAGCTATAGACAAGGAAGTATTAATGGTGAGAGGACAAAAACAAATTACAGGTCGCTCATCTAATACAAAGGGAAATGATAACATTATTTCAAATGGTTCCGGAATAGCTGTGGCAGATGGACAGTGTATGATTATTGTGGAACAGGGAAAAATCGTAGAAGTATGTGCTGAACCGGGAGAATTTACCTATGATTCATCTACGGAACCTAGTATTTTCTCAGGAAGTTTAGGAGAAGGAATTAAGGAAACCTTTAAAACAGTAGGAAAGAGATTTACATACGGTGGAGACACCGGAAAAGACCAGAGAGTTTACTATTTTAACACTAAGGAATTAATTGATAATAAGTTTGGAACGCCAAATCCGATACCTTTTAGGGTAGTTGATTCTAAAATCGGATTAGATGTGGACGTTTCCGTAAGATGTTCAGGAGTATATTCATACAAAATAGCAGACCCGTTATTATTTTATACAAATGTATGCGGAAATGTAAGCAGTGAATACAGACGGGAAGAATTAGAGGGACAGCTTAAAAGCGAATTTATTAGTGCATTACAGCCGGCATTTGGAAAATTGTCAGATTTGGAACTTAGACCAAACCAGATAGTTACCCACAATACAGAGTTAGAGGAGGCAATGAATACAGCTCTTTCAGCTAAATGGGGTGAGCTTAGAGGATTAAAGGTAGTAAGTATTGCCCTTGGCAGTGTTACATTGCCGGATGAAGATGCTGAAATGATTAAGCAGTTACAACGATCAGCAGTTATGCGTGACCCATCTATGGGAGCGGCAGCTATGGTTGGTGCCCAGGCTGATGCCATGAGAGCAGCAGCATCTAATGAAGCCGGAGCAATGACCGGATTTATGGGAATGGGCATGGCAATGAATGCCGGCGGAATGAATCCGGAAAATTTATATGCAATGGGACAGCAGCAGGCAGCACAGAAAAATGCACAGCAGTCACAGCAACAGGCAGAAAACAGCTGGAAATGCTCATGTGGAGCCACAGTTAATGGAAATTTCTGTCCTGAATGCGGAGCAAAGAAGCCGGAGCCGGTTGTAAGTGGAGCATGGAAATGTTCCTGCGGAGCAATGGCAACAGGAAACTTCTGTCCTGAATGTGGAGCTAAAAAGCCGGCTGATGAAGGCTGGACCTGTTCCTGTGGAACTGTAAACAAAGGAAAATTCTGTCAGAATTGCGGAGTGAAGAAACCTGAGGGAGCACCATTATATCGCTGTGATAAGTGTGGATGGGAGCCTGAAGACCCTGCTCACCCACCAAAATTCTGTCCGGAATGTGGTGATATATTTGATGAAAATGACAGACAGTAGGAGGTACGTTTATGGCTGATATGCAGGAATATAAATGTCCCTGCTGTGGCGGGGCAATTGAATTTAACAGCGCAGTTCAGAAAATGAAGTGTCCGTATTGTGATACGGAATTTGAAATGGATACCCTTAAGGGATACGATAAGGAACTTAAGGAAGAAGCAGAAGATGATATGACCTGGGACACTACTGCAGGAGGAGAATGGCAGGATGGAGAAACTGATGGTCTTCATAGCTATGTATGTAACTCCTGTGGTGGGGAAATTGTGGGAGATGATACCATGGCGGCAACATCATGTCCGTTTTGTGGAAACCCTGTGGTACTTATGGGACAGTTTAAAGGTGACTTGCGACCGGATTACATTATTCCTTTTAAGCTGGATAAAAAGGCGGCAAAGGCAGGATTTGAAAAGCATTTGTCAGGAAAGCGTCTTTTACCAAAGGTATTTAAAAGTCAGAATCACATAGAGGAAATAAAGGGTGTATATGTTCCTTTCTGGCTTTTTGATACAGATGCCAAAGCCAAAATCAGATATAGGGCAACTACCGTAAGAACCTGGAGCGACAGCGAATATGATTATACGGAAACCAGCCATTTTATGGTACATAGAGGTGGAAGTATAGGATTTGAAAGAGTTCCGGTGGATGGCTCATCTAAAATGGCAGATGATTTAATGGAGTCCATTGAACCATACAATTTTGAGGATGCAGTGGATTTCCAGACAGCTTACTTAGCAGGCTATATGGCAGATAAATACGATGTAACAGCAGAACAAAGTATTGAACGTGCCAATGAGCGTGTGAAACAATCAACGGAGGATGTTTTTGCTGACACGGTTACAGGATATGCAACAGTGGTTCCTGAAAGCACCAGTATACAACTTAAAAACGGCAAGGCAAAGTATGCCCTGTATCCGGTGTGGATGCTTACAACATCATGGAATGGCAATAATTACATTTTTGCAATGAATGGCCAGACAGGAAAATTTGTGGGAGACCTGCCTGTGGACAAAGTCGCCGCCTGCAAATGGGCTGTAGGTCTCACTGTAGTTTGCAGTATTTTAGTTTATATTGTGGCATGGATTTTATGGTTTGCCGGAATTTTATAGGAGGATAAATAGATGAAAAAGAGATTGTACATAATTTTATTTACCCTTATCTTTTCTACAATGTGTGTAATGCCGGTGTTTGCCCAAAACGAAATGGCTGCATATGTAGTGGATGATGCAGGATTATTAACAGATAGCGAAGAAAACTCGTTAAATGAAACTTTAAAGGAAATAAGCAACAGGCAAAACTGTCAGGTGGTAGTGGTAACTACCAACAGCCTTGACGGAAAAAGTGCGGAAGCATATGCCGATGATTATTACGATTATAACGGATATGGTAAAGATGGAATTTTGCTGTTAGTATCCATGGAGGACAGGGATTATGGGATATCGACTTGTGGGTATGCCATTAAGGCATTTACTGATGCCGGAATAAATTATATAGAAAATAAGTTTTTAGATGACTTATCCGCCGGTAATTATGAAAAGGCATTTAGTACTTATGCAAAACAATGTGACAAATTCCTTACCCAGGCGAAAGAAGGGGCTGCATATGATTCTTCCAATATGCCCCACGAACCTTTGTCTTCAATGTGGATATTGATTTCTTTTGTGGCAGGACTGGTTATTGCCCTGATAATTGTGGCATGCATGATAGCAAAATTAAAATCTGTTCATATGCAGGCAGCAGCAGGCAATTATGTTAAAGACGGAAGCGTTGACATTTCCGAAATGAGGGATTTGTATCTTTATTCAAACATTACTAAAAGAGCCAGACCGAAAAATGATAACAATAATGGTGGCGGAAGCAGCATACATATTTCATCATCCGGGGAAACTCATGGTGGAACCAGTGGTAAATTCTAATACAAAAATAATATCATAAACATAAAAATACCTTAGCAGAGAATCATAATAATTCATATGCTAAGGTATTTTTTATGTGATAAATAATTACATTACAGTGCGTATAAAATAATTGCAAAGAAATGTAACACGCTTCCTGCAAGAATAAATAAATGAAAAATGGAGTGCATCCATTTTTTTGTTTTTCCAAGACCATAAAGAACAGAGCCAATGGTGTAGGCAATGCCTCCGGTTACAAGAAAAACAACACCACCAAGATACATAACATCGTAGGTCTGTTTAATAAAGAAGATAATAACCCAGCCCATGGCAAGGTAGCAAATCATGGACATTACACGGTATTTTTTTAAATCAATGGCAGTAAGGGTACAGGCAACAACGGCACAGCCCCATACTAAAGCGAAAATAAACCATGCAATAACAGGATACTTAGGCATCATGGCAACTAAAAGTATAGGTGTGTAGCTTCCTGCAATAAGGAAATAAATGGTGCAGTGGTCTAAAACCTGCATAACTTTTTTTGCCATACCGGGTTTTAATCCGTGATAAACGCTAGACATTGTATATAAAGCTATTAAGGTAAATCCATAAATGCAGGATGAAATGACACCAATGGCACTGTGAGCCTTAGCTGCGGTAATAATACAAAGCACTAAAGCGGCAATACCTAAAGCTCCACCTACAATATGGGATACCATATTAAAAATCTCTTCACCTTTTGAATATGTAGGGAGTTCCCTATCTGCTAATTTAATTCTTTTACTCATAAATTTAAACCCTCCATTAATCAATTCTACAACATGTAGTTATTAATACTACATTGAATGATAACATTTATTATATTTTTAGTCAATAAAAAAATATTAAAAAATTTTAAAAAAACTATAGACATTTTAAAAGTGTGCATATATAATATGAGCATACACAAAAGCAAGGAGGGAAAACAATAAAAATATGAACACAGGAATATTAGCTATTTGTGATAACGATAGTGAATATGTGAGCCGACTGGCAAACTATATTAGAAACAGACATGGAACAGTGTTTCGTGTGATTTCTTTTACCAGAGTAGAAGCGCTTAAGGAATATCTGAAGAAGGAAAGCATTACCATAGCTCTTATATCGCCGGAATTAATGTTTGAAAACATTGAAAATGAAAATATTCAAAACATTATAATTCTTTCATCAGGAACCGTAAGCTTAGAATATGAGACATATCCTGCGGTATATAAATATCAGTCTACGGAGAATATTTTACAAAAAATATCAGACTGTTATAGAAGGGATAATCAGGTGGAAGAGGTTAAGGTTTTAGGAAAGGCGGCACAGATTATAGGGATATATTCACCTGCATGTAATGAAGAAAACACAGTATTTTCCATTACACTGGGGGCTATGCTGGCACGGAAAAGCTCCGTTCTCTATATTAATTTGGAAGAATTTTCAGTGTTTGAAAAACTGCTAAATACCAGATGCGCAAAAGATTTGTCTGATCTTATGTATTATTTCAGACAAAGCAGGGAGTCTGTAGCCATAAGACTTCACACTGTTATTTGCAGGTATAAGGATATGGATTATATTCCACCATTATTGTATTCGGAAGATTTGCGAAAAATCAAAACAGAAGAGTGGATTAATTTAATCAAGAAAATTTCAGAGCTGGGGTTATATGACAGAATAATAGTAGACACAGGTAATATGGTGGAGAATATTTTTGAATTATTAGATATATGTGACAAGGTGTATATGCCTGTTAATACAGGATGGATTAATACCATGAAAGCATCTGTTTACGAAGAATTTTTATTAAAAAGCGAAAAAGAAGAATTACTAGAAAAGACAAAAAAGATATTTATACCGGAAATCAGTACGGAGAGTTTCAGTGAGAATTATTTAGAAAATCAGTTAGAGGGAAAATTAGGTGCTGTTATAAAAAAAGAGTTAGAAGAGGTTGCATAAAATTTTAGGATGATGATATGAAAACTAACAAAGAAGATATTAGAAATAAAGTTGTGGACAATCTGGATATGTCCAGGGAAGCTGAAAATAGCGAGATACATGAAATTATAGATGAAATAATTGCAGAAGAAACTGAATACAGATATATGTCGGTTAGTGAAAAAATAGGTTTACATAAATATATATTTAATTCCATTAAGGGATTGGGAATATTAGATGAATTGTTAGAAGATGAAGACATTACGGAAATTATGATTAACAGTCATAACAGCATTTTTATTGAAAAAAAGGGACATATATATGAAACGGAGGGACAGTTTGATTCTCCGGAAAGGCTAAATGACATTATACAGCAGATTGTAAGCAGAAATAATAAAAGAATTAATGAATCATCACCTATAGCGGACACCAGACTTCCTGACGGCTCCAGGGTAAACATTGTTCTTCCACCGGTGGCAATTGACGGAGCAGTAGTTACGGTTAGAAAGTTCCCCAGGGAAAGAGTTGATATGAAGAGGTTAATTGAACTTAAATCCATTACTAAGGAAGCAGCGGATTTTTTGGAAAAGCTTGTGGTATCAGGTTATAACATTTTTATATGCGGTGGAACCGGCTCCGGTAAAACTACTTTTTTAAATGTTTTGTCAGATTACATTCCCGGAGAGGAAAGGGTTATTACCATAGAGGATTCTGCGGAATTACAGCTAAAAAATATTAAGAATATAGTGAGAATGGAGGCAAGGCAGGCGAATACTGAGGGAGAAAACGAAATTACCATAAGAGATTTAATCAGAACATCCCTTAGAATGAGACCTGATAGAATTATAGTGGGAGAGGTTCGTGGGAAAGAAGCTATTGATATGCTTCAGGCAATGCAGACAGGGCATGACGGCTCCATGAGTACAGGTCATTCAAACAACACTAAGGATATGCTTAACAGGTTAGAAACCATGGTACTTATGGGAATGGACATCCCTATGAATGCCATACGTTCCCAGATAGCATCTGCTATAGATATAATTGTTCACTTAGGGAGGCTTCGTGATAGAACCAGAAAGGTTTTAAAAATAGACGAGGTATTAGATTGTGTTAATGGAGAAATAAAATTAAATCCTCTCTTTGAGTTTGTGGAGTACGGGGAGACAGAGGAATTGGTAGAAGGAAAGCTTGAAGCTAGAAACAGGTTAGTAAACACTGAAAAATTAGAAAGGAGTGGTTTAAGTCTTTAAATGATTTACAAAGTATCCAAAAAGGAAAAGGCAGTGGTAATTATGGTGATTTTTATGGCTATAATTATTATTTCAATATTGTTTTACGGAACCATTTATGCAGTAGTTATTCTTTTGCCTTTAGGAGTTCCCATATACAGGGAGCAAAAAAGAAGAATAATTAATAAGAAAAAGAAAGAACTTAAAGTGCAGTTTAAAGATATGCTTATGGTTATGTCCGATTCCTTAAAAACAGGATATTCCGTTTCAAATGCCTTAAAGGAAAGCTATAAAGATATGGTTTCAATGTATGGAAGATACAGTTACATATGTGAAGAATTAAGAATTATGATATCTAAAATAAAGTTAAATGTAAGAGAGGAAGATATATTTAAGGACTTTGCCAAAAGAACAGGTTTAAGGGAGGCTATATTATTTTCACGTATTTTCTCAGTTGCAAAAAGGACAGGAGGAAACATGACGGAAGTAATAGGAAGTGTAACGGACAGTATTGTATTAAAGGAAAACGTAAGGGAAGAAATTGAAGTGTCCACAACAGAGAAAAAAACAGAGCAGAAAATAATGACGTTAATACCTATGGCTTTAATTTTGTATGTAAAAATGATGTCTCCGGATTTTCTAAACATTATGTATGAGACTAATGCAGGAAGAATTGTTATGACAATATGCCTTGTGCTTTATGTTTTGGCTTTTTTGTGGGCACAAAAAATAGTTGAATTTAATGAGGAGTATTAAAGTAGGAGAATGATAAAAATATATGTCATTGCAATAGTGTTAATTACCATATTTTATACATCTACATTTTTTTACAGGAAAAAGTTAAGAAAAAATCTGAACAGAAAGGATTATCCCTTAAAGGCATTATTTGGTATGGCTATGTTTATGGTGGATAAGTTTCCCATAGCTTACGCCGGAAAAGGAAATTCTTTAAATAAAGCCATAAGAAAGATAAGTGTTAAAGAAGATATTAAAAAAGAAAAATATTTGTATATTGTAAACAAGGTTTCCTATTGCATTTTATGTGGTATTTTGGCGGTAGTGTTGGGATTAGGAATAGAAATATCCGGTAGCGAAAGCAATGAACCTATTACATCAGTGAAAAGAGATAGCATAGATGATGAGGTTTATAACATTTATTATGAAGATGATTCAGGGGCAATAAAACCAATAGAATTAGAGGTAGGGAAGAAAGAATTAAAGGATGAGGAGATATTAAAAATCATAAAAGGGTATCAGGAGGAATTGGTTCAAAAGGCTCTGGGAAAAAATGATAATGCCCAAAATGTTACAAAGCCATTAAATCTGGTAGGAAGCATTGGTGAGGAAAATATATTAGTCAGCTGGGAAATAAGCGATTCTGACATAATAGATTATGATGGAAAAATAAATAGCAATGTTGATAAAGAGGGAGAATTAGTTTATCTTACGGCAATAATGACCTATGAAAAGGTTACACTAGAGTATGTTTTTTCAGTAAATGTATATCCACATCAGGGAGAGAGTGATGCTAAAAGGCAGGTCCAGTCATATGTTGATAATCAGGATGTATATGACAGCCAGGTAAATCTGCCGGAAAAAATAGATGGCAAAAAGGTTAAATATTATAGTTCTAAAGGGCAAAATAGCTATGTTGTAGTAACAATAGGATTAATATTGTCAGTGGCATTGTTCTTTTTTAAAGACAGGGACATAAAAGATAAAATTGAGGATAGAAATGAACAGTTATTAGAAGATTATCCGGAAATAGTAAATAAACTTCTTTTATATCATAATGCAGGTCTTTCGGTAAAAAGTGCCATAGAGAAAATAGTATCGGGTTATAAGGAAGATAAAAAAGAATATCATGAAATGTTAAGATATGCTTATGAAGAACTAGAGATTTCTTTAATACAAATGAAAAGTGGCGTATCGGAAATTACAGCTATTAATAATTATGGAAAAAACTGTGGATTACATTGTTATGTGAAATTATCGGGAATTATAGAACAAAATATACGAAGGGGGACAAATGCCATGACTGTGGTACTAGAAAATGAACTGGAAAGCTCAATGATAGAAAAGAAAAATACCATGCTAAAGGCAGGAGGGAAAATCTCAACAAAATTAATGGGACCAATGATTGTAATGCTGATTGTTGCCATGGCAATTATAATGGTTCCGGCATTTTTATCAATGAATTTATAAGGAGGAGTAAATGAACAATAGTTTTAAATATATTATGGAAAATTTCTCAAGATATTGGAAAAGAACCTTCTGGAAGGACGAAAAGGGAATGGGGGTAATAGAAGTAGTGCTTATTATATTAGTGTTAGTGGGACTAGCCCTTGTGTTTAAAAATCAAATTTCAGGAGTGGCAGATGGCGTTTATAAATCTATTAAAACACAGATTAAGTCATTTTAAGATTAAAAAAATTATTTCAGGAAAAACCAAAGGAAGCATATCCATATATTTAAGCATTGTCATGGTAGCAGTAATGTTGTTTATTAGTGTTGTTTCAGAAAGCGGACGAATTAACGTTGTATATTCGGAAAGCAAAAGTTTTACGTATATGGCAGCTGATTCTGTAATGGCGGGATATGCAAGGCAGGTTTTTGATGAATATGGATTATTACTTGTATGGGAAAATCAGAATACTGAAGAAGAACTGAAAAAGTACATACAAGCTAATATAAACATGGCAGATTTAAATGGTATGGGAACTAATTTTATGTCCACAAGGCTTAAAAACATAGAAATGGACAAGGTGGAATATGTTACGGATAACGGCGAAAAGCTGCTTTTGTCTCAAATAGCTTCCTATACGAAATATGCTGCAGGAGCAACAGCCGCAGAGGAGTTAATTAAATTATTTAACAAATACGAGAAACGCAGCGACGAAAAGACAGATTCAGTTGCAGATGTGTTCGATGAAAAAATATCTGAAAATGATAGTAAGGAGCTGCAAAATCTTGTAAAGGATATTGATGAGTTAATTGTTAAAATTAAGGATGTTGAAAAAGAGAAAAAATTAATTAATGCGGTTAGCCGGATAATAGAGAGAAATGTAAGCTCTAAAAACAATGATAAGGTTGAAAAAAAGTATAGAAGTCTGAGAAAAATACTTGATAAGAAAGCGGGTATGATTAGCAGAGCCATAGACCAGGGAAAGGACTACGAGGGAAAAAAAGCAGCCTATCTTAGGGAAAGTGGATATACATCCGGCGAAAAAGATTTTGTTGAGGAAAATACACTAATACTGAAAAAAATGGTGGGCATATTACAAGAGGAAAAGGCACTGGATGTTTCAAAATTAGAAAGTATTGTTCCGGAAAACATTAATATTTTAAACAGCTCCATGTCATTACTACATAATTATATTAATGAAACAGAATCTTTAAAAGAAAATCAGATTACTGAGGAAGATAATAGAAATAAGTCTATTTATGAAAGTGCTAAAGAATTATTACAAAAAGGACTATTATCGTTGGTAACAGATGACGTATCTGATATATCAAATGCATCTATATCTGATTTAAATCTGCCATCAAAAAAAGAAAATACAGAAAAAAACGGCAAAACAGATTTAACTGACAGGGCACTGCTGGCGTTGTATGGTAAAAGAAAATTTGGTAACTACATTAGTAAAATAAAAGACCATGATTTAAGCTACGAAATGGAGTACATAATAAGCGGAAAAAGTAGTGATAGGGATAATCTTACGGAAGTTGTTAAAAAAATAGTGGGAATAAGAAATGTTATGAATTTAGGATATCTTTTAACAGATAGTGTTAAAATGAGCCAATTGACTTTTATAGCATCATCGGCGGCTACAGCCATAGGATTACCTTTTTTAGAGCCGGTAATAAAGGCGGTTTTAATAGAGGCGTGGTCCCTGGGGGAGGCAGTAGCGGATGTGAAAGGTCTCTTAAAGGGAAACGAAGTAGTTTTCATAAAGGATAAAATCAGTTGGAAAACAGACATTAAAAATCTGTTAGGAGGAAGCATTAAGAATGATAAAAATAGCAAAAAATTAAGTTTAAATTATGAACAATATTGCATGATGTTGATGATGATTGCAGATGGAAACAAAAGCCTTTTTAGGATAATGGATCTTATTCAATTAAATATACAAAAGAAATACAACAGTAAATTTCAAATGAGTAAGTGTTTTTCAGGTATGAAGTTTAAAGCAGTATATGAGATAGAACCGTTATTTGTGGCAATGCCATGGGTGTTAAATAATCTAAATGAAAGTAATGGTTCTTATACATATAAAGTTAAATGTGATATGAAATATTAAAAATAATGGAGGTAAATGAACATGCCCTTTTTCGGAAAATATAATAAAAATAAGCAAAAATACAGTGCTCATCTCCAAGTACAAAGATCTCATATATACCTTTTAAAAAAACGAAAAAGGGTGTGTTCATTTACCTCCCCTGGAAGTATCAGTATAGAAGCGGCAATGGCATTAACGGTTTTTATAGGTATGGTGCTTTTTATGGTAAGTTTTTTAATTATGGTAAGCACACAGTTTTCGGTACAAATGAAATTAAATAACATAGCATTGATTACTGCTAAAAGCAAATTTTATGTTCAACTGGCAGATAAAGTGACGGACTATAATGATACATTAAAGAAAATAAAAACGGAAATTGAAGAAAACAAGAATAAAATAACTGAAAATGATATGTGGAACAAGGTTAAAGGTTCCATATATGAAAATAATGGAATTGATGATGTGACAGATATAAGACTTAATTATGTTTTAAAAACATCTTTTTTAGACAGGACTATAGCCATAAAACAACGAAGCATGGTTAGGGACTGGACAGGAAGTGACATAACAAAAAGTCAGAATATAGTTTACATAACTCAAAATGGAAAAGTGTATCACTTAACGAAGGAGTGCAGTCATCTGGCACTGTCAATTAGCAGTACATCTTATGCATCTGTAAAAGGGCTTAGAAACAATTACGGAGAAAAATACAGCAAATGTGGAATATGTGTAACCAAAAAGCCGGAATCAGGTACAAAGGTTTTTATTGCGGAAGATGGAAACAGGTATCATTTGAGTCTTACATGTAGTGGAATAGTAAGAAATATTATAGCAACAGACAAGGAAAGTGTAACAAATATGCCGGCATGCAGTAGTTGTGGAAAGGAATAAAATGATTGAAACTATTATATCATTACCGGTGCTGATATCAGGTGCCATAATGGATTTTAAGTACAGAAAAGTATTTATAATGCCGTTTATAATGGCATCAGCTTGTGGAATTATTGTTAATGCAGCTGTTTATAAAAGAGATTTTAAACACTATGCATTGGGTGTGGGACTGTCGGTGCTACTGGTACTTATATGCCTTATATCCAAAAAGATTATGGGATTAGGTGATGGACTGGCGATACTAATGACAGGATGTGTTTTTAACAGTAAAAGTATGCTAATAATAGTTTTATTATCTTTTTTAATAATGTCAGCTACAGGAATAACAGGCGTAATAATAAAGAAAACAAAACTTAAAACAAAATTACCTTTTCTTCCATTTTTATTAATGGGAGAGGTGGTATTTTTAATAATACAGAGGTGATGCAGGTATATGAAAAGAAACTTAAACAGGAACTTGAATAGGCACTTAAGGAGGCAGGAAGAAGCGCAGCTTACAATAGAGACAGCCTTGGTTTTTCCTATAGTGTTACTTATATTAAGTGGGTTATTTTATATGATTATGTATGTACATGATATTGTGGAAGTAAGAAGCGGAGCATACAGGATTGGAATGGAGTACAGTTTTGGTAATATAGATGAAAAGGACGTAGAAAACAGTATTAAAGGTTTGCCGCTTTTTGTGGCAACACCAAAAATCAAGATTTCAAAAGGATTAGATAGTTATGAAATAGCTATTGATTTACAGGGTAAGGGTAATGTGAACATGATTAATATCATAGTTAATTCAGGTGACAGGCAAATAATACATATTCCCCAAAGAATATCCAAAGAGGTTATGTATGGAAGCAGGGTTTTATTAGAAGAATTGGAGTCGAAAAGAGGAAAAAAGTAATGGATGTATCCTATGAAAAGCATGCAGACAGAAATGTAATGATAATCAGGAATATAGGTGACAGTGAAAATGATTATAAGTCAAAAATGATTCTTAATAATAAAATAGAGGGTATTGTTCCTATGACTTTAGAATATGTAAATAACGAAAAAGAAATTCATTATGATATAACCTCAAAGACTGCAATAAAGGATATGTTTGCTGTTCATTTGGCATCAGCTAAAAATTTAAGACAGTTTGTAGAGGATATGAAGTCTCTTTCTGATGAACTTGGCAAATATCTTATTGGAATGGAGTGTGTAATTTTAGATGCAGAATTTATTTTCTTTAATAGGAACACTAAAAGGTACGAATTCTGTTTACTCCCCTTTTTTGAAACTGATATGTATGGCGGAATAAGAAATATTTACGAGAAAATTCTGGAATTAATTGATTATGATGATAAAGATGCAGTAGTAATGGCATATGAAATACAACAGGTTACAAATAACAAAGATTTCACTATGGCAGACATATTAAACTGTACAAAAGTGGAGGCACAGTCAGAAGTTCACAGGAAAGATAATGAAATACAGGAGACTAGAGTTAATCAAAACATAGATAAATATCAGGATAAAACACCTGAAAAAAAGAGATGGTTTGAAGGAATATTTTCATCTTTCAGGCGAAAAAGCAATTATTTAAGTAGTGAGCAGTTAGAACAAATCGCTGTAAGTGAGGAAGAAAACATATATAATTTTAATGGTGATGAAGTTGCGGAGGAAGAGGATAATTATTATGAAACTACAGTGCTTTATGAGGAGACGATTATTCTTAGAAGCTTAGAGCAGAAAGATATGTTAATACACCCTGATAAATTCCCTTTTCTAATAGGTAAAAGCAGATTAAAATGCGATTATGTAATAGACGAAAATGTAATAAGCAGGGTGCATGCTAAAATAATAAAGAAGAATAATACTTTTTTTATTGAAGATATGGATTCTACAAACAAAACCTTTATAAATGGGAAAAAACTAGAGCCGGGAAGGAAAGAAAGAATATCAAAAGGTGATAAAATTACATTAGCAGATGTGGACTTTATAGTGGAGTAGCAGAAACTAAAATGATATAATGATGGTAATTGACATAAACTAGTGTGATAAAGGAGGTTTTCCAATGGAAGAAAATATAAAAAGATTAAAAGAGACAATTGAAAATAGCAATAATATTGTATTTTTTGGTGGAGCGGGAGTTTCTACGGAAAGTGGAGTACCTGATTTTAGAAGTGTAGATGGACTTTATAATCAGAAGTACAAATATCCTCCGGAAACTATATTAAGTCATACCTTTTTTAGAACAAAAACAAGGGAATTTTTTGAATTTTACAGAGATAAGATGTTGTTTCCTGACGTAAAGCCTAACAAGGCACATTATGCACTGGCAAAACTAGAAAAGGAAGGAAAATTAAAGGCTGTTGTAACTCAGAATATTGATGGATTGCATCAGGCGGCAGGAAGCAAAGTAGTTTACGAATTGCATGGCTCAGTTCATAGAAATTACTGTGAAAAATGTGGAAAATTCTATGATTTTGATTATGTGTATAATTCAACAGGAATACCTGAATGTGAGTGTGGCGGAATTATTAAACCTGATGTTGTATTGTATGAAGAAGGGCTTAACCAGGAAATATTAAATAATTCCGT
Organism: Eubacterium sp. AF16-48; assembly: GCF_003479405.1. Classification (GTDB taxonomy): domain Bacteria; phylum Bacillota; class Clostridia; order Lachnospirales; family Lachnospiraceae; genus Eubacterium_G; species Eubacterium_G segne. The sequence continues at coordinate 145,325 of NZ_QUHB01000007.1, read as the reverse complement.
AAGAGCCATTGCCAATGCAGATGTATTGATAATAGGGGGAACTTCCCTTGCAGTATATCCGGCAGCAGGTCTGATTGATTACTATAAAGGAAACAAGCTTGTTTTAATAAATAAAAGTACCACTGCTAGAGACTGCTATGCAGATATTGTTATAAACCAGCCAATAGGAGAAGTTTTAGGTCAGGTTGTGGACTTATAATTTGATTTTTGTAAAAAGAGAGAAAACGCTGTTTTTATATTGAGGTATTTGTCGTAAAGTTTAGTGACATTAAGGCATTGATTTGACAAATTAATACACCCCTTCTGTGCTAATATTTACAGGTAATATGAAGAAGGAGGAGGTCTCATGATAGAAATGGTATATAATGGCAAAGAACCGGTAGAGCAGGGAGAGGTAAAATTACCTAAAAATATACGCCAGATAGGAAACAACGATTCTAATAAAAAAATATATGTAGAAGATTATGTTTTAACACAATTAAAGAAAAAAACTCAAAATGAAGAGGACATAAGGTATGGTGTTTTACTTGGTGAAGTGAAAAAAGGAAGAGGAAACACATACATATTTGTTAAAGCCATGGTAGAGGTTTTGGACATAATTGAAAACAGTCTTATATTTAACGATGATATCTGGTCAGGAGTATATTCAAACATAAAAAAGTACTTTGACAAGATGAACATTGTAGGATGGTTTGTTTCGGTTCCTTATAGAGTTACAGACGATATGAACGGAATAAAAAAGGTGCATCTTGATAATTTTGCCGGAAATGACAAGGTTTGTTTTTTAAGCGACAGAACCGAGAAAGAAGATAATTTCTTTATTTATGAGCAGGGAAGTCTGGAAAAACAGCCGGGATACTATATCTATTATGAAAAAAATGAAAAAATGAAGAAGTATGTAAAAAGTATTAATAATGGAAAATCTTCAATAGATAGTGCTCAGCAGACAAAAAGTGAAGCCAAAAAAGAGGACAGACAAATTAATAACATAAAGTTAAATGAACCTGAAAATAAAAGACAGTCAAATCAAAAAAGAAATAAAGCGCCGGTACCCGCAATTGATAGCGCAAAAAGTTTCAGAGACATAGCTAAGGAAGAAAGACAGGATACAGTTATACGACAGGGGAAAATGGCATATGGTGTCAGCGGTATTCTTATAATAGCATTGTTGTTATCTACAGTTGTCATGCTAAACAATTATGGTGAATTAAAAAATATAAAGCAGACATTGTCAAACTTTAATATGAAACAGGAAGCTCAGGCAGTTAATCAAATATTAAATAGTGAAACAACCCCGGAGACGACCCGGAAAGAAAAAAATGATAACGGAGAAAGTCAGGTTAGTGAAAACAAAGAAACTGTCATTTCAGAAACAAAGAATGATGAAAAAACAGATACTACAGAAACAGTCGTAAACAGTTCATATTCAGGAAAAAGTCATGTAGTTAAGGCAGGTCAGACCCTTTATGACATAAGCATGAAGTATTATGGAACAAGTAAAATGGTAGATGAGATAAAAGAATATAATGATATAGATGATGATTACACTATCGTGGAAGGTCAGAAAATATTATTACCATAAATGTTAAAAAGGTAGTGCGATATTTTATGAGATATTGTATAATCGTAGATAGTTTCAAAAAAATTATTGAAGATTATACAATGGGAAGTGAAAATGTGGCACAGGAATATTCCGAAAAAGTAAGAAAGTTTAAGAAAAATAATAAAATAGCAGATATATTAGTAAAGATTAAATCTTTTTTCAGGAAAATCAGAATAGGTGTTGTACTTGCAGTTGTAGCAGTGTTGGCAGTTATTATCGGTATTTTCTTTTATAAAAAGTATCAGACATTTGATAATTATAAGGTGATAGATTCACTTAAAGTAGACAGCGGAAAAGATAGCAGATATGAGGCATATGGAGATTTTGTCATAAAGTATAGTAGTGATGGAATATCCTATATTGATGGGACGGAGACTGTATGGGATGAATCCTTTGAGATGAAATCTCCTATTGTGGATATTTGTGACGATTACATTGCCGTTGCAGATAAAAATACAAATGACATTTTTATTTATAATAAAGATGGTAAGGTAGGGCACGCGTCAACAAGCTATCCTATTGTGAAGTTAGAGGTGGCATCCCAGGGAGTTGTTGCCGCATTACTGGAAGATAAAAATGCAAATTATATAGAAGTATATGATAAGGATGGAGAGAAACTTATTTCCCACAAGACATTGTTACGGGAAAATGGATATCCCCTTAATTTTTCCATATCTGAAAAGGGAAGTAAGATGGTGGTGTCGTATGTTACAGTAAACGGCGGAGTTATGAAGAATAAAGTTTTATTCTACAACTTTTCAAGTGCCGGACAGAATGCTTCAGATATGATGGTGGGAGAATTTGACCAATATGGAGAAACTCTGGTGCCGATGGTTAAGTTTATTTCTGACAATGTGGCAATAGCCGTGGGAGAAAATGTTCTCACAGTTTATAGTATGAGAGATAAGCCGTCTGTTAAGTGCGAAAAGAAGTTTAAGGATGAGATTCAGAAGGTTTTTTATAGTGACAATTATGTAGGTTTTGTTTTAAAAAATGCCAATAGTAAAAAGCCATATAGAATAGAAGTTTATAATTTAAGAGGCAAAAGAGTTATGGGGGCGGAAACCTCTGTGTTATATAATAACGTAACATTTTCCGGAGAAAATGTATTAATGTATGATGACATGAATTGTAAAATAGTATCTTTTGGAGGAGTGGAAAAATTTACCTATACCTTTAAGGGACAGATTAATGATATAATCCCGGTGGATGGTAAAAAAACATTCTTAATAATGGGCAATTCAAAAGTACAAAAAGTGAAATTAAAGTAGAATTAGGTACAGAATGAGAGAATGTGTCTGTATACCAGTAAGGAGGCAGATATGGGAAATATATTGTTAGTAGCAGTTGGAGTTTTTTCTATTATTATGATATTAACAGGATTGAAAAAAGGTCTTATACGAATGGCTTTTTCACTGTTATCAATGATAGTTATTTTATTTTTGATAAATATTTTAACACCGTCAGTTAAGCAATTACTTAAGGCAACACCGGTATATACTGAGATTACGTCCAGTATTGGAAAATATGTTGATGATAATGTTAATTTGGCAACTAAAAATATGACTCAGACAGGTGTAAGTGCACAACAGAAAATAATTGATGGTTTACCTCTTCCTAAAGAAATTAGAAAGAGTTTAAAACAAAATAATACTGAAGAAAGCTACAATTCTTTTAAAGTAGATTCATTTTCTGCATACATATCGGCATCGCTGGCAGATATGATAGTAGGTGCTGTAGCATTTATAATACTATATATTGGATTATCAGCTTTACTTAAGATATTAATAAATGTTCTGGATATTGTTGCAAGGCTTCCGGTGATTAGCACATTTAATGCAGCAGGCGGAGCATTAGTTGGATTGGCAGAGTCCGTAATCATCATATGGATAGCCTGCATTGTTGTAACTGCTTTTAGTTCAACACAGTGGGGACAGACGGTTTGTAAGGCAATTTCAGATAATGGTATATTAAGTTTTATTTATGACAATAATATTATACAGAAGTTTATTACAGGGATTTTTTCAATATAAATTATAGAGAGGATTTTATAAGGAAAATCCATAAATGAAATTTCTTAAGTAAAATATATAAATTTTATTGACAAAATATATTCTATCTGATACATTATAAAGGCTGTTAAAGTGGTTAATCCACTATGGCTCCATGGTCAAGCGGTTAAGACACCGCCCTTTCACGGCGGTAACAGGGGTTCAAATCCCCTTGGAGTCATTGACGTTATGGCGAAATGTAATTGTATTTGCAAAATTGCCTTGACGATATTAAGAACCCTTGTTATAATAAAGTGGTTCTAAAAATATGGCGCAATAGCCAAGTGGTAAGGCACGGGTCTGCAACACCCTGATCACCAGTTCAAATCTGGTTTGCGCCTCTAGAGAAAGCACTCAGAGTTTCTGGGTGCTTTTTTTCTTGACTACTATTGTGAACATAGATAAAATAAAATTAGGAAGTTGTGGCAAATAACAATCATGAAAGGAAAGTATATGAAGAATAGAATAATTGCAATTATTTTAACAATTACTTTATTGGTTACACTGGCTATTCCTGTTGTGGCAGCAGGTGATGGCAACTGGGGAGATGATAATGCTCCATGGAATGTGGGAATAACAAATGACAAGCTTTTAGGTAATTATGAATTGGGAACATCAAAGGAATTTGAAATAGCATATTACCCATCAGACAGTGTAGGATTAAAGGCAATAAGACATATAGAAATAACAGGTGATTACCCGGTATCAGGATTTGAATACTATGAAAATGGCAAGTGGAATGATGTGGAACAGTTTACTTCAAAAATAGTATTTAAGGATACAACAAAACAGAAAGTGCATGTCACATTTAATAAAGAAGGAAAGTATACAATAAAGTTTTGGGTATCAACAGCTGATGGAAATCAGTCTGTAGTAGCGAAAAGAGTTATTAATGTTGCAAAAAAATCAATAACTATTTACAGGGAAGTGGAGACTACACCTACAGTAGTTCCGACCACAAAGGATATTGAGCCGGTTACAACAGAACCTGTTACAGTGGCACCAACTACAAAGGATGAAACAGAGTCAGAAGCATCAACACAGGCACCGACAACTAAGCCTATTATAACAGAGCCGGTTACGATAAAACCGACTACGGTTGTTTCTACAACTAAGTCAGTTACAACGACAGCTGCTCAAAAGGTTAAGGTGGGAAAGACTGCAATAAAAAAAGCTGTTAAACAGAAAAAAGCCAAAAAGGCAAAAATATCCCTGAAAAAGGTTAAAAAAGTTTCAGGATATCAGGTGCAGATATCTACCTCAGCTAAATTTGTCAAGAAATTAACAATTACTAAAAATATTAAGAAGACAAGCTGTACCATAAAAGCTTTAAAGGCAAAAAAAGTATATTATGTCAGAGCAAGGGCATACATAGTGAAGGGTAAAAAGAAATATTATGGCACCTGGACTGTGAAAAAGAAAGTAAAATTTATAAAATAGGAATGTGAGAGTATTATAATACTTAAGACATTTCAGACACAAAAGATTTCACATAAATTTTCATGTGGAATCTTTTGCATAATGAAAGAAAATCATAAGGAGTTTTTTATGAATATATTTAGCAACTTTATGTATAACCAGAGTTTTGCCGTAAAGGGGAAAGTCAATATAAAAAGATTAATTGTAAGCCTAATAATAACAATAGCAATAGAATTTGTGGCATTTTATGTAATGATTCCGGCGTTTAATATCCATTCCATGGAATTTTGGGAGTTTCAGGGATTCTTTCTCCTTGTATTTTTTGTTCTTACATTTAAAACCAAAGGAAAGAATAATATAAAATTAAAATACAATGCAATCACTAAAATTGTAGGAATAATTTTAGTGTTAGGTGTGTTGGCGGTGCTAATAGGAAATCTTGTATCGGCAAAAATTTTTAACGCAAAAAGATATGCTTCCATAATGGACATAGAAAATACAAAATTTGAAAATATAATAAAACCGTCGGAAACAATAAATGACATTGCCCTTATGGATACAGGAAGTGCCAGAGTAGTGGGACAAAGGGCAATAGGTGCATTGTCAGATGTAGTCAGCCAGTATCAGATAAATGAAGACTACAGCCAGATTGCATTAAATGGCGAGCCGATGAAGGTGGCAACTTTAGAATATGCCGGATTTTTCAAGTGGTTTAATAACAGAAAAAACGGCATTCCGGGGTACGTGTTAGTAGACGCCGTTAAATTTGAGGCTAATTATGTTAAATTAAAACAGGCTATTAAGTACACAACATCAGGATGGTTTAATGATAATCTTCAAAGACATTTAAGATTTAAATATCCAACAGCAATATTTGAAGGATATTATTTTGAGGTAGATGAAGAGGGAAATCCATATTATATCTGCCCTACAATGACTGCAAAAATAGGACTTTTTGGAGGTTATGACGTAAATGGTGTGGTAATATGCAATCCGTGTACAGGAGAATGCAAAAAGTATTCATTAGACGAAGTTCCGCAGTGGGTTGACAGAGTTTATGATGGAGATTTAATTGAAACTAAATACAATTGGCATGGAATGTTAGCAGATGGATTTATCAACAGCATAATAGGACAGAAGGATTGTAAGAAAACCACGGCGGATTATGGATACAAGGTCATTGACAATGATGTGTGGATTTACACAGGAGTAACCTCTGTTATTGATGACTCATCAAACATAGGATTTGTAATGGTAAATGCCAGAACCGGAAAGGCAAGTTACTTTAATGTGGCAGGTGCTGAAGAATTTTCTGCAATGGAAGCGGCAGAGGGACAGGTTCAGAATTTAGGATATGATGCGGCGTTTCCGTCCCTTATTAATATTGATGGAAGACCAACTTATTTTATGGTATTAAAGGATAAGGGAAATCTGGTAAAACAGTATGCCCTTGTTGATGTAAAAAAATATAGCATAGTTGCAACGGGGCTGACGCAGAAGGATACCCTTGCAACCTATAGAAAACTTCTTAGGGAAAATGGTGTAAACTTATCTGATAAGCAGGAAGATTTGTCAAAAATATATGAAAGTGCCCTTATTGAGGTTAAGGAAATAAAATATATAAATATGGCAGATGAAACATATGTGTACATTACAGATAAGGAAGGCAATGTTTATAAAGAAAAATTTGCTGATGATGAAACTCTTGTATTTATAAGTCAGGGGCAGCAAATTGAAATATATTATGACACAAATGATGATACAGCAATAAGAAACATACAATCATGGAAGAAGGTTAATAATGTTAAGAATGAATAAGAAACTCTTAAAAAGTTTAGCACTAATAATGTGTATTGTAATGAGCTTTAGCGTATATTTGCCGAAAGTAAATATAAAGGCAAAAAGCACAGTGCATCTTTCGAGCACTAATATGGAGCTGACTAAGGGAAAGAAAACCAGGTTAAGGTTAAAAAATGCTCCGAAAGGTGCAAAAATAACCTGGAAGACCACTAATAAATATGCGGTAGTTGTTTCTAAAAAAGGTACGGTAAGGGCTGTAAATGCAGGTAATGCTACTATATATGTTAAATATAAAAATAAAACCTATTCCTGCAAAATTAATGTGCCGGATCCGGACAGACAAATTAAGTTAAATTCACAAAATGTTACTTTGGTTGAAAATAATACTTTTCATCTTGTGGCAGAAACAAACAGTAAGGTAACGTATATATCAGAAAACAACAATATAGCAACTGTTGACAATAATGGACTTATAACAGCAGTTAATCCGGGAACAGTGACTATTACCGCAAAAACCGCAACAGCATTTTCAAAGTGCACTGTACAGGTTCAATCAGCAGATGAGCAGGCTACAAGCCCTGACTGGATATATAATAAATCTGCAACAGGTATCAGAAGAATAACTAAAAGAGGAACGGTTATTTATGATAATATCTGTTGGGTAAGTAATAAAGCCATATCCTTTAAAATTGATAATATTAATGAGAATAACATAAAAAAATGCGTATGGAGTTCTTCTGACAAAACGGTTTTGTCTAAGCCTCAAAAAAGAGATGGAAGTCTGATAACAACAGATGCAAATACATTAAAAGCAGGAACCGCAATTGTTACGGCAAAGGTTACTAATAAGTCGGGAAAAGTAAGTAAATATACCAGTTATGTTTTTGTAACAACTCCTGCCGCGGACAAGAGTAAACTTACACTTTATGGAAAGGGTGTAGGAAATAACAGACAGCAATATGTAACTTTTACAGGATTAAACAAGTTTAGCACCATATCAGTTAGTAATAGTAATGAAAAAGCGGCATCGGTTCAGATTTTTCATGATAAAATGGCTGTTACAGGTCTAAGCGAGGGAAGCGGTACCATTAAAGTGACAATAGATGGCAAAGTCATAAAAATAAAATATGTTACATATAATGCAATAGTAACGTGTGGTGCAGCAGGCATCCAAAAGAAAAAGACAACTAAAATAACAGTGTCGGGAGCAGAGGGTATCACTCCGCAATACACATCAAGAAACAGAAAGATTGCCACGGTTAAATCTGATGGAACAGTTAAAGGTGTAAGGTCAGGTGTTACATATATAGATGTAAAGCTGGGAGATTACACAAAAAGCTTCCGAATAGAGGTTTCTGCAACAGGAATGCAGACAATCATTGACAGGGCTAATTATATAGTAAATCATTGGAAGTACAGTCAGGCAAAAAGAATGAAAAGTGGATATTATGACTGTTCAGCGCTGGTTTGGAAGGGATATAAGGCATACAATAATTACCAGAAAAAATTAGGCAGTTCTAAATGGGCATATTCGGCAGGAGAGTTGTTTGATTACCTGTACAGCAAAAATCAGATTATTTATTTTGGTTACACAGGAACTGATGATATGAAGCCGGGAGACCTTATTTTTTATGGAGATTACAATAATGCAGTAAAATATAGTACCCCGGGACGTACTCTTGATATATATCATGTGGCAATGTACGCAGGAAACGGACAGGTTGTTGAAAAAGGTGGTCAGACAATGAGCAGCAACAATACAAAATATATTGTAGGAATTGGGAGAGTGGTAAATTAATGGATTACGTTATTGGAAATATAGTCACTTTAAAAAAAGGACATCCCTGCGGTACAAATGAGTGGGAGGTTATAAGAACAGGAGCGGATTTTAAACTGAAATGCAGGGGATGTGGCAGAATAGTTATGATTCCCAGAAAAGCATTTGAGAAAAGCGTGAAAAAAGTTATAAGTTAATATAAATAGGATAGGATAATAGGAACAGAGTTGCGTGAATATTGAAAATTGCAAATCTGTTCCTATTTTTTATAATATGCAAATACACAAAAAATATATAAATGAAATAAAAATAGGTTGACAACATAACAAAACATATGTATTATAATCAATATAAGATGTAATAAAGATACTGTGATGTGAGGATTAAAAGCAGAACCGATTAGACAAATATGAAAAAGAAATAGAGGAATTAAAGAAGCAGCTTGCCGAGAGACAACCGGCTTAGAAGACTGCTTAAAAACACTTAAAAACGTAGAGGAAATATTTAGGACATGAATCTAAATTTCTTCTACGTTTTTTTTGGGAAACAATAACATGATATGAGTGTTAAAAAGTTAATTTTGCTAAAACTATTGACAAATTCTAATTAAGATGTATTATTGTATTAAGCACTTAATACAATAATACAGAAAGGAGAAGAATAATGGCATGGGAATTTAGAAATGACAGACCCATATATGCACAGATTTTAGAGCAGATTGAGCAGAAGATTGTCACAGGCGAATATGAAACAGGTAGTAGGATACCGTCTGTAAGGGAACTGGCAGCAGAGGCATCGGTGAATCCTAATACCATGCAGAGAGCCATGACTGAGTTAGAAAGCAGAGGTCTTATTATTACCAATCGCACATCAGGCAGATGTGTTACAGATAATGTGGAAATATTAAACCAGATAAGAAAGAGCAGAGCAAAAGAATATACCACGGAATATCTGGAAAAAATGACAGAACTTAAATATAAAAAAGAGGAGATAATAGATATAATTAAGGAGGGAGACAGCAAATGAGCATTTTATTTGAATGTAAGGATTTGAGAAAAAATTATGGAAAAAATCAGGCATTAAAAGGACTCAATTTACAAATTGAGAGTGGACAGATTGTAGGGCTTCTTGGACCAAACGGAAGTGGGAAAACTACACTTATAAAGCTGGCAAACGGACTACTTACTAAAAATGGCGGTGAGCTTTATATTGATGGCAAGGAAGTGGGAGTTGAAACAAAGAAGGTAGTTTCTTACCTTCCGGAAAGAACTTACTTAGATGTTCATTCCAAGGTAAAAGATGTTATTGAATTTTTCAAGGATTTCTACAGTGACTTTGAGGAAAACAGAGCCTATGATATGCTTTCAAAACTTAACATTAATCCTAATGACAAATTAAAGACCATGTCTAAGGGAACCAGGGAAAAGGTACAGCTTATTCTGGTAATGAGCAGACAGGCAAAATTATACTTTTTAGATGAACCAATTGGTGGGGTGGATCCGGCAGCCAGAGATTACATATTAAACACTATTATTTCAAATTATAATCCGGAAGCGGCAGTTATAATTTCAACACATTTAATTTCTGATATAGAAAAGGTTTTAGATGATGTGGTAATGATAAAAAACGGCGAACTGGTTATGCACAAAAAAGTAGATGAAATAAGAGAAGAATACGGAAAATCAGTGGATGAAGTATTTAGGGAGGTATTCAGATGTTAGGAAAATTGATAAAACATGAATTCAAGTCAACTGCCAGAATGTTTGCTGCATTATATGGCGTTGTATTGGTAATAACTTTAATATTAAAAGGTATAGTAGAAGTTCAGACGGTGTTTAAAGTGGATAATACCGTTTTAAATATGATTACCATGGTAACTATTATCGCCTTTGTGTTGGGAATTATAGCTATATTCTTAGGTTCCTTTGTGCTGGTAATAAAAAGATTTTATGACAATATGCTTAAAGATGAAGGATATTTGTCGTTTACTCTTCCGGTAAGAATGGGTGAGCACATTGCCGGAAAATCCATAGTAGGTTTTGCATGGATGGTTATTAGTGCAGTGGTAGCTGTTTTGCTGGTTACAATTTTAGGATTAGGTCACAATGAAATTTTAAACAGTGTTAAAGAGGGCATTGAGCTTGGTATTAAGGAAATGCAGGAATTTGGATATACGGGATATGTGGTCGAGCTTATATTTGTACTTTTGTTAGGCTGTTACAGTGCTATTGTTATGGGATATGCGTGCTTTAGCATAGGTCAGACATTAGGTAAAAATAAGGTATTGGGAGCTTTTGTGGCTTACCTTATAATTTACTTTATAATGCAGATAATTTCATCAGTAGCCATGGTGGCAATTTTTGGAAGCAATCTTGATGCACTTAATAATGCCGATATGGGAGATGCGTTTTTCCAACCGTTAATGACATTTTCCTTAGTGCTATCCATAATACAGATTGCTGTATATATTGCAATTACAAACTTTATGCTTAAAAGAAAGTTAAATTTACAGTAAATAATGGAAATTTAATAAATAATTTAATAAATAAACCGGAAAAAGCCCTTGCTATAAGGGCTTTTTTATGTTATGATGTCTACTTGTGAAATATTAATAATCCTTGCTTTTTCATAAGGAAAAAGCCAGAGACCAGAAGGAGGTAAAAGCATGAACAAATATGAATTAACAGTTGTTGTTAGTGCGAAACTTGATGATGAAGGAAGAGCAGCTGAATTAGAGAAGGTAAAAGCTCTTGTTGAAAAATTCGGCGGTACTATTGCTAACATTGACGATGCTGGAAAGAAAAAATTAGCTTACGAAATCCAGAAGATGTCAGAAGCATATTACTACTTCATTACTTTTGATACTGATAACACAGACGCTCCAAGCGGAATAGAAAGCCAGCTTCGTATTATGGAAAATGTTATCAGATTTATGTGTGTCGCTGTAGAAGCATAATTTGAGACATAAGAGAGGTATAATATGAACAAGGTTATATTAATGGGTCGTTTGACCCGTGATCCGGAAGTCAGATATTCTACATCTGGTGACGGACAGTTGGCTATTGCAAGATATACATTAGCAGTAGACAGAAGATTTAAAAGAGATGGAGAGCAGTCAGCAGACTTTATCAGATGCGTAGCATTTGGAAGAAGTGGTGAATTTGCAGAAAAGTATTTCCATCAGGGAACAAAAATAGTAGCTGAGGGTCGTATTCAGACAGGAAGCTATCAGGATAAGGATGGTAAGACAGTATACACTACAGAAGTAGTTGTAGAAAATCAGGAATTTGCTGAGAGTAAGGCAGCATCTGATAATGCAGGATTCCAGGCACAGCAGCCTGCTGCAGCATCAGCACCGACAGCTCCTGCAGGTGATGGATTTATGAACATCCCTGATAATGTGGATGATTCAGGTTTACCATTCAATTTTTAGTAGTCTCTAGTATATAGTAGAGAGAATATTTAAGGAGGTAAAAAATGCCATACAATAAGAGCGAGAGACCAGATTCTCCAATGAGAAGAAGAGGCGGTCGTAGAAGAAAAAAAGTTTGTGCATTCTGTGCAAATGAAAATAAAGCAATTGATTATAAAGATGTAGCAACATTAAAGAGATACGTGTCTGAAAGAGGTAAAATTCTTCCTAGAAGAATGACAGGAAACTGTGCAAGACACCAGAGAGCTCTTACAACAGCTGTTAAGAGAGCAAGAAATATCGCATTAATGCCATACACAGTAGAGTAAAACAATGATTTTTAAAGGCTTTCCCAGTAGTGGGAGAGCCTTATTTTTACCCTAGTACACCAATTTTACACCAATTGAAAAAGAAAAAGAGGTATCGCCCAATATTCAAATCAATTTGATCAGACTGAAAACTGTGATTATGTTGCTAAACTGATGAACTTTTTAAACAGTTCTTCATCTTTTAATGTATATAATTTTAAACAGTTATTGTCAGATATACAGTTAGAATCAGTCAGTACACAATCAAGTAAAAAACAAAACATAAATGTACAAAAGCAAAATTCTAATATTTCTTCTCAGACACAAAAAGCTGAGCCGATAGTTAATAGAACTGATGCGAATAGTGTACAACAGCCGAAGGTAAATTCGATACAAAAAGAACCTGTTGTAAGACAGAACATACCCGATAACAGAATATCTGTACCACCAGTACAACCTCCGGTGTCAGCAATGAATGTACCGCAAGGCGCAACTAATGTCGGAAAAAAGGGAAAAGATGAAAAAGAGATATCTATGTTTCATTTACTGATGCACTATAGCAAGGAAAACAAGGAGAAATATAGACAGCAAAAACAAGAAAAAAACAGTGGAGCTAAAAAAAGTAACAATGTAAATAAAAAGAGCAAGAACAATACTCAGGCACCATTTTCAGTTCCTGGAGCTAATTTCTCAGTGCCGGGATTGGAAACACCTAAGATGTAAGACAGTGTTGCACCACAATCACCTGTATAAAATAAAAATTCGTATGTACAATCGGTACAAAATGCACAGCAGAATGTGATTATGCAACCGAGAAAATCATATGCAGATGTAGCAGCCGATTTTGGAGAAACAACAATTTTAGGTGGTGGAGCAGACTTTGGTGGAACAACAGTGTTGTCAGAGCAGGAAACTCCTATAAAACCAACACATATAATACCTTATTTAATTAGACTTAAAAATATTGAGTTATAAGCAAAAAAATGTTATAGCCATTAAGAGACATAGCAGAATTATATTATCAAAGGAAGGTATAAAGGAGTTTTTTATGAAAAAATCAAAAGAATATGTAGGGATTGTGCTTACATTCATAGTAACATTGATGTTAGTGGGAATGATTTCAGGAACAGTGAAAGCGGAAAATATTAGAAGTGGGGAGTATGAGTATTCTTTAAGTAGTGGAGATGCAACTATTGAAAAATACTTAGGCAGCGCAACAGATGTTATAATACCGTCAACATTAGATGGTTATGAAGTAAAAGGGATAGATTATGATGCTTTTTTGAACTCGAAAATTAGCAAAGTTACAATACCGGAAGGGATAACACGTATAAGTTTTGAAGCGTTTAAAAACTGCGAGTCATTAAGTACAGTTAATTTTAATGCCGTAAACTGCGAAGGAACGGTGAGCCCGGTTTTTGCAGGATGTAAGAACTTAAAGACAATTAACATAGGTTCAAAAGTAACCTTGATAGGTTCATATATGTTTGCCAATGTGCCGGCAGAAAACATAGTATTGCCAACATCAGTAAAAGAAATTGACTATGATGCATTTGCAAATTCAGAACTAAAAAGTATTACCATACCGGAGAATGTTCAGAATATATCATTTGAAGTTTTTAAAGGCTGTAAAAATTTTAAGGACATATATTATGGAGGCTCAAAGCAGGGCTGGCTAAAAATTAGAATAAGTGACAATAATAAGGAACTTAAAAATGCCACAATCCATTTTGCTAAGATACAGGTTCAGCCATCAAAGGTTTTGAAAGCTAACAAGAAGAAAAAAGCAAAAAAGGTAAAGATTAAAATTTTAAAAGTAGCTTCATCATATGGTTACAGAGTTCAGGTTTCAACAACTAAAAATTTCAAAAAGAAAATTCTGGACAAGAAAGTTAAGAAGTGCAGTTTCACGCTTTCAAACTCTAAGTTGAAGAAAAAGAAAAAATTATATGTGCGAGTACAGAATTCTCAGTTATATAATGGAAAGGTTTTAAATTCTAGTTGGTCTAAAGCTTATAAAGTTAAAATTAAATAAAAGTTAATAGTGAAAAAAGCAAAAAAGCGCATTTCTGCTCAAGAAAGTAGAGGGGCTTTTTGTGAAAGTTTTTCTGTAAATTTAATATTTAAATATAATTAATAGGCCTTCTATGATAAAATTTATTATAGGATGCCTTAATTATGGCAAGAGAAAGAAAAAAAGTACACAAGGTACAAATGACCGATGGCAAACGTGCCATCATCCACCAGCTATTGGATGAATATGACATCCAGACAGCTGAAGACATCCAGGATGCATTAAAAGATCTTCTTGGAGGTACAATCAAGGAAATGATGGAAGCTGAAATGGATGACCATTTGGGGTATTCAAAATCACAACGTTCAGAATCCGATGATTATCGAAACGGTTACAAGTCGAAGCGTGTCAACAGTAGTTATGGCGATGGTATAAAATGCGTTATCATATGGTCGAAACTGTGCAAATATAGTAAGATAGAAGTGATAGAAAATATAGAATAATACAGTAAAGGAATACATTTGAATACGCTAATGAAAAAGAAAAACGAATCCAGAGAACAGTTGAATATCCAGCTCTTTTTGCTATGTATGCTCGCGGCATTGCTCTGTCGCAGATTAGGAAAAATAAGTTCGCTCCGCATTATATGTGGTATGCTGCGGACAATGATCTACGTTGGAGTATATATCGGATGGGGCATCAGTATTTATAAAAGAGTTATTCAGAAATCGGTGCGGAATGTATTGATTTTTATAGCAGAATTGATCATATTCTGGTTTGTTGTGCGCACGACAAAATATTTTTTCACAATGGATAACCAGATCGCGCGTTACTTGTGGTACAGCTATTACATACCGATGTTGTTCATTCCTGTAGCAGTATTGCAGGCAGCATTCTTTCTCGGAAAGTCGGAAGAATATCGGTTGCCTAAATGGTTAAAAGGAGTATATATTCCAACAGCTGTCTTAGTTCTGCTTGTGCTGTCCAATGATTTGCACCAGCTTGTATTTTCTTTTCCGGTAGGGTCTGCGTGGTCAGATAGTCATTACACATACGGATGGGGCTATTATGTGGTGTTGGTTTGGGAAGTAGTCTGCGCTCTAACTGCTTTTGTTCTGATGATTTACAAGTGCAGGCATTCACAGAAAAAGAAATACCTTCCCCTTTTTGGGATCGGCGCTGCAGTTCTCTATGCAGTGCTCTTCATAAGCGGTGTGGCGTGGGTACAGGAAATTGGCGGAGACATTACCGCTGTCTTATGTCTGTTTTTCGTTGGAATACTGGAAAGCTGTGTGCGCTGCGGATTGATCCAGACAAATACTGGGTACGATCAACTGTTTGAAGTCTGTACATTGGGTGCTCAGATTACGGATCAGAATTACAACGTTTGTTATGCGTCTGCGAATGCAATGCCATTATCGAAAAAGACGATGAAGGATGCGGTGGAGAAGGATGTGGTGATCGATAAAAAGACGCGGATCCAGAATCGAACAATTCGTGGCGGTCATGTTCTCTGGCAGGAAGATATGGAAGACATTATTAAGCTTCTTGAGAGAATGGAAGAAAATAGAAAGACGATCGAAGAAAGTAACTGTATCGAGCAGGAAAATTATCAGACGAAGGCAGCCATCAATATGCTGCGTGAGAAAAACCGCTTATTCGACAAACTGCAGACACAGACTGCCAAACAGATCAATCTTTTAAATGAATTGCTCAATCGTTACGAAGAGGAAGAAGAGCTGGAGAAAAGCCGTATCCTTTTAGTGAAAATCAGCCTCATTGGAACATATATAAAAAGACGCGGAAATCTAGAGTTTATCGAAGAAAGATCAAAAGTATCAGACGTCGTCGAGCTGGAAGCCTGTATAGAGGAATCCTTTTCCAGTTTACGATTGTTAGATATTGACTGCGCATGCTCATTCCCGGAAGGGGAGAAAATCTATGTAAGAGATGCTGTTGTTATGTATCAATTTTTTGAAAATGTAGTGGAAAAATGTGTAGACAGCTGCGCTTCGGTGTGGATAAAGCTCCGCAGTCAGAGTGAAGATATTCTATTCTGTATGGAGATCGAAAGCGAGACCGATCTTGCCTGTTTTTCAGAAATGGCACAGTCCTGCACATGCGAAGATGGCATATGGCGATTTGTATTTACAGTGGAAAAGGCAGGTGAATCGTAATGCAGACATTTTTGATGCTGGCAATATTATTAAGTCTCGTGGCGAGTTTGATCTTGCTTCTTGTTTTCCACGATATGAAGATCGACAATCGAAAGTGGCATATGAATATCGCAATCTTCGTATTTTTGTTTCTTCTTGTAAATGCATTGGCCTATTCTTACGAGGCAGAGCGAGGAAAACCAGCTTATTTTCAAATGCCGGATGTCTCACTGTGGATTTGGTGGTGCATCGTCGGTGTGATCGATGGATTGCTTATCTGGGAAGGATTTTGGCTGCATCGTACAAGAAAAGAAAAAATCCGACAGAATTCTATTAAAGAGGCGATGAATGTATTGCCCATTGGAATCTGTTATTTTACAGAAGATGGATATGTGAAACTTTGCAATGAACAGATGTATCGCCTATTTCAAACAATCGCTCACAGAGATTTGCAAAAGCAAGAGGAATTAAAAGAGGCACTGTGCCTGTGTGAGCGTTATGGCGTGAGCCGGATTAACAACAAAGAAATCTACCTTTTTCCTGACGGGAAGGCATGGAGCTATCGGGAAAATGAAGTGACAGACCGGAAAGGAAAGGCTTATACAGAAGCTATTTTCCTGGATATTACAAAAAAATATGAAGAAAAAATAAATCTGACAAAGCAGACCGAACAGTTAAAAGAAATAGCAAAAGAACTCCGCTATCTGTCGGATAATGTGTTAATCTTGACACGTGAACGAGAAGTACTTGCGGCAAAGACAAAGCTTCACGATCAGATGGGAGCCGGACTGACTGCGATCCGACAGAGTCTGACACAGGAGAATGCAGATGATAAAGAGGCGGTGCGCTTATTTCGCCACGCCGTAAATGCAATCTGGAACGACAACCAATATCCGCTGGAAGAAGGCGATTTTGAAAGATTTCTGCAGGATGCAAAGACACTTGGCGTAGAAGTGGTGTGTGTGGGAGATTTGTCGGAGTCAGAGGAACTGGCTAGTATCTGCATCCTTGCAATGCGCGAGTGCCTGACAAATGGCGTCTGCCATGCCGGTGCGACAGAGCTCTCCATCAAGATGCAAAATGAAAATCATCAATACAGCATTTGCATCACAAATAATGGAGCAGCGCCGGATAAAGAGATCGTTCCAAAAGGCGGATTGTATAATATTTCCCGACATGTATTTGACTATGGTGGAGAAATGCGAATACAGTCATTTCCGTACTTTGCGTTGACGATTACATTTCAAGAGGAGAGAGCATGAAACAGGTATTAATTGTAGAGGATCAGAGAATGCCCCGTGAAAATATGGAGAGGGTCATCTCAGAGAGCAATAATTATGAGTTTGCGGCAAGCGTAAATGGGGCGGATGTCGCCCTTGCTATATGTAGAAGACAGCGGATCGACCTTGTGTTGATGGACGTATGCACAGCCGGAAATAAAGATGGGATCGAAGCGGCAGCAGAAATAAAGGCAGAGTTTCCAAATATAAAAATCATTATCGTAACTTCCATGGTGGAAGTCGGATATTTGCAGCGGGCAAGAGAGGCGAAAGTAGACAGCTTCTGGTATAAGGATATTAGCCCTGAACGATTGATTGATGTGATCAATCGGACGATGGACGGGGAAAGTGTATTTCCAGATAAAACACCGAGCGTACAGCTTGGTCTCGCGGATAGTTCAGAATTTACCAATAAAGAGATAGAAGTGCTTCGCTTTGTGTGCGATGGGCTTGAGTACAGCGAGATCGCAGAGCGGATGAACATTTCCGTAAGGACGGTGAAATACCATGTCTCTAATATTTTGTCAAAAACCGGTTATGCCAATAAGACGCGGCTGGCAATCGCAGTGACAAATAAAAACTTTATCATTCCGAGTAGCCCGGAAAAAATTCAATAATATTCGCACTTTGTTCAGAAAATATTTGTTTACATATTGAAATTCTCAGTAAAATAACGAAAACCTGTCCTTGAGTACAGGGTAAAAAACGAATGCATTTGTTATACTTTAACTAGAAAAATCGTGTCGTTTTTAAAAGATATTCTGGAACTTATTAAAAGAAGATAAGAAGGAGGGACAAGTTATGAGGAAATTAAAGTCGAAACGAATAGGTAACTATTTACTGAAGGGATTGCTGCTATGCACCCTGGTTGTAGGTGGCTGGTTCACAACTGATATTGGAGTGAAAGCGGAATCTGTTACGCACTCAGTGGAATTTAAATCTGAAGGATCACAAATAGTACAATTTGAGAGAACAGATGGGCTTGAACAGCATATTGAAGTAACAAATAATACACAGAGGCCGATGAAAGTAACATTTTCGCACAATATTCCTATGCGGAATTACCATACGAAATTATGGATAGGCGGTCATGAAGTTGCCAGCCGTATGGCTACAGCAGTAAAGGATGCAAATGTACTTTATTTATATCCGTGTCAGTGGGTAGAAAAGGCCTGTGAAGTGGAATTTACAAGAAATGCAGCAGCTTATACGGATATTACTATCACCGCAGAATTCATTGATCAAAAAATCGGATTCAAAGAAGACGAGATTGGTCTTACAAAAGATACAGCATATGAGATTCCGTTATCCGGACATCCGTACAGTCTTTATGAAGGTCTGACAGGAACGGGAACAGATGAACGTTGGTACAAGTTTAATGTTGCAGACAAAGCAGTGATTGATCCAAGCTTCCACCTTGTTAACACAGAAAGAGCAACTTATTTCGGACAGAATCGTACGTTCATTCGTGTCTATGACTCTAATAATAATCAAATCTATAGCGAAGGATCCTCACAATACAATGGCAAAGAGGCGTGGGAGCCTGGAGCAAAGGTACTAACGCGTGGAATATATTATGTATGCATATCTACTAGCAAGGGTGCTTATTACCCGGCAATTTTTGATTTTAATCTGAATGGACATAACTATATTTCGGCTGAGAAGATTAAATGTTCTCATCAAGAAGTAAAGAAATCACAGTTAGGAAACATAAAAGTCGTTGCAGAGACGGTACCTGCAAATTCCGATGATAAAATCGTAGAAGTATACGATCATATTTCTGGAAAGACATGGAACTATAACAGCAACAAGGTTGCTCATGGCGAAGTTCCAATCTATAATATTAAAGCTGGTAGACAGAGTTGGCTTACCTTCAAAACAAAGAATGGAAAGACTTATACAACAAATCTTTATGTACCGGTAGAGAAATTAAAAAAACCTACAGTAGTGACTTATCATAATTATGCAAAAGTAACCGTAGGATCCACGAAGATGATGGGGACAAATGCTAGAATTCAGATTTACAAAGGTGGTAAGTGGACAACTGTAAAAACGGTGAAAGATTATAATTGTTATAAAGCAACTATAGTAAAGAATCTGAAGCCGTTGACAACTTATAAGTTCCGTACGCAGGCTTATGCGAATGGAGCAACCGGTACACCGTCTGACGTAGTGACATTGAAGACTGGTTCGGCAGTAAAACCGGCTGTGAAGTCTATTAAGATTGTACAGAAGAAAAAGGTGAAAGTAAGAGGCTGGACATCTCCAGGACACTGGAGTGGAGATTACTGGTACCCACCGATTTACCACAAACCGTACACATGGACAAAATATAAAGTAAAAGTAACATTGAAGAAGAAAGTTCCGAAGATCGGCGGTATGAGGATTGGTGATACATGGATAAAAGGCAATAAGAAAAGCTACACTGTATGGCTGCCAAAGGGAGCACAGACTGGTAAGAAGCTGAACATTTATATGAATACAGGATTAAATAAGAGCAATGGTCAGGGACCGCAGATTAAAAAAGTGATCAGAGCGAAGTAAAACTTCCGAAATAAAACAAATCCCTGGACGGAACAAATGTAAAAATAAAGTAAATACATAGTGAGAAAACGAAAAACCCGACGGTCTTGTGATCGTCGGGTTTAGCTTTCTTCAGGCGCATCTGTCGAAAAATTGTAGTTTAGAATTTTGTCAATGGAGCGGTTTGGAAAACTGGTAACCGTAGCAGTCGCCCTGTTCCTTTAGGTAGAGGGGCGCTTTTTGTATTGCTATAATGCTACGAAAAAAGAGCTAAATGGCATTTGCCGTTTAGCTCAATAATAATATCAACGTCTAAACTACATCTTAGTCAAATCTTCCTGGTCAACAGTTTTCATTCCGTTCTTAACCAATAATGAAGCGACTTTGTCTGTGTATTCGTCCTTAACACGGAATACCATAAGGGCATCGTCTGTGCCTCTTGCAAGGAAGGCATAAACATAATCAACGCTGTATCCGTTGGCAGCAATAACATTCATTGCCTTAGACATTGAACCCGGCTCGTCCGGAAGCTTTACGCCAATGACGTGTGCAAGATTACATACCCAATTATGGTCTCTTAATAAAGTAAGAGTGTTAAAAGAATCGTCTACAATAATACGAATAATACCAAAATCGCTTGAATCAGCAATCTGGAATGCTCGCATGTCTATTTTGTGTTCAGCCAGAAAATTGGTAAAGTTTGCAATGTTACCCGGCTTGTTTTCAACGAACACTGAAATCTGATGAATATACATATAAAAACCTCCTTAAATTTTACGTTTATCTATAACACGGACAGCTTTTCCTTCTGAACGTGTAATTGACTTTGGTTCAACCAATTTAACTTTAGCATAAATGCCAAGCATGCTCTTAAGAGCAGCAACAATTTCTTTCTCCTTGGATTCAATTGAGCTAACTGTATCAGAAAACATTTCAGGTGTCATCTCAACTAAAACTTCCATTGTGTCGCTGTTATTTACACGGTCAACAATAAGCTGATAGTTAGCAGGCATACCGTGTTTAATAAGAACTTCTTCAACCTGTGAAGGATAAACATTAACACCCTTGATAATAAGCATGTCATCTGAACGTCCCATAAGTCTGTGAATACGTGCGTGAGTTCTGCCACAT
The DNA here is from genome assembly GCF_003479405.1 of Eubacterium sp. AF16-48. Classification (GTDB taxonomy): domain Bacteria; phylum Bacillota; class Clostridia; order Lachnospirales; family Lachnospiraceae; genus Eubacterium_G; species Eubacterium_G segne. The sequence continues at coordinate 123,851 of NZ_QUHB01000007.1, read as the reverse complement.
TTACATTTCTCTCTTGTGATATATGTAATGTCCTTTGTACGATATCTGATAATAGGAAAAGCTTCCTTAGCAAAACTGGTAAATACTACCGTGCCATGCACAAACAAATAAAATCATTAATAAAATCCCCATAAATGAAGGGTTTTAAGGTTCAAAATTCCTGTTCGCACCAAATGAACAAATCGAACAAAATAAGCTTTGTACTCTCCTACTTTTAGGGGTGAGCATTGAAATTTGAATAAACGAAGTAATGTGTTAGTTTATATGTAAGGAAAGGAGTTGATAAAAATTGCAACAGGAAAACATAAAGAATGTGCAGAGAAATGCCTTTCAACTTACAATCAATAACCCTGTTGAATATGGTTATACTCACGAAAAGATAAAAGAAACACTGATTATGAATTTTACCACTTTAAAGTATTTCTGTATGGCTGATGAAATCGGGGGACAGGGTACGTATCATACGCATATCTATGTTGTCTTTTCTTCTAGAGTTCGTTGGTCGAAAGTGAAGAAAAATTTTGATGAAGCACATATTGAAATTGCCAAAGGCTCTGCTCAATCTAATGTTGAATATATTAAGAAAACAGGAAAATGGGCAGAAACAAACAAGGCAGAAACAAGCGTTGAAGGTACTTTTGAGGAATGGGGAGAGATTCCCACACAAAGAGGTAAAAAAGCCGACATGGAAGAACTCTATGAGATGATAAAAAACGGATACTCAAACGCTGAAATTTTGGCTATAAATAATGATTATATCTTGAACATTGACAAACTGGATAAAGTCCGAACTATGCTGTTAACGGAAAAATACAAGAATGAAAGACGATTGGATTTAAAAGTGATATATATCTATGGTGCAACAGGCACTGGCAAAACCCGAGGGGTATTAGACGAACACGGCAATTCCAATGTGTACAGGGTCAGTGACTATTTACATCCTTTTGATGGTTATGGAACGCAGGAAGTAATTGCCTTCGACGAATTTAGGTCGGGTATAAAAATATCTGATATGCTCAACTACTGTGACATATATCCGATTGAACTTCCTGCAAGGTACAGCAATAAATTTGCCTGCTACAGCAGAGTTTACATAATATCTAATTGGAGTTTGGAAATGCAGTATTCAGAGGTACAAAAAAACAGTCCTGAATCTTGGCAGGCATTTCTACGCAGGATTCATGAAGTACACCACTATCATGCAGATGGAACGCTAGACGTATATGATTCTGTTGAAAAATATCTGCATAGGGATGAAGAGTTTCATGCCATATCAGATGAGGAACTGAAACAAATAAAAATTTACAGGCTACGATAATATTTAATATGATTGAAAGGAAGTGCTATTTATGCGAAAAGGCAGTTATTCAGATACAATAGAAAAATATGCAACAGTTCCACAGGCTTGTGATTATTACAAACTTGGAAGAAATACCCTTATGAATTTGCTTGACGGAACAGGAGCAATAAAGCGTTTTGGAAAATCCGTAAGAATCGATATTCCGACAGCAAGCAAAGTTTTAGATACATACATTGATTAAAATTCATAGTTGAATTTTTGCGTGACAAATATTACAATATAGGTGTGACAAAAATAGAAAGGAAGTGAAAAGATAGTGTCACAAAAAGTCGGCAGACCGAAAGCAAGTGCTGACGTAAAAAAGGATATAAGGTTTAGCGTCCGTTTAGATATTAAAACGGAACAGGCATTACAAGAGTATTGCAAGAAAAACAATATAACCAAAGGCGAAGCCATACGACAGGGAATAAACTTGTTATTAGGTAAATAAAAAAGTTAGTCACTCCCCGACCAAAGCGAATGACTAACCCATTGACTTAGTACAAAATAAGAATACTCTGCACTACGAAATAATCTTATCATAGTGTGAGTATTCTTTCAAACTAATTTCAGAAAGGATATAAAACTATGGCAAGAAAAAAGCGAGTAGATTCAAAGGGCAGAGTTTTAAAAGTAGGAGAAAGCCAAAGAAAAGACGGTCTGTATATGTATCGCTTTACGGATGATACAGGCGAGCGACAGACAATATATGCAAATAATATAATTGAATTAAGAGAGCAGGAGCAGGAAATACAAAAGGCGGAAAAAGAAAACAGAGAAGCAATAGAAATGCCAGAGTTTTCTGCACATATAATGCGACATACATTTTGTACAAGATTATGTGAAAATGATTTAAACGTGAAAACAACCCAATCCATAATGGGGCATGCTGATATTAAAACGACAATGAATATCTATACGCATGTTACCGAAGAAAAGAAACAACAGGAGTTGAGCAAATTAAATAATATAAAAATCTCATAATTTGGGAGATACAAACCTAGTTTTCTACTACACCAATTACTACACCAATCGAAAGACATATCACGAACAATGATAAAAACAAGAATAGAGAAATCCCATTAAAACAAAGGGAGTGCAGACAGTAATAATATTTATAAAGGCTACTATAAAATATGAAGTGGGAATAAAAATATAGTTAAAAATCGAATTGATATAGAATAAAATGTTAATTTTAATATTTGCAAAAAAGATGAAAAAGTAAAAAATATTTGACTTCATATAAAAATAAATGTAAAATGGGAGGGATGTTTACATTGGAAAAATGTAGAAAAAATTGAAAGGAATGGAGGTTATCTATATGAAACATCATTTAAAACAAGTGTTGGCAATTCTGATTATAACAGTTTTGTCAACAACGGTTGTGTTTGCGGATACAAAGATTCGTAAAACAACATACTCTATGAGTGCGGGGGTTTATAGTAAGTCAATGAACATAAAAAAGAAAGGCAAATTAAAGGTAGGTATGCAACCTAATTGTGTCAGAAGTTATGATTGTCCAATTGATATTTATGTTGAACAAAAACGTTGGTATGGTTGGGGGGGCGCTGACATTTCGTCCAAGAGTGTTAATAGTCACGAGTTTAAAACAGTAACATTTACGACAAAAGAAAAGGCTACCTACAGGGTATATTTGTCATCTCCGTATAGATATCATGTGGAGGGAACAGTTACATTTACATGGGATGCTCCATAGGCATGGAGGTCTAAATGATAGTAATTGATTTACATTTAGAAATTTTTGCCCTATTATATATATTAATACTGTGTATTACATTATTAATATATAAACTGAAAAAGAAAAACAAGTATAACATATATGGTTTGATTTTGTTTGAATTATATATTTTATGTTTAGTTAAGGTTGTATACACACCAGTTAGAATCGTGTTTAATAGGGCAATGAGTGATGATATGGTGGAAAAGATGAAAATGAATTACGCAAATTTCGTACCATTTAGGACCATTACGGGAGTCGGAAGCGTGCATAATTTTGCTGTACAGGTGGGAGGAAACATTCTCTTATTGATGCCTTTAGTATTTTTTTTGTATTATGTTTTTTTTATAAAATCTTACAGAAAATGCATTGTTTATTGCTTTATGGCTATTGTTTTTATAGAAATAACACAGTATATTATAGATATAATCACAAAATTTCCTAATAAAGTATGTGATGTGGATGATGTTATTTTGAATTTTATAGGAATAATATTATCGATATTGATTATTCATCTGTTAAATAATACAAAAATAGAGAAAGGTATTGCAAAATTTTTTGATAAATAATGAGGCTATTTATAGCCTCATTATTTATATATCAACATTATGGTTAAAATTTTTTTTAAAACATTAATAAAAAATAATATATTATTTAGAACATTACTGACATTTCAACTAATATGCATTTTTTGTATATATTTTATTTCCTGTTATTATTGGGGAGAATATACAATAGAAAATGTGATAAATATAAATATTCAAATTGTACTGATTCTTTTTGCAGTAGGCTATCTGATATTTTTTGGGGAATATACAGGAAGAAATTGTAATTTATTTAAAATATTTTACAAATATGGTGCAGGAAAGAAAAAAATTATATTATGCTATTACATTTTTGAATTGATGTTTTTTCTGTTAGCTTATTTAGGAACGGCTGTTGGAATATTGCTGATTTCCAGAGGGTGGTTCATATCAATTAGTCAGGTTATTAAATTTGTGATTTATGAGTTGCCTGTTTTTTGGGGGATTTATTCACTGGCATTTGGTTTGGTAATAAGTGTGTTTGGGGCAGTAGAAATTAAGGAGAAAAAAAGTGACACTTTTTTTAAAAACATTACAGGTAAACGGAAAATATAAAATTCTGTTTATAATACAGATAATAATATTTGTGCTATTTATCAAGGGAGAAGTATTTGATCTTTGGGAACAAAAAAATATAAATGAAAGCATACGCTATGATAGTGATATGTACTATATATCAAACTGTGTTAATGAATCACAGGATGTAAATACATTGACAAAGAAATGCAGGGATATTCAGGGTAGGTACGGAATTGAGGTAGGTTATGAATTACAGGGAAATGCACAGCTAAATGGGGAGTATGTAACTGTGATATATGTTAATGATACCATGGAAAAAATCCGGTATAAGCTGAAATATGGAATGTGGTTTGAAGGGAAAAAGAAACAGCAGTTTATTTTAGGCTATGATTGGAATCGCAAATATAAAATAGGAGATATAATAAAAATAACATTAAGTACAGGCACACAGGTTAAAGGCAAGGTGAGTGGAATATTAAAAAAGGATTTTGTATTTGCAAAACTTAATTCAGGTGGAAAACAAATGGACTATCAGCTGATGTTAGAGAAAATGGATAATAATTGCCTTATTACAAATAGTAAAGAGATGGCTAAAAGTATTACGGGAAAGGTTTCAATTATATCTTTAATTGCAAAGGGAAATGAACAGGATATAAGGAAAGCCTTTTCAAATTATGATATAACATCCTTTGAAGAGGTGAAAAGGAACTCAAGCAATGAAATGAGAGAAAAACTTAGTACATCAGGCATATACATATTAATGTTTGGGGTATTAATCATTAATAGCTTTGTTCTAATATCGGCAATGATTTATAACTTAAATCTGGAAATATATAAAGTGTTTTATGCATTGGGAATGTCTAAGAAAAAAATATTTGCATTATGTATGTTAGATATGCTTTTACAGTGCATAGTTGCCTTTGGAATAGTTTTTATAATAGAGATTTTGTGCAACAGTAGAAATAATGGAGAAGTTCAAAAAATACTATACAGTGAAAGCAGCTATATAATAATTGGCTCATTGTTTGCAATAATTATGGGACTACAGGGAATTTATACCATGTTAATGTTGCATAAAATAAAGTAGATTTTATTAAGGAAAAGAAAATGAAGATTGAAATACACAATATGTATAAAAAATATCAGGTGGATTATTTTAGGAGTAAACAAATTTTTAGTGATTATTCTCTGAAATTGGATAGTGAGAAGATTAACTTTATTGTAGGTGATTCCGGAACAGGAAAGACAACGTTATTGAATATAATCGGACTTGTGGAAAAAATGGACAGGGGAGTTTATTATTTTGACGGAAGTCCCATTAAATATAAAAATAAAAAAGAAATATTAAAATATAGAAATTCCAGAATAGGATATGTACATCAGGAAGCTATGTTAATATCTAAGCTATCTGTATTAGACAATGTGTTATTGCCCATATATATTGGTGGAAAGGTGAATGGCAACGCCTATACCAAGGCTTTCGGACTACTGGAAAGACTGGGAATTGGCAACTTAAAAAATGTTATTGTGGAAAAATTGTCTGGTGGAGAAAAGCAAAGAGTTGAAATGGCAAGGGCACTCATAAATAATCCGGATGTTATTATTGCAGATGAACCAACGGCTTCATTAGATGCTGATAATGCCCGGATAATCATGAGAGAATTAAGGCAGATAAATACAGAAAACAATTCAATGGTGGTTGTGGCAACTCATGATAATAGAATATTGTCACCTAAGGACAATATTCTATCACTAGAAAGCGATGTGAATATACGTTAACCACCTCACTTAACTGCCCCGCATCCGCTTTTTTTGTGGATAACATAGGCGAACAAGGCGGTAATAAGTTCTGTGACACCGAAACTTGCCCAAACTCCGTAAGTACCATAGAAGTGATTTAATATGAAAGCAAGTCCTAACATAACTACAATGTATCTCAACATTGAAATAACAAGGGAAGAAAATCCCTTTCCCAAAGCTTCTAAGGAACCGGATACCGTGATAGACAGGGAAGAAACAATAAATCCTGCACTAATAAAGCGAAGAGCGGTACAACCGATTTCAATGGTAGCTTCATTGTCGGAGAATAGTCCAATAAGATACTGAGGAATCCACAGGCAAAGGACGGTTCCAAGAGCCATAACGGCAATGATTATGCTAAGAGCTGTTTTAAAAATCTTTTGGACACGTACCTTTTCACCGGCACCATAATTATAGGATATGAGAGGGCGCATTCCCTGCACCACACCATTTGCCGTAAGGTACAAAAACGTCTGAAGCTTGTAGTAGGCACCTAAAACTAAAACATAACTGCCTGAGTAGACTGAAAGAATCCTGTTAAGAACAGATACCTGAAGTGAAGGCAGAGCCAAGTTAAGAGTTGCCGGAAATCCCACAACATATAATCTTTTTAATAATGTTAAATCAAATCCCATATCAGAAATTCTGATTTTAACAGGCATAGGTCTTAAAAAATAAACCAAAACATATCCTAAAAGGGTGGCAATCTGACCTATTACAGTGGCAATAGCCGCACCTTCAATCCCGAGTTTTGGGAAAAATCCAATTCCAAATATAAAAAACGGATCCAAAATAATATTAGCAACACACCCAATCATCATGCATACCATTGAAACCTTCATACGCCCAACAGCCTGAAAAATTTTTTCAAAGCTAATAGACACGGATATAGGTATGGAAAAAGCAAAAACAATGTGGGAATAAGTAAGTCCCTGAGAAATTACTCCTGCATCTTCCGTAAAAAGCCCAAGATAGCCGGGCATTATGGAAATACAGATAATAGTTAAAAGTATTCCGTGAATAAAATTGCACAGCATTCCAAGAGATGTGGCACGGTTAGCCATATGCTTATTATCAGCCCCAAGAAAAAAAGCCACCAGGGCATTAATTCCAATACCAAAGCCAACAGTTACTGCGGTTACTATGTTTTGTATAGGATAAACCAGTGACAAAGCAGTCATTGCGCTTTCGCTGATACTGGCAACAAAATAACTGTCTACTATATTATATAAGGCATTTACCAGCATAGATATAGTCATAGGCAAAGCCATGGATAAAACCAGTGGAAAAATCGGCTTTTCCTTCATAAAAGTCTGATTCATTATAATTCTCCTTTTTTGACAATATAAAAGCCACACAACTTGTATTAAGCTGTGTGGCGAAAATAAAACCTAAGTCTTAAAAAAATCCACTCCATAACAATGGTTTTAAATGATTATAAGTAAAAAATAGGATATTGTCAATAAACACGGTTTGAAGTAAAAAGATCATAGTGCTATAATTCATAAGGCAAAAGCATTTAAAGGAGAAATAAATGGAAATATATATTGTAAGACATGGTGAAACCCTTTGGAATAAATCAAAACGTCTTCAGGGAAACAGGAATATTGATTTAAGTGAAGTAGGACGAAATGAGGCAAGAGAAAGGGGAAAACAGCTTGAAAATGTGGATTTTGATGTAATTTACAGTTCACCTCTTAACCGTGCATACGAAACAGCATGCATTATTAGGGGAGAGCGTAATATACCTATTATAAAGGATGATAGATTAAGGGAAATTAATTTCGGAATAAATGAAGGAATGCAGGCAGACCAGCTAAAAAAGGACAAAAGCAACTCTTTTTGTAAGTTTTTTGATGATCCGGGGCATTACATTCCACCTGAAAACGGGGAATCCTTTGAGGAAGTGTGTCATAGAACAAAGGAGTTTATGAAACAGGTTATTGAGCCACAAAGAAACAAGCTAAACAGAGTGCTGATTGCAGGACATGGGGCAATGAATAAAGGCATTATGTGCTACGTGTTAAATCACGGCATTGATGAATATTGGTCAGGGGGGCTACAGAAAAACTGTGGGGTAATTATGCTAAATTTGGATGATAATGGATATAAACAAATAGGGGAGATATAAAATTGTTAAAGTTCTATGAAATATAGGGTAAATTGCTGGTGGTATTTGTCACCGGTGATATAATGATAATGTTGAATAGAAAGACTAACAAAAGCCTTGAAATTTATTTGAAAGGATGGACGGAAAATGCGAGCAAAAGCGTTAATTTTAGGTATGGTTTTAACATTGTGTGTATCTGCTGATACACCGGCAGCTGATTTAGGAGCAATAAATATACAAAATAATATTGAAACCATAGGAAATAATATCAGCGTATTAAATAAAGATTTAAATGTTACAAAGCTTCAAAAGAAGACGGTTAAGAAAAAGAATAAAAAGAAAACCAAATTATCTGAAATTGATAAATATAAAAAGAAAATATTTGATATGGGTGTAGTTGATTTAAGTGACAACGACGATGAGTGTGCCAAAATCTACAAAACAAAAGATAAAAAGTCAAAAGTTATCGGTTATCTGCCGGATAAAGGAATAATGAAGGTTGTTGAGCAGGACGGTAAGAAATATAAAATAAAGTCAGGAAAAATTACCGGATATGTGTCTGTTAAAGATGTTGTGGTGGACAGCGATGTGGAGACGGTTTTATTAGATGACAATTTAATAGAGGCGAAATTTACAAAAGATGTGGCGTTAAAAAGTGAAGCTAAAGGAAAAGATGTGGCTGTAGGTATGGGATATTCAGGACGTTCATATCCGGTTATCGGATTTAGCAATAATAAAAAATATCTCAGGGTTCAAAGGACGGAATCCATAACAGGATGGGTGCCGGTTTCTTCCGTAGCTATTGATATTGTGGCAGAGTTGGCAATGACAAAGTCAGAATATGAAGATTATAAAGAAGAACAGGAGTTAGAGTATCAGGCTCAGCTTCAAAGTGTAATAAATGTAGGTTCTTTTAGCGGAAGTGATGAACTTACCAACAGCATTATTTCACTTTTGGCACAAAATGAGTCGGGAAACTATATGGCAGCCAGAAATGGTTTGGCTCAGTTTAAGGGAGAAAAGACCATTACAGTAGGAGCATGGCAGTGGTATGGGGAAAGAGCCCATGATCTGCTTAAAAGAATATGTGCCACTAATGTAGAGGAGGCGAGAGATATAATTAACAACTCCTTTACCGGCTCTAAAAAGAAACAAAAGAAAAAGGCTGATAAGTTATACTCGGATATTTTGTCAGGAGATAGCTGGGAAAATGGTGCCAGAAGCTTTAGTGAGGAAGAATTAGTGGCAGTGAAGGCACTTTTAGGCAGCAGTTTTGGCATAGAAGTACAAAAATCACAGGTTCAGTCAGATGTAGCAGTAAGAATAAATGTTGCCCGCAGTGAATATGGACTTACCAACAGCCGGTTAATTGCCTATTTCTGCGATTTGTTCTGGCAAAATCCTAAAAACGCAAGAGCCATAACTGATGAGTGTATAAAGCATTATGAGGGAAAGGCAAAATTTAATAATGCAAAGGATGCTTTAAAATATATGCATGAAACAGCAATGAAAAATAGTGTTATGGGACAGTTTACCCAAAGAAGAACGTTTACATATTCCTTTTGCAAAACAATGTCTAAGTAGGGAATAAATGTACAAAAAAGAAAACTAAATTTGTGCAAAACAACGAAAATAAAAAAGTTTTGTTCCGAAATGCTTTTTCACACGTTGGTATATATAGAGAGATTTATATATAGTGTACTATATATGCCAAAAAAGTTCTCTTAAGAAAAATAAGTGAGGTGTAAAGAGATGAAGGATATGATTTCAAAGAAATTACTTAAAGAAGCAATAGCAGTGTATATGCAGAAAAAAGGGGAAATAATTCTAAGAAAAATGGAAGAAAAAAATAACGGAAAAGACAAGACAAAAGTGGAAAACTAAATATTTGATGTGAAAATTAGTTTTAGGATATGTTTAGTATTTACGGTGATGTAAGTACTAAACATCATCCTCTTCTATAACGTAAAAATCCAAATAATCAAAATCTATAGTTTCAACAAAACTGTCAGAATAAAACCTTGTGCGGGCGATACGTTTAAATTCATTAATATTTGTATCCAGCCAGATAGGATTGCTTAAATCAAATTCCTCACAAACCTGCTCCAGTGCCATAAACACTTTGTGAGTTCTTGTTTCGTTAGGAATATCCAGTTCTATTGTGGTGCTTTTAAGCATTTTGTTACTTTTAAAGGTTCTTGCCCAAACTCTAAACATAAATAATCTCCGTTCATAATCTTAATTCACAGCATTATTTTAAGACAAAAACATAAAAAAGTAAATTAGAAAAGGGATAAGTTGCACCTGCAAAACTATATGCTTTTATTATTTACGGAAAAATGGTATACTAAGAGGCATTAAGAGACGTAAAATATATTACAAATATCTTAAAAAATATTGTAAACTGCGTTAAACAGGCGTGATGGAGCGATATATGGATAAGAAAACCATGAAAGAGAAAAGAAAAGGATTACGACTGAAGGGTCAGATGAAGCAATACCTTAAGTGGCCGGCTTATTACAATGCATTTTGGTTAATTATTACTGTGGTAATGTTTGCAGTGGATATTAAAGCCGGAATTTTTATGGCATTAGCCGAGGGTGTATATTTAGTTTTAACGGTTATTGCATATTTAGGATTTAAACCTAATATAACGAAAATGCTGGTGGAATTTGGGGCTGATTACAGTCAGGTTCAAAGGCATATGCTTCGTGAAATGGAAATTCCCTATAGTCTTTTAGACATGGATGGAAAGATTTTATGGACTAATATTGAGATGGAAAATATTTTTAAGGGAAAAGATGTAAGAAGCAAATCTGCAATGGCACTTTTTGAAAGCTTTAAACCGGAATATTTAGAGTTTGACGAAAGTGGAAGAAATGAATTTGACGTGGAAATGGAACAGGGAGAATACAGAGTAGTTCTTAAGCTGTTTGATATGAGAAACAGTGAGGAAAGTCCTCTTGCGGCTTTGTCTGAAAGTAGCGGAACCCTTATTTCCATGTATATGTTTGATGAAACCCACGTAAGACAGCTGACTAAGGAAAACAGGGAAGAACGTTTAGTTACAGGACATATATATATTGATAATTACGACGAGGTGCTTCAAAGTATTGAGGCAACAAGAAGAACACTTTTGGTTGCTCTTATTGACAGAAAAATTAATAAATATTTTGCCCAGTATGACGGAATTGTGCGAAAACTGGAAAACGATAAGTATTTCGTTATTTTCAAGACAAAGTATATAAGTAAAATGCAGACAAATAAATTTTCAGTATTAGACGAGGTTAAGACGGTTAATATTGGAAACGGGCTTCCAATTACCATAAGTATTGGTATAGGTATGGGAAGCAGTACATTGGTTGAAAATTATGACCTGGCAGGAACTGCCATTGACATGGCATTAGGTCGTGGCGGCGACCAGGCGGTATTGAAGGATGGCAACAAGGTTTATTATTACGGTGGAAAAACAAAGTCCGTTGAAAAAAATACAAAGGTTAAATCAAGAGTTAAGGCAACAGCCTTTCGTGATTTAATTGAAACAAAGGAAACCATATACATTATGGGACACCACATTGGGGACAATGATTCCTTTGGAGCATCTATTGGATTTTACAGAATTGCAAAAACCATAGGAAAAGATGCCCACATTGTATTAGGTGAGGTAAGCAGCAGTGTTGTTCCGTTAGTAGAAGCTTTTAAGGAAATGGAAATATACGACGAGGATATGTTTATTACAGGTCAGGAAGCAGCCCTTAAAATGACTAAAAATGATGCCTTAATTGTGGTGGATGTAAGCAGGGCAAATTATACGGAATATCCTGAATTGGTAAGACGTTCCCAGTGTCTTTTGGTATTTGACCATCACAGACAAAGTACGGACGTTATTGACAATGCACAGTTATCTTATATTGAATTATCATCATCTTCTACATGTGAAATGGTTGTAGAGATTATGCAATATATTAACGAAACAGTTAAGCTTACCAAGCTAGAGGCAGAAGCAATTTACGGCGGTATTATGATTGATACTAACAATTTCATAAACAGAACCGGTGTAAGAACTTTTGAGGCAGCAGCTTATTTAAAGAAAAATGGAGCCGACATTACAAAGGTTCGCAGAATGTTCAGAGATGATTTAAATGATTATAAGGCAAAAGCCAAAGCCATTGAAAATACGGAAGTATTTATGGATGAATATGCCATATCCGTATGTAACGCACAGGATGTATCTTCGCCTACTGTCGTTGGGGCTCAGGCAGCAAATGAACTTTTAAATATAAAGGATATAAAAGCATCCTTTGTGTTTACTCCTTATGGAGACCAGATATATATTAGCGCCCGTTCCGTAGATAAAGTAAACGTACAGGTTATTATGGAAGAATTTGGCGGTGGCGGACATATGAACTTAGCAGGAGCCCAGGTTAGGGATAGTAGCGTAGAGGAAGTCATTGAACATTTAAAAGATATTATAGAAAGAAAATTAGAGGAGGGTGACATATAATGAAAGTTATTTTATTAGAAGATGTTAAAACTCTTGGTAAAAAGGGTCAGATAGTAGAAGTAAACGACGGTTATGCCAGAAATTTTATTTTAAAGAAAAATTTAGGACTTGAAGCTACAGGGAAGAATCTTAACGATTTAAAGCTTCATAAACAGAATGAAGAAAAGGTAGCAAAGGAAAAATTAGAGGCAGCTAAAGCTTTAGCTGAAGACCTTAAAAATAAGTCCATTATCGTAAGAATCCAGGCAGGAGTTGAAGGAAAGGTATTTGGTTCAATTTCCAGCAAGGAAATCGCCCTTGAAGCAAAGAAACAGCTTAACATGGACATTGATAAGAAAAAAATTGTTATTCCTGATGCCATTAAGTCTCTTGGAACATACAATGTAAACATTAAGCTTCACAAGGATGTTACAGGTACTTTGGCAGTTAAAGTAGTGGCAAAATAATTTAGATTACATGCAGAGGTAAAATTAATGGAAGAGGCAGTTGTTAAAAGGATAATGCCCCACAGCAATGAGGCGGAGCAGGCTGTAATCGGCTCTATGATTATGGATTCGGAGGCTATCCCCATTGCAATGGAAAAACTCTCTGATGCAGATTTCTACAATAAACAATACGGTTCATTGTTTAAGGCAATGGTTGAAATTTTTAATGAAGGAAAAGAATGTGACCTTGTAACTATCAAAAATAAGTTAGAGGAAATGGAGGTTCCTTCAGAGGTAATAAGTATTGACTTTATCAGAAATATTCTTGATATGGTTCCTACATCAGCTAATATCAGACAATATGCTGAGATTGTCTATGAGAAAGCCGTTATGAGAAATTTAATCAGGGCAAATGAAAAAATAGCAAATACGTGTTATGCAGGAAATAAACCTCTTGATGCCATATTAGAAGAGACGGAAAGGGATATTTTTTCACTGTTACAGACAGGTAATACCGGGGATTATGTGCCGGTAAGACAGATAGTGCTAAATGTTTTTGACAAGATAGAACAGGCAGCCCAGACCAAGGGCACCATTACAGGTATTGAAACCGGTTTCAGGAAACTTGATACACAGCTATCCGGTTTGCAGCCGTCAGACTTAATTCTAATTGCAGCCCGTCCGTCAGTAGGTAAAACGGCGTTTGTGTTAAATGTAACGGAAACAGTTGCTGTTAAGCACAATATTCCTGTAGCCATTTTTAGTTTGGAAATGTCCAGCGAGCAGCTTATTAACCGTATTCTTTCCCAGAATTCAATGGTTAGCTCTCAGAAAATACGTATTGGTGATTTAAGTGATAATGAGTGGGCTAACATAGTTGAGTCTGCTAATATTATTGGAAATTCTAATATTATTATAGATGATACACCGGGTATCAGTATTGGTGAGATGCGTTCAAAGTGCAGAAAGTTCAAGCTGGAAAAAGACATACAGTTGGTTATAGTGGACTACCTGCAGTTAATGACTACTAATACACCTCACGGAAGCCGTGAGCAGGAAATTGCGGAAATTTCAAGAACTCTTAAAGGTATTGCAAGAGAGTTAAATGTGCCGGTTATTGCACTGTCGCAGCTTAACCGTGCATCTGAAACCCGTGAAGACAGAAAACCTATTATGGCTGACCTACGTGAATCCGGTTCTATTGAGCAGGATGCCGACGTTGTAATGCTTATGTCAAGATATTATGATAAGGAAAAGAAGGAAGAAGACAGAAATAGGATTATTTTAAATGTTGCTAAACAAAGAAACGGCCCTGTAGGTGAGGTTCAGTTAGTCTGGTTACCACAGTTTACAAAATTTGAGGACGCTGAACAGGCAGAAGAGCAAATTTAATGTATTTAGGGGACTATTTATAGAAATCATTGGGAGTTGTACTGTAGCAAATTATAATTGTTATAGTACAACTTTTTTGGTTATGTTTAAACATTTATTAAAAAAATTCACCGGAAAAACAAAAGGCTAGTGAAAAATTGACACGAATTGACTTTTAAGATACAATGAAAAAACCTTACGCATATTCAGTATTAAGTAACAAAGTTTAATGAAGTTTCAGATGCAGGAATTTGGTAGGGATTATGTTAATTTGTCGTGGATGAAATATTATTTTAACTATGAAAAATTCAGGAAATTATAAGTTGAAAGAGGAGATTACGAGGTTAAATATATGAAAAAGGGATTAAAATATTTTGTGGTTATATTGACAGTTTTATCAATCTGTTCTGTAAATGTTAAAGCGGCAAATGTAGATGGTTATATTTGTAAGAAAATTAGTGTATCCGGTAAATACTCTGATACGAACAATAAGAATAGTTATAAGAAAATTATAAGATCATATAAAGATTTGGTAAAATTAAAAAAATACATAAAGAAAAATTATAATAATCCTAAAAAATATATAAAAAAACTCAATAAATACAAAAAATCATATTTTAAGAAGAAGGCATTGATTTTCGCAACAGAAAATATTGACTTAAATTTTTTTAGTTATAAACTTCTTTCTATAACTAAAAAAGACAAAAAGGTCACTTTAAATGTTGAAAAAAGAGATTTGTTGGAAGAGGGACAATATAAAACTGCCGTGGTCATATATGGAGCAAACACATATATTATTGAATCAAAGAAATCAAAATTAAAAAACGTTAAGAAAGTGAAAGTAACGTATGATTTTGTAAGGAACAGTGAAGAATAGATATGTTTTATGAAAAATATCTCTAAGGTCAGTGGCATTGGCTTTAAGCTCCTTTTTTCTGCCCTCCTCGACACTACCGCAAAAGGTTACAATATTTGCGGTAATGAACATATTGAAGGGGGAATATAATGGATTTATAATTTATTTGTGTTTAATAAAAAGTATGCAATTTGCCCGCAAAATTGCTGGAATGAATCTTTAGGGCAGACAGCATGGAAAATGTTTAATTTTATTTTTTAGGAGGATGAGATGGGGGAAAAGAGATATATTATATCAGATGCATCTAAAATGCTGGGAGTAGAATCTCATGTTTTAAGATATTGGGAGGAAGAACTTAATGTGTCAATTCCAAGAAACGAAATGGGGCATCGCTATTATACGGAAAATCATATTAATTTATTAAAAAACGTTAGAGATTTAAAGAATCAGGGTTATAGCTTAAGAACCATTAAAATGATGCTTACCGACCCGGACAGGCAGGATGGAAACAAGGGAATGGTAATGACACCGGCAATGCAGCAAAACAGAAGGCTGGAGGTTTCAGAGCCTTCAGGAAGTAAAATGGAGCAGTTTCAGGAAATAATGGACAAGGTAGTAGCTAAGGCAATGAAACAGCAGACGGCACAACTGGGAAAGGAAGTAAGCGGTCACGTAAGCGAAACTGTTTTAAAGGAAATGAATTATCTTATGCGGATTCAGGACGAAAAAGAAGAAGAGCGTTATAAAAAATTAGACGAAGTTATGCGCTCAAGACAGCAAATGAGCAGACGGGAAAGAAAGAAGAAATTAAAGGCAGAAAAGCTTTTGCTTAAGAAAAGTGATAAGAGTAAGAAAAAGCAATTAAAAACAGTAATGGAAAGTCAGAAAAAAACAGGTTCAGAAAAAGAAAAAAAGCCGGGATTTTTTTTCGGGTCAAAGGAAAAGAAAAACAGGGTACATATTGGAGAAAAGACAAATCCTGTTACAACCCAGTAAGGATAGTAAAAAAACTTGTAAACGCATCTGTGATGCGGGGGCAGGGAAAAAAATAAGCAGTTGCAATACGATAATCGTTTTGCAACTGCTTGTTTTTAAATTAAGCGTCTAATTCGATTGATCCTGTTGGGCAAGCACCTGTGCATGCTCCACATTCGATACATGAATCAGCATCTATAACGAATACTCCGTCAGCTTCTGATATAGCGCCAACTGGGCAAGCGCCTGCACATGCACCACAACCGACACAACCGTCGTTAATTTTGTAAGCCATTTTGTAAGCCTCCTTTGAATAAGATTATAGCAATATAATAATACAATTTATGACTTATTGCAACATCATAATATTTAACAAATTTAGCATTTTAATATAAATTTTTCACTATGTAATAAAATGATGAAGAAAAATAATAGTGTTAAAAACACTAAATAAAATAAGGCAAAAAATCGAAAAACGTCAAGGTGGGTAATATATGGCACCGACTAGTGGTTCAACTTACAAGAATCAGGTGCCATAAAGGAACTTCTCTTGTTTTAGTGCGGGGGTTATGATAATAGAGTATTCACGGAATGTAAGTGAATATGACTGAAAAATAATGTCTATGAAAGAGAAAGGTTTGAAAAATGAAAAAATTTAAAGTGCTTATTGCAGATGCACAAAATGAAGTAAGAAGGCAGTTAGTTAAAGCTTTGAAGGATGATCAAAGTATTGAAATTGTAGGTGAAACCGACAATGGAAAGGAAGCGTATGAGTTGTACACTGACCATAATCCGGACATAGTTCTGTTTGAATTATTGTTGCCGGTGTACGATGGGTACACATTATTGGAAAAAATGCAGCAGTCAGCTAAAAATTCTAAAACAATGTATATTATTATTACATCCATAAATAAGGATATATTAATTAGTGAGGCTTTAAACAGGGGTGTTAATTATGTAATAATGAAACCTTTTGATTGCAATATTATGGCTGAAAAGATTAAAAAGGTTTATTTGAGGATGAATGAAATCTTAAAAGAAAATAAAAGCATGCCGGATTATAATACGGACGACTTATCAATATGTGCCAAATCAGGTACGATTCCACGAATGGATACAATTATATCAAATAAATTAAATGAAATAGGCGTCCCTGCAAGACTTAAGGGATACAGATATATGATTACCGCTGTTAAGGAGGTAATAAGTAATGAAGATGCATTAGAAGGTGTTACAAAGGTTTTATATCCTGATGTTGCCAAAAAACATAATTCAACGCCACAAAGGGTTGAGAAGGCCATACGTCATGCCATAGAGGTGGCATGGTCAGTAGAGGATGCATATAATAATGGAAGCAAAGACAAATATAGTGTACGCTATAAGAAAGGCAGACCTACAAATTCTGAATTTATTGCACAAATAAGCCGGGAAATACGTCAGTCTGCATAAAACTGACAGTTCCCCGGCAAAATAAAATTCTATAGGGTTTTAGATTTGGCATGTTTTATGGAAAAAACAAATTCCGTACCAACTCCCTCGGTACTGATAACGTCTATGTTTTCATTATGGGCACGGATAATTTCCTTTACAATGGAAAGACCAATACCGGAACCGGTTTTGTCACGGCCACGGGATAAGTCGGTTTTGTAAAAACGCTGCCATATTTTATCAATGCTGCCGCTGGGAATACCCATACCAAAATCCTTTACGGAGCAGTATTGCTTATCCCCTTTATTATACAGACGAATAACAATTTTAGAGGAAGGGTTACTAAATTTAATGGCATTATCTAAAAGATTATATAAAACCTGTTCTATTTTTCCTTTATCTGCATACACGTTGTAGTGCTTTGGAGGAAACTGGATAATCAGTTCAATATTTTTCTTTTCGCAACTGCCCTGGAAAGTTTCTACAGTAGAAGCAATCACACTTTCCATATTAAACTCTTCTAAGAAAAGTTCAGGGCCGGTAGTATTCCAGCTGTTAAGTTCACGAAGCCCGGTAGTTAATTTCTCCAGGCGGTTTGCTTCAGAAAGAACAATTGACAAATATTTCTTATGGTCTTCAGGAGGAATGGTTCCATCCATCATAGCCTCAATATACCCTTTTATGGAAGTAAGAGGTGAGCGGAAGTCATGAGAAATATTGGAAATAAAGGTTTTCTGATATTCCCTTGAATTATTTAATTGCTTTGACATATACTTAAGTGAACTTGCCACGTCGCCAATTTCGTCATCATTGCTAACCATAAGGCCGTCATAGCTGAAATTACCCTGGGCATATTCCATTGCCGCCAATCTTATTTGCTTAAGCGGTAAATAAATAAACCACATAAAGTTAAAAAAGATAATCAGGGACAAAGCCAGAATAATGGCATAAGTCAGGTAAAAAACATGAGTTACGTCATAACTGCTTTGTTTAATAATGGATGTAGGCATATGAACCACTACATATCCGAATACGGTATTATTTTTTCTTATGGCCTGAACAACACTTAAAGTATCTGTTTTATACATGTTGTAAAATTTGTTTATTTTATAGCTTTTTCCGGTATATTCATTTGGGTCAAAATTTTTAATTACAATATTGGCATCATCGTTAGTAAGAGCTTTTGTGTCATCAGTGGTGTAAACAAGTTTATTGTCCTTATCTAACAGCAAAAGATTACAGTCTAAAACCTTATTAAAATCACTAAAGAAATTGTCCGGATTGTCGATATCATACATAGAATCCCCAATGGCGTTTTGGACATTATCCACCACAATGGAAGCGTAGGACTGTAACTCCGACGCATCGTTAGTAAGCAAATGATTGTAAATAAGGTTTGTTGACCAATAGGTAATTAATAAAAAACCAAGTACCGCAAAAGAAAAATACCCAACAAAAAACTTAGTTAAAATTGAATTCCTCATTGTACGCTCCGATTATTTATGTACCTCAAATCTGTAACCAACGCTCCATACAGTTCCAATTGACCACTCATCTGTGTCGGCAATTTTTTCACGGATACGCTTAATGTGAACATCTACGGTTCTTGTGTCACCGGCGTATTCATAGCCCCAGATATGGTCAAGAAGCTGTTCTCTTGTAAATACCTGATTTGGTGAAGAAGCAAGGAAATACAAAAGTTCGATTTCCCTAGGAGTCATTTCCACAGGTTTTCCTTTATAAATAACCTCATAGTTTGAAAGATTAATAATCAAATCCTTGTATTCAACACGCTTTTCAGAAGGAGAAACAGCAGGCTGTGGAGCCGCAGTATATCTTCTTAAAACAGCCTTAACCCTTGCCACTAATTCCTTTGAATCAAAAGGCTTTATCATGTAATCATCTGCTCCAAGCTCAAGACCTAAAACCTTATCAAAAACTTCTGTTTTAGCAGAAAGCATAATAATAGGAGTTTTTGAAGTTTTTCGTATTTCACGACAAACCTCATATCCGCCTATTCCCGGAAGCATTAAGTCAAGAAGCACCAGATCAGGTTTGTAGTCCCTGAAAGCCACCAGTGCAGAATTACCGTCATGCTCAATTCGTGTGTCAAAGCACTCCTTTGTTAAATAAAGAGATACTAAGTTTGCGATGTTTTCATCATCATCAACAATTAAAATTTTCTGTTTGCCAGCCATTTGTTATCCTCCCTTTGAAATCGCAGTAAACTGCTTTTTATATATGTTTATGGTATTCTAAAATATCATGCTAATTATAATCAAATAATGTTAATAAAGTTAAAATAAATTGTAAACTGTGATAATAAGTCAATTTATTTAAATTCCACAACAGTAGCTCCTGCGCCACCTTCACCGTGCTCGCCGTTTCTGTAAGACTTTACATAAGGACATTTTTTCAGGTGAGTCTGTATGGCATTTCTGAGAGTACCGGTACCTTTGCCGTGTATAATATATACCTGAGGAAGATGTGCTAAATAAGCATCGTCTAAATATTTATCAAGTTCAAATAATGCCTCATCCACGGTTTTACCAATAAGATTAAGCTCCATTTTAACATTTAAGGATTTGTTCATCTTAATCTTTCCACTGCCGGTGCGGTTAAGTCCCGGTGCCTTAATATCAGGTTCATCAATAATTTCTAAGTCCTTAATATTAACTTTAGAATTAAGTATACCCATTTTTACCGTTAAATTACCGTCGGCATTAGGCAATGTTACCACAGAACCATTTAGGTTCATGCTAAGAACCTTGACTCCTGTTCCAATCTTAAAGTCAGAAGGCTTATAGGTCTTTTTCTGCTTAGAAGATTTCATGGAAGCTGAGCTTTGGTTTTTCTTAATTTTTGAACCGACGCTGCTTCGCGATTTCTCCAATTCCTTCATATTGCCGGATTTACCGTATTTGTTAATGGTTTTAATAGCTTCATCAGCAGTTTCCTTAGCCTCTTTAAGAATATCAAGAGCTTCATCACGGGCCTTGGAAAGAATTTTATCCTTCTTTTCATCAAGAGTTTTGTTCTTGATTTCGTAGTCCCGTTTGAGGGAAGCAATCTGTGATTTATATACGGAAATGGTTTCCTTGTCCTTTTCAATTTGGCGTTTCTTTTGTTCAAGTTCTGCCAAAACATCCTCAAACTGTTCATTATCCGCATCAATTCTTGATTTGGCATCATCAATAATATATTGAGGAAGTCCTAATTTTTGGGAAATGGCAAAGGCGTTACTTTTACCCGGAATACCAATTAAAAGGCGGTATGTCGGTCTAAGGGTTTCCACATCAAATTCGCAGCTTGCATTTTGTACCCCCTCCGTGGAAAGGGCAAAAAGTTTTAATTCGCTGTAATGGGTAGTTGCCATGGTACGAACTCCCATATTTTTAAGAAATGACAAAATGGAAATGCCCAGTGCCGCACCTTCTACCGGGTCAGTACCTGCCCCCAATTCGTCAAATAAAACTAAGGAATCCGAGTCAGCTTTTTCTAAAATATTAACTGTATTAACCATATGGGCTGAAAAGGTACTAAGGCTTTGCTCAATACTTTGTTCATCTCCAATGTCAGCAAAAATCTCATTAAATACTCCCAGCTGACTTCCCGGTAAAGCGGGAATATGAAGCCCTGCCTGCCCCATTAAAGACAAAAGCCCTACGGTTTTTAATGAAACTGTTTTACCACCGGTATTAGGTCCCGTAATAATAAGCAGTGTGAAATCTTTCCCTAAATTAACATCAATAGGAACCACCTTCTTTCCGTCAAGGAGAGGGTGTCGTCCCTGCTTAATATTTATAAATCTGTTGCTGTTAAATTCCGGCATGGAAGCTTTCATTTTTTTGGCAAGATTAGCCTTGGCAAAAACAAAATCCAAATATGGAAGAAGCTTTAAGTCACATCTTAACTGGTCAATGTATTCAGCACAGGATATGCTTAAGTTGGCAAGGATAATCTGGATTTCCTCGGCTTCCTTAACAGAGAGCTCCCTAAGCTTATTGTTTAACTCCACAACCGCCGTAGGCTCTACAAAAAGCGTGGAACCGGAAGAAGACTGGTCGTGAATAATTCCCGTTACATTTCCACGATATTCCTGTTTTACAGGTACACAATATCTGCCGTCACGCATTGTAATAAGTGATTCCTGAAGGTAGGTCTTTCCGTTTTGGGAATTAACCAGGGAACTAAGTTGGGAATGAATCCGGTCATTGGTGATTTTCACCTGACGTCTTATATTTTTTAAGTTAAAAGATGCATCGTCTGCAATTTCATCTTCAGATATAATGCATTTTTCAATTTCTTTATTTAAATTAGTAAGAGGCTCAATGGATTCAAATAAATCGTCTAAGCTATCCCTTTCTGCGTCTTCGTTTCTGGAAAAAGTCTTAACACGAAGGGCAACCTTTAAAAGAGAACTAATGCTAAGAAGCTCTCCCACACCTAAGGTACTGCCGATTTCCAGACGTTTAAGGGATTCTCCAATGTCTTTAATGCCTGAAAATGACACACTGCCCTTTTGCCAGATACGCTTTAAGGCATCGTCAGTTTCTAACTGGTTTTTTTTGATTTCATTTAAGTCATTAGAAGGCTTAAGTTCGCTGCACAGCATACGGCCTAAATCACTGCCGGCTTCATCTTTAAGCATGTTTATTATTTTATTATATTCAAGTGTTTTTAACACTTTTTCATTCATAACTAAATTCTCCAATTCTTGTATTTAAGCATATTATCAATTATAATAAATACCGGTATTAAAAGTAAAGAGGTTTTAAACCCTTTATATATTTTTTAGAGGGCATAACAACTATATTATAGAAAGAGGATAATATGAAATTTATTGAGACATTAAGAGAAGGGGAGAGAATTCAGGAGGTTTATCTTTGCAAGCAGAAAAACGTTGCCATGACAAAGACAGGAAAAGAATATGAAAATGTTATTTTGCAGGATAAAACAGGTCAGTTAGATGCTAAAATATGGGACCCGGGTTCAATGGGAATTGACGATTTTGATGCATTAGATTATGTAGAGGTAAATGGTGACATTACGGTTTTTAATAATCAGATGCAGCTTAGCATTAAAAGAGCAAGAAAAGTAGACAGTGATACTGTGGATGCTTCTAATTATCTTCCATGTACTGATAAAAACATTGATGAAATGTTAACAGAGTTACTTAAATTTGTTGCCAGTGTTAATAACAAATATTATAAGCAGTTACTTACAACATTATTCGTGGATAATAAGGATTTTGTAAATGAATTTAAGAAACATTCAGCGGCAAAAAGTGTACACCACGGATTTATTGGAGGCTTGTTAGAGCATACTTTGTCAGTGACAAAATTATGTGATTTTTACACAAAGCAGTACGAACTCCTTAACAGGGATTTGCTTATTACAGCGGCAATCTGTCATGATATAGGAAAGGTTTATGAGTTATCAGATTTCCCTACCAACGATTACACTGACGCAGGACAGCTGTTAGGACATATAGTAATGGGTTCGGAAATGGTGTCAAAAATTATTGCTACTATTCCGGGATTTCCACAAAAGCAGGCAAATGAATTAAAGCATTGTATTTTGGCACATCACGGGGAATTGGAATATGGTTCTCCTAAAAAGCCGGCATTAATAGAGGCGTTGGCTCTTAATTTCGCAGACAATACAGATGCAAAGCTTGAAACAATGAAGGAGCTGCTAAATAGCAACAAAACTACAGGGTCTGATACATGGCTTGGTTATAACCGGTTATTAGAGACTAATGTAAGAAGAACCGGAGAATAATTGGGAGATTTTATTGCGGATGTTTAAAAAAAATGATGTTTTAGAAATTGAAATTACAGATCAGGGAACAACAGGCGAGGGTATAGGCAAGGTTTCAGGCTATACCCTCTTTGTTAAAGATACGGTGATAGGGGATGTGGCAAAGGTCAAGGTTATGAAGGCGAAGAAAAATTATGCCTTTGCAAGACTTGTTGAGATAGTTAAGCCTTCAAAATACCGTGTGGAGCCATTATGCCCTGTGGCAAAAAGCTGCGGCGGGTGCCAGCTTCAGGCAATGAATTATCAGCAGCAGCTTAAATTTAAGCAGGAGAAGGTATTTAATAATATAAGGCGTATTGGGGGAGTGGAAGATTTTGTTATGAAACCTATTATGGGAATGGAGGAATTATGTGTAAAGGGACATGAGGAAAATGGACCTTTTCACTATAGAAATAAGGCTCAGTTCCCGGTAGGAAGGGATAAAGAAGGAAAAATTATCAGCGGTTTTTATGCCGGAAGAACCCATTCCATTATTAGCGTAAATGACTGCCTGTTAGGTACCGGTGTAAATAAGACAGTAATGGATATTGTAAAAATGTATATGACATTAGAAGGGGTGAAGCCTTATGACGAGGTAACCCACAAAGGTGTTGTGCGTCACGTTTTAATCAGGGAGGGAAAACATACCGGTCAGGTAATGGTTTGCATTATTATAAATGGTGACAAATTACCACAGGTTGACCGTCTTGTGGAGCAGTTATTAAAAGTTTCTGGAATGACGGATATTTCCCTAAATATTAATAAGGAAAAAAGCAACGTAATATTAGGGGATAAAATTATAAATCTGTACGGCCCGGGATATATTGAAGATTATATTGGCGACGTTAAATTCAGAATTTCACCTTTGTCATTTTTCCAGGTAAATCCTGTTCAGACGGAAAAGCTTTATTCCAAAGCCATGGAATATGCTAAGCTTACAGGAAGTGAGACAGTTTGGGATTTGTACTGTGGAATAGGAAGTATTTCCTTATTTTTGGCAAAAAATGCAAGAAAAGTTATTGGGGTGGAAATTGTGGAGCCGGCAGTGGAAGATGCTAAAGTCAATGCCCGAATTAACAATATAGAAAATGTTGATTTTATTTCAGGTGCGGCAGAGGATGTGGTTCCTGAGTATTTTCAGAAGCATAAAGATGCACCGGAATGCAATCCGGATGTAATAGTTGTGGACCCACCGCGAAAAGGCTGTGATGAGAAGCTGCTTAATACCATGGTTTTAATGGCTCCAAAGAGGATTGTGTATGTTAGCTGTGACAGTGCTACTTTGGCAAGGGATATTAAGTGGTTAAGTGATAAGGGATATAAGCTGGTGGAGGCAACCCCATGTGACATGTTTGGTCAAAGCGTGCATGTGGAAACAGTGGCACTTTTGGTTCAAAATCTATGAGGCGAAGCATCACATTGACATAAAAGTTGATATGGATGAGATGGATGTTACCGGTGCCGAGAAAAAGCTACATACCAGCAGATTAAAGATTATGTATTAGATAAGTTTGGTTTGAAAGTAAGTAGTTTGAACATTGCACAGATAAAAGATAAGTGTGGTATCAAGGAAAGAAAAAAATATAATACAGCAAAGAGTGAAAGTAGTGCAGAAAGAAAATGCACTCCTGAAAAAGAAAAGGCTATTTTGGATGCTTTCAGATATTTTGCAATGATATAAACAGGTTTTAGGATTATCCTAAAACCTTATACATACCTAGAGAGCTAAACGCTGCTGAGTAATCAGTGGCGTTTTATTTTGTTTAAACCTCACTATGAAGGTAAAAATTCGCTTATCTTTACCATGTGAGTGAGCGACAATTGAACATTATTATTAGATAATATTATTGAACATTAAAACAAAAAACAGCAAAACATCCCTAAGAAGGTAACTTTTTTACCTTACTAGCGAGCGACAACCAATTAAAAACATGAGATAATGTCATAGAACGGTTGTTCGAAAACAAAACAAGAAAAATAATAAACACATTAACCGGTTAGATGTTTATATAAAACTTTAAAAGATTGGAGGTGATGACAGAGTAACGCTGGTATATACAGAAAAATCTATCGCAGAAGAATTAAACTGCAAAGAAAGAACTGTTATCAATGCCATAAACGAGTTGAAGAAAGAGCATTTACTTGAAGTCAAAGAAGATTCCAAAGGCAGAGCCAATGTGTATTATTTATTACTGCCAAAATCTTCAGTAGTCAGTAATGATACATGCAAAAACTTGCAGACCACATATGAAAAAAATGACAGTCATAAAGGCGTAAGCGTGAAAATAATTGCAGATGATTAGTAAAGATTTATTCACACTAGTAACTAATATAGTAACTTATATTAGTAATATCTTTATTAAGTAAAAAGGAGAGAAAAAACATGAATAATATAATAGAAAAAGAATTAAACACAGGATTAAATAATCCTATTAACAACAATACTAACACAGCGGTGTCACCGCAGTGTGAAGAAGATTATGAAGTGATTGATGGAATTAAACATTGTCCGATTTGTCACGAACCTGTTGAAAAAGTTTATGATGTAGATTGCCTAGGACATAGACTTATTTCTGTAGGTTGTAAATGTAGGCAAGAAGAACAAGTTCGTGAAAAGGAACTTGAAGAAATGGAAAGGCATAGAAAGATTTAGAAAAATCTATAAGATGCTCATAATGGTCAGCATTAATCAAAGAAAGTCAATGTCATATTGGCATTGACTTAAATGTAATTAGTGAATATAATGAACGATATACCGAACGATAGATATAACGTACGAAAAAATAAAAGGAGATACTATGATTATAAGTGAGAAAATTTTTATGATTATGAGAGAACAAAAGATGAGTATGAGAGAACTTGGAAGAAGAACAGGAATAACTGCCAGTACTATAAGTGATTGGAATACCAAGAAGATGAATCCGGGAGCAGATAAATTATTAGTTATTAGTAAGGCGCTGGGAGTATCTGTTGAGGAATTGCTTGAAGATACCGACACATTTCAAAAGAAAACAGTTGAAGAGATTGACGTGGAAAAAACGAAAGATGAAGAAATACTTGCGCAGTATCACAGTTTTACGACTGGGCAGAAGAGACATTTATTGGAGTACATGAAGCGATTGGGGGAAGAATATGCAGAAGAAAAATAATATAATTACCGTTCAAAATATACCTATAACAGTAACAACAGATGATGCAAATGATTATATTTGCATAACTGATATTGCCAATGCAAAAAATTCTAATTCAAGAGCAGCGGATGTAGTAAGAAATTGGTTGAGAAATCGTGCGACTCTGGAGTTCTTAGCAACATGGGAAGAAATATATAATCCGGATTTTAAAGTGTTCGAATCTGAACACTTTAAAAAACAGGCAGGATTGCTGACTTTTACACCAAGCGTTTCGGAATGGATTGATCAGACAAATGCAATTGGTCTTTATGTTAAGAAAGGAAGATATGGTGGAACTTTTGCGCATAAAGACATAGCTTTTGAGTTCGCATCAGCAATTAGTCCTGTTTTCAAATTGTATTTAATAAAAGAATTCCAAAGGTTAAAGGAACAGGAAAATGATTTCCAAAAAATTGAATGGAATGCTAAGAGATTCTTATCAAAAAATAATTATTTGATTCAAACAGATGCCGTGAAAAATTATTTGATACCTAAGCAGAATTATAGTGAGAATCTCGAGTGGCTTGCATATGCAAAAGAGGCTGATGTATTAAATGTTGCTTTATTCGGTTTTACTGCAAAAGCGTGGCGTGAGATTAATCCTGAACTTGCAGGAAACAGTAATGTAAGAGATTATGCGACAATCAATGAACTGACAGTTCTTTCAAATTTGGAAACACACAATGCTCAAATGATACGTGAAGGTCGTGACAAAAAAGAACGATTTTTGATATTGAAAGAGATTGCAGATTATCAGTTGAAAATATTAAATGAAGCACAAAGCATAAACAATCAAATTGAGGAGAAACAATGATGAGTGAGAAAACTAAAGTATATACATATACTCGTGTTTCTACAGCCATGCAGATTGATGGATATTCTTTGGATGCACAAAAAAGCAGAGTGAAGAGTTTTGATGATTTTAATGATTTTGAAATTGTATAGGAGGTGCTTATGAGAGAATTTGCCAGAATAGTAACACGATATAGATTACACAAGCGATTAAATGAGTAGGGGAAGTGAAACTTTGAACAAGGCTGTAACGGTAAAGCTTACAAGACCCCTTGCCATTGTCCCCATTACACTGGGATTATCATTGATAATGGCTAAAAAGAGTGCAAAAGAAGACGTTAAGACCGCGAAGTTTAGTTTAAAGAGGGCATTCCCAATGTTTATACTTTATTTCGTGATTGCAGCAATCGTTACCACACTTTGCATACATATGGGAGTTAGTGCGGAAGTGTTCCAGCCAATCAAGGAATTGTCAAAGTTTATGATTATTATGGAAAATAAAAATAAGGACTCAAATATTCTTGAAACAATGCCTGTGGGACCGTTGTTTATTAAAATGGCGGTTGTTGCGTCAATAAGTATATTAAATTCAGTTATGCAGTTCGTTATGCTTTTGCTGCCGGGACTGGTGCAGGGGGCTCAGCCAATATCAAGCTATAATAATACAAAATAAAGCTTGAAGGTGATTTTTTATGGCAAAATATAAGAAAAAATTAGATGATGATATACGGTGTCCCCTCGAATATGGTCTTGCAATATTTGGTGGTAAATGGAAATCCCGTATTATATGCGTATTATCGGCAAATGAAAAACTGCGCTATAGTCAGATTCGCAAGGAGATGTATAACATAACAGATGCGGTTCTGACAACAACATTAAAGGATTTGATAGAGGATGGAATCATTAACCGTAAGTCCTATGATGAAATTCCACCAAAAGTGGAATATTCCCTGACGCAAAAAGGAAAATCTGTTGTCCCTATATTGCAAAGCATCTGTCAGTGGTCAGATGTTTTTTATAAGGAAGATGGCGGAAATGTTCGATGTTACGGAACATACGTTACGTTTCTATACGGATAAGGGACTGCTTCCCTGTCAGCGTGACGGAGTGAAGTTGTTGACACCCCTTAATACATTTGATATTATTTATCAGTAAATTAATATTCCATGAGGGAGTAGTTAGCGCGAAAGTGTGGTTTGTCAACATTCTGATTATAGTAAAGAGTATAATCTGGCAAATCTTAAATAATGAGACTCATGTATATCAATTAACAGCTTATGTATTACACACCAGCTGGTAGTTGATGTACATGAGTCTTTTTTACTTAATATCTGCCGGGTATACCTGTAATATCAGATGTTTTTACAGACGACACTGTTGTGGAGAAAAGGAGAAAAAATATGGAGAAAATTATTAACAACGCCCCATTCGCCCTTGTACTTGTGTTTCTTGTAATAGGTTTTGTCTTACTTATTAAAGGAGCAGATTTTTTTGTGGAAGGAAGTTCAAGTGTAGCAAAGAGATTGCATGTTCCGTCTATAATTATCGGACTTACAATTGTTGCTATGGGAACATCCCTTCCGGAAACAGCAGTCAGTGTATCGGCTTCACTTATAGGCAACAATGAACTTGCAGTAAGTAATGTAGTCGGATCTAATATATTCAACCTGATGGTTGTTATTGGTGTGTGTGCAATGATTGCTGCAGTAAATGTTGCAAAAGAAACAATAAAGAGAGATATCCCATTTTCCCTTGTGTGTGCCGGACTTTTAATGATTTTAGGCATTGTTGCATTTGGTGACAAATCCGGTATGACACTGGGACACTTTGATGGTGTGATATTACTTGGATTCTTTGGAGTTTATTTTTTCTACATGATTAAAATTGCATTAAAGGCAAGTAAAGAAGGCAGAAAAGTCGAGATTGAAGGCGATTGTGATGAAGAAATTAAGCTGGTTTCAGTTCCTATGAGTATATTATTCATAGTTGGTGGAGTAATGGCAATTGCAATCGGTGGAGATATGACTGTAGATGCCGCCTCAAGAATAGCAGGGGAGCTTGGTATGAGCCAGACACTTATTGGACTCACAATTGTCTCAATAGGAACATCACTTCCTGAACTTGTAACTTCAATAGTTGCAGCCGGAAAGAATGAAGTGGATATGGCACTGGGTAATGCAATTGGTTCAAATATATTCAATATACTTATGGTACTTGGTATAGCATCAGCAATCAGCCCAATCAGTATAATTACTGAAAATGTTATTGATTTGTGCGTACTTATGATATTTACGGTATTAGTATGGATATTTGCGGGAACCGGAAATAAAATCGGAAGAATCGAAGGATTAAGTATGGTTGCATTTTATGCAGCGTATATGGTTTACATCATAATAAGATAAAGGAGATATCAGACAAATGTTGTTGTTTGTAAAGGTATTTTTTACTGAATTCATAGCGGAAATGGGAGATAAGACACAGCTTATGCTTATTGCACTTACTTCTAAATATAAATTAAGAGATATTATATTAGGAACTGCCACAGCAATTCTTGTACTTAACGGACTTGCTGTTCTTGCAGGTGGACTTGTCAGTGAATTTATTCCTGACTGGTTGATTAAAACCATTGCGGCACTGGCATTTCTTTATTTTGCCACATCAACTGTCACAGGGGATGATGACGATGAAGAGGAAGAGGGGGGCAAATCAAAGATTAAGTTTGCACCACTGGCAGTTTTTTTCACATTCTTTGTAGCTGAGCTTGGAGATAAGACACAGCTTACAGCCATAACATTTGGCGCTAATGAAGGTATGAGTGTAGCATTTATTGTATGGATTGGATGCTCTCTGGGGCTTTTTGCGGCGGATATTCTTGGAATGTTAGTAGGCTATTTATTAAAGAGTAAAACTCCGGATGGATTGCTTAATACATTGGCATTTGTAATATTTTCTGTATTTGGTGTATACACACTTTATCAGGGACTTAAGCTGATAGGAGCAAGCGTCTTCCCTATACCTGTGCTACCAATACTTATAGCTATAACAATTGCTTTCGTTGCTTTATGTGCCTGTCTTTTCGCAAGAAGAGAGAAGAAAAACAGGTAAGGAAATATACGTGATATACAAATCGGAATTTAACACTTGAGAAAAGAAGAGTAAACATAGCAAAGAAAGATTTGAAGTTATATTTAGAAACGGAAGTGGACTTAAGGATGAAGGGAAGGTTATAGTTACAAAGTAAAATTCAGTTTGATGAAGATAACAAAAATCATTCATGTCCTTTGTTAAATAGTTTTTGAATGTTTTCAGGAAGTTTATCAGGCAACAGGGCATTTATAGTATCTTCGTTACCATCTTTCTGTGCAGTTTCGTAATACCGGCACTTGAAGTTTAAGAGGGAGAGAGTCTTTTGAAGTTCCTGGATTTCAGTTTCAACAGCTGATTTTCTGGCTTCAAATATTTCTTTCCTTTTTTCATAGCTGGAGCTGCCTTCAGATACCCATATAAAAAAATTGCTTTATATCTTTGATCTCAAGACCAGATTTCTTCTTAAAAGATTATAGTGAGAATGATAAAAGTGCATTTGAAAAAGCCTACAATGGTCTGCAAGGCTGGGGAGACTGTCTTGAAAAGACTTCCTTAAAAGGCATGGTTGGTGGTGGAATTGATGCTGCCAACAGAATACCTACAAATACACATCCACAAAAACAAAACGCACAGTATTTTCTTGCTTTTTCTTTCTTGCCTTCTCCTAATGCCCTGGAAATTACAGAAGTCCCGCCTATTCCAAACAAAGTTCCGATGGACATAAAAATCAGATATACCGGTGTCGCAAGAGATACTGTGGCAACCAGTAAAGCGTTATGTGTCTGACCAATAAAAAAGGTATCGACGAGATTATATACAAGTACCATTAGCATAGCTGCCATAGCAGGCATGATTTCAGATTAAATAGGCAATGCAGAAGATTTATTAAAGTAAGATTGCCATTGGCACTTCAGGAATTTTTAACCCAGATGTCATTTTTGGCACTGTGCGCCTTTGTGAATAAACTGGGATTGGAGGCTTCGTCAGGATATGGGGTGGCTTGCAAGATAGTCAATTTTGCAATGTTGGTTCCAAGTGCCCTTATGCAGTCCATGGCATCATTTGTATCTCAAAATGTAGGTGCCGGAAAGCACCACAGAGCAAGAAAGTCCATGTTTACGGGAATGGTGTAGGATTAGCTGTGGGAATTATTGTATTTATGAAAAAAATGCACATGGAATCCAAACGTAAAACAAAAAATATGTCTAAAAAGCAAACGAAAATCAAACGTAAAAAAATACGTTTGATTTTTGCTTTTAAAAGAATATAATATGACAAGACAAAGAAGGGTTGTTATGAGAGAAACAAGAAATTTAGAATATAAAAGACAAATAGCAAATACACAAAAAATGGTAATAGAAAGCAAGTGCCTCTTAGAAATTTGTTTGACTTTTTTTAAAATCAGAAATATAATATCGTATCGAACGAGTAGCAGACTAGCGTAAATCCAGTTTTTGCTACTCTTTTTTGTTTTAAAATATATATAGTGTAATTAAAAAGTGTGTAGCCTATCAGCGTAAGTCCAGCTTATGAAAAAGGCACACACTTTTTTTACGGAAAAAAAGGAGGGTTAAATTAAGATGGCTACAGGTAATAAAATGAAAGAAATGCCGGTAAATAAGCTTATGGTTGAAATGGGAATACCAATGATTTTGTCTATGGCATTGCAGGCAGTCTATAATATTGTGGATAGTGCTTTTGTTGGAAATATGAAAGAGGGAAGTGAAGCAGCATTAAATGCACTTACACTGGTATTTCCGGTTCAGATGTTAATGGTGGCAATTGGAATTGGAACAGGTGTGGGAACCAATGCACTGCTCGCTAGAACCTTGGGACAGGGTAACAACAAAAAAGCCGCAAAGGTTGCAGGAAACAGTTTGTTTTTAGGGGTAATCATCTATGTGGTGTGTTTATTATTTGGAGTAGTTGGGGTAAGGACTTACATTTTATCCCAGACAGTTGATAAGGAAGTTATATCCATGGGAACAGGTTATTTGAGGATATGTTGCGTGTTTTCTTTTGGCATTATATTCTTTTCATTGTTTGAAAAACTGCTACAGGCAACAGGACGTTCTCTCTATTCTACCATTGGTCAGATTGTAGGTGCCGTGGTAAATATTAT
Source organism: Eubacterium sp. AF16-48 (assembly GCF_003479405.1). Lineage (GTDB taxonomy): Bacteria > Bacillota > Clostridia > Lachnospirales > Lachnospiraceae > Eubacterium_G > Eubacterium_G segne. Next base: position 91,229 of record NZ_QUHB01000007.1, on the reverse strand, counting down.
CTTAGATCCCATTATGATATATGGTATAGGACCTGTTCCTAAAATGGGGGTAGAGGGAGCTGCATATGCAACTATAATCGGACAGATAGCGTCAACAGCTTTGTTATTTACTTTCCATATAAAACTAAATAAAGAGTTTGAACATGGTGTAAAGTATATGAAACCGGAGAGAAGAATTATAAAGGAAATATACGCAATCGGACTTCCGGCAATTATTGCGCAGGCACTTATGTCTATTATGGTTTATGTGATGAATCTGATTTTGAAGTTCAGTCCTTCGGCACAGACTGCGTATGGTCTGTTCTATAAAGTGCAGCAGTTCGTGTTGTTCCTTGCATTCGGACTACGAGATGCAATTACGCCGATTATAGCTTTTGCCTATGGAATGGGAAATAAAAAGCGAATCAAGGCAGGGATAAAATACGGTCTTATATATACGGGAATCTTGATGATTTTAGGAATACTTATTACGGAAATATTTCCGGGGGCGTTTGCAACATTGTTTAATGCAGGACAGTCAAGGGAGTATTTTATCAGTGCAATGAGGATTATTTCAATTAGCTTTATTTTTGCCGGAATCAACATAGCATATCAGGGAATTTATCAGGCATTAGAGGGCGGTATAGCATCCCTTGTAATTTCTCTGCTTAGACAAATGGTTATTATATTACCTTTGGCAGGAATTTTTTCTGTTGCCGTAAGAAATGGTCATATGGGAGTTTCGCTGATTTGGTGGGCGTTTCCAATAACAGAGATTATAGCCTGTCTGGTGGGATATGCATTTTTGAAAAGGATAGAAAAGAGGGAAGTGGAAAGTTTAAGTTAAGATTTGTAAGAATACACTGGTTTAAAGAAGAAATACTATATAAATAGGGATTTTATATCCTAAATATTGATTTATCTCCTAAAATACAATATAATTTAGGAGATAAATTATGGATTGGGATAAAGGGATGAGAAAACAATGGAAGGTTATATGATTTTATTTGTAATAATGATTATTATAGGAATAATCATTATTGTATCAAGTATATATAATAGACAAAAAATAGCACCGTGGCTTTTGATTACCTTGTGCTTAATAGGTATTTTTATGGCAATTATTTCATGGGTAATGCTATTATGTTTGGGCTTTTTTATGAGGTAAGGAAGTAATCAAAGGAAGTGTTGTGACGAAGGATGTTCCATCAATGGTAGTGGCTGCCGGAAATCCTTGCAGGGTAATTCGCAGAGTATGTGAAGAAGATAAAATTCAGGCAAAGGATTTGGCATTTTAGAAAAATAAAATTAAAAAAATCCCAAAAATTGCGAAAACTAAAAGTGTGGGATTATCCTGGGGAGGTGATTGGACCAGCCCGGTGGATATTCCACATTTTTATTTGGGAGAATGGGGAGACACTCCGCTGTATTTAAAAAAGAAATATAGGGATTATGATACTTTTAGAAAATCATGGACAGTTAAAGTTAGCAATGGAAAGGAATTACGAATATGGAATCGAACCAAGACAAGAGCCATTAGGAAAGTGCCAAATGGCAAAAAGGTGGAAGTAATGTTTGTAAAAGGGAAATATGCAAAAGTCAGATACAGGGGAACTGTCGGTTATATGAAATCAGCTTATTTGAAGTAGTGAAAATTGACAGAGGTAACAGGGAAGCATTGGTGACGGATGCTTCCTTGTTGTATATAGAATGGAATATATTAAAATTATACGATATGTGTTAAAATGATTTATTAGCACAGGCAATTTTACAGGAAATACGAATTTTAAGGAAATACTTAATATGAAAGAAAAATCATTAGCAATTCAGGCAGGTATATTGGCATCTGCCGGGCTTACTACAAAAATAATAGGATTTGTTTACAGAATACCTATGGCAAATATATTGGGGAATACGGGAAATGGTATATATTCTGTGGCATTTGGAATCTATGGAATTGTTCTAACACTGTCTTCCTACAGTATGCCGATTTCCGTTTCAAAACTGGTATCTGAAAAGGCAGCAGTAGGAAGTAAAGAAGATTCAATTAAAGTTTTCAGGGTGGCAATGCTGGTTTCAGTTATCGTTGGAGCATTGGCTGCAATGGGATTATATTTTGGAGCGGATGGGCTGGCAGGAGTGTATAACAAAACAGGATTGGAAATGCCATTGAAGGTTTTGGCACCTACTACGTTTATCGTTTCAGTTTTGGGATGCTTTAGAGGTTACTTCCAAGGATATGGGAATATGGTACCAACTGCACTGTCACAGATTATTGAGCAGATAATTAATGCAGTAGTAAGCATCATTGCTGCCGGACAAATTACAGTTTTGATTATTGGGAGCAATAATGAAGCTGCATTGAGAGCAATGGGTGGAACCATGGGAACATGTGCAGGGGCAATGGCGGCACTTGTTTGCGTAATGATAATTTATTATAAAAATAATTCCGGAAACAAAATCAGAATGTCCATATCCTATACTGAGGTAAAAGAAATATTTGCGTCATTATTATCCCTTATGATTCCAATAATATTAAGTCAGACAATTTACCAGATAGGATATACGGTGGATGATTATCTTTTCGCTGATATTATGAGCTTAAAGGGTTTTAAGGAAACGTATATCACTGATTTGCAGGGTGTTTTTAATACGCAATATACCCAAATGATAAATTTGCCAATTGGAATGGCTACAGCATTTGGTGTTTCCGTTATTCCTAAACTGACTACGGCATTTTCCACGAAAAATAAGTTGAAAATTAATCATAATATAGCTCAACTTATTAAAATGACAGGCATGGTAGTATTGCCGGCAGCAGCAGGTCTTACATTATGTTCTGATGAAATAATGAGAGTGCTTTTTCCAAATCTGAGAAGTTTACATAATTTGGCTGCAAATCTGTTATTGTATGGTAGTATATCGGCAGTTTTATATTCATTCTCAACTATTTCAACGTCAATACTTCAGGGATGTAATTATTTTAAGGTACCTGTAATGAACAGTGGAATATCCTTGGGTGTACATATCGTGTTGGTTGTATTTATGATTAAATATACGGATTTGAGAGCCTACGGATTACTTATTGGAGATATTATTTTTCCACTGCTTATATTGATTTTAAATGCAGTATTTATTAAGAAAAAAATATCGCCACAAATCCACTGGGAAAATGCCATTTTAAAGCCTTTGGTAGGAACTTTCATAATGGGAATTGCTATTATAATATTTAAAGTATTGGTAAGAAATACGAATATAAGAAGTCTGTTTTTACTGGTAGCAGAAGTTGTAATTGGAATTGTGGTGTATGGGGGATTTACCATTAAGTTTTTAAAACAGGGAGAGCTAAGTTAATTAAATTAATCAACAAATTAAAATAATTAAGTAACGATTAACTAATGTAAAGCCGAATAAATGCTATAATCATATAAGTTAGAAAATACTTATCAGTTTGAAAGGAATAAAATCCATGAAGAAAGCATTGATTATTATATTTACATTGCTAATCGTTATTTTTGCAGCAAATATTATTTTTTATATAATTACTGACGACACGGTAGTCGGCGTGGTAGAAGATAATATTGTTAATAGGGAAAAGACCTTAGACGAATTTTTTAATATAAAATCCCAAAATCTTGCAACTCATACATATTCAGATAATGTTAGCTCAATAGACGGATACAAAATAAAATTATTAGAATCTGCCATAGATACAAAAAATCATAAGGGTTATTTCAAATTTGAATTGACTTTAAAAGACACAGATATGAGAAAAGTTTTTACAAACGAATCTCCGAAAAATCAACAAACCTTTTGTGAAGAACAGGATGGATATGGACGGTTTGAGTTTTTTGTCAGTCCGGATATGGGAACCGGTACCATAGGTGAAGATGGCGGATTTATAAAACATAAGAACAAGATGTTTATCTATTATTCCTATAACATAGAAGGAACTGATGTTAGTGAACCAAAGGAAGTTTATTTGTGGGACAGAAATGTTATAAGTAATGATTCTTCTACTTCCCATGAAAGCAAGATTGCTGCCGAATTTGTAATTAATTGATAGGTATATGGAAAATGAACCGGGTAAATTCGATTCTCATATTAAAATTGACAATATGTGCATATTAAGGTATCATACAAATAATAAATAAAAGTGTTTTTATACAAAAACAAATAACAGAAAGGCAAAAATGAAAAATTCGAGGGAGGAAAGATGAAGGTAAATAAGAAAATAACGATAATATGCACGTTGGTAGTATTGATAGCTGTAATAGCCGGGGTAATAATTAGGCTTAATAGTGAGGGAAAAGCAAATGTGTATGTTAGCAACTGGAATGGAAAAGATAACAGATATGCAATTTGTCAGACAAATGATGAAAAACGAATCAAAACAAACTATGGTGAATGTTGGACAAGATTTTATTCAACCAAAAGTCTGGATGATTTTGAAAAAGAAAATTCCAAAGATTTTGTAGGAAATTACGATTATTACACAGATAATTATAAGAATGAAGCAAAGTTGTTTTACAATGATAACAATTATTATGTAATTTATAAATCAGAAAAAGACAATGTTTATTGCGCAGATTGTTGTTGTAGTGTCATAAACGGTGCAGTGAGAAATGATATTTACATACCTACGCCTGCAAGTGTGAATTTAAGTAAAGAGATATCAGAATTATATGATAACGATAAAGATTCACTGGTGGGATTTATGTTTGACAATGTATCCTTTGACGATGCTGTTAAGTTCTACAGCAGAATGTCAGAAGAATATGTAACTATTGACAAAACCAATAAGAAGATAACGGTTTCAGGTTTTCATAATAAGGATAAGAAAATTCTTGATAAATTTTTTACCATGGATTGGAATAATCGTACATATTCATACACGGACATGGAGGGGAAAAACATTGTTTATGATGAAAAAGGCTATCATGAACAGTAATATGTCTTTTCATTATCACAAAAATCTATAATTTTCAAGACTGTTACTTGCCTGAAAATGGCGGTATAATCACCAAACTAATATATATTGTGAGGTGTTTATGGAGAGCAAAAACCAGCTTGTAATGTTAATGGAAAAGTATCAGGTGGAAAATATTCTTAGGGTAAACGAATATACGGAAAAATTTGGACTTACCCTTTCAATGGAGGATGCCCGGGTACTGGCAAAATCGAAAAATGAAACTTTGAAGGAAGAGCAAAGGGTGGAATTGGGAGAAAGTATACTTCCAAAAATCATCCTTTGCTTTTGTGATTCTAATTACATTGACCAAAATAATTTTATAATATATGTAATATTATGCTACGACATACATTAGCATGTATATTTATTGGTAAAAATCTTATGAATAAGGCGAAAAAGGAAGATTATGCTAAACTGAATAGTGGCATAATTAAGTTTTCAAGAGAAGATTTAACTAAATACTTTAATAAATATATTCAGGAGATTATAATTAAAAAGTGGGATGGCAACAAAAAATTAGAGGAATACTTAAAGGGAGACATAAACGATTTTGTTGCCGATTTGAAGAACGGAGCAGAGCATAATTGTCTTGAAAAAGTAGTGGTTTTATAAAAGCGATAGGTAAAGGATGGATAAGATGGTTAGAAAACATATAATTTTTTATGGAAGAGTTCAGGGAGTAGGTTTTAGATATTATTCAGTATATAAGGCAAGAGCTTTAGGTCTTACGGGATGGGTTAGAAATCTTTATGATGGAACAGTTGAAATGGAAGTACAGGGGAAAGAGAGCGAGATAGACCAGTTAATAATTTTTTTGCAAAATCAGCGATTTATTCTCATAGAGGATATGAAAGTGAAAAGATTGCCTGTAGTTGATGAAAGAGACTTTTATGAAAAATAAGAGGAAAAGCATAATTACTATCAAAAATAAAGCATAAAAACAGATTTAATAGATTGTTTACAAAAAAACAACAAAAAATTTACAAAAAATATTGTTCCGAAATGGGGTTTCATACGTTGTTAATTATAAGAGGATGATAATTAAGAACGGAGGTATTTTTATGAAAAAATTTATTAAGGGGAATTGTATGAAAAGGGCAGTATCATTAGTGTTGATTGTAGCTTTATCATTAAGTGTTGCAGAATCAATAGGAAGTACAAAAGTGGTGTATGCAGAAGAAAGTAATTTAGCTACAAGTCAGCCGGAAAATACTGACACTTATGTAGAAAATGTAGAACCCGTCAAGCCGGTTATTACCTTAAAGAGAAAAAATAAGAAGGTTACGGTTACTATAAAAAACTGGCAGGAAAATACCGGATATCAGGTTTACGTGAAAAAAAGGGGTAAATACAAACAGATTAAGACAATTAAAAAAAATAAATATTCCTT
>NZ_QUHB01000007.1:0-84878 GCF_003479405.1 Eubacterium sp. AF16-48 | reverse complement strand
CAGATTAAGACAATTAAAAAAAATAAATATTCCTTTAAATTTGATAAAAGAAAATTATGCAGGGTAAAAGTAAGGGCAGCGAAAAAAGTAAATGGCAAAACCGTATTTAGTGACTTTGCCAAGAAAACATTAGATTATGGATTGACTAATGCTGACAACTGGTCTGATGCATATAAGGTTATGCATAAATACCTGAAAAACAATAATCAATATATGGGGCGAAAAGGAATAAGATGTTTTTATTTACTTGAAGATAAAGGGGTATGCTTTATTAGGGTAAGGGATTACGATGAACCTGGTGTGGGTAATGGTAATTTGTATCGGCTAATGTGCATAAGAAAAACAGTAAATCATAACACGAAGGTTCGTAAAAGTTATAATGTAAAATTCGAGATGAGATGTGATTATGAAGTACCTGCATTATACGGGAAGATGCTTATTATGAAAAACGGAAAAATAATTTTAAAAATCAAATCTGGAAAGCTTGTGAATAAAAAACTGAAGATACGAAAAAGATATAGAATAGTATTGAAGGAGTTAGATGAAGACAGCAAGCTACTCTATTAATTAGCTGGCAAGAGAGAGCAAATTCATACGGTGATGTAGGGAGGGCACTACGGTACAAGAGAGTTGGATAGGAGGATTAGTTTTATGAAAAAAAGAATATTAAAGACAATACTAGTATTATTGCTCGCAATCTCAACATTGTTGGACAATGTGCAGCCAATTTATGCGGTAGAAAACAACCAGAACACAAGTCAGCCGGAAAACACTGACACTTATGCAGAAAATGTGGAACCTGTCAAGCCGGTTATTACCTTAAAGAGAAACAATAAGAAGGTTATGGTTACTATAAAAAACTGGCAGGAAAATACCAGATATCAGGTTTACGTGAAGAAAAGGGGTAAATACAAACAGATTAAGACAATTAAAAAAAATAAATATTCCTTTAAATTTGATAAAAGAAAATTATGCAGGGTAAAAGTAAGGGCAGCGAAAAAAGTAAATGGCAAAACCGTATTTAGTGACTTTGCCAAGAAAACATTAGATTATGGATTGACTAATGCTGACAACTGGTCTGATGCATATAAGGTTATGCATAAATACCTGAAAAACAATAGTCAATATATGGGGCGAAAAGGAATAAAAAACTTTTACCTATATGAAGATAAAGGGGTGTGTTTTATTAGGGTGAGGGATTATGATGACATTGGTATTGGTAATTGGTATTGGCTGGAATACATAAAAAAAGTCGCAAATCACAATACAAAAGTTCATCAAAGTTATAAGGTGAAATTTGAAATGAGGAGTGAAAGAAAAATATGTGCATTATACGGGAAGATGCTTATTATGAAAAACGGCAAAATAATTTTAAAAGTCAAATCCGGAAAACTTGTGAATAAAAAACTGAAGATACGAAAAAGATACAAAATAGTATTAAAACAGTTAGATGAGAATAGCAAGATTGATATTTATAACTAATAAATGATAACCTCAGGGGAATTTCATAAGAGAAATTCCCCGATTTTATGCCTATTGTAAGGAATGGTGGGCTATGATATAATCGTAAGAATGAGCAACAAAAAGAAAAAAACAGAAAGAGGATAGTTAAATGCCTAAAGTATCAGTGATAATACCAACATATAATGTTGAACCATATTTAGTAGAATGTATGGAGAGCATTACAAGACAGACATTAAAGGATATAGAAATCATTTGTATTAACGATGGTTCTACAGATGGTTCATTAAAAATTCTTCAGGAATATGCAGCAAAAGATGACAGAATTAAAATAGTAGATAAAGAAAACGGCGGATATGGAATAGGAATGAATATCGGTCTTGATATGGCTACAGGAGAGTATATAGGAATATTAGAGCCGGATGATTACGTGGCAATCACCATGTATGAAGATTTATACAAGGTGGCAAAAGACAGTGACCTTGACTTTGTAAAGGCGGATTTCTACCGTTTCCAGAGGGGTGAAACAGGAAATATGTATCTGGTGTATAATCACCTTTCAAAGAATCCGGAGGATTATAATAAGTTATTTAATCCAAGTGAAACTCCGGAGGCACTTCTTTACATTATGAATACGTGGAGTGGAATTTATAAAAGAGACTTTATTGAAAAATACGGTATCAGACATAATGAAACTCCGGGAGCGTCCTTCCAGGACAATGGATTCTGGTTCCAGACTTTTGTATACGGAAAGCGTGCTATGATTATAGATACGCCTTACTATAGAAACAGGAGAGATAACCCTAATTCATCAGTTAAAAATCCTGAAAAGGTTTATTGCATGAATGTTGAGTATGACCATATCAGAGACATTCTTATGAAGGATGAGGAAATATGGGAAAGATTCAAATATATGTACAGCGTAAAGAAACTTCACAACTATTTTGCCACAATTAGAAGAATTAGTGATGAGTTTAAAGAAGAGTACATTGGAAGAATAAGTGAGGAATTTAAGCGGGCGCAGGTTAAAGGCGAACTGAAAGAAGAAGTTTTTGACGAAAAACTTTGGAAACAGTTACAGCTTCTTATGGCATCACCAAAGAAGTTCTATCATGAGTTTGTTATTGAACCACAAATCAGGGCAAATGCAAATCCTGATGAGGATATGAGAAGAAAATTAGATGACATAAAAAATTCTACTACTTATAAGGTAGGAAAGGCATTAATGTATTTGCCTTGCCACGTTAAGGAACTCATTAAAAGAGGTAAATAAATGGATAATATTAAGGTTTCGGTTATTCTGCCGGTATATAATGGAGAAAAATATATAAAAAAATGCATGGAGTCTCTTATTAGTCAGACTTTAAAAGAAATAGAGATTATATGTGTTGACGACGGCTCCGTTGATGGAACGTTGGAAGCTTTAAAGGAATATGAGAATTTAGACAATGTTACGGTTATTACACAGGAAAATGCAGGTGCCGGAGCTGCCAGAAATAAAGGAATGTCATATGCTAAAGGTGAGTATCTTTCATTTTTAGATGCAGATGATATTTTTGAAAAAGATATGCTGGAAGTGGCATATAATAAGGCTGTAGAAGATAAGGCAGATATGGTGGTATTTAATTCTGACCAGTATTACGAGGAAACGCAAGAGTACAAAAAGGCTGACTGGACTTTAAGATATGCAAAGATACCTCCATACACACCTTTTAAGCACAGACAAATGACAGACAATGTTTTTAAGGTTTTTGTAGGCTGGGCATGGGACAAGCTGTTCCTAAAGGAATTTGTGGACAGATATGCCTTAAAATTTCAGGAGCAGAGAACCAGTAATGATATGTTTTTTGTGTTTATGGCAACGGTGCTTTCCAACAGAATTACTGTTGTACCAAAGGACAAAGTTTTGGTTCATCAGCGGAGAAACAATGCAGTTTCCCTGTCTAATACAAGAGAAAAATCATGGCAGTGTTTCCATGAGGCTCTTAAAAAACTGAAACAGGGACTTGTGGAACATGGCATATACAAAGAAGTGGAGCAGGATTATACAAATTACGCACTTCACTTTAGTTTGTGGAATCTTAATACAGTTTCCAAAACAGTATATGATGATATGCTTAATAAATTAAAAAATGAATGGTTTACGGAGTTTGGAATTACAGGCAAGCAGGAATCATATTTCTATAACAAAAAAGAATATAATCAATATATGAAATTAATTTCAGAATAAATGAATTATACCTGAATGCAGGAGGATTTTAAGTAACAAATGAAGGAAAATATAAAGGTTTCTGTTATTATACCTATGTATAATGCCAGAGAACATGTAAGGGAATGTCTTGACAGTTTAACAAATCAAACATTAAAAGAGATAGAAATTATATGTGTTAATGATGGTTCCACAGATGATACTCAAAGTATTTTAGAAGAGTATGCCAAAAAAGATGAAAGAATAGTTATTTTAAATCAGGGAAATTTATATGCAGGAGTTGCAAGAAACAATGGAATGAATCACGCATCAGGTGAGTATCTTATCTTTTTAGATGCAGATGACTTTTTCAAACCTGAAATGCTTGAAAAAATGTACAACAAGGCGGTTTCCCATAAGGCAGATATCTGTATTTGTAGCGTTATTGCATATAGCGAAAGGGATAAAGAATATAGAGAGTCCAATCATTATTTAAGAGAAGACCTTCTGCCGGAAAATGTTCCTTTTTCACCTAGAGATGAAGAAATAAGGGACAGTCTTTTTCAGATGACTATTCCTGCACCATGGAATAAATTATTTAAAAAATCCTTTATTAATCAGGAAGGAATCACCTTTGACACCCTAAAAAGGGCTAATGATTTATATTTTTCATATCTGGCAATGGCAGTTGCTGAAAGAATTACCGTTGTAAGTGACAAGCTTGTAAACTACAGGGTAGATTTGGAAAGCAGTCTTCAGGGAACCAATAAGGGTGGAACTTTGGAGTTTTTTACCGCTTTAAACCATCTGAAAAATGAACTGGAAAAAAGAGATTTATGGGAAATATTTGAAAAAACATATATAAACAGGGCTCTTAATACATGTCTTTTTAATTTAAACAAATGTGGTACAAAACAGGCATATGTAAGAGTATATAACAAGTTAAAATACAATATTTTTTATACTTTAGGAATCCTTGAACACTCAAAGTCGTATTTTTATGTTAAAAATCAATTCTCCATGATGGCAAGAATTGTTGAAAGAAAAGCAGAGGATTTGTGGGAAATCCTGCAACAGGAGGCTTTAGCCCAAGTTAAGCTGGCGCCTTATGTGAATTTGGAGGAGTGGACAAGACCTGAAATTACTGAAAGTAACTTTAAATACAAGGTATCTGTAATTATACCGGTATACAATGTGGAACAATATATTGGTGAATGTTTAGATTCCGTTATTAATCAGACGCTAAAAGAAATAGAAATTATATGTGTCAACGACGGTACACCTGATAATTCAGTGGAAATAGTAAAGAAATATCAGGAAAGAGATTCACGAATTAAGCTTATAAATAAAGAAAACGGCGGGTTATCTTCTGCCAGAAATGCAGGGATTAAGGCTGCAACAGGAGAATATATCCTGTTTTTAGATAGTGACGACACCTTGGATAAACAGACGTTAGAGTATCTTTATTATGAATGTAGAAAAGACAATTTAGATCAGATGTTCTTTACTACTAAGGAACTGGAAAATTGTGATGGTACAACAATCAGGGATGATCAGTATATAAGAAAATATGATTATTCAGGAATTTTCACAGGACCTGAAATATTTGGAAAATGGGTGGATAATGCAGAGTTTAAGCCTTCTGCATGTCTTCAGATAAATAGAACTGAGTTTTTAAGGCAAAACAATCTGGTATTTAAAGAGGGAATTATTCACGAGGATAATCTTTTTACCATACAGTGTCTGTATTTTTCTAAAAGGGTAAGATATGCAAATGCAAGATTTTACATTAGAAGGGTAAGGGAAGATTCCATAATGACAGGAACCCAGAACTTCAAACATTCCCTGCATTTGTACTATATTATTATGGAACTTGAGAAGTTTGCTTTTAAGGAAAATGTTAAGCAAAACAAAAACTATTATGACTCTCTTTTAGTTCAGATGGAAAGAATATTAAAGGTGGCTGCGGACTATATAAAGGACTCTGATGAAGAGGAATTAAGTCAGTATATTTATTCCCTTAATGAAGAGGAAGGCATTAATTTCTACAGCTGTGTTGGAATTTTGTCAGAACTTAGAAATTCAAACCGTGAGCTGTCAAAACGTGCCAGAAACATGGAAGAAGACTACAGAGTTTCAAGGTTTAGAAATTACATGCAAGGCAAGAAAAAAGAGAAGGAAATAAATGCCGTAAAAGAAAGCTTCCGGAAAAACAGTGAAATGCAGATATCTCACATTAAAAATTCTGCAACTTTCAAAATGGGAAAGGCAATTACCTTCCTTCCGCGGAATATAAAGAAATTGTTTAAAAGAAATTAGCGAGGCTTATATATGGGAGTTTTTCGGGATAAAATAAAAAAAATATCTTTTGTTACAAAAGTATATCGTAATATAAGTGGTGCAGATAAGCGAGAAATAATGGCATTGCTTAAGAAAAATCTCGCTGCTCAGGAAGAAAACCGGAAACTTGTTGAAAGGGTAATTTCACAGCAGAAGCTAATTAAGGAAAAATTGGCACAAAGTGAAACAATCCGTGAAGATGTTATAAATGAAGTGACAGATTTAAATAGGGAAGCGGAAACAAAAATCGCTGAATTGTTAAAAAATGCGGAGCAAAATTTGACAAAATCTGTTGACAAGATTTGGAAGAATTATTATGCTGAACTTGTACGCCGTGATTACTGGAAGGTTAAACCTGAAGAAATAAAACGCATGGCAGGAGACAGAAAAATCTGGATTATAAAATGTCCTGCACCGGATAGCAATGCAAAGGCAGGCTGGGGGGATTTTTATTTCGCCAATTCATTAGCTAAAAATCTTGAAAAATTAGGAATATATCCGGTGGTGGATTTGTACGAAGATTGGTCTTGCGAATTAATGGCAGATTGTGTTATAGTTCTCAGAGGCTTGAAGAAATATCATCCTGACAGAAGAAATGCAAAATGCAGGTACATTATGTGGAACATTAGTCATCCGGATAATATAAGTAAGGATGAATATGAATTATATGATGCAGTGTGCATTGGTTCAAGATATTATGCAGACAAGCTTAAGGAAGAATTAAGTGTGCCTGTTTATTCTTTGGAACAGTGTACAGACACGGATTTATTTTATCCTGAGGCATCAGACAAAAAGCATAATTACATTTTTGTGGGAAACTCCAGAGGAGTTCCAAGGGAATGTGTAATGTGGTCAGTGGATATGAGACTTCCTATAGAAATATGGGGAGGCGGATGGGAGCCTTTTTTAGGAAAGGATTGCCCAAATGTGGTTGGGATAAATGTTCCAAACGACAGACTTCCTGACTTATACAGAACGTCTTACGCCACCATTAATGACCACTGGGATGATATGTTAAAATATCAGTTTATTAATAACAGGATTTTTGATTCAGTAGCCTGTGGACTTCCTGTTATAACGGATTATTGCGAAGATTTGTATAAAATCTTTGGCGACAACATTCTTTATTACAGAAATGAAGAGGAATTCAGACAATGTATTTTAAAACTTGAGGATAATTATCCTGAAATAAAGAAAAATACATTATCAATGTGGGATATGATAAAGAAGGAATATTCTTTTGAAGCCCGGGCAAAACAACTTTTGGATATTGTAAAAAATAATTAATGACAATATAAATTATTTAAAAAATTAGGAGGACTACATGAGTAAATACGATTATCTTATAGTAGGAGCAGGACTGTTTGGAGCAGTTTTTGCCAATGAAGCAACAAAGGCAGGAAAAAAGTGTCTCGTAATTGACAAGAGAGACCATATTGCAGGAAATATTTACTGCGAAAAAATTGAAGGTATAAATGTTCACAAATACGGAGCACATATCTTCCACACCAGCAACAAGAATACATGGAATTATGTAAACCAGTTCGCTGAATTTAATAATTACATTAATTCACCTGTTGCCGTATACAAGGATGAGTTATATAACCTTCCTTTCAACATGAACACGTTTAGCAAAATGTGGAATATTAAGACACCTAAGGAAGCTCAGGCTATTATTGAGGAGCAGAAGGCTGACTTAAATATTACAGAGCCTAAAAACTTAGAGGAACAGGCACTTTCATTAGTTGGTAAGGACATTTACCAGAAGCTTATTAAAGGTTACACAGAGAAGCAGTGGGGAAGAGACTGTACAGAACTTCCTTCATTTATTATTAAGCGTCTTCCACTTAGATTTACCTTTGATAACAACTATTTCAATGACAGATTCCAGGGAATCCCTATGGGTGGATACACACCTATCGTTGAAAAGATGTTAGAGGGTAGCGAAGTAATGCTTAACACAGATTACTTCGAGTTTATTAAGGATAATGCTGATATTACAGACAAAGTTGTATATACAGGTATGATTGATGAATACTTTGGATTTAAGTTAGGCCATCTTGAGTACAGAACAGTAAGATTTGAGACTGAAGTTCTTGATGAGGAAAACTATCAGGGAAATGCAGTTGTAAACTACACTGAAAGAGAAGTTCCTTACACAAGAATTATTGAACATAAGCATTTTGAATACGGAAAACAGCCAAAGACTGTTATTTCAAGAGAGTATTCTTCAGAATGGAAGCCGGGCATTGAGCCTTACTATCCTATTAACGATGAAAAGAACGGAAACCTTTTTGCTCAGTACAAGGAATTAGCTGATAAGGAAGAAAATGTTATTTTCGGCGGAAGACTCGGAAATTACAAGTATTATGACATGGATAAGGTAATTGAAGCTGCATTAGAATGTGCTAAGGAAGAGTTAGCATAGTTTGAATAAATAATACTAAACTAACTACGTAGAAAATTGCAGGTTATAGATGTAACCTGTAATTTTTTATATTACAGGTTTTATAATTGGGATAATTCCTAATTTAAAATAAATAAAAAAGAAAGAAAGGGTAAAAATTATGAAAGGAAGATTATTAAAAGTTACCAGCGGCATTTTAGCCGTAGTTATGAGTTTTTCCTGTATTGGCAGGATTAATTTGCCGGTTGTGGCAGAGGAACACACAGCACACATTATAGAGGCAGGGGATTCCTATGAAGGAAATCCATTAAAGGGGATGTTCCCTTTTAGTGAAAGTAATGTGGCAATTCCACATAGTTTGGAATGGTTTTATATGCCTGTAAAGGATGTACAGACAGGAATGAATGAGTTTGACTGGAGCAAATTTGAAAAGAAATTACAGGAAACAGCATCAAGAGGACATCAGGCAATTGTAAGATTTTATTACGATTATCCGGGGGAAGAAACCGGTGTACCACAGTTTTTAATAGATGGTGGTCTTAATATGAGATATTACAATGAGCCGGGAGATTTAGGAGGAGCAGGATATTGTCCTGATTACGAAAATAAAACATTTAGACAGTCTATGAAAAATTTTATTGAAGATTTTGGTAAAAAGTACGATGGTGACGGAAGACTGGGATTTATAACTCTTGGACTTTTAGGATTTTGGGGGGAATGGCATAATTGGCCGTTTAATGGCTCAGATTCCACTAAGGCCAACTGGAGTATATCAACTACTGTCTACAAGGAAGTTTTAGATGCATTTGATAACAGCTTTAATAAAACGCAGTTAGTTGTAAGGGAGCCAAAAGATGGAATTGATTTTAGCAAATATGATGTAGGATATCATGATGATTCCTTTGGATACGCTACATTGTCAAAGGCAAATGGCGGTCAGTCATGGAGTTTTTGGCAGAAAGTAAAAAATGGAAAAGATCAGAATAAGTGGATGACCAATTGCATTGGAGGAGAGGTGTACCCTCCAAGTCAAAATGTAATATTTTCAGGAGTCACACCGGAAGAAGGGGGATTTCAGGACTTTGACAAATGTATTGAAGAAACCCATGCATCATGGATGATTTGTGCAGCAATAAGAAAGTATAGTGGAGTTACATTAGAAAATGCCAGAAAGGCATCTGTGAAAATGGGATATGACTTAAGGGTTTCTAAGGCTTATTATGACAATATAACTACAACGTCGCCTTTATATCTTAAGGTTGATATAAAAAATATTGGTGTGGCACCATTTTATTATAATCATGAATTGTGGCCGGTGGAAATTGGAATTAAAAAGGGAGATAGTGTTGTAAAAACATGGCGAACTACATGGGATTTGTGCGATATTGCAGCAGATGGAAAGGATTATTCTTTTGAGGATGTTATAAATAATCCGGACTTAGAAGCAGGTGACTATTCTATAGGAATTAAGGTTATAAATCCCGTGGAAAATGGCAATATTTTAGGATTTGCCAACAAAAATCAGGGAGCAGACGGGTGGCTTAATCTTGGAGATATACGCGTTACCGAAAAAGGCAGTGAAAGGGAAACATCCACATCTAAATTGCCGGAAGAAACTACTGTAAAGCCACAGGAAACAACTACAAATAATCAGGAAACCACAACTGTAAACAGACCGGAGGAAACTACAACAGCCGTACTGTCCATTTCAGCGACGGAAAATGATGGAAATATAAGCTGCCACATAGAAAACAGTAGTGGATGCACATATTCACAATTATACATAGATGCCGATAATAATATTAACACAGGATATAAGAAGGAAAATGCAGGTTTTGAATACATGGTGGAAAATGGAGTACTATATTACCATGCTTCAAATGACAGTGATTGGGGATGGAGTGAAGTTTCAGGTGCCGGTATCAAAGTTACTAAAACTGAAAATGAAATGGAAATTAACATAAGTAAGGATAGTCTTGGAAGCATATCAGAAGGCGCAAAAGTATGGTTCAAGGCACTAGATGCATCATGGAATGTTATGTCAACTACAACTGTGGAAGAAATTCAAAAGAATTTATCAGATAAAATTGTTATATCAGATGATATGGAAATTAACGGCTATCAGATAAGTACAACTCTTGGAGGAATGAGAACGGTTTATTCATTAAATGACACCGTAGAGGGACAGGAGGTATCAGAGGTAGGTTTAATATATGGATTAGGAGAAAAAGAAAATATTGCTTCTGATATGTTTGCAAAAACAGACAGCAACAAGGTTTATGTTTCAAAAGGTACAGAAGAAGTAGGAAGATTTTCTAATACATTTAGCAAATCACGAAGCTACGCAATGACAGTGCTATTTGCAACAGATATGGTAGAAGAATTTACTACAAACTATTGTGTTCGGGCATATGCAAAACTTAAGGATGGGACATATGCATACACAAATGTTTATCAGTACAATGTATATGATATAGCAGATAAACTGTATCAGGGTAAGCAAATGAACAACTATAATGCCCATAATTACTTATATGAGAATATTCTAAAAAAAGTAAAAAAAGATTATGAAATAATAGATTACGATTGGAGCGTAACTGTTACAAAATAAAACTGGTATTATAAATATGACAAAAATTGACTATACAGAAAATACCAGAATGTGAATATAATAAACCCCACAAGTACATATGAGAGGAGTATTCACAATGAAAACAAACAGTGTAACAGAAAAAACGTTTGGAAGAGAGCAGATTATTCGTATTGTTATAGCAGCAATCGCCATAGCATTAACTTATGTGTTTACGGCTTTTGTAAACATTACATTGCCTATTGCAATAAATGGTGGTCTTATTCACCTTGGAAACGTGCCACTTTTCCTTTTCGCAATTTTATTTGGTAAAAAAGTAGGAGCATTAGCCGGAGGTATTGGAATGGGATTGTTTGATTTATTATCCCCTTGGGCTATATGGGCACCTTTTACATTAGTAATTGTTGGATTAATGGGATTTGTAGTAGGTCTTATTTCAGAAAAGAAAAAAGGCTTCGGCTGGAGCGTATTTGCAATGCTTATGGCATTGATAATTAAAATAGTAGGATATTATTTTGCAGAAGTAATTATTTATGGGAACTGGGTTGCACCGTTTACATCAATACCCGGAAACATTATTCAGGTATTTGTTGCAGCAGTAATAGTTATGATAGTTATTGAGCCATTAAAGAAAGCTAAAAATTCATTAATGCCTCAGTAGGATTGGAGAATAAATGTACAAAATAATGACACCGGGGCCTACACAGGTAAAGGAAAATGTCAGAATGGCAAGAAGCCTTGAGTGTACAAATCCGGATTTAGATGAAGGTTTTGTTGAATTTTATAAAGAAACCTGTGAACTTATAAGCAGTCTTTTAGGAACAAAAAACGAGACCCTTATATTAGACGGTGAAGGTATTTTAGGATTAGAGGCAGCTTGTGCCTCCATGACTGAGCCGGGAGATAAGGTTTTAGTTCTAGACAATGGCATTTACGGAAAAGGATTTGCAGATTTTGTGTCCATGTATGGTGGAAAGCCGGAGCTTTACACAGTAGATTACAAAAACACTATTGACGTGGCACAGTTAGAGGAATACCTTGAAAATCATCATGATTATAAGTACGCAACGGTGGTTCATTGTGACACCCCTAGCGGAATGTTAAATGATATTTCAAAAATCTGTCCTTTATTAAAGAAATACGGAATAATGACAGTTGTGGATTCAGTTTCAGCAATGTTTGGAGAGCCTGTAAATGTAGATGAATTTAAAATTGATATTTTATGTGGAGGTTCCCAGAAGGCAGTTTCCGCACCTCCGGGACTTACATTTGTTGTGGTAAGTGATGATGCCAAAAAAGCAATAGATAACAGAAAAACACCTATAGCATCATTTTATGCTAACTTAAAGGTGTTTGAGGGATATTACGAAGCAAAATGGTTCCCATATACCATGCCAATAAGTGATATTTATGGACTTAGGGCAGCCTTTGACAACATAAAGGCAGACACCGAAATGCTTAAGAGACATGAGGTAATTGCTAATGCCTGCAGAAAAGCCATAACAGAAGCAGGTTTAAAGCTTCACTTAGAGTCAGGTTTTTCAAATACCGTTACAGTATTTGATGTGCCAAAGGAAACTACAGCCGGTGACATTTTAAAAGTAATGAGAGAAGATTACAACATTATGCTGGCAGGTTCCTTTGATGAACTGGCAGGACAGGTAATCCGTATCGGACACATGGGCTCAAATGCCAATTTAGATGACATGAAGGAAACAATGGATGCATTAAATGAAACACTAATTAAACTTGGTGTGGATTTAAAGGGCAACATTGGAGAAATATTTAAAGCAAATATTTAATTTAATATAATTTTATGATACCGGTTTGGTTTGGAAGGTGATTTGCAATAGTCAATGAAAAACGGAACCGGTATTTTATTTTAAAATGACAGCAATTGAGGTATACTAGCCATGGAATAAAATTAAAGGAAAAATTCATGGGTAATAGAAATATATTAAAATTATTGTTATCGTTTTTGAAAATAGGTTTGTTTACTTTTGGTGGCGGATATGCCATGATTCCGTTAATACAGCGGGAAATGGTTGAAAAGCACCAATGGATTACTTCTGACGAATTATTGGAAATGGTGGCAATTTCAGAAAGCACACCGGGGCCTATTGCAGTAAATATTGCAACTTTTGTGGGATACAGAGTAGGGGGAATCTTAGGTAGCTTTTGTGCTACTGTGGGAGTAATTCTTCCGGCTTTCTTTATTATAGTGGTGATTTCCCTGGCAATTAAAAAGTTTGAAAACCTCAAGATGGTACGTTACGGGTTTATGGGAATCCGGGCAGGAGTTTTGGCACTTATATGTAAGGCATTAGTAAGTATGTACCGGGAATGTGGCAAAAATCCATTTTCATATATTGTAATGGCAGCAACTTTTATTTTAGTGGCTTTTCTTAATGTTAATGTTTTGACGGTTTTAATTATGTGTGCCGGGGTAGGACTTATCTATTATTCAGTAATAAGGGGGAAGACTAAATGACGCTATTAATAAAACTCTTTATTACTTTTTTTAAAATCGGACTTTTCACCTTTGGGGGTGGATATGCCATGCTTCCAATGATTCAGGAGCAGGTTCAGACCAACGGATGGATTACGTCTCGGGAATTAGTTGATTTTATTGCTGTAAGCGAAAGTACACCGGGACCTTTTGCCATTAATATTTCAACATATATAGGTATGGAAAAAGCAGGAATACCGGGAGCTTTGTGTGCCACTGTAGGTGTGGCATTACCGTCGTTTTTAATAATCATATTTGTGGCTAAATGTTATGAAAAGTTCAAAACAAGCACAGTGGTAAAAGGATGTATGACAGGGTTAAAGCCGGGAGTAATAGGACTGATAGCAGCTGCGGTAGTATCTGTGGCAACCACTGTATTTTTCCCTGACGGTATTAAAAAAGTGGTGCTGCAAACTCCGGAAATATATATTTCTGCAGCAGTGTTTTTAATTATGTGCTTTTTGGCTTTTAAGAAAAAACATCCTATATTAATCATATGCCTTTCAGCGGTAATTGGGATTGTAGCAGGGAATTTCTTTGGACTGTAATTCATTAGAGGTAATGCAGATTCGTTAATTATGAAAGTTGACGCAACTTTTTGTGCAATGCTATAATTGATAAAAATATAATAGGTTATTTGGAAGGAGCAGGACAAATGGTAGAAAAAGTTACAGACACCATATTAAATGTTGGAGTTAATGATTATGATATAAAGATTTTTGAAAATCAGTATATATTAGAAAAGGGAATGGCATATAATTCATATGTTATTTTAGATGAAAAAGTGGCAGTGATGGATACTGTGGATGAGCATGTAACGGAAGAGTGGCTTGTCAAAGTGGATGAGGCATTGCTGGGAAGAAGTGTTGACTATCTTGTAGTGCAGCATATGGAACCGGATCATTCAGGCAGTATAATGGCATTGGTTAATAAATTCCCTAATATGAAAATAGTTGGAAATGCAAAAACTTTTCAGATGATAAATCAGTTCTTCCATGTGGATTTAGGAGACAAAAAAGTGGTTGTAGCTGAGGGAGATACATTGGAACTGGGAAAACATACTCTTAGCTTTGTAATGGCACCTATGGTTCACTGGCCGGAGGTTATGGTTACATATGATAGTGCTGAAAAGGTTCTTTTTAGTGCAGACGCCTTTGGAAAATTTGGCACCAGGGATGCAGATGAGGACTGGACATGCGAGGCAAGAAGATATTTCTTTAATATTGTTGGTAAATATGGTGCACAGGTTCAAATGCTTCTGAAAAAATTAGCAGGCGTTTCAGTGGAAAAAATATGCGCCCTTCACGGACCTGTATTAACTGAAAAACTTGAATATTATATTGGAAAATATGATATTTGGAGCAAATATGAGCCGGAAGATAAAGGGGTATTCATAGCCTATGCATCTATACATGGAAACACAGCCAAGGCAGCAGAAAAATTAAAAGAAATGTTAGAGGAAAAAGGTTGTGAAAAAGTTGCAATATGTGACCTGTGCAATGAGGACATTCACGAAGCAATAGAGGATGCATTCAGATATGACAGAATGGTACTGGCTGCCTCAACTTATGATGGTGGAGTTTTCCAGCCAATGGAGACATTTTTAAATATACTTAAATCGAAAAATTATCAGAAAAGAACAGTGGCTATTATGGAAAATGGCTCCTGGGCACCAATGGCAGCAAGAGCAATGAAGGCATCTCTTGAAACCATGAAACAGATAGAAATTCTAGAACCGGTTGTTTCAATTAAATCTGCAATGAATGATGAAAATGTAGAGCAGATGAAAAAAGTAGTAAAAGAACTTGTGAATTTATAAAATTAAGATTCAACTAAGATTTAATTGATTTTCTAAACTTTCACTTGAAATAATTAAGCTTCGATGTTAATATTTTAAGTGAACAAGGACGTTCGACATATGATATATGTGTCGGGTGTCCTTTTTTGCATTGAGAATCTTATCAGCCTACCCCCTAACAAAGGCTGACAAATAGGAATTTTGGTGCCAAGACTGAAAAATATATATTTAACGGAGGTATTATTTATGAACACAGGGGATACAGGATTTATGATTATCTGTGCGGCATTTGTATTTTTTATGACGCCGGGACTTGCTTTTTTCTATGGAGGACTTGTTAGAAGAAAAAATGTTGTAAACACTATGATGGTATGCGTAGCCATAATGGGATTATCAGTTTTTATGTGGACTTTATTCGGATATTCTTTAGCATTTGGTGGAAACCACGGCGGAATTATAGGAGATTTCAGATGGTTTGGACTAGAAAATGTAGGCATGGAGGCGGGGCCTTACGCCGATACAATTCCTCATCTTGTATTTTGTGCATTCCAGATGATGTTTGCAATGATTACGCCGGCACTTATAACCGGAGCTTTAGTAGGAAGAATGAAATTTAAGGCATTGTTTATATTTATTGCCTTATGGTCAATAGTTGTTTACTATCCATTGGCACATATGGTATGGGGCGAAGGCGGACTTTTGGCAGAAATAGGTTCCGTGGATTTCGCAGGAGGAGATGTTGTACATATAAGTTCAGGTGTCAGCGCTCTTGTTTTGGCAATTATTTTAGGAAGACGAAAAGGATATGAAAGAGTAACATATCGTATTCACAATATACCTTTTGTAGTTTTAGGAGCTACAATTTTATGGTTTGGCTGGTTCGGATTTAATGCAGGAAGTGCCTTAGGGGCAAACGGATTAGCTGCCCACGCTTTTATGACTTCAGCAATTTCTTCAGCAACAGCACTGTTGGCGTGGATGCTTCTTGATGTTATAAATGATAAAAAGACAACCTTAGTTGGCGCTTCTACAGGTTTGGTTTTAGGGCTTGTGGCAATTACACCGGGAGCCGGATTTGTTCCAATCTGGTCATCATTTATTATAGGTGCCTTAGTCAGCCCGATATGCTATTACGGAGTAATTCTGGTTAAGAAAATAATTAAAATAGATGATGCTCTTGATGCTTTTGGCTGTCACGGAATTGGCGGTATCTGGGGCGGAATAGCAACCGGAATATTTGGAAAAAGTTCAATTAACAGTGTGGCAAAATGGGATGGCCTGGTTTTTGGCGACTGGCGTTTATTTGCAGCCCAGATAGAAGGAATAGCTATAACAATTTTAATTGCAGTTGTAGGAACGCTGATTTGCGTAGGCATTGTCAGAATCTTCACACCTTTAAGAGTAACTCTTAGGGAGGAACAAATCGGACTTGATATTACACAGCACGGAGAAAGTGCTTACCCTACATTTAACGGAATGGATCAGTAGAATTTTAAAATAATAAATAACCTATATGGAGGTAATCATTATGATGATTAAAATAGAAGCAATTGTCAGGGAAGAAAAGTTTGAAGACGTAAAAAATGCTTTGGCAGACATTAATGTAAACGGACTTACGGTTTCTCAGGTTATGGGATGTGGAATCCAAAGAGGATATAAGGAAATAGTCCGTGGTATGGAGGTTGACATTCAGATGCAGCCAAAAATTAAATTTGAGATTGTAGTATCTTCTGAGGAATGGGCAGATAAAACCATAGCTGCAATTAAAAAGGCAGCGTATACCGGTGAAGTGGGAGATGGTAAAATTTTTAGCTATGAGATAAGAAGTGTTGACAAAATCCGTACAGGTGAGACAGGATATGCCGCAATTCAGCAGCAGGAATAAGACTTCAAGTAAAACTTAACCTTTTTCGCTTCTTGCCTAAAATATACAATAATGTTATAATTCAAAAATGTAAAAACTAAACTATGTAAGCCAATTAGAAAGGAGCAGGATGATGAGTGATTATGTAATCAGCTGTTGCTCAACTGCAGATTTATCAGCAGAGCATTTTGAAGAGAGAAACATTAATTATGTTTGTTTTAAATACGAATTAGATGGCGTAAGCCACTATGATGATTTAGGCAAAACAATGCCTTTTGACAAGTTTTATCAGGCTATGGCAGACGGAGCGGAAACAAAGACATCACAGGTTAATGCAGACGAATATGAAAAATATTTCAGAAAGTTTTTAGAAGATGGAAAAGATATTTTGCATCTTTGCCTTTCATCAGGAATTTCAGGCTCAATTAATTCAGCAATGATTGCAAAGTCAGCATTAGAGGAGGAATTTCCTGACAGAAAGATATATGTATTAGACTCCTTAGCAGCATCGTCAGGCTTCGGACTTCTTATGGATAAAGTGGCAGACCTAAGAGATGAGGGGATGTCAATTGATGAATTAAAGGATTGGGTAGAGGCAAATAAGAGAAGGGTAAATCACTGGTTTTTCTCTACTGACCTTACATTCTACATAAAAGGTGGAAGAGTTTCAAAAACGGCAGGATTTTTCGGAGGAATCCTTGGAATATGCCCGCTGTTAAACGTTGATTTAAACGGTAAGCTTATTCCGAGAGCCAAAGTAAAGGGAAAAAGAAAAGTAATAAAAGAAATAGTTGCCAGAATGGAAGAATTAGCAGAGGATGGGTATGACTATTCACAGAAATGCTATATTTCCAATTCTGCATGTTTAGAAGACGCACAGGCAGTAGCAGCCCTTGTTGAAGAAAAATTCCCTAAGCTTAACGGAAAAGTGGAAATTAACAGTATTGGAACTACTATTGGAAGCCATACCGGTCCCGGAACAGTAGCGTTATTCTTCTGGGGAAAGGAAAGAGTGGATTAAGCCGATTGCCCCATAAGGCATAAGGACCATTATCAGGTGTTTAGGCAAAAAGAAAGGATAATAATATATGAAAACAGCGGTTATGACCGACAGCAATAGCGGAATAAAGCCGGAAGAAGGAGAAAAACTTGGAGTTTTTTCTCTTTCCATGCCGGTTATTATAGACGGAAAAGTTTATTTTGAAGGAAAAGACATAGAAGAAAAGGAATTTTATGATAGTATGATTTCCGGAAAGGATGTGACATCATCACAGCCTTCACCGGGAGATGTTATGGATATGTGGGATAGCATATTAGAAAATGGTTATGATGAGGTGGTATATATACCTATGTCCAGTGGACTTAGTGCATCATGTCACGCAGCAATCCAGTTATCTGAGGAATACGACGGTAAGGTGCAGGTAGTGGATAATCACAGAATATCAGTAACCATGAGAGAAGCGGTAAAGGATGCCAAGTGGATGGCAGATAACGGTGTATCAGCTAAGGAAATAAAAGATGCATTAGAAAAAAATGCTTATGATTCAGTTATTTTCCTGACTGTAGACGACCTTAAATATCTGAAAAAAGGTGGAAGAATAACACCGGCAGCAGCAACTCTTGGTGCTGTTTTAAACATAAAGCCGATACTTACTACTGTAGGAGAAAAATTCGACGCCATTGAAAAAGTTCGCGGCATGAAGAAAAGTTTAGCAAAGCTTTTGGATTACACAGAAGAGTTTGTGAATAAAACACTAGCAGAAAAGCCGGATGCAGAAATAAGAATTGGTGCGGCAGGAACTTTTACAAATGATCAGGCAGCAGAAGAATGGTACAATGAAGTAAAGGAAAGATTCCCGAATGTTAAGGATATTTATTATAATCCTCTTTCTTTTAGCATATGCTGTCATACAGGCCCTGATGCAGTGGGAATCGGTGTAAGTGTAATACTTAGGGACGAATAAATATGAGTTATAAATTTTTCCAAAACAAGGAATGCGAATATTTTCCGTGCCATAAGGTGAAAGATACGAAAGATTTTAACTGTATGTTTTGTTATTGCCCACTATATCCCCTAAAGGATAAATGTGGCGGGAATTTTTCATACACCCCTAACGGTATTAAAGACTGTTCGGGATGTACTTTCCCACACCGGGCAAATAACTACGAATTGGTACTGGAAAAATTAAAGGATTTAATGTAGGACTTTTCCAAATATGGAAGAGTCCTTTTCATTATAATGAAGAAACCTATAATATCTATTATCATAATAACTTCTAAAACCTGTCCTAAGGTATATAAGGCACCAAAGTCGGAACCTAACCAGAAAACAAAGGTTGTAAGAATTTGCAGGGCAAAAGAAACGAACCAGGTCATTTTCCCCCATTTACGCTCATCACGACAGCAAACCTGAGGACACATCTTAAATAATCCACCACAAAACAGGAAAGTAGTTAAAACATTGCAGGCTAAATATACCATGCCGATAATCATGCCGGCTATACAAAGGCTTTCACCGTTTATAATAAAAGGAAGCACAGCCAAAACAATGTTTAAAATAATACCACTTACGGCAGACAATGAAGCCAGACTAAAACGTTTATTAGCTTTTCTCAAACTAAAGCATGCTACAAAAATACATATAAATCCCACAATATCATTAAAAATATCTATATGTATATTGTCAAAAAATACCTTATCAATAACCTTAGTTTCCACTGCATCGCTTGAAACATTAGTTTCACTGCCTACAAGGGGATGCCTTGTACTTTTACTTGAGGTATCCATCAGTTTATATGTACATGTGGCACCGTAAAGGGAATCAATATTATAATATTGAAACTCGCCGGTAACGGAAGATGAATTTTCGTATTTGTGGGGATATTTAATATTGGTTTTAACATCCATATCAAGGGCAATTAAAACAAATCCAACAGCCAGTAAAATAAAATATAAAGTAAAATGAGATTTCTTTGTGTTTGACATGATTCCTCCTAGTTTTACAAGATTATGACTTTCTCAGAACTAGCAAAAGTTATAAGCAAATATATAAGATGTTTTTACAACTAAAAACAATCTTTTGCTATGATATATGATACTAAAGTAATGGATTATCAATAATATCAAAAAAGAAAATCACACAATATATAATAACACGTAAATAGTCGTTGTTGGAAAATAATTTTAAGAATAAATGTAAATTAATATTTGCAATAAGCATTATATACACAATATCGAAATTTTATTATAACAAAAATATGGTATTAGGAATTATGATTTCAGTAGTATTTTTAATAGAATTATTGATAAATGAAAAAGTAGATAACTGATAATTAACAAAAAGAACTGAAGCGAAATACAGATCGCCTTCAGTTCTTTTTTTAGAAATAATTTAAGAATATTCTAAAAAAACATAATGCAATATTAGGCATTTCGTAACAAAAAAGTAATATAAATTAGTTTGTAAATTAAAATGAATAATAGTATAATAGGGTTTACTTTAAATTTGAAAGGAGTATAAACTAATGAAAGCATTGAAAAAAAGTATATCAATACTTATGGTTATTGCCATGATTGTAACCACTATAACAGGGGTTAATCTGGTAAATGGAACTAAGGAAGTAAGTGCAAAGGAAAGTGCAGCATATACAATTAAAGTTAATTTAGGAACTAATTGCACAACAATATATAACAGCAGGGGAAAAGCAATTAAAGCCATGATTTGCTCACCTAGTAATGAAACACCGGTGGGAACATTTTATGTACCGGTAAAATACAGATGGCATGAAATGATTGGCAATTGCTATGCACAGTATTGTACAAGAATTACAGAGGGAATATTATTCCATTCAGTATGGTACTACAAGAATGGTGATAAATCTACAATGTCAGTTTCAGCTTACAACGTTATGGGACAGAAGGCATCTCACGGTTGTGTAAGATTACTTTGCAAGGATGCAAAATGGATATATGACCATTGTGCAGTTGGAACAAAGGTAGTTACATTCTGGGGCAGCAAGAAAGATGATCCATTGCCAAGACCTTCATTTACACCAATTAGCAATGGAAAATTCACAGATTGGGATCCTACTGATCCGGACCCGGCTAACCCATATAGAAAGGCAGCACCTAAAATCAGTGCCGATACTACAAAAGTAGAATATGGAAAGAAAGTTAGACCTCTTGATTTAGTAACAATTAAAGATAGTGCAGGAAATGTGCTTACAAAGAAAAATGCAACTATCAAGGTAAAAGGAAAAATTAACACTAAGAAAATAGGAAAATATAAGGTTAAATTTACTGTTAAGGATTCCATTGGAAACACAAAATCAAAGACTATTACATTTTCAGTTGTAGATACTAAGAAACCTGTTATAACAGGAGCAAAATCTAAAAAGAATATTGCTATGGGAACATCTGAAAATCTTAAAAAAGGTGTTACTGCTAAAATGAAATCCGGAAAGAGACTTACATCAAAAATACAGACATATGTAAAATATAATAATAGAAGTGTAAAGGCTAAAAACGGAACATACAGATTTACTAAGGCTGGAACATATAAAGTTACATATAAAGTAAGGGGAACTAATAAGTTAGTAGCATCAAAAACAGTTACCTACAAGGTAGTTGACAAGAGAGTTAAGTTTGCCCTTAATACATCAGCTGTTACTATTAAGCAGGGCGAAGCCTTTGACCCATATAGCTATGTAAAGACTCTTAAAAATTATAAGAATGCTGATCTTAATGTAAAGAATAATATTACAATTAAGGGAGATGTGGATACATCTGTTCCGGGAACATATACTATCACATATACAGCTACTTATAACAAAAAGTCATATACAGCAAAGACAGCAACCCTTAAAGTTACAGTAGAAAAGGCAGAAGAGGAAACAACTCAGCCGGAAACACCTGGAGAGACAACTCCGGAAGAAACAACTACTGCAGCAGAATAGGTGGCTTAATAATGTATACATTTAATACTACGGTAAGTTATAGCAGATTAGATAGAAATGGCAGTGTTCCATACTATGAGATAATGAATTACCTTCAGGATTGCAGCACTTTTCAGTCTGTAGCCTTAGGTGTGGGACCTGACCATATGAAAGAGGTTAATAAAGGATGGGTGGTACTTGCCTACAAAATAAAACTTTATAAACCTTTGAAATTAGGGGATGAAATATGTGTTGGCACTGCACCTTCAAAATTTGGAAGGGTAATGGCTAACAGACAGTATTTCATCAAAGATAATGATGGTGAGTACGCAGTTAAGGCGGAAACCATATGGGCAATGATTGATCTAAAAAGCAGAATGCCCATAAGAATAAGCGACGATGAAACCAAAGCCTATTGTGAAGAAGAGATATTTGAGGAACTTCGTGTTTCAAGAAAATTAAGGCCTTCAGAAGATAGAAAGAAGCTTGAAAGTTTCAAGGTGCTTAGTTCATATATTGATGAAAACGGACACATGAACAATGCAAATTATTTGCGTGTAGCAGAGGAATACCTTCCGGTAAACAGGGATTTTAGTGAAATTGAAATTGTTTACAACAAAGAAGCCTTAGAAGGGGAGAAAATAATTCCTTATTTACATCAGGAGGAGAATGGACTTACCATTTCCTTTGAAAGTATGGATGGAGAGCTGCACACAATGATAAAGCTAACAAAATAAGTAATAAGCGGTATAAAATGGAAAAAAGAAATTTTAGAAATGAAAAAAGTGAATTAGATTCAAAAACTTTGGAATCAGGTGTAATAAAGCTGGGAAAAAGCCAGAATCTTAAGGTGGTAAAAAACACTGAGCACGGAGTTTATTTGGGAACGGAAGAGGATAAGGTACTGTTGCCTAAAAAGGAAGTTCCTGAAAATACAGCTGTGGGAGATACGTTGAGAGTGTTTGTATACAGAGATTCTCAGGAACGTCTGATAGCTACAATGGTACAGCCTGCTGCGGAAGTAGGGGAAACAGCATATCTGAAGGTTTCACAGGTAACAAATGTTGGTGCATTTTTAGACTGGGGACTGGGAAAGGAACTGTTTTTGCCATATAAGGAGCAGACAAAGGAGATAGAAGAAGGGGAAAAGGTTTTAGTAGGCATTTATATTGACAAAAGTAAAAGATTAAGTGCAACCATGAAAGTATATGATTATCTTACCTGCAATTCTACTCATGAACCGGAGGATATTGTAAGCGGAACAGTATATAATTATAATCCAAAGTATGGAGCCTTTGTGGCAGTGGACAATAAGTATCATGGACTTATACAGCAGAAGGAACTTACCCAAAAAGTGTATATAGGAATGCCTATCGAGGCACGAATAAAAAGTGTAAGACCTGATGGAAAAATGGATTTGTCATTAAGAAAAAAAGCATACCTTCAGGTAGATGATGATGCTAAAAAAATTGTGGAATTTATGGAAAATAACGGTGGAAAAATAGATTACACTGACAAGGCATCACCTGAGAGAATAAAAACGGATTTCAATATGAGCAAAAGTGAGTTTAAACGTGCTATCGGCAGATTGCTCAAAGAAAAACGTTTAACTATTGGTGAAAATAACATATTTTTAAACAAATAGTGCCACCCCTATGCAAATGTAACAAAGATTATTTCATTATTTTGTTTAATTACAATATAGCAATTTATGTCATTGTGATTTATTATTGTTGCATACAAATGGTTAGAGAAAACTATTTTTATTAGGAGGAAGAAAGTATATGGCAAGTTTATCATTAAGAAACATCTGCAAAGTTTATCCAAACGGATTCAAAGCAGTAAAAGATTTTAACCTTGAGATTAAGGACAAGGAATTTATTATTTTTGTAGGACCATCAGGTTGTGGAAAGTCAACAACACTTCGTATGATTGCAGGGCTTGAAGAAATTTCATCCGGTGAATTATATATTGGAGACAAATTAGTAAATGACGTAGAACCAAAAGACAGAGATATAGCAATGGTATTCCAGAACTACGCTTTATATCCACATATGACAGTATACGATAACATGGCATTTGGTCTTAAGTTAAGAAAAGTACCAAAGGCTGAACAGGAAAGATTAGTTAAGGATGCAGCTAAGATTCTTGACCTTGAGCAGTTACTTGACAGAAAGCCAAAGGCTTTATCAGGTGGTCAGAGACAGAGAGTTGCGATGGGACGTGCCATCGTTCGTAATCCTAAGGTATTCCTTATGGACGAACCACTTTCTAACTTGGATGCTAAGTTAAGAGTACAGATGCGTGTTGAGATTGCTAAGATTCATAAGAGATTAGGTGCAACAATTATCTACGTTACACATGACCAGACAGAGGCTATGACACTTGGTACAAGAATCGTAGTTATGAAGGATGGTGTTGTACAGCAGGTTGATTCACCAAAGAACTTATATGACAGACCGGTTAACTTATTCGTTGCAGGATTCATGGGTTCACCACAGATGAACTTCATTGATGCAGAAGTTGAAAAAGAAGGCAATGACATTAAGTTACATATTGGTCAGGCCAGAACATATATCACAGTTCCTGCAGAACAGGGCAAGAGACTTGAAGAAGGCGGATACATCGGTAAGACAGTTGTTATGGGTATCAGACCTGAAGACATTCATGATGAAGAAAGCTTCATTGAAATGTCACCTGAAAGTGCTTTCACAACAACTATCAGAATTTACGAATTACTTGGTGCAGAAGTTTACTTATACTTCGATGTTGAGGGATTTGATTGTACAGCAAGAGTAAATGCACGTACAACAGCAAGACCTGGTGATGAAGTTAAATTAGCTATGGATCTTACAAAGTTACATATCTTTGATAAGGAAACAGAGCAGGTTATTGCAAACTAAGAAACAGACACATTGTGTTAATATACAAAGGAACTGTTTACAATATTAAGCAGGTAAATATTATATTGGAGGATGCTGGTGCAAGCGAGTATTATATAGAAGTGTCTACCGACGGAGAAAATTGCGGAAGCAGAAGGAATGGGCAGACAACAGAATCGTAATGATGCCATCATCCTCTTTATTATGTCTAATGCGCGTTATGTTAGAATTGTGGGGACCGCAAGAAATACAAATCAAAGATCAACAAGCCCGGCAGTGACAACGGACCCGGTTACGGCAGAATCTGCGGAGACAACGACTCCGGTTGCAACGAAGTCTGACATGATAACTAATCAGGCAGCAACGTAGCCTGTCTCTACATCTGAACAGACTACAGCAAAGAGCTCTATAAAAGTCGCAAAAACCAAAGTGAAGAAGGCAGCGAAGGATAAAAATTCAAAGAGCGCAAAAATATCTTTGAAGAAAATAGAAGTGTTATGGTTCATGGCCTAGGATAAAGAAACTAAGCATGAAGTAGCATAGACAGTGTTCATTGACGAAAGAAAGGAGTTGCGGTGATTAATCAGATAAGGAAAAAAGAAAATCTGTTAAGACTGGTATTCATGATTGTAATGGTAATTATGCTTGTTCCGTTTTTTGGTATGAAAAAAGAAACGCAAGCCGCGCAAGCATTTGAAATTACTGCTCCAGCGAATAATGGATTAATTGGTGCAGGCTGTTTTGATATAAAATGGTCACCAGCTGTAGGATCATCTGTAAAAAACTATAAATTGTATATCGATGGGCAGTTGATTGCAACAACCAGTGATACCTCATATGAGTATTATACAACTAATGTAAAAATGTATACGGCATATGTAACGGCAGAATATAATAATGGAACAAGCAAGAGCACAGAAACAATAACTTTTGGAGTCACCAAAAAGGGGTTGTGTGCAAATGAGGAGATGGCAAGATATTTAGAGCCAGTGGAAATGAATATGGGCTGGTATTATAATTGGGCCGCATATCCACATACATATGAATCCTACAAAACAATGGAGTATGTTCCAATGATTTGGGGAACGGGAAATGAAGGAAGTATATCTTATGTAGCAGAAAATGGATATAAGCATCTGTTGGCATATAATGAACCGGATGCAGGTGGAGATATTGGAGGGAGCAACATAGATGTAAATACGGCGATTGGTCATTGGAATAATTTTCTGGGACATGATTATGTTTTGGGAACGCCGGCACCATCATTAAGCCCCTCATGGGATAATGGCGTGTGGTTTCGTACATTTATGAATGGAATCAATCATGATACGGTGGATTTTATTGCACTTCACTGCTATTACTGGCAATATACAGGAAAAGAAGCAGCTGAGACTTTTTTGAGAGAAGTGGTTGATAAAACATATGAGATGTATCATAAACCGATATGGATTACTGAATTTGCTGTTTATGGATGGCCGCATAATGACGTGGAACATATCGAATCCGTGAAAGAATTTATGAAAACTGCAATTGACGGATTGAATGCCAGACCTTATGTGGAAAGATATGCATGGTTTTCGTTTAATTCTACGAATGAGACGAATGGAATCGCATCATTATATAATTATGAGACAGGAGACTTAACAGAATTAGGAAGGCTGTATGTCGAGTATGGAAATCCGGAAGGATATGTGCAGTTACCACTTAAGGGACAAGAATACACATTATTTAGCGGGACAAGAAACACTTTGTTAGATGATGCAGTAACAATCAAGGATGAAATTTATGAGAATTTTGTAAGAAAGTCAGGAGTCAGCGTTGTTTCCACATCTGATGAAGGGAGTGACACTGGGGCAGATAAAGCAATTGACAGCGATATTGGAACCAGATGGGCATCTGCGCAAAAGGTGGACCCATCGGGATTAACGATTGATTTGGGACAGATTATTAATTTGAAGCAGATTAATATTATATGGGAAACAGCGAGTGCGAGAGAATATGATATAGAAGTGTCGTCAGATGGCCAAACATTCACGCGAATTGCAGAAGAGCGAGATGGAATTTCGTATAATTATAAAAATGACACGATGATTCTAGATAAAATGGTGAATGCCCGCTATATAAGAATTAATGGCACGTCTAGAAACACAGAATATGGGTATTCTATATGGGATATTGCTGTTTATGGAAAAAGTATTGATACAAAACCAGAGATAATTACAAGTGACAAAGTTAAAATCGAGGGATATCAGATAAGTGCCGTGAAAGGTGGAAGCCGAGTAATTGGTTCGGTAGAACCACAAATAAATAATGCCAGAGTCCTAAAATGGGGTTTTATATATGCATTAGATAGTTCCGAAGGACAGAATTTTAATGTGGATGATCGTGATATACGCATAGATTCTGATAACGAATATGTCAGAGTGTTTGAAACAAGCGATCAGGGAAACAGTAATGCTGTTTTAGGAGAATCATCCACAGCAATGTACTTTGTGAGAACAATGTTGTTCGCATCCACTACAGAAAAAGAATTTACTACGAAGTACAAGGTTAGAGCTTATGCTCAGCTACAGAATGGAGAATATGTGTATAGCAATGTATGTACATTTTCGGTTTATAATATCAGTGATTATCTGTACAGAAATAAGAAAATGAGTAACCTTTTATCTCATGAGTATTTGTATAACAATATATTGAAAGTGGTAAATCCATCTTATAAGAAAGTAGATTTTGAATGGTCGAATATTCTTGCAAAATAAATACAAAAAGGATAGTAAAAGGGGCTGTAAAAAAAGTCTCCTAAAAGTAAAACAGCTATGAGTTCGCGCTCATAGCTGTTTTTGGCTATAATTAATTATGCGACTAATTAATCAGGCTCTTTGTCAAGCATGGGGTAATCACTTATATATATAAGTTTGATGACAGATATGAAGGGCAGAGGGAGAAGCGTACACAAAAAATTCATTAAAATTTAAAATATAATGGAAGGCTTTCTCTTGTGTTTTGCTAAAAACTGGGTTAGAATATAAGTTGAATGATTGTTTAGGCAAGGTATAACTACAAGGAGAATATATATGATTTCAAATCAGATTTTACAAAATACAATTGAGGGAATAAAAAGCATATCAAGGGTTGATTTGTATGTGGCAGATACAGACGGAAAGATAGTTGCCAGTACTTCCCAGGTAGGAGAACAGTTTGGACATGCTATAATGTCATTTGTAGCATCTCCGGCAGACAGCCAGTCAGTTCAGGAATATCAGTTCTTTAAGGTTTATGACGAAAACCAGTTAGAACTTATTCTTATAGCTCAGGGAACCAGCGATGATGTATTTATGGTTGGAAAGATGGCAGCATTTCAGATTCAGAATCTGTTAGTAGCATACAAAGAAAGATTTGACAAAGACAACTTTGTTAAGAATCTTCTTTTAGATAATCTTCTCCTTGTTGACATTTATAATAGAGCAAAGAAATTACACATTGATGTGGATGCACGTAGATGTGTATGCATTATTGAAACTAAGAATGAAAAGGACAGCGTGGCATTAGAGACAGTGAGAACTTTGTTCTCCGGTCAGAAGAAGGATTTTATTACAGCTGTTGATGAAAAGAGCATTATTCTTGTTAAACATTTAGATGACAAGCAGGGATATGAGGAAGTAGAACGTATAGCTAACACTATTGTAGATATGCTTAATACGGAAGCTATGGTAAAGGCGAATGTGGCATATGGAACCATTGTAAAAGAAATTAAAGAGGTTTCCCGTTCATATAAGGAAGCAAGAATGGCGTTGGATGTAGGAAAAATATTCTTTAGTACAAAGAGTGTTGTTGCTTACAACAACTTAGGAATAGGAAGACTTATATACCAGTTACCGATTCCGTTGTGCAAAATGTTTATTAAAGAAATCTTTGAGGGTAAATCACCGGATGAGTTTGATGAGGAAACACTTTCTACCATTAATAAGTTCTTTGAAAACAGCTTGAATGTTTCTGAAACATCAAGACAGCTTTATATACACAGAAATACATTGGTATACAGACTTGATAAACTACAAAAGAGCACGGGATTAGACCTCCGTGTATTTGAGGATGCAATAACCTTTAAGATTGCATTAATGGTAGTTAAGTATATGAAGTATATGGGTAACACAGATTTTTAAATAAGTGGTATGGATGAACACCGGTGTTGGTGGGACAACTACTTAGAGGATGCTTAAAAGTGAAAAGCAGAGTATATTGCTTTTCACTTTTAATACGTTATGAACATATTTACGTGATTAATGAGATTAAATAAGGAGAAAGTAAATGATTAAAATTGAAGGTGTAAGTAAGACTTATGGAAACGGGGCACCGGCACTGAATAATTTGAATCTTGATATAGATGATGGAGAGTTTGTATTTGTTGTGGGAGCCAGTGGCTCAGGAAAATCAACATTTATAAAATTATTGCTTAAGGAGTTAAATCCTACAGAAGGAACCATAACAGTTGACGATGTTAAATTATCAAAGCTTCGCTCAAGAAGCGTTGCAAAATACAGAAGAAAAATAGGTGTAGTATTTCAGGATTTCAGATTATTGCAGGATAGAGATGTATATTCAAACATTGCCTTTGCACAGCGTGTAATAGGCGTGGCACCTAGGGAAATCAAGAAAAATGTATCCAAGGTTCTTGCTTTGGTAGGATTGTCGGAAAAGTATCGTTCAAATCCTAACGAGTTATCAGGTGGAGAACAGCAGAGAGTTGCTCTTGCCAGAGCTATTGTAAATAAGCCGCAGATTCTTTTGGCAGATGAACCTACAGGAAATCTTGACCCGGAGAATTCATGGGAAATCATGAAATTATTAGATAAAGTAAACAGACAGGGAACCACCGTTATTGTAGTTACCCACAATATGGAGATTGTGGAGAAAATGAATAAACGTGTAATTACAATGAAAAAAGGTGTCAAAGTAAGCGACAGCAAGGTGGTGGAATAAATGAATGCAAGAACAGCCGGATATTGTGTAAACCAGGGATTGGTTAACATAAAAAGAAACAAATTATTTTCTTTAGCGTCAATAGGAACTATTGCAGCGTGTATTTTCCTTATAGGTGTTATTTTTACTATTATTATTAATGTAAACTTTATGGAAAAGCAGGTTGAGCAAAATCTTGGAGTAACAGTTTTCTTTGATAAGGGAATTAAACAGGAACAGATTGATGCTATAGGTAATGAAATTAAAAATGACAGCCGTGTAGACAAGTATGAATACACATCTGCTGACGAAGCATGGGAAGGATTTAAGAAAAGTTATTTTGAAGATGACCCGGATTTAGCTTCAGGATTTGACAAGGACAATCCTTTAGCTAACTCAGCGTCATATACAGTCTTCTTAAAGGACATTAATCAGCAGGATTCTTTCGTTAAGAAAATGGAAGGTCTTGATGGAGTAAGAAAGGTTAAACATTCGGAACAGGCGAAAGAAACACTTTCTACCGTAGGAAAGGTTTTAGGATATATTTCGGTGGCACTGATTATTATTCTGTTAGGTGTTGGTATATTTTTAATAAGCAATACGGTTATGATTGGAATTTCCGTAAGACAGCACGAAATAAAAATAATGAAACTTATTGGTTCAACCAACGCTTTTGTAAGAGCGCCATTTATAATAGAAGGAATGATTATCGGATTAGTTGGTTCAGCTATACCGCTTGTCCTGATAAGAGTTATATATAACAGATTGGTAGCTTTGGTAATGTCAAAGTTTGGCGTTATGGCAAGTTCAATCTCTTTTGCATCAGTACATGAGATTTTTTCGGTATTGGTGCCAATGGGATTAGGAATAGGAGCAGGTATCGGACTTATTGGTTCGGTGTTATCACTTAGAAAACATTTGAAAGTATAAGAGGAAGCACAATGAGAAAATTATCAAAAGTATTAGGAGCCGGATTGGCAATAGTGTTAAGCATAAGCATGGCTGCACCATCATTTGCCGACGTAAACAATGAAAAAGATAAACTGTCAGACTTAAATGCCCAGAAAAATAAAGCTGCTCGGCAGAAAAATGAGCTTGAAGCATCAAAGTCTGATGCAGAGGCGTATATTAGTCAGGTGGACAAGCAGCTGACTAAACTTGCCACAGATATTTACGAGACAAATCAGAAATTAGACAAAACTAAGGACAAGATTGACAAAACTAATAAAAAATTAAAAAGTGCTCAGGAAAGCATTACGGTTCAGTATAGCGATATGAAGCTTAGAATTCAGTATATGTATGAAAATGGCGACACGCAAATGCTTGATTTGATTTTAAATTCAGAAAGTATAACTGAGTTTTTAAATAAGGCAGAGTACATTACTGAGTTGTCACAGTATGACCGAAAGATGCTTCATAAGTTAAAGGAAACAAAGCAGGCTATTGCTGATGCTAAGGAAACATTAGTTACAGAAAAAGAAAATCTTGTAACTATGCAGAAGAAGCAGAAAAACGACAAGGCACAGTTAGAGCAGTTATCGGATTCAAAGAAGAAGGAATTGTCTACATATGTTGCCCTGTTAGAGGATAATGAGGCAAACTCAGCTGCGTTAGACGCGGAAATCAGTGCTCAGGAGCAGAAGGTGGCAGCAGCTGAACAGCAAAGCATTGATGCTGCAAAACAGGAAGCAGCAAGAAAGGCTGCTCAGGAAGCACAAAATGCAGCTAATAATAACAATAACAACAATAATAATAATCAGAATAATGGTGGTTCCCATTCAGGAAACGGCAGTTTTGGATGGCCTTGCCCGGGATATACCAGTGTGTCATCAGGATATGGTTACAGAAGTGATCCTTTCTCAGGTTCAAGTTCATTCCACAACGGAATTGATATACCGGCACCGGCAGGAACGCCTGTTGTAGCTGCATCATCAGGAACTGTTGAGTGGGCAAATTTAAACCCGACAGCAGGAAACTGGATTGGAATTAATCACGGAAATGGTGTATATACTATATACATGCATATGTCAGCGTTGCTTGTAAGTCCGGGAACACAGGTAAGTGCAGGTCAGACTATAGGGCTTGTAGGAACTACAGGTTCGTCTACAGGTAACCATTTGCATTTTACAGTAAGAGTGAACGGAGCTTATCAAAATCCATATGACTATTTGAATTAAAATATTACAGAAAGTGACGACACAGAGATATGAAGAAAAATAAGACAAAATTTTTACCCGGTTTTTTAACGGGAGCCTTTGTAATGCTTATAGTGGCAATATGCGTTGGTTTTGGAATAAACGCAGTAAAAACAGAAACAGGAAGCAAGACAACCATAAGCAGTGAAGTCTCCGGAAAACTGGATTTTCTGAAAGATGTAATAGATTTAAAGTATCTTGAAAAAACAGATGAAAAGACTCTTGAAGAGAATATATATAAAGGATTACTTCAGGGATTAAATGATCCGTATTCAGTTTATTATACAAAGGATGAATATGATGCATTAAAGGAAGAAACTTCAGGAAGTTATTGCGGAATTGGCGCATTAGTTTCGCAAAATGCGGACACAGGTGTAATTACTGCCATTAATGTTTTTAAAGGTTCACCTGCAGAAAAAGCAGGAATGAAAAATGGAGATATTATATTTAAGGTAGAAGATAAGGAAGTAACCGGGGAAGATTTAAACAATGTTGTGGCAAAAATGAAGGGAGAAAAAGACACGAAAGTTAAAATTAACGTGTACAGAACCTCTGAAAAAGAATACATTGATTTAGAAGTAACCAGAGACAAGGTTGATGTTCCGACAGTAGAACACAAGATGCTTGATAAGTCAAAGGGCATAGGATACATTCAAATTACCCAGTTTGAGGAAGTGACGTATGACCAGTTTAAGGAAGCATTAGATGATTTGAAGAAGCGGGGAATGAAATCAGTTATATTTGACTTAAGAAACAATCCCGGTGGACTTTATGACACGGTATGTGAAATGTTAGATGATTTGTTGCCGGAAGGAACATTGGTTTATACCAAGGATAAGGATGGAAACAAGCAGGAAAAGAAATCAGATGCTAATTTCTTAGATATGCCTATGGTAGTTTTACAGAATGAGAACAGTGCCAGTGCTTCAGAAATTTTTTCAGGAGCCATTCAGGATTTTGGAGCAGGAAAGATAGTGGGAACCCAGTCCTTTGGAAAAGGAATTGTACAAAGTATTATTCCTTTAAGTGACGGTTCTGCAGTTAAACTTACTGTAGAAAAATACTATACACCTAAGGGCGTTAACATTCATGGCAAGGGTATTACTCCTGATGTTAAGGTGGAGATATCTAAAGATGGTAAAAAGGATAATCAATTGCAAAAAGCAATAGAGGTTATTGAAAAAGAAAAGTAATAAAGGAAAAAATACTATGCCAAAGATTAACAGTGATAGTTTTATATTCAGAATAGGCAATAAAGTGTTTGATGTGATTGCGGTAAGCCTTTTGTGGTTTGTGTGTTGTATTCCGGTAATAACAGCAGGGGCATCAACTACTGCACTATATGATACGGTGTTTAGGAATATACGGCAAAACCGTGGATACTGCTATAAGGGATTTTTAAAATGCTTTAAGGATAATTTCAAAAACACGGTGCAGGCATCAATAATATTTGCCATACTTACAGTGGTTAGTATGTGGGATATATCCTTAGCACTTGGTGGTGGCTCCGTAATTTCCGGATATCAGATTACATTTTTTATACTTTGGATTCTTGCCATGACATGGGCAATATGGACATTTGCGTTAACGGCAAGATTTGAAAATAATTGGAAAAATACACTAAAAAACGGACTTTTAATGTTTTTTGCACATCTTCCGGTAACACTGGGTATGGCTGTAATATTTGCTTTATCGGCAATGCTTGTTTGGGACATACCTGTACTTATTGTAGTTTTGCCGGTGGGAGGAATGCTGTTAGACAGCTTTATGCTGGAAAAGGTGTTTAAGAGATATATTAAGTAGAAAATATTTGTCTGTAAGGTAATGAAACAGATTATTTGATAAAAAAATGATGAGAAAAAGGACGCAGAGCGAAAAGTCGGATGACAAAGCTCTGTGTTTTTTTATTACATAAAAATAGTTTAATCAGTTCGTTCAAAAATCAATGATTTCAAAAACGTTTTTCTTGTTAAAAGTGCCGAAAATTCACCAGAAGGCTATCTGCACTAGTGCAAAATAGTTGACAACCATAAAATAAAATATGATAATTAAGGAACATGCGTGGTGCGGAACCATAATATTAACGTAAAATATAGAGAAAAATTGGAGGGCTATATGGTGAAAATTTTAGAGAAAATTAGGAAATTTAGTAAGGAAGAAAGCGGTGCTTCCATGGTTATGGTAGTGTTGAGTCTTGTGGTGATTTTCGGATTTACGGCATTTGCAGTGGATTTTGGAAATGCTTACACAACCAAGGTAAGTATGCAGGATGCCTGCGATTTATCAGCACTGGCAGCGGCAGATTCATTGCCTGAAAGGGCAAAAACGGAAAGCGTTGCAAAGGAGTACGCAGAGCTTAACGGTTATGATGCAAAAAATGTAACAGTAAACATACTGGATAATGGTGAAAAAGTTGAGGTTAAAATCAAGAAAGATGTAAAAACCTATTTTGCCGGTGTAGTTGGATATAGCGAATTGCCTGTTGCATGTAAGGCAGTTGCAGCAGCAGGCGAAAAAGGAGCCAAGGATTATGCTATTTTCTCAGGAACCAAGGCATATTTTGGATTGCATGGAAGTGTTAATATTCCTGATGGTGATATTCATGCCAATGGTGCAGCTGACATATCAGGTACCCTTAATATTGACAATGGAGTTATAGAGGTGCCGAAGTTTAATAACAAGGGTTCATCAGGTAATTATGAAACATATGAAGATGAGGACAACTATATAGAAATGCCTAACTATGAAGACATTATAAATGAAAGAATTCCT
This sequence comes from Eubacterium sp. AF16-48, assembly GCF_003479405.1. Taxonomy (GTDB): domain Bacteria; phylum Bacillota; class Clostridia; order Lachnospirales; family Lachnospiraceae; genus Eubacterium_G; species Eubacterium_G segne. Next base: position 49,979 of record NZ_QUHB01000007.1, on the reverse strand, counting down.
TATGTAGAAGATTCGGAATATCAGGTTATTGATGGAAATTTCCCGGATACTCAGTTCGCAAAAAGTCATACACATGATGGGGTTCTTACAATTGAAAGTGGAGAAAAAATATATGCAAACAGCCATTTGAATATTGGTGAATACAATGGAATTAAAAAGTTAGTTATAAAAGGAATTTTAAAAGTAAATGGAATGGAGATAAGTTCCGAGTTGGTGGTTGAAGGAAGTCTGTTTTCGGAAGGATATTTAGGAATACAGGGCAAAGCTGATATTAGTGGTGTTATGATGTGTAAGGCAGATATTGTATTTGCCAATGATGTTGTGCTTAGTGGAGCAACAATTGTTGCTGACGGTCAGGAAATCAACTTTGCTAATGGCAAGCAGGTACTTGATAATTCAGTAGATGGAAAATATTCAGCTGTTTGGGGAAGAGGAAACACTCATATTAACCTGAACAGTGACAAAATGGATGTTAAGGCATTATTTTATTCACCTAATGGTGAGTGTATTATGAGTGGAAAAGAAGTAACTGTAAAGGGTTCAATAACAGCTAATCAGGTTGGTACAAACAATGGAACGTTAACTGTAGAACTTCCAAAAAATGATCCAAATTGGCCTTTTGGAGGAAGAACACAGTCCGGTAAAGCAAAGAAAAGTGCAAAGTTAGTTGAGTAATAGAGTATTTACGGATACGAGGGTAGGAGAAGTATTAATTATGAGAAAATTTTCAAAGAAGTTTTTTAGCATTACACTGGCTGTGGCTATGACGTTTTCAATTATTCCCGGAACAGATTTTTCAGGGCTTATAAAAAACGTAAGTGCAGCGGAATCAATGGTTGATGATAATATACAGATTACAACCAATATAATACCTGATGTGCAATTGTGTTATGCAGTTAGGTATATAATTGGTGGAGATAAGTACGCAAATATTACAGTAAAGGATTTAAGGACATATACAGGTAAAATCGATTTGTCAACATACCCGGATTATGACAAAATAGAAAGCTTGGAAGGCTTGGGATATGCAAGAAAGGCTTCGGCGATTGATGCTTCAAGACTGTCAAAAGTTAAAAGGATTGAGGCAAATGAGTTTCAAAATTGTGGATTTAAGCAGTTTGGAATGCCATCAAATATTGTGGAAATAGGCAAAGAAGCATTTTTTAACTGTGCCAATTTGGAAACTGTTGATTTACCACAGACACTGGTTACAATTCAAAGTGAGGCATTTAGAAATTGTAAGGCTTTAGATGGGATAGTGCTTCCGGAAAAAATAGCTAAAATTGGAAATAATGCATTTGCTATATGTGAGAATTTAAAGTCTATAGTTATACCTGATGGTATAAATGCAGCCATAGAAAATGCCGGAGATGATTCGGTTGTAGGAATTGGTGGTGGCGTTTTTGATGGATGTATAAGATTAGATTCGGTTAAATTAGGTGCAGGAATGACAGCAATTCCGGCAGGATTTTTATCCAACACTACTAGCCTTAAGAGTATAGAAATACCGGAGAAAATTGTAAAAATCATGGATAGTGCATTCTCCGGAAGCGGACTTTTGAAAATAGATTTGTCTGCAAATACCGGAATTACAGCTATTGAAACCTCGGTATTTGAAATGTGTGAAGAATTATATAGTGTAAAGCTTCCTGACAGTATAGAAAGAATAGAGGAAGGGGCATTTAATAGTTGTAGCTCTTTGTATGATTTTTCTTTTGTAACAAAACTTACAAAACTTAAGACAATAGGAAGAAGTGCATTTTCTCATTGTGGTTTTGGGTCTGTGGAAATACCAGGAACCGTAGAATCCATTGGTACATATGCATTTTCTGGAAATGGTTCAATGGAAGAACTGGTTGTTGACGATTTCCCGGAGGTAAAGGGAGATGTTGTAAAGAAGATAGGACATTATGCATTTTCAGATTCAATACATCTTAAAACAATAAAATTACCTACGGATAACGAATACAACCAGAGGGTAACATTGGAAATCGGTGATTATGCTTTTAGCGGTTGTAGTCGTATGGAAAGTATTAATTTTCCGGCAAATCTCACAAAAATAGGAGACTATGCCTTTAATGAGTGCGGATATAGTGTAACTGACTGGGCTAAAGATAATGATGAGTTTATAGGAATAAACAAGGCAGTAAGATATTATATCATGCCTGATGATATACATACTTCTAAAGAAGATGGAGACAACAAGGTTATATTATTTTCAAATGAAAATGCAAATTATTATCAGCCTAAGGAAGCATATGTTAATCCGGACAAATTAAAAAAATCTGCTAAAGAGGTAGGAGAAGGTTCCATTGTAGTATATATTCAAATATCTCGGAGTGATCCGAGTTATGCTTTTGCGAGTGAACTCCATTATCAATATGTGGTAGGGTTACCTAACGCTGACTTATCTAAATGTTCAAAATTAACATTAGGAAAATATGCGTTTTATAGGTGTTTGAATTTAAAAAAGGTATCATTACCTAAAGAATTAAAGGTTATTCCGGAGTATGCTTTTGCAGAATGCTCAACAAATATTTTAATGGGAAATGGCTTAGCTGTTTCAAGTTTAGGCGTAAAAGCCATAGATGATGAGTGGTATACAGGACTTGAAACTGTTGAGATGGGTGACAATATCGAAAAAATTGGACGATTTGCATTTTATAACGATTTCAATCTTGTTATAGATGATGAGTTGCCGCAGGCTTTAAAGGTAATAGAGAATGGTGCATATCAGGGATGCGAGTCTCTAAAGAGTGTTGTGTTACCTAGGAATCTGGAAACAATAGGCGATAATGCATTTGCAGATTCTTCAAGGATTGCGGAAAAATATATGACAGACAAAAAGGAATTGAATTTGGATGCATCATATGCAGGAAAATTACAATATATTGGATTAGGAGCATTTAGTAATAGTGGATTAAGAAGCTTTGTTATGGACAAAAATGCACCGCTTACAATAATTAATAGAAGTACTTTTTATGGATGTCAGTATTTGGATACAGTGGTATTAAGTAAAGCTGTAGCATGTGTCGATAATCAGGCTCTTGGAGCATGCATAAGATTAAAATCGGTAAATGTTTATGATAAGTGCACATTTAAAACGGATTCCATAAAGGGTGGAATTGATAATGAAAAATTCCCGATAACCGAATGGTCAGGAATTGGATATTCCAGCAATGGAAAATTCTATTTAACAACATATACTTTTAACCTGGCTATTACACCATTAAATGACCAGATAACAGTCAGACTTAATGAGGAAACAATTATACCTCTTTATACTATCGCTTCGGATTCAAATGGTTATTACTCACAGGTTAAAATAGCAGATAATTCGTATTTATATGATGCAAAGATAGGCAACCTTGATGGTGAAAAAAATCCGGAAAGAACAAAGATGGTACCAACACAAAAGATAGCTGTAAACAAAGCAGATAAAAATGACTACACTGCTGCATACCAGAATTCAGCCTATGCCGTAGCACTTAAGGGATTAAGTGAAGGAGAAAAAATAGGTGTGAACATACAGGAATACCTTCAGTTGAGAACAGCGGATGGAGTTGTTTTGGTATATTCACCAACTGTAAGCTATGTGGCAGATGTAACAAGGGTGCCTTGTGTTGATATAGTAATGGATGATAAACAGTATATTAGTGTTGATGAGAAAGCCGGTGTGAAAATATCACCTAAATTTGTATCAAAAACCGGTGATCATATTACAGATACTGTTGAATGGGATGTATTAACCGGTGCGGATTATATATCAATGACGGTAGCGGATGATGGATTATCAGTTACGATATCACCTAAAGGCGGAAGCTGTGGTACTGCAAGTATCAGGGTGAAAGCCGGTCAGGTAACCAAGGTTATATATATTAATGTGGTTTCGCCTGCAAATCTTATTACAATTAGTCCTAGAGGCTCTATAGATATGATGTATGGAACTACAACTGACATTGAAGCTTCAGAAATACTTCTAGGTGATGATGAAAATGCTGAATATAGAGATACCATTAAGTTTACAAGTAGTAATGAAAAAATTGTAAAAGTTACAAAAACTACGGAGGTAGACGGAAAGTTTGTATGTACCTTACAGGCTGTTGGAGCGGGAGAAGCTACAATAAATGCGAAAGCTATGGCAGGAAGAGGTCAGGCAAGTCTAAAGGTATGCGTATCTTCAAAAAATTTGAGAATCAAATTGTATGATGGAGAAGGAAACGAGTTAAAAATAGAGAATAATGGTAAAGTTTATATCACAGATGAAATATCTTACATTTATGGATTTAATGAGGAATTATTAAGTAATGATATTATAGTTAAAAGCAGTAATGAAGATGTTGTAAAAACTAATGTAAATACTTTTGCCAATAAGATTAGTTTTAGACCACTTAAGGTTGGAAAGTCGCAAATTACCATTTATCCGGCTGTTGGTAACGAAGAAAACGGCGTAACTTTTACGATGCACGTAAATGGTAATATCACGGATATTCGCCTTTCAAGTAAAAGTATTCAGGAAGGGGCAACGGAATCAGTATTCTCTTACATGACTAATAATTTTAGAGACAGAATAACTGAAGCTACAGAGGAAAATTATAAGAAAATTACAAATAATAAAATTGAGTTTGTTTCGGGCAACCCGGATAAAGCTGTTGTGGATAATTATGGTAATGTAACAGTTAAAAAGTATTCTGAAAATGAGAGAACCGTCACCATCACATGTAATGTTTACAATGATGATGGGGAAATAATAAAATCAGAGTCAACAACTATAACTATAGAAAAACCTAAGGTAACCGGAGTTAAAATTACAGGAAATACTAATATTAAGGTGGGTCAGACTGTAAAATTGGGAATAGAAATATTGCCACATACAGGTGATTACAACGATATTATTGTTGATTTGGTTGAGGGTAACTATGTGACTGCAAAATGGGAGTTAAGTCAGGATCAGAAGACACTTTCCGTAACAGGTATAAATGCAGGTACTGTTGTATTAGAAATACGTGCTAATAAAAACAGAATTTTGCAGGCATCAAAAACAGTTAAAATAGTTGTGTCGAAGCCGTCTGTTTCAGTGAAAGCACCTGGTAAGGCAAAATGGGCAAAATGCAAAGGTGGAAAAAAGAAAATATCATTGAAGTGGAAAAAAGTCTCAGGAGCTACCGGTTATCAGATACAGATATCAAAAAAGAAAAAAGGTGGATATAAAACTGTTAAGAAGATAAACAGCGGAAAGAGTTTGGGGTGCACAATTAAAAAACTTAAGAAAAAGAAGAAATATTATTTTAGAATAAGAGCCTTTGTTAAAAAATCCGGTGTCACAAAATATGGCAAATGGAGTGGAATTAAGGCAGTCAAGACCAAATAATATACAATATAGCACCGGTTGACAGGGCTGAATTTAGTGCAATATTTATAAATTTAAAAAATTCACTAAATGAAATCGTTACAAGTGCAAAAAAGGTGTTGACAAAACAAATTGTGAACATTATACTAAAAAACATAACAAGCAGACAAAATAATGTGCAGATTTTTAAAGTTTAACGTTAAATCAAAAAAAATAAATTGTTCTATTTTGAACAAAAACTGAATATATTAAAAATATATTTGTTTAAAATGACGGTGCATAAATAAGTATAGATGCTGGTTATGAGTTGAAAATTACCGATTTAAGTAATTTTTTCAACATTGAGTTGTTGAAAGTATTATAAAAAATTATAAGTTAAGAAGGGAGAACATTATGTTAAAGAGATTTTTAAAGGATGAAAGCGGTCAGGGAATGGTAGAATATGCATTAATCATTGCATTAATCGCTGTTGCAGTTATCGGAGCTATCACAGTTTTATCTCAAGGAATTGAAGGAAAATTCGGCCAGGTTACAAACAATCTTAAATAAGAGAAAACAACCAGATGATTTGGTTATTGATAATCATGATGACCTAGGATGGGTTACATACTAAGGTTGGGTATATAGGAATTTGTATGATTGCCTATATATCATAATTGATGATAAGGCGGGTCTTATGGACTCGCCTTATTTAATATAAAATTTATACATGATGTGAATATGACGTTATCTGGTGAGCAACTAATCTGGTTTACATGAGGTGTTAAATTATGGAGATAGTGGCAATAAAAATGTTAATTGGAATGATATCCGGTATTGGATGCAGTCTTATTAGTATTTTTTTTGAAAAGGTTCTTTTAGAAAAAAGAAGCCGGGTGTTTAAAACAAGCAAAAAGGAAGAGAGCATTATCACAATATTATCAATAGTTGTAGGTTGTTTTACAGTTGTTAATGTTAATAGAATATGGGAAATTATATATATATTGTTAATGCTACTAGCGTGCATTCTTATATTTGTTACAGATTTACATCACAGAATAATACCTAATGAAATACTTTTATTGATGCTTGTGGCAAAATTAATTATAGGTATTCCGGCTTTGTTTGGTGTTACATGGGTTCCGGAGTTTAATATAATTAGTTCTTTAATCGGTTTTGTGGCAGGATTTGTAGTGTTTATGATTCCGGCGTTTATAGGAAAATCTGTTGGTGCCGGAGACATAAAACTTGCAGCTGTTATGGGATTTTGTTTAGGAATAAACGGGCTGTTATATGCGATAGTTCTCATGGGAATCGGAGTTTTAATTTATGAGTTTATTAAAGGACGAACATCATTAAAAAATGCAATGTATGAAATGATACCAATGGGACCATTTATGGCGGTAGCAATGATGGTTGTAATGCTTATAAAAGAAAGTGTAATGATTGATTTTTGGAAATTTATAATGAATTAGGAGAAAAAACAATGCTTAGAAGTTTTCTTAGAAATGAGGAAGGTCAGGGAATGGTAGAGTATGTATTGATAATAGGTCTTATTGCATTGGTAGTTGTTGCAGCACTTACAACCGTTGGCACTAAATTAGATAGCAAATATGCAGAAATCAACAAAAATGTAATAAAATAAGTGTAAAAGGTGCAGTTTAGACCTTTTAAAATATTTATACTTGCGAGATTGATTTACATATAAGATGGTGGGAGGTAATAATGTGATTAAAAAAATTCTTAAAAGCGAAAAGGGTCAGTCTATGGTGGAATTTGCACTTGTTGTACCCTTACTTTTGACCATATTGTGTGGAATAATAGATATGGGATGGGCATATTCAAATAAATATTCAATAGAGAGTGCCGCTTTTTCAGGAGTCAGATATGCTGTTATAAATGGTGCAGACATTGAAGATTCTGAAAAGAACAAATTAATTGATGATACAAAAAAAAGAGTTAGGGATAACCTTAGCAAGGGTGCAGAATCTCCTAAAATTGACGTAGACATAGATAATGAAAAGGTTACGGTCAGTGTGGAATGTAAAGTTAAAATGCTTACATTCGTAGGACAGACAGCTTTTGGCGAATATTATGAGGCTAAGTCTAAAAATGTAGGAGCAAGGTAAAAGACAATTAAAATATAAAAAGCATCGCATTGGTTATGCGGTAGAACGGAGTAAAAAATAATGAAAAAAATATACATAATAGCAGTAGTTGCAGCTTTATTAAGTTCAGTATTAATATATGGATTCTTAAGTTCCTATGACAAGAAGAACGGAGACGGCAGCGTAAATTATAAAACAGAGAAAGTTGTAGTGGCATTAACTGATATTCCGGCTAATACAACGGTTACAGACAAGATGGTAAAAGAAGTTGATATGCCTGTAGACGGTATTCATCCAAAGGCTGCAAGACAGAGAGCAGATGTAGTTGGCTCTGTTGCAAAAGACGATATTGTGGCTGATGAACAGCTTATAACATCTAAGTTTGTATCAAGTAAAAACGGCGGTGCATCTTTATCTTATCAGATTGCGGAAGGAAAAAGAGCAATGTCAGTGGAAGTTGACCATGATACAGGGGTTGCAGGTTATATAGAAGCCGGTGACTTAGTAGATGTAATAGCAGTAGTGGATGGTTCACCTGTACAGAAGGTTGGAACAGAAGACAGACAGAATATGGAAGTAAAAGGAAAGGTTACATCAGTTATAGCTGAAGCAGTAAAGGTACTTCGCGTCGGTGACGAGGGATATACAACAACACCTTTAGATGTTTATACAAGTTTGACTCTTGAACTTTCACCTAAACAGTGTGCAAAACTTGCTACTGCAAAAGAAATGGGCAAGGTATCAATCTCTCTTAGATACAAGAATAATAACCGTGTAATTCATGGTGGACCTTACTCTTCATCAGATATGATAAAAGAATAAATTTAAAGAAAGGAATATAATGTAATGGCAGGAAAGTACGAAGTATTAGGGCTTACCACTGAAAGCGGTAATGCATATTTAAAAAAGATTATAAATGGTAGTGGATTTGAATTTGCAGGATTGTTAGAACTTGAGCCTAGAAATTTAGATAAAATTACAGTCAGTGATTGTGACGCCATTATCATATATTCAGAGCAGTTTGCAGATGCAGAGAGTAATTTTGTAGAAAAAATAAATAGAACTGTAAAAGATAAGGCTTTGATTTTGATTACAGGAAACTATGATGTTAATGTATTAACTAAAGCTATGGAATGTGGAATAACAAAGGTTATTTCTAAGGACGATAATGAAGATTCCATATACAGAAGCATTGTAGGTGAAATTGAAAAGGAAAATATTGCAACAGTAGATGACAGCGAAGAATCAGAAGATGGATTTGTTGGAACTAAGAATGGAAAAACTATCTCCGTTTTTGGTACGAAAGGTGGAACGGGAAAAAGCACTGTATCAGTTAATTTAGCTACTGCATTGCAGGAAAAAGGAAAAGATGTAGTGCTTATTGATTTAGATTTACAGTTTGGTGACGTTGGAATTTTTATGAATGTACCAAGATTTGAAACCATATCAGATTTAGTAAAGGAAGGTTCTTTTAGCCGTTCATCAATTAAACGTTATCTCTATAAGCATAATACAGGGGTAAGTATTTTATGTGCACCAGCATCTCCGGAGCTTGCAGAAATAGTTAAACCTGAGCATATAAGCATGATTGCAGATGTACTAAAAAAGGAATTTGACTATATTATTTTCGATATGAGTCCTACAATTGACGAGTTTGTTTTGCATGCATTAGATATTTCAGACAGTATCTATTTTGTTACAAATCCGGAAATATCAACATTAAAGAATACAAAAGTGTGCTTGGATGTTTTGAAGACATTAGGACATTTTGATAAAGTTAAGATGGTACTGAATAAGGATGGAGAATCATACATAAAGAGAAAAGATATGGAGTCCACTTTGAATAAGGACATGGATTTAGTAATACCACGTGACTCTAAAAGTGCAATCTCGGCTATTAACAGAGGTATTCCTCTTGTAGATGTTGCACCTCGCTCTAAAGCATCAAAAGCCATATTGAATTATGTAAACAGTCAGGACATATAAGGAGATTTTAGATGGGATTATTAGAGAGAATTACTACAGCTAACAATGAAAAGGAAGCTCAGCAGAAAAAAGAGGCAATAGCTGCGGCAGAAAAGGAAGAACAAAAAAATTATTCATTAAAGCAGACTGCCGGTACGGTAGGCGCAAATGATACATATATAATTCCGGGAGCAGATGACGAACAGTTTGTAGCAGTGCAGGATGAAACTCACAGAGAAGTTACAAAGGTGTTAGCCAAGCAGGATGAAGTTACAATAGATACAATAAAATCTCTTATTGACGAGTATTTAACAGAAAGTCATCCGGAGATAAATAATACTGAAAAAATGACTATTACAAAAAATGTAATAGATGAGATTGTTGGATTAGGACCTCTTGAAAACCTGATTAATGATGACAGCGTATCTGAAATCATGGTTAATGGTGCTAAGCAGATATATGTAGAACGTAAGGGAAAGTTACTGAAAACAAATGTAACTTTCAAAAATGAAGAACATGTTAGGAGAACTATTGACAGAATAGTAACACCTTTAGGACGAAGAATAGATGATTCAAATCCTATGGTTGATGCCAGACTTGAAGATGGTTCCCGTGTTAACGCCATAATGCCACCATTAGCATTAGGCGGAACAACAATTACAATAAGAAAGTTTTCTAAGAAACCACTTTCAGTAGAAAATTTAAAGCAATTCGGTTCACTTTCAGATGATATGGCAGAGTTTCTTGAAGCGGCAGTTAGGGGCAAGTTAAATATTCTTGTATCCGGTGGTACCGGTTCAGGTAAGACAACATTACTTAATGTGCTTTCTGCCTTTATACCGTCCAATGAAAGAATTGTAACAATAGAAGATGCAGCTGAACTTAGACTGATGCAGGAACATGTTGTTACATTGGAAAGCAGACCGGCTAACTTAGAGGGAAATGGAGCCATAACCATAAGAGATTTGGTTCGTAATGCATTGAGAATGAGACCGGATAGAATTATCGTCGGAGAAGTTCGTGGAGGCGAGACATTAGATATGCTTCAGGCTATGAATACAGGTCATGAAGGTTCTATAACTACTGCTCATGCTAACTCAGCAAGAGACTGTTTGGCACGTATCGAAACAATGGTTATGATGGCAGGAATGGACTTACCGGTATCAGCTATCAGACAGCAGGTTGCAGGTGCCATTGATCTTATTGTTCAGCAGGCAAGACTTAGAGATGGATCAAGAAAAATTACAAGTATATGTGAAGTAACCGGTATGGAAGGGAATACCATTACCATGCAGGAAATATTTAAGTATCGTCAGGAAGGCTATGATGAAAATAATATGTCTGTTGGTGATTTTTACAGTACCGGTATCAGACCGAAATGTTGTGAGAAGATAACAGCAAGTGGAGTTCAGGTAGATGACCACTGGTTCTTCTAGCAATTTGCAGAACAGATAGGAGTGTCTATGATAAGAATATTAATGATTTGCTTATGTGCAATGGTATTTCTTTTTTGCCTGTATGTGATTTTAATACAGAATTTTACGGAAAGTAAAAGAAAAACTCAAGACAGAGTTATGGGTTTGGTTAGCGAAGAAGAAAGGAATAAAAGCGATAAGAAAAAGGGAAAATTAAATTTAAAAATAAAAAAGGAAAAGAAGAAGGTCAGTGTATTTGCTACTACTCATAAGAAATTACAGCTTTTAGAGGAAGAACTTTATAATCTTGGCATGAAGATGCCGGTTCAGACCTTTGTGACATTATGGGTGGCAATAACAATTGGTTTACCAACCATAATGATGATGCTTGGAGTGTACATTGCTATTTGTATCATTGTCGCACTTATAGCAGCATTTGGCCCATTACTTTTTATTCAAAAAAAGAAAAAGAAGAGAAAGGAAACTTTGGAGTCACAGTTAATAGAAGGTATAACTGTTATTACAAATGCCTTAAAGGCGGGACATTCTTTTCAGACAGCAATGGGAAATATAGCAGTTGACATGGAAGGACCTATGGCAGAGGAATTTGGGAGAGTAACAAGGGAAACTCAAAGAGGTATGACATTAGAGGCAAGTTTTAACTCTTTATGTGAGAGAATCGGAAGTGATGACTTGGAAATGCTTTGCCAGACCATACTTATCCAAAGAAAAGTTGGTGGTAATTTAACTGAAGTTCTTGATAAAATATCAGAAACTATTCGTAACAGATTAGATCTTAAGGAAGAAATAAAGACATTAACGTCAAGTGGAAAAATTTCAGGATATATAATTGGTGCACTTCCGGTTATTTTATTGGTTTTAATCAGTATGATAAATCCGGTATATGCAAGACCGCTGTTTAATACAGTTATAGGAAATATTTTACTTCTTATAAGTGTAATTTTAGAGGTTATTGGATTTATAATGATAAATAAGGTTGTAGACATTAAGTATTAATGAGGTATGTTTATGGATATATTAGCATTATTAATATCATTTCTTGTTGCTGTAGCTATTTTCGGACTGTTTTTAGGATTGTTTTCGGGAGTTGGAGCAGGCGTTGACAGACAGAATGAGCGAATAAGAGATATTAGAAATGAAAAAGAAAAGAGTATTGCTGATGATGTTAAAAAAGAAAAAGTTAAAGTTTCAGAGGCAATAAAGCGTAAGAAAGAAGAAAATAGAAAAAAAGTTGCAAAAAGAAACAGACAGAAGGAAAAAGAGAACAAGCATAGCACAGTTGATGATATGTTAGCAATAGTTCAGTGGGATATAACATCGGAGCAGTTTTTAGTTATTAAACTTGTATGTGCACTTGTTGGTGTTATATTATCAATGATTATATGCATGAGATTACATGTGGGTGTCAATAAATTTGTGCTGGCAATGATTTTTTGCGGATTAGTTGGAATGTTAATTCCGGGAGAAATGCTTAAAGGAAAATCTAAAAAGTATCAGGAAAGTATACGTTTAGATTTGCCGGATGTAATGGACTTGCTGGTTGTAAGTGTAGAAGCAGGTCTTGGATTTGATGCTGCATTAATGAGATTGTATGAGAGAAATAAAACCGTTGTTATGGAACAACTTATACAGGCAACCAGAGATATACAACGTGGTGTAAGTAAGAGAGAAGCTTACCTTGATTTGGCACAGCGTTGTAAAGTAAAGGAACTTACAACATTTCTTACTGCAATGATTCAGGCAGATCAGTTAGGTACATCTATACAGACAGTTCTTAGGTCTCAGGCGGAAGTTCTTAGAAATGAAAGAAAGAGAACAGCTGCAAGAAAGGCAAAGGAGGCACCGGTTAAGATGCTCATTCCTATGGTATTGTTTGTATTCCCTGTTATATTTATCGTTCTGCTGGGACCGGCAGCTTTGAATATAATGGATATTTTAGGCTAAATATAAGAAGGAAGACAAAATGCAGAGATTAGACTTATACATAAATAACGTAAATATCTGTAAAATTTCCCTGGCAAACAATTTTTGGACAAGATTTATGGGACTTATGGGAAAATCAGAAGGGCAGATTCGCAGTATGGGGGGATTAATGATAAAACCATGTTCCCAGATACACACTTTCTTTATGAAGGCACCCATTGATGTGGTTTACATAAATAAAGAAAGCAAAGTTGTTCAGGTGGATGAAGCAGTACCAAAAGCTAAGTGTTGCAAAAGGGTAAAGAAGGCAAAATACCTTATAGAGTTTCCGGAAGGAACGGCAAAAAGGTTTAACATAAAAAAAGATGATATGTTGGAGGTAAAATAAACAATGTTGGGTAAAGACAATTCGGTTTCCATAGAATCATTAAGAGCCGATGCTGAAATGGAGAGTCAGTTTAAAACTTCTTATAGAGGTTATGATAAAAAAAGTGTAAACGAATATATAAGGACATTAAAAAGAGAGACAGAGCTTGAAATAGAAAAGTTAAAAGATGCTGTTCACGACGCTGAATGCGAGAGAGATGATATGAAAAACAGCTATTTAAGCTGGCAGCAGGAAATTAAACTTGTAAAAATACAGAAGAAAAAGGAAGTTGATAAGGCTAGGGAAGAATATGAGGCTAAGCTTCAAAGTGCAATAGAAGAAGCTACTAAGAAGCTGGAAAATGAGAATATTGAGAAGGAAAGCCGTATCCATTCTATTATTGAAGAGAAGAATCAGCAGATAAGGAGAATGGAAGCTGATTTGAACATTAGTTTGCAGGAAGCACTTGCGGAAAAAGAGCAGGCATACGAAAAAGCAATGGCTGAGAAAGACAAATATGTTAATGATACCATTGCAGAAAAAGAAAGATACATAGCTGAAACTATTGAACAGAAGGATAGAGAAATTCAAAATCTTACAAGCAAGCTTCAAAATAGAGAGGAAACAGAAAGAAAGCTTCAGGAAAGTGCAATTGAGAGCTACAAAGAATCAAATGCCAAATTAACGGAAGAAAACAACAGAAAAAAAGTTATTATTGCGGATTTAGAAGAAAAACTGGCTTTGGCTTCAAGTAATCTGGATCACAATATGAAAATGCTTGATTCATTAAACTTAAAATTAGATGACATGCTTAAGGCTAAACTCTCTGAAATGCAGGATATTATTTCTGTTTGGTCAGGTCAGTTTGAAAAAACAAGCGAGATTATAAAGGATCAGTTTAAGGCTGAGGAAGAATAAGGTATATTTTAAAAGAAGGTACAGAACAAACATTCGATTTGTTCTGTACTTTTTTTTATTTGAATGATATACTTGACAAGTAACATACTAAGAATACAATTACTATTTCTAAAATATAATCGCCGGATTAGAGCGGATTAGGAGCATTTATGGATCATTTTGAATTAGTGTCACAATATAAACCTACAGGAGACCAGCCCCAGGCAATTAAGGAGTTGGTTGAGGGATTTAAGAAGGGCAATCAGTTTGAAACACTGTTGGGAGTTACAGGCTCAGGAAAGACCTTTACCATGGCGAATGTTATCGCCCAACTTAATAAGCCTACATTAATTTTAGCACATAACAAAACATTGGCGGCACAGCTGTATGGGGAATTTAAAGAATTTTTCCCAAACAATGCAGTGGAATATTTTGTTTCCTACTATGATTATTATCAGCCGGAAGCGTATGTGCCTAGTACAGATACTTATATAGAAAAGGATAGTGCCATAAATGATGAGATTGATAAGCTTAGACATTCGGCTACTATGGCACTTATTGAAAGAAGAGATGTTATTATAGTTTCTTCTGTTTCCTGTATTTACGGATTAGGTGATCCCATAGATTACAAGAACATGGTCATTTCATTGCGTCCGGGAACCATAAGGGACAGGGATGACATTATCCACAAGCTTATTGAAATCCAATATGATAGAAATGATATGGATTTTAAAAGAGGTACATTTAGAGTCCGGGGGGAGAATCTGGAGATTTTTCCGGCATCTTACACGGACAGTGCAGTGAGAGTGGAATTTTTTGATGATGAAATAGAAAGAATTACAGAAATTGATACATTAACAGGTGAGGTGAAAAGGGAGCTAGAGCACGTTGCCATATTCCCTAATTCACATTATGTTATTCCACCGGAGAGAATGGAAGGGGCTATAAAGGCAATTGAGGCAGAGCTGGCTGAGCAGGTGGCATATTTTAAGTCAGAGGACAAGCTGATAGAGGCGCAGCGAATTGCGGAGCGTACCAATTTTGACATGGAAATGCTCAGGGAAACGGGAATCTGCTCAGGAATTGAGAATTATTCAAGACATATGGCAGGATTAGAGCCGGGAGCTACACCTCATACCTTAATGGAATATTTTGGAGACGATTTTTTAACGATAGTTGACGAAAGCCATATTACTCTTCCACAGGTTCGTGGTATGTATAATGGCGACCAGTCAAGAAAGACAACCTTAGTTAATTACGGGTTCAGACTGCCTTCAGCCAAAGATAACCGTCCTCTTAAATTTGAGGAATTTGAGGGAATGATAGACCAGATGCTTTTTGTGTCAGCTACTCCTAATGTGTACGAGGAGGAGCATGAGCTGCTTAGGGCAGAACAGATTATCAGACCGACAGGACTGTTAGATCCGAAAATTGATGTGCGGCCTGTTAAGGGGCAGATTGATGACCTTGTATCTGAAATAAATAAAGAAGTGGAAAAGAAAAATAAAATTTTAGTTACTACATTAACTAAGAGAATGGCGGAAGACCTTACGGATTACATGAAGGATGTGGGCATCAGGGTTAAGTATCTCCATTCTGACATAGATACTCTTGAAAGAACTGAGATAATACGTGACATGCGATTAGACGTGTTTGATGTTTTGGTTGGAATTAACCTTTTAAGAGAAGGTCTGGATATACCGGAAATATCCCTTGTTGCCATATTAGATGCTGACAAGGAAGGTTTTTTGCGTTCAGAAACATCGCTGATACAGACTATAGGAAGAGCGGCGAGAAACTCGGAAGGTCATGTAATTATGTATGCAGATTCCATTACAGAGTCTATGGACAAGGCTATTTCTGAAACAAACAGACGTCGTGAAATACAGGAAAAATACAATAAGGAGAATGGCATTACGCCAACTACCATTAAGAAAGCAGTTAGAGACCTTATAAGTATTTCTAAGGAAGTTGATAAGAGAATTAATGACATTGAAAAAGATCCTGAATCTATGGATAAGAAGGAACTTAAGAAGCTTATGGATAAAGTAGAAAAGAAGATGCAGAAGGCAGCAGCGGAATTAGATTTTGAAACTGCAATAGAAATGCGTGAAAAATTGGCAGAGTTGAAGCTTATGTATAATAAATGATAATTGGTAAGTAAGACAGTAAGGAAAGGATTGACATGGCAGAGAAGAAAAAATATATACGAATTAAAGGTGCTTGCGAGCATAACTTGAAGAATATAGATATTGACATACCAAGGGATGAATTTACGGTTATTACAGGATTAAGCGGTTCCGGTAAATCATCTTTGGCATTTGATACTATTTATGCAGAGGGACAGAGAAGGTATATGGAGTCATTGTCTTCCTATGCCAGACAGTTTTTAGGACAAATGGAAAAACCCCAGGTGGAGAGCATTGAGGGATTGCCACCGGCCATTTCCATTGACCAGAAATCCACTAACAGAAATCCCCGTTCAACAGTGGGTACAGTAACAGAAATATACGACTATATGCGACTTTTGTATGCCAGAGCAGGCTTACCTCATTGTCCAAAGTGTGGCAAGGAAATCAAGAAGCAGACAATAGATGAAATGGTGGATAAGGTTTTAGAATTGCCTGAAAGAACTAAATTTCAGATATTAGCACCTATAGTAAGAGGAAAAAAAGGCAGACACGAAAAGGTATTTGAAAGTGCAAAAAAAAGCGGCTATGTAAGAGTCCGTGTAGATGGTAATATGTATGAGTTGTCAGAGGAAATAAAACTGGATAAAAACATTAAGCATAGCATAGAAATCGTAATTGACAGATTAAGTATCAGAGAGGGAATAGAAAAAAGACTTACGGATTCCATTGAAAATGCCCTGAAGCTGGGAAATGGATTAATGGAGGTTGATGTAATAGGTGGCGAAACCGTTACATTTAGCCAGAATTTTGCCTGCCCTGATTGTGGAATTAGCATTGACGAAATTCAGCCAAGAAGTTTTTCCTTTAATAATCCTTTCGGAGCTTGTCCTGATTGTTTTGGATTAGGTTACAAAATGGAATTTGACGTGGATTTAATGATTCCTGATAAAAGTTTAAGTATAAATCAGGGGGCAATAGTTGTTTTGGGATGGCAAAGTGCCAATGATCCAAAGAGTTTTACCAATGCTATTTTGCAGGCTTTGTGTAAGAGGTATGACTTTGACCTTGATACTCCTTTTGAAGAATATCCTAAAAATATTCAGGATATTCTTATTAATGGAACCAACGGAGAGAAGGTGCCGGTTCATTATAAGGGTCAAAGGGGAATAGGAACATATGATATTGCCTTTGAGGGTTTAATTAGAAATGTAGAGAGAAGATATCGTGAAACAGGAGCGGAATCCAGTAAGGCAGAATATGAAACATATATGAGAATTACTCCTTGTGGAACCTGTCATGGACAGAGGCTTAAACCTGAGTCGCTGGCTGTAACCATTGGAGATAAGAATATTTACGAAATGACGGAAATGCCTGTCAGGGATTTAAGGGCTTTTCTGGATGAGGTACAGCTTACTTCAGCGCAACTGGCAATAGGTAAGGAAATATTAAAGGAAATAAAGGGCAGACTTCAGTTTTTAATAGATGTAGGTCTGGATTATTTAAGTTTGTCAAGGGCTACCGGAACCCTTTCCGGTGGAGAGGCACAGCGAATAAGACTGGCAACCCAGATTGGCTCCGGTCTGGTTGGTGTGGCTTATATTATGGATGAACCTAGTATTGGTTTGCACCAGAATGACAATGAAAAGTTGTTGGCAACCCTTAAGCATTTGAGAGATTTGGGAAATACTTTAATAGTGGTTGAACATGATGAAGATACAATGTTAGCGGCAGACTATGTGGTTGATATCGGACCGGGAGCCGGTGAACACGGTGGCGAAGTTGTGGCAGCAGGTACAGCTAAAGAAATAATGAAAAATAAAGATTCCATTACAGGCAAATATCTTAGTAGAAAATTGCAGGTACCGGTGCCTGAAACAAGAAGAAAGCCTACAGGTTTTATTAAAGTAGTAGGTGCAAAAGAAAATAACCTTAAAAATATTGATGTTAAGTTTCCTTTGGGAGTTTTTACCTGTGTAACAGGAGTTTCCGGCTCAGGAAAAAGTTCTTTGGTTAATGAGATTTTGTATAAGAGCCTGGCACGAAAACTCAACAGGGCAAGGATTATTCCGGGAAAATGCAAGGGTATTGAAGGAATTGAACAGTTGGATAAGGTTATTAATATAGACCAGTCACCTATTGGCAGAACACCCCGTTCAAATCCGGCTACTTACACAGGAATGTTTGATATGATAAGGGATTTATTTGCAGCAACGGTGGATGCAAAAGAGCGGGGATATAAGAAGGGACGTTTTAGTTTTAATGTAAAAGGTGGACGATGTGAAGCCTGTTCCGGTGATGGAATCCTGAAGGTTGAGATGCATTTCCTTCCGGATGTGTACGTCCCATGTGAGGTATGTGGCGGAAAGCGATATAATAGAGAAACTTTGGAAGTTAAGTATAAGGGCAAAAATATATATGATGTGTTGGAAATGACAGTGGAAGAGGCAATGGATTTCTTCAAAAATGTTCCAAGAGTATATAATAAGGTAAAAACTCTTTATGATGTTGGTTTGGGCTATATTAAGTTAGGACAGCCTTCAACCCAGCTTTCCGGTGGAGAGGCGCAGCGTATTAAGTTAGCTACGGAGCTTAGCAGAAGAAGCACAGGAAAAACCATATATGTTTTGGACGAACCAACTACGGGACTTCATTTTGCAGATGTTCATAAATTAGTGGAAATTCTCCAACGTCTTACTGATGAGGGGAATACTGTAATAGTTATTGAACACAACCTTGACGTTATTAAGGCGGCAGATTATATTATAGATATGGGACCGGACGGAGGAGACCGGGGAGGTACTGTTGTTGTGGCAGGAACACCGGAAAAGGTAGCTGAACATAAGACGAGTTATACCGGAAAGTACGTCAAAATGATGTTAGAGAAAAACAAATAATTAATTATTTACGAAGGAGGAAACAACGGAGAAGAACGGAAAAAGCTTTTGGGAAAGAAAACAGGAATTAAAAAGACCATGAAAATAAAAAAATAAAGTTTGTAAGAAAGTTTTGCTGTAGAATGAGATATTTTACATAGGGAAATGTCTTTAATATAGCAGAACTTTCTTGTACATTTAGGGAAAATGAAGTAAAATAACAAGAAGTGCTTTACTTGGGCAATATTCTTATGATAGAGGAGGCAAAATGAAAAGAGAGTTAGTTATTGTAATAGATTTTGGCGGACAGTACAATCAGCTGGTTGCACGTCGTGTCCGTGAATGCAACGTATATTGCGAAATCTATTCATATAAAACAGATATTGAAAAGATTAAGTCTATGAATCCTAAGGGAATTATCTTGACAGGTGGACCAAACAGCTGTTATGAAGAAGGTGCACCAACATATACAAAAGACCTGTTTGAATTAGGTATTCCGGTTCTTGGACTTTGCTATGGAGCGCAGCTTATGCAACATATTTTAGGTGGTAAGGTTGAAAAAGCTCCTGTTCGTGAATATGGCAAGACGGAAGTTCATGTAGATACAACATCTAAATTGTTTGAGGAAATTGAGGAAGATACAGTTTGCTGGATGAGTCATTTCGACTATATTTCAAAGGTTGCACCTGGATTTAAAATTACAGGTTATACAAAGGATTGTCCTGTGGCTGTAGCTGAATGTCCGGAAAAGAAGCTTTACGCAATACAGTTCCACCCGGAAGTGCTTCACACAGTGCGTGGTAAGGAAATTCTCAGTAACTATGTAATTAACGTATGTGGTTGCGCAGGGGACTGGAAGATGGATTCTTTCGTGGAAAATTCCATTAAGGCCATTCGTGAAAAGGTAGGCGACGGTAAGGTTCTTTGTGCCTTATCAGGTGGTGTTGATTCATCAGTGGCAGCAGTGCTTTTGGCGAAGGCAATTGGAAAACAGCTGACATGTGTATTTGTTGACCATGGCCTTTTGAGAAAAAATGAGGGTGATGAGGTTGAGGCAGTATTTGGACCTGATGGTCCATATGATTTGAATTTTATCCGTGTAAATGCCCAGGAGAGATATTATAAAAAGTTGGCAGGTGTGGAAGAACCTGAGGCAAAACGTAAAATAATAGGTGAAGAATTTATCCGTGTGTTTGAAGAGGAAGCCAAAAAAATCGGAGCCGTGGATTATCTGGTTCAGGGAACGATTTATCCTGATGTAGTTGAAAGTGGTCTGGGTGGCGAGTCAGCGGTAATTAAGTCACATCATAATGTAGGTGGATTACCTGACTATGTTGATTTTAAGGAAATAATTGAGCCGCTTCGTGACCTGTTCAAAGATGAAGTCCGTAAGGCAGGTCTGGAGCTGGGTATTCCGGAATATCTGGTATTCCGTCAGCCATTCCCTGGACCTGGACTTGGTATCAGAATAATAGGCGAAGTAACAGCTGAAAAGGTGAAAATAGTTCAGGATGCAGATGCAATTTACAGAGAAGAAATTGCGAAAGCAGGGCTTGATAAAGAAATCAATCAGTATTTTGCAGCACTGACAAATATGCGTTCAGTAGGTGTAATGGGGGACGAGAGAACATATGACTACGCAATAGCCCTCAGAGCCGTAAAAACAATTGATTTCATGACGGCAGAGTCAGCTGAAATACCGTATGAGGTGCTTAATAAGGTAATGAACAGAATAATAAATGAGGTGAAGGGGGTCAATCGAGTAATGTACGATTTGACCAGTAAGCCACCTGGAACGATAGAGTTTGAATAATGCAAAAATAAATTCTATATGCCTACAAACCCCATAAATAAAGGGTTTGTAGGTTTTTTCTTTTTTAGAGTGACAATAAAATGACAATATTTTTTGCTATTTTTTATAAAAAACGTTCAAAAGCGTACATTTATGAACTGATAAAATTACATATTTTTCCTTTATAAAATAAAAAGACCCTGCAGTGACACCGCAGGGGTGGTTATGACTGAAATACCAATATTCTATTTTTCAATTCCAACTTCCCAGAAATACATATCTATAATTTTCATAGGGGTGTACAAATCACCAAGTTTATTACAAGCTTTTTCGATTTCTTCTTTGTTGTCTTTGGCGTATTGAATTATTTGCTTCATACTATTTAAATTGAAAACCCCATTTATTTTGTTCCGACGTAGCGCTTTTACAAAATATTGGTCATATGCTGGAACGCATCCAAGAGTTCCTAATATGATTTTAGTAATTAATGTATCTGTTACATTGGAAATTGTTTTTGTTTTGTTAGTACCATCTTCTATATAAGTTTGACCCATATAGTACTCTTTTATTTCATCTCTTAAACTCATTATAGTTTCAAGATCTGTGATAATATTCTCTTTAAAAGGATTAAAACTTATTAAATTTGAATATTTATCCTTACAAAGTATTTCGACAACAGGCTTACTAAATAAATAATCTTTTTGCATTAAAAAAGAATTTCGTAGCATACCCCAACTAGCTAGGTAGGCATATAAATTTAATGTTATATAATTGTACATGGTTTCATCATTTTTATATTTTAAGAAACTTTCTCTACAGTGATCATATGATCTATATCTTCCGTTTTTATCGTTATGGTAACTATCAATAAATTTATTGATATATTCGTTGATATTTTTTCCCATTTTATCATCTCTCTTAAATAAACATATAAATTTAATCCTTCAAATTAGCTTTCCTAAATCTCTTCTTTGCATCAGAGATATTCTTGTCTACTTCGATAGCTTTTTCATTTTCCGCATCCAATAAGAAGTCAGCTGAATCGGTCCCAAAGCTTAAATACTTTGCCTGCCATAATAGGTAGGTTTCCTCGTCAATTTCTTCATTGATAAATTTCTCATACATTGTTGCCCAATGGCTAAACATTCTTTTAAGATTTGAAAGAGGAGCAACAGTGGCATCGTTTACGTCTATTTCGGAAGATACCTCTAAATAAACTTTTCCATCTATAGTTGTTGGAGTCAAATCCAAAGTTTTTTCCATACTGAATAAGTATTGTAGAGAACTTGCAGCTGAAATAGGATCAGGAGTTGCAAGCACGTATGGAGAAATCTCCAAAGCATTCGAAATCTCAAATATAGTGTCTGAATCTGGATAACGATTTCCAAGTTCATAATT
The DNA here is from genome assembly GCF_003479405.1 of Eubacterium sp. AF16-48. Taxonomy (GTDB): domain Bacteria; phylum Bacillota; class Clostridia; order Lachnospirales; family Lachnospiraceae; genus Eubacterium_G; species Eubacterium_G segne. Next base: position 27,759 of record NZ_QUHB01000007.1, on the reverse strand, counting down.
TCTTATAGTTGATTCATTTACACCACAGGCAGCTCCCAATTCTTTTTGTGTCATGCCGGCAATTTGTCTGTAAAATCTAATCTTTTGTCCTAAATTTGCTGAGGCAAGATTTTTAGCATTTAAAGAAAATTCTCTTTTATTTTTTCCCATAAAACATATCCTTCCATATCATTTTATAACTGATTTTATTATATCATAAACAGTTCATTTGTGAAATATAAAGAATACAAAACAGTTCAGAAGTGAAATATTTCACTTGACAGTACAAAAGTGAACTGATAAAATGAGTACAACACAGTTCATAAATGTACTGTGCAAAGTAATGAAATTTAAATGGGTAGGAGGTGATATTATGGCAGATACACTTTTTGTTAGAGCAAGCGATGTAGCAAAGGAAATGGGAGTTTCAGAAGCTATGGCTTATAAGATTATTAGAAAACTTAATAATGAACTTAAGGAGCAGGGGTTTGTAACTGTTCAGGGGAGACTTAGCAGACAGTATTTTGAAGAACGAATCTATGGAATTAAGACTAAATAGGAGGTGAAATAAATGGTTTTTAAGAATCCAAAAACAGATAAATGGGAAGTTAGATGTTATTACAAAAATTATAAAGGTGAGCGAAAACAGAAAACCAAAAGAGGCTTCAGAACAAAATCTGAAGCTCTTGATTGGGAAAGACATTTTAAACTGCAAGACCACCAGGACCTGGATATGACCATTGAAGATTTCTTTGAATTATATAAAAGAGATGTAAGTCATAAGGTAAGACCAAACACTTGGGAAGAAAAGGAATACATAATTTTAACAAAAATTCTTCCTTATCTTGGCAAGAGAAAAATAAATGAATTAAAGGTAACGGACATTTTTGAGTGGCAAAGAGAAATTCAGAGCTTAACAACTCAAAATGGTAAGAGCTTTTCAAAATCATATCTTGGAACAATTCATAATCAGCTAAGTGCAATGTTTAACCATGCAGTCAGATATTATGGGCTTAAATGGAATGTCGCAAGCAAGGCTGGGAATATGGGCAGTGCAAGAGATAGAAATGTTGATTTCTGGACGCAGAAGGAATACCAGAAATTTATTGAACAGGTGGCAGATAAACCACAATCATTTTATGGATTTGAAATACTTTATTGGTGTGGGCTTAGAATTGGCGAACTTCTTGCCTTAACACCGAAAGATTTTGATTTCGAAAATAATGTTTTGAAAATAACAAAGTCATATAAAAAGGTTAAAGGTAAAGACATTGTAACGGATCCAAAGACACCTAAAAGCATAAGGGATATAGTAATTCCTGAATTTTTAGCAGAAGAAATTAAGGAATATTTGGCAAGTATATATGGCATCAAAGAAAATGACAGAATATTTCAAAATTCAAAAAGCTATTTTCGTCATGAAATGATAAGAGGTTCAAAAGCTGCAGGAGTTAAAAGAATAAGAATACATGATTTAAGACATTCACACGTTTCATATTTGATTAACAAAGGCTATACAGCACTTGCCATAGCTGACAGACTAGGCCACGAGGCTGTAGACATCACTTATAAATATGCACATCTATTTCCAACTGTACAAACAGATATGGCAAAAACTATGGATGCAGAAAGAGAGGCTTTATTAGATGAGTGCGAAGAACAATGATGCAAAAGGTAGATGGAGAAATGTAACAGTTGCCTTTAGGGTGTCACCAGAAGAAAATGAAGAAATAAATATGAGGGCAAAACTAAGTGGATTTCAGACAAAGCAGGAATTTATTGTTCAATCATTACTTTATACCAAAATAAGAGCTGTGGGAAATCCGCTAATGATGCTTAGTTTCAGAAAATATCTCCAAGAAATAATAGCACAGTTAAAGAGGATTGAGGCTGGTGGAGAAATTGATGAAGAGGTATTTGTCCCAATTAGAACAATGTTGGATATATTAGATGGATTTGAAGAAAGAAAAAAGCCCTAAGCAATAAGCTTAAGACTTACAAGGTAACAAGGAGGTTATCCCCGCTACTTTTATCACCAATTAAATTATAGCAGGGGTTACCTCCAATAACAACAAAATTTTAAAATTACGGAGGAAAAATGAATAACACAGTAATGAATAAATCCTCCAATGTGGAGGACACAGATAATAAAGAAATCGAGGCTATAAGGGATAGCCTTAAAAAACGTCCTGATGGAAGTCCGAGACAAACCATTGAAAATGTCATTGAGGTTTTAAATAAGGACCCAATGTTAAAGGATGCAATAAGACGTAATGAACTTTCATGTAAGACGGACATTGTTAAGAAAATGGACTGGAGAAGACGCTCAAAAACTTTTACCGATACGGATTTTAATAACATAATGCTTAGAATGGAAAAGTTTTACGGCATTACAAGAGATAAAAATATTAAGCGTGCAATTGACATTGTAGGAAATAACAACCATTATCATCCCATTATAGACAAACTGGAAAGTCTGGAGTGGGACGGAAAATCAAGGCTTAGATATCTGTTGCCAAGATATCTTGGAACAGATGAAAGTGATTACATATTTGAAGCAACAAGAATAATGATGATGGGAGCGGTGTACAGGGTTTACCATCCCGGATGTAAATTTGAATATATGGTTTGTCTTGTAGGTGGGCAGGGTGCAGGAAAGTCAAGTTTTCTAAGACTTCTTGCAATGGAAAATGAGTGGTTTTCGGATGACTTAAGAAAACTTGATGATGACAACGTGTTTCGTAAGATTCAGGGACACTGGATTATTGAAATGGCGGAAATGCTTGCAACCTGTAATGCAAGAAGTGTTGAGGACATTAAGTCATTTTTAAGCCGTCAAAGTGAAACTTACAAGGTACCATATGAAACCCATCCTGAGGACAGACCAAGACAGTGCATATTTGTGGGTTCTTCCAATAATGCCGACTTCCTGCCATTTGACCGAACAGGTAACAGAAGATTTGTACCGGTAATGGTAAATAAGGAAAAGGCATTGCATCATCCGTTGGAGGATGACGAAGAAACAAGGGCATACATAGAACAGTGCTGGGCTGAAATAATGAATATGTATAAAAAGGGCATTAACACTAAACTTGTATTTAATAAGAAGTTGGAAAAAGAACTCATTGAATTTCAGAAGGAATGCATGCCTCAGGATACTCTTGTGGGAATCATTGAGATGTTTCTTGAAATGACGGATGAGGAGTTTGTATGCGTTCAGATGATTTACGAGAGAGCACTGCACCACGAAAACTGCAAGCCGAAACAGTATGAATCAAGAGAGATTACGAGTATCATGAGGCTTAAATTTGCAGAACAGTGGGAAGAGGTAAAAAGTCACAGATTCATTAAGGAAGGGTACGGAACCCAGCTTGCATGGAAGAGAAAAAAGTCAAAGGGTTTTGAGAAAATAGAGAAGAATGAGGACATTCCTTTTAAGCAGGAAACGTTGGAAAATCTTAAAACTGAATCTGATGAAATGGCAGAGAAAAAGTAAGTGACATGATGTCAGTTACTTTTAAGAATGTAAATTTGTTATGTAAATTGGCTGGTTTGTAAATCAGAATAATGGATTTGTAAATTGGAAATGACGTAAAAAAAAGAGCCAATTTACATCAGAATGGCTTCAATCCCTTTATTTATGGGATGTTTTGAAATTTGTAAATCGTAGATTGTAAATTGGCTAAATAAAACTAAAAAAATAAAGTTTTTTAAAGTCGATTGACATTTTCAATTTACGGAAGGAGATTTGCATGTATGAAAAGGTTAAACAGATAAAAATAGATGAAGACTTATTTAGAATGATATATCAGTATTTTATATATGGTCGTGAGGACGAAACGGAACTGATTAAAGCAGGTCTTAAAGATAAGATGGATAAGATGATTTTGAGAAACATTTATACAGAAAGCAAGATTGCCGAATCGGTAGAGGAGAGAGAAAATGCAAGAAAAGATTATCTTGACAGAAAGGAAATCCCGGAGGATTTCCGTTGGTAAATTTCTGCTTAATGTTAATGACCTGCAAGTGGCACTTGCAGGTGGTAGAGCAGACAAGTCGGCAATAATATATGCGGTAGCAACGGAAAAACTAAAGGTAAAAGGAAAGCAGATTAGCCCTCGGCGATTGAGAGCGAAATACACCCATCGCACAAAATCTTACGATTTTATGCTCTTAAGGGTTTGCATTTCGCCCTTGCAGGGGGCTTTTATTTTACTTAAATATAAAAAATTAAAGAATAGGAGGAACAAATATATGGCTAGAAATTCATTTATTCAGATAAGCAAGTTAGGTAATTTAAAAGGGCGCATAGATTACATTACAAATCCCAAAAGGCAGGAAAATCTGTATGCAGTTTACAATACAACAGACGATACATTTTGGCATGATCTTGCAAGGTGTAACAGACTGGAATTTAAGAAAAGCGGAAGTGCCGGAAAGTGTATCGAATCAAGAGAACTTATTATTGCATTACCCGAACCATTCTGTAACATGGACAAACAGAAGGTATTGGAAGATTTTACTGAGCTGTTTAGAAAAACTTACGGAGTAAACTGCATTGCAGCAATGCATCACAACAAGACAAAAACAAACTTACACATTCATTTGATATTTTCGGAAAGAGAGGAATTGAAAAACGGCATAAAGAAAATTGCCACACGAAACATGTTTTATGATGAAACAGGAAAGCATGTAAGGACCAAAAAGGAGATGCTGGATGACAATGGGAATGTAAGAAAAGGATGTAATATCATCAGAAAAGGTCAGGTTTATGAGTACAACAGATTTTCAAAAAAGAAAGCGGAGTTTAAGGCAAGGTCATTTCTAAAGGGGATGAAAACACTGTACACTGAGCACATCAATTCCTTCTTAAATGATAAGGACAAACTAAAGGTGTTTAACAATAAAGATGTTTATCTGCCAACAAAAAAGATTGGAAAAAATAATCCAAAAGCAGAGCAGATAAGAAAAAACAATCAGGTGAGAATTAAATGGAACAGTACAGTTGATGAAGGACTGTTTTATCAGGTTCCAAGAAAATACATCAGAACCATTAAAGAGGAAAAGATACTTAAGAATGTAAATAAATTTGGAAAGACGGAAACAAAGACAGTTGGTGGATTAAGGAAAAACAAGTCATCAAGGGAAAGTGCAGGCGTAGGAATATTTGCCGGAGTTTTTGAAAAAGCCGTTGAAATGGCATGTGATTGTTTAAAGGGATTAATTAGGATATTTAGAGGAACAATTGCACCAAAGCCACCGCAACCGGTTAAGGAGTATAAGCAGTATGCAAAAATGGTTGATGAATTATTGGAAAATCATAGAGCATTAAACGGAGTGCATATGGCAATAAGAGAGGCAAAAGACCAAATGGACCGAAAAGAATACAGGATGTTTGGAGGAAAGAAAAAGTTAAAAGATGAAATTGTGCAGTTGGAAAAGCAGGAGAAAACAGCCAAGGACTTAGAAAAAAGGTTGTTGAAAAAATTAAATGGTACAAATGTTGACGAAGTTATAAGAAAATTTAATCGAAAGAGAATGGAAATGGATGCGTATAAAGATTCCGTTGACAGGGCGGAGAATGCTAAAGAAATGTTGGATGAGAACGTTAGGGAGTATATGGGAAATGTACAAGAAAAGGTATCAGCGAGAGAAAAAAGTAGAGATGGACGAGGTGAGAAAAAAATGGAATTTAGAAGATGAAGATGATATAATGTGTAGAAATAGATTTGATATACAAATCGGAATTTAAAAGGATGATGATATGATGGATAAATTAAAAAAGAACATGGTTTTCTACCTACTGTTGCTGATAGATTTTTATATCGTTCCTTGGTTTATAAAAGACACAGGAAGTGCAATGATTGTTATGTTAGTAATTATTCCTCTAATATGTTTAATAACCTCTGTTTTTTATGGGATTAGGAATGGTTTTAACTTCTGGTATATTTTGATTGTAGCAATAATGTTTGCGCCATCCATATTTATATTTTATAACTCAAGTGCATGGGTTTATGTAGTTGGATATGCTGTTATTGCATTATTGGGAAATTTAATAGCATTGCCATTAAGAAAAAGATAACTTCCAGTTTGATGAATTAAAATGGATGGAAATTGATGGAGTAACAAGTTGTATGAAAATTCGAGAAGTTAACGAAAATAAAAAGCAGTTTATATCATTATTGTTATTAGCTGATGAACAGGAGAGCATGGTTGATTGCTATCTTGAAAAAGGAACTATGTATGTGATTGAAGATAATGATGTAAAAGCTGAATGTGTTGTCACCGATGAAGGTAATGGAATACTTGAAATCAAGAATATAGCGGTTGATCCGAAATATCATAGAATGGGATATGGCAAAGTAATGATTGATTTTCTTGCCAATAAATATGAAAAAGAATATTCTATTTTGCAAGTTGGAACTGGTGATAGTCCACTGACAATACCATTTTATGAAAAATGTGGATTTGTTCGTTCTCACAGTATTCCAAATTTCTTTACAGACAATTATAACCACCCAATTTATGAGGGCGGTGTACAGTTAATAGATATGGTATATTTGCAAAGGCATATATAACTTCCAGTTTGTCATACATGCAAGAACGACTACAACGATATTGACTCGTGACAATAAAATGACAATATTTTCGTCTTAGACTATATGCAAAAAATACTAAAACAGTACAGAAACGAACTTTTAAATACAATAAATATCCTACTTTATAAAGGAGTAAATTTTTGTGAGTAGGAGTTTGAGTAGACACTATGATCCCACAATGCCTTTATTTATAGGCACTGTGGGATGTTTTTATATTAATGTGATTCTATTTACAGGAAAACAGTAATAATTGGAGAATAATTGCATGGATAGAGATACATTTAAACTAATACATAGTGAATTGATACAGCAAGTACAATGTATTGAGTTTAATCTAAGAAGAACCTATGCCGCAATGCATGAGGGGAATTTTGATGATAATTTTAATAGATTAGAGAAAAGCAATCTTGGAAAAATAGCTAGAGAATTAGAAAATTTAGATTATAGTGATGATCGTCCAGAATTGTCTGACGATGATTATGATTTCATTGATGATATTAGAGAAATAAGAAATTACTGGTGCCATCAGTGTTATCTGGATTTTGTATATATAAATAATAATAGAGAAAGAGAAAGACAATTTCAAAAAATTGCACAGAGACTTCAAAGAGACGAGAATAGAACCTATGAGTTATTTGTAAAATCAGAGAAAATATTTTTCTATATTTGGAAAAAGTATAGGGATTAGTTTTTCATTTGGGAGGAAAAATGTATAAAGAAGAAATTGATAGATGTAATATTTTGGACCAACTATTTAAAGTTTGGAAAAAAGCCCAAATTGACGAATGTGATGAGTCTTTTAAAAAAACATATTTTAATTATGATGTTAGTAGAAAATATATCTTTTCTAAAGATGGTTTTCTTGGCAATGAGGATAAGGCTAAGGTTTTATTTGTTTGCAGGGAGCCACATATTTATGATACGGAAAAAAGTAAAGATGAGAAGAATGGTAAATTCTTTTGGGTAAAGGAATGTGCTGTGAAAAATAAAAGTACGGAGTACTATAACCTTCCAATTAAATGTTTGGAAGATTTGAAATTGAAATCAACTATTGATGAATGTGCATATATAAATATAAACAAACGGGGTGGAGATAGTACGTGTGACATGAATAGGCTTAAAACGTATGCTGAAACGTATAGAGATTTTATTGTAAAAGAAGTTGAAATAATTAACCCAGAGATAGTTATTTTCTTAGGAAAACTCGATAATAGTATTTATGAAATTGTGAAAGAGGGATGTGCCGACAATACAACTTATTACTTGTATCTTCGTCATCATTCTATGTATTGGAAAAAATTGGTACCAGAGAGACTTGACATATAACAAAACGGAGCAGTCGCACTGCTCCCTGGGAGGCTGTCCTTTTTGCTATATTAAGTTTAATTAATATCTGAACTATATTTTTTGTGAAAAAAAGTTGCATAAAAAATAATTAATGATATAATAATGATAAGTAAAGAAGAAAAGTGACTTGGAGGAATGAGCCATGATTATAGAGATAAGAGCAAAAAACTGTTATGCATTTGAGGATGACATTACATTTTCGATGAAAGCAGATATGCGAAATAAAAAATTTGGAGCAAACGTTCATAAAGAAAACAATTTTAATGTGCTTAAAACGGTAGGAATATACGGACCAAACAATGCCGGTAAAACATGTCTAATCAAGTGCATTAGGGCAATAAGAAACGTACTTTTAAATAAGAAGAATGGTCTGATGCCTAATATATTTACTGAGAGTGATGTTTGTGAGTTAGGCGTTACATTTATGGCATCTGGAAGAAAGTTTTCGTATGATTTTAAGTATGATGCAGAAAAAGAAGAATATATATATGAATCATTTTCTGAAATATTCAAAGATCAGTATAACAATGAAAAGGAAGTTTGCTGGTTGAAAAAGGATACCATTAGTGAAATATATGAATGCATTGACGAAGCTGTTCAGACTATGATTTCTGTTGTATCGAAGAATAATTTGTTATGCTATGTGGTAGATACAAGTAAATTTGAACATATCAATGAGATGAAACAGATTCTTGTTGGATTTGCTGAGAAAATTGATATCATCAATATGAATAACATACCTATGCAGCACACGATTGAACTCATGAAGAATAAGAATCAGTTGCAGCAGAAGGTTGTTGAGTTCATAAAAAATGCTGATTTATATATGGATAATTTTGAATATGTGGATATGGATAAGATACAGCTGAAAACTGGTGAAGGTGATGAAAAACCAGATGAGAAAGTGCTTGATATTCCGGAGAATATTATGGATCAAATCCGATTGGTATCCACATATAAGGGTGTCCATGTACCAAGTATGATGTTTGACTCCACAGGAACCAAGAAGATTGCAGCTATTGCCAGCTATGTAATTGAAGCACTTAAACAAGGCAGGATTTTAGTCGTGGATGAGTTGGATAGCAGTATTCATTTTAAGCTTACCAGGGCAATAGTTGCGATGTTTAATAATGAGTTGAATACAAGTGCACAGATGATATTTACAGTTCATGATATAAATCTTATGGATTGCAAGAGAATGTTCCGAAAGGAACAGATTTGGTTCGTTCATAAGGATGAAGAAGGTGTATATGTATATTCACTTGCTGATTTTACTGCACAGCAGGGAGTGAGAGATACGACGGATGTTATGGAAAAATATAGGAAAGGGGCACTTGGGGCTTTACCTGATCCCGAATTGATTAACTCCTTGCTTAGTATTAAAGGTGGTGTAAAGGGGGATGATGCCGATGCCAAATAAGCTCCCTAAGTTTTTGGATAATCACAAAATCTGCATTATCTGCGAAGGCAATGAGGAATATGAGTATCTTAAGCGTTTGAAAGATTTGAAAGTGTGGAACGAGCAATATGATATTTCATTAGTTAATGCCGGTGGAAATGGAAATATCCCGGCGAGGTATCAAGACCGATATCAAAATGGAGCAGACGAACTTGTGCTTGTGTTTTGTGATACGGAAAAGAAACCTCACGAGCAGTATGAGGACATTAAACGCAAAATTAATGAGTTTCATGGTGTGGATAGTGCTGCGAATGAAGTGATTATATTTGGTAATCCATGTACGATGCAGATTATATCTAAACATTGGACCGATGAAAATCTGAAATCTCCAGCAAAACCAGTGAATGCTCCTTTGATAAAGGAATATACAGGGGTGGAGAATTACAAAGGAAGAGCAGACCAGATCAATGAGGTTATGAAGTATGTTACTGTAGAGAATTACAAAGATATGAGTAAGAGGGTGAATAAGCTGGATTCAGATGATACTGTTACTGGTAGCAGTAATTTTGGAAAATTTATAAAGCTGTTTGAGAGTGATGACAGTGGGTGGATTGAGGAGATTAATATGCAAATAGAGGAGGATTTATATGAGAAAGACGGAATTAAGACAACAGGATATACTAAAATTGATTGAAGGGTTGGATATATCACCGACTATGTATAAAAATGCAACGGATAAATACAAGGCTGTTGGTACATATTTACAGGAGCAAGGGGTAGAATGTGATATTTTCCCACAAGGTTCTTTTAGCTTAGGTACAGTAGTTCGCCCATATAGGGAATCTAAAGAAGCAGATTATGATTTGGATTTTATTTGTTGTCTTGGAAAGTTAAAGGAAAAAACAACTGCTAAATATGTGAAAAATATCATAAAAGAAACTATTTGTAAATCGGAAGTATATAAAGAAAAATTACAGAATAGAGAGTGGGATAAATGTTGGACTTTGGAATATGCTGAAGTTAATGGTATAGGATTTAATATTGACATTGTACCGGGTGTTTCTGAATCAAATGATGTTGTTCAATCAATGATAAATCTTGGGGTAGCTCGAGAAAACGCTGAACTTGCGGTTGCGATTACAGATAAAAGAGGAGAGAACTATTATTGGTTCACAAGTAATCCGAGAGCATATAAAAATTGGTTTGAAACAATAAATAAGCCTTTTTTGGATTTTAATCGGGAAAATAGGAAAAAGATCCTTTTGGAAAAGAATAGAACAATTTATAATAGTATTGAAGAAATACCAGAAGGTTTAGAACGTTCATCATTGCAACGCGTTATACAGATTTTGAAGCATCATAGAGATGTATATTATTGTAGAATTAAAAAAGAAAATTTAAAACCAACTTCTGCTATAATTACTACAATTTGTGCAGAAATTGCATATGGTATGAATCCATCAATGAATGTGTTTGAATTACTGCAAGCAATTGCCAATGATTTTGAGATTTATTCTTATAATCAAACATTGCAAGAAGAAGAGTTCTCTAGGCAATATATAGATAAAAATATTATTCGTAAACGTAAAGGTATATGGTATATTATAAATCCTGTCAATCCAAAGGATAATTTGGCTGATTCATGGAATGATAACCCGGAAAAGGTACAAATATTCTTTAAATGGGTAAAAGCAATGAAAAAAGATTGTCTAGATTCTATGAATCTTGAAGACAATGATTTTGTAGCATTGCTAGAAAATAATTTTGGAAGAGACTATGTGAAGAAGAATGTAAAATTGGAAGACTATGATAGTGTGGTGCCAAATGTCATTATTAATACACCTAAACCATGGGGAAAGTAGTCTATGAAAATTGATAATCGTGATATTGTAACCATGAGAGAAAAGTATCCTACGCTTAAAATTATTGAACATGAAAAAGAATATATTTTTACAGGAGAATTTGACCTGGATCATATTTATAATGATGTTCGGCTGACTGGAAAATTTAATTTGGAAATTACAGTTTTAGGTGATAGTTCTTCGCAAATACCAGTAGTAAAAGAGGTATCAAATAGGATTGATAAAAATTATCCTCATCGGTACGATGATGGGCAGTTGTGTTTGGCTTCTGATTTTGAGCTAAAGATGTATTTTTCACAAAATACAGGTATAAGTAGCTTTGTTGATATGTATATAGTACCTTACTTATATACATATCGTTATTATGAAGAATATGGTATATATCCGTTTGGAGAGAGATCGCATGGTATTATGGGCGATTTGGAATATATAAAGGAATTGTTTAATGTTAAAGAATGGGGACAAGTCTTTGATATTATGCATTTTATAGCGAATTCTTCATATAGAGGTCACTTGTTATGCCCTTGTGGAAGTGGAAAAAGGTTAAGAAATTGTCATGGGGATATATTAATGAAGGTAATGAATGCAGGTCTTAAGACTGAGTGTAAAGAAATTTTGATAGAATTAAAAAGAATATATGATAGAAAGGGGAACTGATGGATAGTATAGTTAAACAGTTAAAGCAGTTTAAAGCAGACGCAATTTACGAAAAGAAAAAGCATTACAATGCTGCTGAAAGAAAACGTAGATATTATAGAACATTATCTTTTATACAAATATTTTTAAATGCAATTACGGGGACTACTTTGCTTACAGTAGTGTTTGGTAAAGGAAGTAAAATAGCTGAAATAATTGCCCTAATATTGACTATAATAGCAACTATATTGGCGAGTATACAAAAAATTGGAGATTATGAAAAGCAAGCCCAGGGAAATGCAAAAGTTGCAGATATGTATTTGAGAATTAGTAAAAAGATTAGTCTTATGTTAAATTTTATAAAGGATAAAATGTTGTCGGAACAAGATATTATGAAAAGGGCAGAGGAAATTCAGAGCGAAATAAGTCAGGCGAATGAGATGGGATCGCAATTTCCGACAAATCAAAGAGATTATAATAAGGCAAAAAATGGTATACAAAATGGAGAAGAAAACTATACGATAGAGGAATTAGATTTGTGGGAATAGCTTTTATATAATGAATATGCTTGCAAAATGCTTGCAAAAAGTTCCAAAACGATGAAGAATACATAGAATATCAAAAATAATTATACAAAATATAGCAATATAACACTTGACTAGACACGATATATAGTTGCCGAAATCGAGTTTGAATAACATCATCCATCCGGAAAGCCCATAGATAAAGGATTTGCGAAAAAGATGGCGACAAATTGGCGTCAAATAATAATATTAAGATATAATATTATTGTTATTTTGATTTTATATAATTTTTTGTCCACAGTTTTGACAATATGATATTAAATAAGCGTAACTATGTAGTTGCGCTTATTTTTAGTTTGCGCGCCATGGGCGCGCTCTAACGGGTGAAAGTCTCGAACACGCCCAGATAGTGGGAAGTGTATAGCTGAACAGCAAGGGTGTCCATCGTGAGATGGAATCTGAAGGAAGCTGTAAGCAAATCTCTGGTCCGACGGACAGAAATCACATATAAGGCTAGGCTATGAGAGATAAGTTGGCTAAAAGCAACGAAGTCTAATAACTATCACTTTTGTAGTAGCAGAGTAAATGTGGCGGATATATGGAGAGAAAGAGCGTGCACCTTAAGCGTGGAGGTCTCACAGAGGTTCCATTAGCCTAGTAACAACGAACTGTGAGAAGTCAGCCGAGCCCATAGTAGTGAAGAAGTTTCTGTAATGGAAATGGAGCGAAGGGGCGAACAATCAATAAGTTTGAGTATGTCTCGTATTGCAGAAATGGCAACATCTGCCGTAACCAATCGGGTAAAAGATGGTCAAATCAAGCGAGACGGAAAGGAAAGAACGCATGGACACAAGTAGTCTAATGGAGCAGATTTTATCTAGCGGTAATCTCAACAGCGCATATCTGCAAGTCGTACGAAATAAAAGTGCAGAGGGAGTGGACGGAATGAAGTACCCGGAACTCAAAGAACATCTTGAAAAGAACGGCGAAATCATCAAGGAACAGTTGAGGACAAGAAAGTATAAACCTCAACCAGTACGAAGAGTGGAGATACCAAAGCCTGATGGCGGTGTCAGAAACCTAGGAGTACCAACAGTAACAGACAGATTCATACAGCAAGCCATTGCACAGGTATTAACACCAATCTACGAGGAACAATTCCATGAACATAGTTACGGATTCAGACCGAATAGATGTGCACAGCAAGCAATCCTAACAGCACTTGACATGATGAATGATGGTAACGATTGGATTGTAGACATTGACTTGGAAAAGTTCTTTGACACGGTAAACCATGACAAGCTTATGACTATCATAGGCAGAACTATAAAAGATGGAGATGTTATCTCTATCATAAGGAAATATCTTGTCAGCGGAATCATGATTGACGATGAATATGAGGATTCTATTGTGGGAACACCGCAAGGAGGAAATCTTTCGCCGTTATTGGCAAACATCATGCTCAATGAACTTGATAAGGAAATGGAAAAGCGAGGGCTTAACTTTGTGCGGTATGCAGATGACTGTATTATCATGGTTGGAAGTGAAATGTCTGCAAATCGGGTAATGAGAAATATATCTCGATTTATTGAGGAGAAACTAGGTCTCAAGGTCAACATGACAAAGAGTAAAGTAGACAGACAAAGCGGACTTAAATACCTTGGGTTTGGGTTCTACTTTGACACAAGAGCACATCAGTTTAAGGCAAAACCACATGCAAAATCAGTAGCGAAGTTTAAGAAGAGAATGAAAGAACTCACCTGTCGTAGCTGGGGTGTTAGCAACAGCTATAGAGTGGAGAAACTTAATCAGCTCATAAGAGGTTGGATAAACTACTTCAAAATAGGTAGTATGAAAACACTTTGTCGAAAATTAGATGGTAACACCAGATATAGACTTCGTATGTGCATTTGGAAACATTGGAAAACTCCACAAAACAGAGCAAAGAACCTTATGAAGCTTGATGTACCAAGATGGGCAGCATTTAAAATAGCGTATTGCGGAGACAGATATGCAAGACTTGCCCACAATGGATGGATACAAAAGGCTATAAGTACAAAGAGACTAACCTCATTTGGATTAGTCTCAATGTTAGATTACTACACCGAAAGGTGTGTTACTTGTTAAGTTGATTGAACCGCCGTGTACCGAACGGTACGCACGGTGGTGTGAGAGGTCGGGAAATTTAGTTAAATTTCCCTCCTACTCGATTATAAATAATTTAATATAGGAGGGCGCTATTATGTGTGTCATGAGAGACAAAGAAAAATGGAGAGATGTTGCCAAAAAAATGTGGTATAATAGAAAATATCTAGAAAGGAGTCATTTATGGCAACAGAAAAGAAAACAGTTCATGACTTTGGGTTTGTAGGAAGACTAATAAATATTATGAAAATCCTACAGGAAGAAACTGATGAGTTTAACACAATTACTCAGCCAGAGATTTTGGAGTTGCTTAGAGACAGAGACTGCGCATGCTCAGAACGTACATTGACAGATTATTTGAAGACAATCATGAAGGAGCTTAATCCTGAAGATGTTGACGGATATGTTTATGAGAATGCATCTATTGAAGATTATGTGATAATTGCAAAAGGATTAGAGGAGAAACTTAAGGCCAGAGATTTTGGGCTTACAACAGAAGGCTCTAAAAAGTTGCAACTTCGTAGTCTTAGATATAATCAGATACTTTCTTTTGCTGAATTAAATCAGG
This sequence comes from Eubacterium sp. AF16-48, assembly GCF_003479405.1. Classification (GTDB taxonomy): domain Bacteria; phylum Bacillota; class Clostridia; order Lachnospirales; family Lachnospiraceae; genus Eubacterium_G; species Eubacterium_G segne. Next base: position 12,700 of record NZ_QUHB01000007.1, on the reverse strand, counting down.
TAATCGAAGGAGTTCTTTTCTTGAAATCCATAGATGATGAAAGTAAAGAAAAGATAATTAGAAAACTAATTACTTTATCTAGTAAGAATTTTCCTAAGTATTCACCTTATATTAGTGAGAATACAAGAACAATTAGTAAAAAGATAGCAGGTGTTTTTGAAGATTCGAGAGTAGATGAGATTGCTTTAAAAAATAATTTGCAAGTTATTAGAACGGCAATTGAGGCAAATAAAGGGGCTGGCTTAAAAATATCTTTTTATTTTAATGGATATGACGAAAACAAAAAGCTTAAGGCAAGAGTGGATGCTAATGGGGCTAAGCTAAGATATGTTGTAAATCCGTATTACATAATTATGTATAATGGCAAGCCTTATCTCATTTGTGCTACCGAACCACATGATGATGTCGCAATTTATAGAATTGATTTGATGAGTGAAATCACAACAGAAATCAAGGCATCGCTTGCAAAAGATGGAAAAATGATTAGTGAGAAACGTAGACCAAAATCTGAAATAAAAGGCCTACCGATGGAGTGGAATTCAAAGGAGGCTAGCAAGTTTCAGACTGAACACTTGTATATGTATTATGGTAAGCCTGAAAGTATTTCATTAAAGATAGATAAAGATAGATATACATTATTACATGATTACTTTGGAGACAGATATCAGTTTGTAGAACATATAGATGACACATGGGATTGCATTGAAGTGGAGTGTGTTCCTGATGCAATGATATCGTGGGCTATGCAGTGTTCAGATTTTGTTGAGGTATTGCAACCAGAGTCATTACGCCAGAGAATTCTGGGAAAATGTAAGTCTTTAGCTGAAAGATATAGATAAAGTTCGCATCTTTTTTGTCAAGAAGAAATTGCTATATAGATGTAATATCAAATCATCAAAGAGAAAATGCAAAGGAGCATATGAAAAAATGGTTCAAAAAGTTAAAGGATTAATTAGCAGAACGGGTGAGTCAATAAAAGGATTTAGTTCAGATCCTATTAATAATCTGGGATTTCTTATTCCAATGGCAATTTGTTTGACATCAATTGTTACTGGAATTGTAACCTATATTATGTTCATCGTAAACGGTGGTTATTCTTCGCAGGTTGGTTCAATTAAAGAAAACGGTTTAGATGGCATTTCTGAAGGATTTACTAGTGGAACAACAGGAATGATGGTTCCTGGAATTGTAGGCAAAATATTATTAGCTTTAGTTGTAGCTGAACTGATAGTGATGCTAATCAATTACTTTAAAAACAGGGGTAAGGGAATGCGAATAGCAATGATAGTTGATCTTGTTGTAATGGGAGTTGTTATTGCGTTATCAACTGTAGTTTTTTGGATCGCTGTTGGCAAACTTGTTTTTTCAGAAGAGCAGTTATATCAGGCACTTGGCAAATTTGAGGGTGTAACAATAAATCTTAGAGCAATTTTGATTGCATACGTAGCAGTGACATTGGTATCTGTAATTTGCTTCATAGTATTTACGCTAATTACAGCAGAATGTAGATGGATGGTTGGTTATACAGCGCTGTCATTGGTTTTTGCAAATATTGTAATGCCGTTATTCTTTTTAATTCTTCAAAATATAATTCCATTGGTATCTGGAGCGGTTGCGCTAGTCGTAATTGGAGCCCTTATTTTCTTTGGTATTAAGATTGTTGCAAGTAGTGGTGGGGAAGGTGGTTCATCACCATCCTCATCAGATTCATCTTCCGGTGGTGGCAGCTGGAGTTCAAGTCATAATGAAAAGAAGGTTAATACTGGAAACCTAAGTGAAAGAGGAGAGAAAAAACGTGCCAACAAAGAACTTGTTATTGAAGAGACATGTGCGTATGTTCCTTACTTTAATAGAACGCTTGGATTTAAACTTTGGAAGGTACATGGAATGATGCACGATTATATCGCTAGCGATAATGGAATTATTACAAGAGAAATATGTAGCTTAGAATGGTTTGAAAAAGGCAAGTTTCATATTTATGAGTCTGAGTCTGGAAGAGAAATTAAGAGTAGTGAAATCCCTTGGATGAAGCAGAATTAGAATATATAGGAAAGTATAAAATGGGAAATGTCAATATTGAGGAAAATATAAGAATTTTAGAGCAAGGGATAACTTTGCAACAGTTTTCAGGAATGCAGGAGCAACTAGCAATTGATGGAAGTATGGATGCTTACCACAAATAGAGATTTGTTTTGGGGTAAAAATGTTATTCAAAAAGCAATGATGTTTATAACAGGAGTGATTGCTTCCTTCCTTGGAGGAATTTTATGCTACTTCTTAATTTTATTTGTGGTTCAGTTATTTAAGTTATTCTTCTGTACATATAAGAAAGTAAACATTCATTTCCGCATTTTTGACATTATTATAAAACTTGGTCAAAAGAAGTTATTTACTAGTGAAGATATGGATTATCTTGATGAACATGAATATAACATTCGAGTAAGAAAGAACAAGATTTATGATAGAAAAGAACGAGCTTACCAGAGACAGCAGCAAAGAGAAGAGAAAAAACGCAGGAAAGGATTTGGATACTGCAAATTGGCATGCACAGCAAGCATCATATGGAGAACAGAGGATTGCTGATTTAGAGAGAAAGTTAGGAAAGTAGATGAGGTATAAGTTGATATGAAATTATCTGATTTTATTAAGTTAAATAATCCAATAGAATACAATTTTGAGTTCGAAAATAAGTTATTGGCAGAAAGCGGATTAGATACATATTCAAGGTATTTTACATATAAAGCTAATAATGATAAGGCAAGAAATAGTGGCTATGAAAATGGAAAGAAGTTTGCAGAAGTCGTAAACCAAAAATTTGGTAATATCGCGGATTGCGATGGGACGCTTGAGAACAACGAAAATGATACATGTATGCTTACTCGTGAGGTTTACAGAGCATTGTGGGGGTGGAATGATGTAAGCAATGGAAAACTTAGTCGGTATGGAATTAGTGCAATTGATTCTTTTGGTCTGGTAGGCCCTGAAACAATGAATTCTGCTCAAACTATAGTAAATATGATTATTAAGGAATCATTTGAAAGCTGTAACGAGAAAAATATTGTTTCTCTAAAAAAAGGACGAATTTCAGCTAATTTTATGTTGGAGTTGTTTGCAAACGAGATTAGCAAAAAAACTTTGGAAGTATGGCTTAATGAAGTTAATGGATTATCATCGTATCTAGACTTGTATCATAGCTTAGGCAATTTTGTTTTGGTTCCAGCATATTTTAATCCATATAGAGCGTCTGCCGTAGATGATTTCTGGGATCAATCATTATGTTTATTGGATAGCAAAAACGAAAAATGGCTTAGTAATAATAATGAGGTTGTATGGGATAAAAAGTTATTTGTTAGATATATAAATTATTTCTTTCTATGGGATTATACTGAATCATATAAACCAGTAGTGTTATCGAAATATAGTAATCATAAAGAACTAGAAATCTTTCTAGAGAAGACATGCGAAAAGATAGTTCGTCGTAGTAAATTTATGCTTACAATGCTTAAAATTAATGAAATTAATCCTAACTTCTATGCAGAGCTAGTCGATGTTATTTTTAATACAGACAATCAGTATAAAAACTATTTAGATGTTATTAAAAAAATAAAAGCAGAATCATGTTATTTGGATATAAACATTAAGGAAATAATAGATTTATTAGAGAGGGATTTACAATAATATGGAACTTACAATTTCAATTTTAGCTTTTATTGTATCTTTTGCCACATTTCTTTTTTCTGTACTTGTAACCTATATGGGAGAGCAAAGAGAAAAAAAAGAAGCAACACTCGATGCGCTAAATATTCTTCAAGAGCAGGTGTTTGATAATTTAAATGAATACACATTTGGAGAAATCAAGAATATTGCAGAGCAGTGGTCTGCATCTATCGAGGCTAAGAATAAATTTGTTGAGAACAATGAGGGAACTGTAGAAGATTTCTGGGAATCGCATCACGAGTATGATTCTGTGGTAGATGAGTATCGCAAGATTTCGGGCTATCTAGCAAGGATAGAACATTTTGCATTAGGCGTAAATACAGGTATTTATGATGCTAAGGTTACTGAGAGGGCAGCAACTACATATTTTGTTATGTTGTTTAAGAAGTTGCAACCAATTTTAGCAGTAAAAAACGGAGGTTCAGTAAGAGATACTGAATTAAAGAATTCTTTTCATACTGAATTTTTAACATTAGTTGAAAGAATTAAAACAATAGAAAAGAAGAAATAACAAAGGAGCATTTATCATGGAAGAAACATTCGATAAAGAGCTAGTAAAGAAGAAATATCCATTTCCTATTGCAACATACTATGCAAAGATGCAAAAGGAAGAGAAGTGTATGAACAAATGCAGAGGTTTTTTCAAGACGAGAACCTGTTGGAGTTCATCCAAACGGAGACGTGAGGATAGTGAAAGCTAGACTGGTCTACATCAGTAAGGGTTTCTGCCTACAGTAGAGAAATCTATGTGTAGGGCCCGTAGTATATGAGTTTCATCGACGGATGAGACGAGAGGGATACCTCGACAAGATACACTGCGCTGACATTTGTAGCTACAAAGGTATTTTCAAGGTCTTCGGGTGACCGAGGGCATATTTGAGGGTTCAATTAAATAGTGAATAATCGTATTTTTGTATGGGAGGAATTTAGATGATTTATGCAATGTCCGATATTCATGGTCAGTATGAGCTGTTTGAAAAAAGAATTGAGCAACTAAGACCATTACTGGAAGACAACGACAGTAAGTTAATTCTTCTTGGAGATTTTATTGATAGAGGAAATAGAAGCTTTGATTGTCTAAAACTAGCCTTTGAACTTGAACAGGAATTTGGCAGGAATAAAGTTGTCGTTCTTAAAGGAAATCATGAGGTATGGTTTGAAGAGTTCCTGTTTTTAAATGAAGATGTTTGGCTTGAAGAAGATAAAGATTTCTTAACTTCGGGAACATTTCTTACAAAAGAACAGTTTAAAGAATTAGATGTACTTCCAAATAGAGAAGTGCGCATTGAATATGTAAAAAAATGTATCAAGGAAGATCATAAAGAACTCTTAGTTTGGATGAAAAAGTTGAGACTATTTTATGAGACAGATACACAGATTTTTGTACACGCTGGAGTTGATGAGGACATTCCTGAAGAGGAAGCGGAGTGGTGTACTATTGGAACTCCTGATTATGTAATGACTGGGAAGTTTCCTCCTTCGGTAGGACATTTTTATAAGGATATCATTGCTGGCCATGTGGCAGCATCTCATTTGGCTAGAGACTTAAGCTTTAGTGGAATCTTTTTTGATGGTGAAAGCCATTACTATATTGATGGTTCAGCTGCGAAATTTAGAAGAGTATTGTGTTTGGCTTATGATGAGAAAGAGAAGAAATATTATCAGTTTGATGAGGATGGCAAACTTAAAGAAATAAAAGGTTATAGATATGGTTCTTAATGTTAAAACGGTTAAGACATTCCCTTTTTATGAGTGAATGGAAGGATTCAATGCAGGCATTGTCATAAGGATAACCTTTATGTGAATAACTGCGTTGCATGTTTTGGGTGGCTTCACGCCATGCCTGAGACACATACTGGCTTCCACGGTCGGTATGTATTATTAATGGTAAATCAGTGTTACGCATTGCCTTATAAACAAGAGCTGCAAGCTCATTTCATGAACTTACAGCTCCATCACTTATCATAGAATGTCTATTTACAGACTTTATCTCACACACTCAAATAACAAATTATTCTATTTTTCTCATTTAGCAAATCTGTTTTAATAGCGTTGACAAATGTGTAAAATGGAACGCTACATTGAATGCTGTGCAAAAGTCACCTCGAAAATCGTTCCTCCAGTCTTGCCTGATTTGATACAAATACTGCCATCATGTACTCTAACGATTTCACGGACAAAAGCAAGACCTAGCCCTACGCCACCCAGCTCCCGGCTTCTGGATTTATCCACACGGAAGAATGGCTCGAACACTCTCTCCCTAAGTTCCTTTGGTATTCCGCTTCCCGTATCTTCTACAGACAGATAAACATGCTTGTTTCTCTGATATGCGGTTACTGTAACCTGTCCGAGCGGATGATTATATTTGATGGCATTCTCAACCAGATTGTATACAAGCCTGTAAATAAGGATATCACTGCCTATCATAGTGGCATTCTCACATTTTCCAATCAGCTTTATATTCTTTTCCACGGCAAGAGGCTCAAGGTCTGCCAAAACCTCTTCAACAATAGCATCCAATATAATTTTATCATCCCTTCCTACCGTCTGAAGCTCACTCATGTCAAGAAGAGTCTTTACCATCCTGTTTAATTTATCATTTTGTTCCGTAACCATTTTTATGGTCTGCAAAGTGTCTGCATCATTTCCCGGGTGAGAGGCAGAATTATATAAATCAAGCTGTATCTGCATTAACGCTAATGGAGTACGCAGCTCATGTGCTGCATTTGCAGTAAACTGTCTCTGTATCTCAAATGCTTCCGACAGACGCTCAAGCATCTTATTATAAGAAATACCAAGCTGGTTCAGTTCCTTAACATTGTTTTCCTCTATTCTTGAATCAGACAGATTCTGAGCCTGTACCTCTTCAATTTTATCTGAAAACTCCCTGATTGGTCTGAGTGCATGCCCGCTTATAAAATAAGTGACGGCACCTCCCAAAAGCGCCAGCAAAACCGTGATTATCAGACTGTTTCTTTTATAGTCGGCCTTATTATTGTACACCTGAACCGAAAATTCATCCGCAAACTCATTCCACTTATCGTCCGGTATGCTGATATATATTTCATCTGATTTGTTTCCTTTTTCATCCCCCTGTGACTCTACCGCATCCTGCAGAGAATCGATGTAATGCACACCATTTTTATAGACAAACATAGTCAGGCAGCCACATATAATAGCAATACACAATGTAGTAATGCACGTAAGTCTCCACTGTAGCGACATTCTTTTCATCTGTCAGACACCTCCCGTATTTTATAGCCTTCACCTACCTTGTTCTGAATGGGATCATATCCCAGCTTCGCCTTAAGCTTTTTTCTAAGTGAAGACATATGTACCCTGATTGCTCCGCTAAAGCTGTCTGCCGTGGCATCCCACACATGCTCTATCAGCTCCTCCTGACTCACCGGTCTGCCTATATTGATAAGTAAATATTCCAAAATACCATTCTCTTTTCTTGTCAGTGGAACCGGCTCTTCCTTTGCATATGCCTCGCGTTTAATCGTATCAAACTTTATTTCTCCGCATTTAAGACATATGTCATTCTGTACAAATTTCCTTCTTGTCAGGCTTCTGATACGTGCCTCAAGCTCCTGCAGATGGAATGGTTTTTCCATGTAATCATTTGCTCCTGCATCCAGTCCCTCTACCTTATCAGCAATCTGACCTCTTGCAGATAATATCAAAACCTTAGTTTCATCATTGTATTTTCTAAGCTCCTTAAGAAGCTCCATGCCATCCATCCCCGGCAGATTCAAATCCAAAACTATCAGATCATAATTCTCCGACAGTATACATTCAAGAGCCTCTTTCCCATCATAACAGGTATCCACCTCATAACCGGCAGCATACAGACTCTTTGCAACCATATCACATATTTGTTTCTCGTCCTCAACAATTAATAATCTCAAAATGTTCTCCTGCTTCTTAACAATAATTTTACAACCTATATTGTATAATACCAAAGTCAGCTGGTCAACAATACAACAAAAAGGAGCAACATTATGTTGAAATACCAAAAAACATGTCAAATCATTCTGCTTATCCTTGGTGTATCCATGATAAGCTATGGTGCAGTCAGAGGTGAGGCGGCTACAGTGCTTGGTAAAGCAATAAAACTATGTCTGGAGTGTGTCGGAATTGGATAAGGAAAAGAAATTACTATCAAGAAAATTGGCAAAAATGCGTGGCTGGATACAGGCCGCAGCAACGCTGCTGACCAATATTCATATTCCAAATTTATTTAAGGGTAAAATATATCAGGGCAATGCAAAAACAGTATGCGTACCCGGATTAAACTGTTACTCCTGCCCTGCCGCGACAGGAGCCTGTCCAATAGGGGCATTTCAGGCAGTTGTCGGATCATCAAAATTTAAGTTTTCATACTACATAACCGGATTTTTTATTTTACTCGGTGTAACTCTCGGCAGATTTATATGTGGTTTTTTGTGCCCATTTGGATGGTTTCAGGATTTACTTCATAAAATCCCCGGAAAGAAATTATCCACAGCCAAACTAAAGCCTCTTAGGTACCTAAAATATGTCATTCTTATTGTTTTCGTTATACTTCTTCCGATGCTTGTAACGAACTCTATAGGAATGGGAGACCCGTTCTTCTGCAAATATATCTGTCCTCAGGGTGTTTTAGAGGGTGCTATACCGTTATCTATTGGAAATGCTGCTATCCGTTCTGCGCTGGGAAAGCTTTTTTCTTTCAAGTGTATGATTTTAATTGCAGTGATTGTACTAAGTATCTTATTTTACAGGCCCTTCTGTAAATGGATTTGTCCGCTTGGAGCAATCTACTCATTATTTAATAAGGTCAGCCTGCTCAAAATCACCGTTGATAGCAGCAAATGTGTCGGATGCGGTCAATGCTCAAAGGCATGTAAGATGGATGTGGATGTGTGTAAGACACCGGATCACCCCGAGTGCATACGCTGCGGTGCCTGCATAAAGACCTGTCCGAAGGACGCCATCTGCTACCGGTTTATGGGAAAATCATGTCAAAAAAATGACAACAGATAGCTATTAAACATTTTACTATTATTTTAAAGGAGAAATTACTCATGAAAAATAAATTATTATTTATTTCTATTTTTACACTCTGCATAGCATTATTACTTACAGCATGTGGCGTAAAGCAAGATTCCACAACAGATTCTAAGAACACTCAGACTGAAGCCGGCTCAGAAGCATCCGGCAAATCAGATTCCAGGCTTGATGATTTATATCAGCAGGAAAATCAGCTTTTTGCAGATCACGCTGATGTGTGGAACAAGGCATTTGGTATGATGAACAAAAGTGACGCCGATCCAAACGGAAATTATGCTGATTATCTTGCCGGTACCGTAGAATCAAACAAGAATTCATTCACAGACGATGAGCTTAAAACACTTAATGAGGATATTGAAACCATACGAAAAATCGAGGAACAGATAGCAAAGCTTGAAAACAAAAATACATCATCAGACGATAACAAGAAGGACAGCTCTAAAGCCTCATCTGTATTCAGTGATTTTTCCGGTGAGGATTTTGATGGCAATAAGGTTGATGACAGCCTGTTTTCCGGTAATGCAGTAACAGTCGTCAATTTCTGGTTTACCGGCTGCAAACCATGTGTCGCTGAATTATCCAAGCTTAACGAATTAAATGATGCTATCAAATCAATGGGCGGAGAAGTTGTTGGCATCAACACTGAGACCTTCGATGGCAATAAAACAGCTATCAAAGAGGCTGCCTCTGTTCTTGAAAGCCAGGGTGTCAAATATCGTAATCTGTCAATTGACTCCTCTAGTGCTGCCGGTAAATATGCCTCAGAAATCATGGCCTTTCCAACAACTATACTTGTTGACAGAAATGGCAATATTGTAGGCGAACCAATGCTCGGCGGAATTGATAACAAGGACAACTATGATGCCCTTATGAAGCAGATTAAGTCTGTAATTGATGCAGACAGCACAAATAAATAGAGGTCTACATATAAAAAGCTCCTGTGCATTGCACAGAGAGCTTTTTTTGAACATTACTATAATGTCAATGAATCTTCTGCATCTACCCACATCTGTAAATTCCCATCAAGATACAGTCTCGCATATTCTTGTGGTTCATCAATGGCAAGTGTGTTTAATGCACAATCTGATCCGTGTGTGGTTCTCAAATTCTTTTCTGCTTCCCAGCAGTCAATGCGAAGCATATAGTCTGCACTGGTATAAACATCAATGCTGTTTCGTCCGGGATTATATTCTGCAAATATTGTTCTCATCGTATCTTATCTTATCTCCTTGTCGTTCAATCAATTATTTGCTACAAAAATCAGAAGCATTTCAATCAGTTCACCATGTCAGTTTCATTTTGTGTTATACTGTGTTATATGATTTTGTTTCCCTTGCTTTTTCCCTTACCAGAGTCAGTAAACACTGGTGGGACGATATAACACAAGGGAAACAATAAGGGAAAGCTCACCTGCGACAAATCCAGTGTTTTCGATGGTTTGCGGAGAATTTAATAACAAAATATAACTGTTATTAAATTTCTTTAAACAGGTGAAATCTCAATCGGAATTTGTGGAGGAGAGTAATTTGCTGGTATTAAATAAATTAGAGCGGTTGCTAACGGTATGTAAAGTCAAAAACATTGATGATATAGATTTCAGATGCTTTAAACCCAAAGAAAATTATACGAGGAGTGAATTATTAGCATGAAAGTTCAGCATATTGCAATCGAAGGAAAATGTTTCTTTATCAACGCTGATATGATTATCAGACGCAGTTCATACCCTTCTGATCTGCAGGAGTATAATATCGTATCTAAACTTCCAGGACTTGTGTGCAGAGGAGGAAGCTGCATTATTGATCCATATGGGCATTATTTGACAAAACCTGTCTGGGATAAAGGAACTATCATTTACGCAGAACTTGATATGAATTTGCCTGCCGCCTGCAAAATGGAGCATGATGCAATCGGACATTATGCCCGTCCGGAAGTACTTGAATTAAAAGTCAATGAAAAATAACAATAAAAAAACACTAAAGAAATTGGCAATCCTTGTAATAGGTTCTATAATTGCGGCTTATGGAATTACACTTGCACTGTATGCTGGATTTGGCGGAGCTACGCTTGCGGTGCTGTGGCAGGGGATTGCAAGAACATTTCACATAAGCATTGGCACAGCATCTTTTGTTGTAGCATTGGGAATGATTTTGTTTGCACTCATTTACGATAAAAGTCAGATTCATATAGGAACTGTGTTGTACCAGATTGTATACAGTACCTGTGTAGATTTGTTTGCTAACTGCCATATTTACAGTACCTATAAGTGGATCAATTTTTTAATTATGTTGTTAGGAGTGGTTTTGTTTGCTGTCGGAACAGGACTATATGCGTCGGCATCCCTTGGTAGAGGCTCCTATGAGGCAGTCACTTTTGCTCTAGCAGAAAAAAATCACTGGCAGATTAAATTTGTCCGAATGGCATTGGATATTTTGGTTGTTGTTACAGGTGTTTTGTTTGGCGGAAAGTTTGGTGTATGCACGCTTATTACGGTTATCATTTCAGGCCCAATTATCCAATTTGTTAATGCGAAAGCAAAACAAGTTTTAAAGATATGATAGTAAAGAAACTTACAACTTAGAAGTTGGAGGGATAGATTTCTATGATTATCAGATATGCAGAAGAGAAAAATTTTATAGAATTGCGACAGTTTTATGACGGTATGTGTAAAGTTTTGAGCGGAAAAGATTTTCTGCCGGAGGGAGATAAAGGTGGTTTCCCTCCAGATGAAATGATCAAAGATGCAATCAAAGAGAGAAATCAGTTTATCGGTATTGAAGATGGTCGAATTGTTGCGGCGTATATTATGAATCATGATCGTGATGAGGCGTATCACGCAGTTAAATGGCTTATTGATGCAAATGATAACGAGACAGTAGTTCTTCATGCCTTGCGTGTCCTTCCGGAATATGGAGGTCGTGGATACTCGAAGCAGTTAGTTCAACACGCAATAGACACAGCAAGGGAAAGAAACCTTAAATCAATTCGTCTTGATTGCATAGAGGGAAATGATATTCCACAGAAAATGTATATGTCGTTTGGATTTAAGCATGTGGATAAGGTTGAAATCACATATGTTGATATTGGAGTACCGAGGAAGTTCTTCTTATATGAGTTTGTACTCTAATCAAGACATAATAACAGTTATATCTTGAACATTGTACAAACAAATTCAAGTTTGTCATACATGCAAGAACGACTACAACGGTATTGACTCGTGACAATAAAATGACAATATTTTCGTCTTGGACTATATGCAAAAATACTAAAGCAGTACAGAAATGAACTTTTAAATACAATAAATATCCTGCTTTATAAAGGAGTAAATTTTTACGGAAAGTGTCAAGTGACCTATGAAAAAATGAGCCAAAAGAAAAAGGCTTATACGAACCTTGAAAATTGCAGATATTTAAGTTTTATGATGGCGTACTGCCACCCTTGACAGCAGTTCTTTTGTGTGTTATCAAGGGAAACCACTTCGTGGTGGCTTTATATAACCTCCGGCTCTGAATCTAGGAGCAGTCCTGTTGCTACATCTGCAGTATGGTCTGTTGTCCCAGATAAATGAGCAGCTGCCATTTACCCGGCATATTGTCAACAAAAGGCTTAACAACCATTGCAGCTGTTTTACAGTAGTTGGCAATCTGTTGATGCGATATGGATGTGTCATATAAATCTTTCAGAGCCTGAGAGGTTTTGCGAAGTGATAAACCAAGATTAATGTGAAAGGTCAGGCACAGAGACATAATATGGGAGTTGTGTTTTGTAAATTTAAGAGAAGATGCATTTTTCGGAAGAGAGGAAATGTCCATCTTAAAGAAATCCACAGTGAACTCATGGTAGATGTAGTGGAGTTTATATTTATTTTTCCCGAAGTCTTCTTTCAGATGCTCCGGGTCAACGTTATCAAGGTTGTGGAGATAGTAAGGGC
>NZ_QUHB01000006.1 GCF_003479405.1 Eubacterium sp. AF16-48 | reverse complement strand
AAAGTAAATTCCACTGTACAGTGGGAGAGTGGAATTTAAAATTTCATTTTAGGAAGATTTCGAATTTGCTATTTTACTGTTGACGTAAAAAGGTTTAGATGTTATAGTTATATAGCAAAGAGAGGTCTTTTTTTTTTGCTCATATTACAAAAAGTGATAAAAAAAATACTCTCTGGGATGGATTAGATAGAATATAACGGAGGTGAATCTCATGAGAACAAGAATCACATTAGAATGCACAGAATGCAAGCAGCGTAATTACAATACTACTAAGGATAAGAAAACTCATCCGGACAGAGTAGAAACAAAGAAATATTGCAAGTTCTGTCAGAAGCATACATTACACAAAGAAACAAAATAGTTTTTTGGGAGGTAGAAACATGGCAGAAGCTAAAGCTAAGAAGAAAAGCTCTAAAACTAAGAGCTGGTGGACAGGTCTTAAAGCTGAATATGCAAAGATTATCTGGCCTACAAAGGCTTCTATAGTAAGACAGAGCGTTGTAGTAGTTATAATCACAACTATTCTTGGTATCCTCATTGGCATGATTGATCAGCTGATACAGTTTGGTCTTGATAAGATTATTGGATAATATAAGAATATAAGAGGTGATTAGATGTCAGAAGCAAAATGGTATGTTGTTCATACCTATTCAGGATATGAGAACAAAGTTAAAACTAATATCGAACAGTCAATTGAAAACAGAAAATTGCAGGATCAGATATTAGAAGTATCAGTTCCAAAACAGGAAGTGGTAGAATTGAAGAACGGCAAAAGAGAAGTTACTGAGAAGAAGCTTTTCCCTGGATATGTGCTTATTAATATGGTTATGAACGATGACACATGGTATGTAGTAAGAAATACCAGAGGTGTTACAGGTTTCGTAGGACCAGGATCTAAGCCGGTTCCTCTTACAGCAGAAGAAATGGCTACTTTAGGTATTAAGACCGAAAGAGTCAATATTGATTTTGCGGAAGGGGATATGATTACTGTTATTGGAGGCGTATGGACAGGTACTGCAGGTACTATTAAGCGTATTGACGATAACAGACAGACAGTCACAATTAACGTGGACATGTTTGGAAGAGAAACTCCGGTAGAACTTAATTTCTCCGAAGTTAAAAAGATGAATTAAGACCATTTAAATATTGGTTTTAAGATAAAAGAAGAATGTTTCGTGGTGGTCACGAAGCAGTGGGAGGGATTCCCGATAATACCACAATAGGAGGTGCCGAAAAATGGCAAAGAAAGTAGAAGGTTACATTAAATTGCAGATTGAGGCTGGAAAAGCAACACCAGCTCCACCAGTTGGTCCAGCACTTGGACAGCATGGATTAAACATCGTTCAGTTCACAAAGGACTTCAACGCAAGAACAGCTGATCAGCCGGGAATGATCATTCCTGTTGTTATCACTGTTTACCAGGACAAGAGTTTTAGTTTTATTACAAAGACTCCACCTGCAGCAGTTTTATTAAAGAAAGCCTGCAAGATTCAGAAGGGTGCAGGAAACTCAATTAAGGAAACAGTTGCAACAATTTCAAAAGCTGATTTACAGCAGATTGCAGAAACAAAGATGAAGGATTTAAATGCGGCAACAGTTGAGGCTGCTATGAGCATGGTCGCAGGTACTGCAAGAAGCATGGGAATCAAGGTTGAAGACTAATTTTCGTAAATGAAGGCATTGTTATCATACAATTGCATGAAACATTTTCGAAATGGCAGAGTCTGAGGAAGATTCTACTATAATAAAAATGAATTGAAAAGAACGTGGGAGGTATATCCGTTATTACCACGAGGAGGTTTAAATGAAGAGAGGTAAGAAGTATATTGAGGCAGCAAAGAATATTGACAGAGCTGCACAGTATGATACAGAAGAAGCGATTTCTTTAGTAAAGAAATCAGCAGTTGCAAAATTTGATGAAACAATAGAATGTCACATTAGAACAGGTTGTGACGGACGTCATGCAGATCAGCAGATCCGTGGTGCCGTAGTTTTACCTAACGGTACAGGTAAGGAAGTTAAGGTTTTGGTTTTCGCTAAGGGAGCAAAGGCTGACGAAGCTTTAGCAGCAGGAGCAGATTTTGTTGGAGCAGAAGAATTAATTCCTAAGATTCAGAACGACGGATGGTTTGATTTCGATGTGGTTGTAGCTACACCTGATATGATGGGTGTTGTTGGTAGACTTGGTCGTGTTCTCGGACCAAAGGGCTTAATGCCTAACCCAAAAGCAGGTACAGTAACAATGGATGTTACAAAAGCTATTGCTGATATCAAAGCAGGTAAGATTGAGTACAGACTTGACAAGGCTAACATCGTTCACGTTCCTGTTGGAAAGGCTTCATTTACAGAAGAACAGTTAACACAGAACTTCGAAGCGCTTATGGGTGCTATTATGAAAGCTAAACCGGCAGCAGTTAAGGGTGCTTACATTAAGTCAATCACTGTTACATCAACAATGGGACCTGGTGTAAAGGTTAACGTTTCAAAAATTGTTAACGCATAATTTATTTATGTAACTTGTTACTGATATGCTTCATGTTTATTGAAGCATATCAGTTGACAATATAATAATAATGTGCTATTATGCACAAGTGGTTAAAAACCAATTGCCGAAGACAGTAGGTTTTGCATATGATTCATATGTGAAGTAAGCATTAACATCGCCTACCGAGGGAGTTATTTATATATGACTATTAGTACCTCTCTGTTTTCGCAGGGAGTTTTTTTATGAATAAGTTCGGCGAATGAAGGTTGCAGACCTAAAAAAAATAAGGAGGCAAGACATTCATGGCAAAAGTAGAGTTAAAGAAACCTATCGTAGAAGAGATTTCAGAATTACTCAATGGTGCAGCTACAGCAGTTGTAGTTGACTATCGTGGACTTACTGTTGCACAGGACACAGAGCTTCGTAAACAGTTAAGAGAAGCAGGCGTTGTATACAAAGTATACAAGAACACTATGATTAATTTTGCAATCAAAGATACAGAATTTTCAGATTTAGCTCAGCATCTTGAAGGACCTACAGCTATCGCAGTTTGTAAGGATGATGCTACTGCAGCAGCAAGAGTTTTAGTAAACTTTGCAAAGGGTGCAGAAGCATTGGAAGTTAAAGGCGGTGTAGTTGACGGTGTTTACTATGATGCAGACGGTGTAAAGCAGATTGCATCTATTCCATCAAGAGAAGTACTTCTCTCAAAATTACTTGGATCTATGCAGTCACCAATTACAAACTTCGCTCGTGTTATTAAGCAGATTGCAGAACAGAACGAAGAAGCAGCTCAGTAATTAGTTGTATGAGCAATTACGGATTATGAGTCCGCACAAGAATTAAAAGAATAAAATGGAGGAATTTACAATGACAACAGCAGAAATCATTGAAGTAATCAAAGGATTAACAGTATTAGAATTAAATGACCTTGTAAAGGCATGTGAAGAAGAATTTGGAGTATCTGCAGCAGCAGGTGTTGTAGTTGCAGCAGCAGGTGGAGATGCAGCAGCAGCTGAAGAAAAGACAGAATTTGACGTTGAGTTAACAGAAGTTGGAGCTCAGAAGGTTAAAGTTATTAAGGCAGTTAAGGATGCTACAGGTTTAGGACTTAAGGAAGCTAAGGAAGTTGTTGACGGAGCACCTAAGGTTGTTAAGGAAGGAATTTCTAAGGAAGAAGCTGAAGCTCTTAAGAAGCAGTTAGAAGAAGTTGGAGCAACAGTAACTCTTAAATAATTAATTTGTTTAAATGGAGACAGGCATTTGTATTTAATACATAATGTCTGTTTTCTTTTGAAAATATATTCTATTGATAATATTGAGAAAAAATAACTGGAGAGGTCTGATGGCTTATAGCTGACTCAGGCGCCGAAGGTGTAAGACTGGAAGTACAGTCGATCTCTCAGGCAAAAGGACAGGAGGAAAAAATGAAACAGTTTACAGAGTTTTTAGGTCAGGTAGATAACTTTGTTTGGGGAGTACCGCTTATCGTACTCATTTTATCAGCAGGTATCTACCTTACTTTTCGTTTGAGACTTATACAGGTAATACATTTACCTAAAGCTCTTAGATTTATGGTTAAAAACGAAGAGGAAGGTGAAGGTGAAGTTACAAGCTTTGGGGCATTGTGTACAGCACTTTCAGCAACTATTGGAACAGGAAATATCGTAGGTGTAGCCACAGCTATTGGCGTTCTTGCCGGTGGACCGGGAGCTTTATTCTGGATGTGGTTGGCAGCCTTCTTTGGAATGGCAACAAAGTACTCTGAAGGATTTCTTGCAGTAAAGTATAGAAAGATAGACGAAGATGGTCATGTGCTTGGCGGACCATTTTATTACATTGAAAACGGTATGGGGCGTAATTGGAGATGGCTTGGAAAAATCTTTGCTTTCTTTGGGGCGTGTGTAGGTTTGTTTGGTATAGGTACATTTACACAGGTTCAGGGTATTGCATCAGCCGTACAGGGATTTTTTGATCCTAATAAGGCACATACTGTAAGCATATTTGGAGCTGAATATTCATATGCAATTGTTGTTTCGGCAGTAATTCTTGCACTTTGTGTAGGCTTGGTGGTAATTGGCGGCATTAAGAGAATTGCCAGTGTATCACAGATAATTGTTCCGTTTATGGCAGTTATTTATGTAGTTGCAGCTTTGGTACTTATTATAGCTAATATTGAAAATGTTCCGGGAGCTTTTGTTGAAATATTTGAAGGAGCATTTGGCGTTAAACCCGTTGCAGGTGGTGTTCTTGCCTCTATTGCAATTGCAATGCAAAAAGGTGTTGCAAGAGGTATTTTCTCCAATGAGTCAGGACTTGGTTCTGCACCTATAGCAGCTGCAGCAGCTCAGACTAAGGAACCTGTAAGACAGGGACTTGTTTCAATGACAGGTACATTTATTGATACAATAATTATTTGTACAATGACAGGTTTATCAATTGTAATGATGGGAACATGGGCAGATAAGAGTCTTGAAGGCGTTCAGGTTACAACTGCAGCATGGCAGAAGGGATTATATTTCCTTCCGGGAGATGTGGCATCATTTATATTAATGATTTGTCTTGTGTTCTTTGCTTTTACTACTATTCTTGGATGGAATTATTATGGTGAGAGATGTCTTGAATATCTCTTTAATGGAAGCAAAGGTGCTGTAAAGGTTTACAGATGGCTTTATATTTTGGCAGTATTCATTGGACCTTATATGACAGTTGCAGCAGTTTGGACTATAGCTGATATCTTTAACGGACTTATGGCAATTCCAAACATAATTGCTTTGTTTGCATTAGGTGGTGTAGTGGCAAAGGATACCCGTGAGTACCTTAAAAAGAATAAAGAATTATAATTAACATTAAACAAAATTAAAATATTATACATGAAAAGAGTCAATTGTTTTTAAATGGTTGACTCTTTTTACATTTAGTGGTATAGTAAAATTTGCTACGCGCATACAAGGGGGTTAGTGCGCCCTTTTAAGAGCAAAAATGGCAGTTTTTTACTAAGAAAACGCTTTAAAAACTAATAAAATAAAGTTTATGTAGCTAATTAATTAACAAAATAAAGACAAGGAGTGAAACGTCGATGGAAAAGAACAGAATTCGTCCTGTAAAAGCGGGAAAAGGCATCAGAATGAGCTATTCCAGACAAAAAGAAGTGCTTGAAATGCCTAACCTTATTGAAGTTCAGAGAGATTCATATGAATGGTTCCTGACATCAGGTCTTAGAGAAGTATTAGATGATATTTCTCCAATTGAAGATTACGGACAGAGCTTAAGCCTCGAATTTGTTGATTTCAAATTGTGTGAAGATGAAAAGAAATACACAATCGAGGAATGTAAGGAAAGAGATGCAACATATGCTGCACCTTTGAAGGTAAAAGTAAGACTTCATAATAAGGAAACCGGAGAATTTACAGAACATGAGATTTTCATGGGAGATTTACCTCTTATGACAGCAACAGGTACATTTGTAATCAATGGTGCTGAGCGTGTTATCGTAAGTCAGCTGGTGCGTTCACCTGGTATCTATTATGTTATCGGACATGATAAGGTTGGTAAGGAATTATATACTTCACAGGTTATTCCTAACCGTGGTGCATGGTTAGAATATGAAACAGATTCTAATGATGTATTTTATGTTCGTGTTGACAGAACAAGAAAAGTACCGGTTACAGTTCTTATTAGAGCTTTAGGTGTTGGAACAAATGCAGAAATCACTGAATTATTTGGTGAAGAAGAGAAACTTACTGCTACATTTGAAAAAGACCAGAGTGACGATTACGAGAGCGGACTTCTTGAGTTATACAAGAAAATCCGTCCGGGCGAGCCTTTAAGTGTTGACAGTGCGGAATCAATTATTACAGGAATGTTCTTTGACGCAAAGAGATATGATCTTGCAAGAGTAGGACGTTATAAATATAACAAAAAATTAGCATTTAAGAATCGTATCACAGGTCATGTATTAGCAGAGGATGTTATAGACATGACTACAGGTGAGGTTATTGCGGAAGCAGGAACTACAGTTACAAAGGATTTAGCTGTAAAGATTCAGAATGCTGCAATTCCATCTGTTATGATTCAGACAGATGTTAAGAATGAAAAGATACTTTCAAACCTTGCAGTAGATATTAATGCCTATGTTGACTTTGACTGCAAGAGTCTTGGAATTTTAGAAGATGTATATTATCCTGTTTTGGCAGAAATCCTTGAAGAAAATGATTCAGAAGAAGATTTAAAGGATGCCATTAAGAGACGTGCTCATGAATTAGTTCCAAAGCACATTACTAAGGAAGATATTCTTGCTTCTATTAACTACTTACTCAACTTAGAGTATGGTATTGGTACATCTGATGATATTGACCACTTAGGAAACAGACGTATCCGTGCAGTTGGCGAGTTACTTCAGAACCAGTATAGAATAGGTCTTTCAAGAATGGAAAGAGTTGTTCGTGAAAGAATGACAACTCAGGATCTTGAAGGAGTTTCACCACAGACATTAATTAACATTAAACCTGTAACAGCTGCTGTTAAGGAATTCTTTGGAAGTTCCCAGTTGTCACAGTTTATGGATCAGAATAACCCACTTGGTGAGTTGACACATAAGAGACGTTTATCAGCCTTAGGACCTGGTGGTCTTTCAAGAGACCGTGCCGGATTCGAGGTTCGAGATGTACATTATACTCACTATGGAAGAATGTGTCCTATTGAGACACCTGAAGGACCAAACATCGGTCTTATTAACTCATTTGCATCTTTTGCCAGATTAAATGAGTACGGATTTATTGAAGCACCATATCGTGTTGTAGATAAATCAGATCCTGAAAATCCAAGGGTAACAGATGAAGTTGTTTACCTTACAGCTGATGAGGAAGATAACTACACAGTAGCACAGGCTAACGAACCTTTAGATGAAGAAGGACACTTTGTAAACAATAATGTATCAGGACGTTTCAGAGAGGAAACATCACAGTTTGACAAGAAGAGAATTGACCTTATGGACGTTTCTCCTAGAATGGTATTCTCAGTTGCTACATCCATGATTCCTTTCTTACAGAACGATGATGCTAACCGTGCCCTTATGGGATCTAACATGCAGCGTCAGGCAGTTCCTCTTATGACTACAGAAGCTCCTGTAGTTGGTACGGGAATGGAAGGCAAGGCAGCTGTTGACTCAGGTGTATGTGTTGTTGCAAAACGTGCAGGTGTAGTTGAAAGATCTACATCTAAGGAAATCACATTAAGATATGATGATAACGGTGAGAAGGAAACATACAAACTTCTTAAATTCCAGAGAAGTAACCAGAGTAACTGTTATAACCAGAGAGCAATCGTATTTAAGGGTGACCATGTAGAAGCCGGTGAAGTTATTGCCGATGGTGCTTCCACATCTAATGGTGAAATCGCTCTTGGTAAGAACCCGCTTATTGGATTTATGACATGGGAAGGTTACAACTACGAGGATGCCGTACTTCTTAGTGAAAGATTAGTACAGGATGATGTTTATACATCAATTCATATAGAAGAATACGAAACAGAGGCAAGAGATACCAAACTTGGACCTGAAGAAATTACAAATGATGTTCCGGGCGTTGGTGATGATGCAAGAAAAGACCTTGATGAAAGAGGTATCATAAGAATTGGTGCTGAAGTAAGAGCAGGGGATATTCTTGTTGGTAAGGTTACACCTAAGGGTGAAACAGAACTTACACCGGAAGAGAGACTTCTTAGAGCAATCTTTGGAGAAAAGGCAAGAGAAGTAAGAGATACATCCCTTAAGGTTCCTCACGGTGAGTCAGGTATCATTGTTGATGCTAAGGTATTTAAGAGAGAAAACGGTGATGAATTAGCACCTGGTGTTAATGAATCAGTTCGTATATATATTGCACAGAAGAGAAAGATTTCCGTTGGTGATAAGATGGCTGGACGTCATGGTAACAAGGGTGTAGTTTCAAGAGTATTACCTGTTGAAGATATGCCATTCCTTCCAAACGGACGTCCACTTGATATCGTGCTTAATCCATTGGGCGTACCTTCACGTATGAACATAGGTCAGGTCCTTGAAATTCATTTAAGTCTTGCTGCAAAGGTATTAGGTTTCAATATTGCAACACCTGTATTTGATGGAGCAGACGAGTATGATATTATGGATACCCTTGAGCTTGCAAATGATTATGCAAACACTGAATGGGAAGACTTCCAGGCTAAGTATAAGGATACATTAAGACCTGAAGTTATGGAATATTTAGAAGAACACCTTGACCATAGAGAAGAATGGAGAGGGGTTCCTATTAACAGAGATGGTAAGGTAAGACTTAGAGACGGTAGAACAGGTGAGTATTTTGACAGCCCTGTAACAATCGGATTCATGCATTACTTAAAACTCCATCACTTAGTAGATGATAAGATTCATGCACGTTCAACAGGTCCTTACTCATTAGTAACTCAGCAGCCACTTGGTGGTAAGGCTCAGTTCGGTGGACAGAGATTTGGTGAAATGGAAGTTTGGGCATTAGAAGCTTATGGTGCATCATACACATTACAGGAAATCTTAACAGTTAAGTCTGATGACGTTGTAGGACGTGTTAAGACTTACGAAGCAATTATTAAGGGTGAAAATATCCCTCAGCCGGGAATTCCTGAATCATTCAAGGTTCTTATTAAGGAACTTCAGTCATTGGCATTAGATATTAAGGTATTAGATGAAAATGATGAAGAAGTTGAATTAAAGGAAAGCATTGATTACGGTGAAACAAACTTCAATGCAATCTTAAACAGCGATAAGAATTTTAGTGGAAATAAGGAAGATAGTCAGGCATTTGAACAGGCAGGCTTCCAGACACAGGAATTTGTAAATGATGAACTCCAGACAGTTGATGCTTCAGGAGAGGTATTTTCTGACGGAGAAGAAAATTAAAAGAAGGGAGATTGATCATGGCAGACATGAATGTTAGTGAACAGGCAGCATTTGATAAAATTAAAATTGGTCTTGCATCACCTGAGAAAATCAGAGAATGGTCAAGAGGCGAGGTAACAAAGCCGGAGACAATTAACTACAGAACTTTAAAACCTGAAAAAGATGGTTTGTTCTGTGAGAAGATTTTCGGACCAAATAAGGATTGGGAATGTCATTGTGGTAAATATAAAAAGATCAGATATAAAGGCGTAATTTGTGACAGATGTGGTGTTGAAGTTACAAAGTCAAGTGTACGTCGTGAACGTATGGGTAGTGTAGAACTTGCTACACCTGTATCACATATCTGGTATTTTAAGGGTATCCCTTCAAGAATGGGACTTATACTTGATATTTCACCTAGAGTTTTAGAGAAGGTATTATACTTCGCGTCATATATCGTACTTGACCCAATGGATACCACATTGGAGTACAAGCAGGTATTGTCAGAGAAGGAATATAGAGAAGCTTACGAAGAATTTGATGGCAAGTTCAGAGTAGGAATGGGTGCTGAAGCAATAAAAGAATTGCTTCAGGCAATTGACCTTGATAAAGAAGCAGAAGCATTAAAGCAGGAACTTTTTGAAGCGACAGGTCAGAAAAAGGCAAAAATCGTAAAGAGATTAGAGGTGCACGAAGCATTCAGAAATTCAGGAAACAGACCTGAATGGATGATCTTAGATGTTATACCGGTAATTCCACCTGATATCAGACCTATGGTACAGTTAGACGGTGGTAGATTTGCCACATCTGATTTAAATGATTTATACAGAAGAATCATTAACAGAAACAATCGTCTTAAAAGACTTCTTGAACTTGGAGCACCTGAGATTATTGTAAGAAACGAAAAGAGAATGCTTCAGGAAGCTGTTGATGCATTAATCGATAATGGAAGACGTGGCAGACCTGTAACAGGACCTGGTAACAGAGCACTTAAGTCACTTTCAGATATGCTTAAAGGTAAGCAGGGACGTTTCCGTCAGAACTTACTTGGTAAGCGTGTTGACTACTCAGGACGTTCAGTTATCGTAGTAGGACCTGAACTTAAGATTTATCAGTGTGGTCTTCCAAAGGAAATGGCAATTGAATTATTTAAGCCATTTGTAATGAAGGAATTAGTAGCAAACGGCACAGCACATAATATTAAGAGTGCTAAGAAGATGGTGGAAAGACTTCAGACAGAAGTTTGGGATGTACTTGAAGATGTAATTAAGGAACATCCGGTTATGCTTAACCGTGCGCCGACACTTCATAGATTAGGTATTCAGGCATTTGAACCGGTATTAGTAGAAGGTAAAGCTATTAAGTTACATCCGTTGGTATGTACAGCTTTCAACGCCGATTTCGATGGAGACCAGATGGCTGTTCATCTTCCACTTTCTGTGGAGGCACAGGCTGAATGTAGATTCTTATTACTTTCACCTAACAACCTTCTTAAGCCGTCTGATGGTGCGCCTGTAGCAGTCCCTTCACAGGATATGGTACTTGGTATTTACTATCTGACAATGGATAAGATGGTAGATTACACCGGAGATGCTGAAAAAGAAGCAATGGCTGGTGAAAAGGTATATCAGTCTGAAGAAGAAATTAAGAAAGATTTAGATGATGGAATAATTAAAACATCGGATATAATCAGATATCAGGCAGATGACAGAGTTGTTATTTCAGAAGCGTTAGATGTTATGGGACGTTATTTCAGTAGCGTTGCCCAGGCAATTATTGCATATGAAAATGGCGATATTTCACTTCATCAGAAGATTAAAATTAAGAGAAAAGTATTTAACGGAAAAGGTGAAAAAGTAGAAGGTGTTATTGACACTACTTTAGGAAGATGTCTTTTCAATGAAATACTTCCTCAGGATTTAGGATTTGTTAAGAGAGAAAAAGATGAAGATTATCTTAGATTTGAAGTTGAGTTCCATGTAGGAAAGAAAGGGTTAAAGCAGATTCTTGAGAAGGTTATTAATAACCATGGTGCTACAAAGACTGCAGAGGTTCTTGATAATATCAAGGCTATGGGTTACAAGTTCTCCACAAGAGCTGCCATGACAGTTTCAATTTCAGATATGACAGTACCGGCTGCTAAGAAGCAGATTTTAGCAGATGCAGAAAAGACTGTTGATAAGATTACAAAGCACTTTAGAAGAGGTTTCTTAACAGACGAGGAAAGATATAAAGAAGTAATTGAAACATGGCAGGATGCCGATAATAAGATTACCAGCGCACTTCTTGGTGGCCTTGATAAGTATAACAACATCTTTATGATGGCTGATTCAGGTGCCCGTGGTTCTGACAAGCAGATTAAACAGCTTGCCGGTATGCGTGGTCTTATGGCAGATACAACAGGTAAGACTATCGAACTTCCTATTAAATCGAACTTCCGTGAAGGTCTTGACGTTTTGGAATACTTTATTTCTGCCCATGGTGCCCGTAAAGGTCTTTCTGATACAGCTCTTCGTACAGCCGATTCAGGATACCTTACAAGACGACTTGTTGACGTATCACAGGATTTAATTATCCGTGATGTTGACTGTTGTGAAGGCAAGGCTATTCCTTATATGGAAATTGAGTCATTAATGAACGGAAATGAAGTTGTAGAAAGCCTTGAAGAACGTATAACAGGCAGAACCGCTGCAGAGACAATGTATGACGCAGAGGGTAATGTTATAGTAAAAGCAAACCATATGATTACACCTAAGAGGGCAGCTGCAATTGTTGCAACAGGTGTTACAAAGGTTAAAATAAGAACAATTCTTACATGTAAATCTCATATAGGTGTTTGTGCTAAGTGTTACGGTGCAAACATGGCAACAGGACAGAGAGTACAGGTAGGTGAAGCTGTTGGTATTATTGCCGCTCAGTCAATTGGTGAGCCTGGTACACAGCTTACAATGAGAACCTTCCATACAGGTGGTGTTGCCGGTGACGATATTACACAGGGTCTTCCTAGAGTAGAAGAATTGTTTGAAGCAAGAAAGCCAAAGGGACTTGCAATTATTGCAGAATTTGGTGGTAGAGCTGAAATCAAGGAAACTAAGAAGAAACGCGAAATTATTGTAACAAACGATGAAACAGGTGAGTCAAAGGCTTACTTAATTCCTTACGGTTCAAGAATTAAGATTCTTGATGGAACAATACTTGAAGCCGGTGATGAGCTTACAGAAGGTAGTATTAATCCACACGACCTCTTAAAGATTAAGGGACTTCGTGCAGTACAGGATTATATGATTAGAGAAGTTCAGAGAGTATACCGTCTACAGGGTGTTGATATCAACGATAAGCACGTTGAGGTTATCGTTAGACAGATGCTTAAGAAAATTAAGGTGGAAACAGCCGGTGATTCAGAGTTCTTACCGGGAACAACAGTGGAAGTTCTTGATTTCAATGAAGTAAATGAGAAGTTAGTAGAAGAAGGCAAAGAGCCTGCAACAGGTACACAGATTATGCTTGGTATCACAAAGGCATCTCTTGCTACAAGCTCATTCCTCTCAGCAGCTTCATTCCAGGAGACAACAAGAGTTCTTACTGAAGCAGCTATTAACGGTAAGGTTGATCCACTTATCGGTATCAAGGAAAATGTACTTATTGGTAAGTTGATTCCGGCAGGTACAGGAATGAAGAGATACAATTCTGTAAGACTTTCTACAGATAACAGAAATACAGTTCTTTCAGAGGATGATGTTTTAGAATTATCAGAAGGTGATGAGGAAACAACAGCTGAAGGAGAAACACCGGCAGAAGAAAACGGTGAGGTAAATACTTCAGAAGAAGTAGTTACTGTTTCAGAGGATGTCGAAAGCACTGATGCTACAGAAGAGTAAAATCAGATATATTAATATATAAAAGACAGTTCGTAACCATCCTGTCTATAAACAAAACTAGGGAACCTATATTATTAATTTATATAAGAATTAATATAAGAATGAAAAAGAGTGCCTTAGTGCACTCTTTTTTCAGTTTAGGAGGAAAAGTTTTATGGTGGAAGGATTTAATCCTGTAAGATATTCTGTTATTAAAGAGAAGAATCCAAGAGAAATAGTAATGCTTGTAGGTGATGGATGTAAATGGCGAAAATGCAGATTTTGTGATTATCATTTAGATAGTAGTTTGGATATTGAAAACAACTATAAAATAAACAAAGAAGCATTAGGTCACATAACAGGAATTTACAAAAAACTAGAGGTCATTAATTCAGGGAGCTTTGTGGATTTAGATGATAAAACCATAAAGTTAATAAAGGATATCTGTTTAGATAAAGGGATTAATGAGGTGCATTTTGAATGCCATTATATGCATAAAGATGACATTGAAAAGTTTAAAAAGGATTTTTCACATCTTGGAATTACCGTACTTATAAAATTAGGATTAGAAACCTTTGATTACAAATTACGTGAGGAAGTGCTGGTAAAAGGAATTGAAGAAAAGAATCCTGAGGTTATTGCTAAATATTTTGACGAGATAAATCTTTTGCAGGGAATAAAGGGACAAAATGCAGATTCAATGATACGGGACATTGAAATGGGGCTTAAGTATTTTAAAAGAGTGTGTGTAAACATTATGGTGGAAAATGCCATGCCTATAAAACCGGACAAAAAAGTAATTAATGAATTTATTAAAGAGGTATATCCAAAATACATAGACAATGAAAGAGTGGATATCCTTCTTAATAATACGGATTTTGGTGTGGGAGAAAACAAATAGAATAAAAAGACATATGCCGGCTATGCAAAGAAATTGATGCAATAGCTGTAAAAGACAAAAAACAGGAGGATAAGTATTATGTCAAATGAAGTTTTATTAGTATTATCAATATTTATTATTTATGGAAGTGTTATTGCTTTCTTTAAACTTTTTGGAAAGCAGGGACTTTACTGCTTTACGGTGTTAGCTACAATTGCTGCTAACATAGAAGTTTTAATTGTTATTGTTGCCTTTGGAATGGAAATGACTTTGGGAAATGTTTTGTTTGCATCAACGTTTCTTGTTACGGATATTATAAGTGAATTATATGGTAAAAAAGAGTCAAGAAAAGCTGTACATATAGGAATTGCAACATCTGTTACATTTATTATTCTTTCCCAGTGGTGGCTTTTATACACACCATCTTCTACGGACATAATGATGGGAGCAATGAAAACTATTTTTTCAAATACTCCAAGAATTATGATTGCCAGTATGTTAGTGTATGCAATAGTTCAGGAATTTGATGTGTGGGCATACCATAAAATATGGAGTTTTACAGAAAAACGCTCCAACAGCAAAAGAGATTTTTTGTGGCTTAGAAATAACGGTTCCACTATGGTATCCCAATTCTTAAATGATTTATTATTTACCTTTGCTTCATTTTGGGGAATTTATAGCATAAAGACCCTTTGGAGCATTGTAATATCAAGCTATATTATATTTATTGTAACCAGTTTAGCAGATACTCCATTTGTTTATTTAGCAAGAAAAATTAAGGAAAAAGATGATTTAAAAGCCCAAATACAGTAAATCTTCACTATTGCAATTCTAAAGGCATTTGTATATAATAAAATTTAGCGTAACTTTAACACACTAAAGAATTAAACGAAATAAGTTACATAAGTATTTGAGAAAACTATAAAAAGAGAAGGAATTAAAAAATGGAGAATACTCTTGAAATCAGATGGCACGGACGTGGAGGTCAGGGTGCTAAAACAGCAGCGCTTCTTTTGGCAGAAGTGGCTTTTAAAACAGGAAAGAATGCCCAGGGTTTTCCTGAGTATGGCCCGGAAAGAATGGGAGCACCTATTACTGCATATGACAGAATAAGTGATAAACCTATCAGGGTTCATTCTAATATTTATGATCCGCAGTTTGTAGTAGTTGTTGATGAAACACTTATTGAAATAGTGGATGTAACAGCCGGACTTAGAGAAGATGGTGCTATTATTATTAATACGGCAAAGAGTAAGGAAGAAATCATCCCACATTTAAGAGGATACAAAGGAAAAGTATATACAATTGATGCAAGACAGATTGCAATGGATACTCTTGGCAAAAACTTCCCAAACACACCTATGCTTGCTGCAATAGTTAAAGTAACAGGTGTTATTGATGACGAAACATTCCTTAACGAAATGGAAGGCTCATTTAGGCATAAATTTGCTAAAAAGCCGGAAGTGGTAAAGGGAAATATGGAAGCATTAAGAATTGCGTTAAGGGAGGTTAAGTAGATGGCTAAGACAGATATTACCAAATTAGCTCAGGATGTTGCATGGCAGGATGTAACAAGAGGAAATACAATTGTGGGATGTGGAACTACAAGAGAATTTGTAACAGGTGACTGGACTAACGTAGCTCCTGTAGTTGATGAAGAAAAATGCAAGCAGTGTCTTTTATGCGTGCCGGTTTGCCCTGACAGTGCAATTCCTGTAAAAGATTATAAAAGACAGGCTATAGATTACGATCATTGCAAGGGATGTGGCATTTGTGTAAAGGCATGCCCTTTTAATGCAATTAAGATGGAGGTGAAATAGGATGCCAAAGAGAGTTTTAATGTCAGGAAATGAGGCTGTAGCTACAGCCCTCAGACAAATTAATCCGGATGTATTTCCAATGTTTCCTATTACACCGTCAACGGAAATACCACAGTATTTTTCAAATTATGTATCTAACGGATTAGTAGATACGGAATTTATCACTGTAGAATCAGAACATAGTTCCATGAGTGCGGCATTAGGAGCGGCAGCTGCCGGAGCAAGAGCCGTTACTGCTACATCTTCAGCAGGACTTGCATTTATGTGGGAGGTATTAGGTGTTGCGGCTTCCAGCAGAATGCCTATAGCATTAGCGGCAGTGGCAAGAGCTCTTACAGGACCTCTTAATATTAACTGTGACCATTCAGACACCATGGGTGCAAGAGATTCAGGATGGATACAGTTATATGCCGAGGATAATCAGGAGGCTTATGATAACATGGTTATGGCATATAATATAGCAGAACACCCGGATGTTATGCTTCCTATTATGATATGTCAGGATGGTTTTATAACCAGTCACGCAGTTATGAACATGCAGCTTTTAGATGACCTTACGGTAAAAGAATTTGTGGGAGAAAGACAGCCGGTAGACTATCTTTTAAATCCGGATGAAACTTTTGCTGTGGGACCTTATGCTGTATCCGATTACTATATGGAATCAAGAAAAGCACAGGCTCACGCAATGGAAAATGCTAAGAAGGTTATTTTAGATGTTGCAAAAAAATTTGAAAAAATATCAGGACGTAAGTACGGATTGATTGAAGAATACAAGATGCAAGATGCTGAATATGCAGTGGTTATCATCGGTTCAGCAGCTGGAACTACTAAAGATGCAATAGACAGAATGAGAGCTAATGGTGATAAGGTAGGACTTATAAAGGTTCGTTCTTTCAGACCGTTTCCGGGAGAAGAAATTGCAGCATCATTAAAGAAATGCAAGGCAGTAGCTGTTATGGACAGAAGCGAGGCATTTTCTACAAACGGTGGTCCTTTAGGTGCTGAAACAATGCAGGCTATGTACACGGGAAAATGTGATGCTCTTGCCATTGATATTATGTATGGTATTGGTGGGCGTGATGTAAGAGTGGAAGATATGATAAATGTTTATGAAACATTAAAGGATATAGCAAAAACAGGTGAGACAGGTCCTACATACAGATATATGGGATTACGTGATAAGGAGGCAAAATAATGGGTTACAATTTTAAGGAAACAATGAATAAACCGGAACGTTTTGCTCCCGGTCATAGAATGTGTGCAGGTTGTGGAGCCACAATTTGTGCAAGAAATGTTCTTCGTGGACTTCACGAAGGAGATAAAGCTGTTATAGGATGTGCAACAGGGTGCTTAAATGTTTCATCTTTCCAGTACCCATACGTGGCATGGGAAGACAGCTATATACATAGTGCTTTTGAAAATGCAAGCTCTACCATGAGTGGTGTTGAAGGGGCATACAAGGCATTAAAAAGAAAAGGAAAACTCAAGGAAGATTACAAGTTTATCTGCTTTGGCGGTGATGGTGGAACATACGATATAGGTATTCAGTCATTATCAGGAGCAATGGAACGTGGAACTAACTATACATATGTATGTTATGACAACGGTGCTTATATGAATACAGGAACCCAGCGTTCATCTGCCACGCCTATGTATGCAGATACAACTACAACTCCTGTAGGAAGTAAATGCAACGGAAAAGAGCAGTATAGAAAGGATTTGGCAGCAATTTTAGCAGCCCATGACATTCCATATGTGGCACAGACTACATTCTTTAACGGATTTAAGGATTTACATACAAAGGCAGAAAGAGCCATTTATACTGAAGGCCCTGCATTTTTAAATGTATGTTCACCATGTCCTACAGGATGGAAGTACAAGACAGATGAAATAATGGATATTTGCAAAAAAGCTGTTGAAACTAATTACTGGCCTTTGTTTGAAGTAGTTGAGGGTAAATGGATACTTAACTATGAGCCAAAGAACAGACTTCCAATTGAAGAGTTTTTGAAAACTCAGGGAAGATTTAAGCATCTTTTTAAACCTGAAAATGAACATCTGATAGAAAAGTATCAGAAGGAGGTTGACAGAAGATGGGAAGATTTACTGTTTAAATGCAGCAGATAATTAAAGGATAGCAATATGGAATTTGAATATAACAGAGACAAAAAATCACTGATTAACGTGATGAAAAGTAAGGCTGAAAAGAAAAATCTTAAAGTTGGTTTAGAAAATGATAAGATAAGCATCACCTTAGAGCAGGGAAAGTTTAATAATGGGGAAGATGCGATTCCCGTGACCTTTAAAGGAAAACTGGCGGATAAAAGTGACAAATGCATTATATCAGGAAAATTCACCTATGGATTTTATTTGTATGGACTGGTATTTTTTGCAGCTATTCTTATTGTTGCGAGATTTGTTGCTTCGGCAATGCAAAAGCAGACGGATAACATAATTTTGTGTCTGGTGGTAACTGTTTTACTTGCTATAGTGATTGTGGTAGTTAATTTTAAATCCAAAAAGGGAAAAGCAGTTATTGAAGAATACTTAAAGAATTTAAATGTCAGATAGTTTATTGGAAAAAATATTCTAAAAGGCTTATATATTAAGATATTTCATGGAATACCTTGACAATATTTTCACATTAAACTATGATACATAATATGTTACCAAAGGAGGTAGTTCTATTTTGACTACCTCCTTTTATTTTTTTATTTCAAAAAAGGGAGAAAAAATATATGAGTTTTGCAGAAATAATTTCAGCTATTGACGATTTTGTGTGGGGACCGGTGATGTTAATATTGCTGGTTGGAACAGGAGTATTTCTTACAGTAAGATTAAAGTTCAGACCTTGGAGAAATTTAGGGTATGCATTGAAAAGCACATTAAGTAAGGAAGCAAGAACTACAAGTAGGGGAGAAGGTGATGTATCACCATTTTCAGCACTTACTACAGCCTTGGCGGCAACCATTGGAACAGGAAACATAGTAGGAGTGGCTACGGCTATGGTGGCAGGTGGTCCCGGAGCATTGGTATGGATGTGGATATCAGCCTGCTTTGGATTAACATCAAAATTTAGTGAATGTATGCTTGCCATAAAATATCGTGAAGTCAACGAAAAAGGCGAAATGTCCGGTGGTCCTATGTACACAATGAAAAAGGGCTTTAAAAACAAAAAACTAGGAGCATTTCTGGGAATGCTTTTTGCAGTGTTTGCAGTAATAGCATCCTTTGGTATCGGTAACATGACACAGGCTAACTCCATTGCGGAGTCAGTACATGACACCTTTGGAGTATCAACTACCATAGTAGGTGTTATTCTTACAATTCTTGCTCTTGTAATTATTGTAGGAGGAATCAAGACAATTTCAAAGGTGTCATCAGTTGTTGTGCCTTTTATGGCTATTTTCTATGTAATAGCAGGATTGATTGTTATTATATTAAATATACAAAATGTTCCGGCAGGGGTTGCCATGATATTTAAAATGGCATTTAGCTTTAATGCAGTGGGAGGTGGACTTTGCGGAGCTATAACAGCGGCAATGATGAATGCCATGCGTTACGGTGTTGCCCGTGGAGTTTTCTCAAATGAGGCAGGAATGGGTTCAGCAGCCATAACAGCAGCAGCAGCCACCACAGATGATCCTGTACGTCAGGGATATATTAACATGACAGGTACATTTTGGGATACCATTGTAGTATGTACCATAACAGGACTTTGCATAGCTTCATCAGGAGTGCTTGGTATGACAGATACCACTATTAAGGGAACATATGATGTGGAGTCAAATAACATTGCAGTGGTAGCTCATGATAACGACAAAAAGGATGCAAATGTTAATTATGCATATGAACTTAAAAATTCAAATTTAATATTAAAATATGTTGATGATAATAACAAAGAAAATACCATAGAGCTTACATATTCAGAGAAGGATAAGCAGCCTTCGGTTATAGATGGAACATGGAACGACGCAGCAGGCAATGAGTACATATTTGAGGGTGGTAAATATGAATATAAGGAAGTGGTAAAGGGAGCAGCTCTTACCATTGCAGCATTTTCATCTGTTCTTGGAAAATTAGGAGGATATTTAGTAACCATAGGAATAGTTTTATTTGCATTTTCCACCATACTTGGTTGGGAATATCATGGTGAAAAGGCTTTTGAATATATTTTCAATACTCACAAATTTAACATGGTGTACAGAATAGTGTTCTCACTGGTGGTATTTGTGGGCGCAACCACGGCTTTGGATGTGGTATGGAATTTCTCAGATATAGCTAATGCATTAATGGCAATTCCAAACCTTATATGCCTCCTTGCATTAAGTGGGGTAATAGCTAAAGAGGTGGAAAGATTCCAGCCTGAGGTTGACAAGGCAAAAAGAAAAAATAAATAGTGCGACATATACTTTTTATAGACAAAAAAGGGTATTAAAATAGTGAAATTACAAAGTTAAAGTTACTGTTTTAATACCCTTTTTAATAATAACGTTTCAGTATATAAAGTGCATAAAAAAGCCGTAAAATATTGTGATATTTTCCTATATCAAACAAATTGACATTGTAAAATTACAATGTTAATATTTATTGTATAAGTAGTTTAACGTTTAACTGGAAGGAGGGTAGAAGGTAAATATAAAGATAAATAATTTGAAAGGGATATTTATAATATCAACAGGTAAATAAAATGAAATTGAGAAGAATAATTGCTTTTGTAATGGCAATAGCCATGACATTGCAAGTGGGGATTTATGAAAACACTACAAGGGTAGACGCAGCCACATCAGGGGAGGCAATATCTGTATTTTATGATACATACACAGATAAGGCTATGTATGATCCCGGAGATACCGTTAAGATTACAGTTAATGTAAATAACAAATCTGAAAGCAAAATCAAAAGTCTGGAATTGCAGGCTATGCATTTAAATAAAAAAGTTGGAGATAAAATTGTGACTGATTGCAATATTGAGGCGAAGGCAAAAAGCACAAGAATTCTTAAATGGACAGCACCGGATAATGATTTTCAGGGATATATGCTGGAAATTGTAGCAAAGGACGAAAACGGAACTGTTATAGATGAAGAAAG
Source organism: Eubacterium sp. AF16-48 (assembly GCF_003479405.1). Taxonomy (GTDB): domain Bacteria; phylum Bacillota; class Clostridia; order Lachnospirales; family Lachnospiraceae; genus Eubacterium_G; species Eubacterium_G segne. Next base: position 166,363 of record NZ_QUHB01000006.1, on the reverse strand, counting down.
TGTAGGCGTAGACGTTTCTTCAGACTGGAGAAAGTTCCCAAGATACGGATACCTTTGTGATTTCAGTGAAAATGCAAAAACATATGGAAAAGTTGAACAGTTAAGTAAATATCATATCAACGTAATAGAATACTATGACTGGCATCATTTACATCACCAGCCGTTAGCACCTAAGGAACAGCTTGATTCAGGAGTATATCAGGACTGGGCAGGACGTAACATATATGTTAATACCATTAAAAATTATATTAAGAGTTCTAAATCAAAGAATATGGCATGTATGGCATATGATATGATATATGCAGGAACAGATGATTTTGTTGCCGGTGATAACAATGAACACAAAAACTGGCAGGTATTTTTTAAAGATGACAATAATAGAGGAACAGGAGCTTTCTGTTACAAGATGGGAGATTCACCTACAGGTAACGGAACTCTCTATTTTATGAATCCTCTTAATAAGGATTGGCAAAATTACATATTTAATGAATATAAGAAAGTTTTTGAATATTTTGACTTTGACGGATGGCATGGAGATACTGTAGGAGACTGGGGGGACATGGTAACTGCCGACGGACAGCCTCTTGGCTATACAGATGACGGACAGCCGATATATGTAATAGCAGATACATATAAAGAATTTTTAGATGCAGCAAAAGCGGCATTAGGAGATAAGTGTATTTCATTTAACCCGGTAGGCGCAAAGGGAATTATTCAGGCAAATACAAGTGCAGTAGATGCTCTTTACACAGAATTCTGGCCATGGGATACAGACAGAAACGGAAATACATATGATACATATAACTCTCTTGTAACTGAAGTGGAAAACTCCATGAAAGACAGCAACGGAAAGTCTTTGGCAGTTAAGTCATACATCAACAGAAATGCTACAGACGGTCATATGAACACACCGGCTGTTATGCTGGTAAATGCAGCTGTTTTTGCAGCAGGTGGTAACAGAGTTGAATTAGGAAATGGAAATAACATTCTTCATGAGGAATATTATCCACATGATGGAGTAACAATGACAAACGACTTAAGCAGCAGAATGAGAAATATTTATGATTTTGCTGTTGCTTATGAAAATATTTTACGTGACGGACAGACAGCAACAGATAATAAGGTTTCCATATCAGATTATGCTACAAGTACAGAGGGCGAATCAGACAAGATCTGGACTTATACAAAAAAAGGAAACGGATATCAGATGCTCCATTTAATAAATCTTCTGGGAACAGATAATAAATGGAGAGATGAAGACAGAACTAAAGCAACACCTACAAAGGTAGAAAATTTAAAGGTTAAATATTACTATTCAGATGAAGTAAATTCACTTTATCTTGCATCTCCGGATAAAAATGGTGGAATGACTGAAAGTGTGGCATTTACAAAGGGTGAGGATAGTGATGGAAAGTATATTGAGTTTGCAGTTCCATCTCTTGAATACTGGGATATGTTATATATGTCATCAGATGAACCAACACAGTTAAATGAGAGAACAAACCTTGAAAAATCATACACATTTGAAGGTGAAGATTATTATAAAGAAAAATTAGCAGAAGGTCAGGCAGATTTACAGCCGGGAGAATCATTCTCATTTACAATGCCTGAAAACATTGTAAAGGGCAAATACGAAGTAAGTGTTGTTTCTTGTGGTAACCGTACCAAAATTGGTGTGGCAGTGGGAGACAATGATGCAGCTTACATAGTAAGAAACGGCAACGGATTTGGTATGAACCAGATGACTACTGACAAATTATCCTCTACTATTTCCTTATCAGGAGGAGAGAAAATAACGATTTCAGATAATCCTGATGATGGAAGCGGTTACGGATGGGTTGACAAGATTATTGTTAAATTAGTTAAAACTGATGAAGCTGAATATACAAAGACATATGAGTATCCGGAAGGCATTATTTACAGAATGGAAGCAGAAGACGGAACACTTAAGGATGTGGGCGGAAATGATAAGCCACAGGTGGTATCTGAGGAAAATGCTTCTGAAGGAAAATATGTAAATAACATTGGACTTAATCAGGGAAGTGTAAGCATGGTTGTTCCGGAAGGCGTGGAAAAAGGTACATACGATCTTGTATTAAGCTATTCCAGTGGAACATCAGGTCAGGTTAATATTTGGGTAAATAACAGATGCTATAAGATGAACTATACAAAGACCAATGACTATTGGGGATTTGTTCCAAGTGTACAGGGTATTGGAAGTATTCCTGTTAAGCCGGGAGATGTAATAAAGGTTCAGGATGCATTAGACAGTTGCTGGATATGGTTAGATTATATTTATCTGGCAGAGCCTGGTACATATGAAAAAGCTGACTATGAAAGAAATTATAGCGCAGATGTTAAAATTGACGGTTTACAGATAAGCACAACTGTGGAAGGATACAGAACAGTATATACATTAGATGATCCTGACAGTGAAGTGGCAGAAGTGGGAATGATATACGGATTGGCAGATTATGTAAGTGAAGATGATTTAGAAGTTGGAAGTACCAATGCATATGTAAAGGAAAGCAAGGCAACAGAAAATGGAATATTATCTTCTGCTGATTCATCTACAAAATATGTCATGACTATGGAGTTTGTAAAGAACGCAGAATTTTTCAATGTCAAGATATGCGAGAGAGCATATGCAAAGTTAAATGATGGAACAGTTATTTACAGTGATGCATTAAATTTCTCAGTATATGATTTAGCTGAAAATCTTTACAGAAATAATAAAATGAAAAATAAGGCTGCTCATGATTATTTATATGACACAATAATAAGTGCAGTAAATCCGGCGTATACAAAGATAGATTTTAACATTGGTAATTCATTAGTAAAACCGGAATAGATTTTATATTAAAGAGAGGTTATCACATTGTGGTAGCCTCTTTTTCTATTGGTAAATATTTGGCAATATGGTATGATACATTTGTGATACAAAGAAGTTACAAAATATAAAGGTAACAGATAATTTGTATTTTTTGAGGGATAAAAATGATTGAAATTTTAATAGCAGAAGATGATGAAATAATTGCAAATCTTATAAAGGTAAATTTAGTAAAGGCTGGTTATTCCTGCACCTGTGCATACAATGGAAGGGATGCTGCGAAAATGATGGACACGGTAAAATTTGATTTGTGTCTGTTTGACATAATGCTTCCTGAAATAGATGGATATGACCTGTTAGAATATGCCAAAACCATGGATTACCCTGTGATTTTCATTACGGCAATGGGAAGCACGGATAATAAGGTAAAGGGACTAAAGTTAGGGGCAGATGATTACATAACCAAACCCTTTGAAATAGTTGAAATGCTTGCAAGAGTGGAAAGTGTATTGAGACGTTATAGGAAGGCGGAAAATCTTATAGTGGAAGAGGATGTAACCATTGACTTAGCTTCTATGGAAGTGAAAAAAAACGGAAAGCAGGTTATGCTTACACTTAAGGAATTTAATTTATTAGTATTATTAGTGAGAAATAAAAACGTGGCTTTGTACAGGGAAGTTATATATGAAAATGTATGGGGAAGTGATTATATGGGAGATAGCAGAACTGTTGACCTTCATATTCAAAGAGTGCGGAAAAAGTTAGGGTGGGAGAAAAAAATAGAATCAGTATATAAAGTAGGATATAGATTAAAGGGCTAGACATGAAAATTTTTTGGAAAATATTTTTATCTATTTTAAGCATTGTAACGGTAATGTACCTTGTTTTTGGAGGTGCATTACTTTATGCGTCTTTTAATAATTCATTAAACAGGGAAATTCAAAGAGAAGTAAGCGAAAATAAAATGTTTATGAATATGCTTAAAACGTCTTTAAGTGTATCTGTGGAGGATGATAACAGGTTAGAGGAAAATGTTATAAAAACCACGGAATCTGTACGAAACAGTTTGGGACAAAACAGATACAATATCAAATTATGTAATTCCAAGGGAGTGGAAAAGTACAGGGGAAGCACCATAGAAAGTTTTATTTCCGTTAAGGAAATGAATAAAAAAAACAGTGCTTATGTTATAAAGCTTGCAGATGATAATGAACATTATATTGAAAATATGAACAAAATAGTTGTATACGGAAAAACTTATTATGTAAGCAGCATAAAAAATATACAGTACATATATGAAGATAGAAATACATTATATAACAGATACAGGCTTATGGTAATTATGGCATTTGTTGTGTCAGGAATATTGTCTTATTTAATTTCTAAAAGGATAACAAAACCTATAGTTGAATTATCAAAAATTACTGAGAAAATGGCATCAGGAGATTACGGCGCAAGGGCAAAGGGAAAACAGACGGGAGAGGTTGGAGTTTTAATTAACAGCTTTAACAGTATGGCAGATATTTTAAAAGAGAATATAGAAGAATTAGAGGACAGTGCCAGAAAACAGGAAGATTTTACTGCAAGTTTTGCTCATGAATTAAAAACACCTCTTACAGCCATTGTAGGATATTCAGATATGATTCGTTCAATGGATTTAAGTGAAAAAGAAATTAAGGAATATTCCAATTATATTTTCTCTCAGGGAAAAAGATTAGAAAAACTGTCCTTTTCACTGATGGATTTAATATCTCTTGACAAGCAGAATATCAGCTTTGAAAAGGTGAATATGAAGCGTCTTCTTAAACAGGTAGGAGAAATGGCAAAACCTAATCTTATACAAAAAAGAATAAAGTTTAAGATTAAAGCTGAAGAGGGCAAGGTATATGGAAATGAAGAATTGCTTATATCACTGATAAATAACATAGTGGATAATGCCAGAAAGGCTGTGGATATAGGTGGGGCAATTCTTATTACGGGACAGGCATCAGGCAATGAATATATGGTAACCGTTCAGGATAACGGATGTGGAATGGAACCGGAGGAACTTAGAAAAATAACAGAGGCATTTTATATGGTGGATAAATCAAGAGCAAGAAAAGAGGGAGGCGCAGGCATTGGAATGGCTTTGTGCAAGAAGATTGTTTCCATACACCATGGGAAATGGAAAATAGGCAGTAAACCGGGGGTAGGCACAAATGTATATGTGATACTACCTATGGATAATAAACAGTTAGCAGGAGAAGGCTATGAAAATTAAAAAAACGATATTAGCGATTATGGGAATCGTGGTTATAATTGCATTAGCCATGATTTTGCCGATAATTTTAAATGAAGTGACAAATAAAAGTAATGTAGGAAAAATAAGCTACAATGATGAAACGGCTTATGAGGTGACTACAGGAGAAACTAAGTCTACTGAGGAAAAGCTTGAAATATTAGGGGATGTTTTAAGTGGTAAGTCAAATGCCCAGGTTATAAATGTAATATTTAATTCGGAAAATAAGAAACTTAAAAGTGTTGAAAAAAGTATTAACAATGAATATAAGAAATGGCTTCAGATTGAAAAGAAATTGTTTGGGGAAAAATATAATGATTTGCTTTTTGATGGACAGCTGTACTTTAATGATATTCAATTATACACAATATACGATATGGGAATATCTTATTATGTTTGTGATGTTGTTGTATACAATAAAGAAAATGGACTTAAAAACCCATTACAAATATATGTGGATAGTGATACCATGAAAATATATCTTGTAACCTGTAAAGATGTTGAGATATTTGAAAAAATGGCAGTACAGGTTTATGAAGGAAAAGACAATTTGTCATTAGCTATTATACAGTCTAAAATAATAGATTCTCTTGCAGATTATTATGGCATAGAAAAAAAGTCAAAAATGCAAAATGTGAAAACAGATGAGGGAATAGGGGTGAATCTGATAAATGATGTGTTGTGGCAGATTCATTCGGGAATTGACGGAACATCAGTAAATATAGGAATAAGTGAGTTTGAGGAGTTTACATATTATAATAACAATTTTCAGAAAAACGATATAAAAACTGACGTGAAATCAGGAACCATTAGTTGATAATGGGTAAAAAAGACGATATACTATCATAATGAGTGTTTGAAATTCAAACATAAAAGTATGTTGGAGGCATTTATGAAACCTGTTGAAATAAAGGAATTGTATGATAATACAGAAAAATATATTGACAAAGAAGTTGAAACATGCGGATGGGTAAGAAGTATAAGGGATTCTAAAACCTTCGGATTTATAACAGTAAATGATGGTACATTCTTTAAACCCATACAGGTGGTTTACAGTGATAAACTTAATAATTTCTCAGAAATATCAAAAACAAATATTGGAGCGGCACTTATTATAAAGGGAAAATTAGTTGCCACACCTAATGCAAAACAGCCTTTTGAAATTCAGGCAGAGGAGGTAATAATCGAGGGGGAAAGTACCGGTGATTATCCTCTGCAAAAGAAAAGACATAGTTTTGAATATCTTAGAACAATATCCCATTTAAGACCAAGAACAAATACATTTCAGGCAGTTTTCAGAGTGCGCTCCCTTTGTGCCTATGCCATTCACAAATTCTTTCAGGAACAGGGATTTGTATATGTTCATACTCCCCTTATTACAGGAAGCGACTGCGAAGGGGCAGGGGAAATGTTTCAGGTTACTACTCTGAATTTAAATAATGTTCCAAAGGATGAAGAGGGGAATACGGATTATTCAAAAGACTTTTTTTCAAAGCCAACTAATCTTACAGTATCAGGACAGCTTAATGGGGAAACATATGCTATGGCATTTAAAAAGATTTATACCTTTGGACCAACATTTAGGGCAGAAAATTCTAACACTACAAGACATGCAGCAGAGTTTTGGATGATTGAGCCGGAAATAGCTTTTGCAGATTTAGAAGATGATATGGAATTAGCAGAGGCTATGATAAAATTCATAATAAAATATGTGTTAGAAAATGCACCGGAGGAAATGGATTTCTTTAACAGCTTTGTTGATAAGGGACTTTTAGACAGATTAAATCATGTGGTAAATTCAGATTTTGGCAGAGTAACATATACGGAGGCCATAGATATTTTAAAACAGCATAATGATGAATTTGAGTATAAGGTAGAATGGGGATGTGACCTTCAAACGGAGCATGAGCGTTATCTTACGGAAAAGATATTTAAAAGACCGGTGTTTGTAACGGATTATCCAAAGGAAATAAAGGCATTTTACATGAAGTTAAATGATGACGGAAAAACCGTGGCAGCTATGGACTGTCTGGTGCCGGGAATCGGAGAAATAATCGGTGGAAGCCAGCGTGAGGAAAAAGAAGACGTATTAAGGAAAAGAATGAAGGAGTTAGGACTTAATGAAAAGGACTATGAATTTTATCTTGACTTAAGAAAATACGGTACTGCAAGACATGCCGGCTTTGGATTGGGATTTGAGAGAATGATTATGTATCTTACGGGAATGGGCAATATAAGAGATGTAATTCCCTTCCCAAGAACGGTTAATAATTGTGAACTATAGAGAAAATTTTTGGCATAAGATAAATAGAACGAAAGGGTAATTTAATGACTAAATTTTTTGTAAAAAAGCCATATTTCGTAGTAGTGGCAGTAATAATTATTCTCCTTATCGGGGGAGTAAGCTTAAACAGAATGAATATGGATTTAATGCCGGATATGGAACTGCCATATATTATGGTAATAACAACCCAGCCGGGAGCTACTCCTAAAAAAGTTGAAAATGACGTTACAAAGCCACTGGAAAGTTCTCTTGGAACAGTAAATGGGGTGGAAGACGTAAAAAGTGTTTCTGCTGATAACTACAGTATGATAATGCTACAGTTTGCAGATGATACCAATATGGATTCGGCTTTGGTAAGAATATCAAAGGTTTTAGATACGGTAAGCCTTCCTGATGAATGTGGAACTCCCAATATAATGGAAGTAAGCATGGATATGGTGGCAACCATGTACGTAGGTGTGGATTATAAGGGTAAGGACATAAAAGAACTTACGGATTTTACTAAAAATACTCTGCAACCTTACTTTGAAAGACAAAATGGTGTGGCAAGTATTACCTCTATGGGATTTACCACAGATTCCATAGAAGTAAAGCTAAACAGTAAAAAAATTGACAAAATTAATGATAAAATCCTGGCTAAAACAAACAGTAAATTGGTAGATGCACAAAAGCAGATAGATGATGCACAAAAGAAATTATCAGATGGGGAAAAGGAATTATATTCCCAAAAGTCTAATTTAGATGACACTCAAAAAAGCACTAATAAGCAGTTAGCTGATGCCCAGGTTAAATTATCCCAGGCACAGGCTGTAAAAAATGCTTACGAGGCATCCCTTAACAGCTTAAAGGCAGGTAAAAGTGCCCTTGAAGCGGAGCAGAAGGCATATGAGGATGCAAAGGTTGAAGATATGTACAATAAAATTGACAAGACGTTTACAACTTTTAGCTCTCAGTATGGTGAACTGGCAAAACAGGCAGGGGTAACTGTTCCTAAAAATATTAAGGATGCGGTGAATAACAAAAAGGAATTTGAAACTTTTGTAAAGTGGCTGGAAAAAATAGGTTACGGCAAAGAAACAAAGGAATTAACCTACAAAAATCTGAAAAAGGTTTATGACATTGTAGAAGTGAGAATGCCTCAGATAAAAACTGAACTGGCAAATCTTGAAATAGAAATTAAGGCAGCATCAATGATGAATGACACTATTTCAGGACAGATGAAGGGAATAGACGAAAATCAGTCAAAAACAATTGAAGGGGGATATAACGCTGCCGCAGGATTTGGTGCAGGTCAGGCACAGATAGCAGCAGGTCAGACTCAGTTAGAAAGTGCTAAAAAAGATTTAAAAGATGCAAAGAAAAAACTGGAAAATTCAAGAAAAGCTGCTAAGGAGAATGCAAATGTGGACGCATTGTTAAGTATTGATACATTATCTAATCTTATTTATGCTCAAAACTTTTCAATGCCTGCGGGATACATAGACGATAAAAATGACAACCAGTGGTTGATTGATGTGGGAGATAATTATACCGGTAAAAAGGAAATTAAAGATATGGTTCTCACAAAAATATCCGGCATTGGAAAGATTAAATTATCAGATGTAGCTGATGTAACAGTGGTTGATAATGCGGGAGAAAGCTATTCAAAAATTAATGGTGGGGATGCAATATTACTTGCCATATATAAATCAAGTACAGCCAACACCAGTGATGTGTCTGATAACATAAAATCAGCATCAAAGGAACTGGAAAAGAAATATGATGGTTTGTCAGTAACAACCATTATGGATCAGAACAATTATATAGATATGATTATCAGTTCCGTTTTAAGCAGTATGCTTATTGGTGCAATTCTTGCAATTATTGTGCTGGCACTGTTTTTAAAGGATATTAAGCCTACATTAATAGTAGCCTTTAGTATACCATTTAGTGTGTTGTTTGCCGTAGTTATAATGTATTTTACCAACATCACATTAAATGTAATGTCTCTTGGAGGCTTATGTCTTGGAATAGGAATGTTAGTAGACAACTCCATTGTTGTAATGGAAAATATTTACAGGTTAAGAGGACATGGCATATCCGCACCAAGAGCTGCGGTACAGGGTACTAAACAGGTGGCAGCACCTATTGTGGCTTCAACCTTAACTACCATAAGTGTATTCCTTCCTATGGTATATGTTACGGGAATGATTAGTGATTTACTGATGCCTTTTGCATTTACCATTTCATATGCCCTTATAGCATCCCTTATTGTGGCAATGACTGTAGTTCCTACTATTAGTGCAACAGTTTTAAAAAACACAAAAACAAAACAGCATAAGTTATATGACAAAGTAAATAATTACTACGGAAAGGTATTAGAGAAATGTTTGAAGCATAAGGCAATCCCTCTTATAATCTCTGTTTTACTGCTGGTAATATGCGTTGTGCAGGCATTTAGAATGGGGCTTGTAATGATGGATGACATGGTAAGCAATCAGATTTCAGTAAGTCTTACAGTAGATGATGACACAGAAAAGAAAGAGGCATATGCCACAGCTGATAAGGTAATGGATGCCATACTTAAGGTTAAGGGAATTGACAAGGTAGGTGCCATGGATGGAAATGCCGGCGCCACATCATCTGTTTTAGAAGGAGCCGGTGGAAATTATACCTCCTTTATATTTAGTGTAATAACTGATGAAGACATAAAAACTACAGGTCAGTTTAAGAAAATTATAAAAGAAATTGAGGACAACGCTAAAGATATAAAATGCAAAGAACTTAAGGTGTCATCTTCAGCCCTAGGAGACACATCAAGTCTTTCCGGTAACGGACTTCAGGTAAATATATATGGTGATGACCAGAATAAACTTGTGTCTATCAGCAAAGACGTTAAAAAAATGATGGAAGACATTAAGGGAACAGAAAATGTAAAAGATGGCATCAGTGAGAAAAATAAACAGATACATTTAGAAATAAATAAAGATAAAGCGGCAGAATATGGGCTTACAACAGCACAGATTTACCAGCAGTTAGCGGCAAAGATAAAAACAGACAAAACAGCCGTAACAATTACTGTGGATAACAAGGATATGGATGTTAATGTAATAAATGACCTTGATAAGCCGGATGTTGAAAATCTCATGAATACGGAAATTACATCTACAACTAAAAATGCATCAGGAGAAGATGTAAATAAAACCTATAAGCTATCTAAGTTTGCAAAAATGATTAAGGGAGAAAGTGTCGACAGCATAAGAAGGGAAAATCAGTCAAGATATATGTCTGTAACAGCTGAAGTTAAAGAAGATTACAATGCTACACTTTTGTCAAGACAGTTAGAAAAGTCTTTGGCAAAGTATGATACACCGGATGGATATAACATAGAAATTCAGGGTGAATCAGCTCAGGTAATGGAAATGATAAAACAGATGCTGTTAGCCCTTGCTTTAGGTTTCGTGTTTGTATATCTTATTATGGTAGCACAGTTCCAAAGCATTTTATCTCCGTTTATCATTATATTTACGGTTCCATTGGCATTTACCGGAGGTATGATTGGACTTATGATATTTGGTCAGTCTATATCAGCCATGGCGCTTATGGGATTTATGATACTTATGGGAACAGTTGTAAATAACGGAATAGTGTTTGTGGATTATGCCAACCAACTGAGGATAAAAGGAATGGAAAAACGGGAGGCATTAATCAGAACGGGAAAAACAAGAATGAGACCAATACTTATGACAGCCCTTACCACTATTTTATCCATGAGTGTTATGGTATTCTCACAAAATGCCGGTGATGCAATGCAAAAGAGTATGGCTATAGTGGTTAGTGCAGGTTTACTGTATGCAACATTAATGACATTGTTTATTGTTCCGGTTCTATATGACATTTTCTATAGAAAGAAACCAAAGGTCATAGATGTTGGAGATGACAATTTGGATGATATTCCGGATGAAACGGCAATGTAAATTATATATGAAAGGATGTAGTGATGGATTTTATAATTGAAATATTAAAGGTTATATTTTTAGGAATAGTTGAGGGAATAACTGAGTGGTTGCCAATAAGCAGCACCGGACATATGTTACTGGTAGATGAATTTATTAAAATGAATGTAAGCAGTGACTTTAAGGAAATGTTTTTCGTGGTAATTCAGTTAGGAGCAATTCTGGCAGTTGTGGTTATGTTCTGGAATAAAATGTGGCCTTTTAAAAGAAAGGATACAGAAGATGGAATTAACAAAAAAGGCTCAATCCTTAAAAAGGATATATGGTCTTTATGGTTTAAGGTTGTAGTAGCCTGTATACCGGGAGCGGTTGTTACAATAGCTTTTGATGATTTTATTGAGGCACATTTACATACACCTACAGTTATAGCCATTACACTTATATTCTATGGTATTGCTTTTATAATAGTCGAGCGTTGGAATAAAACAAGAACACCAAAAATCAACACTCTTTCAGACATAACATACAAAACTGCATTTATAATTGGTTTATTTCAGGTGTTATCCATAATCCCGGGAACGTCCCGTTCAGGTTCAACAATAATCGGTTCATTGCTTATTGGGGTATCAAGAGTGGCAGCAGCAGAATTCACATTTTTCCTTGCAGTGCCGGTTATGTTTGGACTTAGTTTTATAAAACTTTTAAAATTCGGTTTGTTATTTACAGTATCTGAGTTAAGCATTTTGCTTGTGGGAATGGCAGTGGCGTTTTTTGTTTCATTACTTGTTATAAAGTTCCTTATGGGATATATTAAGAAGCATGATTTCCAGATATTTGGATGGTATAGAATTATTTTAGGAGCAGTAGTTTTAGTATATTTTCTTTTTAGATAAAATTAATTAATATGAAAAGGTTTCAATCTGATTTTACGTTAGGTTGGAACTTTTTTTGTTTATAGTTGTTTTTTCTTGTATTTATTTGTGCAATTTACCAGTTCTGAGGATAAATTTGGTAAAATGGCTTTAAAGATTTAGTTAAAAGTGCTAACATATAATAGATTTCGTAATTATTTTTGTTAAATATTAAGGAGGGAACAATGAAATTGAGTGATTTTAGAAAGAAATCAATCACAAGACGTGTCTGGAGTGTTGTCTTAACCATAGTAATGGTGTTTAACCTTATGTGTGGTTATGTAGCAGTTTCAGAAAGCAGTGTGACAGATGTAAAGGCTGCCACAAAGACTCTTGCTGAATTGAAAGCTGAAAACAAGGCTTCATCGGCAACTTACCGTAACGTAATGTATTACGGTGAATGGTCAGTTTATGCAGGACAGAAGAATTTCTATCCAAGTAAAATTGACGGAAGTTTAATTACACATTTAAACTTCGCATTTATGGACGTGGATGAAAAAGGTAATTTAAATGTTTGTGATTACTGGGCAGATTTTGATAATCCTAATGTTGGATACAGCGTTGGCTCAGAATCTTTATATGCCGGTGTATTAGGAGCAATGCTTCTTTTAAGACAGCAGTACCCTAATATGAAAATCGGTATTTCCGTAGGTGGGTGGACAAGATCAGGAGCATTTCCTAAACTTGCATCAACTGCAGAAACAAGAAAAAAGTTTGCGCAGAATATTGCAAAATTTGTTCATTATTACGGATATGATTTCGTAGATATTGACTGGGAGTATCCTACAGCAGACAGAGACCCGGATCCTACAGGAAACGGAGTAACTGTTGATAAAGGATGTAAAGGCTCAGAGGCAGATACAAAGAACTTTACACTTCTTATGCAGGAACTTAGAAATACTTTAGATGAGTATAGTGTAAAAGATGGTAAGTATTATGAATTATCATGTGCCATGTCAGCATCACCGGCTATGATGGCAAAAATCGAATATGACAAAGTTTTACAGACAGTAGATTTTGCCAACATGATGACATATGACTTAAATGGTGCGTGGAACGGATATACAGCTCACCAGACAGCTTTATATACTAACGATTCATATGATCATGACAAGCAAAAAGATGCGCAGTTCTCAGTAGATACATGTGTTAAATATTTAGAAGATACATATGGCGATAAAGTTGATATGTCTAAGGTAGTAATTGGTGTTGCACCGTATACAAGAGGTTGGGCAGAAGTTAAAAATGACGGCTTAGATCCTGACAACCCGGGACTTTATGCAACAGCTACACCTAACAGTGTTAAGGCAGCTGACGGAACTACAAGTGGTACATATGCATATGGCGATATTGATACTCTTATCAGTCAGTACAAATTAAAAGAATATTATGACGAAAAGGCTCAGGCAGCTTATTACTATAGTGCAGAAACAGGATATTTCTTTACATGTGACAATGAAAGATCCGTTGCTGCAAAAGGTGATTATGTAAAGAAAAAAGGTCTGGGTGGTCTTATTTCATGGATGGCTTCATTAGACAGCACAAATGCAGTAACTAAGACTATGAAGGATTCTTTATATGGTTCAGCAAGCCTTCCAAACCAGAAAATTGTAATTCCACAGAAGGATAACATTTCAGTGGATATTGCAACATCAGGCAGTGCATATACATTTACTGTAAAAAACAATAACACTCTTACTGAATCAAGTGAGGCAACATTGCCTAACCCTTCAGGTGATAAGGCAGCATTGCCACAGGCAGAAACATTTGGTGAGTCAGTGGCATATCCTACGTTTTACTTTAAGACAAAGAGCGGGGAGATTCTTACAGGAGATTGGCAGTCAGGTGGAACAATTTCCAGCGGAAATGGATATACAATTATTACTCCACCAGCATGGAGTTCAAAGAAATTTGCACCGGGTGATTCTCTTACATTTACTTTGAAAACATCAGGAACAGCTAAGGCATCTGATATTTCAGAAATCTATATGACATCAAAGGCATTAGAAAATGGTGAAGAGATGGGCAAAACCGTGTTATACTCAGATGGAACCCCGGCCCAGACTGAAACAACTAAAAAAGATGATACACACGTTACAACTAAAGAAGGTGAAGTTGTAACATCAAAGGATAATGTTACAACAAAAGAGGATTCTACAACAAAGGCAGCCACAGGAGATTATCCTGTATGGTCACCTGACAGTGTTAAATATGAACTTGGAGTTCTTGTTCAGTATGAAGGAAAAGTATATGAATGTACATATGGTCATACTTCAAATTCAGGCTGGTCACCAATATTAGCAGGTACACTTTGGAAGGAAAGAACTGACTTAGTAGCAGGTAATCCTGAAACAACTAAGGGATCAGGAGAAGAACAGACAACAGAGGATAATTATACTGTAAATGGTAAGTTACCACAGCATATGGTTACAGGATACTGGCATAATTTCTTAAATGGCTCAAAGGCACTTAAGATAAGTGATGTTCCTACATATTATGATATGATTTGTGTTGCCTTTACAGGAAACACATCAACTCCGGGAGAGGTTACATTTGAACTAGACAGTGACTTGTGTAAGGAACTTGGAGGATATACAAAGGCACAGTTTATACAGGATATTAAGGACGCAAAGGCTAAGGGACAGCATGTTATTATTTCTGTAGGTGGTGCTGAAGGCAGAATTGAAATCAACAGTGAGGCAGCAGCACAGAGATTTGCTAACGGATTAATCAACATTATTACTGAATATGGATTTGAAGGTGTTGATATTGACCTTGAGGGAAGTGCTGTTACAGGTGTTGATTATATTGCAGAAGCACTGAGAACAGTACATGATCATTTTGGAGATGATTTTATAATTACAATGGCTCCTGAAACATATTATATTCAGGCAGACAGATTATCAGCTAATGATATTACAACTTCATATTTAAGATTGGCATTAAAGATTAAGGATATTTTAACAATCTGCTATCCACAGTTCTACAATACAGGTGGAATGAACGGATACGGTGGATCAATTGTAAATCCGGGAACAGCTGATTTCCTTACTTCAATGTCAACATTAGTAATCGAAGCAGGACTTAGGGCAGATCAGGTAGCGTTTGGTGTTCCATCAATGGCTAAGGCAGCAGGTAGTGGTTATGTGTCAAATGACACTATAAAGACAGCACTTAATTCCATGGTAAACGGTACTTCATCAGGAGGCTTTACACCGCCAAGAAAATACCCTACATTCAGAGGTGTAATGACATGGTCAATCAATTGGGATGCAACAAATAATTATGCATGGGCTAAAGCTATGGATGCAGCAGTAGATGAAATGCCAACTACAGAGGTACCTACAAAGGCACCGACTGTAGAAACAACCAAAGCCCCTACAGTGGAAACAACAGCACCGGGAGAGGTTACAGCGAAACCTACAGAAGTTATTGGACTATCTTTAATTTCACAAAATGGTGCAGAGGTAGCCTTTGCATGGGGACAGACACAGGATCAGATTAAGTCAGGTCAGACATACAACGTTTATATAGATGGAAGTTTTTATCAATCATATACAGCTGCTACACAGGTAGCTTATACATTTACTAAAAACGGAAGTCATACAATAAAGGTTACAGCAGCATTAAACGGTACGGAAACAGCAGGAAGCATACTTAGTATTAAGGTTTCAGGATTATCTGAATCAGACACAACAGTGGCTCAAACAGAAAAGCCTACATCAGGTACACCAACAACAGGTCTTTCATCAAGACTTATGATTGGATATTACCATACATGGGATAATGCAGGAAATCCGTTTATTAAATTAAGAGATGTTGACAGTAACTGGGATGTAATTAATATTTCCTTTGCAGAACCTGTTAGTGCAGGAAGTACAGATGGAAAAATGCGATTTAACATTTCAGGTCTTTCAAGCAGTTATACAAAGGAAGACTTTAAGCAGGATATTAAAACATTACAGGCTAAAGGAAAGAAAATAGTTCTTTCCATTGGAGGATACGAGGGATACTTCTCTTTAGATTCACAGGCAGCTGTAAATCAGTTTGTAAGTGATATTAAGGGATTTGTAGATGAATACGGATTTGATGGAATTGACATTGACTTAGAACAGTCATCTGTACAGTTTGCCCAGGGCAATGATAAGGATATCAGAAAAATTAATTCACCTAAATTAGCTAACATGGTTTCAGCAATTAAGACTATTGTACACAGCTATGGCGATGATTTCATTCTCTCATGGGCACCTGAAACATTCTATATGCAGATGGGATATATGTACTATGCAGGAATTAATCAGTATTGTGATTCAAGGGCAGGTTCATACTTACCAATGATTAATGCATTACGTGAGGAAACAAGCTTTGTACATGTTCAGTTATACAATTCAATTGCCATAACAGCACCGGATGGAGTTTCTTATAATATGGGAACAAAAGAAGGGGTTGTAGCAATGTGTAACATGTTACTTGACGGATTTTATGTAGGAGCAGGAGCCGGTGTTGCAAAGAGTGAAGCAACATACTTTGCACCACTTAGACCTGATCAGGTAGTAATTGGTGTTCCGTCATCAGCCGGTGCAGCAGGAAGCGGTCAGATATCTAATGCAAACCTTCAGGCGGCATTCTCAGAGATTGATGCAGCTCATCCGGGACTCAGAGGTATTATGTCATGGTCTATCAACTGGGATTCATCACAAAATGGCAATTCATTTGTAAGAGAGAATCAGGCATTCTTATCTAACTTAAGAGGTGATGAGGAAACAACACAGAAGCCGACAGAGAAACCTACTGAGGCACCAACAGAAGCACCTACACAGGCACCGACAGAGGAACCTACTACAGCTGATCCTAAGACTATTACAATCAGTGATGATGTTAATATTGAAGGATATCAGGTAAGTACGACCCTTGGAGGAAGTAGAGTTGTTGGTTCTGTAGAACCTACAATAGATGGAAAGAATGTTACTAAGTGGGGATTTGTTTATGCGGTAGATACAATATATGGAAATTCTTTGGGAGTAACAGATGCAGATATGTATGTTGGTTCAACTAACAAATATGTAGTTTCATTAGATTCTACACCGGCAGGAACAAGTAATACAGTTCTTGGAAATTCAACAACAGCAACATATTTTGTAAGAACTACATTGTTTAGTACAAACACTGCCAGAGAGTTTACAACAGAATATAAGGTAAGAGCATACGCAGTTCTTAGTGATGGAAGCTATGTATATAGTAAGGCATATACTTACTCAGTATATAAGATTTGTGATCAGCTGTATCAGTCAAAGAAGATGAATACAAGCGCTGCACATGATTACTTATATAATAATATTCTTAAGGTAGTTGATCCTTTATATAAAGAAGTAGATTACAACTGGAGCAGTATAGTTGTTAAATAACAACATAATAATATAATTACGGGGGACCGTTGAATTGGTACATATCAGTTCGACGGTCTCTTTTAATGTCCAAATAAAGTTTTATGTTTAGATGTTTTTATAATACAAACTCACGACTAAAAAACAGTCATAATATAAAAAATCAGACAAATGTAATAAAAAAACTAGACAAATGTATAAAAAGGTGTTATTATACATCTAGTAAGAAATTGTACACAAGTATAAAAAATAAATATATGTAATAAATTTATAGAAGGAGGAAGTCACATGGCCAATTCAAACATTACCAAAAAGGCACTGGCTGAAAGCCTTAAAGAACTAGGTTCAACCAGAATACTTGATAAGATAACGGTTGCTGACATTACGGAACATTGTGGTGTAAACAGACAGACTTTTTATTACCATTTTAATGACAAGTATGAGTTACTTGCCTGGATTTACAATCAGGAACTGGTAATTCCCCTGACAAAGGATCTTACTTTTGATAACTGGGGAGAGAAGATATTAGAGCTTTTGGTTTATATGAAACAGAAAAAACAGTTTTTCATGAATACCATAAAGTCTAACAATGATTTCTTTTCGGTATATCTTGAAAGAATATTTATTGAGTTATTTAATAAGGCGATAAAAGATTTAAACCTTTATACTCATCTTGATAAAAAGATGCGTGACATTTACGCAAGATTTTTTGCATACGGTCTTACGGGAATTATAGTTGACTGGGCACTTAAAGGAATGAAAGAAGGAGAAGAAGAGTTAGCACAGCTACTCCAGGATATTTCCTTTAGTTCAGAAAAGATAGGACACGAATTATATTTGTATCACAAAAATGAAACAGATAAATAAGCAGACGGCGTATATGCAAAATTATAAGTTAGTACAAAAAATAAATACAGTTATGAAACTGTCTAATGATTAAAAGATACATAACTGTATACTTTATTTTAGATTTTTTATAAAGGAGTGAAGTTTGTTATGAAGAATTACATTCAAAAAGGAATTAGTTTAACATTAGTAGCGTCAATGGTTGTATGTGGCTTTAGTGGTTGTGGAACAACAAAGACTACAGATAACACTGACAAAACATTAGGCACTGCAAAGGAAACAAACAATGAGGCAAATGTTGAGGCGTTGCTTACAGGCAAGTTAGGAGATGCAAAGGACACTGATAAGAAAGAAACAGTATATGTTGAAATGAATGCTGACGGAACAGTTACCAAAACAACAGTAAGTGATGTTCTTAAGGTGAAAGGAAAAGACAACATAAGTGATGTTTCAGATTTAACAGATATAACAAATATTAGTGGTGATGAGGCATTTACCACAGATAATGGTAAGCTGATATGGGAAAACAAAGGCAAGGACATTTCATATCAGGGAACAACAACAAAGTCAGCACCAATTGATATTAAGGTTTCATATTATCTTGATGATAAGGAAATTTCTCCTGAAGATTTAGCAGGAAAAAGTGGTAAGGTAAAAATTGTTTATGATTACACAAACAATTCAAAAGAAGTTGCAGGAAACTTTGTTCCATTTATTACATTAACAGGAATGATTTTAGATGATAACTTCTCAAATGTAACAGTAGATAACGGAAAAGTAGTAGATTACGATGATAACAAAATCGTTGTAGGATATGCAGCTCCGGGATTTAAGGATCATCTCCTTGATACAATTGACAAGGCAAAGGATTACATTAGTGACATTGATATTCCTGAAAGTGTTACTATTACAGCTGATGTTAAGGATTTTTCAATGGATATGGCACTTACAGTTGCAACATCGGAATTAGGTGACATTGATTTAAAGGATACATTTGATTTCTCTGATATAGAGGAAAAAATGGATGAATTAAAGGATGGAACTGATGAATTGGTAAATGGTGCCACAAAGCTTAATAATGGTGCTAATGAATTAAAGAGCGGTTCATCAAAAATCAACAGCGGTGCTTCTGATATTGCAAAATATACTTCAACATTATCAGATGGAACAAAAGAGTTATTAGGAAAGTATTCAATATTTAATCAGTCACTTTTAGAAGCTCTTGCATCAGCTGATGATGGAGCAGGCAAACTTAACAAAGGTGCAAAAGATTTATCATCAGGTTTAGCAACTGCCAAGGCAGCATTTGAGGATACAAAGAAATCCCAGGGACTTAACAATGGAGCAAAGGCATTAAATAAAGGTGCAAAAGAAGCAAATGCAGGTGTTAAGCAGTTAGCGCAGACATTACAGGGAACACCATCATCTATTCAGACACAGATAGATGGAATAATTGCTAAGTTAAATGCAGCAACAGGCGGATTGATTTCCAGTGAAAAGGTTTTAAATCAGATTGTTGAAGGTATAAATGGAGCTGTTACTAAAGGCATGGATTTAAATACGGTTCTTACAGCTAAAGGTCTTGATGTAAACACATATTATACATTACTTCAGGCTTATTACAGTGTTCAGACTCTTGAAAGTGTAAAGAGTACATTTGAAGCACAAATCAGTGCAAGTGCAGCAGATATTCAGAAGTTACTTGCAGGAATGGATTCCCTTGAAGCAGGAACAACATCCCTTAGCAGTGGAGTTACAAAGTTATATTCAGGAATTAAGCAGTTAAACACAGGAGCAGCAACTTTAGCCAAAGGAACAGCTGACCTTAAATTAGGAACAGGTGAACTTAAGAGCAAGATTGGCGCTGCAAGCCCACAGATTAAGAGTGGTATCGGAACTGTAAATTCAGGTGCATCACAGATTAGTGATGGTGCTAAAACATTAGCAGCCGGAACAAAGACTCTTGATAATGGTATTGTTACATTAGCAAACGGTACTAAGGACTTAAAGGATGGAACAATTAAATTAAATAAAGAAGGTATCAGCAAGATTACTGAAATATTCGGAGAAGATACTAAGGATGCAGTAAACAAAATCGAAGATGTTTTAAACGCAGGAAAGAAGTATAATTCATTCTCAGGAATTAACAGTGACATGAGTGGAGATGTTAAGTTTATCTTCAAAACAGCAGAAATTAAATCTGAAAAGTAAAGGAGCTGATATTTTATGAAGAAGTTTTCACAATTTGTTGTTAAAGCCAGATATGCCATATTGATTATTGCAGTTCTTTTACTGATACCATCGGCAATCGGCTACTTCAATACAAGAGTAAATTACGACCTTTTATATTATCTTCCTGATGGAATTGATACAATGACAGGTCAGGACATCCTGATGGATGAATTTAATTCCGGTGCATTTGGAATTGTTATGGTTGACAAAATGAGCGACAGTGACGTATCTGTACTTAAAGAAAAAATGGAAAAGGTTGACCATGTAAGTAAGGTATTATGGTATGATTCATTTGTTGATTTGGGAATGCCAAAGTCAATGCTTCCTAGCAAAGTATATGATGCATTTAACAAAGATACATCAACAATTATGCTGGTAATATTTGATGATACAAGTTCCGGTGACGGAACAATGAAAGCCATAAATGAAATCAGAAAGGTTACAAAGCACCAATGCTTAATAAGTGGTATTTCTGCAATAGTAACAGATACAAAGGATTTGGCTGAACAGGAAACACCGATTTATGTTTGTGTTGCAGTTGTAATATCTATCATTCTTTTATCATTACTTATGGATTCATTTATGATACCGGTATTCTTCCTTTTGAGTATTGGTATGGCTATAGTCTATAACTTAGGAAGCAATTTTGTTATGGGAGAAATATCCTACATAACAAAGGCATTAGCGGCGGTACTTCAGTTAGGTGTTACAATGGACTACTCCATTTTCCTATGGCACAGCTTTGAGGAACATATGGAAAAGACAAATGGTGATAAATATGAGGCCATGGCAGATGCCATTAGGGCTACAATATCCTCAGTTGTAGGTAGTTCCATAACAACAGTGGCAGGATTTATAGCACTTTGCTTTATGAGTTTCAGCTTAGGTTTAGACCTTGGTGTGGTAATGGCAAAGGGTGTTGTATTAGGTGTTATATCATGTGTAACAATTCTTCCAGCATTTATCCTTGTATTCCACAAGGCAATTGAGAAGACAAAACACAGACATCTTTTACCTGATTTTGATAAGGTACCTAGATGGATTGCAAAACATTATAAAATTTTCATTGCAGTATTTGTTATTTTGTTAGTACCTGCAATTTATGGTCAGGCCAACACAAAGGTATACTACGATTTAACATTAAGTCTTCCGGATTCTTTAGAGAGCGTTGTTGCCCAGAATAAGATTGCAAAGGAATATGATTTAGGTTCTGCGAACATTATTTTGTTAGATTCAGATGTAAAGTCAAAAGATGTATCAGCTATGCTTGACGAAGTTAAGAAGGTTGATGGAGTACAAATGGCATTAGGAAAGGAAAGCGTTTTAGACGGTTCTGTTCCGGAATCATTTATTCCTAAGGATTTAACAAAAGAGTTAGAAAGCGATGAACATGAGATGCTTATATTCATGTCCGCATACAAAACAGGTTCAGATGAAGCTAACAACCAGTGTAATGAAATTGAAAAAATTATAAAGAAATATGATAAAAACGGAATGTTAGTAGGTGAGGCAGCTTGTACAAGAGACCTTATTAAAATAACAAACAAAGACTTTGCAACAGTAAGTTTTGTTTCAATTTTCCTGATTTTCATAATCATTGCTTTAGTATTTAAGTCAATTTCACTTCCTATAATACTTGTTGCAGTTATTGAATTTGCTATATTCATTAATATGGGTATACCGTTCTATACTAATACGACGTTGCCGTTTATTGCATCTATTGTTATTGGAACCATTCAGTTAGGTGCTACAGTTGACTATGCAATATTAATGACTAACAGATACAAACTGGAAAGATCTAGTGGAAAAGATAAAAAGGCAGCAGCAGGCGATGCTCTTAAGGCTACAATGAAATCAGTTATGGTAAGTGCATTTACATTCTTTGGAGCAACATTTGGTGTAGGTGTATATTCAAGTATAGATATGATTAGTTCCCTTTGTCTTCTTATGGCAAGAGGTGCTATTGTAAGTATGCTTTGCGTAATCTGCATATTACCTGCAATGTACATTGTATTTGATAAGGCAATCGTTAAAGGAAGCTATAAATTTTTAGATTAAAATAAGATATAAAGAGGATAGGATTTTCGTAATTCTATCCTTTTTTCTTTTAAAATTAAAGTTAAATACACACTGATTTTACTGTGATTTTATTGCAGTTTGTGGTATAATAAAGGTAACAAAATTGAGACAGGAGGACGGCATTATGAAACAGATAATTATAGCTTTAGGACGTGAATTCGGAAGTGGTGGTCATGTTATTGCAAAGAAATTGGCTGAGCATTACAACATACCGTTGTATAACAAAGAACTCTTAGATGAAATTGCAAAGGATGGACATTTTAGCAAAGAGATGCTGGAAAAATTTGATGAACGGCCAATTAGCATTTCTTTTATGCCAATGCCTATTACAGGAAGCACCATTTCCCTTGAACAGCAGATTGCCATTAAGCAGTTTGGATTTTTAAAGAAAAAAGCTGATGAGGAAAAGGAATCTTTTGTGGTAGTCGGAAGATGTGCTGATGAAATTTTAGCAGATAATCCTAACCTTGTAACGGTATTTATTACCGGTGATAAGGAAAGCAAGATTAAAAGAGTTATGGAGCGGGAAAATGTAGATGCAAAGCAGGCAGAAAATAAAATGAAGAAAGTTGACAAGATGCGTAAGGTATATCACAATTTCTACTGTGAGAACAAGTGGGGAGATTCAAGAGGATATGACATATGCATAAATACAGGAAAGGTTGACTTTGACACTGCCGCTAAGATGATCGAACTGTATGTAGATACTAAGAAATAGCAAAAAATATAAATTTGTTAAAGAACTCTCTTTTTAGGGAGTTCTTTTTATGATAGAATGTAATAGTTACAGTTAGCAGACAATATGCTACGAAAGAATCGGACAGGAGGTTAAAAATGGGTGAATTAATATTTAAAGGAATGAAGGTAGAAGAAATTGACCTTACAAATAAATTGGAAGGACAGGTGAAGTTAGATATTGAGCAGAGAGCATCATTTAATGTTAAATACACTAATGACAATCTTCATTGCGCAGCAAATCTGACTATTGACATGATGGAAAAAACAGCACCAATGGATTTCAATTTTAAAATTAGTGCTACTGCATTCTTAGATTGTGAGCCGGGAATGGATAAGAAGGAAATACATAAAAAGGCATATGATGAAATATATCCTAATGTAAGAACTCTTATAACTACAATTATGGTTAATGCAGGACTTCCACCTATAGTTATTCCAAAGGTGAAAATGGATGACAGTAACATTAAGCTTGCAGGAAATGAACAGGAAAATAACGGTCAGTTATATAGCTAAAGGTAATAAAAGGATTTTTATTAGTTTTGACTAAAAAAGCAAAATTTTAAAAGGGGGAAACGAATGTTCATTTGTACAAAATATATGAATATTGTTTTCTTTTTTTACAATAATAAGAGATTATTTGTGCAATAATTACAAAAGATAAAAAAATAGTTCGTCATTATTGCAAAAAACGTTTTTAATTATTATACTATAAGGGTATTAGATTTTTAGGTAACATAATAATCTAAACCCTTTCAATTTTGTGGCTTCTTGGAGGAATCTCTAAGAAGCCATTCCTGTTTTTATAGCTATATGTGAGAATTTTTAATATATCTTACAGTCTTCTAATGTATTATTTTTTGTAATAATTATTATAATAGAATATATGAAAAAGTAATAATTATCTTTATAAATAAAAGAGTTATGTTTTTTGTCATTTTTTGTAGTTTATAGTGTTGACTAAGAAGCGTATTTGGTGGTATTATGAAAGGAAATTGGGTTAAATTGTAATGATTTTATTATATATAGAAGAGGTTGTAATATTATGAAGAAATTGATTTTAGTAACATCTCCACCTGCTTGTGGAAAAACATTTGTAACGAAGAAACTGGCAAAGGCTATACCAAACTGTGTATATCTTGATAAAGACTCATTAATCGTTTTATCAAAGCAGATATTTGTTGTGGCAAATCAGGAATATAACAGAAGCTCAGATTTCTTTGAAGCAGAAATAAGAGATTATGAATATGATTGCATTATGGAAATTGCAATGGAAGCATTAGAATATAATGATACTGTATTTATTAATGCACCTTACACAAGAGAGGTCAGAACTCCGGGATATATGGAGAATCTCAGACGTCAGCTTTTGGAAAAGAAAGGTGCTGAACTTATAGTTGTATGGGTACAGTGTGACGTTGAAGTATGCAGACAGAGAATGATTGCAAGAAATTCCGACAGAGATACATGGAAGTTAGAAAACTGGGATGAATATGTTAAGAAATTAGATTTTTCAGTTCCAACAGGTATAAAGAATATATTCCTGTTTGACAATTCATCTGATGACAAATTTAAGGTTTCTATTAAGGAAGCTGTAAAGTATTTCGAGGAACTTAAATAAGAATCACTAAAGAGTATCTCAGGATACTCTTTTTATTAGTAAAGAACAGGAGAGAGAATATGGGAAAGGTTAGAACAAGGTTTGCTCCAAGCCCTACAGGTAGGATGCATGTTGGAAATTTAAGAACGGCACTTTATGAATTCCTGATTGCAAAGCATGAGGGCGGAGATTTTATTTTGAGAATAGAAGATACAGACCGTGAAAGATATGTTGAGGGAGCTGTAGATATTATTTACAGAACTTTGGAACAGACAGGTCTTATTCATGATGAAGGTCCTGATAAGGATAAGGGATTTGGCCCATATGTTCAAAGTGAACGTCAGGCATCAGGTCTTTATATGAAATATGCAAAACAGCTTATTGAATCAGGAAATGCCTACTATTGTTTCTGTGATAAGGAAAGATTAGCTGAACTTAAAACTTCCGTTGGAGAGGATGGAAAGGAAATAACAGTTTATGACAAGCATTGCCTTCACCTTTCAAAGGAGGAGATTCAGGCAAATCTTGACGCAGGAAAGCCATATGTTATAAGAATTAATATGCCTACAGAAGGCACAACAACTTTTTATGATGAATTATATGGTGAAATTACCGTTGAAAATAAAGAATTAGATGATATGATTCTTATTAAATCAGACGGATATCCAACATACAATTTTGCAAATGTTATTGACGACCATTTGCAGGAAATTACTCATGTTGTAAGAGGAAATGAGTATATTTCATCTTCACCGAAGTACCAGAGATTGTATGAGGCGTTTGGCTGGAAATCACCAAAATATGTGCATTTACCACTTATTACAGATGAGGAACACAAGAAGTTAAGCAAGCGTTCAGGTCATTCATCATATGAAGATTTGGTGGAGCAGGGATTTTTACCTGAGGCAATTGTCAACTACATTGCTCTTCTTGGATGGAGTCCGGAAGATAACAGAGAAATTTTTTCTCTTGATGAATTAATAGAAGCATTTGACTACCATAAAGTAAACAAAAGTCCTTCAGTTTTTGATATTCAGAAACTTAAATGGATGAATGGAGAATACATTAAGGCAATGGATAACGACACATTCTATGAAATAGCAATGCCTTACATTAAGGAAGCTATTAAAAAAGATTTGGATCTTAAGAAAATACTTGATATGGTAAAAACAAGAATTGAAGTATTTCCTGAGATTGGTGCTATGGTAGATTTCTTTGAGGAACTTCCTGAGTACAGTGCTGATATGTATACTCACAAGAAAATGAAAACAAACACTGACAATTCATTAGAAGTTCTTAAGGAACTTTTGCCATCATTAGAGAAAACGGATGATTATTCAGTAGATGGACTTCATGAACTTGTATTTGAATACATTGGAAAGAAAGGTTGCAAAAACGGACAGGCATTATGGCCTCTTAGAACAGCAGTTTCAGGTAAGCAGATGACACCTGCCGGTGCTTTCGAAATAATGGAAGTTATAGGAAAAGATGAATCCATAAAGAGAATCAAAAAAGGCATCGAACTGTTAGAAAATGCCCAGGCAGCACAGTAGAAATTATGGGTGAAATATAAGTTATAAAGTATAAGTTATAAAATATAGAAATGGATACCATGTAAGTGGTGTCCATTTTTTTGGCTCTTTGTCAAGCAAGAGGGTAATCCTTTATAAAAAAATTCGTGGTGGAGATGACAAACATTGAAGATAGGTGCTATATTTTCCTCACAAAAAGCGATGGAGGCGGTGCAAGCACCTTCTGGGGCGGATATATACAGTAAATAATACAATTAAACAAAAATTTCTTGTAAAATAAATCAATTCATAGGTTAGAAGTATGCAGGGAGAAAACTTACAGAAAATTGATACTGTAAATATGACTTTTCGTAAAGTTAAAATTCTATGAAATTTTTGATATATAATGGCAATATACAGTTGAGAATTGAAATTGACAAAATTCAATGGTACCTATACAGGAGAAACAATTGATTGCAACAACAAAAGTACCATTGGAAGTTGGAAAAGAAGAGGTCAAATGGCATTTCACAAGTTTTTTAAGTGAATTTAGTGAAAAAGGGGCAGTTGAAAAACAAATATCATGTGTTTCATCCGCCCAAGTGCCATCCCCCAGACACAACTGCCAACCCAACTACGTGGTGCTGGCAATAATTGCCTAAAGCCAATTTCAAAAAACTTTAATACATCAATTTCTGCAACAAATGCCTCTATTAACAACAAACAATTACAAAAACAGCATAACATCATAACAGCAAATTCACTACAAAACATCTTATAATATTTACAAAACAACATAATAATGATATACTGCTAATGGAGATAGAGTACGGAAAGGAATACATGTTTAATAAATCACAACAACAGGCTATTAATTTTTTTAAAGGTCCAGCTATGGTATTGGCAGGGCCGGGTTCAGGAAAGACAACAGTTATTACCCATAGAATAAAGAATCTAATAAACAAAGGAGTTGCACCTGAGAGTATAATGGTAGTTACTTTTACTAAGGCGGCGGCTGTTCATATGGAAAAGAAGTTCACAGAACTTATGGCGGAAGGGCATAGGACATATCCGGTGACTTTTGGCACATTTCATGGGATATTTTTTAAGATACTTAGAATGTCATTGGGATATAAGGGAAACTGTATCGTAACAGAAAGAACAAAATATGACATTTTAAGGGAAATCGTTCTTAGAAAACATATAGAATCAGATAACACACAGGAACTTATACAAGGCATAATCGGCGAAATAGGAAATATTAAAGGCAATATGGTTGATTTGATTGATTATGAATCAAAATGCTGCAAAAAAGAGGAATTTTTGCTTGTGTACAGGGAGTATGAGAAAACATTGTCAAAGGAAAAGAAAATTGACTTTGATGATATCCTTTTAAGGTGTCATGAATTGTTTGTTAAAAGACCTGATATTTTGAAACAATGGCAGAATGTATATAGGTATATTTTAATTGATGAATTTCAGGATATTAATACTATTCAATATAAAACAGTGAAGATGTTAGCATGCCCTGATAACAATATTTTTATAGTGGGGGATGATGACCAGTCCATATATGGATTTAGAGGGGCGTGCCCTGAAATAATGGGGCAGTTTACAAAGGATTATGAAAATGGAGAAACTATAATCATGAATATTAATTACCGCTCCGGGGAAACTATTGTAGCTGCATCAGAAAACTTAATAAAAAATAATAAAAACAGATATGAGAAAAATATAATACCTAATACAAAGGGAGGAAAAGAGGTAGATGTCAGACAATTTAAAAATAAGAATCAGGAATTATTGTATGTGGCAAAGAAAATAAAGAAATATTTGGAGAAGGGAGTTAAGCCGTCAGATATTGCAATTTTAGTAAGGAATAACAGCCAGATTCCGGAAATATCCGATTTTCTAAAAAACGTAAGCATAGATTCAAAAAGTAAAAAAGGGGAAAAAAGCATTTATAGGGGAATGGTGGCAGAAGATATAATTAATTACATAAAAGCAGCCATAACCTATGATAAAATGCCTCTGAGAGACAATGACAGTTTTATAAAAATAGTTAATAAACCACAAAGATACATAAATTTAGCGGTGATAGGGGAAAATAGTATAGATTTTGAAGAATTAAGGAAAATATATCAGGAAAGTAAAGAAATAACAGATAATATAGAAAAATTAAAATTCCATTTTGACATGGTAAGAAAGCTAAATCCTTCCGGGGCTATAACATATATTAAACACGGAGTAGGCTATGAAAATTATTTGAGAAAATACGCTATTGACCATAATATGAAAAGAGAAGCTCTGATTAAACAAATGGATGATATTTACAATGAAGCATTAAAATACAATACCTTAAAGGAGTGGATATGGTCAATAGAAAATGAAAAAAATAACAGGTCACAGAAAGATAAAGAAGGGATAAATATAATAACAATGCATGGTTCTAAGGGACTGGAATTTAAAATCGTGTTTATATTAGATGCAAATCAGGGAGTTGTGCCTACCTCAAAGGCGGTAAGGGAAAGGGATTATGAAGAAGAAAGAAGAGTTTTTTATGTGGCAATAACCAGAGCAATAGAAGAACTGTGTGTTTATGGTGTGGCACAAAGCTTAGGGTGTGATGTGGAAATGTCCATGTTTGCTAATGAAATCATATGTTAACTTTTCGTGAAAAGTCCTTGTTTTGTTGCATTTTGTGTTTTATTCTGATAAAGTAGTAATGAATATGGGAATAGGAAATTCCTTTGATATTTTTTGCATAGAAGAATATCCGTTAAAATATATGGCGTGTTTACGCAGAAAGAGGATGATATGGGAAATAATAATCAGTTTGAAGAAGATGAGGATTTATTTGTAACTCTTACATTAGATGATGATACAGAAGTAGATTGCCTTGTGGTAAGTATCTTTGAAGCAGAAAACGGACAGGATTACATCGCATTGCTTCCTACAGAAGGACCTGAAAATGAAGAGGGAGAAGTATATCTTTACAGATATTATGAAGATGAAGATGGTGAACCGGGACTTGATAACATTGAAACAGAAGCAGAATTTTATTTAGCTTCAGATGCTTTTGATGCATTAGTTGAGTCCGGAGAATATGACGAGATTATAGAGGAAGAAGAAAATTTACAGTAGAAGGTGATATTTTATGCCAGAAACAAGAGATGAAGAAATAAAGAGAATCGTAGAAAACAGACGAAGAAACGCAGAGATAAAAAGAGCAGAGCAGATAAAGAAGAGAAATATGACATTAGCAGGAATTGCAGGTGTAGTGATACTTCTTATACTGATTATTATTATCGGTGTTTCATGTTCTTCAAAAAAGAGCAACAAGTCAGCAAAGGAAACAACAGCAGAGGCTACTACCGTTGAGGTTACTACTGTTGAGGTTACTACTGTAGTTGAAACTACAACAGTTGAGGAAACAACCAATAAGAAAAATGCAGCAGCGGAAACAACAGTCAAAGCCGTGGAGACTACAAAGACTGAAAATCAAAGTGAAAGTGCTACAACAGGTGACAACGCTTCAGCATCTACATCAATGTATACTAATGATGGTGTAAATTTAAGAAGTGAGGCAAGCACCGATTCATCAGATAACGTAGTTACTACTATTGAAAAAGGTGAAAAGGTTGAGGTTTTAAGCAATGAAGGCGACTGGACAAGAATTAAATATAACGGAAAAACCGGTTATGTAGCAACAAGATTTTTAAGCGAAAAAAATGTATATGATGAATAATTAAAATATTGTCGTATTTATCAGATGTTCAGATGAATGCGACAATATTTTTGTGTAAAAAACAGGCTTTAGGAGAGGTCATATGAATTATAATGAATCAATGGAATATATGGAAGCAATAAAAAAATATGGAAGTGCGTTAGGACTTGATACCATAAAAACACTTCTTGCTAAAATGGGAAATCCTCAGGATGAACTAAAGGTGATTCATGTGGCAGGAACCAATGGAAAGGGTTCAACCTCGGCATTTTTGCAAAGCATTTTAATGGAGTCAGGATACAAAACAGGAAGATATTCCTCACCGGCAGTTTTTGAGTATAGGGAAATAATAAGAACGGATAATACCTATATAAGTGAGGAAGAGGTGGCGGATATTTTAACCTATATAAAATCAAAATGCAATGAAATGGTTAAGGAATCATTGCCGCACCCAACTCCTTTTGAAATAGAAACAGCCATGGCGTTTGAATATTTTAAGCGGAAAAAATGTGATGTAGTGCTGGTAGAATGTGGAATGGGAGGAGAAGGAGACGCCACAAATGTGTTTAAAAAGGTACTGTGTAGTGTTATTACAACTATAAGCCTTGACCATACAAAATTTTTAGGCAGTACAATAGGTGAAATTGCAAGGGTAAAAGCGGGAATAATTAAGGACAACTGTCCGGTGATTGTTTCGAATCAGACTGATGAGGCTGTAGAATCCATAAAGAAAATAGCAGAATTAAAAAAGGCTCCTTTCATATTGTGTCAAAATGCGTATGGTATAAAGGCTGAAGGATTTTTAACCTTATATGAATATAAGGCATCTAACGGGAAAATCTATAAAATAGAATTAAAAATGCCCGGAACATATCAGGTTAAAAATTCAATTACAGCCATAGAAGCAGCTTTGGCGCTGGAAAATCGTGGATTTAAGGTTGAAGAAAACATAGAAAAAGGACTTTTAAATGCCAATTGGCCGGGAAGAATGGAAGTTATAAATGATTCACCTTTATTTATTATTGATGGTGCCCATAATCCCGGAGCAATAAAAGAATTAAGGGATTCTATAGATTTGTATTTTACAAATAAGAAAATTACCTTTATAATGGGAGTGTTGGCCGATAAGGACTTTAAAAAAGAGGCGGAAATGATAGCAGGCAGAGGGGAAATGATTATTACCGTAACACCTGATAATGAACGGGCTCTTAATGGAGAAATATTGGCAGACACCATAAGACCATATAACAGTAATGTTATTTGCGCAAAAGGAATGGATGAGGCAGTTAAAATGTCAATAAATTCAGTTAATGTTAATAACTGTGATTTAATTATTGCCTTTGGTTCATTATCGTATTTAAAGGATTTACGCAGGGCACTAAAGAAATATATTAAAGCTAAAACAAACAGTTAAAGCCGGAAGGAGAGATTGACATGTTTGATAAGAAAAAAATTGAAGAAGCAGTCAGACTATTTTTAGAAGGTATCGGTGAAGATGCTGACAGAGAGGGGTTAAAGGATACTCCGGAGAGAGTGGCAAGAATGTATGAAGAGTTATGCACCGGAATGGGCAAAACTCCGGCAGAGCATTTGTCCAGAACATTTTCCTGTGACAACGAAAATGTTGTTATAGAGAAAAATATTACATTCTACTCTACCTGTGAACATCACCTGATGCCTTTTTATGGTAAAGTGCATATTGCTTATATTCCTAACGGAAAAGTTGTGGGAATAAGTAAACTGGCAAGAACAGTGGAAGTTTACGCAAGGCGACTTCAGATACAGGAGCAGATGACGGAACAGATTGCAGAGGCATTAGAGGAATATTTAGAGGCAAAAGGTGTTTATGTTATGGTTGAGGCAGAACATATGTGTATGTCTGCACGAGGCATAAAAAAGCCCGGAAGCAAAACTGTCAGCTTTGCATTAAAAGGAAAATTCAAAGAGGATGATGCCTTAAGAAGAGATGTTACTTTACTGATAAATAAATAGGAGAGACGTGAACAATGAAAATAGGAAAATATGAATTTGATTTAGATAAAGAGCCGGTAATAATGGGAATTTTAAATATAACACCGGATTCATTTTCTGATGGTGGAAAATGGAACAGCTTGGACAAGGCTTTAGAGCATACCCGGCAGATGATTGATGATGGGGCAAAAATAATTGATATAGGGGGAGAGTCCACAAGACCGGGCTACACTCTTATAAGTGATGAAGAAGAAATAAGTAGAGTTGTGCCTGTAATAGAGGCTGTAAAGGAAAGATTTGATGTGGCTGTTTCCCTTGACACATACAAAACAGGAGTGGCACGGGAAGGAATTAAAGCAGGAGCAGATATGATAAATGATGTCTGGGGCTTTAAATGGGGCAAAAAGGATATGGCTGACCTTGTTGCGGAAACTAAGGTGGCAGCCTGTGTAATGCATAATAGAGATAATACAAATTATAATAACTTTGTGGAAGATGTTTTAAATGATTTAAGAGAGTCTTTGGAAATTGCCCACAAGGCCGGGGTAGAAGATTCACAGATAGTGCTTGATCCGGGAGTTGGATTTGGAAAGGATTATACCCAGAATCTTATGATTATTAATGAAGTTAACCGTTTAAAGGAACTGGGACTTCCGGTGCTCCTTGGAACTTCAAGAAAATCGGTTATAGGGCTTACCCTTGATGTGGACAGAGATGACAGAATGGCAGGAACAGTAGCCACAACAGTTATGGGTTATGAAAGAGGATGCACCATTTTCAGGGTTCATGATGTTAAGGAAAATTATCAGGCTCTTATGATGGCAAAAGCCATAAAAAATGTAAAATAAAGGATATAATATGGATTGTATAAAAATCAGACAGTTAGAGGTATTTGCCTACCATGGCTGTAATGAAGAAGAAAAAATAAACGGACAGAAGTTTTATGTGGATGCGGATTTGTTTACTGATGTAAGAACTCCCGGAATGAGTGATGATTTGGAGGAAACAGTAAATTACTCTAAGGCATGTAAGTTTATTAATAAGTTTATGACGGAAAACAGATTTGATTTAATTGAAGCTGTTGCAGAACAGACAGCAGGAGGGCTTTTAAAGGAATTTCCTAAGATTAAGGAAGTAGAGCTTACCATAAATAAGCCTAATGCACCTATAAAGCTGCCTTTTGGCAATGTGGCTGTTACAGTCAGAAGAAAGTGGAGCAGAGCATATTTAAGCATTGGCTCTAATATGGGAGATAAGGAAGAATACCTTAATCAGGCAATAGAAGGTCTTTATGATGATGAAAACTGTAGGGTCAGCATAGTATCAAAGTTTATTGAAACAGAGCCATATGGACCGGTGGAGCAGGATAATTTCTTAAATGGATGTGTAGAAATTGAGACATTGTACTCTCCGAAAGAATTGTTGAAGAAGGTTAATATAATTGAGTTAGAAGCCGGAAGAACAAGGGAGATTCATTGGGGACCAAGAACTCTTGATATTGATATTATTTTGTTTGATAATGAAATTGTTAATTTACCGGATTTGAAAATTCCACATATTGAGATGCATAAGAGATTATTTGTGTTAGAACCTTTAAATCAGATAGCGCCATATGCCGTTCATCCGATTTTTAACAAGACGGTTTCACAATTGTTAGAGGATTTACAGCCACAAAATAAGTGTAGTGGATGTGGCGGATGTAGTTTTAGGCAGCAGAATGATTAGCCGGGATAGTTAAGTGTTCTGATTGGTATAAAAAGTTCAAAGATAGATTACGTTAAGAAATATTTTTCATTATGAAAGGAACAAAATGAGAGATTTACAGGACAGCAGAAAAGAGATAGACATTATTGATGAACAGATTATAAGGCTTTTTGAGAAAAGAATGGATATATGTAAGGATGTGGCAGCATATAAGCTTCACACGGGAAAGCCGGTTTTAGACAGAAAGAGAGAGTTAGATAAGTTAAAAACTTTAAAGGCTCAGGCAAGTAATAAATTTTACGGACATGGTGTGGAAGAACTTTTTGAGCAGATTATGTCCATGAGCAGAAAAATGCAGTATAAGTTACTTACGGAAGAAGGGGTAAACAGCGATATTGGCTTTGATATTGTGGATGATTTGCCAAAGGAAGATGTTACGGTAGCTTATCAGGGAATACCGGGAGCGTACAGCCAGCAGGCTGCTACGGAATATTTTGGTGATAAGTCAAGTTATGTTAACGTGTCGACTTTCAGAGAGGCTATGAAATATGTAAGAGATGGCAAGGCTGATTATGCCGTGCTTCCTTTTGAAAATTCATCAGCAGGAATTGTTACGGATGTTTACGACTTGTTAGTAGAATTTCATAATTATATTGTGGATACCTTTGATGTTAAAATTGAGCATTGTCTTTGTGGTATAAAAGGTTCTAAAATTGAGGATATTAAGGATGTTTATTCTCATCCCCAGGCTTTTATGCAAAGTAACGCATTTATCGAAGAACATGGCTGGGGAAAGGTTAATCTGGCTAACACTGCAATAAGTGCCAGATATATTTCAGAGCAGTCTGACAAATCAAGAGGCTGTATAGCCAGTGCTAATGCAGCAAAAATATACGGACTTGATATTTTACATAAAGGAATTAACTTCAATGCAACTAATACAACAAAGTTTATAATTATCAGCAGGAATAAAATTGCGAGACGTAATGCTGACCTTATTTGTATTAGCTTTGAAATGCCTCACGAAAGTGGTACATTGTATCAGATGTTGTCTCACATTATTTACAATGATCTTAACATGACAAGAATCGAGTCAAGACCTGTTCCGGAGAAAAAATGGGAATATCGGTTTTATGTTGAGTTTGAAGGAAAATCCACACAGGCAGGTGCCATAAATGCCCTTAGCGGAATTAATGCAGAATCAATTAACATGCGAATCCTTGGAAATTATTAAAGAATAACTATGTTGTGTGGGGAGCGATTGCAGGAAAAGAGGACTGTGTATATTGGAAAAACAGGCTGGATATTAGTAAGGATGTAGAAGAAATAAGATATTGGAAATAAAATATCAGAAATAAAATATCGGAAATTTAAAGATAGGCGGTTGGATGGCTTCAATAGAGAAATCCAACTGCTTATTTTTGCGGTGGAATTGATTGTGAATATTATGGGGTATTATAATTGAGCGTGAAAAATTGAAAAGTACATTAAATTTGAAAATATATCAAATATTTCATGTAAATGTTTTGACATTACGAGCTTGAAAAGTGCTTGTGTAGAGAAAAAATACATAAAATTTGAAAATATAACATATATTTCTTGTAAATTCAGGAGTTTCATAAGATTTGAGGTTGGTTCAGAAGAGAAAAATGCATTGAAAATCACAAAAACAACAAATATTCTTGTAAAATTTGAATTCTCACTTGGGGTATTTTTAGGGATTTAATAACTGTTATATTGTGTTATAAAAATCTCGTTAAACCCTTGAAAACACTAAAGTTTTCGCGGGTGTCCTCTCCGTCACATCTTGTATCGTGTTATATTGTTCTATCCTTGTTTACGAATCCTCATAAGGGAAATATAATCCGGTAACAACTTATAACAAATTATGAAAATGGCAGTTGGGACCGGAAGAAATGCTTATAATACATTTTCAAGAAGGGATTGATGCGGAGGATAGTCTCAAAGTTTGGTAAATATTAAAATTTGCACAAATCGAACGATTTTGTTGATAAAATCGTTCGATTTGTGTATAATATAACTGAAAAGAGAGATTCTATTTTTTAGACGATAAATAATTATTCTTTAAGAAAGGGGATGATGATATGTCTATTACTGCAACTGAATTAAAAACTAATCTTGGTAAATACCTTATGCTTGCAGAAACAGAGGATATTTATATTACCCGTAACGGAAAAGTTGTTGCAAAATTGTCTAATCCATATCAGGACAGAGTAGATGTTGCTAAGTCATTGTTTGGTGTTCTTCCAAATGATATGACGCTGGAAGAAGCACGGGAAGAAAGGTTGAATACAATATGAGAGTTTTAGTTGATACTTGTGTTATCATCGATGCGTTACAGTCTCGTGTCCCGTTTGCTGAAGCAGCACAAAAGCTCTTTATATATTCTGCAAATAAGCAATTTGAGGGTTATATTACTGCAAAGTCAGTTACAGATATCTATTATCTGACACATCGTTTAACACATAGCGATGCAGAAACACGAAAGATTTTGAGTAAACTGTTTACTTTATTTCATTTGTTGGATACTACTTCTTTAGATTGCCGAAAAGCAATATCTTCTGAAATTGGTGATTATGAAGATGCTATTATGGTGGAAACAGCAATTCGTTCAGAAATGGATTGCATAGTAACCAGAAATATGAAAGACTATGCGAAATCTTCTGTTAAGGTGTGTGAACCTTCTGCATTAATAAAGTTATTAGATGAGGGAAACGAAACTGAATAGAACAGGAAAGGCGGGATACAGATGAGGAAAAAAAGAGTGATTTCAATATGACCATCCCCCATGGAATTACCACATTATTAAGATGTAAAAAAGTACAGGTGAAGTTTAGTATAAAAAATTCACCTGTACTTTTTATGTCCACATTAGCTATTACTACATGCGTTAGTTATTTGGCACAAACACCTGTATCAACTATTTAATACCAATCCCCTGATTACTCAATGCGACTACATTTCTTATATTGTTCCTCTAACTCCTCGTCGCTTATCATTGTAATACGTCCCTGGTCATACTGTTCACAAACCCAGGAATATATTTTAACCACAACAGGATCATTTTTAGAAACTGCAGGTAAGCCCAGCTTTTTGTTGTATTGATTTACCCAGAAAGCAACGCCGGCAACACCGGATGTGTTAGTTACGGAAACTTTAGGTGGACGGTCTAATATAGATTCCGTATCAAAAATATTATATATTTCAGGGTTTTTCATCATGCCATCAGCATGGATTCCGGCACGGGTTAGATTGAAATTGTCACCAACAAAAGGCGTCATAGGTGGCAAATCATAATCAGTTTCATTTTTAATATAATCAGCAATTTCAGTAATTACTTCAGGATGCATTCCATTCATTGTTCCGCGAAGGGATGCGTACTCAAAAACCATTGCCTCCAAAGGAACATTACCGGTACGTTCGCCAATGCCAAGAAGTGAACAGTTTACGGCACTGGCACCATACATCCAGGCAGTAGCGGCATTTACAACGCCTTTATAAAAATCATTGTGTCCATGCCATTCAATCATATCACTGGGAACTCCTGCGTAATGCTGAAGTCCGTAAATAATGCCGGATACGCTTCTTGGAAGAGCAACACCGGGATATGGAACACCAAGACCTAATGTATCACAGGCACGAACCTTAATAGGAATGTGACATTCCTGGGAAATCTGCATGAGCTGGCTGGCAAAAGGAACAACGAAACCGTAAAAATCAGCCCTTGTTATATCTTCAAAATGGCATCTTGGACGAAGTCCTGCATTAATGCACTCCTTAACAATGCCTAAGTATTTGTCTAAAGCCTGCTTTCTTGTAAGCCCCATTTTATGAAAAATATGATAATCGGAACAGCTTACAAGAATCCCGGTTTCTTTAACTCCTATAGACTTAACCATATCAAAATCTTTTTTATTGGCGCGAATCCAGGTAGTAATTTCCGGGAATTTGTATCCAAGCTCCATACATTTTTCCAATGCCAGACGGTCTTTTTTTGAGTAAACAAAGAACTCTGTCTGACGAATCATACCATTATCTCCACCTAATTTATGAAGAAGTTTGAAAATATGTACCATCTGGTCAGTTGTGTAAGGCGCTCTTGATTGCTGACCGTCTCTAAAGGATGTATCGGTAATATATATATCATCAGGCATGTTTGCCGGAACGTGTCGATAGTTAAAAGCTATTTTGGGAGTCTCTGAATAGGGAAACATCTCGTGAAAAAGCTCCGGTGAATCGACATCCTGTAATTGATAACTGTAAGGATCCTGTTCTAATAAGTTGGTTTTATGGCTTAAATTAATTTCCTGCATAAGCAAATCCTTTCCATGCCTGAAAATGGCAAAAAATAATATTTGTATTGAAAATATTATATGCTTAGGATAAACTATAAGTAAAGTGAATTATTTAGATTGTTATAATCGAAAAAACTGATTAATCTCAAAGAAAACAAATGAGCGAACTTCATTTCTAAGCATGATTTCCATGAAATGCCGCTGACAGG
Organism: Eubacterium sp. AF16-48; assembly: GCF_003479405.1. Lineage (GTDB taxonomy): Bacteria > Bacillota > Clostridia > Lachnospirales > Lachnospiraceae > Eubacterium_G > Eubacterium_G segne. The sequence goes on along the minus strand of NZ_QUHB01000006.1, from coordinate 127,811 downwards.
AAGGAGAAAATTATGGATATTGAATCATTGAAAACTTTTATTGTACTTTCTAATGTAAAAAATTATACAAGAGCAGCAAATCAGCTATTTGTCGCCCAATCTACTGTAACCAACAGGATTAACGAGTTAGAGAAGGAATTAAATATATCCCTTTTTTCAAGAAATAACAGGAGAGTGGAACTAACTATGGAGGGAGAGCAGTTTCTTTTATATGCTGAAAAAGTCATAAAGCTGACAGATGATTCATTATCGGAAATAAGTTCAATACACAAATTTGATAATCATATCCGTATAGGGTGTTCAGACTCTGTTTATGAGGCACATTTGTCTTCAATAATATTAGAGCATCAACGGAAATTCCCTAAGGATTCCCTAAAAATAATGATTGGAATATCTAACAATTTATTGGAATTGTTACAGGATGATATATTAGATATAGTTTTTAGCTATATACCGCTTAAAAAGGCAGCCTTTTATTGTGAAATGTATAAACAGGATACCATGGTTTTGGTAACGGATTATAATAATAAAAAATATAAAGAGGGAATAACTCAGAAAGAATTAGTTAATGAAAAATATCTTATGTGTAACTTTGCACTACAGGATGTAGGTCAGTTTATAAGAGGGTTGTTCCCAAAATATCAGCAGTTTTCCTTGGAAATTGATGACTGTGCCAAAATCATTCCTTTTTTATTAGGACAGGAAAATTATACATTTTTGCCTTGGGATATGGCTAAATCATATATTGAATCAGGTAAGCTGAGAAATATTCCACTGATAGATTTTAAAACTCCAATGATAAACAGCTATATAATTGGAAAAAAAGAAAAGCAGTATATGAGAAAAATTATTATGGGAGAGTAGGATAAAAACATACACGGTGAGACAGCAAAAGTGAAAAAAAAAGTAGAAGATGGGACTACAGGGTTCCATCTTCTACTTCTATTCCAGCCTTTATTTCTAAAAACTTAAGTATATCTTCATATACCAGTTCTTTTTCTTTTTCATTAAAAACTTCATGCCTCATATCCTGATACAGCTTGTAGTAAGTGTTAGGATAACCGCAACGTTTAAAATGGGTAACTGCCTTCTTAAAAGAATAGTCATTTTTTCTACAGGGATCTTCACTACCAGATACAAACATAACCGGAAGAGAAGGATTCTTGCTGGTCCATCCCATTTTGCTGTAAACAGTCTGCATTAAGTTAAACAACGCATAATAACCGTTTAGCGTGAAAGGGTATCCACACATAGGATCACTATTGTACAACTCTACAACATATCTGTCACTGGACAACCATGAATTAACAATTCCTTCTTTTTCAAAAGGCTTCTCAAAGGGACCGTTTACCAGTTTCTCAATCATGGGACTTCTGTAATGCCAACCCCTAAACAAAGCCAGAAAACGTGTAAAATATTTAGCAACCCCTACAAATCTGTTGTAGGATGGAGAGCCGCTTAAAACTACTGCCTGAACTTCACGGGAGTTCTTTTTCAAGTAAGCACGCACAATAAGGGAACCCATACTGTGACCAATGAGAATAAGGGGCAAATGAGGAAATTCCCTTCTTAAAAACATGGTAAATTCATGTACATCATCAATAAGCCCTTTATATCCTTCCTCCCCAAAGTAGCCTAAATCCTCTTTAGTGAGAATATTTTCACCGTGGCCTCTGATGTCGGAAATAGCACAGATAAATCCTTTATTGTTAAAATATTTCATTGTTTCAGCATAGCGCTGCCTTGTTTCACACATGCCATGCACAAATTCCATTACACCTATGGGTTTAACACCATTAGGTGGGTAAGTTATGGTAGTTGGTCTCATAAAGCCTCCTAAATGGCATTAATCATCAATGTCCATTCCTTCTGTTGTGTAAATAGTTCTTTTTCTTGCCATTTCATCATTTTCAAGATATTCATCATAAGTAGTAATTTTATCAATTAACTTGCCGTTTACAATTTCCATAATACGGTTTGCTGTTGTCTGAACAACCTGATGATCTCTTGAAGAGAAAAGTAAAACTCCCGGGAATTTAATTAAACCGTTGTTAAGGGCAGTGATACTTTCCATGTCAAGGTGGTCAGTAGGTTCGTCAATAATTAAAACATTAGCACCGCTAATCATAAGCTTAGATAGCATTACCCTGACTTTTTCACCACCGGATAAAACACGGACTTTCTTCATTCCGTCATCTCCCGCAAATAACATTCTTCCAAGGAATCCACGGACATATGTGGCATCCTTGTTTTCAGAATACTGTGTAAGCCAGTCAACAATAACATCATCTGAATCAAAATCCTTTGTGTTATCCTTAGGGAAGTAGGACTGGCTGGTTGTTATGCCCCATTTATAACTTCCTTCGTCAGGCTCAATCTCTCCTGTAAGAATACGGAATAGAGTGGTTTTGGCTAAACCGTTAGAACCTACAAAGGCAACCTTGTCTTCACGTCCGATTATAAAGGAAATGTCATCTAATACTTTAATACCGTCAATTGTTTTTGAAAGATGTTCCACAGTAAGAACTTCATTTCCAATTTCCCTGTCAGGTCTGAAATCTATATATGGATATTTTCTGCTGGAAGGTTTAATTTCATCCAACTCAATTTTTTCCAATGCACGTTTTCTTGATGTAGCCTGTTTTGACTTTGAAGCATTGGCACTGAATCGCTGAATAAATTCCTGCAATTCCTTGATTTTTTCTTCTTTCTTTCTGTTAGCTTCCTTCATCTGCTTAACAATTAACTGGCTTGATTCATACCAGAAATCGTAGTTTCCGGCATATAACTGAATCTTGGCGTAGTCAATGTCTGCAATCTGAGTACATACTTTGTTAAGGAAATATCTGTCATGAGAAACTACGATAACAGTATTATCAAAGTTAATCAAAAATTCCTCAAGCCATGCAATGGCATCCAAATCCAAATGGTTAGTAGGCTCATCTAATAACAAAATATCAGGATTTCCAAATAAAGCCTGAGCTAATAAAACCTTAACCTTTAGTGAACCGGTTAAATCTTTCATAAGACTGTAATGGTATTCAGTGTCAACACCAAGTCCGTTTAAAAGAGTAGCTGCATCAGACTCAGCTTCCCAGCCGTTCATTTCAGCAAACTCGCCTTCAAGCTCAGAAGCACGGATACCGTCTTCGTCAGTAAAGTCTTCCTTCATGTAAATGGCTTCTTTTTCCTTCATAATGTCATAAAGACGCTGGTTTCCCATAATAACAGTATCAAGAACAGTATATTCATCGTACTGGAAATGATCCTGCTTTAAGAAGGAAAGACGCTCACCCGGGGTAATAATAACTTCACCACTGGTTGGCTCAATTTCACCTGTAAGAATTTTCAAAAAAGTTGACTTTCCGGCACCGTTGGCACCGATAAGACCGTAACAGTGTCCCGGCACAAATTTAATATTAACATCTTCAAAAAGTGCCTTTTTGCCAAAACGCAGTGATATGTTGCTTGTACTTATCATTTTAAAACCTCGCTTATATATTTGATATTATTTACTAAATTAATTGCAAATCAAAGTATATCAGTTTTTTTACATTAAAGCAACGTTAATCCCCATATAAAATAGGTAGTGAAATTAATAACTTATGTGTTATAATTATTTTCATATCATTTCGTTTTAAGGCGTGAAAGGGAGACATCATGAATAATAAACTTTTAGAAAACATTAAAGTATACAGAGGAAATCCATTGCTTATGGGAGTTACGGTAATAGGCGATGAGGTGAATTTCGCAATTACAGCTAAATATGGCAGCAATTGCCAGGTAGTTTTGTATGAAAAAGGAAAAGACGAGGAGGTTGCACGTATTCCCTTTGAAAACGCACAGGTCATAGGAAATGTGTACGCCATGAGTGTGTCTGGACTTGATTATTCAAAATATTATTATAATTTTTCCGTGGATGGAGAAATAGTTACTGATGAATATGCAAAGGCACTTTCAGGAAAAAAGAATTGGGGGAAGGCGTGTGATAATCTAAAAGGTATTATTATAAATGATGATTATGACTGGCAGCAGGATGCACCTTTGAATATTCCTTTTGACGAAACTATTTTATATCGTATGCATGTAAGAGGATTTACAAAGCATGCCACATCAAAGGTAAAACACAAGGGAACGTATTTAGGTATTGTTGAGAAAATCCCATATTTAAAAGAGTTAGGCATAAATATGATTGAGCTTATGCCGGCATATGAATTTAATGAAATAAAAAAAGAAAACGCAACTTCCATGAAGGGACAGTTTGCCATAGAGTCGCCGGTACTTAATTACTGGGGATATACTGACGGTTATGCATTTGCACCTAAGGCATCCTTTGCATGGACTAACACTCCGGGAGGAGAGGTGGAAGAGTTTAAATATCTGGTAAGGGAGCTTCACAAAAACGGAATAGAGATTTCCATGGAATTTTTCTTCCCTCAGGGAACTAATCCTAAGCTTATTTTAGACTGTCTTCATTATTGGGTTATGGAATATCACATAGATGGAATACATGCAAACTGCGAAGAGGCAGTTATGCGAATGGTAGAAACAGATAATCTTTTATGTACAACTAAGATTTTCACATATAGTTTTTCAAATAATACTGATTTTTATGGCAGAAAAAGTGAAATCAGAAATATTGCCAACTTTAACGATGACTTTATGGTTTGCGCAAGGCGGTTTATTAAGGGGGATGAGGATATGCTAAACACAATGGCATATAAGATAAAAGCTAATCCTCCGGGAGTGGCAGTGGTAAATTATGTGGCAAACCATAATACATTTACATTGTACGATACTGTTTCTTATGACAGAAAATATAACGAGGCAAATGGTGAAAATAACAGGGACGGTGCAGTGTATAATTACAGCTGGAATTGCGGCGCGGAAGGTGATACCAGAAAGCGGAAAATCATGGATTTGAGAAAAAGGCAGATAAAAAATGCCCTGTGTCTGGTATTTTTAAGTCAGGGAGTCCCTATGCTGTATGCAGGAGATGAAATGTGTAATTCCCAAAAGGGAAATAACAATCCATATTGTCTTGATAATGAAATATCATGGACTAACTGGAATACCAACGCCATGGCAAAGGAAATACTGGAATTTACAAAAAATATTATAGCTTTCAGGAAAAAGCATAAGGTTCTTCATTTGTCTCAGGAAACAAGACAAATGGATTATAAATCTTACGGTCTTCCGGATATGTCTTATCATGGATCAAAGGCATGGTATGCGGACTTTAGTCATTTTAACAGACATTTTTCAGTTATGTATTGCGGAAAATACGCATTGTTAGACAAGGCAGGGGAAGAACAGGATATATATATAGCTTACAATATGTATTGGGAAAATCAGGAGTTTGGAGTTCCGTCTGTCAGAAATAAGAAAAAATGGCACCTTGAATTTTCCACAGATGGAAACAAAAAGGACTGTGATATTGACAGAATGTATGAGGCACCGGGAAGAAGCATTAGCGTGTTAGTTGCCGGTGATGAGAATAAATAATGGGAGATATAAGTTGAAGGAATTTGATAATAAGGGTATTGGAGCATACCTTAATCTTGACAGGTGGGGACTTACTACCTTTACATTGAAAATCATAGCAATGGTGACCATGATTTTTGACCACGTTGCGGTAATTTTACTTACAGATTATGGAAACATGTATGAGGCATTCAGAATTGTGGGAAGAATAAGTTTTCCTATATTCTGTTTTGTGTTGGTTGAGGGATATTTTCATACTAAAAACCGGATGAGTTATGCTACAAGGCTGGGAATATTTGCACTGATATCAGAAGTTCCATATGATATGATGTATGGCAGCTTCTTTAATCTGGAAAAGCAAAATGTTATGTTCACCTTGTTTTTCGGATTTATGGTTATATGGGCACTTGACTTAATAACAGGTTTTGCCATAAGATACCCTGAAAAATTAGTCAGCAAAGTAGGTGTGTTACGACTTAATTATTTAGCTGAATTGATAGTTATGGCACTGGGTTTTGGGGCGGCATATTTTTTAAATACATCTTATTCCTACGCAGGAATTCTTTTAATCATATGCTTCTATGTTTTCAGAAAACACCACATAGGAAAAATTGCATCCAATGTAGTATTTAATATGGGAATGTTTGGATATGGAATACAATGGGCAGGAGTATTAAGCATATTGCCGATAGCTTTGTATAATGGAAAAGCAGGATGTAGAAAGGGCAAATATGTTTTTTATGTATTTTATCCGTTACACATATTGTTATTGGTAATGATTAAAAAATGGATTTTTATGTAAAAATAATTAATTAACCATAATAAAATAAAATCTAGCCACTTTTTTATAAAATTAACCCCTTTTTTATATATTTAAATTTTTTATACTGTAAGTAGATTTATTGGAACGTAAAATTAAAAATATATAAGGAAGGAGTTTTTTTATGAGAAAACAGTTGTTAAAGAAAACGGCAGCATCTGTATTGTCTCTGGCAATGATTGTGTCATCAATGACATTTACGTCACTTAAGATGTCAAAAGATGTAACAGCAGCACCTACAACGTCATCTAAAATGGTATGGAGCGATGAGTTTAACGGGGCATCTATTGATACATCTAAATGGGGATATGAAATAGGAACAGGTTCTAGCGGATGGGGAAACAATGAACAGCAGTATTATACAAACAGGTCTGACAATGCGTATGTTTCAGGGGGAGCATTGCATATCAGAGCCAAGAAAGAGTCTTATGGCGGAATGAATTATACATCTGCAAGACTTAATACCAATGGCAAATTTACATTTACATACGGATATGTTGAAGCAAGAATAGCACTTCCTGCCAGTCAGGGAATATGGCCGGCATTCTGGATGCTGGGAGCTAATATAGGAAGCGTGGGGTGGCCGTCATGTGGAGAGATAGACATTATGGAGGCTATTAACGCAGAAAGCAAAACATATGGAACATGTCACTGGAATTGTAACGGACATGCAGAATATGGCAAGTCATCAGGAAACTTTGACAGGACCCAGTATCATACATACGGTTTACAATGGGATAATCAGTATATACGAATGTTTGTAGACGGAAATAAAATTTACGAGATGTATATTGAAAACAATGCGGGAGATACTGATGAATTTCACAAACCGTTTTATCTGTTATTAAATGTGGCAGTAGGAGGAAACTGGCCGGGATTTTCCATTGACAATAACGCATTTCCGCAGGAAATGAAAGTGGATTATGTTCGTGTATATCAGGATAATCCTTCATATTCAAGTTCATCATCTAATAATGTGGATGGAAATAACACATCTTCAGGTGGAAATTCATCAGGAAATTCAGGTTCAACTTCCACACCATCAAATGGTATGGGAATGAATTATGCAGGTTCTAATTCAGCAACAGCATATGTAAATGATTCAAAGTGGACAGACATTCATTATTCCGTAAATGGCGGAGGACAGCAGAATGTAAGAATGACTCAGTCAGGAAGCAAGGCTACATATACTATTAACGGATTAAATTCAGGCGACAATGTAAAATATTGGTTTACGTACTGCAATACATCAGGATACACAAGGGATACCGAAGCTTACACATATACTCATAAGTCAGGTGGAAGTTCAGGAGGTTCCTCAGGAAACACATCCAATGTAAATTCATCATCAGGGAATATATACATATATCAGGATATTAATTACGGAGGAAGAGTGGCATCCTTAGGTGAAGGCAGTTATAATCTGGCATCATTACAGGCAAAGGGATTTAAAAACGATGATTTGTCATCTTTGAAAGTTCCTTTTGGATACAAGGTAACTTTGTATGCAGATGATAATTTTAGCGGAAGAACAAAGGTTATTACTAATGATACAAGCTGGATAGGAAGTGATTTTAATGATATTACTTCATCAATTAAAGTGGAAAAAGCAAAATATACTATTATAAATAAACATAGTGGAAAAGTTTTGGATGTTTCAGGTTCTAATACAAATAATGGAGCTAATGTTCAGCAATGGGACAGCAACGGAACAAATGCACAAAAGTGGTACATTCATCAAAACAGTGACTATAGTTACACCATTACAAGTGTAATAAATGGTAAGGCACTTGATGTTGATGCATGGTCAAAGAATAATGGTGCTAATGTACAGATGTGGGATTGTGGAAACAGTCAGTCAAATCAGCAGTGGTGGCTGACGGAAGTTGGAGATGGATATTCAAGCATAATAAACAAAAACAGCAACAAGTGTCTTGACGTTTCAGGATGGTCAACGGCAAGTGGTGCTAATGTTCAACAGTATGATTACTATCAGCAGGCAAATCAGCTTTGGAAATTTGTATTAGTTGATTAATTACGTTGCAGAAGCCCCCCTTCAAAAAACGTAAAGTTGATTTGACTGTTTAAGTAATAATTCCCGGAGGCGGTATAACCGCATTCCGGGCCAATAAAAAGAGTGGTTACATGCAATATGTAATCACTCTTTTACTTTAGGTACGTTTTAAGAAAACGTATATTTTATTTAACTACAACTTTGAAGGTAACCTTATTATTGTCAGCCTGATAGCCTCCGTATTCTGAAGCATAGTCGTTAGTATCGTTTACCCATGCGGTAATGTTGTAAGTTCCCGGCTGTGAAAATGTTACATAACCCTCCTTATTGACAGAACCACCGCAGGCAAGGAGATAAACACCGTTATTGCTTCCGGAAATCGGTAAAAGACCATTAGGGTTATAGAAACTGTCACACCATGTAATATCAGAGGTATTTCCGTTGATTTGGAACTGAACACCAAGCTTTTTACCACTGTCAGATGTTACATCACCTACATTATAAACAGTTGCTCCAAATTTGATTTTATCTCCTACGTGTATATCGTTAGAGTAAAAATTATTCATTGTGCCATCAGAATAATATATGGTATTTTTTCCTGTTGTATAATTTTCGCATGTAAGCTGTTTTACAGTGAAATCATATCCACCAACAGTTTCATAGCATTTAAATACATCGTCGAATTTTACTTCGGTAGTTTTGCCTGAATCCAAATCTTTAACGATTGCATAAGCGCATAACTGACCTGTTTGGGTTACCTTTAGGTCTACAGATGTACCGGAAACAAAATCTGTTTCATCCAATGGAGTACGGTATTTATCCCATGGACTATAAGTGATAATTTTTGTGGCAACATTAGATTTATTGACATCATTAACCTTAAAATTAATAGTATCGTTCATCTTAACTTTATTATTCGTATTTGTCAGTGTGTCACTGGTTAGCTTACCAACTGTTAAAGGCTTTGTTTCCTCAACAGTAGTAGTTTCCTCAACAGTAGTAGTTTCCTCAACAGTAGTAGTTTCAGGAACCGTTGTGGTTTCTTCTACCATTGTGGTTTCCTGAGCTTCTTGGACATTAATTCTTAAAGCGTAAGAAAAAGCTATTTTGGTGATTTTACTTCTTACTCTTGCCGTGAGATAATATATTCCAGGATCATCAAAGGTCATAGTTGCAGTATTTCCGTCTGCAAAATCGTAAGATTTATATTGATAATAACCTGCTGTAACGGCAGATATACTGATTTCACAATCGGATGATTCCTTTAAATTGGCAGTAATGGTTACAGGTTCACCTACAGCAGGATTTGCATTTGATATATCCCATGATTCTACTTCAAAAGGAGTATTAGGAATAACTGTTACAGTGATTGTAAACTTATTGTTTGAAGAGAATCTTCCACCTAATTCATCAGGAAAATCATTTGTGTCATTTACCCATGCAGTAATTTTATATGTTCCCGGTTCAGAGAATGAAAATGTTCCGTTACCATTGTTTGCACCACCGTTAGATGTCAATTCAACACTTTTATGTGCATCAAGTCCTGATTTGTTTACATAACTATCGCTCCATACATTAGGAATATTAACGTTATTGCCATTTTCATCAGTGATGGTGTAAAGAACACCTAATTTGGTATTATCCGGTGCTTTTCTACAACCTACGTTTTGCACTGTTGATGTTAGACTGAGAATATCACCTGTGCTGATAATATTTTTATCATCAGAAGTAATTGTGTGATTTGTGTATTTTAAATCAGTTACTTTAAAGTCATATCCATCACATAAATAATTTATGAATGGTAAAGCTTGTGAATTATTAGATAGTTCTTCTTTAGTGCACTGAAAATTTCCTACCATTCTATTTTCGTTATAATCATAAATGTAAGCATTATTAAGAGAGGTATATCCTTCCTCGTTGCCGGAATCAACTACAGTTAATTCATAATAAAAATCATTAAAATTGCTATGGTTAATTTCCGGAATAAGTACACCTAAATCATATGATAAGGTTCCGTTAGATTCACCTGTAATAAAACCACGACAATAAAATTTCTGAGATTTAGATTTACGCAGATCAGATTGACTATATGTATAAAAAGGAACTAAATCAACTTTAAATTTCTGTTCTGTATACTTTGAATATGCAGTAAGCTCTAAAAATGAATCATGAAGACAGGCTGAATCCACATCAACTTCTAATTTAATATCAGAATCGCTATTATAAGGTGCTACATTAATGGTGCTAATATTGTCAACCATATTAAAATCCTTTCTTATGGAGTCATAAGTCATCCAACAATAACCATCGTTAGCCCAGCTTTTGCCCCATGAGTTTGCAAATTTGAAAGCCCCCATTTCACCATCGTCAACTTTGCCGTTATAGTTTGAATCAAACCAAATGTTGTCGTCATAACCTACAAAGGTAACACGGTGTGGACCTTGTTGTCCATCTAAACCATAAACAATGCGGTCTCCGGTTAATGCTTTATTTGAAGAACCATTAGAGCTGTCTGTGATTGTTCCTAAATTCCAACTACGTGCATAAGAACTAAAGGACACTATTTTTCCATTTGTCAATAATTTTTTGATTTCTTTTATTTTAGCATCAGCACCAGCACAGTTAAAAAAAGATGCATTTGTTTCATAGGAATAACTTGAAACCCTATAGTTAGTACGATTTGACCATACATCGTTATCTGCATAACAGTTATCAGTAGAAAAATCATAGTTGGTGTCTTTCCATAATGGAACCCCATATGTTTGTAGGACTTCATAACATTCAGAATCATCAATTCCTTCTATACCATTATATGTATCAAACATATTGTATATAGCGTATGGAGAAAATACATTATCTCTTGTGGAAGGAACATTCATTGACTTATTCATTTCATAAGTAAACTGATAATATACCTCAGACATAGCTACACAACAGCCAACCCGCCCCTGATTTTCAATTTCCGGAAAATACGGGCTGGTGCTTAAATCCACGGCTGACGGCATATTACTTTCAGCCTTAACTTCTTTTGGAATGGCAATCGGTGTTATGGCAAGGGTTAATGCCAACAGCGAAGCCATTACTTTCTTAAATTTTTTTCTCATTTTCTAAATCCTTTCCTGGAACGATTTGATTTTTAGGTATCGTGCCAGAGAGTAATTATATATTGAAAAATAAATTACACAATATGGAAAAATCAATTTCGTGAAAATATGGAAGAAGATGTATCTAAAAAAATTAAAAATTAGACAAATTTTTAGTAGACAAAATCTGATTTTGCACAAACTGCACTTAAAACTAGTGCAAAAACAGAAACAATATATACATAATGATGAATACTAAAAAGATAATAAATATTCATGGTTTTTTGACAAAAATCCACAAAAATAAAAATATATTTACTAATTAAAACACTGAAAATACGGTGAATATATAAAAAAAGAAGGAATATAACAATAATTATAATAATGTTTTTATTAAAAATAACATATTATTATTATAAACATAGCATCGATGATTATATTACGGAAAAGTCTGCTGCATTGATGTTTATAGCTTTCAACACAGCAGACTCATATAGTAATTTGATAATATTTTGCAATAATTATTCCGGATATGCCAGACGTTCATTGGTTATATTGCAAAGGACTTCATTGTAATATCTGTTACATACATATTTTGCCATATTTAAATTCATATCCAGATAATTACCACAGTCTTTTGCACAGGCACCGGGAACGTCACCTTCAAAGTCTTTCATAAATAAGTACATTTCCTTTACTAAAGGAAGAATATCCTTAGATGTGTAATCTCCGGCTAAAACCATATAAAAACCTGTTCTACATCCCATAGGACCAAAGTAAAGCACCTTATCTCCGTAATCAGGATGATTTCTTAAAAAAGTAGCACCTAAATGTTCAATGGTGTGAACTTCCGCAGTGTTTAAAACCGGTTCATAATTAGGTCGTGTCATTCTAATGTCAAAAGTAGTTATAACACAGTCTCCGGCAATATCCTTTCGGGACACATAAAGCCCCGGAAGAAGTTTCAAGTGGTCTATTGTAAAACTTGTAATTTTATCCATGAAAAATCTCCTTATATAATTCAAAAATATTTTGACAAAACAATACTTTAATTGTCTAAATAATTATATATTAATTAAGCCTTTACGGTCAACTTATTTACAATATAGCAAATAATTTGCAAAAAATCAGTGACATAATAAATAAATGTGTTAATATAAAAGAGCTGATAAAAATGCAGGAGAGGAAAATGCAGAACAACAATATTAATAATGAAGAAACAAAAGTTCATAAAAGAAGGGTTCGTTATAAGGGAACTCATCCTAGAAAATTTGAAGAAAAATATAAGGAATTAAATCCTGAAAAATATAAAGATACCATTGAAAAGGTAATCAGTAAGGGAAGTACACCGGCGGGTATGCATATTTCTATTTGTGTAAAGGAAATAATAGATTTTTTACAAATCAGGCCGGGACAGAAAGGATTGGATGCAACTTTAGGATACGGAGGGCATACAACGGAAATGCTAAAATGTCTTGAAGGTGAAGGTCATATATATGGCCTTGACATTGACCCTATTGAAATAGAAAAAACAAAGAAAAGACTGGAACAAAAAGGTTTTGATGAGAAAATATTTACTGCAATAAATACTAATTTTAAAAATATAGACCAGGTGGCAAAGGAACACGGTCCTTTTGATTTTGTTTTAGCGGATTTGGGAGTGTCATCCATGCAAATAGACAATCCGGAGCGTGGATTTTCATACAAGCATGAAGGCCCTCTTGATTTAAGGTTAAATCCCACAAAGGGAATTTCAGCGGCACAGCGTATTGCAGATATCTCGCTAGATGAGTTAGAAGGGATGCTTATTGAAAACTCTGATGAACCATATGCGTATGAGGTGGCTAAGGCGGTTATTGATAGTCGGAGATGGGAAAAAATTGAAACAACAACCCAGTTAAGAGAGATAATAGAAAAAGCTCTTCAGTTCTTGCCGGCAAAGGAACGTAAGGACGAAATAAAGAAGTGTTGTGCCAGAACATTCCAGGCACTTAGAATTGATGTAAATAGTGAATTTGAAGTGTTATATGACTTTTTGGAAAAATTGCCTGATGCATTAAATCCCGGAGGAAGAGTTGCCATACTAACATTCCATTCAGGGGAGGACAGATTGGTAAAGAAGTCCTTTAAAGCGTTAAAGAAAGCGGGAATTTACAGTGATGTGGCAAATGAAGTTATAAGACCTTCAAGAGAGGAATGTAATATGAATCCCAGAGCAAAGTCCACCAAAATGCGTTGGGCAGTTAAGTTATAAAATATAATTTTAAAAGATATAATGAAACTTTGTTAAATTAGTGATATTATTATAAAGAAAAAGACAAGTTAGAGGAGAGATAAAATGATAGGAGATAAGAAAGTATTATACAGTGCAATGCAGTCAACAGGTACACTTACATTAGGAAATTACCTTGGAGCGTTGGATAACTGGATTAAATTAGCAGATGAATATGAATGTTTTTATGCCATAGCAGATTTACATTCTTTAACAGTTAGGCAGAATCCGACTGAACTTAGAAAGAGAGCTAAGGACTTATATACATTATATGTTGCCGCAGGTCTTGATCCTGAAAAGAACTGCATTTATTTTCAGTCCCATGTTTCAGCTCATGCAGAACTTGCATGGATTCTTAACTGTTTCACATACATGGGTGAACTAAACCGAATGACTCAGTTTAAGGATAAGGCAGCTAAGCATGCAGATAACATTAATGCGGGTTTATTTACATATCCGTCACTTATGGCAGCAGATATTTTGTTATATCAGGCAGATGTTGTTCCGGTAGGTGTTGACCAGAAACAGCACTTAGAGATTACAAGAGATATTGCTAACAGATTTAACGGAATCTACGGTGATGTGTTTACCATTCCGGAAGCTTATATTGGAAAGTCAACAGCTAAGATTATGAGCCTTCAGGATCCGACAAAGAAAATGTCAAAATCCGATGAAAATCCAAATGCCAGTATTTTGCTTATGGATGATCCTGATACAATTATCCGTAAATTTAAGAGAGCAGTTACTGATTCTGATATGGATATCCGTTATTCAGATGACAAGCCGGGAATACAGAATCTTATTAATATTTATTCCTGCATAACCAACAAGACAATAGAAGAAGTCGAAAAGGAATTTGAAGGAAAAGGATATGGTGATTTCAAATTAGCAGTAGGTGAAACTGTTGTTAGCAGATTAAAACCATTACAGGACAGATTCTATGAATTACAGAAAGAGAAGAAATATCTCGAATCCGTAATCAAGGAAAATGATGAGAAGGCAGCTTATTTTGCAAATAAAACATTAAGAAAAGTTCAAAAGAAAGTCGGACTTACAGAGAAAATCAGATAATGATAAGAAATATTTTAATGGATTTAGATGAAACTATTCTGGATTTTACTAAATGTGAAAATGTGGCAATAGCGGAAACATTTAAGAAAATTGGCATTGAGCCCACTTCTGAAAATGTTAAAAGATACAGCGCTATAAATGACTTACATTGGAAGAGGCTTGAACGTAAGGAAATAACCCGTCAGGAGGTTTTGATAGGCAGATTCAATATGCTTTTTAATGAACTTGGAGTTTCATATTCAGGCGAAAAGGCAAATGAAATATACAAGAAATGTCTGGGAAATCAAAGTTTCTTTATAGATGGGGCATTAGAGACGGTGAAAGAGCTTTGCAAAAAGTATAATTTGTACATTGTATCCAACGGAACAGCTGTAGTTCAGGACAGCCGTATAGAAAAGGCAAAGTTAGCAACGTATTTTAAGAAGATTTTTATTTCGGAAAAGTTAGGAGTTAATAAGCCTGATGCACGATTCTTTGAACTGTGTTTTAAGGAAATGCCCGGTATAAAGAAAGAGGAGACAGTAATAGTAGGAGACAGCCTTACATCGGATATGTTAGGTGGCGAGAATGCCGGAATTAGGAATATCTGGTATAACCCTAAAGGCATTAAAAATAATCTGGGAGTGAGAATCTGGCGCGAAATACGAAGCCTTGATGAAATCAAGAATATAATAGAAGAATAATTATTTTGAAAAAGCCTATATCGGCAGTCACATCATATAAATGTGTGCTGATATAGGCTTTATTCTATCTAATTATTAAGAAAATAAAAACGATTGCAAAATTATGACTAAAAAAATAAACAACTCGAGGAAACAAAATTGTGCATATTTCACAAAAATATAAATAAAAACCTTTTCATTATGTTAATAATAACAAAAATTATGGAAAGGTTTAACGTTAAATGTTATAATGTTTGATATAGGTCCTTAATTGGGAGGAATTTGGTTATAAAAAATGAAAGAGAGGGTTATTAATGAGAAAAATTTTAAGACGGGCATTAGCAATAGTGTTAACGGCAGTAACTATTGTTCAGCCTATGGCAGGTTATCCCAGCATAGCTAAGGCAGCAGATGATAATGCTTCAATCAGCATTAACGGATACCAGATTAGTTCTATAGTTGAAGGTTACAGAACTATTTACACATTAAGTGATTCAAAATCACAAGTAGCTGTAAACAACGATGGTTCAGCTAAGGTTGGACTTATTTATGGTATTGGCGATAGTGTAAGCAACGCTGATACTGATTTGGTAATTGGTAATGTAGGTGGCAACATTATTAACAGTAGCGCCAGCATTACCGGAAAAAGTGATATTAATTATGGTAAAGATTCTTCAGACCAGAGTTACGTAATGACAATGAAGTTTGGAGATAATGCATCAGCAGCATTTTATAATGCAAAAATTTATGTAAGGGCATATGCACAACTTAAAGATGGTTCATATATATATAGTAATGCGAAGTCTCTTACAATTTACAAACTTGCAGATTATCTTTATAAGAACATTATGATGAGTAATGCTCAGGGACATAGTTATTTATATGACAGCATTTTGTCTGTTACAAACAGCTCATATAAGGAAATCAGCTATGATTGGAACCATGCAATTGTTCCGGCAGAAAGTTCAACTCCTAAGCCGACAGTAGCACCTACAGAGAAGCCGACAGAAGCTCCTACAGTGGCACCTACTGAAAAGCCTACAGAGGAACCTTCATCAGAAAAACCTGTAAATCCTGATCCGGATGATCCTGATGAAATTACAAATCTTTCTAAGGGAAAGACAGGAACAGCATCATCTACAGTTCATACATTCGTTGCAGCTAATGCATTTGATGGAAATACAGATACATATTGGGAAGGTTCAGGCGCTAATCAGACATTATCAGTTGATTTAGGTGCCGATGCAACACTTTTATATATTGTTGTTAAGTTAAATCCAAGTAGTGCATGGGGAGCAAGAACACAGAGAATTGAAGTGTTAGGTCATACACAGTATGCTACAGGTTATACAACATTAGTTGCAGCAGCAGATTATAAATTCGATCCTGCATCAGGAAATGAGATTAGAATTCCTGTAACAGCAAAGGCATCAGAGGTTCAGCTTAAATTTGTATCTAACACAGGTGCAGGAGGTGGACAGGCAGCAGAAGTAGAGGTATATGGTATTCCGGCTGATAACCCTGATTTCGTTATTACAGGATTAACAGCTAATAAAACATCTCTTTATGAGAATGAAGATCTTATTCTTTCAGCTGTAGTTAAGAACAGAGGAACATTGAGCTCAAAGGATTCAACTATTACATTCTATAAGGATGACAAAAAGCTTTGTGCAGCAGAATTTAGAGCTTTAGCACCAGGCGAAAGTACAACTATCAGATTGAATGCAGGAAACCTTGATGCAGGTGAATATGTTATATCAGCAGTTGTGGATGAGGATAATAAGGTTATCGAAAAGAGAGAAGACAATAACTCACTTGCAATGTCAGGTAAGATAACTGTTAAGGAAGTAGAAAGTGTAGACATTGTTCCTATAGCTTCATGGTCACCTTCAAATCCTGGAATTGGTGATGAAGTTGACTTTACGGTAACTGTATCTAACAAGGGAAATCAGAATACAGCTGATTCAAGCAGAACTGTTACTGTTAAGATTAAAGATGAAGACGGAAATGTTATTAAGACATTGTCAAGAACCGTATCAGGAAAGATTAATGTTGGAGAAAGCATTACAACAGATTTAGGAAAATGGACAGCAGTTGATGGCAAATATATAATCGAAACATCAGTAACGGCTGACAACGGAGAGCTTGATGTTAAACAGAAGAATAATACGGTTTCTTCTTCATTATACGTAGGACGCGGAGCAAACATGCCATTCGTTACAGTAGAGGCAGAGGCTTTAAGTAACAAGACAACAGGTACAAGACTTGCACCAAACAGAAAACTTGCAGATTATGCCGGTGAAGCTTCAGGACGTTCAGCAGTATTACTTGATTCAAATGGAGAATATGTTGAGTTTACACTTCCATCTGCAACAAATGCAGTTGTTCTCCGTGCTTCCATTCCAAAGGGAACAAACGGAACGGTGAGTGTATATGCTGACAATACAAAGATTGGTAAAATCAATCTTACAACAGATTATTCATACCATATGGGTTCACCTACATCACTTGGTCAGTTAGGATACAGTGATAGTGGAAGTACAGCATATTGGTTATATGATGATGGACAGCTTCTTTTAGATAAAACATATCCTGCGGGAACTAAACTTAAGATTCAGAAGGATTCTGATGATGTACAGTGGGTATACTGCGATATGGTAGAATTTGAAAAGGTTGCAGCACCATTAGAAAATCCGGATCCAAGTAAGTATGTGGATGCTTCAAATTATCAGACATTAGAAGCAGCTGTAAATGCAGCACGTGTGAGCAGCACATATACAGGTGTTTATATTCCGGCAGGTGAATGGCAGATGTCAAATCAGATTACATTGTATGGAAAAGCACTTGATATTGTTGGTGCAGGAATGTGGTATACAAAGCTTGTTGCATCAGGTTCAAACGGTAGTGCAGGCTTTATGATTAACAGTGGAACTGATGGAACAAAGATTCGTGAATTATCTGCATGGAGCAAGAGAAGAAACAGAAGTGACGGACCTGAAGGTAAGTTTATTAATACAGCAGCAGGAGTAAATCATATTACAGTTGATAACGTATGGATTGAACATTTCACATGTTTATATTGGGGACAGAATGCTTCATACAACACATTTACAAATTGCCGTATGAAGAATACATTAGCCGATGGTATTAACATGACAAACGGTTCAAACTACAATGTAATTAGTAACTGTTATGCAAGAGCTACCGGTGATGACTCATTTGCATTATTTAGTGCGGCTGATGCAGGCGGAAGCATTAACACAGGAAATGTTTACTCTAACCTTACAGCAGTTTGTGTAAGAAGAGCGGCAGCATTTGCTATATATGGTGGTGAAGATAATACATTTAAGAACCTTTATGCAGCAGATACACTTACATATCCTGGTCTTACAATTAACAGCTATTCATTTGGATACCAGGCATATGGATTCGGAAGCAAGATGACATATGTAGATGGAGTTACAATGGACAGATGTGGTGGAGATTACTGGACAAGTGTCGGTTCAGATGACCATATTAATGATTACCAGAACTTCGGTGCTATATGGGTATACTCAGGTGATAAGGAACTTAAGAACATCACAATGAGCAACATTGATATTAATGATCCTACATACTTCGGTATTATGATTCAGACAATGTACTCAGGAAGTGCTCTTCATACAATGAGCAATGTAAACTTTAAGGATATTACAATTAATAATCCGGGAAGATACGGTATTAAGTTTAACATTCGTGCAGAGCAGGGACAGGGACCTGTTGTAGGTTCATTCAACTTTGACAATGTTAACGTAAATAATCCGGGAGTTCAGTCAATGTATGGATTAAGCGGATGTCCTGATTGTACAGTTACAAAGACAAATTGCAACTGGTAAAACAGTAAATAATAAAATTATAAAGAAAATGGTTTGGAGCCTTAAAAAGCTTCAAACCATTTTTGCTATAATTGGAATAATGTAATCGTAAAATAGAGATAAGTTTTATTGGCAAGCAAAATGAAAAAACAGGCAGTTGGAAAATGAAAATTTCATAATCCAACTGCCTGAAATTCTTCTAAGATAAATATCACGTTCCCAGGTATGAAAAGTGCATATAATCTTTACGGTTACCCCAGAAACCACGGCTGAATCCGTATTTATTAAGGATAGAAACTAACTTACATTTTAAAGGTATGGAGTATCTGCTTTTTTTAGGCCTCCAGAAG
The DNA here is from genome assembly GCF_003479405.1 of Eubacterium sp. AF16-48. Classification (GTDB taxonomy): domain Bacteria; phylum Bacillota; class Clostridia; order Lachnospirales; family Lachnospiraceae; genus Eubacterium_G; species Eubacterium_G segne. The sequence continues at coordinate 108,201 of NZ_QUHB01000006.1, read as the reverse complement.
GAACCGGCTAAAACCTGTCCGTTGTCTATCATATAGTTTTCATTTGAATTAATATCAAAAGCAGTTCCAATGCAGTGTTCTGATGCAGAACCCTTTCCACGCCAGTTATAGCAACCTATGTCATGAATAGGAAATCTTTCTTTGGATTTGTAGATTTCCTTAAACATCTGCTTAACAGATGGAGCGAGGTTTTTATGAACTCTGACGTAGAATGTACGGGTAAACTTTTTGCCTTTTGAATTTACATCCCAAACCTTGATTTTTACTTCCTTCATGTTTTTACCTGCTTTTGAAGCTGTAGAATACCATGTATTTTTACTGTTCCCAAACAGTCTGTGAATACGACTTTCGTAGGATTCGTTGGCATATGTAAAATAATCACAATATTTCTCATAAATTGAAGGCTCAACGCTCATAAGATTTTTTCCGGAAAGCTTTTTATAACCATAGACCTTATAGAAGTATGCAACACCGTTTTTTAATTTTTTATGGGTGAGACTTGTAGTGCTTTTATTTGAAATGGTTTTTAACTTTTTGTACTTTCCATTATATTTAGTTGAGTAATATACAATATAGCCGTCTGCATCAGAAAGCTTTTTCCATGTCAGTGTATTGGTAGACTTTTTCTTAGAAACAGCTTTGGTAATGCGGGTGGCATCAATTGTTGCCTGACCATATTTATAGCCTGAAAATGAACCATAATAGGTTGTGTCAAGATATGTTACATAAGGTCTCACCTTGTAATAGTAGGTTTTGCCAACAGTCAGGTTTTTGTCAGTAAAAGAAAGCACTGTTGTAAAATCGTAGAAATAATAGTGGTCATTTTTAATACTTTTAATTAAAGTGTAGGTGCCATTTGGAGCATCGCTTCGATACAAACCATAGCCCTCGGCATCATCAGAAATACTGAAAGTAATCTGCAATCCGTGAGATTTAACCGGCTTTACCGACTTAATGTATGTTGTATTAAGGGGAATAGTAGCATGAGCAAATGCCGGTTCGCTGTACACATCTTCATAATTATCATCGTATTTAACAGTAACTATTTTATAATAATATGTAACCTGGATATAAGGGTTGTAATCTGTGAAATGAGTAGTATATACAGTATCATAATAATCATATTCACCATCCGGTGTAATGGAACGGTATATCATAAAGTATTCATAATCACTATTTTTTACACTCCAGTCAATACTAATGTAATAAGTTGATTTGTCAGCAGAAACATTGGTTATAATTGGTGTGTAATCCTCTGGCAGGGTATCTGCATATACAGACACACCCCTAAATGAAGCAAGACATAAAATAATGCATGCTGCAAACAAAAGTTTATGCCTTAAATTTTTAATGAAAGTTGACATTTCTTATATCCTCCCTATATGTTATTTTAAATATCAGTGATAGTAAAAGTGTACCACAAAATAACAGTTAATGGGATTTTTTGTTGGAAAATCTGTACATAAGATAGTCAGCAGCAACAATAAAGGCATTTATGGCTAACAAAATTCCCATTAAAACCAATATATAGGAAAGGCATTTAAAGTAACCGATAGTTTCATAGTCAAGAAAAAAGTAAGGATATTTAGGCACTAAAAGAAATGCTGACGGAGCATTGCAGCAGCATCTTGTTATAAAACATAAAATATAAAAAAGAGGGAAGGCAAGCCACGTAAAAACATGGTAAAGTTTAAAATATCCTTTAGGCTGGAATAAAATCCAATCAAGAATATACATAAGGGGGGACACGTAATGAGCCAGAAGGCTTTCTAACGGAATACTGAAAAGTCCTTTAACATATATTGGATATACAACGCGGCATTCCGCAAAATGATACACTAAAAAAGTGCAGATTATGCAGGAAAGCCCCATACCCTTAAAATACATCATAAGCCTTGTACGCTCATCTTTTTTTGAAAAATGTTTAATAAGCAAAAGGCACATAACCACGAGACAGAATATATTACTTTGAATGGTAAAAAAACTAAATTCGTGTGTATTGTAGTTTTTATCATTTATATCAAAATGTATAATTATCCCAATAAAACTTACAATAATAAATGTTATTCTATAAATTAATTCAAAATTTGTCTTAATAAAATCTTTCATAAAAATCACCCATTAATATTATTAGCTTTATATAAATTACAATAACAGTTAATTTTTTGAAAAATTAGCATTAAAAATATTAACAGTCAGAAGTTTTCCGGGAAAACTTGAAGAAATGTGTGGGATATAGTAGAATATAAAAGTTAAAGTGGGCTCAGTATACAATTGATTCAAGGTACTAAGGCTTATAAATTTTATCAGAAACTGAGGATAATAATTAAAAGATGATTTTAAAAGAAAATGAATTGGATTTGGATACATATTTAAAATTGAGACAGGAAGTAGGCTGGAAAAAATTATCCAATGAACAGGCACAATGTGCCATAAATAACAGTCTTATCACAGTTGTGGCATATGATAACCATAAGCCTGTAGGAATGGGAAGAATAGTGGGAGACGGAGCTGTTATCTGCTATATTCAGGATTTAATAGTTATTCCCTCATACCAAAAAAAAGGTGTTGGAAGAATGATTATAGACAGGCTGGTTAAATTTGCAAAGGATATTAAATTTCAGGACACGGAAATTATGCTCGATTTAATGTGTGCAAAGGGCAGAGAAGAATTTTATAAAAAATGTGGATTTACAGCCAGACCTAATGAGAAATTAGGTCCCGGTATGATTATGTATTTATAGAAGATACCATAAAACCCGATTTTATTATGTGAGGCAGTAACATGAATATATATTTAATTAGACATGGAAGACAGAATAGCAGGCTTTGTAATGTAGATGTGGAATTGGCAAAAGAAGGAAGAGAGCAGGCAGATTTGCTTGGAAAAAGATTAGAAAAATATGATATAGATGCTGTTTATTCAAGTCAGCTTATTAGGGCTAAGGAAACTGCTGATATTATTAATTCTCATCTGAACAAGCCGAGATTTATTGATGAGAGATGGCAGGAAGCTGATTTTGGCGGAATGACAGGATTGTCTAATGAAGAAATGAAGGAAAAATACGGAGACTATCTTGAAAATCGGGCAAAGATGATAGAGGATATGCCATACCCTGATGGTGGTGAAAACTGCCGGATGGTATTTGAGCGTTCCTTTGAAGCTTTAAAGGATTTAATAAAAGAGCCTTATAATAATGTTTGCGTAGTTACCCATGGAGGGGTTTTAAGAGCATTAATTACAGGAATTATAGGTGCAGATTACAAAAACTGGCTTACTATTGGCAGACAAATAGAAAACTGTAGTATTTCACATATTTTATATGATGAAAAAATGGGTACATTCCACATTGAAAGATTAAACGATTTTGCTCACTTTGAGGATAAAGATTATCTTTTAAGAAAACATTTTGGAAGTGGATTTTTTAACATGAAGGACATAAAAAAATAAATTTAAACAGGAGAAATCATGGCATCAAATAATTATGATGGAAATAGTATTTCCGTTTTAGAGGGATTAGATCCGGTAAGAAAAAGACCGGGAATGTATATAGGAAGTGTTGGAACAAAGGGACTTAACCACCTTATTTATGAAATAGTGGATAATTCAGTAGATGAGCATTTAGCAGGCTATTGTTCCGAAATAAAGGTTACATTGGAAAAAGACGGCTCTGCAACTATTGTGGACAACGGAAGAGGTATACCTGTTGATTTAAACGAGCAGACAGGAAGACCGGCGGTAGAAGTTGTATTTACCACCCTTCATGCGGGAGGTAAGTTTGGAGACGGAAACTACAAAATATCAGGTGGACTTCATGGTGTTGGTTCATCAGTAGTTAATGCACTTTCCCTTTGGTTAGAGGTAGATGTAAAGCGTGATGGTAAAATATATAACCAACGTTATGAACAAGGGAAAATCAGTTACGATTTAAAGCAGGTAGGAACCTGTAGAAAAAATGACACAGGAACAACTGTAAGATTTTTCCCTGACGGAGAAATTTTTGAAAAGATATATTTTAAGGCGGATGCCATAAAAAGCAGATTACATGAAACAGCATACTTAAATCCGGAACTTACCATTGTTTTTGAAAACAAAAGGGTAGGGGAAGAAGAAACAGTAACTTTCCACGAGGCTGACGGTATAAAGGCATTTATCAGTGACATGAATAAAGATAAGGAAAAGGTTACTGATATTATTTATTTCAAAAAAGAGTCAGACGGAATCGAGGTAGAAGTGGCTTTTCAGTATATAAATGAATTTACGGAGAATATCTCAGGATTTTGTAATAACATTTATACTCAGGAAGGTGGAACTCACATTACAGGGTTTAAGTCAGTTTTAACTTCCACTATTAATCAGTATGCAAGGGAGTTGGGAATATTAAAGGAAAAGGATAATAATTTTACGGGAGCTGATGTAAGAAACGGCTTGGTGGCTGTTGTGGCAGTAAAACATCCTGACCCTAGATTTGAAGGACAGACCAAAACAAAGCTGGACAATCCTGATGCAGAAAAGGTTACAAAAAACATTACAGGGGAACAGCTTACATTGTTCTTTGACAAGAATTTAGAAACTTTGAAAAATGTTATTTCCTGTGCGGAAAAGTCTGCCAAAATCAGAAAGGCAGAGGAGAGAACCAAAACAAATCTTTTAACAAAAAGCAAGTTCTCCATTGACAGCAACGGAAAATTATCTAACTGTGAAAGCAGAAAGCCGGAGGAATGTGAAATATTCATAGTAGAGGGTGATTCCGCCGGAGGCTCTGCAAAAAGTGCCAGAAACAGAAGAACTCAGGCAATTATGCCTATAAGAGGAAAAATCCTGAACGTTGAAAAGGCTACAATGGACAAGGTTTTGGCAAATGCTGAAATTAAAACTATGATAAATGCCTTTGGCTGTGGATTTTCGGAAGGCTATGGAAATGATTTTGACATAGACAAGCTTAGATTTAACAAGATTATCATTATGACTGATGCCGACGTTGACGGGGCACATATTGATACTCTTTTGCTTACATTTTTCTATAGATTTATGCCGGAACTTATTACCCACGGACATGTTTATCTGGCAACACCACCTCTTTATAAGGTAGTGCCTAAAAAGGGTGAAGGCGAATATTTATATGATGACAAGGCATTGGAAAAATACAGAAAGAATCATAAGGGATTTACATTGCAAAGATATAAAGGTTTAGGTGAAATGGATGCAGACCAGCTTTGGGATACCACACTTAATCCTGAAACGAGAATATTAAAACAGGTTGAAATAGAAGATGCAAAAATGGCAAGCGATATTACAAGTATGCTTATGGGAAGTGAAGTTGCACCAAGACGTGAATTTATTTATACCCATGCCACTGATGCAGAATTGGATATTTAGGAGATATTATGGCTGAACAGATAATAAAAACAGAGTATTCGGAAATAATGCAGAAAAGTTACATCGATTATGCAATGAGTGTAATTTGTGCAAGAGCCCTTCCGGATGCCAGAGACGGACTAAAGCCGGTACAAAGACGTGTGCTTTATGCCATGGATGAGCTGGGGTTAAATTATGATAAGCCTCACAGAAAGTCAGCACGTATAGTAGGTGATACCATGGGTAAATATCATCCTCATGGTGACAGCTCCATATACGAAACTCTTGTAGTTTTGGCTCAGGATTTTAAAAAAGGCATGGCGTTAGTAGACGGTCATGGTAATTTCGGCTCCATAGAAGGAGACGGCGCTGCGGCAATGCGTTACACAGAGGCAAAGCTAAAGAAGTTTACACAGGATGTGTATTTAGCTGACCTTGATAAAGACATTGTTGATTTTATGCCAAACTTTGATGAAACAGAGAAGGAACCGGTGGTTTTACCTGTAAGAGTTCCAAACCTTTTGGTAAATGGTGCCGAGGGTATTGCAGTAGGTATGGCAACTAACATTCCTACCCATAATTTAGGGGAAGTTATTGATGCAGTTATTGCCTATATGGATAATAATGATATTACCACTGAACAGCTTTTAAATATAATGCCGGGACCTGATTTCCCAACAGGGGGCATTGTAGCTAATAAGTCAGACCTTTTAGATATTTATAAAACAGGTGTAGGTAAATTAAAATTACGTGGAAAGCTCGTTTATGAAAAAGGAAAAGGCAGGGAAAAAGACAGACTTGTGGTAACGGAAATTCCATATACCATGATTGGAACAGGAATCAGCAAGTTTATATCAGATGTTATTGATTTAGTTGAAACAAAAAAGACAACGGATATAGTGGATATTTCCAACGCCTCTGACAAAAACGGCATGAGAATTATCCTTGAACTGAAAAAAGGTGCAGATGTTGAAAAATTAAAAAACATGCTGTACAAAAAAACTAAGTTAGAGGACACCTTTGGTGTGAATATGCTAGCCATTGCCGATGGAAGACCTGAAGTAATGGGACTTAGAAGCATTATAAAGTACAATGTGGATTTCCAGTATGATTTGGCTACAAGAAAGTATACCACATTACTTAATAAGGCATTAGAGCAGAAGGAAATTAAGGAAGGTCTTATAAAGGCAACTAATATTATTGATTTAATAATAGAAATAATAAGAGGATGCCAAAGCCAGAAGCAGGTTAAGGAATGTCTTGTTACGGGAAAAACAGAGGGGATTAAATTTAAGCATCCGGAATCTGAAATACTTGCAGGAAATTTATGCTTTACCGAAAGACAGGCTCAGGCTATTTTAGACCTTAGATTATCAAAACTTATTGGTCTTGAAATTATGGCTCTCCAGAAGGAATATGAAGAGTTGGTCAATAAAATCGGTGAATATGAGGATATTCTTGGTAGCAGAAAGGTAATGACTAAGACTATCAAAAAGGATCTTCAAAAAATTAAGAAGGAATATGACGTTGAGAGACGTACATTAATTGAAGATGGAAGGGAAGCTGTTTTTGATGAAAATGCCTTTGTAGAGCAGGAAGTAGTTTTTGTTCAGGACAAGTTCGGTTATGCCAAATTACTTGATCCGGCAGCATTTGACAGAAACAGGGGGTCAGTAACTACAGATAACAAATATTATTTTAACTGTATGAACACTGATACGATTTGTATTTTTACGGATAATGGAAATGTTCATCAGATTAAGGTAGCAAAAATTCCAACTAAAAAAGTCAGGGAAAAAGGTGTACCTATTGACAATCTGGGAAATTACAGCAGTGAGGGAGAAAGCATTGTTGCTTTAATGTCCTCTAATATGATAAAAGACAAAAAGCTATTATTTACCACAAAACTTGGAATGATTAAGTTAGTAGATGGAAGTGAATTTGAAACTAACAGAAGGACAATGGCTGCCACAAAGCTTGGAAAAGATGATGAACTTGTGTCTGTAAAGATTACAAGAGTATCAGAAAGAGAAGCGGTACCGGATGACTTTGAAATGCCTGTTATGCTTTCAGGTGGTTCAGATGACTTTGAATCATTAGATTACGAGCAGATGGAATTTGGTCAGATGGACAATATGGTGGATGTGCCTGTGGAAACTGAGCTTAGATACACAAGAGAAATTCTTGTGATACAGACAGAGGAAGGCATATTCTTAAGATTTCCAATTAAGGAAGTCCCTGAAATGAAAAAATCCACATTAGGCGTTAAAGGTATAAAACTTAATGCAAATGATTATGTTTCCAATGTTTACCTTCTTGATGTAGGCGATAATGAAGTGGTAGAATATAAAGGAAAACAGGTGGATTTGAGAAAGTTAAAAATTGGAAAACGAGGAACCAAGGGAGTAAAAGTAAGACGCTAGTAAGTGTCTTTTAGTTAGGACAGTTAGAGAGGTATTATGAGAGTACATAAGAATAGATTATTAAATATTGTTATTTCCATAATCATGGTAGTTGCTATGGTTGCTACTTTGTGTACGACTTTTGAAGCGGAAAGTGAAACTGTAAGTGCAGCTACGGCATTTGAAAAAAGTATAAGTAAATTTCCGGATAGCTATAAGCCGTACCTTCGTGCATTACATAGCAAATATCCAAAGTGGAAATTTGTACCTTATAATACAGGAATAAATTTTGATACGGCAGTTTCAGAAGAATACAAGGATAATAAAAGTCTTATTGAAAATGCCTACAGTAAATTCCTTAAGTCAAATGCTTCGGGAGATTACAATGCATCAACAGGTAAATATATTCCTAAAGATGGAGGAAACTGGGTTTCGGCTTCAAAAAACACCATTGCGTATTTCATAGATCCAAGGAATTTTTTAGATGCTGAACATATATATATGTTTGAGCAGTTGTCCTATGATAGTGCTACTCAGACCCAGGCAGGTGTTGAGGCTATATTAGATGGTTCTTTTATGTATAAAACTAATATTGGTTACATAACTACAGCAGGAAAATATAAGGCAAGCAATACACTTTTTTCCAGTAAGATATTAGAAGCTGCAAAAAAAGCTGATGTAAGTGCATATTATATTGCATCAAGAATCCTTCAGGAAGTAGGAACAAAAAAGAACGCAAAATATGCAGGAATGGGAGCCAGTGGAAGTGTATCAGGTCAGTATTCAAAGACATACACCGGAATATATAATTTCTACAATATAGGAGCTTATTCCAGTGCTAATCCTATAGCAAACGGATTGGCATGGGCAAGTAACAGAAAGGATAAAACTTATAACAGACCTTGGACTAAGCCGGGAAAATCCATTATAGGCGGTGCATCGTATATAGGTGAAAAGTACATAAATTGTGGACAGAACACTACATATTATCAGCGATTTAATGTAAACAAAAGTTCAAAGTATGCATTATATACTCACCAGTACATGACAAATGTTTACGGTGCAGCATCAGAGGCAGCATATACTTCAGAGGCATACAATGATTTGGGAATAGCTTCTCTTGCAAAGACCTTTGTTATTCCGTATTTTAAAAATATGCCGGGAGAAAACAGTACAGTAAGATTGGGAGCTTCCTCAAAGTCAGGGGAAACAATTGCTTCAGTAAACTTAAGAAAAAAACCGGGAACTAATTCAGCTAAGGTAATTACTTTATCTAAGGGAGATAAGGTGTCAGTATCAGGTGGTTGTATGACAAACGTGTCTTATGGTACAGCATGGCTTAGTAATCCTTACTGGTATAAGGTATCACTTGTAAAAAACGGTAAAAGTTATTCGGGATATTTAGCAGCAACCTATGTAAGTTTATCTGACGAATATAGTATAGCAGTGGGAAGCAAATATAAATTACCGGTTAGTGTAAGTAAAGGCGAAACAATATACTATATGTCAGATAATCCGGCAATAGCAACTGTTGATAATTCAGGAAATGTAACAGGTGTTAAAGCAGGAAGTGTTACAATAAGGGCATTTTTAGGCTCAGGAAGTATGAGTGCCGTATCAGTTAAAGTAGGTGGTACCACTACAGTTGCAAAGCCTAAAAGACCTGTGGCAAAGGCGGCTTCAGCTAATTATAATTCTGTTAAAATATCATGGAAGAAAGAAGAAGGAGTTGCAGGATATATAGTTTACAGAAGAAATTCTAAAGGTAAGTATACCCTGAAAAAAATAATAGAAAGTCCGGTATCTTCATATACAGACAGTGGACTTACTACAGGAACAGAATATTCATACAAGGTTAAGGCATACAGACTGGCTGCAAACGGAACAAAAGTAAAAAGTGCCGTTTCAGAAGCTGTTAATGCAATACCGATACCTTCAAGAGTTTCCATTACATCCATTAAATCAGTAGGAAGCAGTGTTGAACTAACATGGAAGAGAATAGATGGAGCCGGTGGATATAAAATATACAGGAGTAATAAAAAGACAGGAGAATATGTACAGGTAGGTAAGGTATATGGAAATAAGAGATTTACATATACCAATAAGAAAGTAAAGGGCGGCAAAACATATTATTATAAGGTTGCTGCTTATAAAAAAGCGTCAGGACAGGTGATTTATGGAAATAAATCAAAGGTTAAGTCTATAAAGAAATAATGTATAAAATTACTCAGCAGGAGGCAGTAATGATTAATTTTATAGTTTGCGGATTAGAGAATACGTTATTATATGAAAATAAGAACAAAATTGATGATAGAACAATTGAATTAATATCTGAACTTAATGCCAATGGTGTCAAGTTTGCCGTGGCAACAGGCAGAAATTATGATGCAGTTAAATCTTTATTTGGAAGTGTAAAAAATGACATTGTTTATATATGTAATGACGGTGGTGTGGTGATTTATCAGGACAAGGTGATTAGCAAGACACCTATTGACAGGTTAGTATGTATGGAAGTTGTGTCTGAAATTGAAAAAAATGATAAATTTATAAGGCGTTTTAAACTGCTATTTTCAGATGAACGGGGGGCAATGACTAACACCCATGATATTGATTTTATTAATTATCTTAAAAACATGGGAGTTGAGCCGGAGTACATAAGAGACACTAAAGAGCTTAACGGAGATGTAAATAAAATAACAATTTGTGCCAGAGATGGATTTGATGGGGAAACATATGAATATTTTTATAATAAATGGGCAGGTAAGGCTCATGTTTCCATTTCAAGTCCTGAACAAATGTATATAACCGGAGAATATGTTACAAAGGGAATGGCAATTGCCCTTTTACAGCATGTATTTAATATATCTCAGGAAGATACAGTGATTTTTGGCGGTGGATATAGTGATATAGATATGTTTGAGCATTGTTTTTACAGTTATGCAATGCAATGGTCTGATGCCGAGGTTAAAAGAGCGGCTAAGCATATTACTGAAAATGTAAATACTATTTTAGAAGATGTAATGAGAATGTAAGCCGGAGGATATAATGAGAAAAAAACAGATTGGAATAAAATGTATGGCTATAAGTCTGGTTATGGCATGTTCGGTACTTAATTTTACCGGATGCAGTATAGGTGATAATACACCGATAATTGGAAATATTACAGGACTTAAGTCAAATCAGATGTTTAAAATAGATGAGTTAGTTTGCAGCAAGTCAGAGTATATGATTTGTCTTCTTGATACTGCAAAACAATATGCAAAGGATTTTGGTGGCAGCGTTGACTGGAAAAATAAAATAAGTGACCATAAGACATTAGAGGAGTTTGTAAAGGATAAGGTAAAAGAGAGTATAACTGTTAAATATGCATTGGCAGCTATGGCAAAGAAGAATAATGTTACCCTTTCAGATACTGAAAAAACTGAGGTGAGTAAGCAGGCATCACAGTATTATAAGGCTATGACAGATTCAGAAAAGGATTATACCGATGCAAAAGAAGCTGATGTGGAGAATTTGTGCGAAAAATACAAATTGGCTGAAAAAGTATATTCAGGTATTACTGAACATGTAGGAGATGACATTAGCGAGGAAGACGCAAGAGTTATTAAAATTCAATACATAAAAATGGATTCATCTAAAACAAAGGTTTCAAAAATTAAATCTACATTAAATGAAGTAAAAAGTGTGGTTGAAGGGGGCTATCAGGAGTTTTCCCGTGAAGCAAAGCAGTATAGCGTTGATAGCACAGTGGAAAAAGACATAAAGAAGGGTGAGGCTACTCTTAAGTATGAAACGGAAGCATTCAACCTTACAAAGGGAAAGATCAGTGATATTATAGAAGATGGAGACAGCTATTATCTGGTGTACTGTGTCAACAATTATATTAAGGACAAGACAACAGAGAATAAAAAGGATATGGTTGAAAAGGCAAAGGAAGCAGTTTTTAATGAACAATACAGTAAATTTATAGACGGATCTAAAAATCAGTTCAATGATAAACAATGGAAGAAAATAGAGCTTCCAAGCCTGTAGATTAATTATCTATATTATAAATTATGAAGTGATTTTTGTTAAAATCAATTAATCCTTCATTGCGCATTTTGCAAAGCTCCTTTGATAAGGCACTTCTGTCTAAGTTTAAAAAGTCAGCCATTTGCTGCCTGTTAAAGGGAATATCAAATTCATTACTATTATTAATGGTAGACTGACCTGAAAAGTATATAGATAGCCTTCCGCGAATGGTTTTTGGAGCAGTGCAAAAGCTTCTGTTTGATAAAATAATATTCTTTCTTGTGGCAATTCTTAAAAGATTTCTAATAATTTTGTCCTGCCATGAACAGTTAGAATATATGGGATTGTCAAGGATATTTAAGTCGAAAAATAAAATAGTGGCAGAGTCTGCGGCTACGGTATTTACCATTAAAGGTAAATGGCTATAGGCGTATGACTCACCAAAGACCTGCCCCGATGTAACAATACTTAAGATGGTTTTATTTCCCCATAAATCATTATTTTCTATAATAACATTTCCACTAATTACAATTCCTATTTCATGAATTATTTCTCCGGTGTGAAAAATTATATTATTTCTTTTATATTTCTCAATGTGGAAAGCATTAATAGATTTAAGGTATACTAAATCTTCATTATCTATGTTTTTGAAAACTGGCATTTCCAAATTTTCCAAAATTTTCATTATGTTTTTTTTCATAATTCCTCATTTCCGTGGTTATAACCACCGATTAATTATTGCCATTCTAATATAATTTCATTGTAAATTCAAGAGAGGAGAATGGAAAATGTTTTGTTTTCAGTGTGAGCAGACTGCGGGATGCAGCGGATGTACAAAAAATGTAGGGGTTTGTGGTAAAACAGCAAATACAGCTAATTTACAGGACAAACTTACAGGAGCCCTGATTGGGTTAGCAAAGGCTTGTGGGAACAACCAAAAGACAGAAAATACTGACAGAATTATTATTGAAGGTTTGTTTACCACAGTTACTAATGTAAATTTTAATGATAATACATTAGAGGAAATGATAGAAAAAGTTCATAGGGAAAAGGAAAAAATTGCACCGGGATGTGCAGAATGTATTTCAAGATGTGATAATACAGATGATTACAACATGGATGACCTTTGGACTAGTGATGAGGATATTCGTTCTCTTAAATCTCTTATTTTGTTTGGAATAAGGGGAATGGCTGCCTATGCATATCATGGCTTAGTGTTAGGATATGAAGATAGTGAAGTGAATGAATTTTTCTACAGGGCATTATCAGTTATAAGCTATGATTTAAGTAGTGACAAGTTACTTGAAACAGTCCTTAAGGTTGGAGAAGTTAATTTAAAGTGTATGGAGTTATTAGATAGGGCAAATACAGACGCCTATGGTATCCCAACACCTACTAAGGTGCCTCTTACCATAGAGAAGGGACCATTTATTGTAATATCAGGCCATGATTTAAAGGATTTGGAATTGCTACTTAAACAGACAGAAGGTAAAGGCATAAATATTTACACTCACGGAGAAATGCTCCCGGCACATGGTTATCCGGAGCTTAAAAAATACAGCCATTTAAAGGGGAATTTCGGAACTGCATGGCAGAACCAGCAAAAAGAATTTGACAATATTAAAGGTCCTGTGTTGTTTACAACTAATTGCCTTATGCCTGTTAAGGAAAGCTATAGTGACAGAGTATTTACTACAGAGGTTGTATCTTATCCGGAAATGGTGCATATAGGTGAGGATAAGGATTTCACACCGGTAATTAATAAAGCTTTAGAACTTGGAGGATATGAAGAGGATAAAAAGCTTACAGGTATTAACGGTGGGGAGTATGTGACAACAGGATTTGCCCATGGAACAGTGTTGTCAGTAGCAGATAAAGTAATTGATGGCGTAAAGACGGGAAAAATCAGTCATTTCTTCTTAGTTGGCGGTTGTGATGGTGCCAGGGTAGGAAGAAACTATTACACGGATTTTGTAAAGCAGACTCCAAAGGATTCTATTATTTTAACATTAGCCTGTGGAAAGTACAGATTCAATGACTTAGATTTAGGTGATATAGAGGGACTTCCAAGAATAATGGATATGGGACAGTGTAATGATGCTTATTCTGCCATTAAGGTGGCAATAGCATTAGCAGAGGCTTTCCAGTGTGAGGTAAATGAATTGCCATTGTCCATGGTGCTTTCATGGTACGAGCAAAAGGCAGTATGTATTCTTTTAACTTTACTTTATTTAGGAATAAAGGATATATATTTAGGACCAACATTGCCGGCTTTTATATCACCAAATGTGCTTAAAATATTAGTGGATAATTATAATATATCTCCAATAACTACACCGGAGGAGGATTTAAAGAAAATTTTAAATAAGTAAATCCTATCTGATACGGATTTAACCCCATAAAAAATAGCGGCTGCATTAATTAGCAGTCGCTATTTTTTATGATTGTGTTACTTCTTAGCAGTAACCTTTTTATCCTTTGATTTGTTAGAAATTAAGTTTATAATATTGTCCTTATAGATTATTCCAAGGAAAATTAAAAGACAAATAATCGTAATAACAATACCCGGAATTAATCCCTTAGGAGTATATTTAAAGGTAATTTCGTGAGTGCCTGCTTCTACAAGAACACCTGTAAGGGCTCCTGAACAAATAGATGTAGTCTTTGATTTTACACCATCAACATATACATCCCATCCTTTATCATATGGAATGGATGTGTACATAATGCCCTGTTTCTTAGCTGTAACCTTACCTGTAATCTTTGTATCAGAATAGGACTCAACAGTATAAGGATTTTCGTTTAAAAGCTTATAAGCTGCTTCCCACGCATCATTATCAAAAGCATATGCATAACATGTGGTTAGAGCCTGTCCGTCGCTGGCTGTTACTGTTATAGTTGAGCCGGCAGATACATTACCAACATGACAGATATAATTCTGATTAGTAGATGAGAATGTCTTTGTTGTAGAATTGTCATCTGTTATGCTTCCATTAGTAATATTCACAGTAAGAGTTTCAGAAGAAGTTACACAGTAGAAGTAAACATCGTATGTTGCAGCATCTCCTGACGGTTTGTAATTATCATCTTCCTCTAACTGATATTTAGCAGTAAATGTTCCAACAGTGTCAGTTGTCTGTAATTGATGGAAAATATTAGCATCACTATCAATTGCAGTTTTTACAAAACTGTTCTGTGTTGTAAATGGATTTCCCGTCTCTTTATTCCAGTTTGCCTCAGTGCTCATATTTACCATAAATCCAAGAGGAAGAGTATTATTGTACTCATATAAATGAACAGTTGAGGCTGCATTATTGCCTGTTGAATATGTCTGACTTCCAATCTCTGTCATGTTAGTTGGAAGAGAAGGTGTATTGTCAGTAAATTCATATTTAACAGAGAACATAGCAGCAGTAAGTGGTGTATGTCCGTAATATGAATATGCATTAAATGATGTCTGCATACCAAGCTGATTATAATAATCCTGCATAGCAGCTGATGCTACTGATGAGAAGGTTGAAATACTGTCGTAATCAAATCTTGCACCATCATTTCTTGTGGAATGTGAAGCAGATTCTGTTCTGTAGAATTTAACTCCTTCACTTTCTGCTTTATTTTTAGCTGTTTCATTTAACTGTTTATGAGCCTGTGTACTTTCGTAATATGCAGACCTTGAGGATGTGCTTGCCATACCTGTAACGCATAAGTTAAGGGTAAGCTCACAGAATGTAGTAAGTACCAGCAGATAAATGAAAAATGCCTTCATATCTGATTTTCTTCTGTAACAGAAATACAGAATCACATATATAACAATAAACAACATACTGAAATATATTATTTTTCTTATATTAGTTTCTACAGCCAAATCGCTAAAGAATGATGTGTTTTTAAATAATTCCTGAAGGACAAGTATAAGTCCTAAGGCACCACCCATTGCACCGATAATCTGGGAGGCCTTAAATTCCTTTATGTGTAAGAAAGCTTCATATGCCATAGTAACTATAAGGAAAATGTATAAGAAAGATTCCCTACATGGAAGACTGTTTGGAAAATGGAATCCATGCCAGATATAGTTAGGTATGTTAATATTAAAGCTTAACAGCATAATTACGGCAATTACAGTTTTTCCAACACGCTCTTTAACGCTGATTTTTTTACATAACCAGAAAAGAGGAATTAAAACAAATACTGCAACTGTACAATAAATGTTAGGGTCATGTGGATACTTTAAGTCTGCTACAGGGATACAAATAAGAGACCTGAAAAGCATATAGAGAATTGAAAAATATTCTTCTATGGCATCAGGAAATGATGTATCTGCTGACTTTGTTGTAAGCAGATTAAAATATTCAGGTAAAATTACGCAGGCAGCAAGTCCGCCACCTAAAACTGAGTATATTGCAAAATCCTTACAAGCTAATAATCTTCCTTTAACATTTCCGATTTCTTCACTGAAATCAGATACACAGATTAAATATACAAAATAAATTACACTGTAAATACAAAGCATAATTCCAATATAGTAATTGGAAAAAATGCCAAGAGCAAGAGCTATACAGTACATCTTGTATTTTCGTTCAGTAACAAGTTTGTCCAGACCTAAAATGATAAATGGTAAAAGCCACATACAGTCTAGCCACATAATGTTCCAGCTAAATGCTGCAAAATAAGATGAAAGTGCGTATACCATACCGAAAATAACAGCAGGAACATGCTTTGTCTTAAATCTTTTTACAAGATAGTAAGTAGCTGAAAAACCTGCAAGTCCCATTTTTACTATTATAAAGAAACTAACATAGTCAGCCATGTTACCCGGCCATAAAATAGTTAAAAGATTAAAAGGACTTGATAAATAGTAGGCGGCTATAGCCACAAAGTTCATACCGGCACCGATTTCCCAGGTATAAAATAAGCTTCCGCCTCCTCTTAACTTGTCCTGCAAAATCTGCAGATATGGTGTGTACTGATGGTAACAGTCACTTCTTAAATACATTTGATCGCCAAAAGGTGCGATATCTTTGAAAAAATAAACAATTAACATTGACAGTACCGGCAAAAGAAAAGCTAAGAAATACAGCCAGTTATCTTTGGTCCATGTACTAAATGAAAATTTAGAGTCTTTCTTACGTTCCATTGTTTATCTCCTTCCTTATAATTAATAATTTTATTTTGATTCTTTAATATTTGTATCCTGAATAATGTATATAGGTCTGTCTTTTGCCTCTAAATATATATTGGCAATATACTCGCCAAGAATGCCTAAGGACAATTCAATGATTCCGCCTAAGAACAATACCGCAATAAGCAGTGATGCGTAACCTGAAACGTCTATTCCAAAGGCTAACTTTCTAATAAGGGTAAATACTATAAGCAAAAATGCAACAACAGATATTACAAGACCAAAACATGTAAGAAATCTTAACGGTGTTATGGAAAAAGAAGTAATACCGGTTATGGCATACTTAAACAGACTTTTAAAACTCCATTTGGTTTCACCGGCTATTCGTTCCACATTTTCATAAGGAATCCAGCTGGTTTCAAAACCAACCCATTCAAAAATACCCTTTGAAAAACGCTGTACTTCTGAAAGCTTTACTATGTTGTCAACCATTTGCCGGCTCATTATTCTGAAATCAACAGCATTTTGTACCAGCTGAACATCAGTAAATCTGTTACTGAATTTGTAAAACATTCCGGAAAAGAAACTTTTAATTTTTGATTCGCCTTTCCTGCTTGTTCGAAGGGCAGCACAACAGTCATATCCGGCCTCAATCTGCTTTATCATTTCAGGAACTAAAGCAGGGGGATGCTGCAGGTCCGCATCCATTATAACTACATAGTCAGCAGTAGTATTGCGGAGCCCGGCATACATAGCTGCTTCCTTACCGAAATTACGTGAAAATGAAATAAATTTTACATTATCATGTTTTCCGGCTAAATCTTTCAGTATGGGATAAGTCTTATCCCGGCTACCGTCATTGACAAAAATATAACTAAACGAATATCCATCTATTGTTTTATATATTTTTTCGGATTCCACGTAGAACATATTAAGCATTGCTTCTTCGTTATAGCATGGAACCACAACTTCAACAGTTTTCATAATACCTCCAGTAAAAATAATCAGTTAAGTTAATATAGGGACAATTTAATTAGCAAGTTAAATGCCCACAATTAATAACATTTTACTATAAATTTTGTTCACTGTAAACAAAGAAAGCAATAAGAAAAATGAAACCACGGTAATTATAAACAATAAAGCGGTATTGACATTATTGATAGGAAAAATATAATTAACTTATTAGAAAAAATAACGGAAGAAAGGGAAGTTTATATGGAAAAGAAGTGGTGGCATGACAAGGTAGCATATCAGATTTATCCTAAAAGTTTTATGGATACAAATGGTGATGGAATCGGAGATATACGGGGAATTATCAATAAGCTTGATTATTTAAAGGATTTAGGAATTGATATTATATGGATTTCACCTATATATCAGTCACCTTTAGTTGATCAGGGATACGATATTTCAGATTATTATAAAATAGATGAACGTTTCGGAACAATGGAGGATTTTGAAGAACTGATTGCTGAAGCAAAAAAAAGAAACATTGGCATTTTGATGGATTTGGTTATAAATCATTGTTCAGACCAGCATGTATGGTTTAAAAAAGCATTGCAGGATATTGAAGGAGAGTATGGAGATTATTTTTATTTTAGGAAAGGGAAAAACGGTCAGCCGCCGTGTAATTACCGTTCCTATTTTGGAGGAAGTGCATGGGAAAAGGTTCAGGGAACAGATTACTATTATCTGCACCTGTTTGCCAAGGAACAGCCGGATTTGAACTGGTACAATCCAAAGGTAAAAGAAGAGTTATATTCGATGATTAACTGGTGGCTTGATAAGGGCCTGGCCGGTTTTAGAATAGATGCAATTATTAATATAAGAAAAGATTTGCAATTTAAGAGTCTGCCGGCAGATGGAGATGACGGATTTGTTCATGCAGGTGTTGCAGCGGAAAAAGTGCCGGGAATAGGTGATATGCTGGAAGATTTGAAGAAAAATACTTTTGAAAAGCATGATGCATTTACAGTAGCTGAAGTGTTTAACATGAGAAAAGATGAACTTAGGGCATTTATTGGGGACAATGGACATTTTTCCACAATGTTTGATTTCTCTGCTGAGTGTCTGGCTTTTGGAGGACATGGCTGGTACGATGCACCGAAAATAACATTTGAGGATTACAGAAGGGTTATTTTTCATTCTCAAAGAGAGTGTGAAGATGTTGGGTTTATGGCTAATATTATTGAAAACCATGATGAGCCAAGAGGAGCAAGCAGGTATATTCCATCCTATGCCCAAAATGAAACGGGCAAAAAAATGCTTGCCACGGTAAATCTTCTTTTAAGAGGAATACCTTTTATTTATCAGGGACAGGAAATAGGAATGACTAACTGTCCTATGAAGGGAATTGAGGAATATGATGATATAAGTACCATTAACCAGTACAATATGGCTGTACAGGCAGGAGTATCAAAGGAACTGGCATTAAAGGGATGTTACGAGCATAGCAGAGATAATGCAAGGACTCCAATGCAGTGGAGTGATGGAGAAAATGCGGGTTTTACTAATGGAAAACCGTGGCTTAAGGTAAATCCTAATTATAAAGACATTAATGTTTCAGACCAGGAAAACAGGGAAGATTCCCTGCTTAACTACTACAAAAAATTAATTGCTCTTAGAAAATCTGATGAGTACAGGGAACTTCTAACTTATGGAATAACAGAGCCTATTTTTGAAAATGAGGATAAAATATTTGCATACAAACGTGTAAATGAAAGCGGTGAGATTGTAGTTTTAGCTAATTTTGGAAAGCAGGACAAAGTGTTAGAGCTTGAGAACAGAAAGTACCGGGTAATACTTAATAATATGGAAGACCTGGATATGAAAGACGGAAAAGTAAAACTGAAAAGCTGCCAAAGTGTGGTGCTGGTGTAAATATTCAATAAAATCGTAGGAGAGTGCAAAAATGACAGAAGAAGAAAAGATGCTTAAAGGTATGATATATGATTCATCAGACAAGGTTCTTGCAATGAAACGTTCAAATGCACACAGATTGTCAAAGGATTATAACGATACATATGAGGATGAAGAGGAAAAAAGAGATAAAATTCTAAAAGAATTATTGCCTAATATGGGAAAGGGTACATTTATACAGGGACCGATACAATTTGATTATGGAGTAAATACCGTCTTTGGCACAAACTGCTTTGTTAATTTTAATCTGGTTGTTTTGGATTGTTGTCCCGTTATTATAGGTAATGATGTGCTTATGGGGCCTAACTGTACATTGGCAACACCAATTCATCCAATGTTAATAGAAGAGCGTAAAGTTAAGTTTATGGAAGATGGCACACCATATGATGAAGAATATGCGGCACCAATTAATATTGAAGACGGTTGCTGGCTTGCATCAAATGTAACAGTGTGTGGTGGCGTTACCATAGGAAAAGGTGCCATTATTGGAGCAGGAAGTGTGGTTACCAGAGATATTCCGGAAGGAGTGTTTGCAGCAGGTAATCCATGCAGGGTAATACGGAAAATTACAGAAAAAGATTCAATAAAATACAGGAAAGAATTATTTTAGTGGGAAAAAACTTCGGGGGGATGGTATAATAGGCTTATCAGATGAGAGCGGTAATATATGGTATTGAGGGGAATAATTAATTGGAGAAAATTATATTAAAAAATGAATTTGAAATAGTAAAAGAAGAGCTAAGAAATCGAATCAAATGGTTACAATTGATTTTTTGAAGAAAGGGGAACGTAATGTATAAAAAATTATATTGCAAACATAAAATGAAAAAATATTTGATTGTTATATTGATAATGTTTAGTGGTCTAATATTTAATGCATATAACGTAAATAACGTTTATGCTGGGTCGGATAAAACAAACATGACAACGAGTAGCAGGAAAGTAACAGTTAAAGTATTAAAGGCTACAAAAAAACAAATTAAAATTAAGATTAAAAATAATGGGAAAAAAGATTTCTATTTTTCAGAATTGTTTGTTTTAAAGAAACATGGAAAGAATAAATGGAAAAAAGTGAAATTCAGTGAGAAAGCAGTGTTCTGTAAAACGATAGTGGCGAGGAGTGGCAAAAGCGTTACTATAAAATTAAAATGGAAAAAATTCTTTGAAAAGAATTTGTCTAGAGGAAAGTACAAAATTAAGTTTGTAAAAACAAAATCATTTAAAATTAAATAGTGAAATGGTTAGTTATTAAGTTGTACTAAATGTTGGAAATTTATTTTCATATGTAGATGAGAAAAATCACTTCTATCGTGACAGAGAAGGGAAAAAAATACGTTAAACTGGAATTTGTATCATTTGACTTTAGCTGATATCCATATATGAATTGAAAAAGGGGATTGTATATTTAGGTTGGTGGAGTTTAAGTGTATAATTTAATCAGAGAAAATGATGAAATCTGGAAAATGCGCTGAGGCTATAAGATACATACAGGCAAAGTCATAAAAGGAGTGGATGTCAGGTATGAAAAGTAATCAACTAATTGATTTTTTAGAAAAAAGAAGGCAGGAAATATACAAAGATGAACGAAGCATATTGAAAGAATATGATTAGTTGCTTATGAAATACGGAGTAGTGAGGGGATATGATGGCGTAACATATAAGAAAAAGATAAAGGCAAAGAATAATAAAAGTTTAATAAACGAAATTGTTAGTTTATATCAAAAGGCATAGTTGCAAAATGAAAAGGAGACATTATTAGATGATTTGTTTGAAGTGGGATATGATCAGGATAAATTAATCCAATTAATAATTGATGCTTTTAAAAAATCTAATGGAGAAGAAAATTTATTGCAGTATGGTGATTTACTTTATAGAGTGAAAAATTATGATTATATGGATGAGTATGAAAAAATTGCAAAAGAAACAAAGTATGCATCAGCCAGACAAATGGTGGTGGCTCTTATTGGAGAAAGTAAAAAAGAAGCAGAGATTCCCCTCCTAATTAGTTTATTAGAAGATGAGGAAATAGAAGGACACGTAATATGGGCACTAAGTAACTATAGGAAAAGTGAAGTGTATGAAATAATGCAAAAATATATAGATCATCCTAGAAAATGGATTAGGGACATAGCTATAAAATATGTGGCTAAATATGAAAAAACAATTTAGAGTCATAAAAACAACACTTGCGCAAAAAACAGATACGTTTGCGCATAACCTATTGAAACATTAAAATCCCAACAATAAAATGTAGATAAATAGAATATATTTAATAAGGTGAAAGTGGAAAGGAAAAACAGTAACGTCAAAGAAACTTCAATTATAAGGAAAAATTGAAGTAGTAAACAAAGGAAATGGAGGATAAGTTATGAGAAGAAACAAAAAGAGCAGGAGACAGTTAAAAAGAGTAGTATCACTCATATTGGTTGTGACATTAGTGGTGACAGGTCTTAACCTGGATACAATGGCATATTCAATATATGCAGCACAGCGGAATGAAGAGGCAGAAAGTAATGCAAAAAAGGCGAAGGAAAAAATTACTGAAGTCAGGGAACTCACAGGAGAAAGAACGGAAAATACAAACACATATCTCATGAGTGATGGCTCAAAAAAACTGGAGGTTTTTGGTGAAAACATCAGATATAAGGAAAAAGGCAGATGGAAGGAATATGATAACAGTCTTAATGAACTTTCAGGAACGGATGAAAAACAGTTAAATGTGTTATGCAGGAACGAGGATGACATTGATGCAGGGGATTATCAATATGTAAATACACAGGGAGACAGCAGACAATACTTTTCAAGACAGTTGGATGAAAAACATCCCATAATAATGAACAGTGAAAATTATTCCATAAATTTTACGCCTGTATCGGAAAACAGTGATGAAAAGACATACACTGAAAAGACAAAATCAGATGATGCAGGACAAACAAAAAAATTAACAAATGATAGTGAGATAAATAATTCCTCAAAGGAATGTGATAAGGCAGAGTACTCTGATGAAATACAAAACATAAAATATGTGTACACCTCCCTTAATAATGGGGTTAAGGAGGAAATAGTTTTAGACAGAAAGCCTGAAAATAACACATTTGAGTATAGGTATGATTTTAAAGGGCTGGAACCGATAAAATATGATGACAATTACATTGTTCTGATTGACAAAAAAGACGGAAATGTAGTGGCATCAATATCTGCACCGTATGTAAATGATGCAGACGGAAACAGGTCGTATGATGATGTGAGCATGGAACTGGAAAAGGAAGATGAAAGCGGATATATAATAAGACTTACGGTGGAAAATGAGTACTTAAATGATGAAAGCAGATATCCGATAACAGTGGATCCTACAGTGTATTGGGAATCAAAAAACAGTTCAAATATTAATTCCTATAATGAAAATCCTAAGGAATCACATGCAATTCCAGGAACGTATCGTTTTTATACGGGAATGGATTCAGACGGATACAGCCGGACAGCATACATCAGGTGTTCAGATATTGTTTCAAATCTGAAAGGGAAAAAAATAAATTATGCCGTATTTGAACCGGTAATATGTGAAATCAAGGGTGAGCCGGAAATCAGCATTAGAAACGCAGAAAGTGCATGTGACTTTCTAAGTATGTATGGTAAACCAAAAGCTAGTGTAGGCACTAAGGAATACGGAAAGTATGTGTGCGAAAACAATGAATATGGTGACAGAATAGCACTGTATATGACAGATATCGTTAGGGAAATAGTGGCAGGAAATATTAACTCATACGGTATTGCACTTGATGCTGAAAATAATGAAAAGGGAAATTATGTAACATTTTATGGTACGGCTGAGGAAAAAAGACCAATATTTTACGTTGGTTATAGTGACACTGAAAATATAAATGCCAGGTATGATGGATGTTTTAACGTAAGTGGAGCTACTTATGAAGATGATAACAAAAGTGGTATTAGTCTACAGTGGGAAGAACGTGAAAATGCAGATGTGTATCAGGTTTATGTAAGAGAAAATCAGAAAAGTTTTGAGTCAATAGGGATAACATATGGAACAGAGTATAAATATGAATGGAAATCAGACATTAAAAACACGGATTTCAGAGTTCTGGCAATAATGAAAACAAAAGATAGTTCCACAGTTACGGGAGAAGATGATATATTAAGTAATATAATATCTTTTGATATGGATGTTGAAAAAGAAAAGAATGAGGATGGAGACAATGATCCGACGTATGAACAGGTGACAAGGGATACGGATGGTGACGGACTTGAGGATGGATATGAGATATGGGATTTTAAGACATATTGGAATAAAGTCAAGAGAGTAGATTCTAATGGTGAAAATATATATGACACAGATACGGATGGTGATGGTTTACCGGATGGATATGAAGTGTTCACCCTTGGAACAGACCCGGCAGTAAAAAATGAAGAAGGAAAAGACAGCGATGGTGACGGACTGACTGATTTGGAAGAATATGTTCAGGGAACAGACCCATGGCTTAAGGATTCGGATTTTGATAATACATCGGACAGAAGTGATTCTACACCAAGAAAAACAAATGGACATACAAGGCAGACTGTTGCTGCAGCGGCAGAAGTCCATATCGGTAAATATGACAGACAGTACACTGAGACGGAAGACGGTGCATCATATACATACATTACAAATGTATACCGTGGTGACGTGAAACAGATATCGGTGGATTATGGTGATATATCGTTAAATAAGACCATGAAATATTTCTATGATGCAGAAGGAAATAACACAGCACTCATAGAACAGTATGATGAGGAGTATGACCCGAAGCATACGCAGACAATATGCATCACATATACCTATGATGAAAATAATAATGTAACCTTTATCTGCGACCAGTGGACAAAATATACGATGTCCTATGATGGGGAAGACATGACCTCCCTGAAAGTGGGAAGTCAGGAACTAATAAACTATGCCGACACAGAATTAGTGAATAATGCAGGAGAAGATGATGATACTTCGAATCTGAATGTGGGTGATGTTATAAACAGCAGTCAGAATGTTACGACTTATGGAAACGGACAGAAAATCAGGACTGTTACAACAGCATATAAGGTGGCAGATGATGACACAACCTCAAGAGCATCTGCCATGGAGACATATTACTGCAGTACAGACAGTGAAGGACAGGAAAGTGAAAGTTTAGGTTATGTTACAGAGTATAACAGTGATGGAAGTATCATAAAATTTTCTGATTATACAAAGGCCAGAGAAAACCCGGTGACATACAGTTATACATATACGGATGATGCGATGTCTGTGTCTCGAAGTGATGGTTTTAGTAAATCTGTAACGACAGAGGAAAGCGAGGATGAGAAAGCAGGTACATTTACAACAACGACATCCACATCCTATGGGTTTAAGAATGTAAAGAATGAAGAGGCGACATATAGCACATCTACAACAACGACAACGAAAAGCGATAAAAATATATTGGCTATGACAAAACTGTACAACAATGATTTTTACGAATATAGTAAGGAAAATGATGGAGATGTTGTAAAGGAAAATTTATATTCAAAGGCATATGAAAAATATATTTTAAGAACAACGCAGACGGTAAATAGTAGTACATCGACCAATTATGGAATTGATATTTATGCGGAAGATAAGGATTTTGATTATACTTATGATACAGCAGGAAATATTACAAAGGTACTTGTAAATGGCGAGATTATATATGAATATTCATATGATCCACATGGAAGACTGACAAAGGAAAAAGATTATTCAGATGGAAAATATTATGAGTATGATTATAACGAAACTGGAAATATTCAGGGAAAAAGTATTTATGAACTTGACAATGAAGGAAACATCATGAAGTCGAGCAAAAAAACGTTGAAGTCTGAATATACAAATGAACAGTGGCCAGATCAGATAACATCCTATGATGGACAGAGAATTATCTATGATCAGTCAGGAAATCCTATTAGCTATCTTAACGGGATGACATTTACATGGAGCAGGGGGAGACAGCTGTCGGGTATTACCTTTGGAAATGATACGGATGAAGCAGTAGATGACAGAACAATAATTTATGAGTATAATGAAAATGGATTAAGAACATACAAGAAGACCGATAATACAGTAACAACCTATGAATGGGATGAGACAAAACTTATCAGGGAAACTGTGACATATGAAGTGACGGGAAAGGCATATGATATATGGTACTTTTATGACAGCAATGATAGAGTTCTAGGTTTTGAGTACAGCCAGATAAATGAAATGGACAATAGCCTGAAGAAGACAAGGGTGTATTATGAGAAAAATCTCCAGGGAGATGTCATCGGGCTTTTGGATGCAAGAGGAGCAGAAATAGCAACATATGCATATGATGCATGGGGAAATATAACCAATACAGTATGCTATGAAGGGAACGAGACTGCATATGGATTGAATCATATAACGTATAGAAGTTATTACAGGGATGAAGAGAGTGGATTTTATTATTTGCAGAGTCGGTATTACGATGCAGAGGTTGGTAGATTTATTAATGCAGATGATGTTGATATGGTATATGTAACTGTTGGAACAATATTTAGGCATAATATTTACGAATATTGTAATAATAATCCTATTGCATACATAGATAAAGATGGGAAAATTGCTTCTTGGTTAGTAGGAGCTGCAATGGGGGCTTTAATTGCATATGTTATTTATAAGGTAGAATGTTGTTTGGGAATAAGAAAGTATAGTTTGGTTTCCTGTATAGCTATTTGTGCAACAAATGCAGCATTATCTGCTTGGACATGGGGAATGACAGGAGGGAATATACTTAAAATAAAAAAATATGTTGGAATGGTGCAAAAAGCAGGAGCTAGTAGTATAGAGATAAAGTTACTCAAGTGCTTTTATAAAATGAGAAGTTTTGTTGTTAATATGGTTGTAAAATCATTTGGAAAAAATAAAGGTGAAAGTTGGTTCACAGCAGCAAGGAGGTTTGTTTCTTGTGCAGCAAATAAGATATAAGATAATATGGGGTATTGTTGTTATAATCTGTACCTCATTGTTAGTAATATTAATTTCAAATTCGATAAAGGAAGCAAAAGAGAACAGAAAAGAAACAAATTGTTCTTTTATCAGTATGCTTTCGGACATTATCATTGATATTTTGGAATGGGATCAATTGATTTTTATATGTATAATCGGGATTATCTTTGGTTTAGTTTCAATTGTTTTTTAGTAATATGCAGTGGAAGTTTTTCGAAAGAGCTAAGAAATCGCAGCAAATGGTTAAAATTGATTTTTTGAAGAGAGGAGAATGTAGTGTATAAAAAATTATATTGCAAACATAAAATGAAAAAATTTTGATTGTTATATTGATAATGTTTAGTGTTCTAATATTTAATGCATATAACGTAAATAACGTTTATGCTAGGTCGGACAAAACAAACATGACAACGAGTAGCAGGAAAGTAACAGTTAAAGTATTAAAGGCTACAAAAAAACAAATTAAAATTAAGATTAAAAATAATGGGAAAAAAGATTTCTATTTTTCAGAATTGTTTGTTTTAAAGAAACATGGAAGGAATAAATGGAAAAGAATGAAATTCAGTGAGAAAGCAGTGTTCTGTAAAACGATAGTGGCGAGGAGTGGTAAAAGCATTACTGTAAAATTAAAATGGAAAAAATTCTTTGGAAAGAATTTGTCTGGAGGAAAGTACAAAATTAAGTTTGTAAAAACAAAATCATTTAAAATTAAATAGTGAAATGGTTGGTTGTTAAATTGTACTAAATGGTGGAAAGATCTTAGTTTATCTAAGGTCTTTCTTTTTACGTATAGATTTTAAAAACTATGTAGATGTTATTGAGTAGATTGGCTTAGATAGGCTTATAGACAGTAGAGATGATTCTTAAAATGATGAATTAACTATATATGGGGAGAAATGAATGGAACCATTAGTTGATAATATATATGTTGGTTACAGAAAAGCATGATATTTTCAAGATTGAAAATATAGATTAAAAAAATACAGTGTAAGATAATAAAAAACAGGACTACCGGTATTATGATACTGATTAGTCCTGTTTTTTGAAAACGGAATGTTTTTCATGGGAAAATCCAAACCGAATCCTAAATATTATTTATTGTTATTTTTTACTTCCTGCATTTTCATTGCACGAACCTTCAAAGGAAGACCGAATAATGTGATAAATCCTTCAGCATCGTGGTGGTCATACAAATCACCTGTTGTAAATGATGCAAGGCTTTCACTGTATAATGAATATGGAGAAGTTGTTCCGGCTTTAATGATGTTTCCTTTGTAAAGTTTAAATTTAACCTCGCCTGTAACATATTCCTGAGTTGATTCAACAAAGGCCTGTACAGCTTCACGAAGAGGAGTAAACCACTTTCCTTCGTAAACAATCTGTGCCATTTTGTTGCCCATATCTTTTTTAGCATTCATTGTATCACGGTCTAAAACTAATTCCTCAAGCTGCTTGTGAGCTTCCATAAGAATTGTTCCACCAGGTGTCTCATAAACACCACGGGACTTCATGCCTACAACACGGTTTTCAACAATATCTACAATACCAATACCATGTTTTCCACCAAGTCTGTTTAATTCACGAATAATATCAGATACTTTCATCTGTTTCCCGTTAACTGATGTAGGAACACCTTTTTCAAAAGTCATTGTAACATATTCACCTTCATCAGGAGCCTTTTCAGGGGTAACACCTAATACTAAAAGATGATCATAATTCGGCTCGTTAGCCGGATTTTCAAGCTCAAGACCTTCATGGCTTATATGCCACAGGTTACGGTCACGGCTGTAGCTCTGGTCTGTTCCAAATGGAAGGTGAATGCCATGAGCCTTACAATATTCAATTTCAGCTTCACGGGAATCCATTGTCCACTTATCATCTCTCCAAGGAGCAATGATTTTAATATCAGGAGCTAATGCTTTAATGGCAAGTTCAAAACGAATCTGGTCATTTCCTTTTCCTGTAGCACCGTGACAGATAGCAACAGCACCTTCCTTTCTTGCAATTTCAACTAATTTTTTTGCAATACCCGGTCTTGCCATTGAGGTACCAAGTAAATACTTGTTTTCATAAACAGCACCTGCCTGTACACATGGAACAATATAATCATCACAGAATTCATCTGTAATATCTTCTATGTATAATTTAGCTGCACCTGAATATTTAGCTCTCTCATCAAGTCCGTCTAATTCATTTCCCTGTCCGCAGTCTACACAACAGCAAACAACGTCATAATCATAATTTTCCTTTAACCAAGGGATGATAGCTGTAGTATCAAGTCCGCCTGAATATGCCAAAACAACCTTTTCTTTTGCCATTTTACAAATCCTCCAATATATTTTCTTACTTAAAATGTCTAAATCAAAGACATAACTCTAACATCTGATACTATACATCATGGATGCATAAAAATCAAGAAAAAAATAAGATTATATGAATAATTTATGAAAGTTGTGTATAAAACTTGCATAATTTCTGGGATAGGTGTATAATATGCCAGGATGTGAGGCTTGGACTTGTATTTTAATAATGAAAAGACTAAAATATCATATCAGAGTAATTGATAAAAAAGAGAGGTTTTGTGATGATTAAAGTAGGAATTATTGGTGCTACGGGATATGCGGGAGTTGAGATAGTACGTCTTATTCAGCAGCATAAGGAAGCAGAAGTAATATGGTATGGTTCAAGAAGCTATGTGGATCAAAACTACGGAGATGTATTTAGAAATATGTTTAAAATAGTTGATGCCAAATGCCTCGATGATAATATGGAGAAACTTGCAGATGAAGTTGATGTGATATTTACAGCTACACCTCAGGGATTGTGTGGCTCATTAGTTACCGAAGAAATTTTAAATAAAGTTAAGATAATAGACTTAAGTGCAGATTTCAGAATAAAAGATGTTGCTACATACGAAAAATGGTACGGAATAAAGCACCAGAGTCCACAGTTTATTGATGAAGCTGTGTATGGACTTTGTGAGATAAACAGAGATAAAGTTAAAGGGGCAAGACTTATTGCCAATCCGGGATGTTATACAACCTGTAGTATTCTTTCGATTTATCCGTTAGCTAAGGAAGGATTAATTGATCCGAAATCCATTATAGTGGATGCAAAGTCAGGTACATCAGGAGCCGGAAGGGGAGCTAAGGTTCCTAATCTTTTCTGCGAAGTAAATGAAAATATTAAGGCATATGGGGTAACAACCCACAGACATACACCGGAAATAGAGGAACAGTTAAGTTACGCAGCAGGTGAAGAAGTGATTATTAACTTTACACCTCATCTTGTTCCAATGCAGAGAGGAATTTTAGTTACTGCATATGCTAACCTTAAAAAGAAAGTTACATATGATGAAGTCAGGGCAATATATGACAAGTATTATGGAAATGAATTTTTCATAAGAGTATTAGATAAAGATGTGTGCCCTGAAACAAGGTGGGTAGAAGGAAGCAACTTTGTTGACGTAAACTTTAAAATAGATGAAAGAACAGGCAGAATTATTATGATGGGTGCCCTTGATAATCTTATAAAGGGAGCTGCAGGTCAGGCTGTCCAGAACATGAATTTATTATTTGGATTAGAAGAGAATGAGGGACTGAAGCAGGTTCCTATGTTCCCATAAGGAGGATATACAATGTTAAAGAAGATTAAAGGCGGAGTTACTGCTCCATTAGGATTTGCTGCAATGGGACTTAGAGTAGGAATCAAAGAGGGAAATCCAAAGAAAAAAGATATGGCAATGATTTATAGTGCAACCCCGTGTGTGGCTGCCGGTACTTTTACTACTAATCAGGTTAAGGCTGCCCCGGTTAAATGGGATAGGGATATTATTTATTGTTCACCTTTTGTACATGCAGTTGTATGTAACAGTGGTGTTGCCAATGCCTGTACAGGAGAACAGGGTATGAAGTATTGTGAAGAGATGGCACAGGCTACGGCAGATGCACTTGACATAAAGAAGGATGAGGTTTTAGTGGCATCTACAGGTGTTATTGGAGCCCAGTTGCCAATGGACAAAATTGTCAACGGAATAGGACTTTTAGCTCCAACACTGGATGAAACAGAGGAAGGTGGTCATATGGCTGCCCAGGCAATAATGACTACTGACACAATGCCAAAGGAAATTGCTTTTGAATTTGAAATTGGCGGGAAAAAATGTAAAATAGGTGCAATGTGTAAAGGTTCAGGAATGATTCATCCAAATATGTGTACAATGCTTGGATTTATCACAACGGATGTAAGAATTTCAAAGGATTTACTTTATCATGCATTAAGTGAAGATATAAAAGATACATTTAATATGGTATCTGTTGATGGAGACACATCAACTAACGATACGGTACTGCTTTTGTCAAATGGACTGGCAAACAACAGAACCATTATGGTTATGGATGAGGATTATTATAAGTTTGTGGAAGCACTTCATGAGGTAAATGTTTATTTGTCAAAGAAAATTGCAGGGGACGGGGAAGGTGCCACAGCACTTTTTGAAGTTAAAGTTATTAACGGAGAAAGTAAGGAACAGGCAGTTACCCTTGCAAAGTCAATCGTAACTTCAAGTCTTACAAAGGCTGCAATTTATGGCCATGATGCAAATTGGGGAAGAATTTTATGTGCCATGGGATACTCTGATGCAAAATTTAATCCTGACATTGTAGATATTTATTTTGAAAGCAGGGCAGGAAAAATCAAGATAGTAGAAAATGGTATGGCAACAGATTACAGTGAAGAGGTTGCCACAAAGATTCTTTCAGAAAACGAAGTTACAGCTATTGCGGACGTGAAAATGGGAGAATATGAAGCTACGGCATGGGGATGTGATTTAACCCATGAATATGTAAGCATTAATGCGGATTACAGAAGTTAATATAAAAAAGGAAGAAGAGAGGCAAAAGGTAATGTTAATGAAGGGACAGCAGAATTTACATATGGAAAAATGGATAGAGAAAGGAGATGTTCTTATTGAAGCATTGCCTTATATCCAGAGATTTAACAGAAAGATTATTGTTGTAAAATATGGCGGAAGTGCCATGCTTGACGAGGATTTTATGACAAGTGTTATTCAGGACATAACATTGTTAAAGTTAGTAGGCTTTAAACCTATTATTGTTCACGGCGGCGGAAAGGCAATCAGCCGTCATATTGACAGATTGGGAATGGATACAAAGTTTATTAATGGTTTGCGTGTAACAGATGATGAAACATTAGATGCGGCAGAAATGGTTCTTAACAGTGTAAACAAAAAACTTGTTCAGATAGTGGAACAGTTAGGGGTAAGAGCTATTGGAATAAGTGGCAAAGATGGAAGACTTTTAACAGTTAAAAAGAAATTATCTGAAGGAGAAGATATAGGATATGTAGGAGAAGTTACAAAGGTAAATACAGATATTTTATTAGATTTGTTAGAAAAGGATTTCCTTCCTATCGTATGTCCTATTGGTTTAGATGAAAACTTCCACGGATATAACATTAATGCTGATGATGCTGCCAGTGCCATAGCAGAAGCTGTAAAGGCAGAGAAACTTGCATTTTTAACAGATACGGAAGGGGTTTACATGGACCCTGATAATGCAGCATCTGTTATATCTGAAATGACTGTTTCAGAGGCACAAAAGCTTATTGATGATGGAATAATTGCAGGTGGAATGCTCCCAAAAATTAAAAACTGTATGGGAGCCATTAAAAACGGAGTATCAAGAGTACATATTTTAGATGGAAGAATACCTCACAGTATTTTGCTTGAAATCTTTACCAACAAAGGTATTGGAACAGCAATTTTAGATGATGAACAGGAAAAGTTTTATACAGATACTGAATTAGGAAAGTAGGAGAAGAAAATGACAACACAGGAATATATGGAGCTTGGAGACAAATATTTTGTACACACATATAACAGATATAAAATCGTAATGGATAAGGCAAAGGGTGTGTATATTTATGATGCAGATGGAAAAAAATATCTGGATTTTGCATCGGGAATAGGTGTTGCCAGCTTAGGCTATGGAAATAAAAAATATACAGATGCAATTAAATCACAGATTGATAAAATAATGCATACATCTAATTTGTTTTACAATGAGCCGGCAGTTTTAGCAGCTGAAAAATTAGTTAAGGCTTCAGGGCTTGAAAAGGCATTCTTCACAAACAGTGGTGCAGAAGCCATAGAGGGTGCATTAAAAATGGCAAAACGTTATGCTTATGACCGTGATGGAAAGTCAGATCATGAAATAATTGCCATGGGACATTCATTCCACGGAAGAACCATGGGAGCTTTGGCACTTACGGGAAATGAGCATTATCAGAAGCCTTTTGGCCCTATGATTTCAGGTATAAAGTTTGCTGAATATAATGATTTAGACAGTGTAAAGGCCTTAGTAAATGATAAAACATGTGCCATTATTTTAGAACCTGTTCAGGGTGAAGGCGGTATTTATCCTGCTGATAAGGAATTTATTGAAGGAATCAGAAAAATATGTGATGAAAAGGATATTTTAATGATTTGCGATGAGGTTCAGTGTGGAATGGGTCGTACAGGAGAAATGTTTGCATTTCAGAATTATAATGTAAAGCCTGACATAATCGCATCTGCTAAGGCATTGGGATGCGGGGTGCCTGTTGGAGCCTTTGTGGCAGGAAAGAAATGCTGCAACTCTTTAGTGCCTGGAGACCATGGAACAACCTACGGGGGAAATCCTCTTGTTACATCAGCAGTTAATGCAGTTTTTGACATATATGAGGAAGAAAATATCCTTGAAAATGTAAAAAATGTAGGCGCTTATTTGGAGGAAAAACTGGATGAGTTGGTTAATGAAAATAAAAATATTGTTTTAAGACGTGGAAAAGGTTTAATGCAGGGACTGGTTCTAAAAACACCTGTGGGAGATACAATTAACAAGGCAATAGAAAAAGGACTGCTGGTTATTTCAGCAGCGGGAAATGTACTTAGATTATTGCCACCACTTATTATAACAAAAGAAAATGTTGATGAAATGATTAATATTCTAAAAGAATGTATATAATAGTAATTAAGAAAGTGTGTCAGGGTTTAAATACTTTGACACTCTTTTTTTCTGGTTTTTATGTAAAATTTATGTTAAAATTTTACATAGACTTTACATAGGAATGTTAAGGTACTATTCTGTATAGGAATGTAATTAAAATAATTTAGAAATTAACATTGCATAGGAGATAAGACATTATGGATTACACAATGATGAATTTAGTAATGGATTTACTAAGTGGTCTGGCGCTGTTTCTTTTTGGTATGAAATACATGAGTGACAGTTTACAGCAGGCAGCAGGACAGAAGCTACGTGGCATACTTAACAGATGTACCACAAACAAATATAAGGCAGTTGTATTTGGAGCTTTATTTACTGCATTTATACAGTCATCAGGAGCTACAACAGTTATGGAAGTTGGCTTTGTAAACGCAGGAATTATGACATTAGGGCAGTCTGTTGGCATAACTTTCGGTGCTAATATAGGAACAACAATAACATCCCAGTTAGTATCATTAAAGCTTACTGCAGTGGCACCTTTTATTATCTTTATTGGAGCAGTTATTCTTTCTTTTTTCAAGAAACCGTTATTAGATAAAATTGCCGCAGTAATATTCGGATTTGGTTCATTGTTTTTAGGAATTAATTTTATGACAGATGCATTACAGCATGTACCTGAATTTCATCAGTTTGATGTGTTGTTTGAAGCACTTAACAATCCGGTTATAGCTGTTATTACAGCATTAATTGTTACAACAATATTACAAAGTTCATCAGTTACGGTAAGCGTTCTGGTTCTTTTAGCAGGAGCCGGACTTGTGGAACCATTGCCATGTCTTTTCTTTATTTTAGGAGCAAATATCGGTTCATGTACTCCGGCTGTTATGGCGGCAATGTCAGCCAGCAGAAATGCCAAGAGAGCGGCATTTATACATTTAATGTTTAATGTGGTAGGACTTGTTGTATTTTCAATTATTCTTATTTTTGCAGGGGAACATGTTATAAATGGAGTGTTTGCCATAAGCGGAGCAGGAAATTTCAAGAGATTTGTTGCTAACGCAGATACCATATTTAAAACAGCTCAGTGTGTAATTCTTCTTCCATGCTCAAATCTTCTGATTAAGTTATCAAGAAAGGTTATTCACGCAAAACCGGGTGAAGAGCATGACGAGGATGAAATGATTCTTAAGTTTATTGGAACATCAGGTGCAAGAACTCCGGCTACTGTATTGGTTGAAGTGGTTCAGGAAATTGAGAGAATGTCAGAAATGGTTGAAACTAACTTAAAGCTGGCATCGGAAGCACTTATTGATAAAAAATACGAAACAGCAGAAGAAGTATATAAAAGAGAGAAATATATAGATTATTTAAGTCATGGAATAACCGAATATATGGTTAGTGCTAACAGATATGATCTCCCTTTAAAAGACAGGGAACGTTTAGGCGGACTGTTCCATGTTATTATTGACGTAGAAAGAATTGGTGACCATGCTGTCAACATAATGGATGATGCCTTAAAGGAGAAAAAACAGAAGATAGAGTTTTCTTCTGACGGAATTAATGAACTGAAAGTTATGTATGACAAGGTTATTGAAATTTTTGAAAAAGCCAGAGAGATTTTCGTTAAAGAGGATGATTCTACTTTTGAGGAAATTAATAAATTAGAAGATACTATTGATCAGATGAAGATAGATTGGCAGGAAGATCATGTGGAAAGAATGGCAGCAGGCAAATGCTCCATTGAATCAGGTCTTATATTTACGGATTTGATTATAGGATATGAGAGAATTGCGGACCACGCCATAAATATCGCATACTCAATACTTCCTGAAAAAAAAATAAAACACTGTTTATAATTTCGCAGGGAGAACAGAATGCAGAAAATATATATAGTAGAAGATGATAAGAATATTGCAGAAATCGAGCAATTCGCACTGAAAAATGCAGGATATAGTGTGGAGATTTTTAAAAAGGCAAAGGATTTTGAAGAAAAAATAAAGGCTGAATATCCTGATTTGGTTATTCTTGATGTTATGCTTCCGGACAGAGACGGTTTAAGCATACTCAGGGATTTGAGAACAGGTGCAGGCACTGCAAAGATTCCGATAATAATGGTTACTGCAAAGACTACTGAAATGGATAAGGTTAAGGGATTAGATCAGGGGGCAGATGATTATATTACCAAGCCTTTTGGAATAATGGAACTTATATCAAGGGTTAAGGCAGTGTTAAGGCGGGCAGGTTTAGATGATGCCACCATGAATCTGGAGTTTGAGGGGATTGTTCTTGATGATGCAAAACATCAGGTTACCATTGATGGAAATCCATGTGAACTTACTTTTAAGGAATATGAATTATTAAAAATGCTTATGCAAAATTCAGGAATTGTCCTTCAGCGTGGACAGATATTAGACCGTGTGTGGGGAATTGATTATGAAGGGGAATCAAGAACTCTGGATATGCATATAAAGACATTGAGAAAAAAAATGGGTGACAAGGGAGCATTAGTACAGACTGTAAGAAATGTGGGATATACATTGAATTACAGAAAGGACAGATAGAGTGAAAAAGAAATTATATTCAAGAATGACAAGTATTTCTGTTGCCATGATGTTACTTACAATGTGTATTACAGTTGTAGTTTTTCATGGATTGTTTAGCGAACAGGTAATGGAGGACTTGAAAACCCACGTTCATATTTTAAAATCAACGGAAGCTGTTTTGGAATATGTGGAAAAGGATTTTGATCCTCAAATTGACAATTTGAGAATTACCGTTATTGATAGTGACGGAAAGGTAATATATGACAGCAATGCTGATATTGGAACCATGGAAAATCATGGAAACCGTCCTGAAGTTCATGAGGCTTTAGAAAAGGGAAGTGGAGAGGCAAAAAGAAAATCCAGTACCCTTGATAAAACCACGTATTATTATGCGGAAAAAATGAGTGACGGAAGAGTTATCAGAGTTGCAAAGGAAGTTTTAAGTATCTGGCAGTTCTGCTTTAACATTCTGCCAATACTTATGGCAGAAATGTTACTTACGGTAGTTATCTGTCTTGTGGCATCAAAGCTTTTGGCAAAGAGATTGGTGGAACCTATTGAGCAAATGGCTCAACATTTAGACGATGATCAGGTATTAGAAAGTTATGAGGAAATCCAGCCATTTCTTGACAAAATTCACAGCCAGCATAAGGCGTTGAAGAAAAGTGCCAATATGCGACAGGATTTTACGGCAAATGTGTCCCATGAACTAAAGACACCGTTAGCAGCTATTTCCGGATATGCTGAACTTATTGAAACAGGAATAGCAAAGGAAAAAGATATTAAACATTTTGCCAGTGAAATACATAAGAGTGCTAACAGACTTTTATCATTAATTAATGACATCATTGAATTGTCTCAGTTAGATGTTATGGATGGAAATATGGAAAGGGCTCCGGTGGATTTAAGTGATGAAGCACAAAATTGTGTGGAGATGTTACAAATGCATGCTGAAAAGCATAAAATAACCCTTCTTGCTAAGGATATAGAAAAGAATTGTATTATTTATGGAAATCAGAATATGATTCAGGAGATTTTATATAATCTTTGTGACAATGCCATCAGATATAATAAGCCAAAGGGCCATGTGTGGGTTTCAGTGTTTGAAAAGGATAGTAAGATTATTTTAAGGGTAAAGGATGATGGAATAGGAATTGCCCCAAAGGAGCAGGAGCGTATTTTTGAAAGATTTTACAGAGTTGACAAGGCACGTTCAAAGAAAACAGGAGGAACGGGACTTGGTCTTGCAATAGTTAAGCATATAGCAGAACAGCATAATGCTGAAATTGTGATTAAAAGTGAAATAGGTCAGGGAACTGTTATTTCCATTGAATTTACAAAAATTGAAAAAGATGCATAATGTAGAAAAATCCGGTAATCATATAACTATTAAGTTTTAAGGAGAGTAGTTATGTGGGGATTTATAATAGCATTAATTTCAGGAGCACTTATGAGTATTCAGGGTGTTTTTAATACAGAAGTTACAAAAAGCAGTAGTGTATGGGCCGCCAATTCGTGGGTACAGCTGACTGCTTTTTTTGTTTGCGTAATAGCATGGTTTATAACCGGAAAACAAAATGTTGCGGGAATGTTTCAAATGGAAAACAAGTATATGCTTTTAGGAGGCGTTATAGGAGCATTTATTACTTTAACGGTAATTAAAAGCATGGATAGCTTAGGGCCGGCTCAGGCGGTAATGATAATAGTAATTTCACAGATAGTAGTGGCATATCTTATTGAGGTTTTTGGATTGTTTGGAGTTGAAAAAACAGGTTTTGAATGGAGTAAATTAGTAGGTGCTTTAGTGGCAATTGTAGGAATTTACATTTTTCACCGATAAAAAATATTAAAATTGTTCAATTTGAATGTTGCTAACTTTTTTATATTTTGTATAATTATATTATATGCGTTCATGGGGAAACTCCAATAGGAGGATGAATGTTTAATAAATTAAATAAAAAATATACAGCATTAGTTGTAATTGGTATTTTAACGTTATTTTTTTTAGTGGTTTTTTCTGGATGTGAAAATAACAAAAACAGTGTTTCATTAGAAAGTGAAAATGAAACAAAAACCAGGCAGGAGATTGCGACAGAGGCTAAAGATTTGTATGTGTATGTTACGGGAGCAGTGAAAAAGCCGGGGGTTTATGCAGTAAAACAAGGCAGTAGGGTATTTGAAGTGATAGAAAAAGCCGGAGGAATGACTAAAGCAGCAAAGAAGGACTATATTAATCAGGCAGAAACAGTGGCAGATAGCCAGAATATAAATATAATCACTAAGAAACAATACAAAAAGTTAATATCTAATGAAAAAAATCAAAATAATGATAACAAAACCGGTTCAGGAAAGATTAATATTAACAGTGCAGACGTAGCAGAACTTACCAGACTTAGCGGCATAGGTGAAGCTAAGGCAAAGGCGATTATACAGTACCGTAATGAAAATGGTAATTTTACCAATATTGAGGACATAAAGAAGGTTTCGGGAATTGGGGATGCGCTGTTTAAAAAAATAAGTAATGAAATTACGGCTAATTAAGAAAGGATAATAAATGAAGGCTTTAGTGGTTGATGACGAAAAGTTAATTGTAAAAGGGCTGAAATTCAGTTTAGAGCAGGAAGGATACGAAGTGGACTGTGCATATGACGGACAGGAAGCGGTAGATAAGTGTAAGGAGAAGGAGTATGACATTGTACTTCTTGACTTAATGCTTCCAATATTATCAGGATATGAGGTTTGCCAGCAGGTAAGGGAGTTTTCTGATATGCCAATTATAATGCTTACGGCTAAAGGGGATGACATGGACAAGATTTTAGGTCTTGAATATGGTGCTGATGATTATATCACAAAGCCTTTTAATATATTAGAGGTTAAAGCGAGAATTAAGGCTATTATAAGAAGAAACAAAAAGAGAAGCGTCAGTGTACCACAGGAGCCGAAGGTTATTATTTCAGGTAAGATGAAGTTAGATATTGAAGCAAAGCGCTTGTACATAGAAGATATTGAAATAAAACTTACTGTTAAGGAATTTGATATATTAAAGCTTTTGGCTGAAAATCCGGGAAAAATATACTCAAGAGAGCAGTTACTTACCATTATCTGGGGGTCAAAGTATCCCGGTGATGCAAGAACTGTTGATGTAAATGTAAGAAGGTTAAGAGAAAAGATTGAGGAAAATCCGGCAAAACCAGAGTATGTTCATACTAAATGGGGCATGGGATATTATTTTCAGGGTTAGTTAAATGAAGAAAAAGTCAGTTAGCAGGTTTGTAAGAAGTATTCAAAGTTTAAAATTCAGAGTGTTTATGATTGTAGCTGTATCCGTAATGATTCCGGCAATACTGCTTAGTGTGTTCATTGCGGTTATGGCTATTAACGGATATACCGACAAGCAGATAGACAGATTTAAGTCTAATAATACAATGCTTAAAAACAGCATTATAAGTGAAGGGTATATTGAAAATTTAAAGTCTGAAATTGTAGATACCCAGATTGAACAATTGTCTAAAGAGTATAATTGCAGAATTGAGATTATTAACAGACAATATACCATTTTAAAGGATACAGACAGTAGCGAAATCGGAAAAACAAGTATTTCGGACAGTGTTTTGAAGTGTATAGATGGCGAGAATATATATGTTAAGAATCTAAAAGAGCAATATGTGGAGTTTGCCATACCTCTTGTTAGTACCGCACCGGATTCAGGGGGCAAAACCAAATCAAAGATAATTGGGGCGTTGTATATTAATTATTCAATTGCAGATGTGGATACATATGGTGACAAAATAAAAAGATACACTGTTATGGTAGATTGCATTTTGACAGTTTTAGCCCTTGTATTGGCATGGATGTGCTCAGGATTATTTAGCAGACCGTTAAAGAGGGTTCAGGATAATATTGAAAATATTTCTAAGGGAAAGGAAATTAATAAGCGTAAGAGAGATTATTCTGAAGTGGTTGAGGTTACTGAGAGATTCCAAAAGACTGTAGACAGAATGAATACCCAGAACAAAACAAGACAGGAATTTGTATCTAATGTATCCCACGAATTAAAGACTCCAATTACTTCCATGAAGGTTTTAGCTGAATCTCTCATAGGTCAGCAGGGAATGCCGGAAGAATTATATCAGGAATTTCTCCAGGATATATGTAAGGAAATTGACAGGGAAAATGACATTATTACAGACCTGCTGGAATTGGTAAAATTAGAAAAGCAGGATATTGAAATTAATATTTCATCAGTAAATATAAATGAAATATTAGAGGCTGTGTTAAAGAGATTAAAGCCTATTGCAGAGGCAAAAAACATTGAACTTGTGTTTGAAAGTTTCAGACCTGTTATTGCTGATGTAGATCAGATAAAATTTGCCAGTGTGGCAACAAACCTTGTGGAGAATGCAATTAAGTACAATAATACTGACGGAACTGTGACGGCATCCCTTAACTCGGATCATCAGTATTTTTATTTAAAGGTTACAGATACCGGAATTGGTATATCAGAGGAAGACCAAAAGAGGGTATTTGACAGATTTTATAGAGTGGATAAGGCAAGGTCGAGAGAAACCGGAGGAACAGGACTGGGACTTGCAATTACAAAGGATATAGTGCTTAAGCACCATGGCTCCATAAAGATTCACAGCAAAGAAGGGGAAGGTACTACCTTTACTGTTAGAATTCCTCTTAAGTATATTCCATAAATGGCAGGTAAATATATGAAAAATCATAAGTTAAATAAAAAAGCAATAATGATGTTATTAGTAGTATGCATTGCTGCCGTTGCGGTTTTGGCAGGTTGTGGAGAAAGCAGAAAAAGTGCAACTACAGGTACAAGAATTTATTATGTTGATTTGGATAAAAAGAAACTTGTTAATGAAAGGGTTACATTAACTCAAAAGGATACTGCTAAGCTGACGGAGGAATGTCTTGAAAAATTAACCCAAAATGGTAAGCAGGATGGGGAAGCTGCGGCAGTACCTGAAAAGGTTAAAATTAACGGATACGATATTACTGACAGAATTGCCACAATTAATTTTTCAGAAGAATATTCCATGTTGGCTGCTGACAGGGAGGTATTGTGCCGCTCAGCAATGGTACTTACATTAACACAGATAAAAGGTATAGATTATGTGGCATTTACCGTAAATGATGCACCTTTAAGACAAAAGGACGGAAGTCTTGTGGGCACAATGAAGGCCTCAGATTTCGTGGCGGATTTAGGGGGTGGAACCAATACTCATGCCACAGCGGATTTTGTTTTGTATTTTGCCAATAAAAAGGGTAATATGCTTAAGGAATATAAGCTTATGAATGCTAAGTATGGGGAAAAGTCAAAGGAACAGTTTATTGTGGAGCAGTTAATCAGAGGACCAAAGAAGAAAGGGTATGTAGCTACACTTTCTAATAAGATAAAGACGGTTAATGTTATGACTGCAAACAATATCTGTTATGTAGATTTTGACGAAAGCTTTTTAAACGAGCAAAGCACAGTGTCAGATACATTAGTTATATATTCTATAGTAAATTCTTTATCTGGACTAAATGAAATTCACAAAGTCCAGATAAGTATCAACGGTGATGCAATGTTAGAATATCACAATAATATATCTCTATCAGAGCCTTTTATCAGGAACCTTGATTTAATTGAAAGCGAAGAAGATACTACTAAATTAAAGTTAGATAATTAATAGGAGACAGTTATGAAAAGACCGATTTTTGTGTTGTTATTGGTCTTTGTACTTGGAGAGGTAATAGCTGTTTTAAAATTAAACATAGCCGTTTTTATACCGGTTATTTTAATAATGGTTATTATAAAAATCATTACAAAAAAGCATGCAGGTGTTTTTGTGATGATTTTTTTGTTTATTTCTTTAGGTTTTTTAAATACAAACAATAAAATGTTACAGCGGGATGTGGCATGGAAGTTAGGCAATATAGAGGGGGAAGGTCAGGGAAGTGTTGATAAAATATTAAAAACACAGTACGGCTATAATGTATATTT
Source organism: Eubacterium sp. AF16-48 (assembly GCF_003479405.1). Taxonomy (GTDB): domain Bacteria; phylum Bacillota; class Clostridia; order Lachnospirales; family Lachnospiraceae; genus Eubacterium_G; species Eubacterium_G segne. Next base: position 65,810 of record NZ_QUHB01000006.1, on the reverse strand, counting down.
GAAAAATGCCTTAATTAATAATAGGGAGTGTGGAAATATTATTGCTTATTTTCAATCAGAACCTGATTTAAAAATAGGAAATAAGACATATTTAAAGGGGAAAATTCAGCAGTTTGAAGTTGCCCGTAACAAAGGAAATTTTGACAGCAAAAAGTATTATTTATCCATTGGAATTACAACCAAAATAGCAGTAAAAGAGTATTATGTGTCAGATGATAATTACGATTTCTTAAGAGATAAGCTTTGTACGTTAAGGGAATATGTTGTAGGGATGTTTTCAAAATTATGTGATACTAATGGGAAAGGTAAGTGGTTGTATGGTAATAAGGCAGGAATTTTTTCTGCAATTCTTATGGGAGATAAGACAGAACTGGATCAGGAAATAAAGGATTTGTATTCTTTATCGGGAATAGCCCATATTTTGGCAATTAGTGGTTTGCACATAGGCTTAATTGGTATGTTTTTATATAGCCTGCTTCGAAAAAGATTTTCCTTTGCAACGTCTTCTGCCCTGACCATAGCAGTTGTTACATTATTTGCCATAACATCAGGCATGGGAATTGCCACCATAAGAGCATTCGTGATGTTTGTTTTAAAACTAATAGGAGAAATTTTAGGAAGAAAGTATGATTACATTACAGCCATATCCTTATCGGCACTTATTCTGTTAGCAGATAATCCCTTTATAATTATTAATTCAGGCTTTCAAATGTCTTTTTGTGCCATGATTACCATAACCATAATCTGGCCTAAAGTGGTTTATTTAATAAACATCAAATCCAAAATAGCCTACAGTATTGTTCTTAGTTTGTGCATAGGAATATTTATGAATCCTGTAATTGCATATAATTATTTCCAGTTGCCGACATATTCGTTTATGTTAAACATTATCGTGGTTCCACTGTTGGGAATAGTGGTAATATCGGCGATAGCAGGAAGCGGTATGGGATTTCTTAGTATTTTAATAGGAAAAACTGCCTTGACACCGGGGTGTCTTATATTAGAAGTTTATACTTTTCTATGTGAAAATGTTCTTAAAATACCGGGAGCGGTGATTGTGGTGGGGAAACCGACAATAAAGATCATAGTGTTATATTACATGGTGATTGTATTTTTCCTGTTTTGTTTTACACTGGTAAGAAAGAATTACGAAAAAGACTGCAATATAAAAGAGATGATTGATGAAAATGGTAAGAAAGTCATAAGCAGTCAGATAATTTTGAAAAAACAGAGAAAATTCGATTTTAAAATACGTCTGGCTGTTGTGGGAATAAGTATTTTATCAGGATTTTTTATTTATTATACACCATCAAAAGGACTTGATATTCAGTTTATGGATGTGGGACAGGGAGACGGAATTTTTATAAAGGCAGATGATGGTACCACCATAACAATAGATGGAGGAAGCAGTGATGTAAAAAATGTGGCTAAATACAGAATGATTCCCTGCATAAAGGCATCAGGTACAGGGGGTATTGATTATGCCGTTATAACTCATGCCGATAAGGATCATATAAGTGGAATAGAAGAAATTCTAAATATGAATACTGAAAACGGTCTGACAATCAGAAATCTGGTAATGCCCCATGTTTCCTATGAGGATGAAGCATATGATGAATTACTTACAGCAGCAAAAACAAAAGGAATACAGGTGTTATACATAAAAGAGGGAGACACTATGAAATTGGGCAAAGTGGAAATTAAATGTATTCATCCTGATGGGAAATATATATCTGATAACAGAAATGATTATTCAACAGTTTTAAGCTTGAAATATGAAAACTTTTCGGCGTTGTTTACCGGGGATATCCCGGCAGAAATAGAAAAAAGCATTATAAATAAAATAGATAATAACTATACAATTCTTAAGGTGGCACATCACGGCTCAAAATATTCTTCGGATATGGAATTTTTAAAAAAAGTGATGCCGGCGTATTCTGTTATATCTGTAGGGGAAGATAACAGTTACGGACATCCGGGGACTGAAACCATAAATAAGCTTAAAAGTTTAAATTCAAAGATTTTACGGACGGATTTATCCGGTGAGATAGAGATTTTTTCTAAGGAAAATAATATGGAAATTGACGTTATGAAGAATTAAAGGTAAGATATTACATAGTTTAATAAAAAATGGCAGAGGTAAGAAGTGAAAACATTAGCACAGGATATTAAAAGTGGAAATTTCAAAAATGCATATTTAATTTGCGGAGAAGAGGAATACCTTAAGCTTAACTACAAAAATCAGCTTATTAAGGCAATAGCAGGGGAAGATACAATGAATTTAGCCCTGTATGAGGGAAAAAACATTGACATAAATGAAGTTATTGATAATGCTGAAACATTTCCTTTTTTTGCAAAGTACAGACTTATTGTATTAGAGCAGTCAGGTTTGTTTAAAACCGGTGGAGAACAGTTGGCTGAGTATATGGATAAAATTCCTGAAACTACCATTTTTCTCTTTGTGGAGCAGGACGTGGACAAGCGCAGCAAAATGTATAAGGCAGTAAAGAAAAACGGATATATATGCGAAATAAACCGCCAGAGCGAAAAGGATATCGAAGTGTGGGCTGCCAAAATTTTTGACTACAATGGAAAGAAGATAACAAAGGCTGACATGGCGTATTTTATTGCTAATGTGGGAACAGATATGGAAATTTTGTCACAGGAAATTGAAAAACTTATAAGTTATGCCTACGACAAAAATGTTATTAATAAAAATGATATTGATGCAGTGTGCATTAAGCAGTTAAATGTGAGAATTTTTGATATGATAGATGCCATATCCGTAAAAAATCAGCAAAAAACATTAGACTGTTATTATGAACTTATAGCAGAAAAAGAGCCACCTATGAGAATACTGTTTATGATAAGCAGACAGTTTAATCTTATTCTTCAGGCAAAGGATTTATCTGCCAGAGGTATGAGTAAAGAGCAAATAGCAGGAGCTATGGGTGTTCAGGGATTTATAGCATCTAAGAGCATTTCCCAAAGCAGAAACTTTACGGTTTCGGAGCTTAAGGCAGGGCTGGCAGAAAGTATAAGTACGGAAGAATTAATAAAATCAGGACGCATGGATGAAAATATAGGGGTGGAAATGCTTTTAGTTAAGTACAGCAGAAAAAGCAGATAGTAAATAAAAGAAAAAAATAAGAGACCGTTGTTTCAACACAAGTGAAAAAACAACAGCCTCTTATTTTTGTTGCAATTAATTATGCAATAGTGTTAACTAATTTTGTTAATCTTGAAACTTTTCTGGCAACATTGTTCTTGTGGAAAATTCCCTTTGAACCAGCCATTTCAATAAGCTTTGTAGCTGCGATTAATGCTTCGTTAGCTGCAGCCTTGTCGTTTGCTTCAACAGCAGCTTCAACTTTCTTAACAGCAGTCTTAACAGCTGACTTAACTGATTTGTTTCTTTCGTACTTTGTCTGATTAACTAAAATCCTTTTCTTTGCTGACTTAATATTAGCCATTTTTAATACCTCCGCTTATTAACGTTTAAGATTTCCGTTGAGAGAGATTGGAAATCCTGTTATATATCTGCGCCACTGGAAATGCGGACGTCGACGCAGACATCAAGGATTATTTTAGTAAAAGAAAAATAATATGTCAATAGTATTATTGAAAAATAATTAATAAAACATTAAAAGATGCTTAAACTAATTATAGGTATTAAATTAGTAGGAGAAGAAAATGTCTTTTTTGGAAAATAACAATATATATACAGATTTAGCCCTGGAAGAGAGGGAAAGATTTAAGGAAAATGTTGAAATTGAAGGTGTAAAAATAAATAAAAAATATGATGAAAGCATGCATATGACTACTACGGTAGTGGATATATTTAACGAAAAGGGTGCTGGTGAAATGGGTAAGCCTGAGGGATGTTACGTTACAATGGAAACTAAACTGTTAAAGGATAATGATGAAGATTTCAGAAAGAAAATTGCTGAAGAATTAACTGACAACCTCGTAACAATTATGGAAAAACAGAGACCTGAAAGTGTATTGATTGTGGGGCTGGGAAACCTTTATGCCACTCCTGATGCATTAGGGCCTAAAACCGTGGAAAAAATAGAAAGCGGAAAGGGAGTATATTGTGTTTCTCCGGGGGTACTTTCCCAAACGGGAATGGAAACATTTTCCATAATTAAGGGGATTATAAATGAAGTAAATCCTGATTTAGTTATTGCTATTGACTCATTAGCTGCCCGTAATGTAAGGAGAATAACTACAACCATACAGATTACTGATACGGGAATTACTCCGGGGTCAGGTATAGGTAACCATAGGAAAGGAATAAATCAGGAGTCATTAAACCGAAAGGTTATAGCCATTGGCGTTCCCATGGTAGTAAGCGGTGCTACCATTGTTAATGACACTATGGAAAATTTAATTAAAATTCTATCTTCAGTTAAAAATAATTCCGTGGTAAAACTTTTTAAAGATTATACAGAGCAGGAGAAATACCAGCTGTTTGAAGAACTTTTGTCAGAGGAAACAGAGCAGATGTTTGTAACACCAAAGGATGTGGATGAAATTGTGGAAAATCTAAGCACAACCATTGCTCATGGACTTAATAAATATTGCAGGGAATTATTTAATTAAGTTCTAAGGGTAAAACCTGTGGCATATACTATATCAGTGGGACAAAGTGGGGTGAGTATGTGCAAAAAGGATTATATTTAAACAAAAACAGAATAAATATTTCAGAAAAGCTGTTTTCGATTTCAGTGAAAATCATAATCGTATTATTGTGCATATATATAACCATCAGGTGTATTAATATGATTTCAGAAAACAAGGCAGGAGAAGTTACAGGGAAAGCCATAAATCATGCATCATCTGTAATTGCAAGGGAAATAGTTGAAAATTCGGGGATTATGAATGAATATATGCTTTATGTGGAGAATCACGGAAATATTTCTGAAATGGCAAAGAAGGAACTGTTAAACAAAATTGTTTCTGAATATATGATGCATAGTGAATATACTTATGATACAACTGATCCGGGGTATGACCAGGTGATTAATCTTATATATGAAAATGCAAATTATGCAGAAAAAAAGGAACAGCCTACAGAAAAAGAGACAAAACCTAAAAAGAAAAAGGCAGTTGCGGCATCAGCAAATGTGATTGTTCCTACACCAAAAATTACAGGAAGATTATATAATGCTCAAAACATAGGTAGCTTTAAAGATGTTATGGACAGATTTTATATTGTGACAGAGGCAACAAGCCTTTATTCTGGGGACATACCCATAAAATCTGCTTTAAACGAGAATTTTAAAATAAAAGGGAATAATACAAAACCTCAAATATTGATTTATCATACCCATTCCCAGGAAGAATTTGCTGACAGTAGCGACGATGTATCAACCACCATAATAGGAGTAGGAGACAGATTAGCCAAAATACTTAAAAGTCAGTTTGGGTATAATGTAATTCATGACACTACTAAATATGACATAGTAAATGGAAAGTTAGACAGAAGTGAAGCATATGATCAGGCAAGAGTAGGGGTTAAAAAGATTTTGGAAAAAAATCCTTCCATCAGCCTTGTGCTTGACATACATCGTGACGGCATAAATGAAAACACCAGATTAGTTACAGAGGTTAATGGGAAAAAGACTGCACAGATAATGTTTTTTAATGGTATGTCCAGATTTAAAAATTCAGGAAATATTGATTATTTGTATAATCCTTATTTATATGAAAATCTTGCGCTGGTTTTACAGATGAAGGTGAATGCAGAGGCTTATTATCCGGGATTTACAAGAAGAAATTACGTGAATGCTTATAAATATAATCTTGATTTGTGCAGGCAGTGCATGTTAATAGAGGTGGGAGCCCAGACTAATACATATGAGGAAGCGCAAAATGCGGCAGAGCCCTTAGCAATGCTTATAAATCTTACAATGGGTAAAAATAAACAAGGTGCTTCTAAGTAAGGAAAATCCTAAAACTTCAGCACCTTGTTTTATATAATTATTTTCTTCCTGTTGAACCAAATCCATCAGCACCTCTTACAGTATCTGAAAGTTCATTTACTTCATTGAAATTAACTTTCAAAAATGGAGTAACTACTATCTGGGCAATTCTGTCACCGGGCTCCACTGTGCGGGATTCCTGAGAGTGATTGTATAAGGCAACGGTGATTTCTCCACGGTAATCCGCATCGACTACACCAACTTTATTAGCGGGAGCTAATCCCATTTTGCAGGAAAGACCGCTTCTTGCATAAACAAGACCGGCATAGCCTTCAGGTATTTCCATGGCAAGACCTGTTCCAATAAAACTTGTTTCACCGGGATTGATGGTAATAGGTTCATCAAGGCAGGCGTAAAGGTCGGCACCTGCTGCGTAGTCTGAACCATAAGTAGGAACAATGGCTTTTTCATTTAGTTTTTTTATGTTTAACTGCATTTTTAATCTCCTTAAAATTTTTATATTTTTTTCTCCCACAAACATATTCTGCCGGAAGAAAGAGTTTCCGGCAACTTAATAAGACGCTGGTTTTCAGAACCTCTGAAAACAAGATTAAGGTTCTTTAGAGATTCTATAAAGGGACCATCTACTAAAACGTCAATATATGACATAAGTTCTTTTGTGTATGGCCATTTATCATACATATATCCCATAATGTCCCGTTCAAATTCATAACCGGTATAGCACCATATGTTTTTATCAGGGTAAGTTTCTTTAATTTTTTTTGCCAGAAGAAGAAGGTCATGTTGATTCTCCTTTGCAAATGGCTCTCCACCTAAAAAAGTAATACCTGCATAGGCGGGGAAACTTAGTTCCTTAATAATGTAATTAATGGTTTCGTTAGTAAAAGGCTTTCCATAACTGAAATCCCATGCCTGCTGGTTAAAACATCCGGGACATCTGTGAGGACAGCCACTTACAAACAGGGATAACCGGATTCCGGGACCATTTGCCACATCATAAGTTTTTATTTCTGCATAATTCATGTTAATGAACTCCTAATAGTTTTGTAAATTAAATATTGGCTTTAACAGCTTCGCTTACAACATTTGCCACATCAGGGTTAAATGCTTCAGGAAGTATATTATTTTCATTTAATTCATTATCAGGAACTAATGAAGCAATGGCTAAAGCAGCTGCAAGCTTCATTTCCTCTGTAATCTGTTTTGCTCTGCCTTCAAGGGCACCTTTAAATATTCCCGGAAAGGCTACAACGTTGTTTACCTGATTTGGAAAATCAGAACGTCCTGTTCCCACAACTTTAGCACCGGCAGCCTTAGCTACATCAGGCATGATTTCAGGTACAGGATTTGCCATGGCAAACATAATGGCATCTTTATTCATGGTTTTAACCATTTCACCGGTAACAATGTTTGGAGCGGAAACTCCTACGAAAACATCTGCACCAACTAATGCATCTTTTAACGTGCCGTTTTCTCCGGAAAGGTTTGTAACTTCAGCCATTTCCTTCTGAGCCCAGTTAAGGTCTTTAATATCCTTTGATAAAATACCGTAAAGACCGCATATTGTTAAATTCGTAAAACCATATTTAAGCAAAAGCTTTGAAATTGCAATACCGGCAGAACCGTCGCCGTTTACTACAACCTTACAATCTTCTTTTTTCTTTCCAACAACCTTAAGGGCATTAATTATACCAGCCAAAACTACAATGGCAGTACCATGCTGGTCGTCATGAAATACAGGAATATCAAGGATTTCCTTTAATTTAGTTTCTATTTCAAAACATCTTGGAGCAGATATATCTTCTAAGTTAATTCCACCAAATCCCGGGGCAATTCTTACTACAGTATCTATAATTTCCTGGGAATCCTGGGTATCTAAGCAGATAGGAACCGCATTTACCCCACCAAATTCCTTAAATAAAACAGCCTTTCCTTCCATAACAGGCATTGCAGCTTTTGCTCCGATATTTCCAAGTCCCAAAACGGCACTTCCGTCGGATACCACGGCTACAGTGTTGGCTTTCCATGTGTATTTATAAACGTCATCAGGATTTTTTGCTATTTCCATACATGGCTTTGCAACTCCCGGTGTATAAGCTAATGATAAATCTTCTCTTGTTTTTACATGGCATTTGGCTTCAGTAGTAATTTTGCCATTCCATTTTTCGTGTAATTCCAGTGCTTTTTCGTCTGTTGTCATTTTATACCTCCAAAAATTAAAAATGTCATTAAGTACGGTAAATTCATACATTAATAAAGCATATCATATTTTTAGAATTTACTCTATTATTTTTTAAAAATATGTGTTAAAATGAATTGTCTGAAAAAAGATGTCTTTGGGGTATCCCCAATATTAAATCCATTATATAGAGATTAATAAATTAAAACTAAAAACACTTATTAGGGTAATAACCCTTGAAAGGAGTCTAATGAGAGAAAAGTTAAGTTCATTGCCTGTAGTTCAGCTGAGAGAAATTGCAAAGGCTAATGGTATTAAGTCTGTTACAATAATGAGAAAACAACAGCTTATAGACAGAATTATTGAGGTTAATGAAAAAAAGGAACAGGAGACGTTAGAAAAGGAAGCAGCTAAAAAGGCTGAAACACTGGTAAAGAGTACATCTGACGAAGAAAAGAAAACGGTAGGAAGAGAACATTCATCACGAAGAAGTAAAAGTGGTGAAGTTAAAAAAAGCAGAGAACACAGATCTTCAAAAGAACATCGTAAGGTAAAAAGTAAAAACATAGAAGAAAATAATAGAGAAACAAAGATTACAAAAGAGGTTAAGGAACAGAAAAATGAATTACCTCAGGAAGATAATGATACTAAGACAGGTATTCTAGAGGTATTATCTGAGGGATATGGATTTATAAGATGCGACAATTATCTTCCGGGAGAGGCTGATGCTTATGTGGCACCATCCCAGATTAAAAAATTCAGACTTAAAACAGGAGATATGATTACAGGAAAAGTCCGTGATAAGAAAGAAAATGAAAAGTTTGGAGCGTTGTATTACTTAGAGAAGATTAATGGAGAACCTCTTGAAAATTCCATTAACAGACCAAGCTTTGAAACACTGACGCCTGTTTTTCCGAATGAGAGAATACATCTTGAAACAGACGGACATAGCATTGCAATGAGAATTGTTGATATTGTAAGTCCTATAGGTAAAGGCCAGCGTGGTATGATTGTTTCGCCACCTAAGGCAGGAAAAACAACATTATTAAAGGAAACAGCTAAGGCAATACAGCAGAACAATCCTGAAATGCATATGATTATTCTTCTTATTGATGAAAGACCGGAAGAAGTAACAGATATTAAGGAAGCAATACAGGGTGAAAATGTTGAAGTAATTTATTCTACATTTGATGAATTGCCGGATCATCATAAGAGAGTTTCTGAAATGGTTATAGAGAGAGCAAAAAGACTTGTTGAACACGGAAGAGATGTAATTATTCTCCTTGACAGTATTACAAGACTTGCAAGAGCATATAACATGACTGTTCCACCAAGTGGAAGAACTCTTTCCGGTGGCCTTGATCCTGCAGCTCTTCACATGCCAAAGAGATTTTTTGGTGCCGCAAGAAATATGCGTGAAGGCGGAAGTCTTACAATACTTGCCACAGCGTTGGTTGATACGGGAAGTAAGATGGATGATGTTGTATACGAGGAATTTAAGGGAACAGGTAATATGGAACTTGTTTTAGACCGCAAATTATCTGAAAAGAGAATTTTCCCTGCTATAGATATTACGAAGTCCGGAACAAGAAGAGAGGACTTACTTTTAGATTCCGATGAACTTGGAGCATCATATATAATTAGAAAAGAAACCAACGGCATGCGAAAAGAAGATGCTGTTGAACAGATACTTAACCTGTTTGCAAGGACAAGTGACAACAAAGAATTCGTTCAAAAAATAGGAAGATTAAAGATAACATACACTAACAATAATGGTGTTGGATATAATAACAACCATAATAACAGAGATAACTACAATAATCGTTAAAAAAGGGTTGCTATTATGTTATCACTATGATATAATGTCTAGGCTATTGAGTAAAAACGGATTGGCGTTGCCAATTAGCATAAAAATAAAAAAGAGGTGAATGTAATGAGAAAAGGAATCCATCCAGATTACCAGGAAGCAACCGTTACATGTAACTGTGGTAACACATTCGTAACAGGTTCAACTAAAAAAGAACTCCATGTTGAAATTTGCTCAGCATGTCATCCTTTCTACACAGGACAGCAGAAAGCTGTTTCAGCCCGTGGTAGAATTGATAAGTTCAACAAAAAATATGGTATCAAATAATTTTAAGGATAACAGGTTGAGAAGTGATTCTCAACCTATTTTCTTATGTATATATACAGGTGACTAATATGAGTGAGAATAATAAACTTGGTTCATCAGGAATTGGCGGTCAGGCAGTTTTAGAAGGCATAATGATGAGAAATAAAGATGATTATGCCGTTGCCGTAAGAAAGTCAGATGGAACCATTGAAGTAGAAGTGGAAAAGTATAAGGGAATAACAAAGGGTAATAAAATACTGTTCCTTCCGTTTATAAGGGGAGTCTTTAATTTTATTGATTCAATGATTTTAGGAATAAAAACATTAACATTATCTGCAAGCTTTTTTGATGATGAAGGAGAAGAAGAACCGGATAAATTTGAGGAATGGCTTCTTAGAAAATTTGGAGATAAGGCAGAAAAAATAATAATGAGATTTACAGTGGCTTTATCTGTTGTAATAGCAGTGGTAATGTTTATGCTGCTACCTTTATTTATTGCTGATTTAATGGAAAAATATGTGCCGGGCATTACTCAGAGTCATGTGCCGGTTATAGAAGGTATTGCCAAAATGATAATTTTTATTGGCTATCTTTTACTTATTTCATTAATGAAGGACATACAAAGAACTTTTATGTATCATGGTGCAGAGCACAAATGTATTAACTGTATAGAAAACGGCAAGGTGCTTAATGTTGAAAATGTAAGAAGCAGCTCAAGATTTCATAAGCGTTGTGGAACAAGCTTTTTGTTAATTGTGTTAGTTATAAGTATTATTATGTTTTTACTTATCAGAACAGATACAGTATGGCTTAAATATTTAATAAGAATATTACTTATTCCGGTAATTGCAGGCATTTCCTACGAATTTATCAGAAAGGCAGGTTCTTCTAATAACCCTATAATCAGTGCTTTAAGTAAGCCGGGATTGTGGATGCAGAGAATTACAACAAAAGAGCCTGATGATGATATGATAGAAGTTGCAATAGAAGCTGTTGAGGCAGTTTTTGACTGGGAAACTTATTTAAGAGATAATGGAATTGCACTTCCGGAAGATAAAAAAGAAGAACCGATGCCGGAAAGTTACGAAGAAGTTAAGGCAGGCTCAGGGTATAATTGGAAATTTTAGACTATGGAAAAGATTTTAATTAAAGATTTAATAGCTAAAGCTTCTGAAAAGTTAAAAAAGGCAGAAGTGACAGACTATGTTATAGACAGCAGACTTCTGGCAGAATATGTTTTTCATATAGATTATTACAAACTTTTGGTACATCCTGACATGGAAACAGATGTGAAAAATGCACAGATATACAATCAGCTGATAGAAAAAAGAGCTGCGCATATACCTCTTCAACATCTTACAGGAAATCAGGAGTTTATGGGAATTAATTTTAAAGTCAACGAAAATGTTCTCATACCAAGGCAGGACACTGAAATATTAGTGGAAGAGGTTATTAAATATATTAATAGTCAGGAACGTAAAGTAAAGGTTCTTGATATGTGTACCGGTTCAGGATGTATAGCCATATCAATAGATAAATTATGTGATAATGCACAGGTTGTTGGAGCAGATATTTCAAAGAAGGCCTTGGAGATTGCTGAAATTAACAATAAAGAAAATAGTGCCGGGGTTGATTTTATAGAATCTGATTTGTTTGAAAATATAAGGGAATGTTTTGATGTAATAGTGTCAAACCCTCCATATATAGAATCAAAAAAAATAGAAAAGCTGATGCCTGAGGTTAGAGACTTTGAACCCCGCATTGCGCTGGACGGAACAAAAGATGGACTTGAATTTTATAGGAACATATGTAACAATTTAAGTCGGTATTTAAAAGAACAGGGAGCAGTTTTCTTTGAAATAGGCTATAATCAGGGAAGCTCTATTTCTAAAATATTAAATGAACAGGGATTTGAAAAAGTAAAAGTTATAAAAGATTATTCGCAAAATGACAGGGTTGTTTTTGCACTTAGATAATTTGGTTGTGAGAAAGTAGGTAAAAAAATGTTTGAAAAGTTAGATGGAATATTAGAAAGATATGACGAGATTATGGAGCAGTTAAATGATCCTAATGTTGTAAGTGACCAGAGTAATTTCAGAAAACTTATGAAGGAACAAAGTGATTTAGCTCCTATTGTGGAATTATACAGAAAATATAAGGAAGCACAGGAGACCATTCAGGATAGTCTTGCCATTTTAGATGAAGAAAGCGACGAGGAAATGAGAGAATTGGCAAAGGAAGAAATGAACGAAGCCAAAGCTTCAATTCCTGAAATGGAAGAACAGTTAAAGATTCTTCTTTTACCAAAGGATGAGAACGATGACAAAAACGTCGTAGTTGAAATAAGAGGTGGTGCCGGCGGAGACGAGGCAGCCCTGTTTGCAGCTGAACTTTACAGAATGTACTGTATGTATGCGGAAACCCAGAAATGGAAGACAGAATTAATATCAGTTAATGAAAACGGACTTGGCGGATTTAAGGAAGTTGTGTTTATGGTAAACGGTCAGGGTGCATATTCAAGACTTAAATACGAAAGTGGTGTACATCGTGTACAGCGTATTCCTGTAACAGAGTCCGGTGGACGTATCCATACTTCAACAGCTACAGTTGCAGTAATGCCGGAAGCAGAAGAAGTAGACGTGGAAATAGATATGAATGACTGCCGTTTTGATGTGTTTAGAGCATCAGGTAACGGTGGACAGTGTGTAAATACAACGGATTCAGCTGTAAGACTTACTCATATTCCTACAGGCATTGTTATTTCATGTCAAGATGAAAAGTCACAGCTTAAAAATAAGGATAAGGCATTAAAGGTATTAAGAGCAAGACTTTATGAATTAGAGTGCCAGAAAAAGCAGGATGCAGAATCAGAAGCGAGAAGAAGTCAGATAGGTACAGGAGACCGTTCTGAAAAAATCAGAACATATAACTTCCCACAGGGACGAGTAACCGATCACAGAATAAAATATACATCTCATAGATTAGAAAACATTATGAATGGTGATATTGATGAGATAATTAATCAGTGTATAGCTGCCGACCAGGCTGCAAAATTAGCAAAGGTGAATGATTAATTGTGGCACAGATACTATGCTCTACAGGAGCTTTAATAGGACGACCAAACAACAGAGACTATCGCATTCTAAGGGATGTTTGCCATAAGCTTAACTGCGATGGATTTGAATTTATGATGTATTCTACATGGTATGGCTTAGAGGGAGATATTTTGAAATTCCTTTTGGAATTAAATATAAATATTCCTGTTATGCATTGCGAAAAACATATAGGAGAGTACATAAGCAAAGGCTCTAAGGAAGATTTGGCAGAGGCCGTAAGGCGGTTTGAAATCAACTGCAAAATGGCAAAGGCATTGTCAGTTCATAAAATGGTTGTTCATTTATGGGATGGAGTCACGTCAGATTCTAATTTTTCAAATAATCTTGAAGCTTATGGTATTCTTAGAAAAATTGCCGAAGCTTATGAGATAGATTTATTAATTGAAAATGTCGTGTGCAATCATGAAAATCCAATGAAACACTGGATGGAACTGTTAAATCGGTATCCAGATATTCACTTTATATATGATACTAAAATGGCGGCTTTTCATTGTCAGGAAACTCTCTTATATGATGATAAATATGACATATTGTGGAAAGAAAAACATATAAGACACTATCATGTTAATGATTATGGTGGTGGATATATGGAGTGGAGCAGATTAAAAACACTTCCACCGGGAAAAGGGCACTTTGACTTTGATAAATTTTTTGATTATATAAGGAAAAACGGGTATAAAGATACCTTTACTGTAGAAGCTACGGCTTTTGGCAACGATGGGAAAATAGATATAAATATGTTAAATAAATGTTTTGAAAAAATCCGACGGTATATTGGTTAGAAAATATACTGTGGGATTTCATTTTGTTATATTAGGTAGTTGTATGATTGTGGATTTTTTGGTACAATTAAACATAATTGTGGCATTAAGGAGGAATACAATTATGACAGGCATTACAGATATTCACAGCCACATCCTGTTTCAGGTTGACGATGGTTCACCATCCCTTAAAACATCAATAGATATTTTGAAGAAAGAGTATAGTCAGGGTGTAAGAAATGTAATATGTACACCACATTACCATGCCGGAGAATGTATGCCGGAGGGACAGTTAATAGAAGATAATTTTCAGGTATTAAAAAAAGAGGCGAAAGAAATAATTCCTGAAATGAATCTTTTTTTAGGCAATGAAATTATGGCATGTAATGATATGGCACAGATGCTTTCAAGTGGTGAATTATTCACATTGGCTCAGACAAATTATGTTTTGGTAGAATTTTATCCTACAGTAATTTTTTCGCAAATGGAAAAATATATAAGTTCATTGCTAAACGGAGGATATATTCCGGTAATAGCTCATTGTGAGAGATATAAGTGTCTTAGGAATGCATTTAAGGGGGTAAATAATAAAAATATTAGTCACTTAATTGAAATGGGGGCATATTTGCAGGTAAATGTTACAAGTGTTTTTGGAAGTGAACATAAATTTGTATCAAAACTTATTGATAATGATTATCTGCATCTTATTGCAAGCGACGCTCATAGTTTGGGAAGACGAGGCGTTTATTGGGAAGAATGTGTGAATTATTTAGAGAAAAAGTACAATGAAGATTATCTTAACTGGATTTTAGTTGAAAATCCATCAAAGATATTGAAGGGTGAGTACATATAATTTTGAAAGGAACTGGTAGATAAATGGACAACAGAATGGAAAACGGATTTGGCAATAAAGTAGACGGTCAGCCGGGATATAATACGTTTTATCCAAATGGAATAGAAAGTGATGAAATGAAAAATGAAATTGAGATTGACGTTAGAAGTTTGTTTGCAACAATTTTAAATAAGCTTTTTGTTATTATCTTAATAGGAATTTTAGTAGGTGGGGTGGCGTTTGTATACACTAAATTTTTTATTAGCCCACAGTATGTTGCCACAACCAAGGTTTATATATTAAGTAAGCAGGATCCGAATCAGAAGACGCTTACAACATCGGATATCGCTTTTGCATCTTATCTTGCAAAGGATTATGAGACCCTTCTTACAACCCGACCGGTTTTACAGGAGGTAAAAAAAGAACTTAATTTAGATATGTCAACGGATGCATTGGAAAAAATGATTACCGTAAATGTAGAAACAGATACACGAATTATGGAAATTTCAGTTACCAACACAGACCCTAAGTTAGCAAAAAAGATTGCTGATAAGGTAAGAGAGGTGGCAAATGAAAGATTAAAGGTAATTATGGATGGCCTTGAACCGGTACGATCTGTAGATGAGGCGGAACTCCCTACAACACCGGCATCACCTAATGTTAAGAGAAATACCATGATGGGATTTATTGCAGGTTTTGGAATTTCACTTCTTGTAGTTATTATTTTATTTATATTAGATGATACCATTAAGACACCGGATGATATTGAAAAACGTTTAGGAGTAAGCGTTTTAGCAGCTATTCCTTTAAAGAGTGAGGAAAGCAGCAGAAGGTCATCTTACGGATATGGATATGGCAGCAGTGCACCGAAGGACAAAAAGAAAAAAGAGAAAAAGTCAGATAAGGTAGCAGCTAAAAACAAAGACTTAGTTCAGGATAAGAACCAGGGAAAGGAGTAAGGGAATGTTAAATATTAATCTTGATAAAATAACGGATTTAGACTTTAAAACTAAGGAAGCATATAAAACCTTAAGAACTAATGTACAGTTCTGTGGAAATGATGTTAAAATAATTTCTCTTACCAGCTGTGTTCCTAATGAAGGAAAGTCAATGGTGTCTTTCAACCTTGCCATTTCCATGGCAGAAACAGGAAAGAAAGTTTTGTTTATAGATGCTGATTTAAGAAAATCAGTGTTAATCGGAAGGTACAAAATAAACAAGGCAATTAAAGGACTTACTCAGTATCTTTCAGGTGTAGAGCAGTTAGATGATGTAAGATACAGTACTAACGTAAAAAACATGGATTTGATTTTGTCAGGTCCTGTTCCACCAAATCCTGCGGAGCTTTTAAATAACGAAAAGTTTACGGAATTGCTGGAAACAGCAAGAAAGGAATATGATTACGTTATTATTGATACACCACCAATTGGTCAGGTTATAGACCCTGCCATTGTTGCACAGCAGACAGATGGAGTTATTTTCCTTATTTCACAGGCAAATATCAGTTACAAATATGCCCAGAAACAAATTGAGCAAATGAGAAAATCCGGATGTAGAATTTTAGGAGCAGTTTTAAATAAGGTTGATCCTGAAGAAAAGGGTGGTTATTATGGTGGATACTATGGTAAATACTCAAAGAAAGGTTATGGCTATGGCTACGGTTACGGCTATGGAAATAACGGAGAATATAAATAACGGAGAATATAAATAATTATAGAATTACACCTATGGCAATTTCATAGGTGTAATTTATTAAAGGAAGATATATGGAGTTTATTAAGGACAGATATGAGATTGCAGGGTTGAAGGTTTTGCTGGTAACATACTATGAAAGAACCAGGCAACAGGCGCTTCCGTATATAGCAAGACATATGTGGAAGGAAGAGGAAGCGGATGCAGTCATTGATTTGGATAATGAATTTTATGAAAAAATGCAGGAAGAGAATATGCAAGGATGTAGTTTAGAAAGCATTGAATATATATATACAGGTACTATATTTAACAGGCTTCTAATAAATCACCATGGTTGTATGCTGCATTCTTCAGCAGTAGTTGTAGATGGATATGCATATTTGTTTTCAGCAGACAGTGGTACGGGAAAATCAACTCACACAGGTCTGTGGCTTGAGCATTTTAAGGAAAAGGCATTTATCATAAATGATGATAAACCTGTTTTAAGGTTAGAAAATGGACAGTGGTTTGTTTACGGAACTCCGTGGAGTGGAAAAACAGACTTAAATATTAATGTAAAGGCAAAACTTGGAGCCATTGTTTTTTTGGAAAGGGCAAAAGAGAACCATATAACTCCGATAGAGGTTAAGGAGGCTATCCCATTGTTTTTTAATCAGACGGTAAGAAGGCTTAAAAGGGAAGAAAAAATGGATTTAGTCTTACAATATATGGAAGAAATTTTAACATCAACCCCAATATACAAAATGGGATGTAACATAAGTGATGATGCTGTGATTACGGCATACGAAAAAATTAGGAGAGTGTAATGAAGATTAGAGAAGGTTTTTTACTTAGAAATGTTGCAGGGAATAATGTGGTTGTTCCAATCGGTCAGGCAACACTGGATTTTAACGGAATGATGAGTTTAAATGAAACAGGAGCATTTATTTTTTCTAAGATGTTAGATGGAACTACTAAGGAACAGCTAATAGAGGATTTAATTAGTGAGTATGAGGTGGAATGGGAAATAGCCCAAAAGGATGTGGATGACTTTATTAAGAAGGTAGAAGGAGAGGGTTTACTTGAATAAGGTTGTGTCAATAGAAGATATAGTTCCCCTTATAAAAGAACAGCTAAATTATAATGGAACAGTAAGATTTACCCCTAAAGGAAACAGTATGCTTCCTACCTTAAGAAACAATAAGGATAGTGTCACCCTGAAAAGTCCCTTGTTCCCATTAAAAAAATATGACATTGCATTTTATGTAAGGGATAACGGGCAGTATGTATTACATAGAATTGTTGATATACCAAAAGACGGAACCTACACAATGCGTGGTGATAATCAGTTTGTCAACGAAAAAGGTATCACTCAGGAACAGATAATTGGAATTGTGGAACACTTTTCAAGAAAAGGTAAGGAATATAGTGGAACTGAAATGTCATATAAGCTTTATTGTATTGTGTGGTGTAAAACAGTTAAAATAAGAAAGTGGCTTAGAAAATTAAGACATATTGCAGGAAAAATAAAAAGAAAACTTCTAGGAATAGTTAGATGAAAGATACAAAGAGTTTAAAATGGATAATTAAAAATGGGAAAAAAGAAATTCCTAAAATATTAATTTTAAGTGTTTCTAATATTGTATTGGCATTAGTATCTACGGCATTGGCATTGGTAAGTAAGTATGCCATAGATGCAGCCCAAAAGGCAGCAGTGTCTAAGGTACAATCTGATTTTGTTTATTACAGAAATCAGATTATTTTTTATGGAATAGTTATATTAGCAATTATTGCATTCAGACTTTTTTTGCGGATATACGCACAAAGTTTATCCATAAAAGTTCAGGCAGGAATGGAAATGCAAATGCGTTCTAAGCTGTTTGGAGAAATACTTGAAAAAAAATATAACAGCATTAATAAGTATCACAGTGGAGAATTAATGAACCGCATTACCAGTGATATAAGGATAATAACTGACGGAATAACCAATATAGTGCCAAACGTATTATATTTTATTACTCAGTTTGCAGGAGCTTTTATTGTACTGGTACTGTTTGACTGGAAATTTACCTCATTATTTATTATTGCAGGAGTGGTGATTTCCTTTATAACATTAATATTCAGGTCAAAGCTTAAGAGTCTTCACAAGGAAGTTCAGGAAACAGATGGCAGGGTAAGGTCATTTTTTCAGGAAGCAATTGAGAGTATGCTGGTGGTAAAAACCTTTGGAGTTGAAGATGAGTTTTGCCGCAAAGGTGACAAACTGCAAAGAATAAATTATGATGCAAAGATGAAAAGAAGAAAAATCAGTATCTTTGCCAATGCAGGATTTGGATTTGCCTTTAATATGGGTTATTTGTTTGCTCTTATTTGGTGCACCCTTAAAGTGTGTACCAATGCTATGACATATGGAACCCTTACTGCGGTATTACAGCTTATTTCCCAGATACAGACGCCTTTTGTAAGCATAACCAAGGTTATTCCACAATACTATGCAATTTTAGCATCGGCAGAAAGAATTATGGAAATTGAAGATATTGATGTTGAAAGAAAAAATCAGGTTAAGGTTGATGCAGATAAATTTTATTCCAAGTTTAAACTGGCTGAGTTTAAAAATATTAAATTTAATTATGGTAGGGAAAGTGTATTAGAGGATGGAAACGCAGAATTTTTAAAGGGCGAGTTTGTGGCTATAAGGGGGATTTCGGGAATAGGTAAAAGTACATTAATGAAGATGCTTTTAGGAGTTTTTAAACCTGAAAGGGGAAGTATAAGGTTATATGAAGAAAATGGAAAGTATTTAGAAGCAAGCCCGGATACCAGATGCCTGTTCTCTTATGTACCTCAGGGAAATTACCTTTTTAGCGGGACATTAAGAGAAAATATTCTGTTAATAAATCCTAACGCTACAGATAAAGAAATAAAGGAAGCTTTGGAGATTAGTGATATTTATGATTTTGTATGCAACCTTCCAAAGGGGCTTGACACTGTTATAGGAGAAAAGGGACTTGGCATTTCAGAAGGTCAGGCCCAGAGACTGGCAATAGCAAGGGCACTTCTTAGTAAGGCACCAATTCTTCTGTTAGATGAGGCTACCTCGGCACTGGATTCTAAAACAGAAAAACATGTACTTGAAAGGATTAAAGGTCTTAATAAAAAGACATGTATAATAATTACCCATAAGGTGGCGGCTCTTGAGGTGTGTGATAAGGAATTTGTAATTGACAATAAAAGACTGTTTTGTATTAACAAAAACAATGATTAACACAAAACAGCCATAAATTTAATACAATCATGATTTGGCAGCAACGGAAGCATTTTGATTAGAGACTTTTAGTTCATTCCATAAGGCATCATGGAATAACATGGCAAGCTCTTCCCAATGTTTACGTTGCTGTTTTTCATAATTTAACTGTTTCTTTAGTCCTTCAATTTCTGTAAGCAGAATTTCTGTATTTTGTAATAATTGAGATCTCTCGCTGTTATTCATATTAAAATCCCCCACATAACATAAATTTTTCTCAATATAGTAAATTATAACACTGTAGGTAATAAATGTGTAAAAAACATATCGACTTTTATTGACCTTGCTTCCCTTATGATGACAGGGTTTTACATTGGTTTTGGATTGGTTTTTATAGTTATAAAAATATTGTAAATAACGTTGTGATATTATATAATTAAAAAAGTGTTCATTTAAACTTGACACTTTGAAAATTTATATGTTGGTGCTTATTAAGTATCAGCAATGTAACCATTTTTAATTATGGAGGCGTAAAATGGGAAAATATTTTGGAACAGATGGATTCAGAGGCGAGGCTAATGTTAATTTAACGGCTATGCATGCCTTTAAAGTGGGAAGATTTATAGGATGGTATTACGGAAGATTTCATAAATGCTCCGTAGCTATTGGAAAAGATACAAGAAGAAGCAGTTATATGTTTGAGGATGCTCTTTCAGCAGGACTTACATCCACAGGTGCGGATGTATATTTACTTCATGTAACTACAACACCAAGTGTATCATATATAGTTAAAACAGAAGATTTTGATTGTGGAATTATGATTTCAGCCAGCCATAACCCTTATTATGATAATGGAATAAAACTTATCAATGGAAAGGGCGAAAAAATGGAGCAGAATTTCATTGATGAAGTTGAAAAATACATTGATGCAGACTTTGACTCAATACCTTATGCAACCATGGATAAAATAGGAAGAACCATTGACTATTTTGCAGGTAGAAACAGATATATGGGATATCTTATGACATTGGCAAAAAATTCCTTCAGAAACATTAAGGTCGGACTTGATTGTTCAAACGGTAGTGCATGGACTATAGCCAAAAGCGTATTTGATGCATTAGGAGCAGATACATATGTTATTAATAATGAACCAAACGGTGTAAATATTAATATGGGATGCGGTTCTACCCACATTGAGGCATTACAGAAATTTGTAAAAGAAAAGAAGTTAGATATTGGTTTTGCCTATGACGGGGATGCAGACAGATGTTTCTGTGTGGATGATCAGGGAAATGTGGTAAATGGTGACCTTATTTTATATGTATGTGGTGTGTATTTAAAACAAAACGGAGAGCTTGACAACAACACTGTAGTTACTACAGTAATGTCAAATATAGGATTATATAAAGCCTTTGATGCTGTTGGAATTAAATATGAGAAGACAGCAGTGGGTGATAAATATGTATATGAATGTATGAGAAAGAATGATTACCGTTTAGGCGGAGAGGAATCAGGACATATTATTTTCAGTAAATATGCAACAACAGGCGATGGAATCCTTACATCAATTAAGTTGATGGAGGTTATGATTTCTTCTAAGAGAAAAATGTCAGAGCTTATTAATCCGGTAACTATTTATCCACAGTGCCTTAAGAATGTTAAGGTCGCAAGTAAGCCGGAGGCAAGAAATGATGCTGATGTACAAAAGGCAGTAGATGAAGTGGCACAGCAGCTTGGAAATGATGGTAGAATCTTAATTAGGGAAAGCGGAACAGAGCCGGTTATCCGTGTTATGGTTGAAGCAAAAACAGACCAGTTAGCAGAGGAATGTGTTGACAGGGTTGTTAATGTAATTAAGAAAAAAGGTTACGCAGTATAATGACATACAAAAAAGGATATTTTATAAAGCTATGGGCAGTAAGAGTTATTCTTATTGCTCTTATAGCATTGTGGATGAGCACCATATTTGGCTTTTCCGCCGAAAATGGAGAACAGTCTCAGTCACTTAGTGATAAAATAACAGTTCAGGTTGTTCATATTTTAAAAAGTGATTATGAGGATATGAATGTTAAGGCCAAAGAAGAATACTTTAATACAGTAAGTTTCATTGTGAGAAAAACGGGACATTTTGGAGAATATGGAATTTTAGGAGTTCTTATTTCAATATTTTTGTTGACATTTGAAAAAATACGAAACAAAAAAAGATATATTGTAATTTTAATAACTACCATTATAGGTATGGTGTATGCATCTTCCGATGAAGTTCACCAGAATTTTGTGGATGGAAGAAGCCCTAAGGTTATGGATGTTTGCATTGATACAACAGGCTGCTTTATGGGAGTGGTTTTTGTTACAATAATATGGTTTTTAATTTGCAGGAGGAAGAGAAAAAATGTGGCAGGATAATATAAGAAAGGTTACTCCCTACACGCCGGGAGAACAGCCAAAGGACAAGGATGTAATTAAACTTAATACCAATGAGAGTCCATATCCACCTTCACCC
The DNA here is from genome assembly GCF_003479405.1 of Eubacterium sp. AF16-48. Taxonomy (GTDB): domain Bacteria; phylum Bacillota; class Clostridia; order Lachnospirales; family Lachnospiraceae; genus Eubacterium_G; species Eubacterium_G segne. The sequence goes on along the minus strand of NZ_QUHB01000006.1, from coordinate 43,443 downwards.
ATGGTACAGGAGGTTGTAAGAAGTGTTGAAAATAACAGAAACAGGCTTTATCCTGACCCGGAAGCAGCAGTTTTAACTGATGCCATCGCTAAATATTATAATGTTGATTCTAATCAGGTGTTTGTAGGTGTAGGTTCAGATGATGTGATTGGAATGAGCTTTCTTACATTTTTTAATTCAGAAAAGCCTATATTGTTTCCTGACATAACATATTCCTTTTATGATGTGTGGGCAGATTTGTTTAAAATAAAATATGAGATGAAACCGTTGAATGAGAAATTTGAAATTGTAAAAGAAGATTATCTTGTGGAAAACGGTGGTATTATTTTTCCAAATCCCAATGCTCCTACAGCAGTGGAAATGCAGCTGGATGATATAGAATATATTATAAAGAACAATAGGGATTCAGTGGTAATTATAGATGAAGCTTATGCTGATTTTGGAGATGTTTCAGTGCTTGGTCTTGTGAATAAATACGAAAATCTTCTGGTGGTAAGAACCTATTCTAAATCCCGCGCATTAGCAGGAATGCGTATAGGATATGCCATTGGCAGCAAAACGTTAATTAGCGCCCTTAAGGCCGTTAAATTCTCATATAATTCATATACAATGAATCATGTGTCTATTTATGCAGGGGCTGCTGCAATAAATGATGATAAGTATTTTAAGGAAATTGTATCAAAGGTAGTAAATACCCGTGAAAAAGCTAAGGATACGCTTAAAAAACTGGGATTTTCCTTTACGGACTCAAAGACTAATTTTCTATTTGCAACTCACAAAAGTGTGCCGGCAGAGAAAATATTTGAGGAATTAAAGAAGAGAAAAATATATGTAAGGTATTTTAATAAGCCAAGGATAAATAATTATTTAAGAATTACTATAGGTACAGATGAGGAGATGGAAAAATTATACGAAGCTCTTAAGGAAATTGTTGAATAAAGGAAATATCTGATATGTTTTCAATCTATGGTAAAGATGTTATTTAGCATTATATATAAGGGACACATTTAACATAAAAATGTAACAAATTGTTAATTTTATATATAAAAAAATATAAAATTTCTGAGTAGAATAAAATACATAGGAAAGAGATGACAGATGGGATTTATGTCCCATCTGATTTACTATGAAGATTAAATGTCATAGTAGAAAGAATCCTATAGATTTTATGACAGGAGGCGAAATATATGAATATTAGTAAATTTACTCAAAAATCCGTTGAGGCTATACAAAATTGTGAAAAGATAGCCGGAGAATACGGAAATCAGGAAATTGATCAGGAACATTTATTATTTGCGCTTGTTAGTTTAGAAGACAGTTTGATTATTAAGTTAATAGAAAAGATGGAAATACAGCCGGAGTACTTTAAAAACAGAGTTGAGGATTATATAGCCAAAAGACCTAAAGTACAGGGCGGCAATATGTATATGAGCCAGGCTCTTAATAATGTTTTAATAAGTGCAGAGGATGAAGCAAAGAGAATGGGAGATGAATATGTTTCAGTGGAACATTTATTTCTCACTATGCTTGACAAACCAAATAGGGAAATAGAGGAACTTTTTAAAGAATTTGGTATTACAAGGGAAAAGTTTTTAGGAGTGTTAGAAGAGGTAAGAGGTAATGTAAGAGTTACTTCGGATAATCCGGAGAGTACCTATGATGCACTGTCAAAATACGGTCAGGATTTAGTGGAAAGAGCAAGAAATCAGAAGCTTGATCCTGTTATTGGACGAGACAGTGAAATCAGAAATGTTATAAGAATTTTGTCAAGAAAAACCAAAAACAATCCGGTGCTGATTGGTGAACCCGGTGTTGGTAAAACAGCAGCAGTAGAGGGTTTGGCACAGCGTATTGTAAAAGGTGATGTTCCGGAGGGATTAAAGGATAAGAAGATATTCTCCCTTGACCTTGGTTCATTAGTGGCAGGTGCAAAGTACAGAGGTGAATTTGAGGAAAGGTTAAAGGCTGTACTTGAAGATGTAAAAAACAGCAATGGAGAAATCATTTTATTTATTGATGAACTTCATACTATCGTAGGCGCAGGAAAAACAGACGGGGCAATGGATGCAGGAAATATGCTAAAGCCTATGTTAGCAAGAGGAGAACTTCATTGTATAGGTGCAACTACCTTGGATGAGTATAGACAGTATATTGAAAAGGATAAGGCGTTAGAGAGAAGATTCCAGCCGGTAATGGTAAGTGAGCCATCAGTGGAAGATACAATATCTATCCTAAGAGGTCTTAAGGAAAGATATGAAGTGTTCCATGGAGTTAAAATTCAGGATGGGGCTTTGGTAAGTGCAGCAGTTTTATCAGACAGATATATAACAGACAGATATCTTCCTGATAAGGCAATAGATTTAGTAGATGAGGCTTGTGCCCTTATTAAAACCGAGATGGATTCCATGCCTACGGAGCTTGATGAATTAAGACGTAAGGTTATGCAGATGGAAATCGAGGAAGCTGCCTTAAAGAAGGAAACGGATAATTTAAGCAAAGAGAGACTGGCGGAATTACAGAAGGAACTTGCTGAAAGCCGTGATGAATTTAATAACAGAAAGGCACAGTGGGAAAATGAGAAAAATTCCGTAAACAGATTGCAGCAGCTTCGTGAACAGGTTGAAAATGTTAAGAAAGAAATTGAGAAGGCACAAAGCGAATATGATTTGAATAAGGCAGCAGAACTTCAATATGGAAAGTTGCCTGAACTTCAAAAACAGCTTGGAGTGGAAGAACAAAATGTAAAGGATAAGGATTTGTCATTAGTAAGGGAAAGTGTTACAGATGAGGAAATTGCCAGAATTATTTCCAGATGGACAGGAATTCCGGTGGCAAAACTTACTGAAACAGAAAAAAATAAAACATTACATCTTGATGAGGCTCTTCATAAGAGGGTTATCGGTCAGGATGAAGCTGTGACGAAGATTACTGAGGCAATAATCAGGTCTAAAGCAGGAATTAAGGATCCCGGAAAACCAATTGGTTCTTTCCTGTTCTTAGGACCTACAGGTGTAGGTAAAACAGAACTGGCAAAGGCATTGGCAGAAAATCTGTTTGATGATGAAAGTAATATGGTAAGAATTGACATGAGTGAGTACATGGAAAAATATAGCGTGTCAAGACTTATAGGAGCACCTCCGGGATATGTAGGATACGATGAAGGTGGTCAGCTGACAGAGGCAGTAAGAAGAAAACCCTATTCGGTAGTGTTATTTGATGAGGTAGAAAAGGCACATCCTGATGTGTTTAATGTGTTACTTCAGGTATTAGATGATGGTCGAATAACTGATTCTCAGGGAAGAACAGTTGACTTTAAGAATACTATCCTGATTATGACATCAAACATCGGTTCTTCATATCTGTTAGAGGGAATAGATGATGCCGGAAACATAAAGAAGGAAAATCAGGAATTTGTAATGAACGATTTAAGAAATCATTTCAGACCTGAGTTTCTTAACCGTTTAGACGAAATCGTAATGTTTAAGCCACTTACTAAGGACAATATAGGTGGAATTGTTGATTTGATTGTAGCTAACGTAAATAGGCGTTTAGCAGACAGGGATTTAAAGATTTCACTTACTGATGATGCCAAAAAGTTTGTGGCAGATAACGGATATGATCCGGTTTATGGCGCAAGACCTCTTAAGAGATACCTGCAGAAAAATGTTGAAACAATAGCTGCTAAGGTTATTCTTGAAGGAAACGTTGATATGGGAGATACAATATGCTTTTATGTAGATGGTGACAGGTTAGCTGCTAAGGTAGAAAAGAATAATAAATAAAATGTAAAGCAATGGTTGTCATTGGAAAATAATTAAAAAGTATGCTTAGAATATACAAATAAGATACATTACTTTATTAAATTTAGATTATAGTCAATAAATTTAAGGGCAATAGTATCAAAGTATTTTCTAAACAAATCCAAATGACAACCATTTATTTATGGAGGTAATTATGGATAGAGTATTAGAAACAATTAAAACAAGAAGAAGCATCAGGGCGTACAAGCCTGATATGGTGGAAAAGGAATTAATTGACAAGGTTATTGAAGCAGGAACATATGCTGCTACAGGAAGAGGAAATCAGTCCCCTATTATAATTGCAGTAACTAACAGGGAAGTCAGGGACAAATTATCTAAAATCAATGGAAAGATAATGGGAACAGACACAGATCCTTTTTATGGAGCACCGGTAGTGCTTATTGTTTTGGCAGATAAAACTAAGAATACATATCTTTATGATGGAAGTCTTGTTATGGGAAACATGATGCTTGAAGCTCACAATTTAGGTTTAGGAAGTTGTTGGATTCACAGAGCAAAAGAAGAATTTGAAAGTGAGGAAGGAAAAGAAATCCTTAAATCTCTTGGAATAACAGGAGATTATGAAGGAATAGGTCATTGTGTTTTAGGCTATATTAAGGGAGATGCACCTGAGGCAGCACCTAGAAAAGAAGATTATGTTTACTACATAGACTAATATTTAATACCACTTTTGACTTAATTTGTTCAGTGACAATCCAATGTGATTTAGTAATAATTTTTTACGAAGGAATATAATGAGTGAATTAAGCAAAAGAAAGAGAAGAAGAAAAGTAAGAAAAATAAGGGCAGTGCTTGCCGTTACAGTGTTAACGGCAGGTATATTGCTTTTGGCAGGAATTTTTAAACATTTAAGTGCATCATCTGATGTAGAGATTAAAGAATCACCGGTGGAAAATCATCAGGTGTTAGAAACAACAGAAAAGGAAACTGCTTTACAGATACCATCCTGGATAGATAAGCAGATAATAAAAAAGGATGGAAAGTCCAGAAGGGGCATTAAACTTAAAGAAGTGAAGGATGTTGTAATTCATTATGTAGGAAATTCCGGAACAACAGCTCAGCAAAATCATGATTTTTATGCAGGAGATGACTCAGATGTAAGTTCTCATTTTATTGTGGGATTGGATGGTGAGATAATTCAGTGCATTCCGTTAGATGAACATTCAGAGGCAAGCAATTGGAGAAATAGGGATTCCATTTCCATTGAAGTGTGTCATATGGATGAAACAGGAGAATTTGGCAAAAAAACATATAAATCTCTCGTTAAGCTTGTGACATGGCTTGAAAGTGTTTATGGTTTAGATGAAGAACATGTAATAAGGCATTATGACATTACGGAGAAAGAGTGTCCTAAATATTTTGTTGATCATGAAGATGAGTGGGAGCTGTTTAAAGAAAAAGTCAGAGATTACAGAATAAAAAAATATACAGGGAATAAGTGAAAATATCGAACATTTTATATAAGGGGTTATAATTAAGTTAAACTACAGATTTGAGGAAAAGTATGGCTAAGAAAAGCAAAAGAAAGAGAAAGTTAAGAAAAGGAAGAATAGTTATGGCTGTTATTATTGTGGCGGCCATAGTTATTATGTCCTGTTTAGTAGTAAAAAGGATTAATCAAAACAGTGAGGCCAAAAAAGTTAAAAATTTGGCGGAAATTAAGATACCGGATTGGATTGATTCTCAAATAATAGATGTGGATGGCGCTTCAAGAAATGGATATAAATTAAAGGGTGTAAAAGACATTGTAGTTCACTATGTAGGAAATCCGGGGACAACAGCTCAGCAAAATCATAATTTCTATGCAGGAGATCAGTCTAATGTAAGTTCTCATTTCGTTGTGGGATTAGATGGGGAAATTATTCAATGCATTCCTATAAATGAATGGTCTGCGGCAAGCAACTGGAGAAATAATGATACAATTTCCATTGAGGTGTGTCATCCTGATGAAACGGGAAAATTTAAAAAGAAAACCTATAGCTCTTTAGTAAAACTTGTGGCATGGTTAGAAAATGTATGTGATATAGATGAAAGCCATGTAATAAGACATTATGATATTACAAAGAAAGAATGCCCGAGATATTTTGTACAGCATGAGGACAAATGGAAAACATTTAAGAAAAATGTAGAAAAGTATAGATTGGCTCATTATTAAAAGACGCAGGTTGCGTCTTTTTTTACAACTAACCACAAAAACTATACATAAATATAAAAAATGATTTGGCAAAACAGTGGTGATAAATTCGATATGATATTATTGACTAATGAAGATAAGCAGTATTTAACAGACGGAATTTATAGTAACTATTCATCAGATTCTGATTCAAAGGTTTTGCCGGTAAATCTGCCTAATGTTATAAATCAGGAGGATTTTACATATAGAGATGGGATTTTTATGGCGAAGCCCAGGGCTTTAGAGAAATGATTCAGGTTTGTGTTACAGTAAAAAATGGGAAAATAAAAAGTATTAATATTATTAAATCCCAGGATGATGAATTATATTTTAACAAGGCGATATTACTGACAACTAAACATCTTTTGTTACGGTATTAATTGTGTTATGCTTATATACGATAGTTTTTGGACGATTTTTTTGCGGTTTTGCCTGTACATTTGGAACTTTAGGAGATTTTGTCCATGAGTTTTATGTCCTATGGGAGCAGTGTTTTCAATTCTTCCCGTACTGCCGCTTTTTTCTATAAGTAGAAATAGAGAGCAGTGCATAAAAGGGTGCAGTGGATGTACAAAGGTATGTTCATCAAAAATTGAACTTACGGATTTAAAGGAAGATATTCAGCCGGGAGATTGCTTTATGTGCCAAAAATGTATGAATATTTGTCCAAAACAAAATGTTAAATTGGGATTGGTAAAGGGAAATGGAATTACATTTATTATAGTAAGAGGGCTGATTCTAATTTTAATAATGAAATGGTCAGGAATTTAGAAAAAACGGGAGCAGTTTATGAGAAAAAAAGACGTGATTTTAGTGATTGTGGTTCTTTTAATAGCAGGTGTCATGTACGGTGCAATCCATTTTATACAAAAAGGTGAAGCCTCCACTGTAAAAATATCAGTTGATGGCAAAGTTTATGGAAAATATTCCATTAACAAGGACGAGATAATAGATATAAAAACTTCAAAAGGTAGAAATGTAATAAATATTCATAATGGTTACGTGGAAATGGAAGAGGCGGATTGTCCGGATAAGTATTGTATAAAGCAGGGAAAGATTAAAAATACAGGGCAGACAATTGTATGTCTTCCACATAAAGTAGTTGTTGAGATAATTAAACAGAACATAGTCAATGAAAATAACGATGTGGATGCTGTTGTAAAGTAGAAATAATTAATAATTTAATGGGAGGTCAAGATATGAGCACAAAAAGAATAGCAAATATGTCCATGTTAGTGGCACTTGCCATAATATTTAGCTATATTGAATTTCTTATTCCCATTAATTTAGGAATTCCGGGAATGAAATTAGGATTGGCAAATCTGGTAATTGTTATAGCATTATATATATTAAAAATCAGTGATGTCTGGATTATTTCTATACTTAGAATCCTGATTATGGGATTTATGTTTGGAAGTGGTATGTCAATAATTTATAGCCTTGCAGGAGCAGTGTTTAGTCTCATTGTTATGTCAGTTATTAAAAAAATAGGGGGGTTTAGTATTATTGGAGTAAGCATGGCAGGGGCAGTATGCCATAATATGGGGCAGGTGATGGTGGCAATAATTGTGGTAGAAAATGTTAGTGTTATATATTATGTGCCGGCACTTTTAGTGGCAGGTATAATTACAGGGGCAGTAATAGGCATAGTTTCAAAGAGGGTTTTATCAGTTATAAAAAAATAAACAAATTTTTTACCTAACAAGTTAGATACATTTAACAAAAGGCACAACAATTTACGATGAAGATGGAAACACATATGATGTTTTATATTGGAAAAATGATGATATCGGTGCATATGGTGAGTTTATGCGTGTGGATTTAACAGGCAATTATGGTGGATTAGGTTCATGGAAGATTTTTAAAGAGGAATTTGATGAGGCAAAGGCTGAATTTGCAAATCCACAAAGTCAGGCAACAGTAAATGAAGCAGTTGAACATTTAAAAAAGTTACCCTTGCAAGTAATAAATTAAAGAACAAGAAAAAATTATATGTCAGGTAAAAGCTGTAGGGGCTCAAAATGGTCAAGGTTTGTTAAGATTAAAATCAAAAAATAACTTTAGTAATTAATTTTTAAAATATATTTCGGATGATTTTCTATTTTATTCTATTTAAGAAAATCATCCGTTTTTGCTGTAATATTGATAACATATTTCCGTCAAATTTATTGAGTATATTTTGTATGAAAATTTACTAACAAATTTATTAGGAGAAAATATGAATCATTTAGATGAACTTGAGGCAGAAGCAATATACATAATGAGAGAAGTGGCGGCAGAATGTGAAAATCCTGTTATGCTTTATTCCATAGGAAAGGATTCGTCAGTAATGCTGCATTTGGCAATGAAAGCTTTTTATCCTGAAAAGCCACCATTTCCTTTTTTGCATGTAAATACTACATGGAAATTTAAGGAAATGATTGAATTTAGAGACCGCAGGGCAAAAGAACTGGGAATTGAAATGATTGAATACATAAATGAGGAAGGTGTTAAGAATAACATTAATCCTTTTGACTATGGTTCATCATACACAGACATAATGAAAACCCAGGCACTAAAGCAGGCTCTTGATAAATATGGGTTTACCGCAGCATTTGGCGGAGGAAGACGTGACGAGGAAAAATCAAGAGCAAAAGAGAGAATTTTTTCTTTTAGGAATAAACAACACGCATGGGATCCAAAAAATCAGAGACCGGAAATGTGGAAGCTTTTCAATACAAGAATTAACCAGGGAGAGAGTATAAGAGTATTTCCTTTATCAAATTGGACGGAAAAGGATATATGGCAGTATATAAAAAGAGAAAATATTCCTATTGTTTCATTATATTTTGCCAAAGAAAGACCGGTTGTTGAAAGAAATGGGCAGTTGATAATGGTTGATGATGACAGAATGAGATTGTTGCCGGGAGAAAAAGTTCAAAATAAAATGGTAAGATTTAGAACGTTAGGATGTTATCCGCTAACCGGAGGCATAGAGTCAAATGCTACGACATTAGATGAAATTATCGAAGAGACAATGGCATCAGTAGAATCCGAAAGAACCAGTAGAATAATAGATTCTGACGGAGGGGCTGCAAGCATGGAAAAAAGAAAAAGAGAAGGATATTTTTAAAATGGAAAGTTTATTGAAATTTATTACTTGCGGAAGTGTTGATGATGGAAAATCAACTTTAATTGGACATATGTTATATGATGCAAAGCTGATTTTTGCAGATCAGAAGAGAGCTTTGGAATTGGACTCTAAAGTCGGATCAAGAGAAGGAAACATAGATTATTCTTTGTTGCTTGACGGATTAATGGCTGAAAGGGAACAGGGAATTACAATAGATGTTGCATACCGTTATTTTGCTACTGAAAACAGAAGCTTTATTGTAGCGGATACTCCGGGACATGAAGAGTATACAAGAAATATGGCTGTTGGAGCTTCATTTGCATCCCTTGCCGTAATTTTGACGGATGCAAGTCAGGGTGTTTTGGTTCAGACAAGAAGACATGCAAGGATATGTTCTTTAATGGGAATAAAACATTTTGTTTTTGCGGTAAATAAAATGGATTTAGTGGATTATGATATTAAAATATTTGAAAAAATCCAAAAAGAAATAAATGGATTAATGTCAGAATTTGATTTTAAAACATTACAAATAATACCGGTATCTGCTACAGAGGGAGATAATATAACAAAGACATCTGACCGAATGCAATGGTATAAAGGCGTCCCATTACTTAAATATCTTGAGGAAGTGGATGTAAAGGAAGATGTTGAGGTTAAAGGATTTTCCATGCCGGTTCAAAGAGTGTGCCGTCCAAATCATAATTTTAGGGGATTTCAGGGGCAAATATCATCCGGAAAAATTTGCCGGGGAGATGATATAACTGTTTTGCCAAGTGGCGAAAAGGCAACGGTAAAAGAAATATACGAAGGTGATAAAAAAGTAAATCAAAGCAGTAAAGGTCATGGAGTGACAATTCAGCTGGACTCTGAAATTGATATATCAAGAGGATGTATTATAGAGAAAAATTATAATCTTTTGTGTGGAATGAATTTCTCAATTTGTATATTGTGGATGGACGACAAAAAACTAGTTGAGGGACGGAATTTCCTTATGAAAGTTGGAACAAAATTAGTTCCTGCAACAATTACAAAAATAAATTACAAAATTGATGTTAATACAGGTTCACAAGTATACGCAAAAGCAATCTTTAAGAATGAAATTGCTTTTTGTGAGGTTACGTTAGGGGAAAAAATAGTTGTTGATAAATTCATCAATAATAGGGAATTAGGTTCATTAATACTAATTGACAGAGTATCAAATATGACGTCGGCATGTGGACAAATTGCAGAAATTATCGATAATGAAAAAAATCTGACATGGCATGAAATGGATGTAACAAAGGAGTTAAGGGAACGTCAGTTATCTCAAAAAGCTTTTACGGTATGGATGACAGGACTTTCAGGGTCAGGAAAATCTACCCTTGCTAATGCATTGGAGAAAAGATTATTTACACTGGGAAAACATACAATGCTTCTTGATGGTGACAACATAAGAATGGGACTTAACAAAAATTTAGGATTTAATGAAGGAGACAGAGTGGAAAATATCCGCAGAATAGCTGAGGTTGCCAAATTAATGAATGATGCGGGGCTGATAGTAATTACATCATTTATTTCGCCATATAGTCAGGACAGACAAAGTGCAAAGGAAATAATAGGTGATGATTTTGTGGAAGTCTACGTAAGCACCCCTCTTGATGAATGTGAAAGAAGGGATGTTAAAGGTCTTTACAAAGAGGCAAGAAAGGGGAATATCAGGAGCTTCACGGGAATAAGCAGCCCTTATGAAATACCTGAAACACCGGATGTTGAAATAGACACCAGTGGAAAGAAAATAGAAGATTGTGTGAATACAATTATAGATAAGCTTAAAAAATATATTGAGGAATAATCATATATTATGAGTAATAAATTACAGCTGTTTACTTCAATGTTAAAAATCGGATGTATTGGATTTGGTGGTGGAAGTGCCATTATTCCCATAATTGAAGACGAGATAGTTGAAACAGGTATAGATACAAAGGAGAATATTGATAAGGATGTTATGGTGGCAAATATAACACCGGGAGCACTTCCGGTAGAAGTTGCTGCTTCAATAGGAAAAAGAGCTGGTGGAAACAAAGGAATGTTTTTATCAGCACTTGCCATGGCGCTTCCGGGAACGCTGGCAGCAATAGCAATTTTTACTATTTTTTCAACTATGAAATTAACAGTATTAAATGTTATTGAACTGGCGTCAGTTGGAGTTTCAATATTTATTTTGTATATGCTAAAAGTTTATATTGGAAATGTATTTAATAAGTGTGCAGGCAATACAAAATGTGAGAGAAAAACCGTTATTTTAATGGCAATATCATTATTTGTTGTTTGTGGCAAAAATTTATATCAGCTTTTAGGAATAAGTAAAACACCGGTATTTTCATTATCTGCCTTTAATGCCTTAATGTTATTTTTCTTTTGCATAATATTCATGGAAAACAACAGACATAAAAATGTGGGTTTCGTAGTGATAATGGTTATTATATCAACACTATTTGCTGTTACTCATGGAAAGGGAAATTATATTGATAATAATTATATTATGTATGCTTTGGATGCAATAATGATTATGATTTCTCTGGCAGGAATAGTAGATGATATGAAAAACAGTGGAATGAAGATAAAGATCTATAAGAATTTTTTTAAGGAACTTTTTATATGGATTGTATTTTTAGTCATATGTTCTATGCCGGCGTTAATAAATAATGCAAATATTGTGGAGTTTATTGGCAAAGGAATAATTTCGGCTTTTATGTCTTTTGGTGGAGGGGATGCATATTTAACTATTGCTGATGGGTTATTTGTAGATACAAATATGGTAACGGAAAGTCAGTTTTACGGTCATATAGTATCTGTTGTTAATGTTTTGCCGGGCTCCATATTATGTAAAACCTTATGTGGAGTAGGATACTACCTGGGAATTAACATATCAGGAAGTATTGTGACGGGAGTTTTATTTGCTATAGTTGGTTTTGCATGTAGCATTGCGGCATCATGTGGATTTTATATGACAATATATCATTTGTACAATAATCTAAGTTCACTGAGAATTATAAGTAGAATATCAGAATGTATTCGCCCGATTATAGCGGGATTTCTTATAAATATTTCATTATCATTGTGCAATCAGTCTGTAAGAGTAATGGGAAAGTATCAAATATCCGGAATAAGCACAATAATAATCGTTGTGCTAATGTTTATAATTACATGCTTACTAAAAAGTAAAACAAGGATAAGTAATGCTTTAATATTAGTATTGAATATAGGAACAGTTTTTATTATAAGGGCGCTACATTACATATAGGAGGAAACAAATGTCAACAGTATATTTGTGTATAGGAACACCAAAAACAGGAACTACAGCTCTTCAAAGCTTTATGAGAGAAAACGAAAAATTGTTAAATGAGCAGGGTTATGCATTCCCACAGTTAAATATTGGACTTAAGGGGATCTTTCGTGATAGAAATGCACATTTTTTAGTTAATTATATTACTCAGGATAATAATGATGAGCATAAATTAAAGCAGAAGGAGTTAAATGAAAAAGCATATGGGGAATTAGAAAAGTGCGGGAAAAAATTTGAAAATATTATTTTGTCTGATGAACAAATCTGGTACAGATGCAATTATGAGGAAAAATTTTGGGAGAGATTAAAAGAAGATTTTGGAAAAATTGATTGCAAGGTTAAGGTTGTTGTTTATTTAAGACGGCAGGATATGATTGTTCAGTCTTTATGGAATCAGCTTATAAAAATGCACAGACGTAAAATACATACATTTGAAGAAAGTCTGGAAATAAATGATTATGATTATTTTCCGTTAGACTATTTTAAACAATTAAAAAATATTGAGGAACATATAGGAAAAGATAACCTTATTGTAAGAGTTTATGAGAAAAAACAGCTAAAAAATCAGTCATTATATGAAGATTATTTTGATATTATGGGAGTTAAGCTTAATGAAAAATTTACTTATAATCAGGTTGCAGGAAACGTGGGACTTACAGGAAATTATATAGAAATTAAAAGAATTATAAATGGGGTTACTGATTATAGGGAAATGGAGGATTTTTTATGCAGACCTATTATTAATGCCAGCATATATGGAAATAGTATTGAACCACAAAAAAAGGTAAGCTTTTTTTCTTATGATGAGCAGATTGAATTTTTAAATAAATACGAAAAAAGTAACAACCAAGTGGCAAAATATTATTTAAATAAAAATACAGGGCTTTTTGAAGAAGAAATAAAGGAATTTCCAAAGTGGAAAGTGGACAATGAAAAAATGTACCGTGATGTAATAATTTCCATGACAGAAGTTTTTTGCAGACAACAGCAACAGATACAGGATTTACAAAACAAATATAATGAAATTTCAGATATAAGAAAGAAGTTAGATGAAGAGAAAAGAAGGTTAGAATCTGTGTATAACAGTGCCATATTCAGATTATATAGAAAAATAAGATATATGGTAAAAAAACAAAAATAACATTAAAAGAGGGGATGTCATAAAAAGTGAACATCCCCTTTTAAATATTATTAATGGTAAAGCAGTAAATTACTTTTGCTTATAAGTTGCTAAGAAGTCCTTCATGGCATCCATGGAATTTTTTAAATCATCAATGCATGGAAGGTAAACAATTCTAAAGTGGTCAGGTGTTTCCCAGTGGAAACCACCCCCATGGGTAATAAGAATTTTCTTTTCCTTAAGCAAATCAAGAGAGAATTGCTCATCATTTGTGATGTTAAACTTCTTAATGTCTAGTTTAGGGAAAATATAAAATGCAGCCTTAGGTTTGTAGGCTGAAAGCCCCGGAATATCCTGTATCGCATTATATATGTATTCTCTTTGTTCATAAATTCTACCACCTGGTGCTACCATTTCCCTGGCATCTTCAAGATTAGCCAAAGCAGTAGGAATAAGGGACTGGGCAGGTACGTTAGAACATAAACGCATAGAAGACAAAAGATTAATTCCTTCTATATAACCCTTAGCCTTAGACTTGTCACCGCAAAGGCACATCCATCCACATCTGTATCCTGCAATAAGATGGGATTTTGATAAACCGTTAAATGAAACAGTAAGTAAATCAGGTGCCAGCGAAGAAAGGGCAACATGCTCTTCCCCATCCATTACCAGACGGTCATATATTTCATCAGCAAACAAAATTAATTCATGCTCTCTTGCAAGTTCAACAATCTGTTGTAAAACTTCCTTAGAATAAAGGGCACCAGTAGGGTTGTTAGGGTTAATAACAACAATTGCCTTGGTTTTGTCTGTGATTTTTCTCTTCATATCCTCAATATCAGGAAACCATTCAGACTGCTCATCGCAAATATAGTGAACTGCAGTTCCCCCTGCTAAAGTAACTGAAGCTGTCCATAAAGGATAATCAGGAGAAGGAACTAAAACTTCATCACCATTATTTAAAAGTCCCTGCATAGACAAGGTTATAAGTTCACTTACACCGTTACCTGTATAAATATCATTTATAGTAACATTAGGCATGTTTTTCTTTTGGCAATATGAAAGAATTGCCTCTCTGGCTGAAAAAAGCCCCTTTGAATCTGAATAACCTTCAGTAAGAGTAAGGTTTTCAGACATTTTATCTATAATTGCCTCTGGCGCTTCAAAGCCAAAAGGAGCAGGATTGCCAATATTTAATTTGATAATTTTTTCACCCTGGGCAATCATTTTGTTAGCCTCGTCCATAACAGGACCTCTGATATCGTAACATACATTGTCAAGCTTTGTTGATTTTTCAAATGTTCTCATTTACTTCACCTCTCAAAAAAAATACCCTAAGCGAAAACGCTTAGGGCGAATAATCAAATCCGTGTTACCACCTAAATTCAGGATTAAACCTGCACTCAGTCATCACAATTATGATGAATCCCTGTAACGTGGGAAAACGTCAGAAACTAATAAGATAAAATCTGTTCGTAACTGCTGCTTAGGAACTGCTTCAAAACAAACCGTGTAAGAATTTTCACCAGCCATTCTCTCTCTGAAACCGTGAATGAGTTTACTATTTTCCGTCACTGCATTTAAATATTAACAAAAATAATCATATCCCCATAAGAAATAAAAGTCAATGCTAAATTTAACAATGCAATATTTTTATTCTTTATTTTGTGCTATAATTAGTCATGGCTAACGAATTGCCATAATTAATAATATGAGAAAAGTATGTAATTATGAATTTAAAAATAGAAGAGTTAAACTATCTCCTTACAACTAAAAATGAAGAAGTAACAGACAATCTTAAGAAAAAAGCAAGGGGAATAGCAGATGATATATTTGGTAAAAAAATATATACAAGAGGGCTTATTGAATTTACTAACTACTGTAAAAACAATTGCTATTATTGTGGAATAAGAAGGGAAAATAAAGGTGCTATCAGATATCGTCTTGACAGGAAGGAAATAATTAACTGTTGTGATAATGGGTATCAATTAGGGTTTAGAACTTTTGTGCTACAGGGAGGAGAGGATGCCTATTATACTGATGATGAGGTTTGTGCAATAGTGTCTTCAATAAAGGAAAAATATCCGGATTGTGCAGTAACATTGTCCATAGGAGAAAAGAAAAAAGCAAGTTATTTAGCGTTTTTTAATGCCGGTGCAGACAGATATCTTTTAAGACATGAAACAGCAGACAAAAAGCATTATGAAAGATTGCATCCAGATGATATGTCTTTTGAAAACAGAAAGAGATGTTTGTATGATTTAAAGGAAATAGGATATCAGACAGGGTGTGGATTTATGGTAGGTTCGCCTTATCAGACAATGGAATCCATATATAAGGATTTACGGTTTATTGAGGATTTACAGCCGGAAATGGTGGGAATCGGGCCTTTTATTCCACATAAAGACACGGAATTTAAAAATTATAGGGCAGGTTCTCTTGAAATGACCCTTAGACTTTTAAGTATTATAAGAATTATGAAGCCAGATGTGCTGCTTCCTGCAACTACAGCATTAGGAACCATTCATCCCATGGGTAGGGAAATGGGAATATTAGCAGGAGCTAATGTAGTAATGCCTAATTTGTCTCCTGTAAATGTAAGAAAAAAATATGCTTTATATGATAACAAAATCTGTACAGGAGAAGAGGTGGCAGAGTGCCGGGGATGCCTTGATGGAAGAATAAAAAGCATAGGATATAACATAGTCACTGACAGAGGAGATTATGTTCCAATTAAAAATAAGAAAGTGTGACATAAATGTATAACGTAAAATCATTAAATGCAGATGAGTTTATTTCAGATGAAGAAATAAGGGAAACATTAAAATATGCTGATGAAAATAAAAATAATATTAAATTAATTAATGAAATTTTAGGGAAAGCATCAAAAAAGAAAGGATTAAATCATAGAGAGGCATCTGTTCTTTTAGCCTGTGACATACCTGAAAAAGTACAGGAAATGTATAAGCTGGCAAATGAAATAAAGCAGGATTATTACGGAAACAGAATAGTTTTATTTGCTCCACTGTATTTATCAAATTATTGTGTAAACGGGTGTGTTTACTGCCCCTATCATATGAAAAATAAGCATATTGCCAGAAAAAAACTGACTCAGGAGGAAATAGTCAAGGAAGTTACCGCATTGCAGGATATGGGACATAAAAGACTTGCCATTGAGGCAGGAGAAGACCCGGTTAATAATCCTATTGAATATATATTAGAGTGTATTAAAACCATATATGGAATTAAACATAAAAATGGGGCAATACGTCGTGTAAATGTAAATATTGCAGCTACCACGGTAGAAAATTACAGAAAATTAAAAGAAGCAGAAATCGGAACATATATTTTGTTTCAGGAAACTTATCACAAGAAAAGCTATGAACAGCTGCATCCTACAGGTCCAAAGCATAATTATAATTACCATACCGAGGCAATGGACAGGGCAATGGAAGGTGGAATTGATGATGTGGGTCTGGGAGTTTTGTTTGGACTGGAAATGTACCGCTATGAGTTTGCAGGTCTGCTAATGCATGCAGAACACTTAGAGGCAGTGTTTGGTGTGGGGCCTCATACCATTAGCGTTCCAAGAATAAAAAGAGCTGATGATATTGATCCGGATGTATTTGATAATGGAATAAGTGATGATATTTTTGCCAAAATATGTGCTTTAATAAGAATATCAGTTCCTTATACGGGAATGATTATTTCCACAAGGGAAAGTAAGAAGGTAAGAGAAATGGTACTGCCTCTTGGAGTATCACAAATCAGCGGAGGTTCAAGAACCAGCGTAGGGGGCTATGATAAGCCTGAAATTAAAGAGGAGCTCACCACAGAACAGTTTGATGTAAGTGATACAAGAAGTCTTGATGAAGTAGTAAACTGGCTTATAAAGTTAGGATATATTCCAAGCTTTTGTACCGCCTGCTACAGGGAGGGACGAACAGGAGACAGATTTATGGCATTGTGTAAAAATATGCAGATACTAAACTGTTGTCATCCTAATGCCCTTATGACTTTAAAGGAATACCTTGAGGATTACGCTAAAGATGATACAAGAGAATTGGGAATGAAACTTATAGAAGAGGAATTAAAGAAGATTCCTAACGAAAAGGTAAGACAAATTGCTTATAATCATATTCACGATATAGAGGATGGCAAAAGAGATTTCAGATTTTAAGGAATTAATGGAGGAAAAATGACTTTAAACAGTACACCGTCAGCTAACAGGATTCACATAGGAGTTTTTGGACGAACCAATTCAGGAAAGTCATCATTTATTAATGCATTTTCAGGGCAGAATGTATCTATAACGGCAAATGTAGCAGGAACAACTACTGATCCGATTTACAAACCAATGGAAATTAATCCCATTGGTCCCTGTGTCATAATAGATACTGCCGGTCTTGATGATAAAAGTGAATTAGGAAAAAGGAGAATAGAAAAAACGAAATTAGCAGCTGAAAAGTCAGATGTTGCCATAATAGTTATTTCTTCGGAAATTAATGATTTTGACAGTTTAAATGATGGTGAGTTTAAGTGGTATAACTATTTTAGAAAAAAAGATACACCGGTAATATTTGTTATAAATAAAATTGATTTAAATGAAAATACCGGAAATTTAAAGGAATATATAACACATAAAATAAAGGATTGCCTAATTATTGAACTGTCTGCAAAAACAAAGGAAGGAATGGGCGATTTTAAAAAATTCTTATTCAGTCTTAGTTTAGAAGAAGAAAGAACCATTACGGGAAATCTGGTAAAAAAGGGAGATATGGTTTTGCTTGTTATGCCTCAGGATATTCAGGCGCCTAAAGGAAGACTTATTTTGCCTCAGGTTCAGACTATAAGGGAACTTTTAGACAAAAAATGTAAGGCTTTAAGTGTTACTACAGACCAATATGTGGAAGCACTTGATATGCTAAAAGAGGCACCGAAACTTATAATTACTGATTCACAGGTTTTTGATTATGTGTATGAAAATAAGCCAAAAGAAAGTCTTCTTACTTCATTTTCGGTTTTATTTGCAGCCCTTAGGGGAGATATTAATTACTATTTGGAAAGTGTAAAGTGTATAGACAAGCTGACTGAAAATTCCAAGGTGCTTATAGCGGAATGTTGCAGTCATGCACCTTTAGAAGAAGATATAGGAAGGGAAAAAATACCTAAAATGCTTAAAAAACGCATAGGAGATAATCTTACTATAGACATTGTAAGTGGAAATGATTTCCCTGAAAATTTGAAAGAGTACGATTTGATAATTCAATGTGGTGCTTGTATGTTTAACAGAAAATATGTTATGTCAAGAGTAGAAAGTGCCATAAGTCAGGGAGTACCTATGACAAATTACGGTGTAACCATTGCCTATATAAAAGGAATACTGGAAAAAATAGAAGTTTAGTTATATCTTGAAACATTTATGGGAAATGTTATAATTTTATAAAAACATTGGGAGATGATTATAATGAAGCATAATGAAGATAAAACAAATGTTATGAGATTATTAGACCAAAAAAAAATTAAGTATAAAATGCACAATTATGCAGATACAGAGGCAATTAGCGGAACAGAGGTAGCTAATGCTTTAGGACAGAATCCTGAAATGGTATTTAAAACTTTAGTTACCGTGGGAAAGACAAACAATCACTATGTTTTTTTAGTTCCGGTGGAAAAAGAATTAGATTTGAAAAAAGCAGCCAAATGTGTAGGGGAAAAGAAAATAGACATGATAAAGTCAAAGGAACTTTTAGGACTTACAGGTTATATTCATGGTGGATGCTCTCCTATTGGAATGAAAAAGTTTTTCAGAACAACAATTGATGAAACAGCAGGGAATTTTGATACAATAATGTTTAGTGGTGGAAAAATAGGATATCAGGTAGAAACTTCCATTGAAGAATTAAAAAAAATAATTAAGTTTGAATTAGCAGATATAACCACAGATAATAAATAAAAGGAATTATTTTACAGTGCATACATATAATGTATAGATTAAATAGGAATGTTTAAGTCTATGTTGATAAAAATGCAGGTTAATACTCAGGATAAGGGAGAATTACAGGTAAACATTGTAGATAGTGAAAATGCTCCAATAAAGGATGCAAGAGTTATTATCAGAAAACCACGTATTTTGCCGGAGCAGCCAATTAATTCCGGAGACATGATAGAGGAATTAAATACGGATATTTCAGGGCAGACACAGGTGGTGGATTTAGATGCCCCTCCTCTTGAATACAGTCTAAATGAGAATAACGAGGAAATGCCTTACGCAAATTACGATGTGGAAATTGATGCGCCGGGATATGAAGTGGAAAATGTGGAAAATGTGGAAATTCTACCAAGGTCTTTGGCAATTCAAAATGTGAAATTAAGGAAAACTCAGGAAGAAAATATTAATATACCTCCTCATACCCTTTATTACGAATATCCTCCAAAGATTCCCGAGGATGAAATAAAGGATGTAGGGGAACCGGGAGAAATCGTATTGAGCCGTGTGGTAATACCGGAGTATGTTGTGGTTCACGATGGCGTGCCATCCTCTAATGCAAAGGATTATTATGTAACATATAAAGATTACATTAAAAATGTGGCATCCTCTGAAATATATGCCACATGGCCTGAGGCAACCTTAGAGGCAAACATTCTGGCAATTATGTCTTTTACATTAAATCGTGTATACACAGAGTGGTACAGAAATAAGGGAAAAGACTTTACAATTACATCTTCTACGGCATATGATCAGAAATGGATTAACGGAAGAAATATTTTTGAATCCATAAGCCGTGTAGTTGATAATATATTTGATCAGTATTTATCATTGCCTGATGTAAGGCAGCCAATCCTTACCCAGTACTGTGATGGCAAAAGGGTAAAATGTCCTAACTGGTTAAGTCAGTGGGGTTCCTGTAATTTAGGGGAGCAGGGGTATTCCACCTTGGAAATAATCAGAAATTACTACGGAGATGAAATGTATATTAATACTGCTGAACAAATATCAGGAATACCGGCATCCTGGCCGGGATATGATTTAACTATAGGAGCCAGTGGACAGAAAGTAAGACAGCTTCAGGAACAGCTAGATACAATTGCCCAGGTATATACAGCCATACCACGTTTAGTGGCAGATGGAGTGTATGGAGAAAATACTCAGGCATCAGTAAGGGCTTTTCAGAAGATATTTGATTTGCCTCAGACAGGAATAACGGATTTTGCCACATGGTATAAAATTTCACAAATATATGTGGGAATAACCAGAATTGCAGAAGGAATTCCAAGAGGATAAATCATAAAATGTCATAAATTTTAAGGAAACACTATGTTGTACGATAAAGATATAAGGGAACCCCTTTTTGATTTTTTAGATGATATTTATTTAACAAACAGAATAATTGAAGAAAAGAAAATGGGATGCTCAAGGGCAGACGTTGTTATGGTTACCCCTTTGGCAATTTACGGTATAGAAATAAAAAGCGATGCAGATACTTACGCAAGGCTGAAACGTCAGGTTAGGGATTATGACAACTTTTATGATTATAATTATGTGGTGGTAGGAACAAGCCACGCATATCATATACAGGAGCATGTCCCTGATTACTGGGGAATAATTACCGTGGAACAAAAAAAGCAGTAGTGCTGGTATTGAAACACTACTGCTTTAAGTTTATAAGCTATTAAACCTGTGCTGTTTTTACAGATTCAAACTCTTCTACAATTTCCTTTTCAGGAGCAGGAGTAAGAAGACTTACAACTACAATGAATATACATGCTACTATAAAGGCAGGTAATAATTCGTAGATATCTAAAGCTCCACCTAAAGGACGTACAACATATTTCCATAGGAAAATCATAATACCACCTGATAGCATACCGGCAATGGCACCATACTTGTTTGAACGTTTCCAGAATAATGCAAACAGCATTACAGGTCCGAAGGTAGCACCAAATCCTGCCCATGCGAAAGATACAATCTGGAATACATTACTTTTAGGATTAGATGCCAGGAATATGGCAATTATTGAAATAACAATAACAGTTGCTCTGGCTACAACTACTTTTTTCTTTTCAGAAAGTTTAATTCCAAATACCCCGTCTAACATATTTTCAGTAACACTAGATGAAGCAGCTAAAAGCTGTGAGTCTGATGTGGACATGGTTGATGCAAGAATACCTGCAAGAATAATTCCGGCTACAATGGCGAAAATAAAACCGTGTTTACTTATAACAGTTGAAATCTGAACAATAATTGTTTCTGAGTCAAATGAACCATATGCGCCTAAAATTCCTTCAGTTGACATACTAAATCCGATAATGCCGATTAAAATAGCAGCAGCCATGGAAATAACTACCCATGTGCTGGCAATACGTCTTGATAATTTAACATTTTCAGGATCATCAATAGCCATAAATCTTAATAAAATATGTGGCATGCCAAAATATCCAAGCCCCCATGCCAATGTAGAAATAATAGTAATAATACCATACTGATTAGCTGAATTAGTAGCTGCGTTGTAGCTTGAATTAAAGCTGAAATATCCCGGTAAATCCTTTGCATTGGCAATAACCTGATCCATTCCACCAACGGAATCAATACCGTAAAATACAACAATTGCCAAAGCAACAGTCATAATAATACTTTGTATAAAGTCTGTGGTACTTGCTGCAAGGAATCCACCAAGGGATGTGTAAGCAATAATAACAATGGCACTGATAATCATAGCTGTCATGTAATTAATTCCAAATAATGAATTAAATAATTTTCCACAGGCTGCAAATCCTGATGCAGTATAAGGAACAAAGAATATAATGATTATCATTGCTGAAACACATTTAAGAACTTTTTTATCACGATATCTGTTAGCAAAGAAATCAGGGATTGTTATTGAGTTGTTACAAATAACTGTGTATTTTCTAAGTCTTTTTGCAACAATAAGCCAGTTGACATATGTACCAAGAGCAAGACCTGCAATAGTCCAGAAAGTATCACATACACCGGTAAGATATGCAAGTCCCGGAAGTCCCATAAGAAGGTAACTGCTCATATCTGATGCTTCAGCACTCATAGCCGTAACAAAAGGTCCAAGCTTTCTTCCACCTAAATAAAAGTCGTGGGTTGTGTTTGACTTTTTAGAAAAATAAAAACCGATAACCAGCATTGCTCCCATGTATACAATGATGGAAATCAGAATTCCAATTTGTGAAGTTGTCATAATTTTTATCTCCTCTGTAATTTTATTAAAATAGAACTAAGCACTATTTTATAGGAAATAATTGTATAAGGCAAGTGTAAATAACCTTTTTTTTCCTTATTAATAATATATGAAAAGCATATTTAAAAGATAAATGGGAATAATAATAACAAGTTGGAAAGAGTAAGAAAAATAAGGAGAAAAACATATGGGGCAGGTAATTGGAAAACAAAGTGTACTTTTTGAAAATCCACCTTATCTTATAGAAGGGGCATCAATTGTGGGACAAAAAGAGGGGGAAGGACCTCTTGGAAAATGTTTTGATGTGGTAGAACAGGATCCAATGCTTGGAATGGAAACATGGGAAGAGGCAGAAAGCCTTTTGCAAAAAGAAGCAATTCAGAAGGTGCTACTTAAGTCTAATATGACTAAGGATGATATAAGATATATTTTTGCCGGAGATTTATTAGGGCAGCTTATAGCTACCACATTTGGAATATTGGAGTTTGAAATTCCTTTTTTCGGATTATATGGTGCGTGTTCTACCATAGGAGAGGCTTTAAGCATTGCAGCCATAACGGTGGAGGGAGGCAATGCAGACAATGTTATTGCTGTGGCCTCCAGCCATTTCGCCAGTGCCGAGAGACAGTTCAGATTTCCTTTGGCATATGGTAACCAACGACCATATGCTGCCACATGGACAGTGACAGGTTGTGGGGCAGTTGTTGTGGGCAAGCAAAAAGGATTTGCAAAAATTACCGGAATAACTACAGGTAAAATAGTGGATTACGGCGTTAAGGATGCACAAAATATGGGAGCATGTATGGCACCGGCAGCTGCTGAGGTAATTTATCAGCATTTTAAGGATTTTAATTCCACTCCGGGAGATTACGATAAAATAATTACGGGAGACTTAGGGATAGTAGGAAAAACAATATTGTTTGATTTGTTAATGGAAAAAGGATATGATATTTCAAAAGTTCATATGGACTGTGGAATAGAAATGTTTGATGCAGGAACTCAGGATACCCATGCAGGAGGAAGCGGATGTGGATGTGCAGCCACGGTTCTTACAGGATATATCTTTAAGCAGCTTAAAAAGAAAGCCTTTAAGAAAATTTTATTTATTCCTACAGGAGCGTTAATGTCACCTGTAAGTTTTAATGAGGGAAACAGTGTTCCGGGAATTGCACATTGTGTTATGATAGAGGTTTAAAGGGGGAGAAAGATGATTTTTATAAAAAGTTTTGTGGTAGGTGGAATAATATGTGCCATAGTGCAGGTTATTATTAATAAGACAAAACTTACACCGGGAAGAATTATGGTAGGATTGGTCTGCCTTGGAGTAATATTAGGAGCCATAGGGCTTTATCAGCCTTTTGCCGACTGGGCAGGTTGTGGGGCGACAGTTCCCCTGTTAGGATTTGGCAATAATTTGTGGAAGGGAATGAAGGAAGCCATAGGAGAATCCGGAGTTCTGGGATTGTTTAAAGGAGGCTTTACATCAGGAGCGGTAGGTATATCAGGAGCATTGATTTTCGGGTATCTTGCATCCCTTATTTTTAAGTCAAAAATGCAATAAAGGATAAAAGATTAAAATTGTAATGTAGTCCGGGCGGAGGTATACCTTTAATAATTAAAATAATTCCATACAAACTTAATAATATAAAGCAAAATACACAATTACCTTATTTGATTAAGTTAAAGCGTGGCAAAGGTTGAAAAAATTAAATTTTTATATTATAATTTGTCAATGTAATGTGTTGAAGTCTTAAAATTTGGATTAATGATGTTTTTTATCATAATCGTGCAATAGGAAGCATGTCATAAAAGGCTTTTGGTGCATGAAAAATATGCATTTATAACACATGAGATTAACTAAAATTATGTTATAGAAGGAGGACTACAAAATGTCATATGTAGACGAGGTATTAGCAAAGGTTAAAGAAAAAAATGCTAGTGAACCGGAATTTTTACAGGCAGTTGAAGAAGTGTTAAATTCACTTAGACCTGTAATTGATGCAAACGAGGATAAGTATAGAAGAGAGGCTTTACTTGAAAGAATCTGCGAACCTGAAAGACAGTTCAAGTTCAGAGTTCCTTGGGTAGATGATAAGGGACAGGTACAGGTTAATACAGGCTACAGAGTACAGTTTAACTCAGCTATCGGACCATACAAGGGTGGTTTAAGACTTCATCCATCAGTAAATATTGGTATTATTAAATTCTTAGGTTTTGAACAGATTTTCAAGAACTCACTTACAGGACTTCCAATTGGTGGTGGTAAAGGTGGTTCTGACTTCGATCCTAAGGGCAAATCAGATAGAGAAGTAATGGCATTCTGCCAGAGCTTTATGACAGAACTTTGTAAATATATCGGCGCTGATACTGACGTTCCTGCAGGTGACATCGGAACAGGTGCCAGAGAAATCGGATATATGTTTGGACAGTATAAGAGAATCCGTGGATTATATGAAGGTGTTCTTACAGGTAAGGGACTTACATACGGCGGTTCTTTAGCTAGAACAGAAGCTACAGGTTACGGATTACTTTACTTAACACAGGAATTAATGAAAGACCATAATGAAAGCATGGAAGGCAAGACAGTAGTTGTTTCAGGTGCTGGTAACGTTGCTATCTACGCTATTCAGAAAGCACAGCAGATGGGTGCTAAGGTTGTTACATGTTCAGATTCAACAGGTTGGATTTATGATCCTGAAGGAATCGATGTAGACCTTCTTAAGGAAGTTAAGGAAGTCAAGAGAGCAAGACTTACAGAATATGCTGCTGCAAGACCTTCAGCTGAATATCATGAAGGACGTGGAGTATGGCAGATTAAATGTGATATCGCTCTTCCATGTGCTACACAGAATGAATTACTTATCGATGATGCTAAGCAGTTAGTAGCTAACGGATGTAAAGCTGTTTGTGAAGGTGCTAATATGCCTACAACAATTGATGCAACAGAATACTTACAGGAAAACGGCGTATGGTTCGTTGGTGGTAAGGCTGCTAATGCAGGTGGTGTTGCTACATCAGCTCTTGAAATGTCACAGAACAGCGAAAGACTTTCATGGACATTCGAAGAAGTTGACGCTAAATTACAGAATATTATGGTTAACATTTATCATAACATCAGTGATGCTGCTAAGAGATACGGATTTGAAGGTAACTACGTAGTAGGTGCTAATATTGCCGGATTTGAAAAAGTAGCAGAAGCTATGGAAGCACAGGGCGTTTGCTAATTACAATAAAATATAGTTAATTTTCCTGAATTTAACAGCTCTTTAATGGTTGCATAGAAAATCATTAAAGGGCTGTTTTTTTCTTTGACCTTATGGAGATATTATAGTAAACTAGATTAGTTGACAATAAAAATCTTCCCGTAAAATATATCTTGAACTAAAGGGAGAAGGTACTATGGGGAGAAAACAAAAAGGACGGAGTTTATTTTTTTGAATATTTCTGATAAATTGCCGCTGACCGATGGGAGGAGGCACTATATATTCCGGAAAAGATTAAAATGAAATGAGGTTAATAAAATGCAGGAAAGAGAACAATTAAAGTCCAGATTGGGATTTTTGCTTATATCGGCAGGATGTGCAATCGGAATTGGGAACGTATGGAAATTTCCTTATATGACAGGTCAGGGCGGAGGCGGAATGTTTGTTTTATTTTACATTTTGTTTTTGCTGGTTTTAGGAATACCTATTATGACTATGGAGTTTGCAGTAGGTCGTGCCAGCAGGAAAAGTCCGGTTCAGGCATATTATCAGTTAGAAAAGCCCGGAACTAAGTGGCATATACATGGTTATGTGGCACTTATAGGAAACTATCTCCTTATGATGTTTTACACCACAGTATCAGGCTGGATGTTATATTATTTCTATCTTACAGCTACAGGCAAATTTGTAGGACTTGATGCAGATGGCGTTGGTAATGTATTTAACGAAATGTTAAGTCAGCCGGGAATAATGGCATTATGTATGATAATTGTTGTGGCAGTTGGAATTTTTATATGTTCCATAGGAGTTCAAAGCGGTCTTGAAAAAGTGTCTAAGTTTATGATGGTGGCACTTCTTATTATAATGATTGTTCTTGCCGTAAACAGTTTTTTTATGAGCGGGGCAAAGGAGGGTCTTAAGTTCTTCTTAGTACCGGATGTGGCAAGAATGAAAAGTGTAGGTGTGGGAAAAACTATAGTTTTAGCCATGAATCAGGCGTTTTTCACCCTTAGTTTAGGAATTGGAGCCATGGCAATATTTGGAAGTTATATTGGAAAAGAACGTTCATTGTTAGGTGAATCCATTAATATTGCTTTTCTTGATACCTTTGTGGCAATAACATCAGGACTTATTATATTCCCTGCATGCTTTACTTTCGGAGTAGACCAGACCCAGGGACCAAGTCTTATATTTATAACACTGCCTAATATTTTTAATCATATTCCTCTTGGAAGACTGTGGGGAAGCCTATTCTTTGTATTTATGTCCTTTGCGGCATTTTCCACGGTGCTGGCAGTATTTGAAAATATAATTTGCTGTGGAATGGAGCTTAAGAATTGGAGCAGAAAGAAGTCAAGTTTTGTCAACTTTATAGCAATAACCCTGTTATCTCTTCCTTGCGTATTGGGATACAATTTGTGGCAGTGGGATGGATTTAAGGTATTTGGCGGAACAGTTTTAGATTTTGAAGATTTTCTTGTAAGTAATTTATTACTTCCGTTGGGTTCTTTAGTGTATCTTTTATTCTGTACCGGAAAAAATGGCTGGGGCTGGGATAATTACATGACTGAAGCTAATACCGGTAAGGGATTAAAGATGAGAAATGGAATGAGATTATATATTACATATATACTTCCGATTATAATTTTATTTATTTTTGGCTTTGGAATATATGATAAATTTTTTAGCTAGAAAGGTATGAGGATTTAATATGCAGGAAAGAGAACAACTAAAATCCAGGCTGGGATTTTTGCTATTGTCGGCAGGATGTGCCATTGGAATTGGAAATGTGTGGAAATTTCCATATATGGCAGGACAAGGTGGCGGCGGAATGTTTGTATTACTGTACATTCTGTTTTTACTGATTCTTGGAATACCAATTATGACAATGGAATTTTCGGTAGGACGTGCCAGTAAAAAAAGTCCTGTCAGGTCATTTAAGCAATTAGAAAAGCCGGGAACAAAATGGCATATACATGGGTATGTTTCCTTGGTTGGAAATTATATAATCATGATGTTTTATACCACAGTAGCAGGCTGGATGTTATATTATTTTTATCTTACGGCTACAGGCAGATTTACAGGTTTTGATGCACAGGCAATTTCAGGTGTGTTTGATGATATGAAACAAAATCCTGTGGTAATGGTTACCTGTATGGTAATTGTTGTGGTAGTGGGAGTTTTTGTATGCTCCATTGGAGTACAAAATGGTCTGGAGAAAGTGTCAAAGGCAATGATGACATCTTTACTTATTATAATGCTTGTTCTTGCCGTAAACAGTTTCTTTATGGATGGAACAAAGGAAGGGTTAAGCTTTTTCCTTATTCCGGATTTAGGCAGAATGAGTAGCGTGGGCATAGGAAAAACAATAGTTTATGCCATGAATCAGGCATTCTTTACTTTAAGTGTGGGAATAGGATCTATGGCAATATTTGGAAGCTATATTGAAAAGGATCATTCATTACTTTCAGAGTCTATTAATATAGCAGCCCTTGATACCTTTGTGGCAATAACATCAGGACTTATTATATTCCCGGCATGTTTTACTTTTGGAGTAGATCAGACCCAGGGACCAAGTCTTATATTTATAACATTGCCTAATATTTTTAACCACATACCTCTTGGAAGATTGTGGGGAAGTTTATTCTTTGTATTTATGTCCTTTGCGGCATTTTCCACCGTATTGGCAGTGTTTGAAAATATAATATGCTGTGATATGGAACTGAAAAACTGGAGCAGAAAGAAATCATGCCTTTTTAATTTAGTGGCAATAACGGTTTTGTCGCTACCATGTGCTTTGGGATATAGTGTTTTGAAGTGGAAGGGATTTGAAGTGTTTGGTGGAACGGTATTGGACTTTGAGGACTTTATAGTAAGCAATATTTTACTTCCATTAGGCTCCCTTGTTTATCTGTTGTTTTGTACAAGAAATAAAGGCTGGGGCTGGGATAATTATATAGCTGAAGCTAATACAGGAAAGGGATTAAAGCTTCGTAGCAGTATGAGGTTTTACATCACATATATATTACCGCTGATAATATTATTTATATTTGGATTTGGAATATACGATAAGTTTTTCTAAGTCATGCTTTATTAGCAGGTAAACAAAAAAGGATTGCTTTTGCAATCCTTTTTTGTTTACCTTATAAAAACCTTACGGTGTCTTTTTTGATTTTACTGAATCCTTTGTAGTTTGATTTTTAGTAGATATGGTAGCATCTTCTTTTGAAGAAGATGTTTCACCTGATCCATCAGAAGCCTTGGAAGTAGAGCCTTTGTTTCCTGAATTATAGTTATTATCATCTGAATTGATATAAGCTGAATGCCAGCTGCATTTATCAGGCTGACTGCCCTTTACAAAGTATTCTTTATGGGTTTTTGGACAAACACCTTTTATGGCAAGCTTTCCTGAAGCATTGCATATATTGTAAGCTTTAACACTTTGACCTGTAGCAAAATCCTTTGGCTTATATTTCTTTACAGTATCAATTTGATTCATGATTTTTGCCCAAAGCTTCTCGTGGTAGTTTTTACTACCTGTAAGGGCTGTATTTTCATCGTATCCTGTCCAGATGGATGCTGTAAGATATGGAGTATATCCACAGAACCATAAATCGTATGCACTTGATGTGGTTCCTGTCTTTCCGGCAGAAGGCATTCCACCTTCTAACTGACAAGGAGTACCGGTACCTTCTTTAACAACGCTTATCATAGCCTGAGTTAAAAGATAGGCGGTGGAATCCTTTAAAATGGTTTTGGCCTTAGGTGCTGTATTGTCTAATAATACACGACCATTGCTGTCTATAACCTGTGAGTAGAATACAGGACGAATGTATTTTCCTGTATTGGCAATAGAAGCATAGGCAGCTGTCATTTCCAGATTAGTTACACCATCAGTAATACCACCAAGAGCAAGTGCCTGATGAATATCCGAAGAAACCGAACCGTTCTTTTCCACACGGTTATCTACAAGAGTAGAGATGCCGAAATTTAACAGATAATCATAGCCTAACTGAGGAGTAATGGCAGTTAATGTTTTAACGGCACATACATTCATAGATTGGGCAATAGCCTGTTTTACGGTTACGGTACCCTTATAAGTGTGGTTCCAGTTCTCTACAGGACGTCCGTTAGAATAACTAAATGGCTCATCCACAATAGTAGTGGAAAGAGTGTAACCCATAGTATCAATAGCTGGAGCATAAGTAGATAAAATCTTAAAAGTTGAACCCGGCTGTCTTGTGGAAGCTGTTGCCCTGTCAAGGGAAAGACTTACATTTTTCTTTCCACGGCCACCTACAATTGCCTTAACAAAGCCCGTAGACTGGTCTAATATGGTAAAGGACACCTGAGGCTGTGGATTGTAGTACAATGTTTCGTACTGGGTATATCCGTCCTTTTCCTTTAGACCTTTTTTATAATATTTCTCTCTTAAATGCCTCTTGTAATCTTTAACGCATTGTTTAGCTTCTTCTTTAGAATTAAATAAAAGTTTAAAATTAGTTTCACCTAAAACCTTTTTATGGTAGGTCTGAATATCGCTTTCATCATAATTATCCACTGTACCATCAGGATTTTGTACTGACCATGCCCAGTTTATTGCGTATTGTATTGCATATGGGTAGTTTTCATCATTAGATAATTCAGTGTCACAGATTTTCTGTATCTGGGAATCCTGAGTAGTGTAAATCTTCAAACCACCACTGTATACCGCGTTATATGCCTGATTGTATGTGTAACCTTTAGTTTTTTGAAGGTCACTCATAACCTGTTTTACAACTTCATCAACAAAGTAGGAGTATACTTTGTCATTTTTCTTTTCAATTTTGTTATTTACTTTCTGAATACGTGAATATACATCATCCTTTAATGCTTCATTATATTCATTTTCAGTAAGATGTCCTGCATCAAACATATTCTTTAAAATAATTTCACGCTTAGTCTGATTTTTTTCAGGATTAGTAATTGGGTTATAAACCTCAGGACTGGAAGTTGTAGCTGCCAAAACAGCTGCTTCCGATACTGTCAGCTTACTTACATCCTTGTTAAAATACCTTAAGGAAGCTGCCTGTACACCAAGGGTATTTGCCCCAAGGTTAATGGTATTTAAGTATGTTTCCAAAATAGTTTCCTTTGACGTAACCTTTTCAAGCTGAACAGCAAGATACTGTTCCTGAATCTTACGTTTTAAGGATGAAAGAAATGCACTTTCAGATGTCCAGTCGGTAAAAACATTATTTTTAAGTACCTGCTGAGTTATGGTGCTGGCACCTTCTGATGGGTTAAGGGTAGTCACTGCAATTAAGGCAGCTCGTCCTATACCCTGAATGTCAATACCGTTGTGCTCATAAAATCTTGCATCTTCAGTATCAATAAATGCCCATCTTAAATAGGTAGGAACCTGATCTAAAGAAACCTTAATACGGTTAGAACCACTGGTTATTAATTTGGCAATTTCTTTATTATCTGAATTATACACAGTAGTGGAATAAGATGACGGAACAATTGAAACATCATCTATTGAAGGTGCACTTTTAATAATGCCGTGAACAATTCCTAAAAGCAGAAATCCCACCGTTATGATAAGAAGTAATATAATATATAGAAAAATTTTCAATAGTGAAACAAGTGATTTAGACATTACTTTCCGTTGTACGGAAACTAAGTCTTTTTGCTTGTTGATTGTTTCTTTATATCCGAAATTCATTTTATGTCCTCCTAAATGTAATGCCCCCTCCTAGCAGTGGGTGGCAAATCGTCGGAATACCTTCCTCCTCAAGCAATTATAACAAAAGGATGGAATTTAATAAAGGGGAAAAATGTCGCAGCATAGAAAGTTCATTCTTCATAATGGGCATTAAATATGATATAGTAGAAATGAGGTGGCGTTAAATGGATAAATATTATATTGTAAGTAAAGGCGGAGAAGGGGAAATAACTGAAAAAAAATCCCGGTTTATTGCTCATGTTTTGCCTGTGGAAAGTGAAGAGGAAGCACTTTTACAAATAGAAAACATTAAGAAAAAATATTGGGATGCAAGACATAACTGCTTTGCATTTATAATGGGAAAGAACAACGAAATACAAAGATTTAGTGATGATGGTGAACCTCAGGGAACAGCAGGAAAGCCTATACTTGAGGTGCTTATGGGAGAAAACTTAAGGAATACCCTGATAGTGGTAACTAGGTATTTTGGAGGAACCCTTCTTGGAACAGGAGGGCTGGTAAGAGCCTATGGCTTATCATCTAAAGAAGGGCTTAAAAACTCGGTTATAAAAGAAGTTTGTCCGGGAGTGAATTTCTCAGTTACAACAGATTATAATTCCATTGGAAAAATAAAATATATTATGAGTCAGTTTGATATGGAAGAAACAGAGGAATATGGGGCAGATGTAACCATTAACATTGTTATGGGAAAAAGTGATTTTGAAAATTTTAAAAAAAAGGTTGTAGATACTACCAGTGATAAGGCAGTGTGGAGCGAAATTAAAGAGGCACCATTTTATATGGAGATGCCATAAAAAGGACGTCATTAGTGAAAAATAGTGCGTTGGGGACTTAATATAAACTGTTTTTATTGAAAAAAATTTTCAGTGTGATACAATCGAAAAGATGTATGTGAATAATCAAAGGAGAAATATTAAAAAATGATTAGAGAAGATATAAGAAATATTGCCATAATTGCTCACGTTGACCATGGAAAAACTACATTGGTTGATGAATTGTTAAAACAGAGTGGTGTATTTAGAGAAAATCAGGAAGTAGCTGAAAGAGTAATGGATTCTAATGATATTGAAAGAGAAAGAGGAATCACTATTCTGTCAAAAAATACTGCGGTTACTTATAAGAACACAAAAATAAACATTATTGATACACCGGGACATGCTGATTTCGGAGGAGAAGTTGAGCGTGTACTTAAAATGGTAAATGGTGTTATTTTAGTTGTAGATGCTTTTGAAGGTGCTATGCCTCAAACAAGATTTGTTCTTAAAAAGGCTTTAGAGCTTAGTCTTCCTGTAATTGTCTGCATTAATAAAATTGACAGACCTGAGGCAAGACCTGAGGCAGTTATAGATGAAGTATTAGAATTATTTATTGAATTAGATGCTAATGAAGACCAGTTAGAATGTCCTTTTGTGTTTGCATCAGCTAAGCAGGGAATTGCTAAGCTAAATATGGAAGATGAAGGCGTTGATATGAAACCTTTGTTTGAGACAATTATTGATTATATTCCTGCACCGGAAGGAGACCCGGAGGCAGATACTCAGGTACTTATCAGTACAATTGACTATAATGAATACGTTGGACGTATCGGCGTTGGTAAAGTGGATAATGGTACAATTAAGGTAAATCAGGATGTAACATTAGTAAACTATCATGACCCTTCAAATACAAAGAGAGTAAAAATCAGTAAACTTTATGAATTTGAGGGATTACAGAAAAAAGAAGTAAAGGAAGCTACAGTTGGTGCTATAGTGGCAATTTCAGGTATTGCAGATATAAGTATAGGAGATACAATTTGTTCATTAGACAACCCACAGCCTATACCATTCCAGAAAATATCAGAACCAACCATTTCCATGAATTTTATGGTAAATGACAGCCCGCTTGCAGGTCAGGAAGGTAAGTTTGTAACATCACGTCACATAAGAGACAGACTTATGCGTGAATTAAATACTGACGTATCTCTTAGAGTAGAAGAAACTGAAGATATGAATACATTCAAGGTTTCAGGACGTGGAGAACTTCATTTATCGGTTCTTATTGAAAACATGAGAAGAGAAGGTTATGAATTTGCCGTAAGTAAAGCAGAGGTTATTTATAAGGAAGATGAACGTGGTAAGAAGTTAGAACCTATGGAAATCTGCTATATTGATGTTCCTGATGAATTTTCAGGTGCAATTATACAGAAATTAAGCAACAGAAAAGGTGAACTTCAGGGAATGGCTCCTACAGGAGACGGTTATACAAGATTAGAATTCTCAATTCCTTCCCGTGGACTTATTGGATACAGAGGAGAATTTATGACAGATACTAAGGGAAATGGTGTCATAAATACTGTATTTGATGATTATGGTCCATATAAAGGGGACATTCAGTACAGAAAACAGGGCTCACTTATTGCTTTTGAAGCAGGTGAAGCCATAACATATGGTCTTTTCAATGCCCAGGAGCGTGGAACATTATTTATCGGACCGGGAGAAAAGGTTTACTCAGGAATGGTTGTAGGACAGACAGGCAGGGCAGAAGATATTGAAGTTAATGTTTGTAAAACCAAACATCTTTCAAATACAAGAACGTCAAGTTCTGATGAAGCATTAAGACTTGTTCCAAAGAAAGTTTTAAGCTTAGAGCAGGCGTTGGAGTTTATTGACACAGACGAATTGTTGGAAATAACACCTGAAAGTCTTAGAATAAGAAAGAAGATATTAGATCCTACATTGAGAAAGAGAGCAAACATAAGGAAGCAGAATGGAAATTAAAGAGATATTAAAAAAGGTTGACCATACTTTATTAAAGCAGGATGCAACATGGGAACAGATTAAGCAGATTTGCGACGAGGGAATAGAGTATTCCACAGCGTCTGTGTGTATTCCACCTTCTTTTGTTAAAAAAGCGGCAGAATATGTTGAAGGGAAAATACCCGTATGTACGGTAATCGGATTTCCTAACGGATATAACACAACAGACATAAAGTGTGCTGAAGCCATGGATGCCGTAAAAAATGGTGCATCTGAAATTGATATGGTTATTAATTTAGGATGGGTTAAGGAAAAAAATTACGATGCAATATTTAGCGAAATAAATAAAGTTAAAGATGCATGTGATGGAAGATTACTTAAAGTAATTGTTGAAACGGCTCTTTTAACTGATGAAGAAAAAGTTAAAATGACAGAAGTGGTGTCAATGTCTAAGGCAGACTTTATAAAAACTTCTACAGGATTTTCAATTAGGGGTGCATCTTTTGAAGATGTGGAAATTTTAAATAAAAATATTTCTAATAATACCCATATAAAAGCTGCAGGAGGAATAGCTTCATTAGAAGATGCCGAAAAATTCCTTAATTTAGGGGCAGACAGGTTAGGAACCAGTAAAATTATCGGATTAATTAAATAAAAATATTTTTTTGAAGAGAAGAATTAGATAAGACAATTACTTAATTCTTCTCTTTTTTTACCAAAATTTTAATATAAATAGCACAAAAAAAACAATAAAATAAAAATAGTTTTTGTAAATAATGTACAAAAATCTGTTGACTTAACACACAAAAGTATATATTATTGTTAATGAAAAGTATGTATACTAAAAAAATACATACAAATCACACTATTCTATTATTTTTTTAGGAGGGGGGCTTCTATGTTTAAAAAGAAGTTTTTATCAGTTTTAATGTCATGCATGATGGTTGTATCGTTGCTTCCAAGTGCCATAGCACCACAGCAGACGAAGGCAGCGTCTACATGGCGTAGCGTATTATACCCGGAAAATTGGACACCGGGTTATACTAACAGCAGTGGACAGTTTTTACATGACTTTTCATATGCAGGTTATGAAAGGGGAGAGAAAGACATACCTACACAAATGTCAGGATTATATGCTAATGTAGTGGATTACGGCGCAGATGCTACAGGAGCTAATGATTCTACCGGTGCCATTCAGAGTGCAATTAATGCAGTTGAAGCAGCAGGAGGGGGAACGGTGTATCTCCCGGAAGGTACATTT
This sequence comes from Eubacterium sp. AF16-48, assembly GCF_003479405.1. Classification (GTDB taxonomy): domain Bacteria; phylum Bacillota; class Clostridia; order Lachnospirales; family Lachnospiraceae; genus Eubacterium_G; species Eubacterium_G segne. The sequence continues at coordinate 7,756 of NZ_QUHB01000006.1, read as the reverse complement.
AAGGTTAAACCAACATCTTCAGAAAACTCAGCAGCTTTGCGTATTAAGGGAAGCAACATTCTTTTTAAGGGTGCAGGTGTTGGAAAGACATTTATAAGATGTTACGCAGAAAATATGAGATTTTGTCAGGTTATAAATATTTCTCCAAATGGTGGAACATGGAACAGCGCTGATGACGGAAAAACATATTATTTATCTCAGGATATTCCTTCTACACCAACAACTACCATTCATGTAAATGATGTAAGTAATTTTAAAGCAGGTGACTGGGTTATTATCAGAGGTAACAGAACAGCAGACTGGATTAATGAACATAGCATGTCAGGTTTTTGGTCAGCAAGTGTTAATCCTACAACTATGGGAACTACATTCTATAGAAAAATAACAGGTGTTAATACTTCTGCTAAAACAGTAGAAATCGATATTCCTACAAGGTACTATATGAAGACCAGAGATAATGCAAGAATCTATAAAGTATCTCCAAAGCAGACTAATGTGGGACTTTGTGATTTCTCCATAGGAAACAAGGCAAACAGCAATGGAAACGGATGGGGAGAAGAAGATTACAAAACCAGCGGAAACGGTTCTTATAATGTAAACAATGCTTTTCTTATTAAATTTTCACTGAATGTAAACTGTTTTGCAAAAAACATTTCAACATATCAGGCAGGAAATGCAAGTCAGATACATATGAGTTCTAATGGTCTTGATATAAATCAGACAAGAAACTTAACAGTTGAAAATTGTGATTTCAGTTATCCGCAGTATGAAGGTGGCGGTGGAAACGGCTATGGAATGAATGTATGTGGTCAGGAAACATTGATTAAAAACTGTTCTTCTACCAGTGCAAGACATAGTTTTGCTTTTAAATATTCTTATGCCAGTGGAAATGTAGTATATCATTACAAGTCGACAGACCCTAAATACGGAAGTGATTTTCATATGTATTTAAGTATGTCAAATCTTATTGACAACGAGGAGTTAAATGGTGACTTTGTGGAAACAAATGTAAGACCATATGGTGGAACGGCAGGAAACAGACACGGTTATACTTCTACCCAGACGGTTTTCTGGAATACAAAGGGAAATTATTATAAATCAGGAACAAATTACATAATTGATTCACGTCAGTTTGGATATGGCTACATAATAGGAACTCAGGGAGCTGCCACGGCAGTTAAAACAACTCCAACCACAATGTCTTCCCAGTATGGAACTGTTAATACGGCACCGGAGGATTATAAGGAGGGAATTGGAAGCGGAAGCACATTGTCTCCACAGTCATTGTATTATGACCAGTTAGAAAGAAGACTTAATGGAAAAAGCTCAGAAAACGTAACGGCAAAGGATGTTCCGGGAACAATTAATGCTACTGATTATACTACTGTAACCAGTGGAATTACTACCAATACCACATCAGCGGGTGTTAAGTATGTGGGAAATCTTGTAGGAGGTTCAGCCCTTGAATATAAGGTTAAAGTAGCACAAAAAGGAAAATACAAAGTTGAGGTATGTGCTGTATCAGGGAACAGCAATTCTAACAGACAACTGTCTCTTTATGCAGGTTCAACATTACTTACAACCTTAAATGTAATTAATAAAACAGATTGGGAGGATTTTCAGAAGGTTTCTGCTATTGTTAATTTTGACAGTGCAGGAGAGCAGACAATAAAGCTTACGTCTACAGGTTCGGTAAATATTTCTGATATTGTATTTACAAAGGTAGATGACAGCACTGTGGAAACAACTAAAGAAGTAACAACGGCAAAACCTACTGAACAGCCAACAACCGTTGTGTCAAAGGGAAATAAGAGAGTAGTAGGGTATTTGCCATCATATAGAACAAGTGCCATTAATTCAATTGATTTTTCAGCCCTGACCCATTGCTGTCTTTCATTTATGACATACGCAAATGGTACATTAACATCGGGATTTTCTGATAGCACAGTTCAGACTATAGTAAATAAATGCCATGCAAATAATGTTAAGGCATTAATTGCAATTGGTGGAGGAAGTGGTTTTAATACCAGTGATAATCCATTTGGAACGGCAGCTAAGAGAACATCATTTGTTAATCAGATAATGACATATGTGGACAGATTAAATTTAGATGGGGTTGATATTGACATTGAGGTAACGGACAGCAATACGTGGAGCAATTTTGATGCTATGTGTTCAGAGCTTTCAGGAAGATTAAAGGCAGAAGGAAAACTCCTTACAATGGCAGTAAGTTCCTGGTTTACAGAACCTATACAAAACAGTACATATAACTATTTTGATTTTGTAAATCTGATGACATATGATGCAACTTTTGGGGATGGACCTGTTGCACCTATGAGTCAGATAACAAATATGGTTAATTATTATGGCAATAGAGGAATCAGCAAAGAAAGAATGACTATCGGTGTGCCTTTCTATGGATATAGTTCAGGGGCAAAGGATTACACATATTCACAGATTATAGCTATGGATGCTAATAACAAAAATCTTGATTACTATAATGGCATTTATTATAACGGTGAAAAGACTATCCGTGAGAAGGCTGAACTTAGTAAAGATTACGGTGGAATCATGATTTGGGAATTAGGACAGGATTCCTTTGGAAGTAATTCTCTTTTGGCGGCAATTAAAGATGTAATGCAGAAGGAGACAGTTGTAACAGTATCAGATATTCCGGGAACAATACCGGTAAATTCATACTCAGACAAGTCATCAGCCATAACCATGAATACTGATAACAATGTAACATATGCAGGAAATCTTAATGATGGATTGTATCTTAGCTATATGGTTTCTGTTGCTAAGGCGGGAGATTATACTATTAATCTAAAACTTGCAGCAGGGGATGCTCAGTATAATGCTAAAAATATGATTGTAAAATTAGACGGAAATACCATAGCAACTATACCTGTTCAGGCAAGCAGCACATGGACAACTTTTGTGGATCACAGTGCAAAAATTAATCTTAGTCAGACAGGTAAGCATACATTAACAATTATGGCAGAAGGCGGAGCATGCAATGTGGCGGATTTCTCCGTTGAAAATTATAAGGAAGAAACCACAGTGGCACCAACAGAAGCACCTACAACAGCTCCAAAGAAGGCAGGAATTGAAATAAACGGATACCAGATTAGCACAACAGTAAAGGGACATAGAGTTGTATATTCAGTTTCTGATCCTAATAAGGAAATTGTAAGTTCAGGTCTTGTATATGGTGTGGCGAATTATGCAACAGCAGAAGATATGGTAGTAGGAAGTTCAAGTAAGGGAGTAATGAACTATCAGTCTACAGATATAGGAAAATGCTCTGTGGCATACAGTGATATGGAAGATGCACAAAGCTACACTATGACAATGCAGTTTGTGGATTCCGTTAAATATTACAGTGATAAATTTATGGTAAGAGCATATGCACAATTAAAGGATGGAACATATGTATATAGCAATGTTGAAAACTATACAATTTATTCCATTGCTGATATTTTGTATCAGAACAGAAAAATGAATACAGTAGCAGGACATAATTTTTTATATGAGAAAATACTTTTACCGGTAAATCCGGCATATAAGATTGTGGACTATGACTGGGGAAATATAATCGTGGGAGCATAAATACTTATAACCTATTTCCTATAATTTAAAGGCGGCCTTTAGCTATCGGGTTTTAAACCGGTAGTTAAAGGTCGTTTTGTGTTATTAGGTATTATTCCATACTGTAAATATAAAGAATAAAATATTTAAATAAAAAGGGGGTTGACAGATTAAAATGGGGTTACTATAATACAATTGTATTAATTGATATAGTACAATTAGTTCTAGAGCGATACAATATGAAAGGAAAAGGTAGTAAAATGTTAGAAACGAAAAATTTACGAAAAACATATAAAACCAAAAAAGGTGTTTCTGTTGAAGCATTAAAAGGTATATCATTAAAATTTCCTGAAAAAGGAATGATTTTCCTGTTGGGAAAGTCCGGAAGCGGCAAGTCAACATTACTTAATCTCTTAGGAGGACTAGATAAATATGATGATGGAGAAATAATTATAAAAGGTGTTTCTTCTAAAAACTTTAAACAGAATCATTTTGATTCATACAGAAATACATATGTTGGATTTATTTTTCAGGAGTACAATGTTTTAGAAGAATTTACTGTGGGAGCTAATATAGCATTGGCAATTGAACTTCAGGGAAGAAAAGCCACAGATGAGGAAATAAGTAAAATATTAAGACAGGTAGATTTAGACGGATTTGGTGACAGAAAGCCAAATGAACTTTCAGGAGGTCAGAAGCAAAGAGTTGCAATTGCAAGAGCTTTAGTAAAAAATCCTCAGATAATTATGGCAGATGAGCCTACAGGAGCCTTGGATTCTAATACAGGAAAACAGGTTTTTGATACACTGAAAAAGCTGTCAGAGGAGAAGCTTGTAATTGTAGTTTCACACGATAGGGAGTTTGCAGAGCAGTATGGAGACAGAATTATAGAACTGGCAGATGGAAAAGTTATTTCAGATGTAGAAAAAACAGACGGTGATGAAATTGATTTCTCCCAGGGAATTTCCTTTGAAGAGGACGGTTTTATTATATCTGAAGGATATCATCTTACAGAGGAAGACAGAATTGCAATAAATGAGTATATGGATTCTGCCAAAAAAGATGTTAAGGCAACAATAAAAGCTAAGCAGCATGTTAGCGGCAATTTCAAAAAAACAAATCAGGATGCAATTGATTATGTGGATGGAGGGTTTAAATTAATTAAATCAAAGCTTCCTGTTAAAAATTCCTTTAAAATTGGAGCAAGTGGTTTAAAACACAAGAAATTTAGACTGGTGATTACTATTTTATTGTCTTTTGTGGCATTTGGAATGTTTGCACTGGCAGATACATTTGGAACATATGACCATATTAAAACATGTACTAATTCAATATCAGATTCAAATATAAAATATGCGTCTGTATTAAAAGCTAAAAAAATGGATAACGATGGAGCTACATGGTGGGATGACTGGTCATACAAACTTACAGATGAAGATGTAGCAAAGATAAGTAAAGAAACAGGCCATGATTTCAGAGGTGTTTATATGCCTAGCGATGAAGGAATGGAAATGACAAACATAAAAGACACATCAAATCTGTCAGGAAATGAAGTCTATTGTCCATACGCAACATCAATAACAGGATTTGCTGACATTAATCAGAAAATAATTGATGAAATGGGATACAAGGTATTAGCCGGGAAACTGCCTGACGGAGGTAAGAAAGAAATAGCTATTAGTGAATATGTATATAAAACCTACGAAAAAACAGGATATTTAGAAGGCAAAAGCATTGAAAAGATTTCAGATTATAAAGATATTATAGGAAAAACAATTGAGTTAAACGGGGATAAATTTACTGTTACTGCCGTAATTGACACAAAGGTTGATTTTAACAGATATAAAACAATAGGTGACAGCATGACAGGAAAAAGTAATGCAGAAACTCTTGCCATGTATGCCTTAAGCAGAGAATTGGATGGGATAAAGGAATACAGCTTATCATGTGTAGCCATGACCGGTGACGGATATGTTGAAAGTTTAGTCAATGGTGACGGAAAGGTTATTAATGTAAATACTAATTCCATTTATATGGATGTAAGCAATAGCAGCTACGATTGTTCATCTGATGGAATGATAAAATTATCAGATGCTGACAAGTCAAAAATTACATGGGTTGATGGTGAAAAGAGTAAATTAGCAGATAATGAAATAATTGTTCCGGAAGGACAAATATACAAAAACGGTGAAAATGCAGATGCTAAGGATTTCGTTGAATATCTTAAGAATGAACCATTTTTCAACATAAGCTATTCATTAGCCAGTGAAGAGGAAAAAACAGATAAAAACTGGAAGATAGTAGGAGTAATAAAAGGAGGAGGTAAGGCAGTATATGTTGTTCCTGATAAATTCTACGAAAAAGACTGGGTTGGAGCAATTGGAACTTATAGTTTTGCAGTGTCATCAATGCCTGATAACAAGGCAGACATACAAAAACTTGTAAAGTATTGTTATACGGAAAAAGATAATGTAAAATTTAAAATGCAAAATTCAGTTACCTTTGAGTTAGATTCAGTAGATGAAATATTAAATGTATTATCAAAGGTATTCCTGTATGTGGGATTGGGATTTGCATTATTTGCGGCAATTATGTTATCAAACTTTATTGCCACAAGTATAGCTTACAAAAAGCAGGAAATCGGAATACTTAGGGCAATAGGTGCAAGAAGTAATGACGTATTTAGAATATTCTTCTCAGAGAGCTTTATTATAGCTGTTATAAACTTTGTTTTAGCAACAATAGCTGCCGGAAGCGTTACAGTATGGATAAACAGTGCTATAAGAAAAGAGATGGGAGTTTTAATAACTGTACTTAATTTCGGACCAAGACAGATTATATTACTTCTATTAATAAGCTTAGGCGTTGCAGCAGTAGCAAGCTTTATACCGGTTTATAAGATAGCATCAAAAAGACCTATAGAGGCAATAAGAAATAAATAAAAGGTATCCGCAGTTAATAAGTGACCATTTCTTTTAGAAATGGTCACTTAAAATATATGTTGAAAAATATAATGCTATGCATTATAATAAAACTATAAATCGAACACAAACCTTATGCAACTGAACAAATTCATAATGTTAGGAGAAATAAAATGGATTATGTAACGTTTATTAAGGAAATAAAAGAAAAAGTGGAGGAGTTGGTTCAGGAAAATTTAGAAGATTGCACAGTATTTGTTCACGATATTATAAAGAATAATAATGTAAGAATGCGTGCCATAAGTATAGAAAGAAAAAATGACATGGCAACCCCTAATATATATCTTAATGATTATTACTCACAGTTTAAAAAAGGCAGGAATATTGATGATATAAGCAAAGAAATTTTTGAGGTTTATTTAGATAGTTCCAAGGGTTTAATAAATGAAGTTAACATCAATGATTTAAGAAATTTTTCAAAGGTCAAAAAAAGAATCTTTTATAAGCTGGTTAATTATAATATGAACAGAGAAATGTTAAAAACAACACCCCATGTTAGAGTTCTTGATTTAGCTATAGTATTTTATATTTTGGTATCATACAGGGAGGGAGCCCAGGCAGTTACCATGATTAGAGATGGCAACATAAAAGAATGGGGAATAGATTTATCCCGGTTATGTGTTACGGCTTATGAGAATACATGGACAAAGTATCATCCTGTTATACGTAGAATGGAAGATATTATTTCTGAAATGATTCTTGACAGTATAGTGGGGGATGAAAGGGATGAGGATAATGATGATGGTGATTTAATAAAAGAGGAAACCTGCTATGGGGGATATACATATGCACAAGTTGAGGATATGGTTAAGGAAGAGATGGAAAAAGTTAAATTAGACAGAAATATGGAGATGTATGTAATGACTAACGAAGACAAGTCAAATGGGGCAGCATGCATACTTTATCCCGGGGTACTTAAAAAGTTCGCTGACAAGGTTGGACAGGATATATATATTATTCCCAGTTCCATTCATGAGGTGATATTGATTCCTGCCATGGGTTGGGATACAAAAGAAATAGACGAAATGATACGGGAGGTAAACAGAACTCAGTTAGATCCTGTGGAAATACTTTCTGACCATGTATATGTATACAAAAGAGAAACAGAAGAATTAGGATATTAAAGAGGTAATGCTGACTTGTAAAAGTAAATTCCGTGTGAAAGACTAAATTCCACACCCTGT
>NZ_QUHB01000005.1 GCF_003479405.1 Eubacterium sp. AF16-48 | reverse complement strand
ACAGGGTGTGGAATTTAGTCTTTCACACGGAATTTACTTTTACAAGTCAGCATATTTGCACCGGTCATATAAACGGATACATAAAAAAAGAATAATTTATAAATTATTGCAATTAATAACATAATATAATATGAGTATTAAAAGTATAAGGAAAAAGGTGTGTTTCACCTGTTGTGGTGAAAAAATTTACTTTTTTTATAAAATTGTGTATTGATTTATGTGAACATAAATGGTAAGGTAAAAAAATAGTGTAAAGTTTGTTATTTTTTTAACGAACAAAAAATAAGCTTTAATATATTTTTATTATTGTTTGAGAGAACGATTTTGAAAAGGAGGAAATTTTAGTGAATAATCTTATTTATTTGGCACCTGTCGCAGGAATAATTGCAGTAATATTTGCATTTATAAAGGCAACACAGATAGGACACAGTAATGCAGGAAATGACAAAATGAAAGAAATTTCAGATGCCATTGCTGAAGGTGCAAGGGCTTTTCTTTTTGCAGAGTATAAAATATTGATTATATTCGTGGCAATTTTATTCGTTGTTTTGGGAGTTGGAATCGACTGGCTTACAGCAGTATGTTTCATCATTGGTGCAGTTCTTTCCACACTTGCCGGATATGTTGGAATGAATGTAGCTACAAAGGCTAATGTACGTACAGCAAATGCAGCAAAGGAAAGTGGAATGAACAAGGCATTATCAATAGCTTTTGCAGGTGGTGCCGTTATGGGACTTTGCGTTGTAGGATTTGGTATTTTAGGGCTTAGTGTTATTTTAATTATTGTTATGAACACTACAGGTTTTACAAATGAAGCAGTTAGTATATTAACAGGATTCAGCCTTGGTGCTTCATCAATTGCACTTTTTGCCAGAGTTGGTGGTGGTATTTATACAAAGGCTGCTGACGTAGGAGCTGACCTTGTAGGTAAGGTTGAGGCAGGTATTCCTGAGGATGACCCAAGAAACCCGGCAGTTATTGCAGACAATGTTGGTGATAACGTAGGTGACGTTGCAGGTATGGGAGCTGACCTTTTTGAAAGTTACGTTGGAGCAATTGTTTCAGTAGTTACATTGGCAGTTGCATCAGTTGTGGCAGGAAAGAACAATTTTGGGACAGCTCACATTATTTTCCCATTGGTAATTGCAGCAGTTGGTGTTCTTGCATCTGTAATTGCTACATTTTTCGTTAGAGGAAAAGAAGGTTCAGACCCACAGAAAGCATTGAACTTAGGTGAATATGGTGCAACAGTGATAGAGATAATTGCATCAGCTATTTTCAGCTATTATTTCTTTGGAGATTTCAAAGCTTTCTTTGCCATTTTAGCAGGTTTGATAGTTGGTACAGCTATTGGTAAAGTTACAGAAATGTACACATCAGATAAATACAAGAGCGTTAAGGAAATTGCAGAAAGCTCAAAAACAGGTTCTGCTACAAATATTATTAGTGGTTTGTCAGTGGGAATGAAGTCAACAGCTATTCCTATTTTATTTATTGTTTTAGGTGTTTTATCAGCTTATGCATTCTTTGGAATGTACGGTATAGCCTTAGCAGCAGTTGGTATGTTATCAACTACAGGTATGACAATTGCAGTTGATGCCTATGGTCCTATTGCCGATAATGCAGGTGGTATTGCTGAAATGTCAGGACTTGACGAAAGCGTAAGAGATATTACTGATAAACTTGACTCAGTAGGAAATACAACAGCGGCTATTGGAAAAGGTTTTGCCATTGGTTCAGCAGCACTTACAGCTTTGTCATTGTTTGTTTCATATGCTGAAGTTGCAGGACTTGGCAGTATCAATATTCTTTCAGCATCAGTTGTTGCCGGCTTATTAATAGGTGGAATGCTTCCATTTATGTTCTCTGCTCTTACCATGAGTTCTGTAGGCAAAGCCGCAAACAAAATGATTGAGGAAGTTAGAAGACAGTTTAAGGCTGACAAGGGAATCCTTGCAGGAACTTCAAAGCCTGATTATAAAAAGTGCGTAGGTATTTCTACTCAGGCAGCACTTCATGAAATGATTCTTCCGGGAGTTATGGCAGTTGTTACACCGTTAGTTGTAGGATATCTTCTTGGAGCAGCAGCGCTTGGTGGAATGCTTTGCGGAGCATTAGTTTGTGGTGTTATGATGGCTATATTTATGGCTAACTCAGGTGGTGCATGGGATAATGCAAAGAAATTTATTGAAGGTGGTTTTGCCGGAGGAAAGGGTAGCGAGGCTCACAAGGCAGCAGTTGTTGGTGACACTGTAGGTGATCCTTTTAAGGATACATCAGGTCCTTCAATTAACATCCTTATAAAACTTATGACAATTGTGTCACTGGTATTTGCAATGACATTCCCGGTACAGGGGTATCTTACACAGTTATATCACATGATTTTTAAGTAATGCAAAAGATGTGGATATAGACTGGTGGTTTGAGGAATTAAATATAATTAAATGAAGAAAAAGCTGTTGCTTTACAAATTTAGGATTTGTAAAGTGGCAGCTTTTTGCGTGGAAGGAGGAAAGCAACCGCCCGCATATTGCCATAACCGTGAAATGTTCCCACCATTATCTGCATTATTCAAATTTTTCCAACATATATTTATTAAAAAAGGCTGTAATTACTATGGAAATATATGTTGTAAAATCAGGAGATAATGTAGATAGCATTGCCGGTGCATATGGGGTAAGTGTGGAATCGATTATTTATGACAATCAATTGGTGTATCCGTACCCTTTGGCAGTGGGTCAGGCATTATTAATTGATACAGGAGGAATACGTGAAAACAGAAGAGAGGCGGTTATAAGAGGGTTCGCATATCCATTTATAAGCAATTATGTTTTAGAGCAAAGTCTCCCGTCATTGTCGGGAATGGCGGTTTTTTCCTATGGATTTACAAGAGAAGGGGAGGTTATATATCCCCCAATAGATGATGGATTCATGATTGAAGCCTCATATAACTACAATGCAGCACCTATACTGACTTTGACACCCTTTGATGAAACAGGCATGTTTAACAATAATCTGATTTCTGATGTTATTCAAAATGAAGATATAGTGGAAGTGTTGCTAGACAACCTGTTGGAAATAATGAACGAAAAGGGTTTTCTGGGACTGGATATTGATTTTGAATACATAAAGGCAGAGGATAGGGAGGCTTTTGTAAGGTTTGTTGAGAGGGCAACGGAGAAAATGAATGAACAGGGATTTACGGTTTCGGTGGATTTGGCACCAAAAACCAGTGCTGACCAGCCGGGACTTTTATATGAGGGAAAGGATTATGAGGCTTTGGGAAGAGTGGCAAATAGCGTGTTGGTTATGACATATGAGTGGGGATATACATATAGCGAGCCTATGGCGGTGGCACCGGTTGATAAAATCAGGCGGGTTTTAGATTATGCGGTGACGGCAATTCCCTCTGAAAAAATCAATATGGGAATACCTAATTACGGTTATGACTGGGCTCTTCCCTATGAAAAGGACGTTACGAAAGCTGAAACTATTGGAAATGCTCAGGCAGTGCAAATTGCAGTGGAAAATAATGCTGAAATTTTATTTGACGAAGTTGGGCAGACACCATATTTCAGGTATACGAAGGATGGCGTAGACCACGAAGTGTGGTTTGAGGACGCAAGGAGCATTAAGGCAAAAATTGAATTACTTTATGAATACAATTTAAGAGGTGCTTCATTTTGGCAGATAATGCGACTGTTTCGGGCAAATTGGCTATTGGTGGATTATAATTTAAAGGTCGATAAACTGTAGGTAGAAGTTAGTGCAATATCCCCCTTTTTATGGTATCATACGATATATGAGTATCAAGGAGGGTAAAGCATGTTTTCTTTTAGTGAGATTGCATTATTGTTTTTTATTTACAGCTTTTTAGGCTGGTGCGTGGAAGTGGCTTTTGTGGCTGTTACCGCAGGAAAGGTCACCAACAGAGGATTTTTAAACGGACCGGTTTGTCCCATATACGGATGTGGCATGATAGGAGTTTTGCTGGCACTTTTGCCTGTGGAGAAAAACATCTGGTTGCTGTTTTTGGGAGGAATGGTGATTTGCTCGGCAGTGGAATTGTTTGGAGGATGGATTCTTGACAAAATATTTCATATGAGATGGTGGGATTATTCCGACGAAAAATTTAACATAGGTGGATATGTGTGCCTTGCCTTTAGTTTTATGTGGGGCATGGCAGTTGTATTTGCAGTAAAATTTGTACATCACCCCATTATGGCTGTAGTTAAGAAGATACCATTTCAAATACAGGTTATTATTGTAGTGGTATGTGGCGTGGTGTTTGTGGTGGACATGATTGTAACCCTTAAAAACCTCATTGGAATTAATAAAAGTCTGGGACAATTGGACAAATTGGCAGAAAGTCTGCATGCAGTTGGAGATCAGTTAAAAGATGTTGTGGGAAATTCAGCCATAACTGTTGCTGAAAAGGCAGAAGAAGGCATGGAAATTCTTGATGAAAAAACCGCTGACAGCCGTGAGAAAATAGCAGCAGCTACAGAAAGCAGTCGTGAAAAAATAGCGGCAGCAACAGAGAACAGCCGTGAGAGGATTGCCGGTGTCAGGGAAGAATCAGCTGAGAGAATAGCAAAGCAGTTGAAGGAGTTAGAAGAGAAGCGTGATGCCATTATGGAAAGCCTTCAGAAGAATGTTAAACATAGATTAAATACTCCGCCAACATTGAATAAATCAGGAAAGAGTATTAATATAGTAGAGTATATTAAAGATTATAAAAATAAAAATACAAAAACAAATGATTAGTTTGTGGAAAGAAGGTTAATAATGAAGACAGATTTTACAGGAAGACATTTTTTAAAGTTACTGGATTTTACACCTGAAGAGATAGAAGAGCTTATTGATTTGGCAGCTGACCTTAAGAAGAAAAAGAAAGCCGGAGAATTAGTTGACGTGTTTAAGGGAAAAAATATTGCAGTTATTTTTGAAAAAACAAGTACACGTACAAGATGTTCTTTTGAAGTGGCAGCCCATGATTTGGGAATGGGAGTTACATACTTAGACCCGACAGGTTCACAAATAGGTAAGAAAGAAAGTATTGCTGATACAGCAAGAGTTTTAGGCAGAATGTTTGACGGTATTGAATATCGTGGATTCGGTCAGGATATAGTAGAAGAATTGGCAAAATATGCAGGAGTTCCTGTATGGAACGGTCTTACCAATGAATTTCATCCTACACAGATTTTAGCTGACTTTTTAACACTGCGTGAAAAGTTTGGAAAATTGCAGGGACTTAAGTTTGTATATATGGGAGATGCCCGTTACAATATGGGAAATTCACTTATGGTAGGATGTGCCAAAATGGGAATGCATTTTGTGGCATGTGCACCAAAGAAATACTGGCCAAATAAAGAACTGGTAGAACAGTGCCAGGCTATAGCAAAAGAAACAGGAGCAGTTATTGAATTTGAGGAAGATCCTATGGTGGCAACTAAGGAAGCTAATGCCATTTACACTGATGTGTGGGTTTCAATGGGTGAGCCTGATGAAGTTTGGGAAGAGAGAATAAATGATCTTCTTCCATACCGTGTTACAATGGATTTAATTAAGAATGCCGGTGATGATGTTGTATTTATGCATTGTCTTCCTGCTTTCCACGATCTGGATACCAAAATCGGTAAGGAAATCAACAAAAAATTCGGACTTACTGAAATGGAAGTTACAGATGAAGTATTTGAATCTGAAAATTCTGTTGTTTTTGACGAGGCAGAAAACAGGATGCATACTATAAAAGCTGTAATGGCAGCTACACTTGGTACAAAATATTTCCGTTAATCATTGTTAAAATAACATTTATTTTTGAACCGCTATATACAAGATTCTTGGTAATGTTGTTTATTGGTTGCATATTAGGCTGGCTTAAATCGATTACGATTAAGTCAGCTTTTTTTCCACGACTTAATGTGTCACAGTTACGAAGACCCATAGCTTTGGCACCACCTAAAGTAGCCATTTTAAGTACCTCATTGGCATCTACTGCCGAAGCGTCATTTTCCCGGTACTTGGCAAGAGCAGTAGTTAAAAACATTTCCCTGAACATATCTAATGCATTGTTGCTGGCAGGCCCGTCAGTGCCAAGGGCAAGGTTTATTCCTTTTTTCATAAAAAGACTGACAGGAGCAATTCCGCTGGCAAGCTTTAAATTAGAAGCAGGATTCAAAACAATGGACATACCTCTTTTTTCAAAAACATTTATGTCGGAGTCGGTCATATGAACGCAGTGATAGCCACCTCCACCGTAGTTAAACATACCAATGTTGTCTAAATAAACAGTAGGTGTCATGCCATATCTTTTAACACATTCTGCTACTTCTTTCTGAGTCTCGGAATTGTGGCAGAAAACAGGAGCCTGAAGCTTATTGGCAAGAGCCGACAAATCCTTTAAAAGCCCTTCGCTACAGGTATACTCTGCGTGGAATCCCAATTCATAAGATATAAGGTCGTTGTAGCCGTTGTATTTTTTGTAACATTCCTCAATTTCCGGGACAGACTGGGTAAAGTCGTTTAATCCTCCGGTCATAACAGTTCTAAATCCCATGTCAACAGATGCCTGAATAACAGGGTCAGGGCTGATGTACATATCAAAATTGGCAGTGATTCCTGATGTGAGATATTCTTTAATGGCAATTTTGCTATACTCATATATTTTGTCATCAGTAAGCTTGGCTTCCATAGGAAATACCTTCTCGTTAAGCCATTTGTCTAAAGGCAAATCATCTGCATAAGAGCGCAAAAATGTCATGGCAGAATGGGTATGGGCATCCTTAAACCCCGGCATAATAAGATTTCCATTGAGATTAATTTCCTTGTCCCATTTTATCTGGGGATGGAGTTTAGAAACTGTTTTGTCCGTTGCAGGGTTTCCCACAAAACCAATGGTGTCATCAAAGACCCACACTTCCCCGGACAAAAGAGGAAGACAGCCATTTTCGTCAGCAGTGGTATCTTCTAAAGTTAAAATAGTTCCATTATAAAAGCGTATATTCATAAAAAATCCTTTCCTTTACATCACAAACTTATAATTTAATCTTATCATTAAGAGGGGAAAAATCAATTATAAAAATACACATATAAAAAAGACGATGAAAGCTGTAAAAACACAACAGACATCGCCTTTACTTAAAAATTAATTACTTTTAGTTACTTTAAGTATTGATTTCTTCAATATTAAGAAAATATTTGGAATGTTGACTAAAACAAAAACCGCAAAAGCACCAAATATCATTTCAGTAGTACTTAGTGGAATGGTCTGGGTAATGGTTGAATGTACACTCGAAGAAGAAGTCAGGGTACTCATATGATGTGGAATGCGCATCAAATAAGAAATTGTACATATTATAGCTAAAATCAAATCACCAATCATAAATTTTTTCATGTTTAAATCCTCCAATCTCTAAATTAAATTAAGTTTTTTGAAACACTTTAAACTTTCCTGTGATGAATGATAGCACTAAAAATTAGGTCTGTCAACATAGTATGCTCATTACGTTTTGCGCCATTATTGACACATCATAGTGGCGATGTTAGTATAGCCGTAAAAGTAGTGAAATCCACAAAATATTAAGGAGGGCTTATGAGATTTCTTCATTTGGCAGATTTGCATATAGGAAAAAGATTAAATGAATTTTCATTGATTGAGGATCAGAAATTCATATTTGATAAAATACTAAATATAATAGATGAGAAAAAAATTGAGGCAGTTCTTATTGCAGGGGATGTGTATGACAAGCCGGTGCCATCAGCGGAGGCAGTGACGGTGTTAAACAGTTTTCTAAATAGTCTGGCAAAAAGAAATCTGAAGGTTTTCGTTATAAGTGGAAATCATGACAGTCAGGAAAGAATAGGCTTTGGGGCTGAACTTATAAGCCAAAGCGGAGTTTATATGTCAAAGCCTTTTAGTGGAAATGTGGAAACCCATAAAATAAAAGATGAATATGGTGAAATTAACATATATATGCTGCCTTTTATTAAGCCGGCAATGGTAAAACACGTTTATGAGGAGGCTGACATTGACAGTTATGACAGTGCAATGGCATATGTTATGGAGCAAACTAAGGTGGACGAAAGTGAGAGAAATCTTTTGATTGCCCATCAGTTTGTAAGGGGAGCAGACAGGTGTGATTCAGAAGAAGTGTCTGTGGGAGGCATTGATGAAGTAAGTGTAGAAAATTTTAAGAGATTTGATTATGTGGCATTAGGTCATTTACATAGCCCCCAGCATATAAAAAGTGAATTTGTAAGATATTCAGGAACTCCTCTTAAATATTCTTTTTCTGAGGCAAGGCATCAAAAAACAGCCCTTATTGTGGATATGAAGGAAAAGGGGAATATTACCCTAGAGAAAGTGCCTCTGATTCCAAAACATGACATGATTGAAATAAAAGGCAAATATCAGGAAATTATGTCTAAGGATTTTTATAAGGATATTGACAGAATGGATTATGCCCATGTGACATTAACGGATGAACAGGACGTTTTACATGCCATGGAGCTTCTTAGAACGGTTTATCCTAATATTATGAAATTAGATTATGACAACACAAGAACAAGAAGTAATAATGAAATAAAAGGTGTGGAAAATGTGGAGAAAAAACAGCCCCTTGATTTATTTAAGGAATTTTATGAACTTCAAAACAACCAGCCTATGAGCCGTGAGCAGGCTGATTTTATGGACAAATTAATTAAAGATGTGTGGGAGGTAAATGAGTAATGAGACCAATTAAATTAACAATTTCAGCCTTTGGCCCTTATGCAGGCTGTCAGGTAATAGATTTTGAAAAATTAGGTAAGAAGGGAATTTATCTCATAACAGGAGATACAGGAGCCGGAAAAACCACCATTTTTGATGCCATTGTTTTTGCCCTTTATGGGGAGGCAAGCGGAGAAAACAGGGAAACCACAATGTTTAGAAGTAAGTACGCAAAAGAAGATACGGAAACTTTTGTGGAAATGGAATTTGAGTACAGAAACCTGATATATAAGGTAAGAAGAAATCCTGAATATATGAGAAAATCAAAGCGTGGAGAGGGAATGACAAAGCAGGTGGCTGATGCCTTTTTGGAGTACCCGGACTCAAGAAATGTGGTAACAAAAACTAAGGAGGTTACCAGGGCTGTTCAGGAGCTTATCGGCCTTAACAGAGAGCAGTTTTCTCAGGTGGCAATGATTGCCCAGGGAGATTTTTTAAAACTTTTGCTGGCAAAAACAGATGACAGAATTAAAATTTTCAGGCAGATTTTTAATACCGGGATTTACAAGACCATTCAGGACAAGCTAAAGGTACAGGAAAAATCCGTAAAGGAAGAATATGACAGGGAAGAGTCAGCAATAAATCAATCCTTATCAGGTCTTATGTATGATAATAACAGTGAATTAGGAACCCGTGCCGGTAATTTAATAGAATCCGGAGCTAATAATATTGATGAAATAACAGATGTTATTAACAAATTAGTGGAAACTGACAGTGAGTTATTATCAAAACAGCAGAAATTAATGGAAAAGAATGAAAAGGAAACAGCGGGAATAGATGAAAAAATAGGAGAAATAAAAAGAATTAATGAGGCTATCGGGCAGAAAAACAGGGCGTTACTTCTTCTTAAGAAAAACAGGGATGCCTTTGGAAAATTAGAAGAAATTCTTCAGGAGGAAGAGTCTAAGAAACCAAAGCGGAAAAAACTGGAATTTGATATAAGAAAAGATGAGGAAAAATTGCCGGAGTATGAGGCAATGGGAAGCTTACAGACACAGTGGAGTGAGGAAAAGGAAAAAATTTTCCACTGGGAGAATCAGGAGATATTATTAAATGATTACCTACAAAATTTAGAAGAAGTTATTTCAACGGACAGGGAGCGTTTAAATACAATAAAAAACGCAGGAGAAGAAAAAATTGCTTTACAGGGGGAAATAAATAAAACGACAAAAAAAATAGATGATATTGATAATTTTGTTGAATTGCTTAACAGATATGATAGAAATTTGGTACAGCTTAAAGATTTTCAGGAGAAATATAAGGAAGCTGCGGAAATTTTGGAAGAGGCAAGGAAACATTACGAAGAAAGGGAGCTGTTGTTTTTTAACCAGCAGGCAGGAATTATGGCAAGTGAACTTGAAGAGGGTAAGGCTTGTCCGGTATGCGGTTCAACTACTCATCCTCATAAAGCTGAACCTGTTAAAAATGCACCTTCAAGAAGGGAACTTGATGAAGAAAAGGCAGGTCTTAAGCTAAAGGAAGAAAATACGGCGAATGCCAGTCTTGCAGCAGGAAATAAAGGCAGTGAAGTTAAACTTTTAAAGGAAAATATCCTTAAAGATGGGGGAAAAATCCTTGAATATAAGGAAGAAAATATTAAGATTATAAGAGAATTAATACATGAAAAATATGAGGATTTAAGTAAGGAGTCACTTAGCTTTGCAGCAGAACTTAAGTTAATAAATGAAAAGGTAAAGGAAAAAAATAAGTTAGAAGAAAATATACCTGAAAATGAGAAGAAGCTTGAGAATATAAAGCATAAGTTAAAAGATGCAGGCAATAAAAAGTCTGAATGCAAAATTGCTTTTGAGGGTATAAATGCCAAGCTTACCCAGATAAAAGAGAGCCTCAGCTTCAGCACAAGGGAAGAAGCTGTACAACACTTAAGTGAATTAAGGGATTTGCTTATAAAAATGGAGGAGAATTACAAAAAAGCTGACAGGGATTTTCAGAACTGTAAAACAGAAATTGAAAAGGCAGAAAATACCATAAAGATGATTGATGAGCAGCTAAGGGGTGCGGAAATTTCTCCTACAGATGAATTGTCAGAAAAAAGGAATGATTTAGTAAAAGAGAGGAAGAATCTGTTAGATGCAATAAACGTAATCAGCACAAGGATTAAAGTTAATGAGAACATCAAAGATGCCATAAAAGTTAAGTACAGGGCAATGAAAGAGGCACAGGAAAAATGGACTATGATTAAATCTCTTTCAGACACTGCTAACGGAGGGATTAACGGTAAGGATAAAATTTTGCTAGAAACGTACATTCAAATGCATTATTTTGACAGGATTATAAATAGAGCTAATATTAGATTTCTTACGATGTCATCAGGACAGTATGAATTAAAAAGAGCAGAAGAGGCAGATAATCAGAGAAGTCAAAGTGGATTGGATTTGTGGGTAATTGACCATTATAATGGAACCAATAGAAGCGTGAGAACTCTTTCGGGAGGGGAAGCTTTTAAGGCATCACTTTCACTGGCGTTAGGGCTCTCTGATGAAATCCATGCTTCCGCCGGGGGAATTAGACTCGATACTCTTTTTGTGGACGAAGGTTTTGGTTCATTAGATGAAGAGTCTCTCAATCAGGCAATAAATGCACTTAATTCCCTGACGGAAGGAAACCGGTTGGTGGGCATAATATCCCATGTTGGTGAATTAAAAGAGCGCATTGACCGTAAGATAATTGTTAAAAAAGATAAGGCTCAGGGAAGCGTAGCTATTATACAATAAAAGGCTGAATAGTTGCATTAAAATTATTTTTGGGATATTATTCTTAACAAAATAAGTATGTCTATATTAGACATATACGTTAATTTTCTTTAAGATAATGTTATCAAAACAGGAGTTATTTATGAAAGCAGGTATTTATTTAGGAAAAGAGAAAGTAGAGATTAGAGAAATTCCATTGCCGGAAGTAAGGGATAATGATGTACTTGTTAGAAACATTTATTCAAGTGTATGCGGAACTGATGTTGCGGTATTTATGCATGGACCTAATACAGGACATAAGGTTACAGTAGGTGGCAAGTTTGATTGAGCCGTTTACAGTAGGATGCCGATGTGGAACATTCAGGCAATGTTGTTATAAAAATGGCAGGGAGAACAATTGGTGAGGTATAGAGAAATTGTTGAGGGAATATTTATTGACCGTCCTAACAGGTTTATTGCCCATGTTGATATAGAAGGAGTTGTAAATACCGTGCATGTAAAAAATACAGGGCGTTGTAAGGAATTGTTGATTCCTAAAACTCCTGTAAGGCTGGAGGTTTCTGACAATCCAAATAGGAAGACTTTATATGACTTAGTGGCTGTATATAAGAAAAATTTTGGTTGGATTAATATGGATAGTCAGGCACCAAACAAGGTAGTGAAAGAGTGGTTAGAAACAAAGGATTATGATTACATTAAGCCAGAGTATAAATACGGAGATTCCAGAATTGACTTTTATATGAGAAAAGGAAATCAGGAATATCTTATGGAAGTAAAGGGATGCACCTTGGAAATAGATGGAATAGGATATTTCCCTGATGCACCTACCACAAGGGGAATTAAGCATTTAAGAGAATTAATTAAGGCAAAAAGGGCGGGTTATGAATGTGCAATAGCATTTGTGATTCAGATGGAAGGAATTAATGAAGTACGTCCTAATATAGATACTCATCCTGAATTTGGTGTGGCATTACAGGAGGCAAAAGAAGCCGGAGTGAAAATTTTGTATTTGACATGCAAAGTGGGAAGGGATACCCTAGAGATAATAAATTAACTTTTAGATAAGTTATATGGAGGCATTTATGGAAGAAAGCAGATTTATTGATTTTTCAAAGGAACTTATGGAGTTTATAGATAAAAGTCCCAGTGCATTTCATGTGACGGCAAATTTTGCAGAGATGCTTAAAAAAAACGGATATTCACAATTAAATGAGCAGGATAAATGGAATTTGTTACCGGGAG
Organism: Eubacterium sp. AF16-48; assembly: GCF_003479405.1. GTDB lineage: Bacteria > Bacillota > Clostridia > Lachnospirales > Lachnospiraceae > Eubacterium_G > Eubacterium_G segne. The sequence goes on along the minus strand of NZ_QUHB01000005.1, from coordinate 178,900 downwards.
AAAAATATTATGTTACAAGAAACGGCTCTTCAATAATTGCATTTTGTATACCAAAGAATAATAAGATTTCAAATTTTCAAATAGCAGCAGCCCATAGTGACTCACCGGCATTTAAAATAAAGGAAAATCCGGAAATGGTAGAAGACAACAGGTACCTTTCATTAAATGTGGAAAAATATGGTGGAATGCTTATGGCACCGTGGTTTGACAGACCGTTGTCAGTGGCAGGACGTATTATTGTTAAGGATGGAATGAAAATAAAACCGGTGCTGGTAAATGTTGAAAGAGATTTGTGTATTATTCCGAATCTGGCAATCCATATGAATAGAGAAGCCAACACGGGGGTCAAATATAATCCTCAAAAAGATATGATTCCACTGTTTGGAGAACTGACATCTAAGGGAATTTTTTATAAAGTAATGGCAGATGTTGCCGGAGTAAATGAGGATTCCATAGTTAGTTCAGATTTGTTTTTATATAACAGACAAAAGGGAACTGTTTTAGGATGTAATGGTGAATTTATGTCAGCACCAAGGCTTGATGATATTATGTGTGCCTATAGTTGTATGAAGGCGCATATTGCTGCAGGTGGGTCTGATTCAGATAGCGTTACGGTTTGTGCCATTTTTGATAATGAAGAGGTCGGTAGTACAACAAAGCAAGGGGCGGATTCTACGTTTTTGTCAGATGTTCTTAATAGAATCGGTTTGTGTATGGGAATAAATGGAGAAGATTTGATTCGGGCATATTCCCGGTCATTTATGTTATCGGCGGATAATGCCCATGGTGTTCACCCTAATTATATGGAAAAAGCTGACCCTACTAACAGACCTTATATGAATAATGGAATAGTTATAAAGTACAATGCAAACCAAAAATATACTACAGATGGAATGTCGGCAGCAGTGTTTAAAGAAATTTGTAAGGAGGCAGCAGTACCGACTCAAACTTATGTAAACCGTTCAGATATTCCCGGCGGTTCAACTCTGGGAAACATAGCAAACAGTCACATATCTATTAATACAGTAGATATTGGGCTTGCCCAGTTGGCAATGCATTCGCCATATGAGACAGCCGGTACAAAAGATGCACTATATATGTTAGAAGGAGTTAAGGCATTTTATAAAACAAAGGTAACAGTTGGAGATAATGGGGAATTCATATTAGGATAGAATATTTAAATAAAGATGAGGATACAATCATCACAACATATACAGTAGAATAAAAAAAAAAGTGATATACTAATTTTGTAACATTAAATCAAAGAGTTTAAAAGCATTTTGTGATAAGTATAGCCCGGATACTGCAGTCAGATTTTCAACAATGAAGTACATTAATCAGGAGTGGATGGAAAATATACCACTATATGCCATATGTAATTTATAAATATAGTAAAAAGTGTCCCTACAAATTTAATTGAGGGACACTTTTACAACAATTATGCAAACATTGAAAATGCCATAACTACAATTCCAAGTATAACAAGTATAACACCTGTGGCACGGTTTAAGGCTTTTGGCGTAGCTTTGTTGGCAAACACGGCAGCAATTCTTGCCCACAATAGTGTAAATATAATACATAAAATCCAGACCGTTACATCAGGGGCACCTCCAATGGCAAAGTGTGAGGCTGCACCGGTAAATGCTGTAAATGTCATAATGAATACGCTGGTTCCCACGGCAGTTTTAAGTTCATATCCCAAAACTGAAGTTAAAATAAGGAGCATCATCATACCTCCTCCGGCACCAACGAAACCACATATAAATCCAATTAAAACTCCACAAATAACTGACTGAATGGCACGCTTTTTGGCAGGAACATCGGCCATTGCTTCTTTGGTTGTCATAACAGGCTTTACAATAAATTTAATTCCCAAAAGAAAGGTCATAAAAACAGAAAAGTTTCCCATGGTTGTAGATGGAACAAGGCTTGAAATATAGCTTCCTACAATAGTGAATGCTAAAACGCTAACCATCATAATAAGTCCGTTTCTTATATCAAGATTTTTATTTTTTCCGTATGTATAGGCAGAAACAGCACTGGCTAAAACATCTGATGACAGGGCAATTCCCACAGCCATATATGGGTCCATGCCAAGAAATGTAATTAACATTGGGCTGATAACTGCAGCTGCACTCATTCCTGCAAAACCGGTTCCAAGTCCTGCACCCATTCCTGCAAAAAATGTTACTACAAATGTTATTAAAATGTCCATTTATTGAACCTCCTCTAAAATTTCATTGAGATTTGAATTCATCTTGCTAATGCCACTGTAAATGGCATCTTTAGTTTCTTCATCTATATCTTCGAAAATCCTGTCTACAAAGTTTTTTTGAAGAATAAGTCCCATGTTAATTATTTCATCTGCCTTAGGAGTGCATACAAGTTGGTGCTTGCGCCGGTCACCTTCCACTTCTTTTCTGATAAGATATCCGTCATTTACTAACCGGTCCACATTGACGGATACAAGATTTGCCTTGATTTTTCTGATTTCAACAATATCTCGGGCAGTGGTAAATTCCGGATTATTGGATAAAAACATCAGAATATCAAATGCTGTCTGAGGTAAATTTATCTGATGGCATAAAGGCTTACACATTGCAGAGTAAGCTAAAGAAATTTTATGAGCAAATTCAATGCCTGTTCGCATAATACATCCTCCAATATAAAAGTACAAAAATGAATAGTTCAAATTTGAAGTATTATAACATAGAAAAAATTAAAAGTAAATCATATAAATGTGTAGCAGGAAGCAAAAAGTATTGGAAAAGTTTAATAAATATGAGTAAAATTAGTGTACGATGATAAAAGTTAAGGTGTTTATAGAGGAATGTTTTTTTGAATATCCCGGAATCGTAGGGGTTCATCCAAAGGATAATACAGCTACAATCTGGATTAAAACTAATGATTTAGTGGAAATAATAAAAGAGCATGGAAATGAAGTTTTTGTTATGGAAAAGGAAAATGGCAAATGCTTTTTGGAGTAAATACTATTCCTGATTATCGTAAACGTGGGCTTGCAGGAAGATTAATTACACAGGCAATTAATGATGTGCAAATACAGGGAAGAAAAGGCTTAGTACTAACATGCAAGGATGCTTTAGTACCGTGTTACTCTAAATTCGGATTTATAAATGAAGGTATTTCAGAGCATTCAACACACGGAAACGTAGTGTGGAATCAGATGAGATTAGAATTTTAATTATTTTATAATATCACAAAAAACACTTGACAAAGTAACGAATAATATATATTATAATTGATACAAGATGTAATTACAATACTGCAATGTAAGAACGGATAAATGCAAATTGAATATTGGGGCAGGCACAATGGTGGTTTGTACTTTATAAGGCTTATATTGTGCTATTGTATTTTTTTTACATCCGGTGTATACTATAAGAAGATTAAGAAAAACTAATAGTATACACCTCGAAATATTAAAAGGAAGAGAGGTGTTATATGAGAAAAAAGGATATAGCAACCAAGAAGTACATGTCAGATAACGTGAGATTTGCAGATGTTTTCAATTATGCCATATATGGGGGAAGGCAGATTATAAAGCATGACATGTTAAAGGAAATCAGTGCAGAAGAACTGTTATTAATGGAAGGGGAGAGTGGAAAGCTAATTACAAGGGACAGAGTAAGGGATTTAGAGAAGATGTGTGTCATAAAGAAAAGCGGAAACATTGTTTACATGCTTTTGGGAATTGAAAACGCATCCAATGTACATTATGCCCAGCCGGTAAGAAATGGCTTATATGATTTTATGGGGTACGCCGACCAGGTGGAGAGAAAATCAAGGGAAAACAGAAGAAAAGGTAATTTAAGCAGTGGAAGTGAATTTTTGTCAGGGCTTAAGAAAGAAGATAAGATGGCCGGAATAATAACCCTGACGGTATATTTTGGAGACAGACCATGGGACGGTCCAAGAAGTCTCCACGAAATGTTAAGTATTGATGATAAGGAAATATTAAAACTGATTCCGGATTACAGGATTAATCTCATAGATCCCCATGAGATTAACAATTCCGAAAAGTTTATGTCGGATTTCAGGTACATAATAGAATTTATGAAGGCATCAGGGGATAAGGAGAAGATGAATTACTTATTAAAAGAGAAGCATAGTGTATACTCAAACATGGAAAGGGATGCCATGGTGGTAATTAGGGAATGTGCAAACATTAACATAAAGATTGAAGAGAAGGAGGAAAAGCAGGATATGTGTAAGGCAATTGATGACATGGTGAAGGATGCAAGAATGAGTGGAGAAGCAAGAGGAGAAGCAAGAGGAGAAGCTGAACGGAAAATAATGCAGAAAGAGCTGGACGAAAAGCAGAACCGATTAGACAAATATGAAAAAGAAATAGAGGAATTAAAGAAGCAGCTTGCCGAGAGGCAAACGGCTTAAAAAGAGTATTTCACATAGTAGGATAGTTAATAAAATCATGTTATAATTACTATATTAAAATATATAAAAGGATTGAAAGCATGACATTACAACAGTTGAAATATGTATTAATGGTAGCGGAAACGGGGACCATTACAGAGGCAGCAAATAACTTATATATTTCCCAACCAAGCCTGACTAACGCAATACATGAGTTGGAAAAGGAAATGAATATTGTTATATTTAACAGGACAAATAAAGGAATAACTCTTTCTAAGGAGGGAGAAGATTTTTTAGGATATGCTAGACAGGTATTAGAGCAGGCGGCAATTCTAGAGGATAAATATAAAGGTAGCAATGGAGGAAAAAAACAGTTTTGCATTTCTACACAACATTATTCCTTTGCCGTAAATGCATTTGTTGATTTGATTAAGAAATATGGTCAGGATGAGTATGATTTTAGCATTAGGGAAACACAGACATATGAGATTATTGAAGACGTTGCACATATGAGAAGTGAGATAGGAATAATATTTCTTAATGATTTTAATGAAGTAGTAATAAATAAGATTCTTAAAAGTCATGATTTGGAATTTCACCAGCTCTTTGTTGCAAAACCACATGTGTTTATAAGTAGAAAACACCCACTTGCAAAAAACACGGTTATAACCAATGAAGAATTAGAAGAGTATCCGTACATGTCCTTTGAGCAGGGGGAACATAATTCATTTTATTTCTCAGAAGAAATTTTTTCGGATTATGAGAGAAAGAAGAATATTCGTGTAAGGGACAGAGCAACTTTATTTAATCTGTTAATTGGACTAAACGGTTATACGGTATGTAGTGGTGTTATTGATAAAAAATTAAATGGAAAAGATATTATTGCCGTTCCATTAGCTGATGAAAAAGATATGCGAATAGGATATATTACCCATAAAAAGGGCACGGTTACAAGGTTAGGAAATACATATTTAGAGGCATTAAAAAAATATTTAGGCTAAATAGGTTGTCTATAGTTTAAAACTATGGACAACTTATTTTTTGTGTATTTTACAGTGAAAAGCTCATTAAATATAATAAAGTCAGCTATTAAGGTTGTTTATAAAAAAGAAAAAGTTACTTTTAGAAATGGAGGATTAAAATAATGAGCAATTTACAGACACCATTTAGATATGATTTTGTGGGAAGTTTTTTAAGACCACAGGCACTCAAAGATGCAAAAGTGGCATATCAGAATGGAAAAATCACAAAGGAAGAATTAGATAAAATTGCAAACGAAGAAATTACAAAGATCGTGGCAAAGCAGAAGGAATTGGGATTTCATGCCATTACAGACGGAGAGTTCAGAAGAACTTTTTGGCATTTAGATTTTATGTGGGGATTTGAAGGTGTTGAACACAAAAACACAGGAAATGGTGTTAAGTTCAATGATGAGTTAGCAGTTCTTGATGATACTTATCTTGTAGGTAAAATCAAGGCAAAGCCACATCCGTTTGTGGAATACTTCAAATTTTTAAAGCAGTTTGAGGATGAAAATACGGTAGCCAAATATACAATTCCGGCACCGGCACAGACTTTCCAGCAGATGATTGTACCGGCAAATTACGAAACTACAAGAAAATATTACAGCACTAATGAAGAATTAATTCACGATATTGGAGTTGCTTATCAGGATGTTATAAAACAATTTTATGATGCAGGCTGCCGCAATCTTCAGTTGGATGATTGTACATGGGGAGCAATTGTAGGTGATGCGGCAGAGCAGAGATATAAGGAACTAAATATTGATTTAGAGGATGTAAAGAAGGAACTTCTTGCAGTAAACAATCTGGCATTAGAAGGAAAACCGGATGATATGGTTATTACCTCACATATATGCAGAGGAAATTATCATTCAACATTCTTTACAAGCGGACCATATGATTCAGTCGCAGACTATGTGTTCGCAAAAGAAAATGTGGATGCATTGCTTTTAGAATATGATGATGAAAGATCAGGTGGATTTGAGCCTTTGGCAAAAGTTTCACAGGACAAAAAAGTTGTTCTGGGACTTATTACCACAAAATCTCCGGCATTAGAGGATAAAGAAGAAGTTATAGCCAGAATATATGAAGCAGCAAAATATATTCCTCTCGACAGATTATGCTTAAGCCCGCAGTGTGGATTTGCGTCCTGTGAAATAGGTAATAAAATTACTGAAGAACAGCAGTGGGCAAAGTTGAAGTTAGTAAAAGAAATTGCCCGGGAAGTTTGGGGAGAATAAATTAATATATAAATTAGGATAAAAAATAAGCAGTAAAACTGTGTCAGTAAAACACATAGAAAATTGACAATTAATCTTATTTATAGTATTCTATGGCACAGGGAATGAAGTTCTCCCTTGGGAAACCAAAACTGCTTATTATGCTGATGACTTCTACGATTATTACAGTCGCAGAAGTGTCAGCTTTTTTTATGTAAAAGATTTAGGGTATTACAGGGAGAGTAAATGCATCGGCGACAAAAATCACACACTAAAAGGAGGATATTTATATGTTAACATCATTAGCTCTTATTTTTATTGTGGGGCTTGCCATGGGGGCAATTTGCAGGCAGCTGAAATTACCGAGAATAATAGGAATGCTTATTACAGGAATCGTATTAGGGCCATACGTTTTAAATCTTCTCGATTCCTCTATATTGGGGATTTCAGCGGACTTGAGAAAAATGGCGTTAATAATTATTTTGTTAAAGGCAGGATTATCCCTTGACCTTAACGATTTAAAAAAAGCAGGGCGACCGGCAATCCTGCTGTCTTTTGTTCCGGCGTCCTGTGAAATAATAGGATATGTACTTTTAGCTCCCGTAATATTAAAAATCAGCCATATAGAGGCAGCGGTCATGGGTGCTGTTCTGGCGGCAGTTTCACCAGCAGTTGTAGTGCCACGAATGGTAAATCTTATGGGAAAAAAATATGGAACTAAAAAGGCAATACCGCAGATGATTATGGCAGGAGCCTCCTGCGATGATATCTTTGTCATTGTTTTATTTACTACATTCTTAAGTGTTGCCCAGGGCGGGAAAGCAAATGTTATGGACTTTATATCAATACCTGTTTCCATTGTTTTAGGCATATTACTGGGGGCAGTTGTGGGATATGGTCTGTATATGTTTTTTGAAACATCATATGCCCATAAGCACTGTGTAAGAAATAGTACAAAAGTAATAATTGTTTTGGGATTTTCATTTCTTTTAGTTGCAGTGGAAGACTGGCTTAAGGGAACAGTGGCAGTATCGGGATTACTTGCGGTAGTCATTATGGCATGCGTAATAAAGATGAAAAGCACAGCCTTTGTTTCAAAAAGGCTTTCGGAAAAATTTGGAAAGTTGTGGATAGCGGCGGAAGTGATTCTTTTTGTTTTAGTTGGTGCGGCAATAGATATAAGATACACTCTTAGTGCGGGAATAGCAGCAGTGTTTATGATTTTACTGGCATTATTATTCAGGTCAGTGGGAGTTTTAATTTGCACTGCCAAAACAAATCTGTGTCTGAAAGAAAGATTGTTTTGCGTTATTGCCTATCTTCCAAAAGCGACAGTTCAGGCAGCCATTGGCTCAGTGCCTCTTGCATCAGGGCTGGCATGTGGCAAAATTGTTTTATCGGTTGCAGTTCTTGGAATTATTATAACAGCACCTCTTGGAGCCTTGGGAATAGACAGCACCTATAAAAGATTTTTGGAAAAAGAAAATATATAAATCAGGGTGGGTTTTGCGTTTAATAATGAAATAACATATAATGTGAAGAAAATAGGAGAACAAAATGGAAAGAGATTTAACAACAGGAAGTGTATTAAAAAATATTGTATATTTTTCATTGCCATATTTATTGTCATATTTTTAACAGACATTGTACGGAATGGCAGATTTGTTTTATTAGCTACTGTTAAGCCCATTGTGGGTTTAACGTCCACTCCTGAGAAGGCAGTTTCTGAAACTGTAGCTTATTTAACCATATGTTTTATTGGGATTCCTTTTATTACTGATTATAATATAATAAGTTCAATATTTCGCGGGTTAGGTGACTCAAAGAGTCCAATGTATTTTATTGCAGTGGCATGCATGGCAAATATTGTTTTAGATTATATTTTTATTGGTGGAATGAATTTAGGGGCTGCAGCAGCGGTAGGTATCGTTGAAAAATTCATAGGTATGGTATTCTTAGTACCATCTACCATGTTGTTTACAGTTTCGGCATTATCAGCTCAAAACATAGGTGCCGGAAAGCATAATAGGGCAACAGTTACTCTTCGTTACGGAATTTTTATCCTCACTATTGTATTTTTTTATATCCTGTGTATACTATAAAGAGATTAAGAAAAACTAATAGTATACACCTCGAAATAATATCAAAGGAAAGCATAAGCTTTGCTGGGGTGATAAAGCAGTGACCATAGCTACAGTTCTTATAGAACTTATTGTAACATCTGGGACCATGACTATAAAGTAACTTATTAACTATGTGGGTAAAAATGGATGCCCAACAATTCATCCAACACCTGCATCATAAAAAAATAAGTCTATAGCCTCTTTGAATGAGGTCTATAAAATTATTATACGAGGGGTGTTATATGGGAAATAAGGATATAGCAACCAAAAAGTACATGTCAGATAACGTGAGATTTGCAGATGTGTTTAATTATGCCATATATGGGGGAAGGCAGATTATAAAACATGACATGTTAAAGGAAATCAGTGCAGAAGAACTGTTATTAATGGAAGGGGATAAGGAGAAACTGAGCGTAAAAGAATGCAGGTGCAGCACTTTACAGAAGCTTTGGGAAAACCAGCACCACTATGTATATATCAATTGTAGCAAATATAGTAAATGTAGCGGGAAACTGTATTGGTTTATTTTTGCCATTACCCCTGTTATAATGAATTTTTACGCATTAGAAGATAAAGTAATTTAAATTTTTTGAAAGGAGCAATTAAATGAAAAAATTAGTTACAATTATTATGGCAGTTGTGCTTATGATTCCTTTAGCAGCCTGTGGAGAAACAAAGAAACCAACAGAGGAAATCTCAGACAGTACGGAGGTTACAACAGAAAATTCTACAACTGAGAAAAGTGAAACTGAAGGTAATACAACCGTCGAAAATGGAAAAAATATCTCAGTATTGTTTTTTTCAGTAACAGGAACTACCCGAAATGTTGCACAAAAAATTGCCGGAACATTGGGAACAGATACCATGGGAATCATTCCAAAGGAGGAATATACTTCTGATGATATAGATTACAGCAATGATGATTGTCGTGCAAATAAGGAAATGAAGGATGAGTCCTCCAGACCGGAAATTAAAAATGACTTAAGCAAAGTAGAAAATAGTGATACTATTTATATAGGATACCCTATATGGTGGGGAACGGCACCGAGAATAATACAGACGTTTTTTGAAAGCTACGATTTAAAGGGAAAGACAGTGTATTTATTCTGTACTTCCAGTGGCAGTGGAATTGAACACAGTGTAAGTGATTTGCAAAAATTATATCCCGATGTAAACATTGCCGCAGGAAAGCGTTTTGATGGAAATGTCACAGATGAGGAAGTAAATAACTGGACTAATGGGGTAAAATAAAGTTAAATTACCGGGAGGCAATTACATTATGGATGTGAGAGTATTAAGATATTTTTTAATGGTGGCAAAAGAGCAAAGTTTTACCAAAGCGGCTAAGCAGCTTAATATAACACAACCTACCCTTTCAAGACAGCTGGCGGCTTTAGAAGAGGAACTTGGGGTAAAGCTGTTTAACAGAGGTGGTCACAGCATTACCCTGACTAATGAAGGTTTGCTGCTAAAGCGCAGGGCATTGGAACTGGTAGATTTGGAAGACAAAATTGTCAGTGAATTTAAGGGCAACAGGGAGTCTGTAGAAGGGAAAATTACCATAGGCTGTGGCGAATTTATAGCTGTGGAAACCTTGGCAAAAATATGCAAAAAATATAAGGAAAAATACCCTTTAGTTCAGTTTGCCATACATACAGGAACCGCTGACAACATTTCAGAAATGATGAATAAAGGGCTGGTGGATATAGGATTGTTTCTTGAGCCCGTTAGCACTGAAGGAATGGATTACATCAGAATGCAGGGATGTGACCACTGGGTAGTAAGCATGAGAGTGGATGATCCATTGGCAAAAAAAGAAGTTATTACAAAAAAAGATTTGTTAAAGCTTCCACTGATACTGCCGGAAAGAACCAATATACAAAGTGAATTGGCAAATTGGTTCGGAAAGGACTTTAGCAGACTTAATATTGCTTTTACCAGTAATTTAGGGACAAATGCGGGAGTTATGGCTATAAACGGATTAGGATATCCTATTTCCATTGAAGGTGCCATGCGATATTGGAGGAAAGATTTGGTGGTACAAAAAACATTGTCGCCGGAGATTATGGCAAGCACTGTAATAGCATGGAGAAGGAATATACCTTATTCACCGGCAGTAAGTAAATTTATAGAAGAAATTAATGCCTACAAGGCATAAAAAGACATACAATATAGGTATTAGACATAACGACAAAATAAAGTATATAATAAATGGGTAGGATGAATTAATTTGTCTTATCCATTTTGTGTAATACAAAAACATGAGGAGGTATTAGTTATGGCAAAGAAGTTAGTAGCATATTTTAGTGCAAGTGGAGTAACAAAAAAAGTAGCTGAAATAGTTTCAGAAGCAGATAACAGTGATTTATATGAAATCACACCAAAGGTACCATATACAAAGGCAGACCTTAACTGGATGGATAAAAAATCAAGAAGCAGCGTAGAAATGAGTGACAAAAAAATCAGACCTGAAATAGCAGGAGATGAAATAAATCCTCAGGATTATGACGAAATTCTTATAGGATTTCCGGTTTGGTGGTATGTTGCACCAACAATTATTAATACATTTTTAGAAAAATATGATTTTTCAGGCAAAAAGATAATCTTGTTTGCCACATCAGGAGGAAGCGGATTTGGAAACACCGTAAAAGAATTACAGCCATCAGCACCTGATGCGATAATCACAGAAGGCAAAGTTTTAAATGGCATGTCCAAACAGGAAATAATAAATTGGGCAAAGAGTATATAGAGGAGGAAACAAAATGAACGAAGTTCATTTTTTATAAATGTTTCCGACGAACTGCCGCCGACCAAGGGGAGGGGGCGCAACAATATGGAGGAAACATTTAGAGGAGGAAATTGTTATGGCAAAAATAACACAGACAGCAGGAAGAAATGCATTAGGAGAATTTGCTCCTGAATTTGCACATTTTAATGATGATGTTCTTTTTGGAGAAAATTGGAACAATCAGGATATAGACGTAAAAACAAGAAGTATTATAACAGTTGTGGCACTTATGGCATCAGGAATTACAGATTCATCTCTTAAATTCCATTTGGAAAATGCCAAGGCCCATGGAGTTACCCAAAAGGAAATTGCTGCAATTATTACCCAGGTGGCTTTTTATGCAGGCTGGCCAAAGGGATGGGCAGTTTTTAACCTTGCAAAAGAGGTGTGGAATGTAAATGAAGGGGATTTGCCTTACGAAGATGAGGCGATGAGAGCTCACGCAAAAGAAATGGTATTTCCAATTGGTGCACCAAATGATGCCTTTGCTAAGTATTTTGTAGGAAAGAGTTATCTTGCACCGGTATCAACCAATCAGGTGGGAATTTTCAATGTAACATTTGAGCCGGGTTGCCGTAACAACTGGCATATTCATCATGGAAAGAATGGTGGAGGACAGATTCTTGTGTGTGTAGCCGGACGTGGATACTACCAGGAGGAAGGAAAAGAAGCCATTGAAATGAAACCGGGAGATTGTATAAATATTCCTCCGGAGGTAAAGCATTGGCATGGAGCCGCACCTGACAGCTGGTTTAGCCATTTAGCAGTTGAAGTTCCGGGAGAAGAAACATCAAATGAATGGTGCGAGGCCGTGTCAGACGAAGAATACGGAAAATTGAAATAGGAATAATATATGACGAGTTGCCGCTGACCGGAGGGAGTGGGCGCAACATATTATGTTAGGAGGAAATAAATGTATACCAAAACAATTACATTGAATAATGGCATAAAAATACCACAGTTAGGACTGGGAACGTGGTTTATAGATGATGACAAAGTGGCAGAGGCAGTAAAGGCAGCAGTAGATTTGGGATACAGACATATCGATACTGCACAGGCTTACGGAAATGAACGTGGAGTTGGTGAAGGTGTCAGAAACTGCAAAATTCCAAGGGAAGAATTATTTGTTGTATCAAAGGTTGCTGCAGAACACAAAACTTACGAGTCAGCTGCTAAAAGTATTGATGAGACTTTGGAGAAGATGGGACTTGATTATCTTGACATGATGATTATTCATAGTCCACAGCCGTGGGTAGAGGTAAATCAGTCTGAAAACAGATATGTAGAGGGTAACAGAGAAGCCTGGAGAGCTCTTGAAGATGCATACAAGGCAGGAAAATTAAAGGCTATTGGCGTATCAAATTTTCAGATTGAAGATATTGAAAGTCTTTTGGAAGTGGCAGAAATTAAACCTATGGTAAACCAGATTCTTTGCCATATCAGCAATACACCGGAGGAACTTATAGAGTTCTGCAAGAAGAAGGATATTGCCGTGGAGGCATATTCACCAATTGCCCATGGCGAGATATTAAATCAGCCGGAAATCAAACACATGGCAGATAAGTATGGCGTTTCTGTTGCACAGTTGTGTATCAGATATACATTACAGCTGGGAACCATATCACTTCCTAAAACCGGAAATCCGGAGCATATGAAAACTAATGGAGATGTAGATTTTGAAATTAGTAGGGAGGATATGGAGCTTCTAAAGAATTTTAAAAAAATTGAAAGCTATGGAGCAAGCAGCGGTTTCCCTGTGTATGGTGGAAAGTTATAGTTTTATAGGTGGAATGAATTTAATCAAGGCGGATTGTTGCGGACAAATATTCGTGACAATCCGCCTTGGTTGTTTACATATGTCTTTTTAAAATAACAAAGCTATATACAAATTACTATTACGTTTATTAATTATCTGAATATCATGTCCCTGCATAATCATAAAAACGCAATCGTCAACAACTTGTTGACAATTTTAAAATGCTGATATATAATCCTTATTAAGAATAAATCCTAATAAGGAGGACGAATGACAAACAGAAGGAACACCATACAGAAGGATCTGGTACGAAATGCTGTATACGAGATGAAAAGACATGTTACAGCAAATGAAGTGTATGATTTTATTAAAGAAGCATATCCTACAATTGGAAAAGGAACTGTATATAGAAATCTTGATATATTGGTAGAAGAAGGTGCTTTAAGAAAGGTTGAAGTCCCGGATGGACCGAACCGGTTCGATTTTACGTTGAAAAATCACTATCATGTCAGATGCGTAAAGTGCGGTGAGGTTTCAGATGTGGATATGGATGAAATATTGGACTTGATGGAGAGAATTCATAACACTCATGGAACTAAATTTTTGGATTATGATATTTCATTTAAAGGTATTTGCTCAAAATGCAGGGAGAAGGTAAAGGAGGAAAAATATGGATAGGAAAGCAATGTATAAGTTGAGTTATGGATTGTTTGTACTGACTGCTAAGGAAGACGAAAAAGATAATGGTTGTATCATTAATACTGCTATTCAGGCAGCTTCAGAACCAAACCAGTTAAGTATCTGCGTTAACAAAGCAAATTACACTCATGATATGATTCAAAGAACCGGAAAATTCACAGTATCGGTCCTGAGTCAGAATGCACAGTTTGAATTGTTCAAACATTTTGGCTTTCAATCAGGAAGGAATGTTAATAAATTTGAAGCATTTGAAAAGTGTGCCAGAGGTTCAAACGGTATTTACTATGTTACAGAAGGTACAAATGCATACATTTCTGTAACAGTTAATAAAACAGAGGATTTAGGTTCCCATACAATGTTTATGGGTGAGATAACTGATATGGAAGTTTTAAGTAATGTTCCTTCAGTAACATATGATTATTACCAGAATAATATTAAGCCTAAGCCAGAGAAAGTTGGAAAGACGGAGGATGGTCAGACAATATGGCGTTGCAGAATTTGCGGATACGAATATGTAGGCGAAGAATTACCGGATGACTTTATATGTCCTTTGTGCAAGCACCCGGCATCAGATTTTGAAAAAGTAGTAAAGAAAACGGAGGTAAAAGAAATGGCAGCAAACAAATATGCGGGAACACAGACAGAGAAAAATTTACAGGAGGCATTTGCAGGGGAATCACAGGCAAGAAATAAGTATACCTATTTTGCTTCTGTAGCGAAAAAGGAAGGCTACGAGCAGATGTCAGCTTTATTTTTAAAAACAGCAGATAACGAGAAAGAACATGCAAAGATGTGGTTCAAGGAATTAGCAGGAATCGGTGATACAAAGGAAAATCTGGCGGCAGCTGCAGAAGGCGAAAATTATGAATGGACAGATATGTATGAGGGATTTGCGAAAACAGCTGAGGAAGAAGGATTCCCTGAGCTTGCAGCAAAATTCAGGGCTGTAGGAGAGATTGAGAAGCACCATGAAGAGAGATATCGTGCCCTCCTTAAGAATATTGAAACTGCACAGGTGTTTGAAAAGAGTGAAGTTAAGGTATGGGAATGCCGTAACTGTGGACATATTGTGGTAGGAACGAAGGCACCGGAGGTATGTCCGGTATGTAATCATCCGAAGAGTTACTTTGAAGTACATGAAGAAAACTATTAAGGTGGAAGGAGATTATGCATATTGTAACCTGCATTAATATGGAAATGCTAAAAGAATTTATACATATTAAGGATACAGAATAACATAAATTCAACAGTAGTATATGTAGAATAAAAGAATATTTTCTTAATTTTTCCACATAATAACTCCAAAGCTTTTATTTAGCAAAACGGGATTTTGCCAGACATAAGAAAAAGCAAAATCACTATAAATTTGATAATGGAGGAAAAGTGGGTATATGAAAGCAACAGGTATAGTCAGAAGAATAGACGATTTGGGAAGAGTTGTAGTTCCTAAGGAAATCCGACGGACTCTTAGAATTAGAGAAGGTGATCCCATGGAGATTTTTACTAATAGAGAAGGAGAAATAATTCTAAAAAAATATTCTCCAATAGGTGAAATTGACAGTTTTGCCAAGCAATATGCGGAAAGTCTTGCACAGGTGTCAGGATATCGTATAGTGATAACTGACAGAGATCAGGTAATTGCCGTAGCAGGAGGAGCCAAAAAGGAATTAATAGGCAGAGGAATTAGTAAGGAATTAGAAAATCTATTAGAAGCAAGGGAAAATCTTACCACAGAAAATGGAGTTGAAAAGGCTATACCAATAGTTGAAGGTATGGAAGCACCTGAGATGGATCAGATTATTTATCCAATAATATGTGAAGGTGACATAATAGGAAGCGTAATCATTCTTTCAAAGGATGAAAAGCAGAAGGTAAGTGTCACGGAGCAGAAGTTAGCAGGAGTGGCGGCTGAATTTCTCGGACGCCAGATGGAAGCATAAAATATTATAAAAGCCCGAAATTGTTATAAACCTAGTAAAGACTAGAAAATACTATTGTAAATAACAGTTTCCGGGCTTTTATTTGCAATATAAATAATAAGGAGTAATTGAAAAAAATAAGTGATAACAGCAAAAAATATTAAATTGACAAAAATATTTATAAGTGACAAAATACCATTAATAATAAACGTGACAGGAGTGTATATTTACACGGAAAGGATGAAAATATGTATATTGCAGATGAAAAAAGATATGAAAAAATGAAGTATTCAAGGTGCGGAAACAGTGGATTAATGTTGCCACAGGTTTCTCTGGGACTATGGCATAACTTTGGTTCTAACGGAAATTTTGATAACATGACAGAAATGTGCTATACCGCCTTTGACAATGGAATAACTTACTTTGATTTGGCTAATAACTACGGACCTGTAGCAGGAGCGGCAGAAGAGAATTTTGGAAGAATATTAAAGAGAGGGCTTGATGCATACAGAGATGAAATAATTATTTCTACCAAGGCAGGATACGGTATGTGGCAGGGACCTTACGGTGATGGGGGAAGTAAAAAATATCTTGTGGCAAGTCTTAATCAAAGTCTTAAAAGAATGGGACTGGATTATGTTGATATTTTTTATCATCACAGACCTGATCCTAATACGCCTTTAGAGGAAACAGTGAGAGCCTTAGACGGAATTGTAAAAAGCGGTAAAGCTTTGTACATAGGTATTTCAAATTACAATAGAGAACAGACCATGGAAGCTGTTAAGCTGTTTAACGAATATGGAACACCTTTTATAATAAATCAGAGAAGATATTCCATTTTTGACAGAACAATAGAAAATGACGGATTAAAAGATTATGCTGCTTCTAATGGAATAGGAGTAATAACATTCTGTCCGTTAGAGCAGGGAGTATTAACAGACAGATATATTAACGGTATCCCTGAGGACAGCCGTGTCCGTACAGATGGACGTTTCCTTAAAGAAAATGCCATAACTGAAGAAAAAATAAACAGGGTTAAGGCATTAAGAGGAATTGCAGCAAAAAGAGGACAGACTTTAGCGCAAATGGCATTATCATGGATTTTGAGAGATGGTGATATTACCAGCGTGCTAGTAGGAGCTTCAAGACCGTCACAGATTCTTGATAACATTGGATGTATAAATAATACAGAATTTTCCAAGGAAGAAAGAAAAGCTATTGATAATATAAGTTTAATGTAATTAGCATAATAAATAACTAAAAAATAGTATTCGGAAATTAAAGACTTTTTAAACTTTAGTTTCATGAATACTATTTTTTTACCTTTAACATAAAAACGATTTTAGTAAAAATATCTATAAAAATTATTAAAAAACAGTAAAATTTTGATAATTTACCTAAAAATATTCTATTTTTTCTAAAAAGAAATGAAATTATAATAAAGTTAGTCAATAAAGACAGGGAAAAAACAACAATATTAACAAATAGGAGGAATATTAAGATGAGAAGATCAAAGTTTTTAACAGTTTTAGTTGCAGCAGCCCTTGGAATGTCAATGGTAGGCTGCGGATCATCAGGAGGAAGTTCAGGAGGAACTTCAACCGGTTCAGTGGCAAATAAGGATAAGCCATTATGCTGGTTTAACCGTCAGCCGTCAAACAGCTCCACAGGCGCTCTTGACACAACAGCACTTAATTTCAACAAAGATACATATTATGTAGGATTTGATGCTAACCAGGGTGCAGAACTTCAGGGACAGATGGTATTAGATTACATTAAGGCAAACATCGACAAAATCGATAGAAATGGAGACGGAATAATCGGTTATGTTCTTGCCATCGGAGATATCGGACACAATGATTCAATCGCACGTACATGTGGTGTTCGTACAGCTCTCGGAACAGCTGTAAAGAAAGACGGAAGTGTTGATTCATCACCGGCAGGAACCAACGTAGACGGCAAATCAAAAGCTGTACAGGATGCAACTTTGGAAGTTAATGGAAAGACATATACAGTCAGAGAGTTAGCATCACAGGAAATGAAGAATTCAGCCGGTGCAACATGGGATGCAGCAACAGCAGGAAATGCCATTGGAACATGGACAGCTTCATTTGGCAAACAGATTGATGTAGTTGTATCAAATAATGATGGTATGGGAATGTCAATGTTTAATGCATGGGCTAAGGACAACAAGGTTCCAACATTTGGATATGATGCTAACAGCGATGCAGTAGCAGCTATAGCAGAAGGATACGGCGGAACAATTTCACAGCATGCTGATGTTCAGGCATACCTTACACTTAGAGTTCTCCGTAATGCACTTGATGGTGTAGATATTGATACAGGAATTGGAACACCTGACGATGCAGGAAACAGCCTTACAAAGGATGAAGATTACAGATACAGCGAAGAAGAAAGATCATATTACGCATTAAACGTTGCTGTAACAGCTGACAACTACAAAGATTTTACAGATTCAACAAAGATTTACGACAAGGTTTCAAAAAAGCTTGATTCAAGCAAGAGCGCAGAAAAGAAAGTATGGCTTAACATTTACAATGCATCAGACAACTTCCTTAGCTCAACATACCAGCCATTACTTGAAAAGTATGATGACCTTCTTAACCTTAAGGTAGATTATATTGGTGGTGACGGACAGACAGAATCAAATATTACTAACCGTTTAGGAAATCCGGGTGAATATGATGCATTCGCAATTAACATGGTTAAAACAGATAATGCAGCTTCATATACATCAATTCTCTCAAAATAGAGTTAAAGGTAAATTGAAATAATTAACAGGAAGGGTGGCGAAATAAAGCCTCCCTTCTTTGAAAAAGAAAGAGGAAGTGTAGATATGGTGGAAGATAAGAATGAATACATCCTGTCGATTAACGGCATGAGTAAATCATTCGGCCGAAATAAGGTTCTGAAACATATTAATTTGAATGTTAAACCGGGATCAATAATGGGCCTTATGGGTGAAAATGGAGCAGGTAAATCGACAATGATGAAATGTCTCTTCGGAACCTATCAAAAGGACGAAGGAACAATAATATTAGACGGAAGGGAAGTTAATTTTTCCGGTCCAAAAGATGCTCTTGAAAACGGGGTTGCCATGGTTCATCAGGAACTTAATCAGTGTCTCGAAAGAAGCGTTGTTGACAACCTGTTTTTAGGCAGATATCCTAAAAACTCATTAGGCATGGTTGACGAAGGAAGAATGAAAAAAGAAGCTTCCGATTTATTTAGAAAATTAGGAATAACTGTTAATATGACACAGCCAATGAAGAAAATGTCTGTGTCCCAGAGACAGATGTGTGAAATTGCAAAGGCTATTTCATATAATTCAAAGGTAATCGTACTTGACGAGCCTACATCATCATTAACAGCACCGGAAGTAGAAAAGCTGTTTAAAATGATGAGACAACTAAAAAGTCAGGGAATTTCATTAATATATATATCCCATAAGATGGACGAAATTTTTGAGATATGTGATGAAATTTCTGTTTTACGAGATGGAAGTCTGGTAATGACTAAGGACAGCAAAGATACAAATATGAATGAGCTGATATCGGCTATGGTTGGTCGTTCCCTAGATAACAGATTCCCACCTGTAGACAACAAACCGGGAGAAGTGATTTTCTCAGTGGAAAATCTTTCTACAAAATATGCACCAAAACTTCAAAATATTTCTTTTGATATAAGAAAAGGTGAAATATTTGGATTATACGGTTTAGTTGGAGCCGGTCGTACAGAACTCCTTGAAACTATATTTGGTGTCAGAACACGAGCAGCAGGTAATATAATGTATGATGGAAAAGTAATGAATTTTTCATCACCTAAAGATGCCATGGATCATGGATTTGCTTTAATAACGGAAGAAAGAAAAGCAAACGGTCTTTTCTTAAAAGGAGATATTACATTTAATACTACCATTGCAAACATGAATCATTATAAGAGAGGCATTGCTTTATCAAAGGATGACATGGTTCGTGCAACAGCAGAGGAAATAAAGGTAATGCACACCAAGTGTATGGGACCTGATGATATGATTTCAAATCTTTCAGGAGGAAATCAGCAAAAAGCAATATTTGGTAAATGGCTTGAACGTTCACCAAATGTATTTATGATGGATGATCCTACCAGAGGTATTGACGTTGGCGCAAAATATGAAATATATGAGTTGATTATTAATATGGCTAAACAGGGAAAAACAATAATAGTTGTTTCATCTGAAATGCCGGAGATATTAGGAATCACAAATCGTATTGGCGTAATGTCTAATGGACATCTTGCAGGAATAGTTAATACAAATGAAACAAATCAGGAAGAATTATTAAGGCTTAGTGCTAAATATTTGTAGGAGAGAGGAGTATTTAATATGGCAGAGAAAGGTGTTATTCTTTCGGTTGATGAAGAACAAAAGCTTCTTAAGCCGATAGATGAATATGTTGGAAAAATACAGAAACAAATAGATTCCTTACGTGCAGATGGTTCAGATAAAGTCAGAAGTTTAAAGAACCACATGGCAATTGTAAAGGAAAACAAGAATTTAACTAAAGAAGAAAAGGCAAAAATTATTGAAAGTGACAAAAAGGCTTTAGAAAAGGCAAAGGCAGTTGAAAGCTCAAACAAGAATGAAGTTTCAAAGCTTATTGCCCAGGCAGAAGAATATCTTTCAAAAAATTATGACAGCCAGTATTACAGTAAAGTTTCAGCTAGTTGTGAAAGTGAAAAAGCAGTTGAAAAAACAAATTATGAAAAAGTTTGTGCTGAATTAAAAAAGGAACATGAAGCTGCTTTAAGCAAATTATCAGATTCAGAAGAAATTAAAGACGAAAAATATGTTTATAAAAATAAATTATATGATGCTAAGATGACTCATGAATCAAAATGTCAGGAAATTAAAGACAGAAAACATGATGCATATATGCATAAGTATCATTTAATTGATTTGCTGCGTACATCAAAGTATACATTTGCCCAGAAGATGCAGCAGAGAATGGAGAATTATAAATATACATTTAATTTATCACAGTTTTTATACAAAAACGGTTTGTATATTGTAATTATTTTGATTTTTATTGCATTATGTGCAATTACACCGGTAGTTAAAAATACACAGCTTCTTACATACACAAACATACTTAATATTTTACAGCAGGCATCACCAAGAATGTTCTTAGCCCTTGGAGTTGCAGGATTGATTCTTTTAACAGGAACAGACCTTTCTGTTGGACGTATGGTTGGTATGGGCATGGTTGCTTCAACAATTATAATGCATAATGGCATTAACACAGGTGGTGTATTCGGACATATATTTGATTTCTCCAATATGGCACCTGCTGGAAGAGCAGTATTTGCTTTAGTTGTTTGTATTATTCTTACAACATGCTTTGCAATGATTGCAGGTTTCTTTATGGCGAAGTTTAAGATGCATCCGTTTATATCAACTATGGCTAACATGCTTATTATATTTGGTCTTGTAACTTATGCAACAAAGGGTGTTTCATTTGGTGCCATTGATCCGGCAATTCCAAATATATTTATTCCACAGCTGGGAGGATTCCCAACAATTATTTTGTGGGCAGTAGTTGCAATAGCAGTTGTATGGTTTATCTGGAATAAGACAACCTTTGGAAAGAACTTATTTGCAGTAGGTGGAAACCCTGAAGCAGCATCAGTTTCCGGTATATCAGTATTTAAAGTTACAATGGGAGCTTTCATTCTTGCAGGTATCCTTTATGGATTCGGTTCATGGCTTGAATGTAACAGAATGGTTGGTTCCGGTAGTGCAGCTTATGGACAAGGATGGGATATGGATGCCATTGCAGCCTGCGTAGTAGGTGGTGTTTCATTTACAGGTGGTATTGGTAAAATCTCAGGTGTTGTAACAGGTGTTCTTATATTTACATCTCTTACATATTCACTTACAATTCTTGGAATTGATACAAACCTTCAGTTTATTTTTGAAGGAATCATTATTCTTGCAGCAGTAACACTTGACTGCCTTAAATATGTACAGAAGAAATAATGGAAAAGTAATAAAATTTTTTAAATGATAAATGCTAAAAGTCGTTCTAATTGTCTAAGGGCAGTTAGGACGATTTTAGCATTAATTATTTTATTTGATTTAATTGTTTGTTATAATAATTAAATAGAAATACAGGATAAAATAACTATTAAATAAGGAAAGTATTATGGATAAATATAAGGTCATTCTAGTAGATGATGAAGAAGAAGTTATTGATGTAATTAAACAAAAAATAGCCTGGGACCAGCTGGGATTTCAGGTAGTTGGCAGTGCAACTAATGGAGTAAAGGCATTAGAGCTTGTTGAAAAGACACAGCCGGATGTGGTTATTACTGACATTAAGATGCCTTATATGGATGGCCTTGAGTTATCTAAAAGGCTTAATGATGATTACAGAAATATTCACATTATTATATTTACGGGATTTGATGAATTTGAATATGCAAAGGAAGCAGTTCATCTTGAGGTTGAAGAATATATGTTAAAACCCATCAATTCCCAGGAATTAACTGAATGTTTAAAAAGGGTAAAAAATTCATTAGATGTAGAAAGAGAAGAAAAATTAAATGTTCAGAAACTTGAGAATTATTTTAATGATGTACTCCCAATACTTCAGACCAATTTATTTGTTTCATTAATTGAAGGAAGAGTTGATGAAGGGGAATATTCAAAATTTGTGGATTCCTATAAAATTGATTTTAGGGGGCCATATTATTGTTGTGCGATTTTCCATACATCTACCCATAATGTTCCTGAAAATATGGAACCATTGTTACTGTCTATGTCTGTTGAAAGGGAAATAAAGGAAAGAATTGCCGAAAGACTAAATTGCAGGGAATTTATTTATTTAGGAAATACGTTATTAATTGTAGAATTAAGTTCTAAAGAAAAAATGGTGGAATTTACGGATATTTGTGACAAATTCTGCAAATGGGTAAACAGGGTTATCGGTGCCGTGGTTACAGCGGGTATAGGCAGAATGTGTGATAATATATTAAACATAAACAGTTCTTATGAAGGAGCAAGAGAGGCAGTATCATACAGGGTTTTATATGGAACCAACAGGGCAATTAATATAGAAGAAATTGCACCTAATGAGCAAAACATGACTATACAGTCAGAAGATTCAAAAATGCATGATTTATTTAAGGCAATATATTTAGGAAACAGTAAATCCATAGAAGATGCAGTTAGCAGGGAAATAGAAAAATTACACAAAAATGCTAATACAGTCAGCCAGTATAATTTAGTAATAATGGAAATGGTAGGGGCATTTTACAGATTTTGTGCCAACAACTTTATGGACTTTAACGACTTTTTAAATGGAATAGATAATCCTTATGAAAATGTTCCTCAAATGGACGAAAACACCTTGGAATCATGGTTAATTGACTGTTCATTAGGTGTAAGCGGGAAATTAAAAAGTGTCCGAAACAGCAAGTCAATGAGTTTAGTAAATGACGGAAAGAACATAGTAAGGGACAGATATATGGAACCGGATTTATCCTTAGATAAAGTATGTTCTTTAATGGGAGTATCAAATTCATATTTTTCATCTGTGTTTAAAAAGGAAGTAGGTAAGTCCTTTGTTACATATCTTACAGATTACCGAATGGAAATTGCTGCAGGATTAATAATGGATACAAATGAAAAAAGCTACAAAATAGCTGAAATGGTGGGATATACCGACGCCAATTACTTCAGTTATGTATTTAAGAAAAAATATGGAGTATCTCCATCTAAATATAGAAATGAGAAATTAGGTAAATAATTACGGGAAATATGGCAATAGTGGATAAAATAAAAAAAGCAGACGGGAAAAATAAAAAAGGCGGCATAAGGTCTTTTCGTGAAGGAACGGTGAGATTTGATATTCAGTCTATTATTATGGCAGTTTTAACCACATTAACGATTATTACTACTATAATTATGGGACTGCTTATTTATAACAGATTTAAGATTTCAGCGGAAGAAACCTCTGTGTCCGGTGCAGAAGACATTATAGATAGTGTAGTAGATAAAATAGACGGAGACCTTCTTGAAATTAGGCAGATCTCAAATGTGGCAAATTATAATATTGTTCAGCAATATGATGTATCAGACCAAATGCTTAATAAAGAGTTTAGTTTATTATATGAAATTAATTCGGACAAAATACAAAGTATGGCATTATATGATACTTCCGGAAAGCTTATTGCAGCTGAACCTGTAGCATCAGAGAAAGAAAATGCCTATGTAAAACAACAGGATTGGTTTTCCAATGCCACAGATGAAATTGAAAACATCCATTTTTCCACACCCCACATACAGAATTTATTTACCGACGGAGCTTTTAAATATTACCGGGTGGTATCCCTAAGCCGTTCCGTAGATATTAATGATGGGGAAACGCCGGTTAGTGGTGTCTTACTTATAGATATGAAGTATTCCATTATAGAAGAAGCTTTAGATAGAATTAATGAAGATACAAATGGAATATATTATTATTTGTGCAACAGCGATGGAGAATTAATTTATCATCCAAGAAAGGTGGAAATAGACAGGGGAATTATTTCGGAAGAAAGTACCCGGATTGCAGGCTATGAAGATGGAACCTATGAATTAAATCTCAATGGAGGCAGGGCAAATTATATTATAAGTAGTATTGCCTATACAGGATGGAAAGTTGTGGGTGTGGTTCCTGATAAAATTCAGACAATAAGCATAAATAAATTCAGGTATTACGTTATCATAACCATTATTTTCTTAATTATGATGCTTCTTGTGGTAAACAAAATAGTATCGGGAAAAATATCCAGACCTATATTAAATCTTAATGATTCAGTAAAATCCTACGAGGCAGGGGGTAAAAACAGAATATACATTGGAGGTTCCTCGGAAATCAGGGATTTAGGATATTCAGTACAAAAATCCTATGAGCAAATTGAGGACTTAATGAAGGAAATCATAAGACAGCAAAATGAACGAAGAAAAAGTGAAATGGATGCCCTACAAAGCCAGATTAATCCTCATTTCTTATATAATACATTGGAGTCCATCACATGGATGGTTGAAGCCGGTAAAAACAAAGAAGCGGTATTTATGATTTCTGAGCTTGCCAAGTTACTTAGAATAAGTTTGTCAAAGGGAAGAACCATAATTAAAATATCTGATGAATTACAGCATAGCAAAAGCTATATGAATATACAGATGGTAAGGTATAAGGAAAGATTCAAAATCAGATTTGACGTGGATGATGAAATTAACGACTATTGTATTGTCAAACTTGTTATACAGCCGATACTGGAAAACGCCATATATTATGGTGTGGGAGACATTGATATAGATGACGGCGAAATAGTTGTTACAGGTAAAAAAATAAATGACGATATATTTATAACCGTGGAAGATAACGGAATGGGAATGAGAGAGGAAGTAGTTGAGAATATACTTAAGGATAATAGTAAAACCCCTAAGCATGGTTCAGGAGTAGGGGTTATAAACGTTCATTCAAGGATTAAATTAATGTTTGGAGACCAATATGGCTTAAGTGTAGAAAGTGAAGCAGACGAAGGAACAAAAGTTACCATTCACATACCTGCAATTCCTTTTAATGAAGAAAACAGAAAAAATCTGGAAAATCAAAACATAGGAAGGAAGGATGAAAATGAAAAAAAATAAGATGGCCTTTCTCATTACGGAAATAATATTGTGTATGTTGGCAGTATTATTCACATATAGAATATTTGACCATGAAACACCGGAAAAAAAGATTGCAGTTATTGTGGAAAATTCCGGTGATAAAAACTGGGATGCGTTAATAAATGGTTTAAAAAGTGCGGCAAAAGTTAATAACTTACATTTAATTATATGTAACACAGATGATATTTATAGCTTTCAGGACGAAAAGGAACTGATGAAAGAACAGATTGACAATGGGGCAGAGGGATTTATTATCTGTCCGGCTCCCGGATCAAACACAAAAAATGAAATAAAGAAAATCTGTGGCGATATTCCATTTATATTTATAGTGGAAGATGCTTTTATGGGAGATGACGGGGAAAAATCGGGTTATCCTGTAATTAAGCCTGACAATTATAAAATTGGTTACAAGTTAGGAGAAAGCATTGTTAATGATTCAGCCAGAGGAAAAACAAAGGAAATAGGAGTTATTTTAGACCAGCACGAAAAAGAAAAAACTGTCAACACATACAAAGGTTTTATGGATGCCATAGAAGATTCAGATATTAAGGTGGCATGGACTTACAGTGGAATACGGGACCAGGATATTTGCAGCATTGTGAAAACCAAATCAAAGGTAGATTATCTGGTGGCAATGGACAATTATTCCTTAGATGAATTGGGAGCAAACAGTGAAAACGGGGTGTACAATGGGGCACAGATATACGGTATAGGCAGCAGCGAAAAATCCATAAGTTTGTTAGATAACGGAAATGTAAATTGTATTGTTGCTATTGATAGTTATGATATAGGTTATAGAAGTGTTATGGAAATTTCTAAAAAGCTTAACAAATTATTTTATGAAATGAAAAGTTACAATGTTAAGGCAAAAGTAATTTATCAGAAAGATTTATTTACTGATGAAATGGAAAGGTTTTTATATTCTTATGAGTAAAATAAATAAGAAGGCAGTTATTGCATTTGTAATGGGAATTGTACTTATATGTACCGCTACAGGATGTAGTCAGAAGAAAAAAAGCAGAGATGACATTTTAAGGGTGGGTATAGTTACATATACTCAGGATGATCCTTTTATAAATGCAATGGTAGAAAAGGTTAAGGAAGATTTAAAGGCCATGGAAAGTGATGACATGAAGATAATTGTGTCAGGAAGAAATGGCGATGATGACCAGAGAAATCAAAATGAATTAGTTGAAGAAATGATAGATGCAGGATGCGATATAATGTGTGTCAATTTGGTGGACAGAACTGCACCGGGGAAGATTATTAAGCTTGCAAGACAAAATAACATACCTATAATTTTCTTTAACCGTGAGCCTGTAAGGGAAGATCTTATGCAGTGGGACAAGCTATATTATGTTGGTTGTGCTGCAGAGCAGTCAGGAGTTATGCAGGGAGAAATCGTTGCAGATTATTTGGCGAAACATCCGGATGTGGATAAAAATAAAGACGGCAAAATACAATATGTTTTATTAGAGGGTGAAGCAGGACATCAGGATGCCATAAGCAGAACAGATTGCTCAGTAAAGACAATTATACAAAATGGAATTGACTTGGAGAAATTAAGCTATCAGTTTGCAGATTGGAACAGAGGTCAGGCGGAAAACAGAGTTACCCAGTTAATAAGTCAGTATAAAAACAGAATAGAACTGATTATTTCCAATAATGATGAGATGGCATTAGGAGCCGTTGCCGCATACAAAAAATCGGGGTACGGAAAGAAAGAGATGCCTATAATATTTGGAATTGACGGATTAGAGGATGCTTTAGAGGCAATAAAAAACGGGAAAATGCAGGGAACAGTGTACAACGATAAAGAAGACCAGGCTATGGAAATAGCAAAATTAGTGGTTGATGTTTTTAAAGGAAACAGTTTGCAAGGTCACAACTTAAATCAGGGCAAATATTATGTTTCCCAGTATAAAAAGGTAGATATTGATAGTGTAGATAGTTTTATAGGAAGATAAGGAGCACAGGAGATTTATATGGAGGATACATGGATTAGGGAGTTTTATAATGAAACAGACCCGGAAGCAAGACTGGAAATTTTAAATGACCATAAATTAGAAGATGAAATAGGGCTTTTTATGGAAAAATTATGGATTGCCAGGTACGGAAAAAGAAAGCCTAAGAAAGATTTGTTTATGGGTTATCTTATGCAGATGAAAAGTCTGTCTGAAAGAAATGCAATGGATATAGGGGGAAGCAAAAAGAAAGAGCTATATGAAATTATCAATGGATTATACCTGTTTAATGCCTGTGAAAGAAGCACTAAGGAGAAGAAAATTTTGTTTCTTGAAATGAAAAATGTATTTTTAAAGTTTATAGAAACCAGTAAAAACGGAAGGGGATTTACATCTGCTGTGTTTGGTCTGGGGCAATTATCTGATGAAGGAGTGGCAAAAAAGATTGCTGAACAAATAAGTGCAATTGCCTTTTATACCCCTCATATGTTTCACTTAGACAGGGAATTTGAGATTTTTCAGAATGCAGCCTTATCTGCATACAGAGAAAAGTACCCTAACAGGGAACATTTTCTTACAAAATAAAATTTGTTTATGAGAAGGAACTATCCCTTAAATTAATATAAAAAGCATTTAAAAGGATAGTTCCGGGAGGATATTATAAGGTGTTTATAAATTTTTTAAAGGATGTAAGTCCGTCAGGGGTACACTTATAAACACCGGCATCTTCTAAAACTTTTATGAAAACTTTTCCTATTTCATCCTGTAAAACGGAAAAGATATTATCACATGTTATGTCATTTCTATGGGTCAGAATGTCTTTGACCCATTTTTCATGCTTTGCTATGTGACTGTTTGAGGAAATGTCCTTTTCATTTATTATATAATTTGCCAGCAGATTCATTTCCTCTTTAAGCCTTGATGGAAGAACTGCCAGTCCCATTACTTCTATAAGCCCGATATTTTCTTTTTTAATATGGTGTAGCTCCTCATGAGGGTGGTATAACCCAAGAGGATGCTCTTTAGTAGTAATATTATTTCTGAGAGTTAAATCCAGCTCATATTTACCATTTCTAAAACGGGCAATTGGGGTAATGGTATTGTGAAGCTCGTTGTCTGTTTTGGCAAAAATATAAGCATCACTATCAGTGTAACTACGCCATTTATTAAGAATGTGTTCAGCTAAGTCTATAATATCTTCAGTGGAATCTGAAGTAAGTCGTATCACTGATAAAGGCCATTTTAATATGTCACAGGAAACATTAGGGTATCCCTCTACATTAAATGAATATAATGATGAAGCCTTTGCCATGGCAAAAGTATAATTTCCTCCCTGAAAATGGTCATGGCTTAGTATGGAGCCTCCAACAATTGGAAGGTCTGCATTAGAACCAATAAAATAGTGAGGAAACATTTTAACAAAGTCAAAAAGCTTTACAAAGGTGGATTTGTCTATCTTCATAGGAACATGCTCACCATTAAACACAATACAGTGTTCATTGTAGTACACATAAGGGGAGTATTGAAGATACCACGGGGTACCATTAAGAGTTAAGGGAATAATCCTGTGATTTTCCCGGGCAGGGTGGTTTACATGACCTGCATAGCCCTCATTTTCCTTACAAAGAAAACACTTAGGATAGTCAGAGGACTTAACATTCTTTGCAGCAGCAATTGCCTTAGGATCTTTTTCAGGTTTGGATAAATTAATGGTAATGTCTAATTCTCCGTAATCAGAATTAACTTTCCACTTTAAGTCTTTTGCAATTCTGTCTAAACGAATATAATTAGTATTGCAACTGAAATTATAGTAAAAATCTGTTGCAGCTTTAGGGGATATTTCATAATGCTTTTTAAAATTCTCCTGAACCTGTGAAGGCATAGGAGTGATACAACCCATTAATTTAGTATCAAATAAATCCCTGTAGGTTATGCTGTCAGGTATGAGATTTTTTTCTACTGCAATATCAGTTAAAGACTTAAGTATTTCATTAAGAGAGGGAAGGTCATTATCTATATCAGGATTTGAAAAATAATCCCTGTTATATAATGAAATAATAGTATTTATGCAGTAATATTTATCCGCCTCTTTAATTAAATCTTTCCTTATTCCGTAAGTAACTAATTGTTTAATATATGTATCTAACATACTTTGGTACCTCCCACGTTTCTAATGGATAAAATATGACAGGAATCAGTTCCAAAAACTTTTTCTATATATTTTTTATATTCATCAACAATACTGTTTTTTACGAAAACCTGAATGGTTCCGGCAAATCCACCGCCGTGAACACGGCACACACCGTCATCACCCAAAAAGTTTTCCGTAAGGGTAAGTGCCAGGGAAATAGGCTGATTTGTGGCGTCCTTTGGAGAATAAATATTTTGAAGAAGTTTATAAGAAGAATCTCCGGATTCCTTTACAGTGTGCAAAAATTCCTCAAACTCGTAATTCTTTAATGCCTTACTTTCAACCTGAACACGTCTGTTTTCGTTAAAGAAATGAATTGCCCTAAGAATTGCTCTTGAACTGACTTTTTTAGAAAGCACGGGAATTTCATTAAAAAATTCCTCACTATTTATTTCACCTAACAAATTTTTACCCATGGCAGCGGCAACTTCCTTCATTTCATAAGGAATGCTGGCATAATCATCTGTTAAATCAGCATGGGAACCCTTTGTGTCCACGATACAAAGAGAATATCCCTCTTTATTCAGGTCAAAATTAACCTGTTCTATAACAGGTTTTTCCGGATTCTTGAAATTAATGTGAACAAAATTACCTACTGAACATGCCATCTGATCCATTAATCCGCAAGGTTTTCCAAAAAACTGATTTTCAGCATACTGACCGATAATGGCAATATCCACAGGAGAAATAGTCATGTTGTTAAAAAGCCCTGAAAGAATAGTGCCTATAAGGGTTTCAAATGCAGCAGAAGATGAAAGACCTGCACCGTTTAACACATCACTGGTTATGCAGGCGTTAAATCCTCCGATTTTAAAGCCGTGATTAGTAAAACCATTTAATACCCCTTTAATAATGGAAGTTGTAGTGCCTTCTTCCTCTTTGTTGTAGGAAATATTATTTAAATCAATTTCTATAGGTGCATATCCTATGGAATATATATTAATCTTATTATGGGAATTGTTAGAAACTATAGCTATGGCATCAAGATTGATGGAAGCAGCAAGAACCTCGCCATGCTGGTGGTCTGTATGATTACCGCCTACTTCCGTTCTTCCTGGAGCACTGTATATTTCAACGTCTGTGTCACCAAACAAAGAAATACTTTTATTAATCATATCAGTATAACGTTTTCTCTGATAATTAATGGCTTCCCTATTGTCCGGGTAAAGCTTTATCAATACATCGTCAAATTCTTTATTTTCAAATTTTCTTAATATTTCTCCTGAGTTAATCATTTTGTACCTCCGAATCTATCCTTTTTAGTAAATATATAATAAGTTTAGTAAAAAATCAACACTTTCATGAAAATATTTACTAAATTTTTAAAAAAACTAGTAAAATTTATAAAAATAATATATACTTGTAAAAGATGTAATACATAACGTGGAGGTTATATATGGCAAGGATTAAGGATATAGCTGAAAAATCAGGAGTAAGTGTATCGGCAGTGTCAAGAATACTTAACAATGATCCTACATTATCAGCTTCATTAGAAACTAAACGGAAAGTAATGAAAGTGGCAAAGAAGCTGGGGTATAAAAAAATACCCAAAGCCAGCAAAGCCCTGTTTAAACTGGGAATTTTACAATGGTTTTCACCAAAGCAGGAAATGGAGGACAGTTATTACTTAGATATTAGAAGAGGTGTAGAAGATTTTTGCCTGAAAAACAGCGTGGAAATAGTAAGAACCTTTAAAACTGATGTTAATTACCTGGAACAGTTAGAAAGTGTCGACGGACTAATATGCATTGGAAAATTCAGTGATATTGAAATAAAGGAATTAATAGAAATAACAGATAATATAGTATTTTTGGATATGCCTGTTAAAAATTATCTGGCATCTTCCATTACAATGGACTTTAAAAAGGCTGTTTATGATGTTATGGAATATTTTGAAGAATTGGGACATAAACAGGTGGCATTTTTAGGAGGAATGGAATATCTGGATGAAAATACGGAATTTGAAGATGACAGAAAAAGATATTACTGTGAATTTTGTGAAAGTCGTGGATATGAATACGAAAAATGGTTAAAAACAGGTATGTATTCCGTAGATTCAGGCTATGAAATGATGGAGGAAATAATAAAATCCGGAGACTTGCCTACCGGGGTATTTGCAGCCAGCGACCAGATTGCCATAGGAGCCATAAAGGCACTGGGAGATTATAAAATTAATGTACCGGAAAGGGTGTCAGTTATGGGATTTGATGATTCAGACATATGTCGTTATTCCACACCGGAGCTTGCCACGGTACATGCTCCTGCATATGAAATGGGACAATATGGTGTAAATATTTTGTTCGCAAATTCCAATTTAAGCCGTAATGCACCCATTAGAATAAAAATGGCATGTAAACTTGTTAATAGAAAAAGCTGTGGAAAGGTAAAATAGTAAAATGAAAAAAGAAGAGTTTGGAAGGGTATCAGACAATACAGTTGCAACGTTATATACGTTGGAAAACAAAAATGGAATGAAAGTGAAAGTCACGGATTTTGGGGCAACTTTGGTTTCCATAGAAGTTAAGGATAAAAATAATGTTTTAACGGACGTGGTTTTAGGTTACGACAGCGGGGCGGAATATGAAAATTCTAATACATTTTTTGGAGCAAACGTATGTAGAAATGCCAACAGAATATCAGATGCCAAATGCGAGATAGAGGGTGTAGAGTACAAACTTGAAGCTAATGATGGAAAAAATAATCTTCATAGCGGAAAAAACTGCACTGCCCATAAAATGTGGAAAAAATGCGGGGAAGAAAATGAAAACAGCATATCTTTCAAGATATTAAGCAGGGATATGGAACAGGGATTTCCCGGAAATATGGAGATTATCCTTACATATACACTGTTAGAGGATAACACCCTTAAGCTGTCATACAAGGCAAAAACAGATAAAACAACAGTGGCAAATTTTACAAATCATTCCTACTACAACTTAAATGGTCATAGCAGTGGCAGTATATATAATCATGTACTAAAACTAAATGGAAAATATTTTACCCCGGTGAAATCAAAAGAATCCATACCTACCGGTGAAATTAGAAACGTACAGGGTACACCATTTGATTTTACAAAGGGAAAAAACATAGGAAAGGATATTCACTGTCAGGATGAACAGCTGGCATTTGGAAGTGGATATGACCATAATTTTGTTATAGATAAAGAAGGCAATGAGTTAGTAAAGGCAGCCACAGTTTATGGCGATAAGTCGGGAATTGTAATGGAATTATATGCAGACACTCCGGGAATACAGTTATATACTGCAAACTTTGTGGAGAATGAATCAGGGAAAAATGGGGCAATATATCAGAAAAGAGAAGCTTTTTGCTTAGAACCTCAATATTTTCCAAATCACATAAATGAAAGGAATTTCAAATCGGGAATATTGTTGCCTGATGATGAGTATCATTTGAATATACAGATGAAATTTTACACAAGGCAGAAATAAGGGAAAACCCCATAAAATAGGCAGTTTTCCTTGACAAAGGATATTAAATAGAGTATAAACTTTATAGATGATGAGAGAAGAATCTCATTAATAATCAAGATAATTATCAAGGAGGAATAACGATGAACAAGACAGAATTCGTAGCAGCTATCGCAGAAGAAGCTGGAATTTCAAAGACAGACGCAGCTAAAGCAGTTAAGGCTTTCACAGACGTTGTAGTAGAAGAAATGAAGAAAGGTGAAAAGATTCAGTTAGTTGGATTTGGTACATTTGAAGCAGCTGAAAGACCTGAACGTCAGGGAATCAATCCTGCAACAAAGGAAAAAATCACAATTCCTGCAGCTAAGGTTCCTAAATTCAAAGCTGGTGCAGCTTTAAAGAACGCTCTTAACTAATTTGTAATATATAGATTTTGAAACACATCAGGTGTTTCGAAATCGTAGTTGACCAGCCATGAAATGGCGTGATTTGCGAAGCAAATTTATGAAACGGTAATCCTACACCGTTTCGTAAGTTATAGTTATTGAAAGCATTGCGTACTTACAACTTTTGTGAGTACGCATTTATTTTTTTTATTATATTTACATTAAAAAAAAGGAGGCACAGAAATGAGAATAGATAAATTTTTAAAGGTATCAAGAATAATAAAAAGACGTACAGTTGCCAATGATGCATGCGATGCCGGAAGAGTTTTAGTAAACGACAAGGTGGTTAAGGCATCCTATGATGTTAAGGTAGGTGACATTATACAGATACAGTTTGGACAAAGAACCGTAAAGGTAGAGGTGTTAAATTTAAACGAGACGGTAAAGAAGGAAGCCGCTTCAGAAATGTATAAGGATTTAAGCTGATAAGGCAACTTAAAAGCATAAATTATGTTATTGTGAATATATTGTCCTATAAGAAATTTGGGGTGGTTATCCTATGGAACAAAGTAATATATCAAAATCTCACAAACTTTCAATGGACAATAGAAAACGCCTTACCCTTACAGGCATAAAAGATGTTGTATCCTTTGATTTAACCCAGATTCTGTTAGAATCAACCTTGGGAATGATTCATATTAAGGGTAGTGACATTAAGGTTACAAGACTTAGCCTTGAAAAGGGAGAAGTAGATATTGAGGGAACGGTAGACAGCATTGTTTATTCAGATGTTAAGGATTATGGAGAAAAAGGAAAATCCATTCTTAAAAGGATGTTTAAATAATGAGCGGGCAGATAAGTGAAGAGGCAATGCTTATACTTATGAGCATTTATGGGGGAATTGTTTTAATAATATGCTACGATGTAGTGCGGATATTAAGGCGGATATTTCCTGCAAAGTTGTTTAGGGTAATAGTTGAAGATGCCATTTACTGGACTTTTGCATCAATATTTATGTTTAACATATTTTTAAGATACAATTATGGAAAACCACGTTTTTTCTCTGTGATTATGGCTCTTGGCACCATGGCGGTTTTTGAATGGATTATTGGCAGGAAAATTATAGATGCTTTAGCATTAAGAATAAAAAAACTTGGCAGAATTTTAGCAAAGCCATTGAAAAAGTTATGTAAAGTGGTTAAACTTATATTTTATAAGGTAATTAAAAATATAAGAGCAAAGAAGGAAAAAAAGAATGCCGGAAGAAAGCGGAAGAAGAGCCACGTCAAGGCTAAACACCATAAGGCAAAAAAGAATAAAGAGTAAAAGAATGATACTTTCCATATCTTTTGTGGTAGTTGCTTTTTGTATAGTAATGGGCATACAAATGTACAACCAGTACAAAACCTTAAATGAACTAAAAGCACAGGAAAGCAAGCTACAGAAGAAGTATGAAAAGGAATTACAGCTGTCAGAGGAACTAAAGGAAAGAGAAGAATATGTAAAGACTGACAGTTATATAGAAGAGATGGCAAGGAAGTTAGGATTGCTTTATCCTAATGAGGTTATTATTAAGCCGGAAGAATAAATTAAAAGGTTTCGAGGATGTTACTAATTAGCAGTCCTTGGAACCTTTTTAAGTTGATGTCGAAAATTATAAGGATTATCAGCCTTTATTTTGACAAAAAAAAACTTTGACAGGGGGTATACTTTCTTGTGTAAAAAATAAGCAAGGAGGGAGTAATGAGCCGAAAAATACTCAAATTATTTTTTCTACTAATGATAGGAGTGGGAACCTGCATAGTCCCAATGCTTGGATTTTTTCCTATAGCAGAAAGCTACTACAGTGCGCTATGCATAGTAAAATTTTTACCTTTTGTGGCATGGCCCATAATGGTAGTTACTATATTTAAGTGGGGGGGATTATTAGCAGCAATAAAATATGGAACAATGATGGCAACAACAGGCTTGTGTGTAAGCGGATATAAAAAAGGAGTGGCCGAATACAATCCATATATTGCGGCGGTAATAGTATCTATAGTAGCAACGGCTGTGGAAGCAATGGACTGGGCTATGAATGGAATGGTTAAGCGGGAGTTATATGGATTAGTTCCTATAGTAATGCTTACATGGTCAACCACCATAATATTTACATACTTTGTAAAAAAGGTTATGTATTATTACCCAAGAGACAAAAATTATCCCGGAGATTACAAGAATCTGGAAAATGAAAAGAATGAGGGAATGATAAGAACATCTGAGGCTTTTAAAAGTCTGGCAACGGAAATAAAGAAAATGTCAGCCTTTGAGCGGAATCAGGAAATTCCTATGGAGGGGGTAATTGAGAGAGAAATTGAAGGAAATATATGCAGAGGGTGTGAAAATGGGCAGATACAGTATTTGGAAAGGGCCAGATTGAATTATCTTTGGTACAACAAAATGTTGGAAACCAGGGAGGCAATGGCGATACAGCTAAATGAAATGGCAAAACTTTTGGAGTATTATACCAAACCCATGTATGATGAAACAAAGGTTTTGTTTGGAATGAATGACTATTTAAAGCATAAGCTAAGAGAAAGAAAAATACTTACCAGAAAAATATCCATTAATGAAAATGGAAAAGGACGGCTGGAGGTTCGCATGATGGCAAAGAAAAGGGCTAAAGGAGACATAAAAGTAGAATTAATGGAAAATGTTGTGTCTGAAGCCTTAGGAAAGAAAATGCGGGCATCTAAGGAGAACATAATGGATTTAAGAGAGGATTTTAGTCAGTATTGTTTCTTTGAGGAAGTTAATTTTATGACAATTAGCGGAACAGCAAGAAGAACAAGGGAAGATGAAGAATGTTCCGGGGATAACTTTACAGTGATGGAAATGAATACGGGACAGACATTTATGAGTATATGTGATGGGATGGGCTCAGGAAAGAAAGCCAAACAATACAGTGAGATGATAATTGATATGCTTGAACATTTGTCTGAAAGCGGTTTTTCTGAAAGTACGTCACTTAAACTGATTAATTCAATACTTCTTGCAGGAAATCAGTGGCAGGAGCCTACTGCGGTGGATATGGCATTAATAGACCAGTATTCCGGTATTTGTCAGTTTCTAAAACTGGGTGCGGCGTGCACATATATTAAAAGAGGAAGCTGGGTGGAATGTATCAAATCCACATCCCTTCCCATGGGAGTGTTTCAGGAGGTGGATGTAGAGGCAATAACAAAAAAATTATATGATGGAGATTTTGTAATAATGATTTCGGATGGCATTGTGGATGCCCTGAAATGTGAAGATAAGGAGGAGGCAATGGGACGTTTGATTATGGAAATAAATACTTCAAGTCCAAGAGAAATGGCATTACATATTTTAAGCAGGACACTGGCAATGACAGATGGAATCCCGAAGGATGACATGACGGTGCTTTGTACCGGAATATGGGAAAAAATTGGAGGAGGAGGAAACTAAATGAACGAAGTTCATTTATGGGAATGTTTCCGACGAATTGCCGCTGACCGAAGGGAGGGGGCGTTACATTATGGAGGAAACTAAATGAACTATATATATTTGACAGAAAAACCACCATAAAGTATATTAGAAATATGGTTGAAAAGGTTTTTAAATTTATAAAAGAAAATAGAATATTTGACAGTGGAGACAGCGTCATACTGGGAGTTTCAGGAGGCGCTGACTCCATTTGTATGCTTACAGTTTTATGTAAACTAAAACATAGATTAAATCTTAAACTTTATGTGGTACATGTTAATCACGGAATAAGGGGAGGGGATGCCCTGGAAGACGAAAACTTTGTGAAAGAATTTTGTGAAAAGGAAAATCTCTCTTTTTTTCCATACCATATTAATGTGCCTGAAATAGTAAAGAAAACCGGTATGTCGGAGGAGGAAGCCGGCAGAAGGGAAAGATACAGAATTTTTTATGAGCTGGCAAATGAACTAAAGTCTGATAAAATCGCAGTGGCACACAATTTAAATGACAATAGTGAAACAATACTGTTTAATATGTTCAGAGGCACGGGAATTAAGGGAATGACAGGCATTCCGGTACAAAGAGACAAGATTGTGAGACCGCTTCTTTGTGTAACAAGGGCAGAAATTGAAGCATATTTAGACAGTTTAAACATTAGTTATTGTATGGATATAACAAATAAATCTACAGAATATACAAGAAATAAAATCCGATTGGAGCTTTTGCCCTATATAAAAGAAAATATAAATAAAAAAGCTGAATATAATATTGTAAATGCGGCTGAAAAATTAAGTGAAATTAATGATTATATGGAGCAGCAGGTTGATGCAGAATATAAAAAATATGTAAAGGGTAATTTAATTTTAAATGAGGGAGAATTTCTCCATCCCGCTGTTAAAAATCAGGTTATAAGGCGGGTTATTGAAAATCAGGCAGGCTGCCTTAAGGACATAATGGATGTTCATGTAAGGGACGTTGCCACATTATTTAAAAGTCAGGTTTCAAAAAAAATAAATCTTCCATATAATCTTATTGCAGTAAAGGAATATGACGGAGTTATAATAAAAAAAGCTGAAAATAAACAGCAGGATTTCAAGGAAAAAGTCCTAATTGATAAGGGCAGGATTTTTAAAGACGACACAGTAGAAATTGTTAGTGAAAATAATGGATTTAACAGGGAAAATATAAAGGAATTAGTATATACGAAATGGCTTGATTATGATAAAATAGATAAGTTAATTCTGAGAACAAGAGCTAAGGGTGATTACATTGTAATTGATGATAACGGCAGGAAGAAAAAACTCAAGGAATATTTTATTAATGAAAAAATAAAAAAAGAGGATAGAGATACCATGCCGCTGTTAGCTGACGGAAACCATATTGTGTGGATTCCGGGATATAGAATCAGTGCATATTATAAGGTTACACCGGAAACAAAGAACATTATAAGAATAAATTATAAAAATAAGGAGTAATACTATGAGACACAAAATAGCAGAGTACATTAGTGAGGAAAAGTTAGACAAAAGAATCAGGGAACTGGCAGCTCAGATAAGTAAGGATTATGCCAAAAAGGAAATAAGATTAATTTGCATTTTAAAGGGAAGTGTTTTTTATACATGTGAACTGGCAAAGAGAATAACAGTTCCGGTAACACTGGATTTTATGAGTGTTTCAAGCTACGGCTCAGGAACTGAAAGCTCAGGAACCATTACAATTAAAAAGGATTTAGATGAAAGCATTGAAGGTCTTGATGTTATTGTTGTGGAAGACATAATTGACTCAGGAAATACATTAAGCAGACTTATTCCTATGTTAAAAGAGAGAAAGCCTGCAAGTCTTAAGGTTACTACATTGTTAGATAAGCCGGATAGAAGAGAAGTAGATGACGTAAACGTTGATTACGTAGGATTTGAAATTGAAGACAAATTCGTAGTAGGCTATGGTCTTGATTACGATCAGAGCTACAGGGATTTACCATATATTGGAATAGTAGAATTATAATACATTTAAGGAGGCAGATTTGAACACATTAAAAAGGGGTAGTCTTTCAAAGATATATATTGTGGTTCTGATATTAGTTATTGGATACGTACTTTATAATATCGGTGGAAGTCTTATAACCAGCGACTATAAATACAAAGATTTCTTAAATGACATGAAAAATAAAAATGTCAGTGAAATCACCATAAAACAGAATAAGGAAATTCCTACAGGAAAGATTATTGTTAAATTAAAAAATGACGAGACAAAAAGTATTTATGTTTCAGATGTAAATAAAGTATCTGATGATATTGAGGAAATCAACAATAATGTTGGAACAGACATCCGACCTTATTTAGAGGATGTAAGCAGGGACAGCATTTTTCTTACAACTGTTTTGCCAATGATTCTTTTAGGAGTTGTGGTATTAATTGTTTTTATGATGATGAACGCCAACGCTAATGGTGGCGGTGGTAAAATGGCTAACTTTGGAAAAAGCCGTGCAAAGATGGTTATTGATATCAAAAACATGGATTTCTCAAAGGTTGCCGGTTTAGAAGAAGAAAAAGAGGAATTGGAAGAAATAGTTGACTTCCTTAAGAATCCTAAAAAATACATTGATCTTGGGGCAAGAATCCCTAAGGGTGTACTTTTAGAGGGACCTCCGGGAACAGGTAAAACTCTTTTGGCTAAAGCAACTGCAGGAGAGGCAAAGGTTCCGTTTTTCACTATTTCAGGTTCTGATTTTGTGGAAATGTTTGTAGGTGTAGGTGCATCACGAGTAAGAGATTTATTTGCGGAAGCAAAGAAAAATGCACCATGTATTGTATTTATTGACGAAATTGATGCCGTTGCAAGACGACGTGGAACAGGTATGGGTGGTGGACACGATGAACGTGAGCAGACACTTAACCAGATGTTAGTTGAAATGGATGGTTTTGGTGTTAACGAGGGAATTATCGTTATGGCTGCAACAAACCGTGTGGACATATTAGATCCGGCTATTTTAAGACCGGGACGTTTTGACAGAAAAGTTATGGTTGGAAGACCTGACGTTAAAGGAAGAAAAGAGATTTTGGAAGTTCATGCCAAGAATAAGCCTATTGGTGACGATGTTGATTTACAGCAGATAGCACAGATCACATCAGGATTTACGGGAGCTGATCTGGAAAATCTTTTAAATGAAGCTTCAATTCTTGCTGCCAAGGAAGGAAAGGCATTTCTTACCCAGGAAGAAATTAATAAGGCAATGATTAAAGTTGGAATTGGTAAGGAAAAGAGAAGCAAAATTATATCTGAAAAAGAAAAGAGAATTACTGCATACCATGAATCAGGTCATGCAATTCTTTTCCATGTACTTCCGGATGTGGGACCTGTTCATACAGTTTCCATTATTCCTACAGGTGCAGGGGCAGCAGGTTACACTATGCCTCTTCCGGGAAAAGACGAAATGTTCTTAACAAGAGGAAAAATGATTCAGGATATTATGGTAAGTTTAGGCGGACGTATTGCTGAAGAACTTATTTTAGATGATGTTACAACAGGTGCATCTCAGGATATTAAGCAGG
Source organism: Eubacterium sp. AF16-48 (assembly GCF_003479405.1). Lineage (GTDB taxonomy): Bacteria > Bacillota > Clostridia > Lachnospirales > Lachnospiraceae > Eubacterium_G > Eubacterium_G segne. The sequence goes on along the minus strand of NZ_QUHB01000005.1, from coordinate 138,260 downwards.
CTACGGCTACGGCAAAAGCCATGGTTACTAAATACGGATTTTCAGAGAAGCTTGGACTTATTAATTACGATGACGATTCAGATGATGTATTTATCGGAAGAGATTTGGCACATTCAAAGGGATATGGGGAAAATACTGCATCAGCTATTGATCAGGAAGTCCGTGACATTGTAGAAGATTGCTACGAAAAGGCTAAAGCAATAATAAAAGATTATATGGAACAGCTTCATGCTTCTGCAAATCTCTTAATGGAGAAGGAAAAAATCGGTCAGGAAGAATTTGAGGCATTATTCTAGAAAAGAAGGTTTTATAAGATGAACAGACGGAAAGAAGCTTTATTTCACGATGGAACACAAAGGTTTTTAAGATATGACGAAGAAAAAGGCATATATACATTTGTTCTTAGAACGGCAGCAGGGGAAGTAAATGAGGCTTTTTTATGTATTAGAAATACAGAAATGAGGATGTGTTGTGAAAAGCATGAAGGAAGTTTCGACTATTTCAGCGTAAGTCTTGCGTTGCCGGAAAAACTGGTGAGATACCATTTTAAGGTAGCGGATAGTCGTAAGATTTTATTTTATGATGCATCAGGTGCAAGTGAGTATTGTTCAAATGAGTGGGAGTTTGAGTTTACTCCCGGATTTACCACACCGGATTGGGCAAAGGGTGCAGTAATGTACCAGATTATGGTTGACCGTTTTTGCAATGGGGATAAGTCCAACGATGTGGTAAATGATGAGTATATATATATTGGACGGGGTGTGTCCCATGTGGATAACTGGAGCGAGCCTTCGGCAGTAGATGGGACACGGCAGTTTTATGGAGGAGATTTTCAAGGGGTAATAGACAAACTTGATTATTTAAGCAAATTAGGAATTGAGGTAATATATTTTAATCCTATTTTTGTTTCGCCTTCTAATCACAAGTATGATATTCAGGATTATGACTTTGTTGACCCTCATTTTGGAAAAATAGTAAATGACGGTGGGGGTACAGTAGCCCATTATGCATCAAATAATTTTTCTGCAGATAAGTACAAAATCAGAACAACTGATTTAGAAAATCTTGCGGAAAGTAATAAATTATTTATTAAACTGGTAAAAAAAGCCCATGAAAAGGGAATAAAAGTAATTATAGACGGTGTTTTCAACCACTGCGGTTCATTTAATAAATGGATGGACAGAGAGGGAATATATCGGGGAAATAAAAATTACCACCCGGGAGCCTATGAATCTAAGGATAGCCCTTACAGTTCCTTTTTCAAATTTGGAAATGAAAGCTGGCCGGATAACGGAAGTTATGAGGGCTGGTGGGGATTTGACACATTGCCAAAGCTTAACTATGAGGAAAGCGAAAAACTATGTGAATATATTCTTAACATAGGTAGAAAATGGGTATCACCTCCTTATAATGTAGACGGCTGGAGATTGGATGTGGCAGCAGATTTAGGACATAGCGAGGAGTTTAACCATCAGTTTTGGAGAAAGTTTAGAAAAGCCGTAAAAGAGGCAAATCCTAATGCAATTATTTTGGCGGAGCATTATGGTGATGCAAATGCATGGCTGAGGGGAGACCAGTGGGATACGGTAATGAACTATGACGGATTTATGGATCCTGTATCATGGTTTCTTACAGGTGTGGATAAGCATTCTGATAATTCAAATCCTTCGATGCTGGGAAATGCTGAGGCTTTTAATCATGCCATAAAGTATTTTTTATCAAGACTTCAGACGGAATCGTCGTTAGTTGCCATGAACGAATTGTCTAATCATGACCATTCAAGGTTTTTAACAAGAACTAACAAAATGGTAGGTCGTGTGGCAACATCCGGAACAAAAGCGGCACAGGAGAATATCAACGAAGCCATTTTTAAGCAGGGTGTAATAATGCAGATGACTCTTCCGGGAGCACCAACCTTGTATTACGGTGACGAGGCGGGAGTCTGTGGATGGACTGATCCGGATAACAGAAGAACCTACCCATGGGGGAAAGAAAATCTGGAAATAATGGAATTTTACAGAGAAGCAATTGCCCTTCACAGACATAATAAAGTGCTAAAAACAGGTTCCTACAAACCACTTGCAAGTAACCAAGATCTAGTATGTTATGGACGTTTTGATGATAAGGATGCTGTGGTCACTGCCATAAATACTTCTAATGGTGATATGGAGATAAATATTCCGGTTCTAATTCTTGGAAAGGAAGATGATACAGTATGGGAGAGACTTATAGAGACGTCAAGAGAGTTCTATAACTGTGGAAGGATAAAAACAGCTCAGGAAGACGGACATATTCATATACGTGTTCCCGGTCAAAGTGCAGTTGTGTACAGAAGTATATAATATAAAAAATAGTTCCAACAAAATGTTGGAACTATTTTTTATATTAAAATTAAATTATTCAGCCTCTGAAAATTTCTTCTTTGATACTAATGCAACGCCGGCTGCTGAAACAACAGCAACAAAACCTAAAGCAATGTTAGCACCTGTTTTTGGTGATGTCTGTGAAGTGTTTCCACCACCACCGTTACCTGTTGTAACTTCCTCATCAGTTGGGATAACAGTTGCTGATGGGCTTACAGCTGCGAAACAGTTTACTGAAAATGCAAAAGTCAATATCAATGTAGCTAATAAAGCAAGTAAATTCTTTTTCATAAGTTTAACCTCCATAACTAAAATCTTTCTAATATCTTATACCATTATACATTAATGAAATTAAAAATCAAATATTTTTTATAACAAAACTAAATCTATTATTTGATTTTATTATAATATATATCAAGTATCTTTTCAAAAAAGTCGTTTTTGTCTAACTTAAACTCAGCAGAAGCATCCCCTGTTACCATTTTATATTCACCTTTGGTGGTTATCATGTTAAGTCCTGAATAGTTAGTGGCAAGGGATGATGCCAAATAAGTCATAATATTAGGATTTATGTTGGTAACCGTGTATTCAGAACTATCCTGATAAAGCTTAAGTGGCAAAGTAAAGTCATCCTTTATCGCGGGCACAATCTGAGAAGTAAAGGAATTAAGATATAGCCTCTGACATGACATACGTCTTAGGTTGTCATCAAGCAGGGTTGTATCCCTGTGTCGTACAAACTCCTCTGTTAAATCACCTTTTAAGGTAATGGATTGTCCCTTTGTAAAGCTTCCAAAAGTATACTCAGGTGTTACCGTAACCCCACCAATATCGTCATTTATTACTTTAATAGCAGAAAGGTCGATAGCATAGTAAGCATTAATTGGAATGTTGTATATTAATCTTTCCACGGCAGTAACCTGATTTTCCGCACTGGTGGTTTTACCGTCGCCATAAGCATAAGCAAGACAAATTTGTTTTGTTTCTGTATCGTAATATTTGCCGGCAGCATTGTATCTGATAACCTCTGACATGGTATCTCTGTTTAAACACAGAACTTTAATATGTCCGTTAGAGGTATCATATGTTAATAAATAAAGTGCATCCGCCTGACCGGCTGTTGCTGCTACTGCATCGTCTACTAATTTACGTTTGTCGATACCCATAAACAGTATACTTGCAATATTATCATTAAATTCATATGTATGACCATTGTAATAAACAATACGTCCATTATTTTCGTAATCAATATCCTTAGGGAAACTCATATTAACATTGTCATAGTTAAGAAGTTTTTTCTGACCTAAATATCTCATTACGAAAAATGTTACTACAATTCCCAGAATAACACACAGTAAAAAGATTAATATGCCAAGAAAAATCTTCTTCTTTTTGCTCATGCGTTTTTTCTTATTATTTGTTTTGCTGTTTCCTCTTGAAAGATGCCCCTTATTAAATTTGTGATTATCACTTGAATGAGATATATCAGAAGCTTTATCATCTGATTCCCCGGATGAATGAGAACGATGGTGATGTCTGTGCTTGTAATTTCTTTCAATTGTATCCCAATCAACCTCAAAAGTTTCACCATCGCCATTATCATGAATTACATCGGTATTGTGATGATAATGTTGGTGATGATGGTGTGAGGAGTGAGCATCACTAACCTCTTTTTCAGTACTACTTTCTTCTTTGTCTAAATTGTGGGAAACAGTGTTATCTGTATTATCCCCGGCATTGCTTAAATTTTCTAAATCTTTGTCCTCAGTTAAAGAATTAATTGGTTTGCTCATCCTTAATTAAAACCCCCTGTACTAAATATCGTGTATTTTCAGCACCATTGGTGCAAGTGCTAAGTGTTATTATTTTACTGTTTATATCAAGAGACACTTTCCTGATATTTTTTGAAAGAGAATTCGGATTTGTGGTATATTCAAAATATTTTTTTAGAACTTTTTTGTCGCTAAGCTTAAAGGCATTAAGAATATGTCTGTCATCGTATACATAAGCTGCATAAATTTTATAGGTTAAACGGTGATTTGGCATATAAATATAGATATATTTGTTTTTCTTAAAAAACTTAGCATCTTCAAATTTATGAAGTGACTTAAACATAGAACCGTTAAGCATATTATGCCCGTATAATACGGTTACAGGGTCGGAATAATCCTTTGCATTTTGCTTTTCCGTATAAATAGCACCGGCAAATTCGTTTTCCCTGTTTACATTATGGTTAAGATAAAAGTCATCAGATAAATTTTTACCCGGCTGTACTACAGGATAATCAACGTTAGTGTTAGGAATATATATCCATGAATAAACGTCGGAATTTTTTTCCTGCAACTTAACCCAGTTTATATTGTGATTTTCTACGGTATTAACCAAAGTGGCAGTATTCGTTTCTGTTTCAGGATTAATGTATTCTGCGGAATTTCCACCGTCACTTAGAAAGTAGGAAATGATTTTATAACCGCAAATTACACAAACAATAACTGCTACAATAAAGGTTACACCCCAAAATAATTTTTTCTTATTCATTTTGTAGTATTGTTCTCCTATATTTGCCTCTGGATTATAAACAGTATAGTATCAATATAGCTTTGTGTCAAAGATTAAAATGAAAAAGAAAAAGATTTGGTGAATATAATGGAAATAATTTGGAATATGTAATAAATGTTGTTGCACTTTTTTAAGTAATGTGATATAAATATATATTGTGAATGGGCAGATTCCCGAGTGGCCAAAGGGGACAGACTGTAAATCTGCTGCAACTTGCTTCGGTGGTTCGAATCCACCTCTGCCCATTATATTAATGATTATTTCATTAATAAACGCCGGCGTGGCGGAACTGGCAGACGCGCAGGACTTAAAATCCTGTTGTGGCAACACAGTACCGGTTCGATTCCGGTCGCCGGCATAAGAAAACCTTTCGTTATGATAATCATGACGAAAGGTTTTTTTACGTGTAAGGCAGAATTCTGTTATTAAACTAAGTTGTTGAAAAAATGAAGTATCATATAAAATTATTTACCGGGGCATTTACAAAAACAAAAAAACAGTGAAGCCATGAACACTTCACTGTTTTTGATTTAAGTATGAATCAATTATTCTGTAATTCTTTTTCTTCCTAAAAGCATAATTCCAAGGAATAAAGCTGAAATTAATGCTACAGGAATAAGAACATAATTGCCATTGTCAGCTGTCTTTGGTGAAACACTTTTATTGTTAGGTGCTACAGTTTCGCCGTTTTCAGAAATATAGAAATCGCAGCTTGCTGTACCTATACTTGTTTTAACTGTAAGTGTGTGTTTACCACATGAAAGACTTGCTAAAAAGTCAGCTGATAAAATAATTTTATTATTCTTTACAACATAATCTGATGCATCAAGTACCTTACCATCAACATAAATAGTTGTATTCTTATCAAGCTTAACGTTTGTTACAAAAGTAAGACCTTTCTTATCACCCTTTGACCAATTGCCATCCTTATCGCTAGCCGGTTTAACTGTAACAGTCTGTGATGTTGTCGGCTTGATAGGTTTCTCTGTTGGACTCGGAAGAGCAAAACAGTTAGCAGAAAAAGCAAATGTTAAAACTAAAGTAATAAACAAAGCAATAAACTTTCTTTTCATAAGTAGACCTCCCATATACAAAATTTGATACTATTAAGTAATTATACAATAAATCAACAAAAAAGCAACATATTAACGAGTTTTTATATAATAAATATCTAATATTTTCTCGAATAAATCAGTTTTATTGATTTTATACTCAGCAAACCGGTCATCTTTCTTCTCTACATACTTGCCTTTAATGGAAGTAATGTTAAGCCCGGAATAGTTAGTTGCCAGAGTCGATGCCAAATATACCATAATATTGGCATCTAAATTTGTTACTGTGTACTTTGATGAATCTTTGTACAATTTTAGCGGAACGTTAATATCTTTTTTTAATGATGGCAAAAGCTGACTGACAAAACTGTTAAGGTACAGCTTCTGGCAACTCATACGTCGTAGGTTGTCATCTAACAGATTTGTATTTCTGTATCTTACAAACTGTTCGGCAGTTTCACCTTTCAGAGTAATTTTTTGCCCTTTGGTGAAGGAGGAAAAGGTGTACTCAGGTGTTAACGTGACACCACCGATATCATCATTTAATATTTTAAGGGATGAAAAATCAATGGCGTAGTATGTATTAATTGGAATGTTGTAAATAAAACGTTCCACTGCCATAGCCTGATTTTTGGCACTTAATTCTTTTCCGTCTCCATATGCATAAGCAAGACATAACTGTTTAGTCGCCGTATCATAATAATTACCTTCACTGTCATATCTGCTGATATCAGTCATAATATCACGGTTAAGGGCTAAAACCTTAATTTTTCCGGTGGAAATATTATAGGTCATAAGATACAGGGCATCAGCTTGTCCTGCTGTAGATGGAACGGCATCATCTTTAAACTCATCATGGTCAACACCCATAAACAAAATACTTGCAATGTTACTGTTAAACTCGTAAGTGTGTCCCTTGTATTCTATGGTTTTGCCGTCGCCTTCAATATCGTCATAGTTAATATCCTCAGGAAGAGTAAGGGCAACTGCCTCATTTCCCAGTAAGGATTTTTTGCCTAAATAATGCATTACTCCAAAAGTAGTTAAAAGTGCAAGAATTAAAAATAAAATCACCAAGAGCAATATAACGAAGAATTTTTTCTTCCTGCTCCATTTTTTCTTTTTCTTAGAGCCACTTTTTCTACTAGAGGAGTGGCTATGATGATGGTGACCGGAATGATGCCCACTCCCTGGATGGTGGGAGCCACTGGAGTGATGTCCGCAACCTGAGTGGTGACTGCTGTGATGTTCGCCTTTGGAGGTAACCTGTTCATCTTCTAAATTAGTGGCACTATTACCTGAATCAGCCTGCTTATCATCTGAATAATCATCAGGCACTAATTCTATATTGCTATATAAATCGTTACTTTGTCTGCTCATCTTTAATTAATACTCCTTGTACTAAATATCGTGTGTTTGCGGCACCGTTAGTGCAGGTGCTAAGAGTCAGTACCTTACTGTCGGTGTTTAAATCCACCTTACGGGTATTTTTTGTAAGGGATTGTGGATTTTGGGTAGACTTTAAATATTTTTTAAATATCTTTTTATCTTCAAAATTAAATGAATTTAATATATGTCTGTCATCGTATACATACGCCGAATATATCTTATAGGTAAGTTTACGTTTTTCCGTATATATGTAAATAAATTTATTTTTTTTGAAAAATTTAGCATCTTCAAAACTGTGGAGAGTTTTAAACATAGAACCATTTTTCATGTTATGACCATAAATAACCGTCACAGGGTCAGAAAAATCCTTTCTGTTGGCACGCTCTGAAAAAATGGCACCGGCTATGTCAGGCTTCTTGTCTATGTTATGGTCTAGGTAAAGAGTGTCAGACTCATAAACTGAAGACTGAACAATGGGATAATCCACATTAGTGTTTGGAATGTAAATCCATGCGTATATATCATCGTTGGCTTTCTTAAGGGATGACCATTTAATACCATGATTATCAGCCATGGAATCACTTTCACTTTCCTTTGTTATAGTGGATGTTTCTTCAATATATTTATCAACATTGCCACCGTTGTCAAAAAAAATAGAGATTATTTTGTATCCGGAAAAAATCAATATGATTAGAAAAAAAACAAAAAAAATCCCCCAAAGAAGTTTTTTAATTTTCATATTTAAACAGCGCTCCCTCATTTAACATTGTATTGTATTAATAGTATATAACTTATGAAAAGAAAATCAAGCATTCCATTATGGATTTGACATATAATACCGTACTGGTTAAAATGAAAATACAAATATATTATTAAAAAAGAGGAAAATAAAATGAAAATTGGATTTGGATGCGACCATGCAGCAATTGATTTGAAAAATGAATTGTTGAAATATATGGAAGAAAAAGGATATGAATGTGTTGATTACGGAACTAATTACGATGAAAACGGTGAAATAATTAAATGCGATTATCCAAGTAAGGGTCAGGAAGTAGGAGAAGCAGTAGTTTCTAAGGAAGTTGATTACGGTGTACTTATTTGTGGAACGGGAATTGGAATATCCATGAGTGCCAATAAGGTTCCGGGAGTAAGAGCAGCTGTTTGCAGCGAGCCTTATTCAGCAAAGCTTACAAAACAGCATAATAATGCTAATATTATAGCTTTTGGTGCCCGTGTAGTTGGAACTGAACTGGCAAAGATGATTCTTGATGAGTTTTTCGGAACTGAATTTGAAGGCGGAAGACATGCAAGAAGGGTGGATATGATAACAGATATTGAAAAGAAATACAGTAAGTAGTTTAGGAACTGCCTGTTGACAAAACCAGTTGTTGACAAGCAGTTTCTTTTTTTATATAATTGCTTTACTACTTTAAAGCGTAACGGTTTAAAGTTCAACGCTTTAAAGCCACGGAAATATATTCACATAATAATTTGGAGGGAATTAAAATGACAACAGTTACATTATGTTCCATTATGCTGGTAGTGTTTTTTGCCATAATGATATTTGTGGGATTTTACACCAGAAGACACACAACAGATGTAAATGGATTTGTTCTTGGAGGACGTTCGGTAGGCCCATGGCTTACAGCATTTGCCTTTGGTACTTCATACTTTTCAGCGGTTATTTTCGTTGGATATGCAGGACAGTTTGGATGGAATTTTGGACTGGCTTCCACATGGGCAGGTCTTGGAAATGCCTTTATTGGTTCACTTCTTGCATGGAACGTATTAGGAAGAAGAACAAGAGTTATGACACAGCATATTGATGCAAAAACCATGCCTGATTTCTTTGGTAAGAGATTTAACTCAACACCACTTAAGGTGGCTGCATCAATTATAGTATTTATATTCTTAATTCCATATACATCATCATTGTATAACGGATTGTCCAGCTTGTTTGGTCTGGTTTTTGATATTCCATACTGGGTAGTTATTGCAGTAATGGCAGTGCTTACCGGTGTATATGTAATATTTGGCGGATATATGGCAACAGCCATTAATGATTTTATTCAGGGCATTATCATGCTGTTTGGTATATGTGCTGTTATAGGTGCAGTTCTTGTAGATAATGGCGGTTTGGTTAATGCAACAAAAAATCTTTCAGCTATCACAGGAGATGCAGGATGGCAGGGAGCTTATTCATCATTTTTAGGACCTGATCCATTGGCACTTTTGTTTGTAGTAGTCCTTACATCTCTTGGAACATGGGGACTTCCACAAATGGTAGGAAAATTTTATGCCATTAAAAGTGAAAAAGATATACATAAGGGAACTGTAATTTCTACAGTATTTGCCATTATTGTAGCCGGAGGCTGCTACTTCTTAGGTGGATTTGGAAGATTGTACAGTGATAAAATAACCATTAATGAAGCTACAGGAAAGCCTTTATTTGACACTATTATTCCTACCATGCTCTCTACATTACCTTCTATTGTAATTGCAGTGGTTATTGTACTTGTATTGTCTGCATCAATGTCAACCCTTTCTTCACTGGTACTTACATCAAGTTCAACATTTACTTTAGACGTTATAAAGCCGGCATGCAAAAAGGAAATTACAGAAAAGAAACAGGTTACGTTAATGAGATTACTTATTGTGTTCTTTATCCTTGTTTCAGCAGTTATAGCTATATTTAAGGATGCACATCCGGAAGTTACATTTATTGCACAGATGATGGGTGTTTCATGGGGAGCTCTTGCAGGGGCATTTTTGGCACCATTCCTTTATGGTTTATACTGGAAGGGCATTACGAAAACAGCTACAGTAGTTTGTTACATCTGGGGGTGCTCCATTGCAGTTATCCAGCTTATAATAACTTTGGCAGGAATAGATATTACAGGCTGGGGGACAGTTCTTGGTTATGTATTTAAGTCATCAATTAATTCAGGTGTTATAGCCATGGTAGGTGGACTTATAATCGTTCCTATAATCAGCCTGTTTACAAAGAAGCAAAGTGATAAGGAACTTGACGAAATCTTTGAATGTTACAATGAAAAAACAGAAACAACAGCTAAAGAGCATTTAAAGCAGTAGTAAATAATAGGATATGAGATTTTCTGATTTTTTAATAATAAGCAAATTTGAAATTAAATTAGCGGGAATGTGTGTCGCTATATCACTTATATTTTTGTTGTTGATAGCTGTGAAGATAGTAAAAGCTGTGGGAAATTTAATATACGTGATTCCCGCATTAGAAGGAATAGCCTTTTTACAGATATGGTCAACTTGATACATTGACTTATAATGCAGGATAAATTATAATTAAGTTTATTACTTTAAAGCAATAAAAAGTGTTATTGCGATACATTTATTCAAGAGAGGTAGGAGAAGATATTGAGCAAGCAGACTATTATGCTAGGTAACGAAGCTATTGCCCGTGGAGCTTATGAAGCCGGAGTTAAGGTAACATCAGCTTATCCGGGAACACCTAGTACAGAGATAAGTGAAAATATTGTTAAGTATGATGGGGTTTATGCAGAATGGGCACCTAATGAAAAGGTGGCAGCGGAAGTAGCCATAGGAGCATCCATGGCAGGCTGCAGATCTATGTGTATGATGAAAATGGTAGGTCTTAATGTGGCAGCAGACCCTCTTTACTCAGGAGCGTATATTGGAGTAAATGGTGGTATGGTGGTTGTTGTAGCCGATGACCCGGGTATTTACAGCTCACAGAATGAACAGGATACAAGAATGATTGGACGTGCTTCCATGATTCCGGTTATTGAACCGTCAGACAGTGAGGAAGCAAGGGTATTTACAAAGAGAGCTTATGAGTTATCAGAGGAATACGATACACCGATTATTTTAAGAACAACTACAAGAATTGCTCATTCCCAGGGTATTGTTAATTTAGAGGATAGAGTAGAGGTTGATGATAAGCCTTACGAGAGAAATATTGCAAAGAATGTTATGATGCCTGCTAATGCCATTAAACGTCACGTTTTTGTTGAACAGCGTATGAACAGAATGGCTGAGGATGCTAATACATTAGATATTAATAAAGTAGAATATAATGACACAAAAATAGGAATTATTACAAGTGGAATACCTTATCAGTATGTTAAGGAAGTTTTACCTGAGGCTTCAGTATTGAAGCTGGGATTGGTACATCCTCTTCCAAAGAAGCTTATAAAGGATTTTGCGTCAAAGGTTGACAGACTTGTAATTGTGGAAGAGCTTGAACCTGTAATTGAAGAACAGGTTAAGGCAATGGGCATTGAATGTGACGGCAAAAATTTATTTACAATTCAGGGCGAGTACAGTGCCAATATGTTAAGAGAGAAGATTTTAGGTGAAACAATTGAGGTTAAAGCTTCAAATGAGGCTCCTGCAAGACCACCTATTCTTTGTCCGGGATGCCCTCACAGAAGTACATATTCCGTTCTTAAGAAGTTAAGAATTCATGCGGCAGGTGACATTGGATGTTACACATTAGGTGCTGTAAACCCGTTGGCAGTAGTTGATACAACTCTTTGTATGGGCTCAAGTATTTCAACTCTTCACGGCATGGAGAAGGCAAAAGGAAAAGATTACATTAAAAACTGGGTAGCCGTAATTGGTGATTCTACATTCCTTCACACAGGTGTAAATTCACTTATGAACATGGTTTATAACAAGGCTACAGGTACAGTTATTATTTTGGATAATTCAACAACAGGAATGACAGGACATCAGGATCATCCGGCAACAGGAAAAACACTAGACGGTGAGCCGGCATATGCAGTTGATCTTGTGGATTTATGTCATGCATTGGGAGTTAAACATGTTGAAGTAGTTGATGCTTTTGATGTTGATAAATTAACCAAGGTAGTTAAGGAAGAAGTTGCAAGGGATGAGGTTTCAGTTATTATTTCCCAGTCACCATGTGCACTTCTTAAGTCATTTGTTCCTAAGGGAAAATGTTATACAATACCTGAAAAATGTGTTAAATGCGGACAGTGTTTAGTTCCGGGTTGTCCTGCCATGACTAAAAAGGAAGATGGAACAGTGGCAATTGACGGAACAATGTGTAACGGCTGTGGACTTTGCATGAGCAATTGTAAGTTTGGAGCTATAGAACTTAAAAAGAAAGGAGAATAATCATGGCAGAAACAAGGAATATTATGATAGTAGGCGTTGGTGGTCAGGGTACTCTCCTTACCAGCAGAATTTTAGGGGGAATTACAGTAGCCGCAGGATATGATGTAAAATTATCAGAAGTTCACGGAATGGCACAGCGTGGAGGAAGCGTTGTAACATATGTAAGATATGGAGAAAAGGTAGCAGAGCCTATAGTGGAGGAAGGTCAGGCAGATGTACTGATTGCTTTTGAAAGATTAGAGGCTTTAAGATATGCTCACTACTTAAAAAAGGATGGGGTTATTATTGTTAATGATCAGAGAATCGACCCTATGCCTGTAGTTACGGGAGTGGCAAAATATCCTGAAAATATTATTGAAAATCTGTCAAAGGAACATAAGGTTATTTCCGTTGATGCTCAGGCTGAAGCTTTAGCCATGGGCAATCCAAGGGTTTTCAACGTTATTATTTTAGGAGTTGCTGCAAAGAGAATGGACTTCCCGAAAGAACAGTGGATTGATGTAATTAAGAAAACTGTTCCACCAAAGACTATAGATATTAACGTGGCAGCTTTTGAGAGAGGCTACGAATTTTAAATAAGAAGGAATTTGAAATGATCATTGATATTCATACCCATACATTTCCGTACAAGATAGCAGCCAGAGCCATAGAGCATATGGAAGAGGATATCGTAAGAGGTCAGGGCTTTGAGGTTAAATGTGCCAGAATCCCTACGTTTCAGGGATTATCTGACAGCACTAAAAGTGCAGGAATTGATTTGTCAGTGGTTTGCCCTGTGGCAACTAATGTTACACAACCTGAAAAAATCAACGAATTGTCAGTTAAAGCCAATGAAAAAATGGATGAAACAAAGGTGTTTAACTTTGGTGCCATTCATCCCGACTGTGAGAATTACAAGGAAATCATAGATGATATTGCGTCTATGGAGCTTAAGGCAATTAAGCTTCATCCGGATTATCAACATGTATTTTTTGATGATGAGAGATATATAAGGCTCATTGATTATGCAGCAAATAAGGGTCTGGGAATAATAGTACACGCAGGAGAGGATGTAGGTCTTCCGGATACTATTCACTGCACACCGGATATGGTTCTTAATTTGTGGAAACATATTCAGCCGGAAAAACTTATTCTGGCACATATGGGTGGATGGAGATTATGGGATGAAGTGGAAGAAAAACTGGCAGGTCTTCCATTTTATATGGATACAGCAGTAGTCTTAAACAGAAGGTTCCCTGTAAGACTTGGCAATGAGCAGTTTGTGAGAATGGTGAGAAAACACGGTGCTGACAAAATACTGTTTGGAACCGACAGCCCATGGTACGACCAGAAACAGGCTTTGGAAGACTTTGACAATACAGGACTTAATGATGATGAAAAGAAACTGATTCTTGGAGAAAATGCCAAAAGACTGTTTGGATTCTAATGTTATTTAAATGGCTGTGCACCATTACAACTAAAGGGAAATAAAGAAAGAGAGAAGGATAAATAAATGCCTATCACAGAATTATTAGAGAGAAATGCCATACAATATGCAAATGATGTGGCTCTCGTGGAAATTAATCCTGATATAAAGGAGAAAAGGCGTGTTACATGGCGTGAGTACGAGTTAATCCAGCCGGATTTAAGTCAGCAGTACAGACGTGAAATAACATGGCATGTATTTAACGAAAAGGCTAACAGGGTAGCTAACCTGTTACTTAGCAGAGGCATAAGAAAAGGTGATAAAGTAGCAATTCTTATGATGAATTGCTTAGAGTGGCTGCCTATTTACTTTGGAATATTAAAAACAGGAGCATTGGCAGTGCCAATGAATTTCCGTTTTGACGAACATGAAATTAAATATTGTCTGGAGCTTTCAGAGACAGATGTTCTTTTCTTCGGGCCTGAATTTATTGGGCGTATAGAAGAAATTGTAGATGAAATAGATGAAAAGAGAATTTTGTTTTATGTAGGTGGGGATTGCCCTTCTTTTGCAGAAAATTATGATAATCTTGTTTCAAACTGTTCTTCATTGTCACCGGATATTAAAATTACCGATGAGGATGATGCGGCAATTTATTTTTCATCAGGAACAACAGGATTTCCGAAAGCTATTTTACATAATCACGAAAGCCTTATGCATGCGGCAAAGGTTGAACAGAATCATCACGGACAAACAAAGGATGACGTATTTTTGTGTATTCCGCCTCTTTATCATACAGGGGCAAAAATGCATTGGTTCGGTAGTCTTCTTACCGGTGGAAAAGCAGTTTTGTTAAAGGGTGTTACACCTAAAACTATTTTTGAAACAGTATCTAAAGAGCATTGTACTATTGTATGGCTTTTAGTGCCTTGGGCTCAGGATATTTTGCTGGCATTAGACAGAGGTGAGCTTAAAATCGAAGATTATGATTTGAAGCAGTGGAGACTTATGCATATTGGTGCTCAGCCTGTGCCTCAAAGTCTCATTAAGAGATGGAAGGAATATTTTCCACATCATCAGTACGACACCAACTATGGCTTAAGCGAATCAATTGGGCCGGGTTGTGTACATTTAGGTGTTGATAATATTGATAAGGTAGGAGCAATTGGTGTGCCGGGATATGGCTGGCAGGCTAAAATTGTTGACACTGAAGGTAATGAAGTTAATCAGGGAGACGTAGGGGAACTTATTGTTAAGGGCCCCGGGGTTATGACTTGTTACTACAACGATGAAAAAGCTACAGCTGAATGTCTTAAGGACGGATGGCTTTATACCGGAGACATGGCAGAAATGGATAAGGATGGCTTTATTTATCTTGTTGACAGAAAGAAGGACGTTATTATCAGTGGTGGTGAAAATATATATCCGGTACAGATAGAGAACTTCTTAAGCAAGCACCCTAAAATTAAGGATGTTGCCGTAATTGGACTGGCAGATGAGCGATTAGGGGAAATTTCAGCAGCCATTATTGAGTTAAATCCTGATACGGAATGTAGCGAAGAAGAAATAAATGAGTTCTGCAAGGAACTTCCAAGATATAAGAGACCTAGAAAGATTATTTTCGCCAAAGTACCTAGAAATGCTACAGGAAAGATTGAAAAGCCTAAGCTTAGGGAAATTTATCACAGCAAGAATCTGGTAGATGCACAGAACAGAGGCTAGTAGATGCTAGGTGTGCTGTAGTGATTAGACTATGGTGGTTGAATCGGAGCGGAAGCGTTATATGTCAAAAAGCAGTTGAATGTTTGAAAATGGACAATTCAACTGCTTTTTTGATGGCAAAATAACTTATTTTTCTGTGGGGGACGGTTGGAAAGTTTGAAAATGAAAAACCAACTGTCCAAAAGCAGTTGGAAGCACTAAAATTCCACGCAACTCTCCACAGGGTACCATTGAAAAACTTGAAAAGACAAATCCAACCGACCACACAATAATTTCACATCCCAAAAATAATTTCACATCCCACCACAATTATATTGACATTCCCACCATATTTTTATATAGTATTCTAGGGTTAGAAATACTAAACTTTTTGTTTAGTTTATGAAAACTAAGGAAGGTAATTAAGTTATATAATGGATATAGGAAGCAAAATAAAAGAATTAAGAATTGCCAACGGGCTGACACAGGAAGAATTGGCAGACAGGTCAGAATTGTCAAAGGGATTTATTTCACAAATGGAGAATAATCTCACATCCCCATCTATTGCCACATTAATAGATGTGTTGCAGTGTTTAGGCACGGATTTAAAGCATTTTTTTAGTGACGATGAGGACAAGCAGATAGTTTTCTCAAAGGAAGATTATTTTGAAAAAACAGATGAAGAGTTAAAAAATAATATTCAGTGGATAATACCAAATGCCCAGAAAAACATAATGGAGCCTATACTTCTTACATTAGAAGCAGGTGGAGCTACATACCCGGATAATCCCCATGAGGGAGAAGAGTTTGGGTATGTGTTGTCAGGAACGGTGCAGATAGTTTTGGGAAACCGTTCATTTAAGGCAAAAAAAGGTGAATCATTTTACTACGAGGCAAAATATAAGCATTATCTTAAATCAAAAAACGGTGCAAAAGTGTTGTGGATAAGCAGTCCACCAAGTTTTTAGATGAAAGTTTTTAGATAAAGGTTTTTAGATAAAGGTTTTTAGATGAAATCTTTGAATAATCAGCCGGCTAATGAAAAGACGACAATACTATTAAAAAAGGAGGCAAAAATGGGAAATACAATTATTGAACTTAAGAATATTTCAAAAAACTTTGGGGAACAACAGGTTTTAAGAGGAATTGACTTAAATATCTATGAAAATGAATTTCTTACACTTTTAGGGCCAAGTGGTTGCGGAAAAACCACAATTCTCAGAATAATAGGCGGTTTTGAAGAGCCAAGTAACGGACAGGTGTTAGTAAGTGGTAAGGATATCTCAAAGATTCCACCATATAAAAGAGAAATCAACACTGTATTCCAGAAATATGCCCTTTTTCCATTTTTAAATGTGTACGACAATATAGCTTTCGGTCTTAATTTAAAAAAGACAGACAAAAATATAATAGATAAAAAAGTGAAGAGAATGCTTGAATTAGTAGGTCTTAAAGGATATGAGAAAAGGGATGTAACAAGCCTTTCAGGAGGGCAGCAGCAAAGAGTTGCCATTGCAAGGGCTTTGGTTAATGAACCAAAGATTTTACTTCTTGATGAGCCACTAGGTGCCCTTGATGCGAAGCTTAGAAAGGATATGCAGACGGAGCTTAAAAAAATTCAAAAGGAAGTAGGCATAACCTTTATATTTGTAACTCACGACCAGGAGGAAGCTCTTACCATGTCTGATACAATAGTTGTAATGAACGACGGAGTTATTCAGCAGATAGGCACCCCCATTGATATTTACAACGAACCACAAAACAGATTTGTGGCGGAATTTATTGGAGAATCCAATATTATTGAAGGAAATATGATAAAGGACTGCCTTGTTAAGTTTGATGATGTAATGTGGGAATGTGTTGACAAGGGATTTAAGGATAACGAGGAAATTGAGGTAGTTTTAAGACCGGAAGATATGGATATAGTGGCACCGGAAGAGGGCAAAGTTGTAGGAAAGGTTGTGTCAAAAATTTTTAAAGGTGTTCATTATGAGTATCTGGTGCAGTGCAAATACAGAAATTATAAGGTGCATACTACGGAAAATATCGAGTTGGGAATTGAAATAGGTCTTACCATAGACCCTTATGATATTCAGGTTATGCACAAAATGGAAAATTAGGAGGTAGCTATGCAGCATTTCAAAGGACTGGTAAAGCCCTATGTGTTATGGTCGTTTTTGCTTATAGCACTTCCCCTTGTATTAGTTGTGCTATATTCCGTAACCACAGGGGATAATTCCCTTATTACGATACATTTTACATTAGATAATTTCAAAAAAATATCAGACCCGGTTTACCTTAATGTATTTGTAAAATCATTGGAAATGGGACTGATAACCACAGTGATATGCCTTGCTTTGGCGTATCCCATGGCATATATAATATCGAAATTTAATGATGAAATACAAAATATTTTAATACTTTTAGTTACAATTCCTATGTGGATTAACACCCTGCTTAGGACATATGCGTGGATTAGCCTTCTTTCAGACAACGGAATAGTGAATACGTTATTAAAAGCCATAGGACTTAATCCGGTAACTATGATGTACACCAATTTCTCGGTTATTATGGGATTGGTATGTGACCTGCTTCCCTTTATGGTTATACCTATTCATACGTCATTAGCCAAAATGGATCATTCATTGGTAGAAGCAGCAGGAGATTTGGGAGCAAATAAATTTCAGACCTTTACGAAGGTTATACTTAAGTTGTCCCTTCCTGGAGTTATAAGTGGTGTTACCATGGTATTTTTGTTATCCATATCATCATTCGTAATTCCGGTATTGTTAGGAGGACATCAGTTTGTATTAATTGGTAACCTTATTGAAAACCAGTTTATTTCCGTGGGAGACTGGAATTTCGGAAGTGCAATATCAGTTATTCTTGCAATAATAATATTGGCAATGATGGGATTAATGAAAAAGATTGATCCGGAAGAAAATGGAGGTGACAAATGAAAAAGAAAATCTCCATAGGCTCAAAATTATACATTACATTAATGTTTGTGTTTTTTTATCTGCCGATTTTGGTGACAATGTTTTTCTCATTTAACTCATCAAAATCCCTTACCAACTTTGCAGGATTTTCCCTTAGATGGTACAGGAAGCTTTTAACAGATAACAACATAATATCAGCAGTATACGTTTCCATAAGTATTGCGTTAATTGCCACGGTGGTATCCACCATTCTTGGAACAATAACAGCCATCGGTTTGTCAAAAAGCAGAAAAGTGCTTAAGGAATGGCTTCTTAACGTAAATAATATGCCCATAATGAATCCGGATATAGTTACGGCTATAGGACTGATGATTTTATTTACGTCAGTTAGAATGGAAAGAGGCTATATTACCATGCTTTTGGCACATATAGCATTTTGTACCCCTTACGTTATTATCAGTGTATATCCAAAAGTAAGAAGCATGGATCATAATCTGGCAGACGTGGCAATGGACTTAGGGGCAACACCATTTCAGGCATTAACAAAGGTAATTATTCCAATGTTAAAACCGGGAATTTATGCGGGAATGCTCCTTGCCTTTACAATGTCAATGGATGATTTTGTGGTTTCATACTTTGTAACAGGAAATGGGGTGTCAAACATTTCCATAGTTGTGTACAACATGTCAAAGAGAACCAACCCGACTATAAACGCACTGTCAACTCTTCTTATTTTACTTATTGTTGTGGTACTGGTGGTTATAAATGTAATACCTGCCATTTATAAGAAGAAAAGAGGGCAAAATGTTGAGAAGGCAAGTGCTGCAACAGGAGTGTGGAAGCGCGTGGTGGCAGTGGTTAGTGCCGTTGCGGTAGTAGGTGTTGCAGTATTTTGTGTAGTAAGATTTAACAATATAAGCAGCAGACCGGTACTTAGGGTTTTTAACAGCGGAGAATACGTTGACCCACAGTTAATAGACAGATTTGAGAAAGAGAACAACTGTGATGTTGTTTACGAAACCTTTGATTCTAACGAAACCATGTATACCAAAATTCAAAGCGGTGCGGAATATGATGTTATTATCCCTTCTGATTACATGGTTGAAAGGTTAATTAGCGAGGATTATCTTCAGAAGATAGATTGGAATCTTATAACCAACAAGGATAAGATTATTCCTTCCCTTCTTGAAAACAGCTTTGATAAAGGTAGTCAGTACGGCGTGCCATATTACTGGGGAACAGTAGGTATTGTCTATGACAAAACTAAGGTAGATGAGAAGGATTTAGCTGAGGGATGGGATATTTTAAAGAACAAAAAGTATAGCGGCAAAATTTATATGTATGACTCAGAAAGGGACTCCTTAATGGTGGCTCTTAAGGCACTGGGATATTCCATGAATACAGATAAAAAATCCCAGTTAGATGAGGCATACAATTGGCTGATAGACCAGCAGAAAACTATGAAACCGGTATATGTTGGAGATGATGTTATGGATAACATGATTTCCGGCAATAAAGATATGGCGGTTGTGTATTCCGGAGATGGTGCATATATAATTTCCGAAAATGAAAATATGGGATTTTTTGTACCAAATCAGGGTTCAAATGTGTGGATTGATGCAATGATTATTACTAAGAATTGCAAAAATACTGAATTAGCCCATAAATATATTAATTACTTTTTACAGGAGGATGTGGCTTTAGAAAATACAAGATATATTGGATATGACAGTGGTGTGAAGTCTGTATACGAACATTTCAGGGATGATGAATATAAGGGAAATCCCGCATGTGCACCGGATACGTCTAATGAGAAGAATGAAGAATTTAAAGATAGAAAACAGGATATAAAGGAATACTGTGCAAGTCTTTGGACTAAGGTTAAATCACATTAGTAAAGTATAGGGAAAAATTAGTAATTCATAAGTTTAAAATAATAAATGTCTTATTAAGAAGTAGTTAAAATGATTATCTATCTTTTAATAAGGCATTTTTTATGGAATTAATTACAAATCAAGGGACAAAACAGCTTATATCATACACTTAAATATATGACAGTTTGCAGAAAATCTTAATAATTGTATAGAAATCTTAATAATTGTATAGAAATCTTAATAAAAAAACACTTGTAATTAATATGTATAAGTTGTATAGTTTGTATTAGCCAAGATAGTACAATTGTATCACAATTGTATCATCATTGAAAAAACTTACCTTTTTTAAGGCACAAATATATTTTACAAAGGGATTAGTGATATGAATATTTTAAAAAAAATTAAAAGATTTGCAACAGAAAATGGAGACAGGATAGCTATTAAAAGTGACGATTCCTGTCTTTCTTATGGTCAGCTGGATGCTTATTCAGATAAGCTTGCTACATGGATATATAGAAATTATGGTGATACTAAAACACCTGTAATTGTATACGGACATAAAAATCCATATATGATTGTGTGCTTTCTTGCATGTGTTAAGGCAGGAAAGGCATATTGTCCCCAGGACATTTCAATTCCTGACACAAGGGTTGAGGCAACAGTGGAGTGTGTTGAGCCTGAGGTTATTTTTCAGGTGGAGGGAGACATCACACTAGATAATGAAAATGTAATAAATTTAGACAAGATAAAGGAAATTATAGAGAAGGAAGAAGAAACTGCCAAGGTGGAAAATTGGGTAAAGCCGGATGATACATATTATATTATTTTCACATCCGGCAGCACAGGAAAGCCAAAGGGAGTTCAGATTACCTTTGACTGCCTTAACAATTATTTAGACTGGTCTGTTACATTATGCGGCGAGGTAAAGGAAAATGAAATATTTAACTTTGGTAATCAGGCACCGTTTTCCTTTGATTTATCAGTAATGGATTTGTACACCTGTTTAGCTTTAGGTGGAACCCTTCATACATTAACAAAGAAAATGCAGGAAGATTACAATGCAATGTTTAATCATTTTGAAGAGGCGAATCTCAATGTGTGGGTTTCAACGCCGTCCTTTGCAGATATGTGTTTAGCAGATAAGAAATTCTGTAGCACAATGATGCCGAATCTTAAAGTATTTTTATTTTGTGGAGAGGTGCTTACAACATCCACTACAAAGAAATTGCAGGAGAGATTTCCGGATGTAAAAATTATTAACACATATGGGCCTACAGAATCTACTGTAGCAGTATCAGATGTGCTGATTACACCTGAATTGTTAGAAGAAACCATGGCTAAAGGAAAATCACTTCCGGTAGGACATGAGAAGAAAGGCACATGGCTTGAAATACATGACGAACAGGGAAACAGCCTTCCTGAAGGCGAGCAGGGAGAAATTATTATAATAGGTGATACTGTAAGTACAGGATATTTTAAAAGAGATGACCTTACCGAAAAAGCCTTTTTCACCTGTGAAAGAGAAGGAAAAATGTATCGTGGATACCATACGGGAGATGCAGGATACAAGATTGGCGGACAGCTTTATTACAATGGAAGAATTGATCTTCAGGTAAAATTAAACGGATATAGAATTGAAGTGGAAGATATTGAAAACAACATGTTAAGACTTCCTCAAATAAGCCATGCAGTGGTGTTACCTAATATGAAAGAAGGAAAAGTAAGAAGCCTTATAGCTTTTGTTACAGGAAATCTTGACGGAAAAACTCCAAGTGAGTTTGGAAGAGAGGTTAAAAAGCAGTTAAAGGAAATCCTTCCTGTGTATATGATACCTAAGAAGGTTAAATATGTTGAAGAAATACCAATGAACATTAATGGTAAGGCTGACAGAAAATATCTTGGAGGTCTTTTGTAATGAGTTTTTTTTCAGGAGAATTTTTTTTCACAATGTTAATACCGGTTTTGGTAATTGCCCTTATAATCGGACTTTGTGAAAAAACACTTAAGTGGTACGATATAGCAGTTTCTGTCCTGTTTATAACACTGGTGCTTACAGATACACCGGCAGCATTAATTTATTTTGTAATTTATTTCCTTATAGAACTTGCATTAGTTAAGATTTATGAGCAAATAAGAAAAAAAGGCAGGGTGCTGTGGATATACAGATTGTTTGTTTTTCTGACAATTGTACCCCTTGCGTTATGTAAACTAAATGAACTGGATGCCTTTAAGGGTCTTGGGTGGTTTCAGTTTATTGGAATATCATATTTAACTTTCAGAGTGGTTCAAATCATAATAGAAATGTATGACGGAGTTATAGAGCACATTTCTGTTTCAGATTTTACGGCATTTCTGATTTTCTTCCCAACATTCAGCTGTGGCCCCATTGACCGAAGCAGAAGATTTGAGGGAGATATACAGAAAGCCTATAAGAGAAGCGAATATCTTGAATTATTTGGAAAAGGATTGGAAAAATTCTTTGTGGGTATTGTATATAAATTTGTGTTGGCAGACCTGGCTTACAAGGTTATGATGCAGGTGGTAGAGCCTACGGTATTAAATGAAATTGCTTATGCATACACCTATGGAATATATATGTTTTTTGATTTCGCAGGCTACAGCCTTATGGCAGTGGGATGCGGATATATGCTGGGAGTTAAGGTGCCGGACAACTTTAACAAGCCTTTTATAAGTAAGGATATGAAGGATTTCTGGGCAAGGTGGCATATATCTTTGTCAGAGTGGTTCAGGGATTTTATATTTACCAGATTTATTATTTCATCCACAAAGAAAAAGCGTTTTAAAACCAGACTGACAACAGCCTCAGTGGGCTTCATTATAAATATGTTTGTTATGGGTGTGTGGCACGGACTTAGCCTGTGTTACATAGTATATGGTTTGTACCATGGAATACTTTTGGCACTGACGGAAATTTATCAGAAGAAATCAAAATTCTATAAGAGAAATAAAAAGAAAAAATGGTATTGTGTTCTGTCATGGGCAGTGACAATTAATCTTGTGATGTTTGGATTCCTGATATTCTCAGGACATCTTATATAAATATAAATAAAAAGTTTTAGAGTTAGAAAGGACATGTGAAATGAAAGAGAAAGTTTTAGATTTATTAGAAGAAGTATGTGACGATGATGTAGTAAGAGAAGATTTAGATATGGATTTATTTGAGGAAGAACTTATGGATTCATTAGCATTTGCTGAGTTGTTAGCTATGATTGAAGATGAACTTGGGGTAGTAATATCTCCATCAGAGGTAGTAAGAAGTCAGGTAAATACAGCAAACAAAATTATTGCTTTAGTAGAAGAAAAGAAATAACAGAGGTAGATTACAATGAAAAACATTAAGGCAATGGGAATTGCATTTATTATGTTTTTAGTTACCATAACCGGGGTAGGAATTGCCACAAAAAACGGCATACCTGCCTACAACATAAGATATGGGACATGGATTAGCACCACAAAATTTGGGTGCAATGACGGAATGAAAAAATTAGTAGATAACGATAATGTTTTTGCTGTTTTTGGTTCGTCGGAATTAAAACACTGTCAACGCTCAGGTTTCCATGCCGACAGCATTTATAAAAACAGTGACATAAAGCCGGTGTTTATTGGAAAGGGCGGTTTTCAAAGCTTAGGACATGCCATAATTCTAGGCTCCATAGGTCAGGAACTTAAAGGAAAAAAGGTGGTAATAAGTGTATCACCTCAATGGTTTAAGTCATATGGTTTCAGAAAGGATGCCTTTGGCTCAATGTATTCAGAAACCAATATGATAGCATTTCTTAAAAATAAAGAAATTAGTGACGAAACAAAGGACTACGTCATTAAGAGAATAAAGGAACTGACAGACGAAAATCCTACAATGTGGAAAAACATTAGGCAGGACATAAAATGGTACAGGGATAATAACGGAAATGTTATTGATACAGTAAGAAAAAATGTTCACAGTGCACTGGCTAATTACAAGGCAGATACAAAGCTATACATTGCATCTGTTGTAAAGGGGTACAATAATGACACCAATGAGGGTGGAAAAGACCGGATAACCCATTGGAATAAATTATACAAAAAGGCGGTAAAGCGTGGTGAGAAGAAATCAGGTCATAACCGTTTTGGAATGAGTGACAGGATTTACAATAAAAATTACAAAGAGAAGGTAAAAAAGAAAGCATTTAAAGACCTGCAGTATACGTCAGATTCCATGGAATTTGACGACCTTAAATGTTTTATAGATATTTGCAGACAGGAAAATATAGATGTAATGATGGTTATGCAGCCCCTTAATGCCAAGTGGGCAGATTACACTAATTTCCCTAAGGCAAAGAGAGATGAACTTTATGGTGCAGTACGGAATTTTGCAAAAAATAATAATGTGAAATTAGCTGATTTAACATCCATGGAATATGATGATTATATGTTTGAGGATGATAGTCATCTGGCATTGAAAGGACTGGTATATTTTAATGAGCAGATTTACAACTTTTATAAGCAGGATAAAAAATAATGACAAGGCAATGTTTGTGGGAAAAATAATATTTTTCTATGCCATATTTATGATAATCTGGGGATATTTCATTTTATCTCAGGATTCATCGGCACCGGCATTTATATATGAAGAATTTTAATTGTTAAATGCCGTGAGTATATTTGCCTTCAGGTTTTAAAATAGTAAAATTTGGTGTATACTATCTCCTGTGAGGTGAGTAAAATGGGAAAGAATTTTTGGCATGAATATTTTTCAATACCTAATATAATGGGATATTTTAGAATTGTATTAGTGGCGGTATATATGGTTTTATTTTATAATTCTCTATCAGGAGGCCCATATATACCGGTTATTCTTACTATCGTGCTGTCAGGAATTACAGATTTTTTTGACGGAAAAATAGCAAGAAGATTTAATATGGTTACGGATTGGGGCAAAATGCTTGACCCCATTGCCGATAAAATTACCTTAGGTGCCATTATTTTAAGTCTTTCTTTTAAATATAAAATAGTTGTGGCTATGGTTGTTTTATATATTATAAAAGAAGGCTTTATGGCAGTTGCCGGTATTGTATCCATTAAAAAAGGTAACAAAATAGAGGGAGCCATGTGGTATGGTAAGGTTTGTACTTTCGGAACATATGTAATACTTATAACATTATTGCTGTTTCCAAATCTCAAACTTACTTTTGTAAATATATTGGTTTTTGTAAATATGGTTATAATGGTATTTACATTAGTTAATTATATTTTTTATTATCACAGGATTTTCAAAAGCTTCCATGTGGAAACTAACGGAAATATGGAAACTTTTTCTTGACAAACATGAAGTTTTAGTGTAGGATTATTTTTGCGTGATGCGAGGTATCACAAGCCTGGTTAGCTCAGTTGGTAGAGCAGAGGACTGAAAATCCTCGTGTCTCTGGTTCGATTCCGGAACCAGGCAGTGAATATGCGGGTGTAGTTCAGTGGTAGAACACCAGCCTTCCAAGCTGGATATGTGGGTTCGATTCCCATCACCCGCTTTTTTTGTACCCAAAAATAAAACCTTTATTAACGCTAGGAGCCGGCTATGAAATATTTATTAGTGGCAGTTAATGCCAAATACATACATTCAAATCTTGCAGTATACAGTCTTAAAACCTACGGTGAAAAATACGGATTATCCCGGGGGAGAGACAATGTAGAAATCGAAATTGCAGAGTACACCATAAACCAATACAAAGAAGAGATAATAAGAGACATATATATGAGAAAACCTGATATCATAGGTTTTTCCTGCTATATATGGAACATAGTTTTAATTAAAGATGTTATAAAGGATTTTAAGAAAATCTGCCCTAATGTGAAAATATGGGTAGGAGGACCGGAAGTTTCCTACAATATGGAACAGGTACTTAGAGATAATGGAAGTATTGATTATGTAATGTATGGCGAGGGGGAAAAAATATTTAAGGAGGTAATAGAGGCATATAGCCGTAATTCCTTAGAAGAGAGCCTCTCCGATATAAAAGGTCTGGCGTACAGACAGGATGGAAACATTATAATTAATTCTCCTATGCCACTTATTGACATGTCCTCTATTCCTTTTACATATAATGATATGAAGGAGTTTGAAAATAAAATAATTTATTATGAAACCAGCAGGGGATGCCCGTTTTCCTGTAGTTATTGTTTGTCCTCAGTTGAGAAGAAATTAAGATTCAGGGACATTGACATTGTAAAAAAGGAACTTAAGTTTTTTATAGATAATAATACAAAGCAAGTTAAATTTGTTGACAGGACTTTTAACTGTAATCATAGTCATGCCATGGAAATATGGAAATTTATTCAGGAAAATGACAACGGCATTACCAATTTTCATTTTGAAATTGCAGCGGACATTATGACAAAAGAGGAAATAGAACTTATTTCAACTATGCGTCAGGGACTTATTCAGTTAGAAATCGGAGTTCAGTCAGTTAATTTAGATACATTGTCCGCAATAAACAGGAAAACAGCAATACAAAAAATTGCGGATGTTACAAAAAAGATAAAGTCCTATGGTAATATACATCAACATCTTGATTTAATAGCAGGACTTCCTTATGAAGATTATGAATCTTTTAAGCATTCTTTTAATGTAGTTTATGCCATGAAGCCCGACCAACTACAGTTAGGTTTCCTTAAGGTTCTTCACGGCTCGGAGATGGAGATGAGGGCATCAGAGTTTGGGATTGTTTACAGTGACAAACCACCTTATGAGGTTCTAAAAACTAAATGGATTGGATTTGATGAGATTTTAAAATTAAAGGCAGTGGAAAGTGTTGTGGAAATATACTACAACAGTTTTCAGTTTTCAAATACCATTAAATACTTGGAAAGCTGTTTTGAAAGTGCCTTTGATATGTTTTTTAAACTGGGAATGTTTTATAATGAAAAAAGCAGTAATGGTGAGAAGCATTCAAGAGTTGCCAGATACGAAATACTTCTTGAATTTATTAACCAATACCGTAAAAATACCGGTAAAAAATTGGGTATGTGGACAGATGAACTGTCATTTTCCCAGCTTTTAACCCTGGATTTTTATTTAAGGGAAAATGCAAAAAACAGACCGCCGTTTTCTCAGGATAATTCAAAGTATAAAAATATTATAAAGGACTTTTATAAGTCTGAAATGGCAAGGGAGAAGCTTCCCGGATACGAAGATTATGACAGCAGGCAGCTAGAGAGAATGACCCACATGGAAGTATTTAGCCTATGTGGGAAAAATATATATGTGCTGTTTGATTATGAAAACAGAAATGCATTAAGTAAAGAGGCAAAACTGCAAATAATTGATTTATAAGGATGAACTGATGATAAGAGATTATGTATGTGTGGATATAGAAACTACCGGAACTAACGTAGGATATTCAAAAATTTTGGAAATAGGTGCCGTCAAAGTGAGAAACGGCAAAAAAACTGATGTTTTTTCGGAGCTTATTAACCCTGAAATTCCGGTGCCGGGATATATTACTGACCTGACGGGAATAACCAATGATATGGTGTATGGCAAAAGAGGAATAGAGGAAATACTTCCTGAATTCATTGATTTTGCCGGGGACGACATTTTGTTAGGACATAATGTAAGATTTGATTACAGCTTTTTAAAACAGGGTGCCATTGACCTTAAACTGGATTTTGATAAAAAGGGAATGGATACGCTGAAAATTGCCAGAAAGGTTTTACCGGATTTAGAAAGCAGGGCTCTTGATTATCTTTGTACATATTATGGCATAAGGGATGAAAATCATCATCGTGCCTTTAATGATGCAGAGGTGACGGCAAAACTGTTTGAAATACTTATGGAGCAGTATGGGGAAAAATATCCGGAGATGTTTGAACCTTTTGATTTCAAGTTTAAGGTAAAAAAAATACAGCCTATAACGGACAAACAAAAGAAATATCTTACGGATTTAATGAAATATCATAACATACAGCCGGATTTTAATATTGATAGTCTTACAAAGAGTGAAGCATCTAAAAAAATAGACAAAATTATATCGGAAAAAGGCAAAATTTTATACTAGGAGAAAATAATCACTTGTGATATACTCATTAATTGTACAGGTAGGTGAATCTATAGAATAATAGTAAGTTTTGCGGTGAAATCTAAAAGGAGAAATTAAGATGGGATTTTTTAATAACAAAAGAAATCAGAGAATAATAGCTGGCACAATTGCAGTTCTTTTAGTGGCAGCTATGATAGTAACAACAGTTTTAAGTTTCTAGTATGTAGCAGAAGGCAGGTATTAATGGAAAACATTTCGGAGGGAAAAATGAAGTGGATTAAGCAATTAAGTTTATTGCTGATAACTTTAGTGTTATTAACAGGTTCGGTGCAGATATTTGCTGCTTCACAAAGCACGGAAGCTAAAGATGACGAAGTTATAAAAGAAGGTATCTTCATTGGCGATGTTAATGTTGGAAAATTAACATATAAGGAAGCCAAAAAGAAAATTCAGGATAGAGTTAAGGAACTCTCAGATGTTAAGGTAACTCTTAACGTAAACAAGAACACAATTGAAACAACTCTTAAGGAGTTAGGATATAAGTGGTCTAACAGTGAGGTTCTTGATGAAGCAGCAGGATTAGGTAAGTCCGGAAACGTTATAAAGAGATATAAGGACGAACTTGATTTAAAGAATAAGGGAATGAAGTACACTCTTAATATGGACTTTAAGAAAGAAAGTCTTAAAAAGAAGTTGAAAACAGAGTGTGACCCATATAACATAAAGGCGAAAAATGCATCCTTAGAGGCTACAGGTCATGGCTTTAAGATTATTCCTGAAAAGGAAGGATGTGTAGTTGACTATGATAAGTCAACAAATAATCTTTATGATTTTGTAATGAAAAAATGGGATAAAAAGTCTGACATTACGTTTGATACTGTAACACAGGTTTCAAAACCGGGGTATACAACAGAGGATTGCAAGAAGGTTTCTAACGAACCAATGGGCAGTTGGACTACATATTTTACAACCGGCGCTTCCTATGACAACAGAAACATGAACATTAAAAACGGTGCTGAAAAGTTAAACGGGAATGTTTTATATCCGGGAGAAAGCTTTTCATGTAATGAGCACCTTGTTCCATGGACTGAGGATAACGGATGGTATCCGGCAGGGACATATGTAGACGGTGGCGTCGCAGACAGCCTTGGAGGTGGAATCTGTCAGGTATCAAGTACATTGTATAATGCATTACTTAGGGCGGAAATAAAGGTAACTAAGCGTTTCTCCCATTCAATGGCAGTTTCATATGTTGATTTGGCAGCAGATGCGGCTTTGGCCGGAGACTACAAGGATTTGGTGTTTGAAAATGATACTGACGCACCTATATATATTCAGGGTGTATACAGTTCAAGTGGTTCCATAACCTTTAATATTTACGGACATGACACAAGGAAGGCAAGTCATTCGGTTAAATACGAAAGTGAATTAGTTAGCACTACGCCGATTAAGACAGAGGAAAGAAAGGATCCGACACAGCCTGCAGGATATACTGAAACCAAGTCAGGACATACAGGATATGTTGCAAAGCTTTGGAAAATAACATATGAAAACGGAAAGGAAGTAAGCAAGGAATTACTTCACACTAGTACATATGCCATGTCTCCTTCAGTTACCATAATTGGTACTAAGGGTGGCGACTCAAAGGCGTCGGATGAACCGGAGACAAAAAAGTCAACAGACAAAAAAAAGACGAAAACAAAGAAAAGTGATGAATAAAGGCGGTAAATTATGCAAATGGGAAAAGTTTCTGAAATAACGTATAAACGTTCAGTGAAGAAGAAACTGTCATCTGATTTGGAGGGAACAGCTTTAGGAGTTGATGCCGCAGAATTATTATTAGAAGACACTACGGTCGTGGTGTCTTCTAATTGTATATTGAAGTGGTTTTCAGGCTGTGAGGAATATTATCTTCAAAAGACCGTAAATATGTTATACGAAAAAGGTGGACATCCTGAGTATTTACAGTTAGAGATTAATATTCCTTTGGAATATGAGGAAAAAAAGTTAGGAAAAATCATTAAAAATTTTGATGATGCATCTAAGGCTAAGAATATAAATATTGCATACTGTAGAGTGTATAAAGGTGTAGTGGATGATGTTGTAGCTCACATAACAGTTTTGGGAAACAGAAATAATGATATTAAACTGATGGATAGAAGACTGGTAAAACCGGGAATGCAGGTAGTTATGGCAGGAACCATAGCAGTGGGAGGAACAGCAGTTATATCCTCACTTAAAAAGGATGAACTTCTTAAAAAATTCAATCCGGGCTTTGTGCAAAGGTGTGTTGAATTAAAAAAATATACAGATATTGAAAAAGTAATGAAAATCATTCCGAAAAATGATACAATAACTTTACATGCGGTTTCGGATGGGGGAGTTTTTTCGGCATTATGGGAATTAGCATCTTCAGCAGATATTGGCATTGAAGCTTATATTAAAAAAATACCTGTTATGCAGGAGACAATTGAGGTGGCGGAACTTTTCGGATATAACCCATATATGTTAGACGGAACAGGAGCACTTCTTATAATATGCAATGAAGGTGAAAACATCGTGCAGGAACTTAATGCCAATGGAATAACTGCCGAAATTATTGGACAGTTAACAGACGGAAAAGACAGGGTTGTAATAAATAAAGAAGAGCGAAGATATTTAGAACCATCACGGGGTGATGAAATTTATAAGTATCTGTAAATTAATTTATAAAAATATATGATTTATGGAGAGGAGAATATATGAGGGAAGAAATATTAAGATTAATAGAAAAAAACAGTAAAATTGATATTCATGAAATTGCAGTTTTGTTAGGTGTCAGCGAAGGAGAAGTGGCAAATGAAATTGCAGATATGGAAAAGGAAAAAGTTATTTGCGGTTATTACACTTTAATTGACTGGGAAAAAACCAGTGATGAAAGAGTTACTGCCCTTATTGAAGTAAAGGCTACGCCACAAAGAGGCAGCGGATTTGATGAAACAGCAGAGAGAATCTACAAATATGATGAGGTAAAGGCAGTTTACCTTATGTCAGGGGGATTTGACTTTACTGTTATAGTAGAAGAAAAGACCATGAAGGAAATTGCACAGTTTGTGTCCAGCAAACTTTCAACCCTTGATGCCATTCTTAATACGGCAACACATTTTGTCCTTAAAAAATATAAGGATTATGGAATGGTTTTAAATGAAAAAGAAAAAGATGAAAGGATGTTGGTGACACTGTAATGAGAGATCCGTTGTCAAATACAGTAAAAGAGATTAAGCCATCAGGTATTAGAAAGTTTTTTGATGTTGTCAGCGAAATGAAGGATGCCATATCCTTAGGAGTTGGAGAACCGGATTTTGATACACCATGGCATATAAGAGAAGAGGGAATATACAGTCTTGAAAAGGGACGTACATTTTACACATCTAATGCGGGACTTAAGGAACTCCGTGTAGAGATTTGTAATTATCTGCAAAGAAGATTAGGACTTGAGTATTATTTTAATGATGAAATCATAGTAACTGTAGGTGGAAGCGAGGCAATAGATTTGGCTATAAGGGCAATGATAGATCCCGGTGATGAGGTTCTTGTGCCACAGCCAAGTTTTGTTTCATATATTCCATGTGTTCAATTGGCATATGGAAAGCCGGTACCTATTGAATTAAAAGAAGAAAATAATTTTAAGCTTACTAAGGATGAGATTTTGGAAAAAATCACGGATAAAACTAAGCTACTTGTTTTACCTTTCCCAAATAATCCTACAGGTGCAACGTTAGACAGGAAAGACTTAGAGGAAATTGCAGAGGTATGTATTGATAAAGATATTTTTGTGCTTTCAGATGAAATATATTCAGAACTTACATATAACGGCGAACATGTTTCCATAGCGTGTATACCGGGAATGAGGGAAAGAACGGTGCTGATTAATGGCTTTTCAAAGGCTTATGCCATGACAGGCTGGAGATTAGGATATGCTGCAGCGCCTGCAGTAATTATGAAGCAAATGATAAAAATTCATCAGTTTGCCATTATGTCTGCACCTACTACCAGTCAGTATGCGGCAATTGAAGCAATGAAAAATGGTGACGAGGACGTAAAGCGTATGTGCGAGTCCTATAACCAGAGAAGAAGATTTGTGCTACATAGATTTAAAGAAATGGGGCTTGACTGTTTTGAGCCGTTTGGGGCATTTTATGCCTTCCCAAGCATAAAGAAATTCGGGATGACTTCCGATGAATTTGCTACAAGACTTCTTAAGGAAGAAAAGGTGGCTGTAGTTCCGGGAATTGCTTTCGGAGACTGTGGTGAGGGCTTTTTAAGAATTTCCTATGCATATTCCTTGGAAGATTTAAAGGAAGCACTAGGCAGATTGGAAAAATTTGTAATAAGAATTTCAGCTGAATAAACATACAGACATAATTGTTAAAGATTAATAAGGAAAAGAGGCTAAAATAATGAATGTTGTTTTGTTAGAACCGGAAATTCCACAGAATACGGGAAATATAGGAAGAACATGTTGTGCTACAGGTACAAAACTGCATCTTATAGAACCAATGGGATTCCGCATAAACGAAAAGTCACTTAAACGTGCAGGAATGGATTACTGGGAAAATTTAGATGTTACAATATATGACAGCTATAATGATTTTCTAGAACAAAATCCTAATGCAAAAATGTGGTATGCTACAACTAAAGCACCAAAGCGTTATACGGACGTGGAGTTTGGGACGGATGATTATATAATGTTTGGGAAGGAAAGCGCAGGTATACCTGAAGAAATATTAGTAGATAATAAAGAGGGATGTATAAGGATACCTATGAATCCGGATATACGTTCTCTTAATCTTGCAAATTCAGTGTCGATTGTGCTGTATGAGGCACTGAGACAAAACGATTTTGCAGGTATGCAGATGGAGGGAGAGCTACATAGACTAAAGTGGATGTAGTTTACCATATATATCAAAAGAAAAGAGGGAGGATTTGACGATGTCAAACGAAAAAACAAACATCGGTGTTGAACCGGTGTATGATGCCAAGAAACTTGGAAACGGAAGAATGTTACTTTTAGGTTTCCAGCATATGTTTGCCATGTTTGGAGCTACTGTTTTAGTTCCTATCCTTACAGGACTTAACATGCAGACAACATTGCTTATGGCAGGACTTGGAACTTTATTATTCCACGTATTTACAAAACTTAAGGTACCGGCATTCCTTGGTTCATCCTTTGCATTTTTAGGTGGTTATTCAGCTGTAACAGGTGCAAATAAAGCCTACGGAGTTGATACTCCGGCAGATATGCTTCCATATGCATGTCTCGGTGTTACATTTGCCGGGTTATTGTATCTGGTACTGGCTCTTGTCATTAAGTTAGTAGGCGTAAAACGAGTAATGAAATTCTTCCCACCGGTAGTAACAGGACCAATTATTATTGCCATCGGATTATGTCTTGCACCATCAGCGTTAAACAATTGCGCAACATGCTGGCCACTTGCCATAATTGCCCTTGCAATTGTTATTTTCTTCAATATCTGGGGAAAGGGAATGACAAAGATTGTTCCTATATTGTTAGGTGTTGTAGGTTCATACATTATTGCACTTATCCTTGGTAATGCAGCAGGATTAAGCTGGATTTCACCGGTCGACACAAAGGCAATTGCCGATGCAGCATGGTTTGGATGGCCAATTCATGTAAAACAGACAGTTTTCGGTGGAGTTGATTTTGGAAATACAGCAGCAATTATTTTTGCAATCACTACAATGATGCCTATTGCCATTGCTACAATGATGGAACATATTGGTGATATATGTGCAATTGGAGCTACATGTGAAGAAGACTTCATTAATGAACCGGGATTGCACAGAACATTAATGGGTGATGGACTTGCTACATCATTATCAGCATTATTTGGTGGACCTGCTAATACAACATATGGTGAAAACACGGGTGTTCTTGCTCTTTCAAGAGTATATGATCCAAGAGTGGTAAGAATAGCAGCATATCTTGCAATTCTTTTCTCATTCTCACCTAAATTCGCAGCTATTATTTCAGCTATGCCGGCAGGAATCGTTGGTGGTATTTCATTTATGCTTTATGGAATGATTTCAGCAATCGGTGTTAGAAACATGGTTGAAGCTCAGGTTGACTTTAAGAAGAGCAGAAATGTAATTGTTGCAGCTGTTATAGTTGTATGTGCCCTTGGTATTAAGTTTAGCTCAGGAATGGGTGCCGATGTATTAAGCGGCATTGACGGAGCAGTAGCATTAAATGTAGGAAGTGTTACAATCAGCCTTTCAGGTCTTGCTATTGCAGCTTTAGTTGGAATTATATTAAATGCAATATTCCCTGACAAAGATGAGGTTAAAGGAATACAATAAATATAAATGTTTAACAACCCTTGTAGGGACAATATTTAATAACAAAAAATAGGATTCAACTTATTCCGTAAAAAAAATACGGAATAAGTTGAATTTTTTTGACGTTTATGTAAAATCTATTGAATTTATAATGGTAAAGAAATATAGTAACAAGCGTAATGGAGTAGCTACAGTGTCAGCATCCATAAGCGGACTCACGGTGGTCGGAGCCGGGTACTTTGGATTGATTACTACGCGAATTGGTGTAAAATAGTTCTAGAGGTATTATAATCAATTTAATATGGGTTGGCATATTTACTGTAAGTAAGCAATAAACATGAGGAGGAAAATCATGATAGAAATAATCAATAAGTACGGTGTATATGGTAAGTATATATTTTTAATATGCATGATTATCTGCATAATATTTTTTCTAAAGAAAAAAGGTATTATGTCAGAAAATAAATTTAAGCCTTTATCGACAATAATGATTTTAGGAATAATACTATTTGTAGGAGTTGGAATTACAGTTATAACGATTGCAACAATGAAGTTTATGGAATAGCTCTTAATACAGAAATAATACTGATGAAAGCTATGTGAAATACTTCGACTGTGCAACAGTAAAAAAGGCATCTGTCAGCAATGGCAGTTGCCTTTTTGTATTTTATGTAGTTATTTAAATCTGTTTATTGTTACTTCTCTTTTCTCAATATAAATAAGACCTTCGTCTTTCATTTTGCCAAGTTCCCTGCTCATGGCACTTCTATCAATGGAAAGATAGTCAGCCAGAGAACTCATGGTAAATGGTATGGTAAAGGTGTTACTATTATTTTTTGAAGAGAGGGTTTCAAAATAGGTCATTAGTTTATCCCTTATTGAACGCTGGCTTACGGCTTCAAGATGTTCACAAATATCTTTTGTTTTATCTGAAACCATCATTAATATATTGCTTACAAGCTGGCTGTGATGCTGACATGATTTAATGCATCTTTTGACAATATGCTGATAATCGATGTATCTAATGGTACATTTTTTTGATGCTTCAAGAGTTATATTTTCGCGGTTGGCATGATAATAAAACATCTGACCAAACAAGTCCCCGGGTTTTAAATGCTCTAAAATGGTTTGGGAACCGTTGGAAAGACTATGTATTATGCAGGCTTCTCCTTCCTCCACAATTCCAATACCGGCATCCGGCTCATCAAAAAAGCAGATAACCTTACCGGCGGAATAGCTTCTTGTGTAAGAATTAAAACATTTCAGCATTTCTGACTGTTCCGATTCTTTTATTCCATAAAATAAATCATGCTTTGTAGTGTTCATATAAACCCTCCCGATGTATATAATGATATACGAATTGCTTCATTGCTTCGCAATTTTCGCAATTCTGCAAATTTGTTTCCCTGTAGTGTAATAATGATATACGAATTGCTGCGTTGCTTCGCAACTTTCGCAATTCTGCAAATCTGTTTCCCTGTAGTATATAATGATATACGAATTGCTGCGTTGCTTCGCAACTTTCGCAATTCTGCAAATCTGTTTCCCTGTAGTATATAATGATATACGAATTGCTGCGTTGCTTCGCAACTTTCGCAATTCTGCAAATCTGTTTCCCTGTAGTATATATAATGATATACGAATTGCTGCGTTGCTTCGCAACTTTCGCAATTCTCCCCACATTCGGAATCCGCGAATTTTTCTTTCAGAAAAATTGCTACTTCCTCATGTGGGGGCGGAACACCAAAACACTAGTTTTTTTCTGCAAGCAGAAAAAACTGTATTTTGTGTTCCTTGTATATCATTATAGCTCTATTTGTTGCATTTGCAACAGAAAAATGTAATATATGGTATTACAATTTAAAATGTAAAGGGAAATACATTCCATTGATGGGTTTTCACCTTGTATAGTGAAAAAATGAGTGTTTCTACATAATAAAATATTTCTTTATCACCGTTGCAAAAAAAAAGATAAAGTGTTATATTATTCACAGTTAGTGAAAATGACGTTTTATGCGTGGTAGTGCGTCTTTTGACGAACATTCATATTGCAGAATTTCATAACTGAATTAATTATTATTTTATGGAGGTGCTATTATGGATGCGATTACATGCATAAAAACAAGAAGAAGCATCAGAAAGTTTAAGAGCGATAAGGTTTCCCCGGAAATCATAAAAGACATTGTACTTACTGCTTCATATGCTCCGTCTTGGAAGAACACTCAGACTACCCGCTATATTGCCATAACAGATCCGGAGATTAAAGATAGAATCTCAAAGGAATGCTGTGGGGCACACAATCAGGAAATTATTGATGGTGCACCTATGTTGGTAGCCACAATTATTGTGGACAAGCGTTCAGGATTTGAAAGGGATGGTAGTTATACCACTTCCCGGGAAGACAATTGGCAGGCCTTTGACAATGGAGTGGCAACCCAGACATTTTGTCTGGCAGCGCATGAAAAAGGTTTAGGAACAGTTATCATGGGAATGTATGACATTGACAAGGCAGCAGAAATCTTAGATGTGCCTGAAGGACAGCTTCTTATGGCTTTGATTGCCATAGGGTATCCAGATGAGGATCCGGCGGTTCCTAAGAAAAAGACAGTCGAAGATTTACTAAAGTTTAGTTAGGTCATTCACTAAATATATTTTTAAGCTTTACATTTATTTTTAGGAGGAAAGACAGAGATGAGAGAAGAATGGACAGGTTTTAACAATGGCGCTTGGGCAAAAGAAGTCAACGTTAGAGATTTCATCCAGAAAAACTACACACCATATGATGGTGATGAGAGTTTCTTAGCAGGACCTACACAGAACACAACAGATTTATGGAACCAGGTGCTTGACCTTCAGAAGAAGGAAAGAGAAGCAGGCGGTGTTCTTGATATGGACACAAAGGTTGTTCAGACAATTACATCACATGGAGCAGGCTACTTAAATAAGGATAAGGAAACAATCGTTGGTTTCCAGACAGATAAGCCTTTCAAGAGAGGTTTACAGGTAAACGGTGGTATCCGTATGGCTATGAAGGCTTGTAGCGACAACGGATATGAAGTTGATCCTGAAGTAGTAGATTTCTACACAAACTACAGAAAGACACATAACGCAGGTGTATTTGACGCTTACACACCTGAAATCAGAACATGTAGAACAAACCACATCGTAACAGGTCTTCCTGATGCTTACGGACGTGGACGTATCATTGGTGACTACAGAAGAGTTGCATTATACGGTGTTGATACACTTATCATAGATAAGGAAGCTCAGAAGGCAGCTACACCTACAGAAATGAGACCTGAAGTTATCCGTGATAGAGAAGAATATTCAGAACAGATTAGAGCTCTTAAGGAATTAAAGGAATTAGGAAAGATTTACGGATTTGATATTTCAAGACCGGCTAAGAACGTACAGGAAGCTATTCAGTGGATGTACTTAGGATACTTAGCAGCTGTTAAGGAACAGAACGGTGCTGCAATGTCACTTGGACGTACATCTACATTTATTGATATTTATGCTCAGAGAGACTTAGCAAACGGAACATTTACAGAAGAGCAGATTCAGGAATTCGTTGATCACTTCATTATGAAGTTAAGATGCGTTAAGTTCGCAAGAACACCTGAATACAACCAGATTTTCGCTGGTGACCCTGTTTGGGTAACAGAATCACTTGGTGGTGTTGGTATTGACGGACGTCACATGGTTACAAAGACAACATTCAGATATCTTCATACATTAGAGAACCTTGGTGCAGCTCCAGAGCCAAACCTTACAGTTCTTTGGTCAACAAGATTACCTGAAGCATTTAAGAGATACTGTGCTAAGCTTTCAATCGAATACTCATCAATGCAGTATGAGAACGATGACCTTATGAGAGTATACAATGGTGATGACTACGGAATCGCTTGTTGTGTATCTTCAATGAGAATCGGTAAAGAAATGCAGTTCTTCGGAGCTAGAGCAAACCTTGCTAAATGTCTTCTTTACGCTATTAACGGTGGTGTTGATGAAAAGACAAAGGTACAGGTAGGACCTAAGTACAGACCAATCACATCAGAATATCTTGATTATGATGAGGTTATGGAAAGATATGAAGATATGATGAAATGGTTAGCAGGAGTATATGTAAATGCTCTTAACATCATTCATTATATGCATGATAAATATTCATACGAAAGAATCCAGATGGCATTACATGATGCACACGTTAAGAGATGGTTCGCAACAGGTGTTGCAGGACTTTCAGTAGTAGCTGACTCACTTTCAGCTATTAAGTATGCTAAGGTTAAAGCTATCAGAGACGAAGACGGAATTGTTGTTGATTATGAGACAGAGGGAGAGTTCCCTAAGTATGGTAACGATGATGACAGAGTTGACAGCCTTGCAGTAATGATCGTTGACAAGTTTATGGGTTACTTAAGACAGCACTTCACATACAGAGAAAGTATTCCTACACAGTCAATTCTTACTATTACATCAAACGTAACATATGGTAAGAACACAGGTAACACACCTGACGGAAGAAAGACAGGTGAGCCTTTCGCACCAGGTGCTAACCCACTTCATGGTAGAGATACTCACGGTGCAGTTTCATCACTTGCATCAGTAGCTAAGATTCCATTTGAAAATGCAAGAGATGGTATCTCAGATACATTTACAGTTATTCCTGACGCACTTGGAAAAGACTGTGAAGTATTTACAGGTGACCTTGATGCTGACGAACTTGGAATTGACATTGACGAGCTTATTAAATTACAGCAGTCATAATTAGAAATTAGAGAGAAGGAAAGATTAGGATGTCGACTGGAATTATTCATTCAACTGAAAGCTGTGGTACTGTAGATGGTCCTGGTGTAAGGTTCGTAATATTTTTTAAGGGATGTCCGATGAGATGTGCATATTGTCATAACCCGGATACCTGGACTATGGCCGGAGGAACGGAAATGACTGTTCAGGAACTCCTTGAGGAATATGATAAGAAAGCACCGTTCTATAAGACCGGAGGAATCACTGCCACTGGTGGAGAACCAATGGTTCAAATAGATTTCCTTACAGAACTGTTCACAGCAGCTCACAATAGAGGTATTAATACTTGTCTGGATACATCAGGTGTAACTTTTAGACCTGATGATCCGGAGTATTTGAAGAAAACTGATAAATTACTTGAAGTAACTGATTTAGTTATGCTGGATATTAAACATATTGATCCAATAGAACACATGAAGTTATGCAAGCAGCCAAATGATAATATTTTGGCATTTGCCAGGTATCTTAACAAAAAAGGTATAAAGATGTGGATAAGACACGTGGTTGTGCCTCACATAACATTAA
Source organism: Eubacterium sp. AF16-48 (assembly GCF_003479405.1). Taxonomy (GTDB): domain Bacteria; phylum Bacillota; class Clostridia; order Lachnospirales; family Lachnospiraceae; genus Eubacterium_G; species Eubacterium_G segne. Next base: position 98,136 of record NZ_QUHB01000005.1, on the reverse strand, counting down.
ATAAAGAGTATCTTTACAAATTAGGACTTTTTATTGGCAAGTTAGAGATGGTAAAAGCGCTGGACATTCTTCCGTATCATGATATGGCAAAGCCTAAATATGCTGAGCTTGGTATAGATTATCCGTTAAAGGATATTCAGCCGGCCACGAAAGAGATGGCAATAGCAGCAAAAAAGATTGTGTTGCAGGGATTTAAGGAATCCAGAATCGAGTTATTAAAAGAAAAAACAGGAGGTAATAAAGATGGCAGCAAGTGCAAAACAGATTGACAATTTAGTTTCATTAATAGATGGATATGCAGAGGAAGGCGGATATCATCTTAACGTTAACGTATTAGTAAGAGATACATTACTTGACGCTCAGAAGCACCCTGAAAAATATCCACAGCTTACAATTCGTGTATCAGGATATGCTGTAAACTTCATCAAGTTAACAAAAGAACAGCAGGATGATGTTATTCACAGAACATTCCACGCTAATCTGTAAGACGAAATTAACGGATATTGTTAATTCTTAATTTAAATATATAAATTAAAAGGCAACCACTATTGGTGTAACAACCATTAGTGGTTGCTTTTGTAACAAAAACTCATATTTAATGTACATAAAATATGAAATAATTAATGGTCAGGAGAAAGAACATGCATAACATAGTATCAAAGTTATTAATATATGGTGATATGCCTAAAGATTCTATATTAATGGAATTAAGCAGTATAATAAGAGAATTTAAAGGTGAAAATTATAAAAAAGACGAGATTATCACGAGAATTTATCATCAGGTAAAGAGAATATTGGAAGTATCAACAGATTACGGTTTTGATAGAAATTTATGGCATAATTATCTTACATATCTTCTGATTACAAATGAAAATCCATTTAGTCTTACATGCGAGAAAGTTGGGGCAAATGATGGTAGTGTAAACTATTTTGCCAAAAATGACTTTAAACAGTTTATGAAATTGTTTGATTATGATTTTAAACCAATGGAGGAAGAATTAGGAATAGATTGTTTTGAAAGGCTCCAGAATTATAAGGCAATTGGTAAGACTGAATTAATGTACAACAAAAATGTAAGCGAAAAGGTACAGAGTTTGAGCTTAAAGCTGGAAAATGCAAAGGATGAAAATGAATTCTTTGATTATGTTACTGAATTTTATAAGCAATATGGCGTAGGAATGTTTGGACTTAATAAAGCCTTCAGAATTAAGGATGGAGACGGTCCTTTAGAATTTCACGCAATTAATAATATGGACAAGGTAGTTTTAGATGATCTTGTTGGATATGAGATACAGAAGAAGAAATTGGTGGACAATACAGAAGCCTTTGTTCAGGGAAGAAAGGCAAATAACTGTCTTCTTTTTGGCGATAGCGGTACAGGAAAATCTACAAGTATTAAGGCGATAGTCAATGAATATTACGAGCAGGGACTTAGAATGATAGAAATATACAAGCATCAGTTTAAGGATCTTTCTAACGTAATAGCAGCTATTAAAAACAGAAATTATAAATTTATTATATATATGGATGATTTGTCATTTGAAGATTTTGAAATAGAGTATAAGTTTTTAAAGGCAGTTATTGAAGGCGGCGTGGAAACAAAGCCGGAAAACATATTAATTTATGCTACATCCAACAGACGTCATTTGATAAAGGAAACATGGAATGACAGAAGTGATGTTCAGGTTGAAAACGGTATGCATAAGTCAGATACAATGGAAGAGAAACTTTCATTGGTACATAGATTTGGTGTTACAATTAACTATTCTAAACCAACGCAAAAAGAGTATTTTGAAATTGCCGTTGAATTGTGTAGAAGACTGGGTGTTAAATTGTCTGATGATGAAATAAAGGCAGAGGCAAACAAATGGGAGCTTAGCCATGGTGGAATATCAGGAAGAACAGCTCAACAGTTTGCTAATTATTTAGCGGGACAGCAATTATAAAATGGAGAATAATATGAACGTATACAAATTCGCAGAGGTGCCGGTGGGTATCGAGTTTAGGGGGAAATACTTTGAAAAGAAGAGCAAGGAGTATTTAGCTGATGGTGAAACGCCAAAATTTTGTATTTCAGTTAATTTGCAGGATTTGATGTATGAGCAGGAACATGCAGAAGATAATACAAGATATCCTCAGGATTATTTGGAGTACATTGCCATATATAGAAAGTTTTGCGAAAAAGTTTTAGATTATGGGGTGGTGTTATGCCATGGAAGTGTGGTAGAATATAAAGGCAACGCGTATATGTTTACGGCACCAAGTGGAACCGGTAAGTCCACCCATGCAAGACTTTGGCGGGAAAATTTTGGCGAAGACGTTATTATGATAAATGATGACAAGCCACTTTTGAAGTTTAAAGAGGATGGAGTGTATGCTTATGGAACACCCTGGGATGGAAAACATTGCCTTTCTACTAACAGGTGTGCAAAACTTGCAGGAATATGTTTTTTGTATCAGGCAGAAACGAACCATATTGAAAGGATAGGTGCGGACAAATCTGTTGAATTGTTAATGAACCAGATATACAGACCTCAGGATGCTAAGGCTATCTTAAAAACCTTAGACTATGGAGATATGTTATTAAAAGAAGTTCCAATGTATTCCATGGGATGTAACATTTCAAAAGAGGCTGCACAAATGGCATATGATGCCATGAAAAATGAATAAGCAAATATACAATAATATGGAGGAAGACAATGAAAATAAAAGAAGGATTTGTGTTAAGAAACATGGGAGGACAGGCTGTAGTTGTTTCAATTGGTTCCGCCAGTAAAGTATTTAACGGTATGGTTAAATTAAATGAAACCGGTGAATATCTTTGGGGAAAAATTTCTGATGGAGCAAGTAGAAATGATTTAATAAATTCACTTTTGGAAAAATATGATGTAGATATTGAATTAGCAACAAAGGATGTTGATAATTTTATTACTTCATTAAAGACTCCCGGAATTATAGAATAAATTATTTGAGAGGTATTATGGAAAAGACCACAATAGAAAATGCTATTAAAGAGAATGGGTTTTATCTTTCAACCATTGTAGGTGATAGCATGATGCCACTTTTAAGAAACAGAAGGGATACCGTTAAGATTATTCCTGTTAGTGGCAGATTGAAAAAATATGATTTACCATTATACAAAAGACCTGACGGAAAATATGTGCTTCACAGAATAGTTAAGGTAAAAAAAGACCATTATGTTATAAGTGGTGACAATAGGGGATGGAGGGAAAAAGTTCCCTTTGACTGGATAATAGGAGTTACGGATTTGATTTACAGGGATCAAAAGGAAATTACTGCTGACAACCGGGAATATGTGGCATATGTGAAGAAAACCTGCAGAAAATACTGGATTCGCAGAGTTAAGCATATTATTAAAAAATGCAAATTATGTATAAAAAACAGGTAAATGGCAATATTTATATTGGAAAAGGTGAAAAAACAGAAAATACCTTAAAATAATTAAAAAAACACTTGCAATATAAAATGGGGTGTGATAGAATATTCTCTGTCGCAAGACGATGGCCCATCGCCAAATGGTAAGGCACTGGACTCTGACTCCAGCATTTTCAAGGTTCGAATCCTTGTGGGCCAGCTAAACAGTATCGGTTTCCGGTACTGTTTTTTTGTTGCATACAATAGCATCTGGAATTAAAATCTTGAAAAAATACTATGGTGATATATAGATATTATTGGGAAAATATCACTGTAATAAAAAGGAGTAGAAAGCAATATCCTACTCCTTTAAACATATTTATTCACCTATTTTATTTGGAAATAAATGCGAAATATCCAGATAATCAGGAATACCACGCTGGTATTTTACAACAGGCTCACCTAAAATCAACGGATATACATAATCAATAAACTCCTGGGTAACATCATTGCCCATATCATTAATCCATTCCCTTGGTACATGTTTTACAAGACCTGCAACATTTTTAACATCAGTATCTCCCATATCTACGGAATATGGAGAATTTGATTTCCTGATGGCAGTAACCATAACAGCAGTCTTACCTTGAAGTGCAACTTCAACAGCATGCCTGCCAAGACGAAACGCCTCACCAATGTCGGTAATTGAGGACATATGAGCTGCACATCTTTGGAGAATGTTGATTTCCACGGAACGAACTTTTACCTGAATATTTTGCTTGATAATATATTCAAGGCATTTTCCCGTACCACTAAGCTGACTATGACCGAATGTATCCTCCACGGCAGAAGTAGCACTTATATATTGTCCCTTTGCATTCTTTATTCCCTCGGATACTGCAATAACAACATTATTATATCTGTCCATTGCAGTACGAACATCTTTGATAAACTGCTTTTCGTCAAAAGCGACCTCTGGAAGGTAAATAAGATGCGGTGCAAAATTGTACTTATTTCTTGCTAAAACTGAAGCCCCTGTAAGCCATCCGGCATCACGTCCCATTATTTCCACAATAGTTACACTGTTAATAGGATAAATTGAGGTATCATGACCGATTTCCAAAAGAGTAGACGCCACATATTTTGCCGCAGAACCATATCCCGGGGTGTGGTCGGTAATACATAAATCATTGTCAATTGTTTTTGGAATTCCAATAATCTTTATGTCCCTGTCAATAGCTTTGGCATAGGTGCTAAGCTTGTCCACCGTATCCATTGAATCATTTCCACCAATATAGAAAAAGGCATCAATGTCATACTGTTCAAATTTGTTAAAAATGTAGGCATATGGCGCATCATCTTCTGAGTAATCAGGAAGCTGATAACGGCATGAACCTAAATACATGGAAGGCGATTTTTTTAAAAGCTCAATAAACATAGGGGTGTCTTCAAATTTTTGGGACAAGTCCATTAGCCTCCCGTTTAAAAGCCCCTGAACTCCGTTTAAAGAACCATATATTTTGTCAAATTGTTTGCTATCAATAGCCCCTTGTATAACACCGGCAAGACTGGCATTAATGGCTACGGTAGGCCCGCCTGACTGGGCAACTAGACAATTCTTCATAATTTCTCCTCTCGCTGTAAAAATTTTTAAATTTAAAAAATGAATATACGTACAGTATACCCCAGATTAGAGTAAAAACCAACAGAGAATTTGTAATGGAAATCCGGAAATCAAGTGTATATTATTTTAACGGAATTTATAACAATTATGTAATCATCCGGCAGACATTCAAGTTTTTAATTGAAAATCTGCCCGGATTTTAAATTAGCAGTTTTTTACGCAGGAGCTTGGATTGAAAGCATAGAAATTCTTTTTATCCAAATCTTCGTTAATAAGTCTTAAAGCTTCACCGAAACGCTGGAAATGAACAATTTCCCGTTTACGCAGGAATCGTATTGGATCTGCTACTTTGTTATCTTTTACAAGACTTAAAATGTTATCGTAAGTCTTTCTGGCTTTCTGTTCCGCAGCCATATCCTCCACTAAGTCTGCAATAGGGTCACCGGAAGACTGAAATTCAGTAGCTGTAAAAGGAACTCCGCTTGCCGCCTGTGGCCACACTCCTAAAGTATGGTCAACATAGTATTTCTCAAAGCCTGCCACATCTACTTCATCACATGGAAGATCTTTAACCAACTGGGAAACTATGGTTCCGACGATTTCGAGGTGTGACATTTCTTCAGTTGCGATATCGTTCAACAATCCGGCAACACGGGAATTTTTCATGGCATATTTTTGAGACATATAACGCATGGCAGCACTAGCTTCGCCATCGGGTCCACCATACTGGCTTATAATCACCTGTGCCATTTTAGGATTCCTGCATTTAATATTTACCGGGTACTGGAGTCTTTTTTCATAAACATACATTAGCAATTACCTCCTTCCCAAGGCATAGGACCTTTATTCCACTCCCAATAATCGCAATTATCGGTTTCATAAAATCTTAGCGGCCCAAATCTCTTAGTATACTCATCCCATGCCTCCTGGCGCACCTTCTCCATCTTCTGATGGAACGCAATAGCTTCAGTGCAATTGGGATGAGTGTCTAAAAACAATCGGGTATCATCCATGGCAAAGCTTGCCTGAGTAATAATTTTCATTAAATCTTCTTTGCACATGTTTTTCATTTTTTACCACACCTCCCAATATAAGGTTTATCCATATCTTCAAAAATGGTGCCTTTTTCCAGTCCTTCTTCTATACAGTAAATATTTCTCCAAATCTGCCACGGAACATATGACATAGCAGGAACCATGGAATCTACAGGTTCATTGCCGCGGTCGCAACCTTCATTCCTTTTACATCCACATTCATGTGTGGAATTATCAGAATCACGGTGGGACGGAGGCATCTGCCTGTTACCGGCATTGAAGCTACGATTCATACCACAACTGGTGCCATTATGCATTGTATTCATGTTGCAGTTCATATTGCGGGTATTTCCACACCTTGAGTTTAAACAGCCACGACTGTTTATAGGGGAATTTCCCATATTGTTATTCATATTACAAGCCATTTAACATACCTTTTCCTTTATGATTTACATTATTAATGTATGCTAAAAAAAACGTATGGTTCTGAATATATTTGCTATAAAAAATGCACCAATTAAAAAAAAGACACCTTTATAGCAGTGACATTTTTTTATAAACTTAACATAAGTGGTAAAATATTTTAAAGGAGGAAATATGGGAAAAATAGCAGAAAGGATATTTATGATAACATTAATAGGCACATTGTTAGGTTTTGGTGTTAAAAATATTAATGCAGCTACAAAATCCACACAGTACAAAATGGTTTGGAGCGACGAATTTAACGGCACAAAACTTAATTTAAAAAATTGGACTTATGATATAGGAAATGGTGGCGCAAATTTCGGCTGGGGAAACAATGAACTGGAGTATTATACGGACAGGAAAGATAATGTAAAGGTGGAAAACGGTTCCCTTGTTATAACAGCCAGAGCGGATAATTATAAAGGTCCGGGAATGAAAAAGGCTACAAAGTATACATCAGGAAGAATTAAAACATCAAATTTGCAGTCCTTTAAATATGGAAAAATTGAGGCACGTATGAAAGTGCCGGCAGTTACAGGAATGTGGCCGGCATTTTGGATGTTGGGATACAATGACAAAGGCTGGCCGTACTGCGGAGAAATAGATATTCTTGAAACATGGAACAGCTATCAGTTTGCTCAGGGCACAATTCACTGGGAAAATGAAAAAGACAGACCGGGAAGAGATACTTATGAGGCTTCCAGCACTAAAAATTTCAAGGATAAAACAGCATGGCATACATATGGTCTTATCTGGACTCCGAAACAAATGCAATGGACGGTAGACGGAAAGGTTTACAAAACATTTAGCTTAAAAGAAAGCCACAAATCAGAATTAAAAAAGCCGTTTTACATTATTCTTAATTTGGCAGTGGGAGGCAATTTACCTTATTTCCCACCGGAAGACGATTTTGTATCTGAAAAAATGATGGTTGATTATGTGAGAGTTTATCAGAGAAAATGTGATAACGGTTCATATGACGGTGTATGGGAAGAATCTGAAAAAAGCAGCGTACCGGTTTATTCAGTGAAGTTTAGTAACATTACCAAGGTGGTAAATCAGCAAAAGGTATTAGCAGGGGAAACAATAATTCTGCCAAATGTTAAACGTAAGGGATACAAATTTTTAGGTTGGTATAATGGAGATAAAAAATTAACTGAATCAACAATGATAAAGTCAGATATAACTGCCAAAGCTAAATGGCAGAAAATCTCAGTTAAGCAGACAAAAATCACTTCAACTAAGCAGATTTACAGAAAAATGGCGACAGTTAAGTACAAAGTAAAGGGTAAGGTTGACGGCTATCAGATAAAAGTAGGCAAAAAAACAAAATATTCAGAATCTAAAATCGTAACTTTTGGAAAATTTGTTTCCGGGAAAACTTACAAGGTAAAAGTACGTGCCTATTCCATTGATTCAAGGGGTAAGAAAATTTTCGGAAAATGGAGTAAAACCGCAAAAATTACCATAAAATAGTATTGGCATTTTAAGTAAAATGGAGTATACTAATTACGGTTGTTTAGAATATAACAATTAATGAATTTTATGGAGGTACATTATGTTAGTATCAGCTAAGGAAATGTTGGAAAAGGCAAAAGCAGGACATTATGCTGTTGGACAGTTCAACATCAACAATCTTGAATGGACAAAGTCAATCCTTTTAACAGCACAGGAATTAAAGAGCCCGGTTATTTTAGGAGTATCAGAAGGTGCCGGAAAGTATATGACAGGATTTAAAACAGTAGCAGCTATGGTAAAGGCTATGGATGAAGAATTGGGAATCACTGTTCCTGTAGCACTTCACTTAGATCATGGAACATATGAAGGATGCTATAAGTGTATTAAAGCTGGATTCACATCAATTATGTTTGATGGTTCACATTATCCTATCGAAGAAAATATTGCAAAGACTAAGGAATTAGTTTCAGTAGCACATAACATGGACATGTCAATTGAAGCAGAAGTTGGTTCAATTGGTGGTGAGGAAGATGGCGTTATCGGAAGAGGCGAGTGCGCAGATCCTGACGAATGTAAGGCAGTAGCAGATCTTGGTGTAGATATGCTTGCAGCAGGTATTGGTAACATCCATGGAAAATATCCTGCAAACTGGGAAGGACTTAGCTTTGAAACATTAGATGCTATTCAGCAGAAGACAGGAGTTATGCCATTAGTTCTTCACGGTGGTACAGGTATTCCTGAAGATATGATTAAGAAGGCTATTGACCTTGGCGTATCAAAGATTAACGTTAATACAGAATGTCAGTTATCATTTGCTGACGCAACAAGAAAATACATTGAAGCCGGAAAGGACTTAGAAGGAAAGGGATTTGACCCTAGAAAACTTCTTGCTCCTGGTGCTGAAGCTATTAAGGCTACAGTAAAAGAAAAGATGGAACTTTTCGGTTCAGTTGGAAAAGCTGAATAATTAAATAATATTTGTATAATGCTCTTAATGGGGCGTTGTAACAAGAGAAGGCTGTTACTTTAGGTAGTAGCCTTCTTTTTGTTGATTTTTAAGGGAAATAATTTTATAATTATGTTTAGAAAAAAAGTGTGGCAGGTAACAAAGTGGACAAGGCAAAGGATAGCAAACAGGAACAATTAAATAACGAAATCACCGGGAAAAAACATAAAAAAATCCCTAATGCAATATATAATGTAGTGCGAGTGTTTGCCATATTATTTGCAGGAGGGATACTTATTTATGCCTCATATAACCTCACGGAATCCTACTTGAATTACAAAGAGGACGAGAAAAAATATGCCCAGATAAATCAGATGTTTATTAAGGACAACGAAGAGAAAACCACTGAAAAAAGTCAGAACAATAAGTCCATAAGATACACGAAATCTGTTCCCACATGGAAATGGGATTATAAAGAAATGCTTCAATATAATGACGAGGCTAAGGGCTATATAAAGCTTAACGGAACCAGAATACAGTATCCTATAGTGGAGCATAGTGACAATGATTTTTATTTAAAGAGAGGCTCTGACAAGGTCTACAATGGAGCAGGAGCCATCTTTTTGGACTACAGAACTGCCGGACTGGATGGAAAAATGTGCATTTTATATGGTCACAATATGTTAGACGGCTCTATGTTTAAGGAACTGATGAACTTTAGGGATGATGATTTTTGCAGGAAACATCCTACGTTTGATATATATGTAGGGTATAGGCATTATATATATTATGTATTTTCCGTGTTTTCAGATAAGGATGATAATGAAAATATATATAAATATGGATTTGCCAATGACGGGGAGTTTCAGAACTGGATAAATACTGTATCTTCCAGAAGCAGATACAATTTTGGAGTTAGAAAACCTGACACTTCCGACAAAATTATAATGTGTTCAACATGCGTGGACGACTATGGAAACAGACAGATTGTTTGTCTCTACAGAGGTGAGGAAGTAGTGGATTAAAATGCCAAAAAAATACAAAAAATTACAAAAATAAGCCTTAAACTTAATTTTATTAAGAAAAAGGTTTAAAAAATTAGATAAATACCTGGTAGCTATTGATTTTTATAAAGAAATGATGTAGATTATAGGGCGAATGAGGTAGTACCTCACCGCTAAATGAGATTAAGGACAAGGGCGTTCTTCAAAACAGTATATTTGGAGAAGTGTCCTTTTTTTTATGGTAGCTCCATAAGAAATTGGCGGAAAAATATGTTAGTAGAAGAAAGGAACAGAAACTATGGGAGTAAATATTGAGAAAGTTTTTGGTGAAGATGTTTTTGATGATGCAGTCATGAAAGTCCGTTTACCAAAAAGCGATTATGAGAAGGTTAAGAGCCTTATGTACCAGGGTGGAGAAATTACAGAGGAGTTAGCTGATGTGGTTGCACAGGCTATGAAAGAATGGGCATTGGAAAAGGGTGCTACACATTTTACACATGTATTCCAGCCATATGTTATTTCAGTAGGAGCTGAAAAACATGATTCATTTTCTTCAACTGTAACAGACGGAAAGATTGAGAATACATTTACAGGAAAAGATTTACTTATGGGTGAACCTGATGCATCTTCATTCCCATCAGGTGGACTTAGAGCTACATGTAGTGCAAGAGGATATACAGCATGGGATATCACATCACCTGTTTACATTAAGGAAGGAACTCTTTGCATACCTACAGCATTCTGCTCATACACAGGTGAGTCATTGGATACAAAGACTCCATTACTTAAAGCAATGCATGCAGTAAGTAAGCAGGGTGTAAGACTTATGAGATTATTTGGTGATGAAAAGACTCAGAGAATTTTCTCATACGTTGGACCGGAACAGGAATATTTCCTTGTGGATGAAGATAAATATATGAAGAGACCTGACCTTATTTACACGGGACGTACACTTTTCGGTGCTATGCCTCCTAAGGGACAGGAAATGGATGACCAGTATTTTGGCTCAATTGCTCCAAATGTAAAGGCATTTATGGAAGATTTAAATGTTAAGCTTTGGAAATTAGGTATTACAGCAAAAACACAGCATCGTGAGGTTGCGCCGGGACAGCACGAAATTGCCCCAATTTTTTCAGTTTCAAATGTTGCCCTTGATAACAACCTTTTAGTAATGGATATTTTAAAGAAAACAGCAAGAAAGCATGGATTTGTATGCTTATTACATGAGAAGCCTTTTGATGGAATTAACGGTTCAGGTAAGCATAACAACTGGTCACTTACAACTGATGACGGAATCAATTTGTTTAAGCCGGGAAAGGAACCTGAAAACAACAAGTTATTCCAGTTAGTGTTAGCTTGTACAATGGCAGCTGTTGACAGACATGCAGTTCTTTTAAGACTTGCTGCATCTAATACAGGTAACGACCACAGATTAGGAGCAAACGAGGCACCTCCTGCTATTATTTCAATGTATCTTGGAGATCAGGTTGGTGATATTGTTGACCAGATAATTAAGAATGGTAAGGCTACATCAAGTCTTTCATCAGGAACACTTGATTTTGGTATCAAGAAGCTTCCTGTACTTGAAAAAGACCCTACAGATAGAAACAGAACATCACCATTTGCATTTACAGGCAACAGATTTGAGTTCAGAATGGTTGCTTCATCTAATTCAATTGGTGATACAAATACAGTACTTAATACAATGATGGCTGAAGCTTTCAGCAATGCATGTGATGCATTAGAGGGAGCAGAAGACTTTAACAAGGCAGTAGAAGAATATACAGCTAAGTTAATGAGAGAACATGAAAGAATCGTATTTAACGGTAACGGATATTCAGAGGAGTGGCCTGTTGAAGCAGAAAAGAGAGGACTTCCAAACTGCAAGTCAATTGTTGATGCAATTCCTGCATTAGTTGATGACACTACAGTTGAAATGTATGAGAAGTTTAACGTCCTTTCAAAGGCTGAACTTGAAGCAAGAGAGGATATTTTATTTGAACAGTATGCAGGTGTTAGAAACATTGAAGCATTAACAATGATTGAAATGGCTAACAAGATGATTATTCCTGCAGCAGTTAAGTATACTAAGAAGCTTGCAGATACTGTAATTGCAGTAAAAGAAGCAGGAGCAGATGCTTCAGTACAGGCAGATATGTTATCAGAAGTTTCAGGAAAATTAGCTGAAATGAAAACAGCTGTTAAGGCATTAGAGGAAGTTACTGCTAAGGCAGCAGATGCTGAATGTATAAAGTGCAAAGCAGAAGAATATAAGGATGATGTTATGGCAGCTATGGCAGAGCTTAGAAAGCCGGCTGACGAACTTGAACTTATAATGCCTAAGGAATTATGGCCAATGCCAACATATGGAGATCTTGTTTTTGAACTGTAAAGAACATAGATAATTAATTGATTATTAATGAAAGGATTGCCACTGTATGGTGGCAGTCCTTTTTAAATGACTACACAACACAAAAAGGATGCATGTCTGCATCCTTTCCGCAAATATATTCTAATAATAAAAAAGGGAGGGAATCGGATTTATCCGATTCTAAAAAAATTATGAAAAAACATAAACAAAAAAGTAATAACTTTTGTTTATGTTATTATGATAAAAGAAAATCGTGAAAAAAGAGTGTTTTCCTTGTAAATAATTTATGAACGTGATGTAAAATTTAGTTCCTCATAAATCCAGTGCTTATGGGGATTTTTATTTTTAAAAATTATGAAAAAACGTAAAAAATAACGCTCGTAGAATATAAATTAATGGTCGATTTTAGATATTTCTAGTAGCATTTTTTAGAGCTATCTGTGTATATACACCTTTGGTAATATCATCTATTTTGTGCCCCATAATTTTTTTAGGGGTAATATCATCTGCCTTTGCATTGTGCATTAATGTTGCAAATGTGTATCTTGTGTCGTGTGGTAGGTGTTCAGTTCCCAACAAAGCTAACGTATGGCATACGTTTTTCATCTCCTATAAAGTTTATTTGATTCGGATAAGGCAGTTTGTAGAAAATATGTTAGTAAGTAATTATGGTGGTAGAGGTGCATCATTTAGAGCAAAAGGAGAAAAAAGGGTTGCCCCTGTGACATTAAACAGTCAAAGGGGCAACCTTATAAATACTAACAACCGAATTTAAAAATTTTGCAAAATGCGTTAAATAACTCGGAACAGCTATTGAAATTAAAACACATAGTTTTGTCCTCCTTATTCTCTCGAATATTTGTATCAGCTGAACATGAAACAAGTGTAACAATTTTGTAACATTTAATCAATAGGAGCATTTTGGAAAAAATGATATAAAAAGGCAAACCCTATAAAAGTCATTGAAAAAAGTGGAATAACGTTGTATAGTATACAAAAAAATAAGGCATATCCGTACTTTTTAGGTAATGCCTGATAAAATGGTTAAAGGAGAAATAAAATGGCAGAAAAGAATCCAATAGTAACAATTGAAATGAATAATGGAGATATTATGAAAGCGGAGCTTTATCCGGAAATTGCACCTAATACAGTAAACAACTTTATAAGTCTTGTAAACAAGGGATTTTATGATGGAGTAATTTTCCACAGAGTAATAAGAGGATTTATGATTCAGGGTGGAGATCCTCAGGGAACAGGTGTTGGCGGACCGGGATACTCAATTAAAGGTGAGTTTTCAGGAAACGGTTTCGCCAATGATTTAAAGCATACGCCAGGTGTACTTTCAATGGCAAGAACAATGATGCCGGATTCAGCAGGCTCACAGTTCTTCATTATGCATGAAACATCACCACATCTTGACGGACAGTATGCGGCATTTGGAAAAATTTGCGAAGGTTTGGATATAGTGAATAAAATAGCTGAGTGTGCCACAGACTATATGGATAAACCGTTAGAACCACAGGTTATGAAGAAGGTTACGGTTGAAACATTTGGGGTGGATTATCCGGAACCGGAAAAATGCTAATTTTACGGAGAATATTATAAAGTGCATATTTGTAACTTTTGGGAGAATTTATACTATTTACAAAATTACAAATTCGTTGTATAAAATACTGTAGTGATTAATTCACTGTAGAAAGCTAGGAAATAGGAGGAATAGTTATGGCAAAGATAACTAAAGATATGATTATCGGTGATATCATTAAAATAAATATGGGATGTGTTCCTATTTTATTAAATGAAGGAATGCATTGTATAGGATGTCCTGCTTCACAGGGAGAATCTCTTGAAGAAGCATGTATGGTTCATGGAATCGATGCTGATGCATTAGCAAAGAAGTTAAACGACTTTGTTGAAAGCGTTGAAGCAAAAGAAGCATAGAAGAATCCTGAAATATAGAAAAAGCTGCCAAATTCATGGCAGCTTTTTCTCATATAAGATTATGTCTTATAAAGCAACGTCACCGATGATTCCATCGATTACATAATATGCTTTCATGTCTTCAGGTTTAATATAAATAGAAACTGATGACATTGTCTTCTTACCGTTCTTTGCTGTGTAGTCAGCCTTTACAGCAGCTTCAATTGCAGCTGTGTCAAATTCCATTCCCTGGAACTGTACATAAACGTTATTTTCTTTCTTTGTAGCTTTTTTTGCTGTAGTTTTCTTAGCAGCAGGTTTTGTTTCAGCCTTCTTTTTAGCAACTTCAGCTTCAGCTTTCTTTTCAGTAGCTTTAACTTCAACTTTTTTCTCAACAGGTTTAGCTTCAACCTTCTTTTCAGCAACCTTAGCAGCCGTTTTAGCTTCAACCTTCTTTTCAGCAACCTTAGCAGCAGGTTTAACTTCAACCTTTTTTTCTGTAGCTTTAGCAACCGGTTCAACCTTTTTCACAGTTGATGTTGCTGTTACTTTCTTACTTGCCATAATTTTAATCCTCCTTAAAAATAAGTAGGTCGATTCAAGTCTATAAAATTAAGTTCGTAATATCAACCCAATAGTGTTATATGTATCTCTTTCACAGATTTTATAATACAACTACATTTTAAATTATGCAATGAGTTGAAAAAAGTTTATGAAAAACAGACAAAATCCACAGTAGTTAGCCAAAAATAATAATAAAAACTACTTGCTAAAAAATAAAATAAAAATAATATTAGTAAAAAATCACAATTAGGGGTTGAAAAATAACTGAAAATATAGCAAAATTACATTATGCGTGTGGTCGAAAAATTTGACTTTAAGTCGAAATTTTGCTAAAATTCACAAGCAATAGTAGGTATATAGGTTAATAACAGACAAATATTTGTAATTGGAATGATAAATAATGAATAGATTTGAAAAGAGAAAAATAAAAACAGGTCTTTACAGACATGTAAATGCATTGACATATGTATGTATTTTTACAGTAGCTTCTATAATTACCATAGCAGCAGCTGTTAACAGAACGGATGATATTATCCATATAGATGAAAGTCAGGCTATGGTAAATGAATCAGTGGCTTTTAATAATAAAGACGCACAAAAGGTGGCAGCGGGAAAATCAACTACTGAAACAGTGACAGAAGATAATGCACAGACTCAGGAGGAAACTACGGAAGCACAAACTGAGGCAGCAACTACAGAAGTGGCTACGGAGCCGGTGCCAGCTACACAGGTTAAGGTTATTGCTGATACTCTTAACGTACGTGATCAGGCCAATGAAGACGCAGAGGTTTTGGGAATGGTAGATCAGGACGAAGTCTTTGAGGTAATATCACAGCAGGGAGATTGGGTGGAAATTAACTATAATGGAAATAACGGATTTGTAAAATCTGAATATGTTGAAAATGTAAATAATGTACAGTAATTAATAAAAGAAATCCACGCATATATGGGTTTCTTTTTGTCTAAATAATAGAGGTTATGCAGAAGCCAATGACGGTTATAAAAACGTACACCTGTAAAAATTCCTGACATTTCGGGAATTACTAGTTAAAATGTAAAGTATATGTTATAATGTTTTTTACTATCTCAGAGGGAAACGGATGAAGGAAAGTCCCTTCAAAAATGTTCCCTGTGAAATGCCTTTGACTACAGGAGATACATATTATATAAGGAGGTTAGAGCTATGAATTATATAGGATGGCTTATTTTATTTGTAGTATTTGCAGTGCTTGAGCTTATATCATTAGGTCTTACATGCATATGGTTCGCAGTGGGAGCATTAGCAGGTTGTATTACGGCGCTTATTACGGATAATTGGATTATTCAGTCAATAGTGTTTATAATAGTAACGGTAGTGGTTTTGGTTTTCTTAAGACCTATAGCTGTTAAGTATATAAATAATAAGGCTGAAAAAACTAATGTAGATTCACTTATTGGGAAGAAAGCCAGGGTCCTTGAGGATATTGATAACTTAAATGCAAAGGGACAGGTATCCATTGACGGTATGGAATGGACTGCAAGAAGTGAAGACGGAAGTGAAATCAAAAAGGATGCTTTAGTGGAGGTTGTTGCCATAGAAGGGGTAAAGGCTATTGTAAAGCAGGTATAATGTTGGTTGGCAGTTGGAGAGAACCACTGTTTTATCATAAATAATAATTTTTAGGAGGATTAAGTATGATTCCATTTTTAATCGTAATAGTATTGGCAATTTTATTAGTGTCTACATGTGTAAAAATTGTGCCGCAGGCACATGCATGTGTTATTGAAAGATTAGGTGTTTATAAGCAGACATGGTCTGTGGGTATTCACTTTAAAGTGCCATTTCTTGATAGAATTTCAAGAAGAGTTAATTTAAAAGAGCAGGTAGCTGATTTTGAACCTCAGCCTGTTATCACAAGAGATAATGTAACAATGCAGATTGATACAATTATTTTCTACCAGATTACAGACCCTAAGCTTTATGCATACGGTGTTGAAAATCCTATTGTTGCCATTAAAAACCTTACAGCAACAACTCTTAGAAATATTGTTGGTGATTTAGAGCTTGATGAAACACTTACTTCAAGAGAAACAATAAATGCAAGAATGAGAACAGAGCTTAATGTTGCAACTGACCCATGGGGAATTAAGGTTAACAGAGTTGAACTTAAGAATATTATTCCACCAAGAGATATTCAGGAAGCAATGGAAAAGCAGATGAGAGCTGAACGTGAAAAACGTGAACAGATTCTTAGAGCAGAAGGTGAAAAGAAATCAGCAGTTCTTATTGCAGAAGGTAAGAAAGAAGCAGCCATTCTTAATGCAGAAGCTGATAAGCAGTCAGCTATCTTAAAGGCAGAAGCTGATAAGCAGAAGAAAATTCTTGAGGCAGACGGTGAGGCTGAAGCTATTCTTAAGGTTCAGCAGGCAACAGCTGATGGTATCAGAGCTATTAAAGAAGCAGGTGCTGATGATAAGGTTATAACACTTAAGAGCCTTGAAGCATTTGCCGCAGCAGCTGACGGTCAGGCAACAAAGATTATTATTCCATCTGAAATTCAGGGAATTGCCGGTTCAGTGAAAGCGTTAGCAGAAGTTATTAAAGATTAAAGGTACTTGGAAATGTTTAATGAAAAGATGGTCTTGTGTGGCGCTAGTGCATATGAGAAGAAATATTATTTAAATGAACAGTTTTCTAATCTCCCGGAACAGATTAAGCAGGAATTACAAATAATGTGTGTGTTGTTCACGGAAGACGTAGGAGGAATTTTTTTACTGGAGTTTCAGGAGGACGGAAGTCTCAGACTGATTACGGAAGCAGACGAAGGAGACATATTATATGATGATATCGGAAGCGGACTGAAAATCAGACAGATACAGCTGGAAAAGGCTGAATTGCTGGAATCTTTGGAAATGTATTATAAAGTATTTGTTTTAGGAGAAGATGCGTAATGCTGTTGACAGTTGATGTAGGAAATACAAATATTACACTGGGATTGTTTGAGGGAAAAGACATACATTCTACTTTCAGAATTACCACTCAGGCGGTTAGAACATCAGATGAATTTGGTTCATTGATTGCTGAAATGATAGTTAGAAAGGGAATTAATATTAAAAGCATAAAAGATGTTATTATTTCATCTGTTGTGCCTAAGGTTATGTATTCCCTTAACAGTGGAATTATTAAATATTTTGGAATTGAGCCTATAATCGTAGGTATCGGTACTAAAACAGGTATAAAAATTAATAGAACCGACCCTAGGGAGGTAGGCTCTGACAGAATAGTTGACGCAGTGGCAGCTTATGAACTTTACGGCGGACCATGTATCGTGGTGGATTTCGGAACAGCTACTACATATGATTTGATTTTAGGGGACGGAACTTTTGAAGCGGGGGTTACATCTCCGGGAATAAAGATTTGTGCCAAGGCACTTTGGGATTGTACTGCAAAACTTCCTGAGGTGGAAATCAAAAAGCCGTCATCTATTTTAGGAAAGGATACCATTTCAAGCATGCAGGCAGGTATTGTATACGGATACATCGGACAGACGGAGTATATTATTGATAAGATAAAGGAAGAAAGCGGTCTTGACAATCTTAAGGTAATTGCTACAGGGGGAATGGGACGTATAATTTATAAAAATACGGACAGAATTGATATATATGATAACGAACTGACACTTCAGGGAATGCGAATAATTTACGAAAAGAACAGAAAATAATATGAAAATAGGTAATGTTGAAATTGAAAATAGTTTGGCATTAGGACCAATGGCAGGTGTAACAGACCTGCCATTTCGTCTGCTTTGCAAGGAACAGGGATGCGGCATATTGTATTCGGAAATGGTAAGTGCCAAGGCTATATTATACAAAAATAAAAATACAGATGTACTTCTTAACATTGACGAAAGAGAACATCCTGTGGGGATCCAGCTGTTTGGCTCCGATCCGGATATAATGGCTGAAATAGGTAGCCGTGTGGCGGAAGGGAACTGTGATTTTATTGATATAAATATGGGATGCCCGGTGCCTAAAATTGTAAATAACCATGAGGGTTCATACCTTTTGACACAGCCTAAATTAGTTGAGGAAATCCTTACAAAAATGGTTAAAGCCATTAACAAACCGGTAACTGTTAAAACAAGGAAAGGTTTTAAGGATGGGGAATCTCAGGCGGTAGAAATTGCAAAGATTGCTGAAAGCTGTGGAGTGGCAGCTGTAGCTGTTCACGGGAGAACAAGGGAGCAGTATTACGGCGGAAAGGCTGACTGGGATATTATTAAGGCAGTGAAAGAGGCGGTGAAAATCCCGGTTATAGGAAATGGTGATATTTTTTCACCACAGGATGCTAAGGCAATGAAGGAATATACCGGATGCGACGGACTTATGGTAGGAAGAGTTGCCAGAGGAAATCCGTGGATTTTTAAGGAAATTAATGAATATCTTAAAACAGGAATAGTGCCTGAGAAGCCTTCGGCAGAAGAGGTGAAAAACATGATTTTAAAACATGCATCTATGCTTATTGAGTACAAAGGCGAATATACCGCAGTGCGGGAAATGAGGAAACATATTGCCTGGTACACACAGGGTCTGCCACATTCAGCAGAGCTTAGACGCAGATGTAATGAAATAGTAAGCTGGGAGTCTCTAAAAGAGGTTATAGAATCCAGGTTATAACAAGGGGGAATTTTGGCAAAATCCCCAGTAAAATAGGGCGTTAAGGTTGACAATAAACAGTCACCTTGCTATTATAAAGTGTAAAAGTTTTGAACCAGTAGCCGATTGGAGGAATAGAAAATGGCAGAAGCAAAGAAAAATATTCTTACTTATGAAGGATTACAGAAATTAGAGGCAGAATTAGAAGATTTAAAAGTAAATAAACGTAAAGAAGTTGCAGCAAAGATTAAGGAAGCAAGAGAGCAGGGAGACTTATCAGAAAATGCTGAATATGATGCTGCAAAGGATGAGCAGAGAGATATTGAAACAAGAATTGAAGAAATAGAGAAGATTCTTAAAAACGTTGAAGTTGTTGGTGCAGATGACATTGATGATAAGAAGATTAACGTTGGTTGTCATATTAAGATTTATGATTTTGAATATGATGAGGAATTGGAATTCAGCATTGTTGGTTCAACACAGACTAACAGCTTAAAGGGACTTATTTCAAATGAATCACCTCTTGGAAGAGCACTTATTGGAAAAGAAGTTGGTGAGGAAGTTGAAGTTGAAATGGGTGATACTGTTTCAAAATATAAAGTTCTTGAAATTAAGACAGAGAGATAAAATATTTGTATATTAGGAGTTAAAAATGGCAGAGCAGAATAAGAATAATAACCAGCAGGTGGATGTAAATCAGCTTTTAAAGGTACGTCGCGAGAAACTTGCTGATTTGCAGGCACAGGGAAAGGATCCTTTCCAGATTACAAAGTATGATGTTACAAATCATACAACAGAAATTAAGGATAATTTTGAACAGTTTGAATGTCAGCATGACGAGGAAGGAAAGCTCATTAAAGATGATGCTAAACTTGTTTCTATTGCAGGACGTATTATGCTTAAACGTGTTATGGGTAAGGCATCATTCTGTAATGTCCAGGATAAAACAGGAAATATTCAGGTTTATGTAGCCAGAAATGAATTAGGAGATGAACCTTTTGACGAATATAAAGCCTTTAAGAAGATGGATATCGGTGACATCGTTGGCGTAAAGGGATACGCATTTACTACTAAGACAGGTGAAAAGAGTATCCACGCAACAGAAGTTATACTTTTATCAAAGAGTCTTCAGATTCTTCCGGAAAAGCATCATGGTCTTACAAACACAGACTTAAGATATCGTCAGAGATATCTTGACCTTATTATGAATCCGGAAGTAAAGGATACATTTATTAAGAGATCAAAGATTATAAGTGAAATCAGAAAGTTCTTAGACGGACAGGGATTTATGGAAGTTGAAACACCTATGCTTGTTCACAATGCAGGTGGTGCGGCTGCCCGTCCTTTTGAGACACATTTTAATGCTTTAGATGAAGATGTTAAGCTTCGTATTTCATTGGAGCTTTACTTAAAGAGACTTATTGTAGGCGGACTTGAGAAGGTTTATGAAATTGGAAGAGTATTTCGTAATGAAGGTGTTGATACAAGACACAATCCGGAATTTACTCTTATGGAATTATATCAGGCATATACAGATTACCACGGTATGATGGATTTAACAGAAAATCTTTACAGACATCTGGCTGAAACGGTTTGTGGCAGCGCAAAGATTTCATACAATGGTATTGAGATGGATTTAAGTCAGCCGTTTGAGAGACTTACCATGGTAGATGCTGTTAAGAAGTATGCAGGTGTTGACTGGAATGAAGTTGAAACATTAGAACAGGCAAGAGAGCTTGCTAAAGAGCATCATGTGGAATTTGAGGAACGTCACAAGAAGGGTGACATCCTAAACTTATTCTTTGAGGAATATGTAGAGGAACATTTGATTCAGCCTACATTTATTATGGATCACCCAATTGAGATTTCTCCACTTACAAAGAAGAAACCGGAAAATCCTGATTATGTAGAACGTTTTGAGTTCTTTATGAACGGATGGGAATTGGCTAATGCTTATTCAGAGCTTAACGATCCAATTGACCAGAGAGAAAGATTCGCAGCACAGGAAGAGGCTTTTGCAGCAGGTGATGATGAGGCAGAACATACAGATGAGGACTTCTTAAATGCCCTTGAAATTGGTATGCCACCTACAGGCGGTATCGGCTTTGGTATCGACAGAATGGTAATGTTACTTACAGACTCTGCAGCAATTAGGGACGTGCTGTTGTTCCCGACAATGAAGAGCTTGGATAAATAAACCTAGTGTTTATGCGGGATTGAGGCATTTGAGTACGTCAAAGGACGCATTAAAAGACGTATTTTGGCATAGTCATTTACATCAGTATGAAAGAGTACACAATCTGAAAAGAATAAGACTCAATCGAATATGAACTACTAAGAGGACATTTTCTAAAGAAATTTAGAAGATGTCCTCTTTTTTGCGTTATGGAGAAAATACGTCATTTGTTATGAAGTCAAAGTGAAAGGAGCACAGCAATGGATGAATCAAAGAAAAAAGATAGATATGAGGATGCAAAAAAGTTTGTAAGATATTCAGATGGTGCAAAGATGTACAGTATGGGAATGACAAAATTTCAAGAAGTGGCTAAGGATGCCAAGGCTTGTTATAAGATTGGTCAGCTTGTACTTGTTAATACAGAAATATTGGATAAGTATCTTGAAACTTTTCATATTACAGATTCTGAGTTTTATAAGTAGGTGATGTTATGGTAAATACATTGAGTGGTTCAGTTAGTGCCTATAGAAAAGAAATTGTAAAACCAAGATTTATTCGTATTGATGAAGTAATGGCTTTATTAGATGTAACACGAGATGAGGCAATGGATATAGCATTAGCTGCTGGAGCAAGATATCAGCTTGCAAAGATTATATTAGTACATAAGGAAAGGTTGATGAAATTTATGAAACATTTTGCAAGAGTGCCTAGTTCAAACAAAATCGTAGAAAAGAAGTTTGTAAGAATTGGGGAAGCTTCAATGACATATAGCATAGGGCATCATAGATTTATTGAAATGGCTAGAGCAGCGGGTGCTGTATATAAGATTGGAACAGCTAAGGGAAATACTATATTAATAAATTTGGAAATTTTTGATGATTATATGGAGCAATTCAGAGAACCGCCAACAGAAATGAAACATCCATTGCCAAATGTGAAAGGAGACTGATGAATGAGTTACTCATATAAGTGCTATTCAGATACAAAGGATTTTATGAAAAAATTTGTAAATGCAGAGGAAGGAGCGATTATTTATGGGATAAGTAAATCTAGAATCATAGTAATTGCGAGAGAGGCAGGAGCAGTCTATAAAGTCGGTAATTCAGCATTAATCAATACGGAATTATTTGAAAAATATCTTGAACGATTCAGAGAGCCGGCAAGAGAACTGCCTAAGCATACATGGAACAAATTAAAGGAAATGACAAATACACCAAAAACTGGTGAAAATTCGTAAAAATACACCAGTGGTGTCACTTCCGTAAAATTAAAGTGCATTGTAGAATATCAATTGTCCAAGAGAGATTGGACATAACAATTGAATAATCAGTTACAGATTTGCAAAGTAGTTTGCACTGCAGAGTATCTGTAGGTAGTAAAATTACGGGGCATGTACCTGGAGGATGAAAGTCACAGCTATCATATTAGTAGTCTGATGGATTGAAAGATGAAGGGCGAGAAGCTGGATGGAAATCTGGTAAAAGGAATAGGCATGTTGCGTAAGGATAATTAACCACAGAGGGCGAGAAGTTCGTCCTTATCCTCAAAAGGCTAAAAGAGGAGATAGTGCTTCTGATAATTCAGAAGGGCGTCGTGAAACACATTTTGTGGCTCGTCTGTAACTCCCGGAGGTGAGAACACCTCTTTGTACACGGGGCGATATAGGAGTCTAGAAGACTGGCGTGTACCTACATGCTTAGCGTTAAGCATAGCCATGTAGACTATATCACTTCCAAATTCAAATTCTGTCTATATGGCAACTAATTTGAAGGAGGATAAAGTGGTGATGGGATTTAGCATAGCATTAATAATTATTGTTCTTATCGTATTGTATTCGTTAGCTAGGACGGCAGGAGAGTCGGACAGGACAATGGAACAGATAAGAGAGCAATCACTCCTTGGAAGGGAGGAGAGCTCTGGTGGGAACAGTTGAAAAAAGAGATAAGCATAAGAAACGCAGGTTTGTATCTCCAGAAGAAAAGCTTGAAAGAGAATTAAAAGATTGTATGCATTGTAGATTCTTCTGGGGACATAACAACAGATGTGCCAATGGAACATGTTGTAAACCATCTAAGAAAAAGGAACAGAAACTTCCGACGGAATGTGTCGGATGTCCATATTATCGAGGGAATGGTTATTGTTTTCCTTGTATGCGAAAGCTGATAGGAAAGTAGGTGGTTAAGATGTTCAAGTGGCTGTTTAAGAAGAAAGGATGTGCAAAACACATGAATAACAAGTTAGAAGTAATCGGCATTGATCATGGATGGTCAATGATGAAAACAATCTCTCAGGTATTTGTCACAGGTGTTAAGGAGATTACAACAACTCCGGCACTTTTCGGCGATGTACTTGAGTATGAAGGAAAGTTCTATAAGGTTGGAGCTGTGAGGCAGGAAGTAAAGGATACAAAGGTCGAAGATGACAGCTTTTATCTTCTCACTCTTGCAGCAGTTGCCAAGGAACTTAAAAGAAGAGGTCTTGCAGAGGCAAAGGTATTTCTTGCTGTAGGACTTCCACTTACAAGATTTGGAGCAGAGAAGAATGATTTTATCAAGTACCTGACAAAGAATAAGCGTGTAAGCTTCAAATATGAGAATGAGTCATATCATATTGAAATTGATGATGTGGCAGTATTTCCTCAGTGCTATGCAGCAGTAGTGGACAAGATTCCTGCTATGGCAAAGAAAACACTGATAGTAGATATTGGAAGCTGGACAATCGACATTATGCCGGTAATCAACAAGTCACCGGATGAATCAAAGTGTGTGACGATTCCAAAAGGTCTTATTACCTGTATGCGTTCTATCAATGAGCAGTGTGTAAGACAGCTTAACGGAGAGGTAGACGAGTCAGAGATACAGAACATCATGCGATATGGCAGGTCAGATATTGATGATGAATACTTTGCCATTATCAAGGCAGAGATAGAGGATTTTGTTGATAAGGTATATAACTCAATCCGTGAGTTTGGATATAACTTAAAGACTACACCGATTGTATTTGTCGGTGGCGGGGCAGTTGTGATGAAGAATTTTGGCAGTCACGATGCAAAGAACATTTCCTATAACCTTGATGTAAAGGCAAATGCAAGAGGATATGAACAGCTTGCCACGATGGGACTTAAAAGCACTAAGCGATTATCATAAGGAGGCAGATGATGGGAAGAAGACTTGAATATGAAGTAAAAACTTCTGTCCGCCTCAACATGAGCAATCCTCAGCATGTGAAAATCAATGATGTGATTCAGAACCTTGATCCAAAGATTTTCAAATCTAAGAATCAGTTCATCATAGATGCGATTCAGTTTTACATTGATAATTATGGAAAAGAAACCTTTGTTATCAAGAAGAAGGAAAAAGAGAGGGCTGAATATATCCGGTCAGAAGATATTGATGACATTAAGGAAGAAGTCATTGAAGCAGCAACCAATGAGGCTAGAAAAGAGGTAATAAAGCTGTTAGGCGGAGTGATATCCGGGATGAATGTTGGTCAGCCGGTAATTATGCAGGCAGCCAATAGTGAAGCACAAGAACTTACAGAAGATGTTATGGACGATGCAGATGTTGCAGGTCTTGCAATGGGATGGATGTCGAAAGGAGACTGATTATTATGAGAAGAGTTATGGGAGCCGTAGGAACAGTGATTTTAGAGATACTCAAGTGGATATTAAGGATAATTCTTGGAGCTTTGAAGCTGGTCTTAGGACTTGCCAGAATAATTCTTCTTCTATTCGCAATGGTGGCAAGGGTATTTCTTTCATTCGTAAGAATGGGCACATTCTGAGAGGAGGTGAGCGAATGCAGGTAAAGGGTTTATTCTTAAATTATAAGAAAAACAGAAGACTTATGCAGTATTTCTTTAAAATAAGAGAGCTGGTATAATGAAAGGAGTTTAAGATGCACAGAATACGGGACAGTCCTATGTGTCCCGTGCATTACAGATAAATAGTTCACTGCAAGGGTGGATGGCACGGAACACAAAGCCCGTCCCTCTTGCGGAGAAGGGATGGGTGATTACTATGAAGAAGATAAGTATTATCTTATTATCCGCAGTACTGGTCTTTTCAATGGCTGCCTGTAATGGTGGTAAGGAAAAGGCTGATAATCAGACAGAGAAACAGACGGAAAGCGTAAAGCCAACTGAAGAAGTAGCAATGGCAACGGAAGCTGTCACAGAGGTCACAACCGAAGCTGGAAGTGATGAGACAGAGAAAGATATTGCCGAGGCTAAAGATTCAGAAGAGAAGACTGATAAAGAAGATAACCGATCCGCAGATAATAAAACTGCTTCAAAGCAGGAAGAAAAGCCAAAGCAGAATGACGAGCCGGAACAGAAAGCTCCTGTAAATGATAATGAGGAAGCTGGCGGAAATCAGAGTAATGCAGGTAATGGTGGTCAGACTACAGACAGTCCGAAAGACAATGTGAGCAACCCACAGCCTGCATCCGTGGCATACAGTCCACAGAATGTTGTGTCACTTGCAACAGCAAAGTGTCAGGCAGGAGGAATGATTACCACACAGCAGAATTTACAGAACCATTTGAATGATGGCAGTATCACGCAGGAAGAGTACAATGAGTATTATCCTTACGATGGTATGGAAGGCTCTTATTATAGTGTGTTTGTAGAGACAGACCTTAACAAAGCAAGTACCATTGATGGACAGCGGTTATCATCTGAGGATGCAATCGCAGAATATATTGCAAGTATGTTACTTTTGGAAACAGATCCGGTATTCTACATCAGTTATGATGGAGTTTACACGACAGGCGGCACAGACTATTACGAGTTTCGATGTCACAGATAAATAAAAACGAATAGAAGCAGAAGGAAGAAAGATGTAAGCCATAAACTTATGTCTTTCTTTTTTTATGCGTAAATTAAGGAGGAAAGAGCACATGAAACAGAAACTAAAGCGTTTTATGGCAGGATTTATGGCTATGCTCACACTGGTTGGAACACTCTTTACGAATGGTACAACAGCATTTGCAGCCAGTCCGCAGGCAAATATTGCGTTCTGGAATGCATCAGTCAAAAATTCCGGAGAAGTAAGTGAGCTAAAGCCCGGATTTAATCATGGCAAGATTCTGTATTCAATTCTTGACGGAAATTCGGCATATTGTATGAATTTCGGATTAAGAGCAGATGGCGGTCAGCTTATGAACAGCTACGATGATGCAAGCACATCAATGTCAGCACAGCAGAGAAAGCTTTTAAGTTACTGCCTTTATTATGGGTTTAACAGTACACAAAAGGCGGCACCAAGCAACAGCCAGTGTGATGAGTATATCGCAACTCAGGCAATGGTATGGGTAATTGTAGCAGATATTTTTGGAACTGGAAGTGGTGATTCGGCAGCGAGAAAGCTCTGCAACACAGCACCAAGTCCTGATTCTTCATACAGTTATTATGAGAGACTCAGGGACAATATCAGCAGCTCCTACAATGCAACACTTCCAAGTTTTGCATCACGCAGAACCAGTGAGGCACCAACTTATGAGCTGAAGTGGAATGAGGGAAGTCAGAGATTTGAAACAACATTATATGACAGCAATGGTGTTTTATCGGATTTTGATTTTGGCATCAGCGGATATTCTGTTGATAAGAATGGCAACAGTATTACCATATCTTCAACGAGTGTGAATACTACAGCTACAACAGGAACATTCACATCCAATGCAGGCAAGGTTGAGACAACATCAAGCTGTGTATTCTGGCTTACAGGAAAAAGCGGATATCAGGAGTTTATTTCTGAAAGACCGACAGCAGATCCTGTCAAAGCCTATATCAAGGTCAAGACAGAGAACATCGGATATGGTGAGCTTACAAAGACAGATGAGTCAAGCGGAGTGAAGCTTTCCGGTGCAGTTTATGGAATCTATTCTGACAGCGGATGCACAAACAGAGTACAGACCATGACAACAGATGGAAACGGATATGCAAAGTCAGCTGCACTTGTTGCAGGCACTTATTATGTAAAAGAAATTACCGCACCAAAGGGATATGTCCTTTCCGGTAAGGTTCATACACTTACTGTAAAAGCAGGACAGACAACGGGAATCTCTGCAACAGATAAAGAGCAGCTTGGAGCAATCACAATCTATAAAGAGGGTGAGGTGCTTAGCTCATGGAATGGAAGCAATTTCACCTATGAGAAAAAGAAGCTTTCCGGAGCAGCATTCAAGGTAACTGCCGGGGCAGATATCTACAAGGCAGATGGTACAAAGGTGTATAGTGCTGGCGATGTTGTAGCAGAAAGCCTAACAACAGGAACTGACGGACAGGTGGTATTATCTGACCTTCATCTTGGAACTTATGTGATTACTGAGATTAAGAGCATTGACGGATATACAATCAATACCACACCTCAGACAGTAGCAGTTGAGTATAAGCACCAGACTGTGACAGTCCAGTATGAATCAACTACGATTGAGAATACAAGACAGAAAGCGGATGTATCTGTCGTAAAGAAGGACTCTGACACAGAGAACCCTCTTGAAGGCGGCAAGTACACACTTTATGCCGGAAATGACATCAAAAACTATGCCGGACAGGTTATTGTGACAAAGGGTACAGCTCTTGAGACAGTAACTACAGGTGAGGACGGAAAGGCAAGCTACAGCGCGGATCTGCCAATCTCTAACGGATATTATGTATCAGAGACACAGGCACCATATGCGTATATCAGAAACAGTAAAGATGTTTACAGCTTCAATTTCAATGTATTACCTGAAACACAGGCAAAGGCATCATTCAGTCATACATTTGTGAATGACAGAACGACAGCAAAGATTCATATCTACAAGGTAGACAAGGAATCAGGCAAGGCAGTTGCCCAGGGAGATGCAAGCCTTGAAGGTGCAGTTTATGGTCTTTATGCAAGAAACGATATCGTGCATCCGGACGGAGCAACAGGAGTCGTATTCAAAGCAGGTGACCTTGTAGCAACACTTACAACAGATAAGAATGGAGAGGCAGAGGTCAATAACCTTTACCTTGGAAATTATTATGTAAAGGAAATCACTCCATCAGAGGGGTATCTCTTAGACGAAGAGGAACATGATGTGGTATGTGATTATGAGGGAGACCTTGTAGCAGAGGTATCAAGAAGTACAACTTCAGCAGAGCAGGTAATCAAGCAGCCATTCCAGCTTATCAAGGTATCTGACAATGGCGATGATACTGAAGCAGGACTGCTTGCAGGTGCAGAGTTTACAGCTTATTTGAAATCATCTTTACCTGTAAAGGCAGATGGAAGTTATGACTTTGACAAGGCAACTCCGGTAGTAATCGGGGAAAACGGAGCAACAACAATCACATCCGATGATAAGGGACATGCAGTTTCCATTGCAATTCCTTATGGAACTTATGTGGTAGTTGAATCAAAGACTCCGCATAACATGAAGACAATCAAGCCATTTGAGGTAAAGATAAAGGAGAATCATCCAACAGAGCCTCAGACATGGAGAGTTTTCTTGGACAGAGAGTTTACAGCAAAGCTTCGTGTAATCAAGAAGGATTCCGATACAAAGCAGACAGTACTTGTGCCAAATGCAGAGTTTAAAATCTTCAATATTGATAAGAACGAATATGTAAAGCAGTACACAACTTATCCGTCAAAGGTAGAGCATACTTCATTCTTTACTGATGAGGACGGAGATTTAATCTTACCGGAGGCACTTAAAATCGGTAACTACCGCATTGAGGAAGTGTCTGCACCATTTGGATATGTTGTAAATGATAAGTATGTCAACATCTCGGTTGATACTGATACAGCATTTGAGACAGATGGTGATACAAATGATGCAATCATCACCGTGGAATATTCCGATGCCCCTGCAGTCGGAGAGCTGACTGTAGAAAAGAAGGGAGAGGTACTTGACGGATTCAAGGGTGGACTTCTTGCAAGCTCATATGAGAAAGAGTTTGTTTATAAGGAAGGCTCACTTGCCGGAGCAAAATTCAAAGTTTATGCTGCGGAAGATATTTACACAGCAGACAACCAGAAGGATGCAGACGGAAACCGCATTAAGTATTACAGCAAGGGAGACCTTGTGACAACTCTTACAACTGGCAAGGATGGAAAGGCAACAGCAAAGAATCTTCCTCTTGGACAGTACAGAGTTGTGGAAGTGGAAGCTCCATACGGATATGTATTAAATCCGAATGAGCAGAAAGTGACATTCACATATGTGGATGATAAGACACCTGTTATCAAGGAAAGCCTTACTTTCTCAGATGACAGACAGAAGCTTGATATGTCAGTGACTAAGCTTGATGCAGAAGATAACACACCGATTGCAGGTGCAGTATTTGGTCTTTATGCAGATGAGGATATCAAGAATGCTGATGGCAGAGTTATTATCGAGAAAGGCACACTTCTTGAGAAGGCAACATCTGATGAGAATGGAAAGATTGCTTTTGTTAAGAATTATCCATTTGCAAAATATGTTGCAAGGGAGCTTGTAAAGCCTGCCGGATATGTGACAAATGAGGAAGCAGTAAACTTTGATACAAAATATCAGGGACAGGATGTTAAGACTGCTGTATATAACAGCGAGTATAAGAACACTCCTACAACCTTTGAGTTTACAAAGACAGATATCACAAGCGGTGCAGAGCTTACAGGTGCAACACTTACTGTACTTGATAAGGATGGAAATGTGGTAGACACATGGACATCTGATGCTAAGGAAGCACATGTGATCAAGAGACTTGTAGTTGGAGAGATTTACACTCTTCGTGAGGAATTTGCTCCTTACGGATATCTCAAGGCAGCAGATATCCAGTTTACAGTTGAGGACACAGGCAAAGTGCAGCATGTAGAGATGAAGGATGAAGTTCCTACAGGTTCCATCGTTATCAATAAGGACGGCGAATTTGTAACAGATACCACTCTTATGAAGGGGTACTGGTACGACTTTATCTTCAATTTCTTCAAGGACAGCCTTGCAGGAGTAACTTTTGATGTATATGCAAAAGAGGATATCGTAAGTGCTGACGGACTTGACACTGTATATCATAAGGCAGGAGACAAGGTGGCAACCATCGTGACAAATGATAAGGGTATCGCAAGAATTGATGACCTTCCACTTGGCAGATATTATCTTGTTGAGACAAAGACCATTGATGGATTTGTATTAGATGATACACCGATTGAAGCAGACCTTTCCTATATCGACCAGAATACAAAGGTTGTGTTTGCAGGAATGGATGTGACAAATGAGCGTCAGAAAGTGCAGATTACTGTAACCAAGACTGATTCAGAGACTAAGGAAGCACTTGAGGGAGCAGTATTCGGTTTATTTGCGAAAGAAGACATTGTGAACAAAGATGGCAAGGTAATCGTAAAAGCTGATACACAGATTGAGAGAACAGTAACAGGCAAGGATGGAAAGGCTGCATTTACCTCTGACCTTCCGCTTGGACAGTATTATGTCAAAGAGATTGAGGCCCCAAAGGGCTATGTGAAGTCTGATAAGATTTTTGATGTGGATGCTTCATATCAGGGAGATAAGGTAAAGGTTATCGAGTTTGAGGCAGCATTTGAAAATGCACCTATTAAGGTAGAAATTTCAAAGACTGATATCACAGGAGAGAAAGAGTTGCCTGGAGCAAAGCTTTCAGTAATTGATGCTGATGGAAAGCTTGTAGAAAGCTGGACATCTGAGGCTGGAAAGACTTATATGATCGAAAGACTTCCTGTTGGAAAGTACACACTTCGTGAAGAATCAGCTCCTTATGGATACAAGGTGGCGAAGGATGTGACCTTTGAGGTAAAGGAGACTGCCGAGATTCAGAAGGTATCCATGAAGGATGAGCAGGCAGTAGGTAAGATTGTCATTGAGAAAACTGACAAAGTAACCGGAAAGCCGATTGAGGGTGTTGTATTTGAAGTAAGGGATAAGGACGGAAAGGTGCTTGATACACTCACTACTGACAAGAATGGTCATGCAGAGAGCAAGGAGCTTCCTATCTGTACTTACAACGAGGATGGATCATTCAAAGAAGATATCCATTATACAGTTGTTGAGACTAAAGCAGCTGACGGATATATCCTTGATGAAACAGCTCATGATGTAACTCTTCGATATGATGACAATGCACCGGATGTTGTTGTAACAACTCTTAAGCTTGTCAATGTACCGACAGAGCCTAAGCTTCCACAGACAGGCGACAATGCAAATCCGCTTCTTTATCTTGGAATTGGTGCACTTGCACTTATTACAGGTGTTGGAGTCGGACTTCGTGGAAGAAAGAAAAAGAATAAACAGTAACAATTAACCTTGCGGGGAATGTAAGCCAGTGACTTATGTTCTCCGCTTTTTTGATTTGGAGGACAAACAGTGGTAGGAGAAAGAATCAGATATTACAGAAAACGACAAAAAATGACACTCAGGGAACTGGGCGAGAAAAGTGGTTTTGAAAATAGAGGTGATGTAAGAATTGCCCAATACGAAAATGGTTCAAGAGTTCCAAGGACGGGAACGTTGAACAGGATTGCAAAGGCACTTGGCATTCCGCCGGAAGAATTATTCTGTGAGGACTGTAGAAAGTGCATGTTTCTCAAGAATTATTACAGAAAGAAAAGAAAATCTCATACCACTTTTGATATGGGAATCGAAGAAGACAACAGTTACAGAGAACACAAAAATCCCGAGGATGAAGGGATTTTGTATGACAATTTAGATTAAGGAGGAACCGTAATATGATGAATTATGAGATTTTTAAGGAAGTAGTAAAAGAAAAGTTTATGGATTATATGCCTGAGAAGTTCAAAGGAATGGAGCTTGTGGCAGAGCCAGTGGAAAAGGTGAATGTGACTCTTGATGGCATCATCTTAAGAGAAGAAGGCAGGAACATTTCGCCTACGATTTATATCAATGACATGTATAAGAAGTATCAGGACTGTGGTGATCTTGAGGAAACACTTATGGCTGCATGTGACTTTATGGAAAGGGCATATGAGCAGGTTCCGGTTGTTGATGTGGACAGCATTATGAAGGATGCTAACGAGAAGATTGTATTCCAGCTCATCAATACAGAGCAGAATAAGACATTTTTGGAACAGGTGCCGCACAGGGAGTTCCAGGATCTTTCTATTGTGTATAAGGTAATAATCAGTGCAGATAAGGATGCGGTGCAGAGTTCAAAAATTACAAATGAATTTGCAAAAAGACTTGGAATGAGCGAGGAACAGCTCTTTAAGTGTGCAGCGGAAAACACAAGAAGACTCTTCCCACCTGTCGTTCGTAGCATGAATGACATTATGAAAGAAATGTTCGCAAGGGATGGGATGCCACAGGAGATCGCAGAGATGATGATAGCTGAGATTCCACCGGAGCAGACGATGTGGGTGATTTCCAATGAAAAGGGTATCAATGGTGCAGCATCCATGCTTTATGAGAATGAGCTTCATGAGCTGGCAGAGAGTTTAGAGAGTGACCTTTATATTCTCCCTTCGAGCGTGCATGAGGTTATTGCAGTATCTTCAGATATGGGAAGCCCTGAGATGCTTGCACAGATGGTAGTCGAGGTAAATATGCAGGAGGTGTCTTTGGACGAGAGACTTTCCAATCAGGTATATCACTATGATAAGGATTTAAGAAAACTCACACTTGCAACTGATACACCTAACAAGAGACTTGATGGTATCGTTGCAGAACCTCCCCTTGTATATGATGCGAAGGAAAAGTCCAGATAGGAGGCAGTTATGGAGCAGGAACTTACAATGGAAGAACTCATTGCTCTCATAAACAGCCAGAAAGGTGACTTTGTTATCCGTGTCGAGTTTGGAGAGGAGGCGGTGTCTGATGCCAAAGAAGAATGACTTCAAGCTTGATGTGGTTTCGGTAAGACTTGTAAAGGATGCTCCGATTTATTCGGAGCACACCTTTAACAATCCGGCGGATATAGCTGCTGTCATGGGAGACTGTATGTGCCAGTTTGACAGGGAAGTAGTGTGTGTGGTCAATCTAAGGTCAGATTTAAAACCTATCAATGTGCATTTTGCAAGTGTTGGTTCTTTAAATGAGGCAATGGCACATCCGAGAGAGCTGTTTAAATCAAGTATCTTAAGCAATGCTGCAAGCATGATGTTAATCCATTGTCATCCATCCGGAAATGTATTCCCAAGCAAGGCAGACACGATGATGACAGACCGCATGAACAAGCTGTGTGAACTGATGGGAATACCGCTCATTGACCATATCATAGTCGGTGGAGACAATCGTGAATTTTTCAGTTTCAGGGAAAAAGGCATGATTGATAATCCTAAGATTACCCTGAGCACAGATTACCGGACACTTGATATCAAGTCACCGCTTGTAGCAGAGCAGGGAAAGGCAAGGTGAAAGCATGGATGGAAGATTTACGGATGAAGAGCTTGCCATAGCAAAGAGTGTTGACCTGTGTGCAGTTGCAGAAAGCCTTGGGTATACGGTAAAGAGGATTGGCAAATACCACACTTTAAAGGAGATGGATTCCATCCGTATCTATAACAGAAGCCATTGGTACAGATGGTCAAGGCAGTTTGACAAAGGCAACAATGGCGGCTCACAGATAGATTTCTTACGGGTATTTTGTAGAATGAGTGTAAAAGAGGCTGTGTTCTGGCTTTTAGATTTCGCAGGATACAGAAGAATTGAGAAGCCTGTAAAGCAGCCTCTTGTTCATCAGGTATCGCAGAAGCAGGCAGAGGAGAGAAAGCCGTTTGTCCTACCGGAACCGGCAGGAGATAATTCCTATCTTATTTCATATCTGAATCAGGAGAGAGGAATCAGCAGAGCAGTCATAGATCTTTTTTTAAAAGACGGACTGATTTATGAGAGCAGGCATTACCACAATGTTGTTTTCAAGGGAAATGATAAAAATGGAGTGACAAGATTTGCAAGTATGAGGGGCGTGTTTGATAAGCAGGGCAAGCCATTCAAGTGTGATGTCACAGGCAATGATAAAAACTATGGATTTAATGTAGTAAATGTTAACAGTACAGAGCTTGTAGTATTTGAGGCTGCAATCGACCTTATGAGTTATGTGGATATCTTCACGGATTATGAATCAAATAAGCTGGCACTTGGGATGCTTGCAGATGCACCACTTGAGACTTTTCTTCGGGAACATCCGCAGATTACTTCCATCCGGTTCTGCCTTGATAGAGATGAGCCGGGGAGAAAAGCAGCAGCTGAACTTATGAGAAAGTATTATGAGCTTGGATATGAGGTAGAAGACTGTCCGCCTCCAGCCGGATATAAGGATTACAACGAGTGGCTTGTGGCGGCAAAGCTTAATCTGAACAGGATGAATAAGCGAGCAGATGAACCAGTCAGGGCATGAGAAACCGGATTTTGATGTGTGGGGGCAGAAAGCGCCCCCAAAACAGCAAAGTGGGGGCAGAAAGTGCCCCCAAAATGTCAAAGTGGGGGCAAAAAGCGCCCCCGCAATTCGGACACGATAAAAACCGGATTGAATTCAGTATAAAAGTGGGGGCAGAAAGCGCCCCCAAAATAACAAAGTGGGGGCAGAAAGCGCCCCCAAAGTAGCAAAGTGGGGGCAAAAAGCGCCCCCACTTCCATAAACAGAGGGTTTTAGGGAGATTTTCTCCCTAACTAGATGGCATTAGGACAGAGATGTCTCTAATGCGTATCTAGCCGTAAACCTAAGAGATTCAGACAGGCGTGTGGGTGGAAGAGATATACAAAACACGGATAAGGGAGGTGCAGGAAAGCAATGGATAAAGAACTTACAATAATCGCAGAACCAGAGGAACTTATTGCTTGGGCAGACACATTTGATATCTTACTAAACCCTTCGATAGAAGATGCTGCAATTCTGCTTAACTATATGGAAGGACATGATTATGCCATTGGCATAGATTCAGATGGGAAGATGTACAGGCAGGATATTGCTGAAGAGAATGGCGAGATAGAACCATATTTGATTGATGATGTTATAGATATTGTCTGTGAATGGAACTATGAACTGATACTTGATGCGGAAGCACACAGGAGTGATCCAAAGGATTTTAACGACTATAACGAGTATCAGAGCAAGTATGAAAGTCTGAAAGCAGATGAAAAGAGACTGGACAGATTGTTTGATAAAACCAGTTATGGTAAGGAACTTATAGAAGTTGCTACAGAGCTTGCAGACAGGGTTATTGCCCAGCTGGGTAATAAAGAACTGGAAAAAGCTGCTGTAACAGTAGCAGAAGGAGTAAGAGAATACAGTACGGGTAAGAGAGGAAGGTGATTCTATGGCTGATAAAGTTCATTGTATAAGGAAAACACTAAGACTTATGCCACAGGAAGCGAAGGTACTTTCTGATAAGGCAAAGGCAAATGGAATGAATGAAGCCGAATATATCAGGCTTCTAATCAGTCAGAAACCAAATGACTATCCGGAAGTAAGGAAACTTCTTAAAGAGCTTATCAATGAGATAAACCGAATCGGCATTAACATCAATCAGATTGTATTTAACAGCAATGCACAGCTGTATTCCAAGAAAGATAAGGAACAGCTTGTGGCATATATGAAAAAGCTGAATCAGTCTGTCAGCGAGGCGGTGGTAAAGATTGGCAATCAGTAAGATACTTCATATGAAGGACAGCGGGAATTCTTTTCATGCAAGGCATTTGAAACGGGCACTGGATTATGTGATGAATCCTGAGAAAACGCAGGGAGGAAGACTTGTGGGAGCTATAAACTGCCAGGCAGATATGGCTTTTGAACAGATGATGGATACAAAGAAGCAGTTTGGAAAAACAGACAAGCGACAGGGGTATCACATCATTCTTTCTTTCAAAGAGGATGAGGTGGAACCGGATAGGGCTTTTGAGATAACACAGAAGTTTGTAGCAGAATATCTTGGTGATGCCTATGAAGCGGTATTTGTGGTTCATGATAATACAGACCATGTTCATTCACACATTGTATTTAACAGTGTAAGCTTTGTGGATGGGAAAAAGTATCGCTACGAGAAAGGTGACTGGGCAAAGTATATCCAGCCAATTACCAATAAGCTGTGTCAGGAGTATGGTCTTTCCATTATAGATGTGGAGGATGGCAGCAAAGAGAAACAGCACGAGAATTATAAGGATTGGAGCGAATATCGTGAAGGCAGCTTTGTGTGGGCAGATATGATAAAAAGAGATTTTGATGCCTGCATTTTACAGGCAAATGATTTTAGTGGATTTCTGGAGCTGCTGTCGGAAAAAGGATATGAGGTCAAGCAGGGAAAGTATCTGGCAGTCAGACCACAGGGGATGACAAGATTCAGAAGATGTAAGACTCTTGGCGAGAATTATTCACAGGAAGCTATTGTGGAGCGTATTGCGAAGGAAGATTTATCCTTTTACCAGTCACAGAATGAGGAAAGGCAGGCAGCGATAGTAAAGTGCTATGTCAAAAGATACCGCAGGGCGAAGATGTCAGGCTTGCAGAAAAGATATTATGCAAAGCTTTACCGGATTGGAAAGCTGAAAAAGAAGCCATATAGTCAGGTATGGAAGTATAAGGATGATATCCGAAAGATGCATAAGCTGCAGGAGCAGTATCTATTTCTGGTAAGGCATAAGATTGAGAGTGCGGAAGAACTTGTATCGGTACTTGATAATCTGACGGATAAGAAAAAAGAAGCATCAAAGGAAAAGAGTAAGACCTATAAGGCTAAGGAGAGATTCAAAGATATTTTTGACAAGGCTGAACAGATCCGGGGGCTTGATGATGCGGAATCGTGTTATCAGAGTGGGGATACCTTTTTTGAAGATGAGCACAATGCATGGGAAAGGCTTAACACTGAGCTTCTGGCACAGGGATACAGTGTGGAAGAGGTCGAGAGTCTTAGAAAAAAATATGAGAGCAAGTATGCACAGGACTGTAAGGCAGAACGGGCGGTATCAAAGGAACTTAATCTTGGAAGATCAATATGGAAGGAACTTACGGTATCAGCTTCGGCAGAAGAGAAGCAGTATGACAAAGAAACAATAAGAGACAGAAAAGAACAGCCGGTACGTTAGGCTGTTTTTTTTAGTGGTTAGGAGGCATATATGGAAGAAAAAAGAGAGCCATTAAGTGAAATGGCGATTGAGAGAAAGATACAGATTCTTCGTAATAAGCATATGGACAGTGAGGTTATTGCTCTTGTCAAAAGCGATTATGAATATGGACTGACTGATGATGAAATCGGTCTGTATCTTAACAAAAGTTATGACATTGAGCAGATGAAGGTGTTATCAAAATGCCTGCATAAGGGTGTATCAGAAGAGTTGTTAACGCTGCTGAAAGATAGCAGGATGGCAGCACCTAAGATGCAGACAGCATTGGATTACTATGAAAAAGGTGTGCCGATTGATGCAATCAGAGAGGTAGTCCAAAAAGATGATACAGCAGTAAACATGCGCAGGATGTTTGATGTGGTATTAGAAAAGCTTAATAAAGCCAAAGAGCAGATGCCACAGGATTTAGAGTATGTGAAAAGTCTTGTAGCTCAGATGGATGAAGTGGTTGCAAAGATCAATCATCAGAATGAAAGGTATGATGCCCTGAATAAGAAGCTTTCTGAAATAGAAACTTCCAAAGATGACGAGGAAGTCAGGGAGCGTCTGGTCAAGGAGAACCAGGATAAGGACGCTCTTATCAACAGTCAGCAGAATGAACTGAATAAGGCAAGCAGTACAATTGCAAGACTTAGGGATGATATTGAGAAAAAGGATAAGGAGATGAAGCGTATGGGAGACAGAATAGAGTCATTGGAAGATAAGATCATAAGTGTTGCCACAGAGAATAAGAAAGAGGCAGAAAGTAAGGCAGAGCCGCAGGAAAGCCAGTCCGTATCACAGGCAGATAAAAAGATGGTTGATACAGTTGCAGTTCCTCAGAATATGCAGGCTGTGGCAAATGGAATTCCGGTCTATTATCAGATTCCGGTAGTTGATGGTACTGGAAATGTGGTGCAGAGACTTCCGATTGAGCGAAGTGTGAGAAAGAGCAGCAACAGCGGAGTGGCAAGTCTTTTTGCAAGACTGTCATTTAAGAAAAAGTCAAGAGCAGACATTGTAAAGCTGGTTGCATCGGGAGACCTTGTTCCGGCGCAGCTTGTGCAGATTAAGAGTGCAATAGAAAAGGGACTTACTGAGTCACAGCTTGTAGAGCTTATAAACAACAACATTTCAGCGGAAAAGATGAAGGAGATCATTGAGATTGCTGTGCTTGAAAACAGCATGGCAGATTAGGAGGAACTTATGAATTTAGCAGTAGTAAATGAAGCAGTAACAGAGATGAATGGTGTGGAGCATCAATTTACAGAGGAAGAGAAAAACTTTGTTGTCCAGTTCGCATTCAGAAGCGGCAGCAAGGAAGACACGATTTCTCTTATTGAAGCTTTGGCACATTCAGCGGATAAGGCTGAGTCGGACGAGATTATGGTCACATACAGGTCTAAATATGATATGAAGCCTGCATGGGTGGAACAGGTGGAAAACCTGCTTGTGGCACTTGAAATGTATCGTATCGAGGAGGAGAAAGCAATCAATCATCTGGCAGATATTTTGACTACTTATGGTATTGATGTATCAGCCGAGGAAATCCGTACTACAGAGACAGAAACGCTTAAAACAACAGTTAGAGAGAAAGTGGAGGTGCGATAATGGCAGAAGAGATTCAGGAAGCGGTGCAGATCATCCGTGTAGCTTATGATGGCATTGAGATTGCCATGAAGGTAGGAAGCGGCGGCATTGCTGCCATGCAGAAGGCAATAGATTTCTTAAAAGGGATGCTTGATTATGAAAAGTCACTTGGCAAGACATCCATGAGAAAGCTGATCTTAAAAGGTGGCGATTTACAGGTGTTACAGTTTAATACCGAAGATATGAAAAAGGTTGAAAAGATGGCAAAGAAGTATGGAATCCTGTATTCGGTACTTCCAGACTGTAACAGGAAAGATGGACTGAGTGAGGTAATCTTTCATACAGAGGCAGTTCCCCGTGTGAATATGATGATACAGAAGCTCAAGTTTGGTAAGATTGCCACATTTGACGATTATCTGAAGAATGGAGATGAAAAATCCCTTGGCAAGCTGATGGATTTTTTGAAGAAACAGCAGGGAAACGAGAAAAGCCACACGATAGAAGGGGATAGGGTTAATACCGCTATTGACGGACTGATCGAAAAGGTCGGAATGTTTGCAATGGAAAAGAAAGCTATCAGTGTGGATCAGGTCAAGGAGAATTTCAGTATCAATGGTGAGCAGGCTGAAAGTGTTATCAAACAGCTAGAGACAATCGGTGTGCTTGGAAAGAAAAATGAGGATGGCACCCATACAGTCATGATGGACAAGGATGCATTTATCAATCGTGTTAGAGGCTATCAGGACCTTGCTGAGAGAATGAGGGCAGTTGCAGCATCAAAGAATGCGAACTTATCAGATGTGACTATCAGCAAGAAGCTGATTATCGAAGAGAATGACCATGCTGTTAAGACCAGAGTTCCCGGCACATGGGGAGAAGAGGCAAGATATGTATGGCTCCGTAAGGAAAACATCATGGAGATTCATGGTGGAAAGACAATGCTTACTTTCCTTGATTCCACCAAGGATTATAAGCTTTACGATGAGCAGAATCGTGTGGTGACAACCCAGAAAGGAACCGAGCTTTATACTCACTACGACAAGGTGGAGTCATCTGTCAGGGAGCGTTACGAGAAAGTACAGAAGCAGCAGAAAAAGACCACACAGAAGAAAACTGTTACCACGAAGAAAGCGAGGTAGCAGCCTATGCAGACAACAAAGAAAAAGCCGTCACTGATATTCATCCTTGTGGGTGCAGTGTTAGCCGGGTATCTTGGTTATCTGATAAATGGTGCGTGGGCAGAAGGGATTGCCTTTAATGAATTTATGGACAGATTCAATGAAGTATGTGCTGTTCCCTTTGCCAACTATTACAATTCCAATACAGTAAAAGCAGTAGCCATTGCATTAGGTATCTATGCGATGGCTATTGTCATGTATTACACCAGTCAGAGAAACTATATGCCCGGTAAGGAATTTGGTACGGCAAGATTTGAAAATCCGAAGCAGGTCAACAAGATACTTGCAGATAAGGATGAGAATTTCAACCGGATACTCAGCCAAAATGTGAAGATGTCGCTGGATTTTAGGAGACTCAAGCTCAATGGAAATATACTTATCTGTGGTGGTTCCGGAGCAGGAAAAACATTTTATGAAGTAAAGCCGAATCTGATGCAGATGCCACATAACTGTTCTTTTATCTGTACTGATCCAAAAGGTGAGATTCTTAGAAGTTGCGGGCAGATGTTAAAGAATAACGGATACAATGTGAAGGTCATCAATCTGCTTGAGATGGATAAGTCGGACTGCTATAATCCGTTTTCCTATATCAGAGAGGAAACAGATGTTGTAAAGCTGATTACCAATCTTATCAGTAATACCACACCAAAGGGTTCCACTCCAAGTGATCCATTCTGGGAGAAAGCAGAAGGATTATTTTTACAGTCAATCTTTTATTATGTGTGGCTTGAAGTACAGCCGGCAAAGAGAAACTTTGAGACAGTACTGAAGCTTCTTGGAGAAGCAGAAGTGACAGAGCAGGGAAAGGCGTCGAAACTGGATGTGCGAATGAAGTTCTTAGAGGAGAGTTCCCCACTCGGAGCTAATCATCCGGCAGTAAAGCAGTACAACAAATGTATGCGAGGTGCAGGAGATACCGTCCGTTCCATTATCATCAGTGCCAACTCAAGACTTGCATTTCTTGAAAATAAGCAGGTTTTACGATTACTCTCCAAAGATGAGCTTAATCTGTCCGATATCGGTATTGGTGTAAACGGAGATGGGGAGACAAAGACAGCACTCTTTTGTGTAATCCCGGATAGTGACAAATCCTATAACTTTATTATCGGTATGTTATACACGCAGATATTTCAGGAATTGTACTATCAGGCAGACTTTAATTGTGGTGGAAGGCTGCCAATCCATGTGACATTTATGTTAGATGAATTTGCGAATGTCGCATTGCCAGATGACTTCTGTTCACTGTTATCGACAATGCGAAGCCGTGAGATTTCAAGTATTATCATTATTCAGAACTTTGCCCAGTTAAAAGCACTTTTTAAAGATACCTGGGAGACAATTCCCGGCAACTGCGATACGTTCATCTATCTCGGTGGAAACGAGCAGAGTACGCATAAGTATGTGTCAGAGCTGCTTGGAAAAGGTACGATTGATAAGAAGTCAAGTGGAGAAACAAAGGGCAGACAGGGAAGCTCTTCAAGAAACTATGATGTATTAGGCAGAGAATTGTTTACACCCGATGAAGTCAGAAAGCTGGATAATAAGAAATGTATTATCTTTATCCGTGGTTTTGATCCTATCATGGACAATAAGTTCATACCGTTCAATCATTCGATGTTTAACCAGACAGCAGATGGCAAGGGAGAGCCTTATGTTCATCAGATAAGAGGAGCAGATAATCTTATCGGTCCGCCATTTGAGATTCTTTCAGACAAGGCAGTTAAGTATTATGAAAAGCTGAGGGATAAGGGCGAGAATGTGTATATAGATTCTCTTACCTATGAGCAGTTTATGATGCTTGGTGATGCGGAGTTAAGCAGAAGATTCTCCATGCAGGATGAGGCAGAGCAGAAAGCAAAGATTGACAGGGAGCAGGCAAATGAGCTTGAGTATGTCGATGAGTCACAGAAGTCTGATACTACAGAATGTGCTAACTCTTCTAATGGAAGTGCTGGTACTAAGCCTGTAAGGAATCCTGAGAGGGAAAAGCCTAAGTGGGAGGATACAATCACAAACCGAATGCTGCACTGGGCATATACACCGGAGCAGAAAGAGGAAGTGAAGAAGGCACTTGCGGCAGGAGTTCCGAAGGCAACGATTCTTACTTACTTTTATCCGGAGGTTACTGTGGAGAAGATGAGTTCATATCGAAAGAAGCAGTAATGTTTTTAGATATATTACAGAGTATATGATATAATTTGCTCACATAGTATGCTTCAGCTTATTGGACTACTAACATGTGAGCAGTTACAAAAGACAGAAATTATTTTATATTGGAGGTACAGGATGAATACGGAAAAGACTTTTGCAGATAGATTAAAAGAGTTGCGTAATATACGAAACTATACACAGGAAGAGCTGGGTAAGATAACAAATATATCTGTTCAGAGTATACGACGTTATGAACAAGGTAGACTCAATGAAGAGCCAAGTGCGTATAATCTTTTACAACTAGCAAAGGCACTAGATGTAACACCTGAATAC
The DNA here is from genome assembly GCF_003479405.1 of Eubacterium sp. AF16-48. Taxonomy (GTDB): domain Bacteria; phylum Bacillota; class Clostridia; order Lachnospirales; family Lachnospiraceae; genus Eubacterium_G; species Eubacterium_G segne. The sequence continues at coordinate 55,278 of NZ_QUHB01000005.1, read as the reverse complement.
TTATTGATAGGAGATAATAATATGACAAGTTACACGGAGGCAATTAAGAGAGAATTGAAGCAACTTAATGACTATGGACAAATATCTGAAATTAAAGAAACCGAGTTGAATTCCACGATTTTATCACATCTTGAGATGAGTAATGATTTAGTAGATGCTGTAAAGACGGATTGGAATGCAAAAGGCATATTTAAGAGGATAGAGAAAGAGGAAGATAAACAGATTGTGGTAGACAGTTATTGTACAAGACCTTATGTACAGGATGTCATATTACGATATTGCCAGAATAGATCTATATTTAAGACAAAGTTTGCAATAATTGATGGAATGCTTTTAGAATAAAGCAAATTTGAGAGTAAATTAGCACTTTAGCCATATGGTTAAGGTGCTTTTTTTCATACCTTGAAAGGAGATGGTCACAGCAAAAACGCATCGGGGAAAGCCCGATTAACCAGTACAACAGGCATTGCCTGATTATCATAGAGTAACTATCAACAGGACAGAAAGGAATGCATATATTCCGTTCGGAAAGCTAGCCGGATTGGAATATGTGTATTCCTTTCTGGCTTTTTCCGCTTCTGTCACTTCAAAAAAGGAGATTAAACAACATGAGAAAAGAACAGGTTATTTCAACAACAAACAACAATCAGATGGAGGAGAAAGGCATGAAGAGTAGATTCATTCACTTAAAAAAGAGATTCGTTCCGGCATTATCCGGAGCACTTATGGGAGTGATGCTTATGAGCACTACCTGTTTTGCAGCAGGTACAGGTACTTCCGCAGTAACACAGCCGCTTGAGAATTTAAAGACACTTATCATTGCAGTCATTGGTGCGGTTGGTGTCATCATTCTTGCAAAGAATGTTATGGAGTTCGCACAAGCCTACCAGCAGCAGGATTCATCTACCATGAACTCTGCACTGAAAGGAATTGTAGCAGGTGTCATGATGGCTGGTATTTCAACAGTACTGACATTCTTAGGCTTCTAAGATTGGGGAAATGCATTTCCCCTTTTAGTAAAAGGAAAGAGGTGAATAACAAGTATGGATATTTTTAAGCTTGGAGACAAGATCCTTGCACTTCTTGAGGCAGTGTTTGGGTTTTGGAACAATCAGATATCCCTGGTCTTTGCAATGCTTGGACAGTCACCGGTCAGTTTCAAGGGCGGAGGTCCCTGGGCAGTCATTGAGGGGATAGAGCCGGTCTTTGTAGCGGTCGGCTCTTCCCTCGTTGTGCTGTTCTTTGTTATCGGTTTCTGCTCGGAAAGCATAGATGTAAAAGATGAGATGAGGTTTGAATCAATCCTGCGTATGCTTATCCGACTGGGACTTGCAGAATGGTTTGTTGCAAATAATGTCACGATTATGAAAGCATTTTTTACTTCCATAGGAAATCTGGTAGGACTTATATCTGCCGGGACAACGACGCAGCTTGCCATTGACAGTACACAGGCAGATATCATTAAAGGACTCGGATTTGGTGAAAGTCTGGTAATGCTGATACTTACAGCTTTGCTTGCAATCATCATTATTATCTGTGGATTCTTTATCATCTACACAGTGTATTTCAGGTTCTTAAAGATACTGATTATTGTGCCGCTTGGTGCGATTGCATGCTCCACAATGGCAGGAAACAGAATGGTCAGTCATACAATGGCTACCTACTGCAAATATTTTCTTTCGTGTGTATTCGAGGCAGTAACGATGGCACTTGCAATTGTGGTATGTAATGCATTTATCAATGCAGGACTTCCAGCATTTACAGGAAGTTACGCTGACTGGGCACAGACGCTTATTTATTTGTGTGAAATGACATTTACGATAGCAATGACTGTTGGAAGTGTGAAGGGTGCACAGACACTTACAAGCAAGGCATTTGGATTATAGAAGGAGGCAGAAATGGATAATGAAAAGAAACAGGTTACTTATAATTCAAGCATAACCGGAGAAACGCAGGTGACATTTGATATCCAGCAGTATATGAATAACAGGGCAATGTTTATCGGTCTTATGTGTAATGAAGATGGATATGAGGAGCCTTTTGGGGATGTGACTGTGAATTTGCCGGTTGCAGCACCAAATTACTGCGGATATCTGAATGTGAATGACATGCCGGATATTGAAAAGTTTATTACAGATAACGACCTTGGAGAGTTTACAGGATTCACGCAAAGGAGTGGTTTCTGCGAATATCCGCTTTATCTGTTCAATGTAGATAAGCTTAGAGAACTGTGTCCGGATGGAATGGATAAGTATGAGGCGAATATTGGAATGACAAGAAAGCCGGAGACAAAGGATTTATCAAGATAGGAGGCAGGGACAATGGTAATCGAAGTAAACAAGGATATTGACCGCTATCAGGAATCGGTTGCGATGGGACTTACTGCAAGGCAGCTTATATTTTCTATTGCAAGCGTAGTAGTCGGTGGCGGTATCGTCCTTCTTCTTTACAAGTATATCGGTCTTACGGGTTCTGCTTATGTGGCAATTCCCTGTGTGGCACCGATTGCACTTGGCGGATTCTATTCCTTTAACGGGATGAATTTCTACGAGTATATGGGAAAGAAACTGCATTTTATGTTTGGAAACAAGGCACTTACCTATGTATCAACAGAAGGAGAGCCTGCAATAAAGCAGTTAGAAGTAGAGCAGAATGAACAGGTAAAGAAGAAAGGCAGAAAGGCTGAACCGGAGACTGTAACAGCTGATTCGGCTGTAAAGAAGCAGGAGGAGTTTGAAGCAATGAAGAAAAAGACGAGAAACATGCTGCTTGGACTTGTCGCAGTCATTGTGGCGGCAGCAGCAGGCATTGCAGCATATAAGGCAATGCATTAGAAACGAATAGTATCTGACCGCAAGGTCGAGAACACAGCCCGCAGGGTGAAGTTCCCGGCGGGCTTTCATTATAAGAAAGCGAGGTTAGAGACATGGGTTTATTTACAGACGGATTTAAGTTACTGAAAAAGGCGAGTGAGCCTTTGTATAAGACACCTAAATCCATTCAGGAAACCATAGAGATTATGGCGGTGGCTGAAAACGGCATTTTTGAAGTAAGCAAAAATAAGTATTCCAAATGCTACCGCTTTCAGGACATCAATTACACGACAGCAACCGAGGATGAGCAGATCGGTATTTTCGAGAGATACTGCAAGTTCTTAAATTCGCTGGACTGTAATTATAAGATTACGATCAACAATAAGAACAAAAACATGGATGAACTCCGTGACAAGGTTCTGATTGCTGAGAAAAATGATGGTTTCAATAATTACAGAAGAATTTACAATGACATCATTGAAGAGAAGATTATTGAGGGCAGACAGGGGATTGAACAGGAGAGATACCTGACAATCACAATCGAGAGAAAGAATTTTGAGGAGGCAAAGGCACAGTTTGCCACACTGGAAGCTACGATTCACAAGGCTTTCATTGAGCTTGGTGCGGAGATTGTACCACTTAATGGCAATGAGAGACTGAAAGTGCTCTATGACTATTATCATCTTGGAGATGAGGGCAGTTTTGATTTTGATATCAAAAAGGCAAAGAAGGTCGGGGCAGATTTTAGAAATGATCTGTGCAATGGGATGGTGAAATATTTCCCTGACCATTTTGAGGATGAGAGTAAATTCTGCAAGGCACTTTTTATCAAAAAGTATCCGAGCAGTTTGTCAGACAGATTCATCAATGAGATTACTTCCCTTCCGGTTCATTCCATCACGAGCATTGATGTGGTGCCTGTGCCAAAGGATCTGACCACAAAGGTGCTTCAGAAGAAATACCTTGGTATTGAGTCGGATATCATTAAGCAGCAGAGAGTCCGTAATAAGAATAATGACTTCTCTACGGAAATCTCATATGCCAAGAGAACGGAGAAAAAGGAGATTGAGGAAATCATGGATGATGTTCGTGAGAATGACCAGTGCCTTTTCTTCGTGGGAGTAACTATTATTCTTATGGCAGAAAGCAAGAAGGAGCTTGAGAGTGTATGTGAGACTGTGGAGACTATCGGAAAGCGTAACAGCTGCACGATTGATACACACTACTTAAAGCAGAGGGAAGCTCTCAACACAGCACTTCCGATTGGTGTAAGACAGGTGGAGACAATGCGTACCCTCCTTACCCAGTCACTTGCTGTACTTATGCCATTTAATGTGCAGGAGCTTAATGATAGCACAGGCAATTACTATGGTATCAACCAGATCAGCAAGAATGTGAATATCGGCAACAGAAAGAAGCTCATTAACGGAAATGGCTTCGTTTTTGGAGTGCCGGGTTCCGGTAAATCCTTCTTCTGCAAGATGGAGATGGGCAGCGTATTCTTGTCGGGAGATGATGAGATAATCGTCATAGATCCAATGAACGAATACTTTGATATTGCTGAGACCTATGGTGGAACAGTGGTAAATATGTCCACTTACACGGATAACTATGTGAATCCGCTGGAGATGGATGTATGGAGCCTTGATCCGAATGATTCAAAGGGAATGGTTAGAGAAAAAGGCGAGTTCATGCTTGGTCTTTGTGAGCAGTGCATCGGTGACAGCTTAAATTCGAGACAGAAGTCAATCATCGACCGCTGTGTGAGAAAACTGTATATCGACATTGCAAGGAGCAAAGAGAAGTATATCCCAGTAATGAGTGACTTTTACGATATTCTTATGGCACAGCCGGAGGATGAGGCAAAGGACATTGCATTATCATTGGAGCTTTTTGTAAATGGTTCACTAAATATCTTCAATCACCAGACAAATGTGGATGTGGATAACAGATTCACAGTCTATGGCATCAGGGACTTAGGTACAGAACTTAGTCCTATCACAATGCTTGTTATGATGGAGTCTATTCAGAACAGGATTGTTGAGAATGGTAAGAGAGGCAAGGCAACATGGCTCTATATTGATGAGTTCCATGTCCTGCTTAATTCCGAGTATTCTGCAAAATACCTGCAGCAGCTCTGGAAGAAAGTAAGAAAGCAGGGAGGTCTTTGTACCGGTATCACGCAGAATGTCATCGATCTGTTGCAGAATTACACAGCAACCACAATGCTTGCAAACTCAGAGTTTGTGGCACTTTTAAAGCAGGCTAATACGGATAGTTCCAAGATGGCAGAGGTTATCGGAGTATCAGAAGCACAGCTTAGATTCGTAACCAATACTGCATCGGGAATGGGACTTATCAAGTGTGGTTCAGTGGTGATTCCTTTTGATAATCAGATAAGTAAGGATACAGACCTTTACAGGCTGTATAACACCAATATTCACGAGAAGATTGCAGAACAGAAGAAACGTGAAATGCAGAATAATGTCGAATAAAGTTGATAGAGGTCGCAATTTGCGACCTCAAAGCATAGCCATCCGGGAAGCTGGATGGCTGTTTTGCATTTTGAGTGAAAGAAGGTGAGAACATTGAAGATAAAGAAAGTGGATGACAAGCCAATAGTCATTCACACCAAGGAGAAAGCCAAGATTCATGCCCACGAGCCAAAGAAAGCCAAGATTAAAGGCAGCAACATATATACAGTAGAGAGAGGTCCGAAAGTGCATGATGCTAAAGCCAATGAAATGGATAAAAAAGCATCTGCAAAATTAATGCTTCAGAAAAGTGCTGGTGGAAAGAGTACCATTCATCAGTCGGAGGCTAAGGATAAAGGTCTTTCTAAGTTTAAGCGTAACATTAGAGAGTCAGGAGCTTCCATCAAGACCAAGAACACGAATCTTCACATTGCAGGAAGAACTGGAGCACTTGCAGCCGGGGCAGTAACGGAGCAGGTGGAAGGCGGGCATGAGGTATCGCAGGCAGCATATCTTGCATATGAAGCAAGCCAACCTGTTACCGGAACTGCTTCTAAGGGTGCTGCACTTTTCAGGAAAAAGGCGGCAGCCGAGGCAAAGAAGCGTATCAAGAAGGTAGAGGCAGGAAAGAAGCTGGCAAAAAAGACAGCAAAGAAAGCTGCCAAAGATACTGCTAAGGCGGTAGCTAAAGAGACAGCAAAAGAAACCGCCAAGACAACTGCCAAGGTTGCAACGAAAACTGCGACAAAGGCAGCTGCTACAGCGGCAGGAACAGCGGTTGCACCGGGAGTTGGTACTGCAATCGGCATGGCAGCCGGATATGCTGCAGGTGTGTCCATAGAGGTCAAGGATGAAAAAATGACCAACCGGAGCAGGAAGATAAAATTCTTTCTGGATAAGATGAAAGCACAGGAGAATCAGACAGACAGCGTGGCAAAGCTGGTAAAGGATCTGATTGTGCGAAAAGCGATTACCTGGGTAAAGGCAGCGGCACCGATTGTCGGACTGGTGCTTTTATTACTTGTTCTTGTAGTTGCCATGATTGCGGTTCCGGTTATTGCGGCGATAGCAATCCTTTACAATTCTCCATTTGCTTTATTTCTGCCACCACTTGAATCAGGAGATACCGTGCAGACAGTAACGAGTGCTTATGTGCAGGAATTTAACCGGGATGTGAATACGAAAGTGAATGAGCATACCGGATATGACCTTGGAGAGCTTGTATATGTGGACTATGAAGGTATGGAAGAAAACCCAAGCAATTACTATGACATCATGGCTGTCTATATGGTCAAGCATGGTGTCGGAGATACTGCAACAGTCATGAATGATACTTCAAAAGGCTGGCTGCAGGCAGTTGTAAATGATATGTGTTCATACACCACAAGCACAGGAACAAAAGATGTGGAAGAAACAGATGCAGACGGTAATGTAACTACTGTCACGAAGTCGGTTCTGTATGTGAATGTCACACTAAAATCGTACAGGGATATGATTTCGGTCTATGGATTTAATTCTGATCAGGTGGAAATGCTTGAGCAGATCATGAGTCCTGAGTTTATGGGACAGCTTGGATATGCCGGAAGCGGAAGTGGAGGTGGAGGCGGCAGTCCGGGAGTAAGCTCCATGACTGAGGATGAAATCAATGCCATCCTAAACGAAATTACAGACAGCAGGCAGAAAACAGTCTGCTCCTATGCACTACACAGAGTTGGTTTTCCTTATAGTCAGGATTTAAGAGACAGCGGTAACTATTATGACTGCAGTTCCTTAGCCTATTATTCATGGAAAGATGCAGGCGTGGATATTAGTTATGGCGGTGCAACCACAGCGGCAGCGGAGGCACAGGGACTTGATGAAGCCGGAAAGACTGTCTCCTTTGATGAGTTACAGCCGGGAGACCTTATCTTTTACAGTTTTACAAGCAATGGAAGATATAAGAACATCAGCCATGTGGCAGTATATGTCGGAAATGGCAAGGTGGTAGAGGCACTTAATGAAAGTCTTGGTGTGGTCTACAGGGATGTGGCAAGCACAGGAAAGATTGTTGTGATAGGAAGACCATAACAGGAAATTTGCAGAGAGGGCATAGTCCCTCTCTGAGACTGGAGGTAAGAATGGATTTAAAAGATATGATACTGGTAACAGAAAACGACAGGGGAACAGAGACAAATATGCTGATGACTCTGGATGATTATAAGAGTTTTATAGCAATTGATGATATGTCAGAGCTTGCAGAAAATTTGTTGCAGCTTGGAAGGACACTTGGTGAAGCAGATAACTTCACAGAGTATTACAGGGCAGCAAATGTAACTGTATCTGCGAGATTCTGTCTGGATGATATTCAGCTCGGACATTTTCTTCAGGGATTTTATAACGATTCCAAAGAATTCCGGTTTGATAAAGAAGCCAGTTCTTCTGAATGTGTTGCAAAGCTTAAGGAGATTGGAATGACCGATAAGGGCTGGGTGGATGATTTTAACCTGCATTATGAAATGGAGAACCGCTCATTTGAAAGGGGACAGACATTTCATAACTTCAATGACCATGATTACATGGTGCTTGAAGCATTATCACCAAGGAATCTTGTGGTGATGGATATGAAGTCAGGTTCCCTTACAATCGCCCTTGGTGCGACAGAGTATAAGCGTTATCCGAAGGATGAGAAGCCTACAAAGGACAATACCACAATCGGGGTATCGTGGGAGCATGGCATTTATCTAGGTTCCACACTTTCAACTACAAATTTCAAGGCATACAAGAGGGAGTATGGCACACCGGAAAAGATAGAGGATATCTATGATTACAGGGCAAAGCTAAAGCAGAAGTTCTATTTTTATCAGGATATGTCAAAGGATGATGATGTACCAAAGAAGCTGCAGAATGACTTCCTTCACCAGATGTATGAGGATTTTGGAACGATTGAAGAGGACTGTTTTTACGACAGGCTGGAAGATGGAAAGTACGATGAAGGCTTTAAGGAAAGACAGGTAAAGGAAGAAAAGAGCCGGTGATGAGATTTTTACAGGAGGCGATATCATATGGAACAGGAATTTGATGTTGAGATAAAAGAAGTGCTTTCACGAGTACAGAAAGTAAAGGCAGAGTCGCTTGACGATGCCATCAATAAGGCAATGGATATGTATTATGCAGAGCAGATAGTCCTTGGAGCAGAGGACATGAAGGGAGTTGATTTTGCACCTATCAGCGAAAGTCAGCTCCCTTCTTCATTAAAAGAAAACGGAGGAAGAGCAAGATGAAAAGTGATTCAACAACAGTAATTAAGAACATGGAGTTTTTAGTAAAGGAACTTCATAAGGAGTGGGACAGATCGGGTGCTTCTAAGGCATCCGTTATTATTTCCCTTGAGGAAGTAGATGGTATCAATGATAAGTTAAAAGAGATTATCTATCAGACACAGAAGTCAGTCGATGAGGATGAGCTGACCTTTAAACAGAGCATTGCAAAGTCCAAGGAGTGCTATGTGCTTCTTCGTGTGGTGCGTAAGATTGCAAAGGAAAAGGATAAATGCGAAAAACAGGCAATCGACAATGAATTTGCAATCGAGCTGGATAAGGATGAGTTAAAGCTCTTTAAGGGATTGTTTGCAGAGATGTTTAAGTAGAGGAGGACAAAGGTATGGGCGTTGATATGAAGGTCAAAGCGATATACGATTCTGAAATTGGTAACATCACCAGAACAGATAAGAACTGGAAAGATGTTTTAAAGGTTGCAGGTCAGTTGTACCGCTATGAATTTGACAATATCGTTATGGTAACAGCTCAGAGATCTCCGGAGAGAAGCACACTTATGGCAGATTATGATACCTGGAAAAAGGTGGGAAGATATGTAAAGCGTGGTGCGAAAGGCTGCGCTATCTTCCCGTCAAGGGCACTGAATCCACGCATGAGGTATATATTTGATATCAGTGATACCGGAGGGAAGAATGTTAAGCTGACATGGGACCTTGAGGGAGAAAATCTTAAAGATTATGTGGATTTTCTCGTATCAGAAGGTCAGATTGAGCAGTACGATAACAGCAACAGGGAGTCTCTAAAAAATATATTAAAACAGTTTACAGGAACAGATGTTTGGCTTATAATAAAAGAAGAGTTCGGAGACCGAATGACCGAGCTCATGCAGCTATCAGGTAGTGTGATAAAGGAAGAAAGTAAGAAACGCAATGGCTTACAGCAGGAAATGGACATGGAGCAGCTTGTATATGCAAGTGTCATGTATGCTGTAGGGACGAGATGCGGATTTGACTTATCTGTGCAAGAACAGGATTTCAGTCAGATCGTAAATATCAAAGACGAAGAGATCATTTACCGTCTTGGTTCCATTGTATGCGATGTCTCCTGTAGTGTTCTTAGAGAATTTAGTCGTAACCTAAAGGCAATCGAGAGCGAAAGGAGAATTGGATATGTTAGAAGAAATGACTTACAAGGAAGTGGACGGACTGCTTTATCCGCAGATAGAGATGCCGGACGAGACGGAGGATCTCACGAAGCTGGGCAAATACGGAAGGATGGCGATGAACTATCTCAAAGAGAACGAGCCGGCAAGATACAAGACGCTGATGAGATTCGGGAAGATGTACGAGAAGATGTCAGCGGTAGAGGAGGAAGCGAATCAGCTGTACGACCAGTTAGAGATGCAGTATCTGGCGAAGCACAAGCCACAGGATCCGTCATCGACAATGGAGATGTGGAAGATAAGAGAGCAGGCGAAGATGCAGGCAGAGGAAGTGGTACTGAATCAGATAGTGATGCGATTCCACTAGAATCAGATGATACAGAACTGAATAGGGAACTTGATGAAATCAATTCATTGGGTGTCAGTAAGGAAGCCGAATATACACAGGCTTCCTTTTTTTTCGACCAGAATGGGCAGGCAAGCATTGGCACCATTCATACTGAGGACGAAAACAATAATCAGTTTATGCGTCAGTTCGAGCAGGACAGAAAAGCTGCATTAGCAGGTAAATACAATTACCTGAATCCCAAAAAGTCTGCAACAGTACCAAGTGAGTATATCAAACAGGTGCTTATGAGAGGTACAGGTTTTATCGGTGGTAAGGGCAGGGTATGCAAGATTTTTGAAACAGAGATTGATGCAGGAACCAAAGCAAAGCGTATCAAAGCAGAGTATGGTCAGGGAGGTGCAGGCTGGCCGGTTGATGGACTGGGACTGCACGGATATGACACATTTCATGGGAATGGACTGCGTTTTCAGTGGCGAGATGAGGATGGAGAGGTTGAAGGATATGTTTCGTGGAAAGATATCGAAAAAGAGCTTGGTGTCCTTATTCTTACAGGGGAATACCAGTCTGAGACACCTCGTATTGATGAGCTTGCGATGGACGGACTCCGTGAGGATGATGAGGTCATTGATGCCGAATATCAGGAAGTGGAACCGGAAGAGGCAGAATCAGAGATTGATGATTATGCAATACCGGATGAGCCGGAGAGCTATGCTTCTAACAGAGATTATGTAAGTGCAAAAGGCATGACACCACAGGAAACTGCCAATGAAGACCGCATGGTAACACAGGCAGAATATGGTGCAGAGATAGAAGCTGAAACAACTGAAAAAGATCCATCAGAGCTTCAGTATATTACACCGATTGATTATGCCAAGCGTATTGCAGAGCTTGATGAAGACCTGCGTGATGCGGCGGAGATTCTTGTAACAGATTGCAGCTGCTACACTCCGTTTAGGGCATTCCTTATGGATGTGGTGCAGTCTGATTTTGCATTTATGCCCAATAAACTTGACCTTATCAGGGATATTGCATTAGGGACAGATAATGCAGAAAGAAAGGCATATTCCAACAATAAGTATGGTCTTGTGGAGTACTCAATCAGAAGCGGATATGTGAAGATCAGCTATAAGAACAGGAATGGTGTGCGTAAAGAAGGTGCTCTCGACTGGCGTGAGTTATATGAAATCTTATCTTATATGGTAAAACAGCCATTTTACTGCGGAGAAGACCAGAAGAAGTATTATCAGGAGACAAAGCAGAAGGCTGACAGGGATAAGATGAATCCGGTCTATAAGAGATTCTTTGATATCGAGGATAGTGTAAAAGCCAATCGTCTTGAAACCAGGGAAAGAGCAATAGCGAATGGCTGGGAAACCAAGATTGATGAGAATGGACATGTGGTTTCAGATGATGCAGTATCAGTATCTGTGGATGATATTCAGGCTGATACAGAATCACAGGAAACTGTAGATTTTACACCAAAGCAGGAACCAGTACAGCAAGTAGAAAGTCTTGAAAATGAGAAGAATGTTGCCGGGCAGACGAAACACAATTTCCACTATAACCTCTGGAAAATGGAAAAAGGCGGTCCCAAGACCAGATACCAGTGGAATATGGATGCAATCCGCACTTTAAAGCAGATTGAATCAGAGAACAGGCTTGCCACACCGGAGGAACAGAAAACTCTGTCGAAGTTTGTCGGATGGGGCGGACTGTCACAGGCATTTGATGAGAATAACGCAGGCTGGAGCAAAGAATATGCAGAGCTGAAAGACCTTTTATCTGATGAGGAATACAGTGCTGCAAGGGCAACAGTAAATAACGCCTTTTATACTTCACCGGAGATTGCCATGTGCATAAATTCGGCACTTGTCCAGTTTGGTTTCAGAGGCGGCAATGTATTAGAGCCATCTATGGGTATCGGTAACTTCTTTGGAAGTATGCCGGCACCAATGCAGAGAAGCAAGCTGTATGGGGTGGAGCTTGACAGCATTTCAGGAAGAATTGCAAAGCAGCTTTATCAGAATGCCAATATCAGTATCACAGGATTTGAGAATACCACATATCCGGATAACTTCTTTGATGTGGTTGTCGGAAATGTGCCATTTGGTGATTATAAGGTATTTGATCCAAAGTACAACAAGTATAACTTCCGTATCCACGATTATTTTCTGGCAAAAGCACTTGATCAGGTAAGACCGGGAGGCATGGTTTCAGTAATCACCACAAAGGGAACACTTGATAAGGCAAATCCTACTATCCGAAAGTATCTGGCTGAAAGAGCAGAGCTTGTGGGAGCAGTAAGACTTCCGAATACTGCATTTAAAGATAATGCAGGAACCGAAGTGACAGCAGATATCCTGTTTTTGCAGAAGAGGGAGAGAAAGATTGATATTGAACCTGACTGGGTACACCTTGGTGTAACTGAGAATGGCATTGCAGTCAACTCTTATTTTGCAGAGCATCCGGAGATGATGCTTGGATCTATGGAATATGACACAAGGATTTACGGACAGGACAGCAGATATACAGTCTGTGTGAATAATGATGAGAACTTCAATATGTACGAGGCTCTCAATAAGGCAATCGGAAATATCAAAGCCCAGATGACAGATTTTGAGAGAGTGGCAGATGAGGCGGAGCAGACAGAGGAAGTTATCCCAGCTGATCCGGATGTGAGAAACTACACTTACACATTTTTTGAAGGAAAACTCTATTACAGGGAAAATTCCGAGATGGTAAAAAAAGAAGTATCACAGACTGCCGAGGAGCGAATCCGAAGCCTTGATGAAATCAGACAGATAACAAGAGAGCTGATTGATATCCAGATGGATGGCTGCAGCGAGGAGGAGCTTTCTGATAAGCAGAGACTTCTTAATGTAAAATATGATGCCTTCGTAAAGCAGTATGGAGCCATTACTTCAAAAGCAAACAGAATAGCATTCAGGGATGACAGCGATTACCCACTTCTTTGCAGCCTTGAGGAAGTAAACGAAGATGGGGAGGTGAAAAAAGCGGATATGTTTTATAAGCAGACGATTAAGGCAAAGACTGTCATAGACAGAGTGGAGACTGCTGTGGAAGCATTAAATGTATCCGTCAATGAATTTGGATATGTAAATCTTGCCTATATGCTTTCTATCTATGAGCCGGATATTACAAATGCAAAGGAAGAACTTGCAGAAAAGTCTGGACAGACAGTGGATGAGATAACTCTAAGTGACGATGCTTTGGCAGAGCTTAGAAGGGCAGTTCTTGTGGAAGAACTGGATGGACTGATTTTCTTAAATCCCGACCGCTACAACGAGAACAATCCCGATATCGGCTGGGAGACAGCAGACGAGTATCTTTCCGGAAATGTGAGAGACAAGCTTCGTGTAGCAAAGGCTATGGCAGCGGATACAGACAATCCACAGGCAGAAAGATTTGCAGGCAATGTGGCAGCACTTGAAAAGGTGCAGCCGGAGTGGATTGAAGCCTCGGATATTGATGTAAAGATTGGCACGACATGGATTGAGCCGCTTGATTATGAGCAGTTTATCTATGAGCTTCTCAATACACCAAGAAGAGCAAGGGCAGTCAGAAGCCAGTTTTACAATACAGGCATTCAGGTACACTTAAATAAGATGAGCATGGAATGGTTCATCGAGAATAAGAGCATGGATAAGCATTCAGTGGCAGCTACTAAGACCTATGGTACAAGCCGCATGGATGCTTATTCTATTTTTGAGGATACGCTGAATCTTAAAACTGTAACAGTCAGGGACAGGATTGATGACGGAGATGGCAAATATCATTATGAAGTCAATAAGAATGAGACAATGCTTGCAAGGGAAAAACAGAACATGATCAAGGAAAAGTTCAAGGAATGGCTGTTTTCAGAGCCGGAACGCAGACAGAAATATGTGGAGTATTATAACGAGACATTCAATAATATCCGCCTGCGTGAGTATGACGGAAGCCACTTACAGTTTCCGGGAATGAATCCGGCGATTGAGCTAAAGCCTCATCAGAAGAATGCGGTGGCAAGAATCCTTCTCGGAGGAAACACACTGCTTGCACACTGTGTCGGTGCCGGAAAGTCCTTTGAGATGATGGCTGCCTGCATGGAGCAGAAGAGACTTGGACTTGCCAATAAGACAATCATGGTTGTTCCAAAGCCGCTTATCGGGCAGACTGCAAGTGAATTTTTAAGGCTTTATCCGTCAGCCAATATCCTGGTTGCTACGGAACGTGACTTTGAAAAGAGTCGCAGAAAGCAGTTTGTATCAAGGATTGCGACTGGAGATTATGACTGTATTATCATGTCGCATTCGCAGTTTGAGAAAATTCCTATCTCGGCAGAGAGAAAGGAGAGGATGCTTAATGAGCAGATTGAAGAAATCAGCTATGCGATTGATGAGATGAAGGAGCGTAACGGAGAACGATGGACCGTAAAGCAGATGGAGAGTCAGAAGAAAAAGCTGGAGGAACAGCTGAAATCTCTATCTGATGAGAGCAGGAAGGATGACCTTATTACCTTTGAGGAACTTGGTGTGGATTCAATTATGGTAGACGAAGCACATAATTTTAAGAACCTTGCGATTTTTTCCAAGATGAATAATGTGTCCGGTATCAGCAGCAGTGGAGCGAAAAAGTCAACGGATATGCAGCTTAAATGCCAGTATTTGTCTGAGATAAATGATGGCAGAGGCATTGTGTTTGCAACTGGTACACCGATATCCAATACCATGTGTGAGATGTATGTCATGCAGCTTTACTTGCAGAAAGCGGCACTTGAAGAGATGGGGATTTATCACTTTGATTCATGGGCAGCGAACTTTGGTGAAGTGACAACAGCACTGGAGCTTACTGTAGAGGGAAGTGGATTCCGTTTTAAGAGCAGATTCAATAAGTTTACGAATCTGCCGGAGCTTATGAATATCTTCCGTGAGGTAGCAGATGTGCAGACTGCCGATATGCTGGACCTTGATGTGCCGGCTCTCCGTGGCGGCAAGCCTATTATAGTGGAGTCAGAGCCTGACTGGTATGTAAAACAGGTCATGGAAGACTTTGTTGTGAGGGCAGAGCGTATCAGAGGTGGTGGAGTTGATCCAAGTGTGGACAACTTCCTAAAGATTACCCATGAGGCAAGACTTCTTGGAACAGATGCAAGGCTGATTGATAAGGACGCACCAAATAATCCAGATGGAAAGCTCAATAAGGTAGCGGAGAATGTCTGGAAAGAATATGAGAAAGGAAATGCCAACGGTCATATAGGTTGTCAGCTTATTTTTTCAGATATCGGCACACCGGGACCGGATAAGGACTTTACCATCTACGATTATCTGAAGGAAACACTTATCCAGTATGGTATTCCGGCAGATGAGATAGCATTTATCCATGATGCCAAAACGGATGCACAGAGGGATGCACTTTTTAAGGAAATGAGGACAGGTAAAAAGAAAGTTCTTATCGGTTCAACGGACAAGTGTGGAACAGGTGTCAATGTGCAGACACACCTTGTAGCAATGCATCATGTGGATTGTCCGTGGAAGCCAAGCTCCATTGAACAGAGGGAAGGACGAGGCATCAGGCAGGGCAACGAAAATGAAGAAGTAGCAATCTACAGATATGTCACTAAAGGAACCTTTGATGCATACAACTGGTCGCTCGTTGAAAATAAGCAGCGTTTCATCAGTCAGGTCATGACAAGCAAGGCAGTAAGCCGAAGCTGTGAGGACATCGACGAGGCAACACTTTCCTATGCAGAGATTAAGGCAGTCGCCACAGGCAATCCTCTTATTCGTGAGAAGATGGAGATTGACAATGATGTCCAGAGATTAAAGCTTTTGAAGGCTTCCTATGACAACCAGAGATATGGCTTGCAGGATAACTTTATGATTAAGTACCCAAAGCTGATTAAGACAGCAACTGAAAAGCTTGCCAATGTCCGTGAGGATGTAAAGGCAAGGGATAAAGAGCTGATTGATAATCCGGAATTTGCCATTACCATAGGCAAAGCAACCTATACTGAACGTGTGGATGGTGGAACGATGATGCTTGAAGCAATCAGCAAATGCAAGACCGGAGAGACAACTGCAATCGGTAAATTCCACGGATTTGAGCTGCTTGTGGAAAAGAACTTCCTTGGCATCAATTATATGGTGCTTCGTGGAAAGACTGAGTACAAGGCAGAGCTTTCCACAAGTCCGGTCGGCAGTATGGTAAAGCTGGAAAACCTGTTCAATGGACTCCATGAGAACATTGATTTCTTAGAAAAGAAGATTGAGCAGTACCAGAATGACCTTGAAGCATCAAAGGCAGAGTATGACAAGCCATTTGCATACAGCAAGGAACTGGAAGAAAAGCTGTCAAGGCAGTGTGAACTGAATGCCCAGCTTGACCTTGAGAACGCAAAGGCTGTGGATGCAGACCTGAGCGGACCGGAGGAAGAAAGAGAAGCAGATGACAGGATGAAATCTGCAGCAATTGTAGCAGAGGATAAAGGTGCTTATCCAGCCGACAGAGAGGGCAGAACACGATAGGAGAGTGAATAATATGAGCATAAGAAAAGTGGTCGCAGGACTACTGATTACAGCAGGGATTGCCATTATGGCAGTCCCTTTTTTCTGGCGGGCAACAGGAGAAAAACAGACAGAACAGCTCATAAGTGAATTTGAGCAGACATTGGAGGATGATTACGATGAAGAAACAGATGTGGAGGAAGAGCAAACCTCCATTAGTGAAGAGGATGAAGCCATTCTTAAAGAAGGCGGTGTTATCGGCATCATTGAGATACCGGGGTTAGATATCAGGTATCCGGTAATGGAAGGAACCACAAGTAAAGTGCTTAATGCAGGGATTGGTCATATAGAAGAGACTGCAGGAATCGGTGAGAGTGGCAACTGTGTATTGTGCGGTCACAATGGCAGCAGATATGGCACATTTTTTACACCACTAAGTCAGATATCCATAGGTGATGAAGTGATGATAACCGACAAAAAGGGACAGGAGCATATCTATGAGGTAACAGAGACAGAGGTAGTAAATCCGTATGATAACAGCATCAAGACACAGGGAGATGAAAAAGAATTAACTCTTTTTACCTGTTCCCAGAAAGGAACCATGCGTTTTGTGGTCAGGTGCATTTATAAGGAGGCGGTTATGGATGAATAAGAGATACCGGTTAGCTGAGATAGAAGAGGCAGTATCGGAAATGGAAGAGTTAATTGACATCGAGGATGATATTGCAGAGATTAATGATGACTTTCAGATAGTTGTAAGCGGCTGGTCTGTGTATGTCGAAAGTCTGAATCTGACACTCAGACAGGGGATAGCCTGTGTATGGGATGCAGAGGAAGGATTATTTATGCCTGATTTTGATGTGACTATCGTGTATGAGGGGAACATTGAAACACAGGAGTGGCTCTATTACGAGCAGGACGGAATGGTCGTTACACTTGGCAACTGGCTTAATGGCAGATTGTCTTGTGAACAGATAGAACAGCTTTGGTGTGAGCTTATCATACCGGAGCAAAACAAAGAACAAAAAGAAAGCGAGGAATAGCATATGAAGTATTCAATTAAAGTAAACGAAGTAAGAGCAAAAGAGGGCAGCAATATCAAAGGATTTGCAACAGTGGTATTCGGTGATTCATTTAAGATTACCAATATTGCAATCCTTGAGAATAAGGACAAGGGAGAACTTTTCGTATCAATGCCTAGATACCGCTCCAATGAGCGTGATGAAAGCAATGGCGTGATCTATAAGGATGTGTGCAATCCTATCACAGCAGAGTTTCGAGAGGAACTCTATACTAATATCCTTGATGCCTATGCAAGAATCAAAGAACCGGAGAAAGAGGAGACACAGAAGCAGGACAGAACACAGGAAATGCCTGAGTTTTCCGTAACTGTGACACCTTATGAGAGGGAAGGCAGTAACATCAAAGGACTTGCCCGCATTTACTTTGAAAACAGTTTCATTGTAAATAATATCAATATCGTGCAGGGAAAAGAGAAAATCTTTGTATCAATGCCTTCTTATAAGACAAAGCAGGTGGACGAGCAGGGCAAGCCAATCTATCAGGATGTCTGCTATCCGGTCACAAAGGATTTCAGGGAAAAACTCTATAATGAGATTATCTCGGAATATGAGAAAGCAAAGGATAAGAGCAACGAAAAGGCGAGGGAGAGTGCAGAGAAACATCATGGCAATCCCGATAAAGAAAAGGACAAAGAGGCAACACCCTTTCGATAATTAGTAATCAAGGTACAGGGGCGGCCAAGGCTGCCCCATTTACAGAATGGAGGAAACAGAATGGATATGGAAGCAGGAAAAACACTTACCAATGAGGAGGTTATAAGGGAACTTCTCGAATTATTAAAGAAAAATGCCATGAAAGAGCAGGCAAACGATGTATTTGAGATATGCAGCTATGTGGATGGACTGGAGAAAAAGATTGATTCCATGACGGAAGAACTTACCAATATGCAGAACCAGATCAAAGAAATGCAGGAAGATACACTTGTCAATAATGCTAAAAAAGCATTGTCAGAAGCACAGGAGCGACTAAATACCAGATGTGAGCAGATAAAGTCACAGGTGTATGCAGTGAAAGCACAGGTCGAATCTACAGCCAAAAGCATAGTTGCAGAAGCAAAAGCAAAAGGCAGAGCTGCACTTTATCGGGTATCGGAGTTCTTAGGAATTAAGAAAAAACTTCTTGATATCCGGGAAAATGTAAGAGGTGCAATCAAGACCACGGATAAGGATATAGCAAAGACAGCACTTCTTGCAAAAGGATTTCGTGAAGCAGGGCAGACAGCAGCCAATGCATTCCGTACTTTTGCTGACAAGCCGGAGGTGGATTACTCACAGAAAGAGCAGAAACATCCCATTACAAAGGCGGTGCTTGCACCTATGAAAGCGGTGAAAAAGATGCTTGTATCAATGGAGCTTCATCTGGATGCATCTATTGACAAGCTGGATAATCTGGCTATGAATGTGCAGATAGATAAGGAAAAGCATACGGAGAATGAGAAAAAGCAGGAACAGACAGAACCGGAGATGGCAGAAGCTAAGCGAGTGGAAGCAGAGATTGTATATTCACCAATGGTCGCTGAGCCACAGGAGTATCAGTATAATGCAGATGCATTTGAGGCAAGAGGTGTGGATGATGTGAAGCAGGAAGCGGCACACAATGATGTATCAAAGGTAAGAGAAGATAAAGCCAGATAGTTTAGAGGACGTGGGAGAGATTCTGCGTCCTTTTTTAGTGCGGATCAATTTGATAGATGTTATAATGTGAAAAGATAAATGCGAAACATGCGCTATACTAGCAAAAGTTATTAATTATATAAAGGTGGGAGAAATTTGGCAAAAAGTAAAAAGACAAAAATACATAAAAAGATAGATGGTCAGCTTTTACAGATGAAATGAATGCGGAGAAATTGGGATTCATAAAAGGAGAACTTTATGAATTAGAAAAAGACAATGTTCGGTATCGACTGCCAAACCAAAAACTCCCGTTCTTAAAGAAAGACTTTCATGTAAAAAACAGTTATGCCGATTTTATGATTGAAGATATAGAGATTAGTATTTCTATTTATGATGGCAAGGATTTTGCTATTGAATTTAATCATTTTAGAAGCATAAAAGGTTGCTTTGATAAAGATAGCAATATCGAGATCATGGAAAATACTTTGAACGAGAAAGAGAACATTTTATATACCGAAAATAATGAGATAATAGAGGATGTGTTGAAGCAGTTATTGGAAATTCATAATAATGTTTATCGGCGTTAGTAAAGTAAAATAATTGAAAAGTTGAGTTAAAAGTCCCGATTATGGGATACTAGATAGTGCATAATGAATCAAAGATAATCTTCAAAAGCATTTATACTTTAAGGAGTGACATAAATATAATGCAATATAAAATTTTAATGGTTGATGATGATAGAGAATTGCTAAAAATGCTGAATCAATACTTTACATTGAAGAATTATACAGTAATGATTGCAGAAAATGGCATAGAAGCAATGGAAAAGATAAGTGCAAACCCTGATATTATTCTATTGGATGTGAATATGCCGGGAATGGATGGGATTGAAGTATGCAGAAGAATCCGAGACAGGGTTTCCTGTCCGATTATCTTTTTGACTGCAAAGGTAGAAGAACAGGATCGGGTAATGGGATTACTGTCTGGCGGAGATGATTATGTTTTGAAACCATTTAGTTTGAAAGAACTCGATGCCAGAATTATTGCCCATTTGAAACGTGAGGAACGCTTACATAGGAAAACAGAACAACGGTTTTATGGGGATTTAGTAATTGACTATGCCAGCAAATGTGTACATATGAAAGAGAAAACTTTAGATCTTACGAAATTAGAGTATGACATTATAGAATTTTTGTCTATGAACCCTGAAATTGTGTTTGATAAAGAACGAATCTATGAAAAGATTGGAGGATATGATGCAGAAGGGGACAGCCGGGTGGTTACAGAGTTGATTCGCAGAATCCGCAAGAAAATGAAAATGTATTCGGAACACGAATATATTGAAACTGTATGGGGGATGGGATATAAATGGGCAAAATAAAAAATCTTTCGTTAAGGAAAACCATTGTTTTGTATATGATAATTAGTTTAATAATTAGTTTTTATCTTTCAGCACTAATTATGCGAATAGCAACCACAGTACAAAACAACATTTGGTGGAAGTATGTAGACCAGGAAGAATATTTTGAAATGGCTGAAGGGGATGGTAGAAGGTATTTGCCAGATGTTCCGAGACCACATTCTTATGAAATGAAAGAATTTGATTATCATGTATCGGAAATATGTGATTTTCTTCAGACATTTACAGTGCTTATCGTATCTGTTGCAGGGAGTATTATAGCGGTATTTCTTTTTTATAAGCATAAATTGAAGTGTCCTATTGAAGAATTAGAACTGGCTTCCCAGCAAGTTGGTCGAAATAATTTAGACTTCCATATCACTTATGAAAATGAAGATGAAATGGGCAGATTGTGCAGAGAGTTTGAACGAATGAGAGGACAACTTGCAGAAAATAATCAACAGTTATGGAAAATGCTTGAGGAAGAAAAGGCTTTGCGGGCTGCCATTGCGCATGATATACGTTCTCCGCTATCTGTGCTTGAGGGGTATCAGGAAATGCTTTCAGAATATCTCCCTAAAAAAGAGATAAATATGGAACAAGCCTTAGAAATGGTAAATGAAAGCAAAAAACAGATTGAACGTATGGATATATTTGTGGAAACAATGCGGAAGATGAGCAGTTTAGATGCAAGGGAGTTGGTGGCAGAAGAAATTACAAGCAAGCAGTTGGAAATAGACATACGGGCAGAGATGAATGTGTTTGAGAAAAAATTTGGAAAACTGTATGAATTAAAATGTTCGGAAACAGCAGAAAAATTTTCAGGAGATAAGGAAGTGATTTTAGAGGTTATAGAAAACCTTTTGTCAAATGCCTTTCGTTATGCCAAGACAAAAGTGGAAATGGAAGTGTTTCTTACCAGTTCTGAATTACAAATCAGAATAAAAGATGATGGAGTGGGATTTACAGTAGACAAGCAAAAGGCAACAGAACTTTTTTATCAGCAAAATGTGAAAGATAGTTTAAAACACTCAGGAATGGGTATGTATATCAGCAGATTGTATTGTGAAAAGCATGGCGGACAGTTGCTTATAGAAAACGAAAAACTGAGTGGAGCTGTAATAACAGCAGTATTTCATCGGATTGCATGAGCAGTCCGATTTTTTTTACGCTGTTGTCTTTTTGTTGTGATTTATATTTTATGATGTCTATAACGAAGGAAAGGAGGCAAACGTATGATTGCAATTATTAGGAGGGAGATAAAAAACTATTTTAAGCGACCATTATTTTGGATTGGTGTTTTGTTGGTCATTTATGGAGTTTTTAGCGATACAAGTCCTTATCTGCATACACGTTATCTTGCAGAAGGGGAGAAAATCGCCAATGATAAGCCAGCTATTTCTGATGAGGGTGAAGTGTATGAAGGGTATATACCGGCAGATCCGAAGAAACACCGGGAATTATGGCATGAACAGTTAAAACAAGCCCTGCTTGAAGATGGAGAAACCGATGCAGAGGTGCAAAAAGTTATCGGAAAAATAGAGAATATGGAATTAGAAGAAGCATATGATTATCTTAACGAAAAATATGAATGGTACGGAGCGAGGTATTTATATGAAGATACCTCTTACTTTAAGGGGACGGCAGAAGAAATCAATTCGTATTTAGATCAGAAAATGGAAAAGAAACCATTTTCATATTATTACGCAAGGAAATTTGCTGATTTTACAGGTCTGTATATGGGATTTTTTGCAACGATAATGTTTTCCGTTTTGTTTTTACAAGATACAAAAAGGCATACTTATGAATTACTCCATACAAAACCAATTAGTGCAGGAAAATATGTGCTTGGAAAAGTAAGCGCTGGATTTCTTACTTGTACATTTGTTTTAGCAGTTTTAAACCTACTGTTTTGGATATTATGTATTCTTTATACAAGAGATAGTGGATTTGAAATACATCTGTCAAATTTTATAATATCTACCATACTTTATATACTGCCAAATATGCTAATGATTGTGAGTATGTATGCTTTGATTGCACTTATATTTAAAAATCCACTTCCGGGAGTGCCACTTCTGATTCTTTATATGGTGTATTCCAATATGGGGGGAAGAAATGCGGAAGGAGTTTACGGATATGTGGGAAGACCTTTCGCAATTATGGTTCGATTTCCCGGACAGTTTTTTGATACGGCACCGCCGCCAATGGCACTTTTAAATCAGAGTTTTCTTATTTTAGCATCTGTAGCAATTATTTTGATTACGATGCAGATTTGGAAGAGGAGGCGGATGTGAATGAAGAAGGAAATGAAGATTATTTTGCCAGTTTATAAGATGGTTTATGCGTTCGCTTTTGTTGTAATTTTGAGTTTGATACGTGGAGTAGTATTTACAAATGAGATAGGGCTTTCCATAGAGGGACCATTTGCAATATTGATCGCTGTTTTTTGTGCAGATACTTATGTTCAGGAAATTACAAGCAACCGTTCCGAAGTTCAGAGGTTGTATCAGATAAAAAAGAGAATTTATTCTATTATACAGAGACTGATGATACAGGGAACTTTTTTGCTGCTGCTCGCTGTTCTTGGATATGGATTGTTTTTTGCGTTTCAGAAACCAGTTACACATCCAGTAACAGAAAGTGAAATACTTCAGTTTATTGCATATTTTGGGGCGATTGTAGTAACCATTTTCTTTTGGGGAATATTGGCTAATACATTGTCTATGCTTTTTCGCAATATGTGGATGGGAATTGGAAGTTGTCTTTTGATATGGGTAGCAACAAATTCATCAGGAGCGGACAAGTTTTTAGGTGCATGGAATGTATTTTCTTATTCTTTTAGAGATATAGAAAATGCTACTGATATTACATGGCTGTATGGAAAAGGCTTGTGTATTTGTATCGGACTGATTTTGTTACTGGCATTGCCGAAGATCGTAAGAAAGAGAGGGTAAATTTATGAGTATTCATATTGAGGATTTAACAGTAAGATTTAAGAATGGTGTCACAGCGATCGACCATGCAGATTTAGATATATCAAATGGGATATTTGGACTATTGGGAGAAAATGGAGCGGGAAAGACAACATTGATGAGGGTTTTAACTACTGTGCTGAAACCCACAAGCGGAATGGTTACATTAGACGGAATTTTGTATAGCGAAGGAAACTATGAAAAAATCCAAAGAAAGATAGGGTATCTGCCACAGGAAATTGAACTATATCCTAATTTGACGGTTCAGGAGTGTTTGGAATATATGGGAGATCTGGCAGGTGTCCCGAAAGCAGAATGTAGAAAGCGGATAGAATATTATTTGAAAAAGACCAGTCTCATAGAACATCGAAAGAAAAAAATGAAACAATTATCAGGCGGTATGAAAAGGCGGGTTGGATTGGTGCAGGCACTTTTGAATGAACCAGAATTTCTAATTGTAGATGAACCGACTACCGGATTAGATCCAGAAGAACGTATTCGTATCCGAAATTTATTAGTAGATTTTTCTGAGAACAGAACAGTTTTGTTTTCAACTCATGTGGTAGAAGATTTAGCTGCGACCTGTAACCAACTTGCAATTATGCACAAAGGCAGTTTTTTATATGCTGGGTCTATGAAGAATTTGACTGAAGAAGCACAGGGAAAAATATGGGTTTGCAAAGTACCAGATGAGGAAAAAGCGAGAGAAGTGGAACGTAAATATCGCATTACATCAAAACAATACGTTGAGGGAGGATTACAATTAAGAGTGATTTCTGAAATACAGCCAGAATTGGAGTGTATGTCAGTTCCGGCAACATTGGAGGATGCATATATTTATTTTACAAACAGATACAATAAGTAATGCATAGAAAAGAAAATTCTAATTGTCCCTTCTGAAAATTTAACTGAATAACCCATAGTATAAACCGCTGCTACATGGAAGAGCCAATAAACCATGCAACAGCGGTTCTTTTATTCGCCGGTATATGCAATTTCTATCTCATAGCCGCCGTTCTCATAGTAGGCGTGGGAAAAATAGTATCTTATTGTTATTTCTGAAATATAAAATTTGAATCATAAAACTTCTTTCCCTCTCAAATCCATTTTTACCAAACCAACTACTAACAATCCAATAAAAATTGCCGTGTCCACAAATAACAGTACAACAACACTTTTTACCACTCCGAAAGTAAAAAGTATGGAGAAGATTTCCACTGACAACACAATAAAACATATATAATTTGTCAAATACTCTGTTATAATTTCTCCATAATAATTGTTCATCTGCAATTTCGCATAGATAAAAGGTTTTAATAAATAACGGATTATGATACATATAACAGGACAAATAAAAATCCAGTTTTTATTAACTAGGGATGTTGCCACTCCTTTACTCCATTGTACTGGAATTTCTGTCGGCAACTTAGAATAAGACAAAGCCCCAATAATCAAGCATAGTGCGGTAATCATAGTCCAGGTAAGCATACTTCCCCATATATACAAAAAGCTGACTGAATCCAGTTTGAAAACAGTTCGATTATCTTTCCAATAGTCATGAAAATCTGTTACATACTGTTCTACCTGTAATTTTTCATAACTAATACTTCCTTCATCCAGCATTTTTTCGCACATGAGTTTCGCCTTATTCAAATCAGTAATCTGATTTTTTAATACTTCCTTTTGCTTCTCAAGCATTTCCTGCAATGTTACTTTTTCGGATATAATATTTCGTATATCTTCAATAGAAATTCCCAATGTACGTAGATATGCAATCTTCTTTATATTTTCCACATCATTTTTAGAATAATCTCTATAACCATTACTTTCATTTCTCGAAGGCTCAATAAGTTTTTCCTTTTCATAAAAACGGATATTAGAACGGGATAAACCTGTTCGCTCTTCTACGTCTTTTATAGTCATATTATGCCCTCCTTTCGAGCAACTCTATTTTACTTAATAATAAGCTATAAACAAGGTTTACAGTCAAGCATTTATCAAAAAAACTATAGTTGTTGATAAGGACATGAAAAGCTGTCCAAAATAGAAGGTGAACCGGATTGCTGCTCCGACTCAATCTTCCACATGGAATACATCTTCCACCAGCATATTAAAGTACTTTGATATCCGCAGCATAAATTCGGCAGATGGGGTGCTGTCCCCACGCTCTATCCTGCCGACAGTTTTGGTGCTGTATCCAATAGCAGCGGCAAGGTCATCCTGGTAAATGCCTCGCTGTTCACGTATTTCTCTTATATTATTGGTAACCGCCATAAAAATCCCTTCTTTCAGTTCTATAGATATTTTCTTATTGTCAATTATGCAAAATAATGTGTCCGATAAAAATGACTTGCAATTTTATCGGCAATGTCCTGTAATAGCACAAGCATCAGATTTTCCAAGAACTTTTCCAAATATGTCTAAGCGGTCATTTTCACTAACCTTGATAGGTGCATACTTTTCATTGAGTGAGATAAGGAAAATTCCTTCTTTATCGTTTTGTAATTTCTTAATATAGGCTTCTCCGTTTAGAGCGAAGATGCCGATTTCTCCATTAGCAACAGATTCCTGCTGTAATATCCATGCAATCTGACCATCGTGGAATTCTGGTTCCATACTGTCACCACTAATACGGACACCGAAAGTAGTATCTTCTGGCAGGATAGATTCATCTATGCGTACAGTCTCTTTCGGTCCATCTACAAGGAAGTTACCGGTTCCGGCTGATACAGCATTTTCAAAAATATCAATGCTACGGAATGGAATTATCTTAGCAGTCTGCTTTTCATACATTCCGGATGCGTGGAGCAGATTGATATAATCCATAGCTTTTTCCCTGCCTTCATCAGTTAGTGATGAGAAAGGATCGGCAGGATTTACTCCAAAATATGCCTCATACATGTTAGTAATACCAAGGATTCTACACACTTTGTAAAATATGGTAACGCTTGGTTCAGCAAGATTTCTCTCCCAGTTGGATATGGCTTTATAGGAAATGGTAATGCCTTCCTTTGCCAGTTCATCAGCGAGATCCTGTTGGAGCAAGCCTTTCTTTTTTCTATATGTTGAAATGATTTCTCCGATTGAGTACATACATACGCCTCTTTTCTTTCATTTTGTTGATTTCAAATGTCTCTTTTCACTCCATAGTATATAGCAATAGTGCCAATTATTCAAGTTAAAAATCCAATATAATGAGAAAAAGGACACATGTGTCCGTTGACAGTCGATTATTCTTGGGGTTATACTATGCCCTGTAAGGAACATTACTCATATACTTGGACTAAAGGTTATGGTAGTGACAGATTAAATGCAGCAGGAGGTTATGCAGATGGGAGACAGGGTAATACTTCATTCAGATATCAACTGTTGCTATGCTTCGATTGAGCATCTGCATCATCCGGAGCTTGCAGGAAAGCCACTGGCAGTAGGCGGTGACCCGGAGGCAAGACATGGGATTGTCTTAACAGCCGACTATATTGCCAAGAAGTACGGTGTGAAAACAGGAATGGCACTCTGGCAGGCAAAGCAGGTCTGTCCTGACATAACGTTTGTTTCACCAAGAATGGACTTATATCTTCGATTCTCAAGAATGGCACATGAGATATATGCAGAATATACGGACAGGCAGGAGCCATATGGAATTGATGAGTGCTGGCTTGATGTGACAGGGAGCAGCTCCCTTAAAGGGGATGGATTGCTCATTGCACAGGAAATCAGCAGGAGAATGAAGTCAGAGCTTGGCATCACAGTAAGTGTTGGTGTTTCTTTCAATAAGATATTTGCAAAGCTTGGTTCAGACTATAAGAAACCTGATGCAATCACAACTATGTATAAGAGTGAGTTTAAGCAGAAGGCATGGTCACTTCCGGTGGCAGATCTTCTATACGTTGGCAAAAGTACGAACAGAAAGCTTGCATTATTTGGTATTAAAACCATAGGTGATCTTGCAAGAGCAGATGAAGATGTGCTTAACAGTCACCTTGGAAAGATGGGCAGTATCTTATGGTCATTTGCGAATGGCTATGATGATTCACCTGTCAAGCTAGAGAATACCCACGCTCCAATCAAATCGGTGGGAAACAGCACAACGACACCAAAGGATTTAGTATGCGATGAGGATGTAAAGATTGTTCTTTATATTCTGGCTGAGAGTGTTGCGGCAAGACTTCGTGAGAATGGATTCCGGTGCAGAGTGGTTGAGATAAGTGTCAGGGATAATGAGTTATTCTCTTTTACCCGTCAGAAAAAGATTGACCATGCAACTAATATCACCGGAGAGATAGCTGCATATGCTTATCAGATATTTAAGGAAAACTATAACTGGAGCAAACCAATCCGCAGTGTTGGTGTCCGAGGTGCAGACTTAGTAACAGATAATTATTGGGAACAGATTGATTTGTTCTCAAGTGTGGAGAAGCGTGAAAAGCAGATGAAGATGGATTCAGCGGTGGATGAGATACGCAGAAGATTTGGATTTTACAGTATCCAGAGGGGGCTCATGTACCGGGACAGGATTCTATCGGCAGTCAATGCAAAAGAAGAACACACAGTACATCCACATGGGTATTTTGGATAAAGAGGGAGGCGGAACATGAGCGAAGCAGCAAGAATTGATCTGGTAGACAGAGCACCATTGACGGAGAAGCAGCAGAATGTGTATGAAAGCATTATGCAATATCAGCGTGTGAATGGTTATGCTCCTACTATCAGGGAGATATGCAAGATGGTAGGGGTGGCATCGACTTCAAGTGTTTATGCACATCTGAAAATATTAGAAGAAAAAGGCTATATAGCAAGGAAGATGGATGCTTCCAGAGCAATAGCAATCTTGTAAGGAAGGTGATTACATTGAGCAATAAGGTATATGTTGATGTACTTGCAGAATTTTCAAGGGACGGACTGCTCATTCCAAAAGAGATAACATGGGAAGATGGCAGAAAGTATGAGATTACACGAGTAAAAGACAAGCGCAGAGCAGCCAGTACAAGGGCTGGTGGAGTTGGAGAGCGTTATACCTGTGTGGTAGATGGAAAGGAAATATTCCTTTTCTATGAAGATAACAATATGTGGTTTATGGAAAGAGCCGGAGCCTGATGTGATTATGTGCTGACAGCACAATTCATATCAGTTGGCTTTAGATCAGCAAAGCCGGGGAATGTGCAGACATTCATCGGAACTCCCGGCAAAAGGCTTGCAAAGGTGATTTCCCTTTCCTTTACGAGTACAGAATTGTAGATTGATGATTTTGTATGAATAAGGAGCGAACTGAATTGAAAAAAGAGTTAAAAGTTATAGATTTTTATTGTAAGAAGTGCAAGAAGAGTATGAAAGTTTCATACATGGTTACAGGTAACAGAAATTATCCGGTACTGCCGAGAGTTATGATGAAATGTCACCATTGTGGTAGAGTAATGACCTTGAAGAATTTCAAGGAAGGTGAGCTGCTGGATAAGGTAGAACAGGATAAGTATTATATCTGATACATACAGTCAGACATCAGATGTTGCGGCAGATATTTGACCGCAACAGGACAAGACAATTAAATTAGTGGTCATCATGATATGGGAGACACCTGCAATAAGCGTAAGCTGATGATACGCAAAGGTGCCATCCTAAGGACGCATGAAAAATTAGAAACCAGTTTGAGGACTGGGAATGTTTTTCATGTGTCCTTTTTTATTTGCTGAAAATTACATATTTAGGGAGTTTTATCTGTTCCTCAAACGAGTTAGTTCGGAGCAAGTTTGAAAGGACGGAAGATATGAATACGGAAATTAGAGAATATGATAAGAATGTGCAGTTTGAAATCGGTCAGAGAATACAGAAAATGAGAATTAAAGAAGGATTGAAAAGTATAGATTTAGCAACTGAATTGGGAATAACGAAAAATCAAATGTCACGAATTGAAAATGGTAGAGCTAATTGCACAATTCCACAATTATATATTATTGCACAGATATTAAATTGTTCTGTAGATTATTTATTTTTTAAAAGAGATACTCAATATTCAGTGGAGCAGATTAATGCAATAAATGAATTGATAAAAGTATTTAAATAATGTATTGCGTGAAAAATAAAGTGTTGCGTGATGTTGACATTGCGCAATAAAAGTGATATATATAAATAAAAGGAGGTTGAATATGAAATTTTCTAATGTATTTCCAGGTTATTGTAGAATAAGGGAGCCGAATATAGAGTACTTATCTTACTTGACATTTAAAGCAAAAGGAAGCAAACGTTCAATAAATGAATTTGCAAAAGAATGTGGAGTGAGCCCTTCGACAATATCAAGGATAATTAATAAAAAAAATACAACCCCTAACTCTGATAAGTTAATAAAAGCCATTGCAGAAAATGCAGATATTGATAGTGAAGTAACATTAGATATGTTATTAGATGCTCACGGATTGGATAAATTTATTATGGCATATGATAGTTTAGTTGACAGAGATCATATGCAACGTAATAGTAATGGTTTATCTAATAGATTAGAACTTGATAAAAATATACCATATTCTGTTGCTACGATGAGAATGCTTATAATGAATAAGTTATATGAACAAGGAAATGTTGTACAAGAATTTAAATATAATGATCTTGTTTATAAAACAGATGAATTGAAATATAAGGCTGATTTTGTTCTGGTAACGGATAGATTAAAATCATATGGAATAAAAAAATGGGCATTTGATGTTTATATTGGAAATCACAGACCAATTATGCATAAGATGTCGTGGATTTTTGGATGTTGTTATATAAATTCCTTAAGAGATGCAGGGATTAAAATGAGTCTATTGATGACAAATAAAGAGGAGTTTGAATCTGCCAAAAGAAAATTAAGTACGATAACAATCCATGATATGATTTCAATTATTCTGGTAGATGAACCTACTTTGAACATTGAACAAGAATACATAATTCCTATGGATGATGGAATGGAAACTACGATGTTGGAGGGGTGATAATATGGATGAGAAACTTATTTTATATCAGCAAATATTACATGCAACGAGAAATGGGAATGATGCAGAAGTTAGGAAAGATAAGAATGGAAATTTTATAGTATATTCTGTAAAGAAGCAACGAGCGGATAAAATAAATAAGTGAATAGTACGTCAGCTGAAATGGCAGTTGGTAAGGGCAAAAGGGAGCCGATATCGTTCAATATTTGAATGATATCGGCTTCTTATTTTTTGTAAGGGAGGTGAGCAGAGTGATTCAAGAGATAAAAGAATATGATTCTGATACTTGTTCGAAAATTGGTATACGAATTCAAGATATACGAGAATCAAGACATATGAAAGCTATAGAGTTGGCAAGCTATCTTGGTATTGGTAAGAACCAAATGTCTCGAATTGAAAGTGGAAAAGCAAATTGTACAATACCACAATTGTATTGTATTGCACAAATCTTGGATTGCTCTGCTGATTTTTTGTTGTTTGGAGAAGAACACATGAATTATTCGCCGGAGATGGTGGAATTAGTAAACAATTTAAAAATGGTGACTGGAAGAATAGAGGGAGAAATTAAAAATAGTCTTTTAAAGACTACAAATCAGAAAAGATAGTCTTTAGAGTGGGCGCATAGTTTTTTTTAATAGAGTACCATAAACATGTGCTAAAGAACAGCACACCACGAGAGTGGAGGCGCCAAAACTCTCCAATACGAAATCGTAAAGGAGATAACAAAATGAATAAAAGAGATTTTAACGTAGTAGGAAACGAAGGTACTGATACTCAGGAGCTTGCTAAGGGAATTGCATTTGTAAAGTCCCGCAGAGCAGAACCTAATGTAGTCCAGATGGTCGAGAATATGCGTGATCAGGCAATGCCTAATGGAGTAATAATAAATGATGCGTATTGTGATCGCTCAATGACAAGGGACTATGACAGAGAAGCTCTGAATGCTTTCTTTGCAACACTTAAAGAGGAAGATTTTGAGGTTGTAGTAGTCAGAAGCCTGAATGAAATCACAGATGACATTTATGATCTGGAAGAATTTGTTAAGACCATCACAGATATGGGCATATGGCTCTATTCTCTTGAAGTCGGTCCGGTGCCAATAACTGTATCTCATGCAGAGGACTTTGGATGCTAACGGAGTCCTTTGGTAGATCGACAACAGAAAATCATTCCGGTCGGGACAAACAAGTCCCGGCTGTGAAGGATTGCAGATTTACTCAGACTGCATTCGGAACAGTAGTACATGATTCGAGAGGGAAGTGGCTTGGTCAGTATGAAACAGAAGATGCAGCTGTAGAGATGTTAAGAGAAATGGCAAAGGACGATGGAGGATATAGCGATGAAATATGATGGTTATCAAGTTGGAATCGTGATTAAGTCGTTACGAATCCAAAGAAATCTTACAAAAGAAGCCCTTGCTGCTGAGCTTGGTATTAGTGAGTCAACTATCAAAAAGTATGAGAATGGAGAACGTGCATTAAGTATCACAAATCTATTTAAGATAATTGATTATTTCAAGGTAGATGCCAATACAATCCTGAATGTGGCAGAGAGTAAGAAAGAAACTTCAATAGACTCCAGGCTGGAATTAATGGATTGCAGCAAGAAGGCATATTTTCAAAAGATATTTAACGAAATGCTAGATAACGCAGAGATGCTTGTTTCATAGGAGGTTTGGCTATGAGAAGAAAGAAAAAGACGATTGAATGTATAGAGTATTTGTCAGTAAGTGCACCATTGGATAAAGTGGATCGCTTAGAGGATAAGCAGAGTAAATATATTCATGAGTATGTAAAAAATAAAGAATACATGATTGTTGGCACTGAACGCCGACATGGATTTTCACAGAATGATGTGGACAGACAGTGGCATCAGATTGTGGATAAGATTAGAAAAAAGCAGGTAGATGGTGTAATAGTCGCAAACATGAGTGTTATTACAGACAATCTTATTGACGCATTTATAAAAGTAGCGCAAGTTCAGGCTGCCGGAGGAATTATCGTTACAGTAGATGATGGCAGGCTGGCTATGCAGTTAAGGGGGTTTTAGATTATGAAAAAGAATAAGAAACATTATGACAAATATAAGAAGTTTGATGTTGTATATGCAGATTTTGGACGAAATCCGCATGGTGTGCAAGGAGGAATAAGACCGGGAATTGTAGTCTCGTGTGATGCAAGTAATCATGGTGGGGCACCTCAGATTTCAGTTGTTCCGTTATCATCAAAACTGAAAGATAATCCTGTGCATGTGATAGTTGATCCTTCAGAAATAAGGGGGTACGCATTGAGCAACAGATCTGATTTTATGCCGGAGGATATTCAGACCTTGAATAAGGGCTGTGTCCGTTTTAAGTCGGGGTATATTCCAGGAGAATCGGAGATTAGGGAAGCTATGGATAGAGCGATGATAATGCAGCTTAATCTGTTACCTGTAGCACGCAAGATGGTATTAGAGGAATTGGAGATGAAACAAAATGGATAACAGAACGAAGAAAACAAATAACAAGAGATTTGTCAGATATCCAGAGGGTGCAGAGATGTACTCGATGAGTTTATCAAAGTTCCAGCAGTTAGCTAAGGATGCGAAAGCATGTTATAAGATGAATAGACTGGTGCTTGTGAACCTTGATATTCTTGATGAATATCTGGAGACATTTCATATAGAAGACGAGGAATTCTACAAATAAATTGAAAAGAATATGAAAGAGTTTGCATTAATATACTTGACTTTATGTCTGACATAAAGTATACTATGTTCAGATGGAGGTGATATATTGGCAAAGATGGGACGACCAAAAGCTGAAAATCCTGCTGATAAGAGGATTACAATCAGACTGAATGGTGAAGAACATGAATTGCTGCTTGAATACACCAAAAATCATAACATGACTATGACGCAAGTAGTTAAAATGGCAGTATTAGAGAAACTAATGGCTGACCAGAAGTAATGCAGGCTCTTTTCTTTTTGAGAAAGGAGAAAAGATGGCTTGTAGAAAAGATGGTAAAGGAAGAGTATTACGAAAAGGAGAGCATTATCGTAAAACTGATGGCAGGTATTCATATATTTATACTGATCCATTAGGGAAAAAAAGGACGATATATGCGAAATCTCTTGTAACACTTAGGCAGAAAGAAGACGAACTTGTTCGTGACCAGATGGACGGATTAAATGTATATGTTGCCGGAAGTGCAGATGTGAATTTTCTGTTTGATAGATATATTTCTACCAAGACGGAGTTGCGAAGTACTACAAAGGCAAATTATTTATATACATGGGATCATTTTATCAGGGATACGTTCGGAAAGAAAAAGATTAAGGATGTGAAGTATTCTGATGTCTTATTTTTCTATACGGATTTGATTACGAACAAAGGATTGCAGGTAAATACTTTGGAGAGTATCAATACTGTATTGCGACCTACATTTGAGCTGGCAGTACGAGATGATATAATAAGAAGAAATCCTGTAGATGGAGCTTATGCCGAGGTGAAAAAAAGAAATGGTGGTGCTAGAAAGAGTCGAAGAGCACTGACAGTAGAGCAGCAGAGAGAATTTATTGATTATGTTGCGAAGAATCCGTTTTTCTTCCATTGGTATCCGTTTTTTGTATTTCTGCTTGGAACTGGATGCAGAATCGGTGAGGCAATAGGCATCAGATGGGACGATGTTGATATGAAGAAACGAACAATCAATATTAACCATAGTCTTACTTATTACACAAGATCTGACAATTCATTTAAGTGTGAGTTTCGGGTTTCAGAACCTAAAACAGAAGCAGGAATAAGGACAATTCCAATGATGGGACCGGTGTATGAAGTGCTCAAGTCTGAATATCAGCGTCAGCAGGAAGAAGGTTTTTGTGTTGCAGAGGTTGATGGAATGACAAACTTTATATTTACTAATCGGTTTGGAAATCCACATAATCCGCAGGCAGTAAATCGTGCGATCAAGAGAATCGTTGATACTCACAATGCTGAAGAAGAGGTAGAGGCAAAGAAAAAGAAGAGAGAACCTATAATGTTGCCCAGGTTTTCATGTCACATTTTTAGACACACATTTGCTTCGAGGTTTTGTGAGAACGAAACCAATGTAAAGGTTATTCAAGAAGTAATGGGACATGCTGATGTCAGCACAACCATGAACATTTATGCGGAGGCAAATCCAGAGGTTACTAGAGAGGCTTTGGAGAAACTTGCCAAGAACATGGATGTATTTTAGAAACAACGATATAATATAGAAAAGAGTCCTCTGATTTGAGGACTAGGCAATTGACCAAAAAAAATTTAATATGACTAATATATGACCAAAAAAGACTGCAAATTTGGTTATTTTAGTACAGCTTGCTAAAGAAAATATTGTAATGATTTAAAGAAATGTAAATCATCTTACAGCTCTTTACAGCAGGAGCGAAAAAGCTCCCGACAATGAAGAAGTTGGATGATGTAAATAAGAAAAATGATGTAAAACCTAAGGCTGATGTGGAAGTGAAGGCAGAGCCTGAAAAGATTGATTTTTCTAAGGTAAAGGTAGAGCCTTTATTTGAGGAATTTGTTGATTTTGATACATTCAGCAAGTCAGATTTCCGTGCAGTAAAGGTTAAAGAGTGTGTTGCAGTACCGAAGTCAAAGAAACTGTTACAGTTTACTCTTGATGACGGAACAGGCACAGACAGAACCATTTTAAGCGGTATTCATAGCTTTTATGAGCCGGAAGAACTGGTTGGAAAGACTCTTATTGCTATCACAAATCTTCCACCGAGAGCTATGATGGGCATTGACTCTTGTGGTATGCTTCTCAGTGCTATCCACGAAGAAGAAGGCGAAGAAAAGCTTCATCTTCTGATGGTAGATGACCACATTCCGGCAGGTGCAAAGCTCTATTAAGATGAGAAAACTGAGCCTTGCGGCGGTGTGCGCTTGCGAACACCGACATAAGGCGAAAAACACACGGAGACGTTAGTCGACGTGATGTAAAGATGTACCGTTTTACCGAATAGACGGGACGTACTTCATTTGATAAAAAACTAAAAAAATAGCGATTTACATCAAACTTACATCAATTGATGCAGAAATCGGTGCAAGCAAGAAAAAATCGCATAATTTGGAACATCAGCAGGAAAACAAGCACGAGCAAAGCGAGTATTTGTTTTCACCTGATGTGACAACGACAAAATCAAGGAGTGCTAAGCACGGCAACGGCAAAGCCGTTGGATTTTGGAGTGATAAATGAGTGGGCAATTCCAATCGGAGTTGCCCATTTTTAAAACAAACAGAAATACAAATCGGAAGTTGGAGGATACACGCATGAAAATTGTAATCATTAATGGAAGTGCCAGAAAAGGAAATACGCTGGCAGCAATCAATGCATTTATAAAAGGAGCGTCAGAAAAGAATAAAATTGAAATCATTGAACCCGACAAACTCAACATTGCACCATGCAAGGGATGTGGTGTCTGTCAATGCTCTAAGGGATGCGTCGATAAGGATGATACAAATTCTACAATTGATAAAATTGCTGCCGCAGATATGATTCTTTTTGCTACACCAGTTTATTGGTGGGGAATGTCAGCACAATTGAAACTTATCATTGATAAGTGCTACTGCCGTGGATTGCAGTTAAAAAACAAAAAAGTTGGCACAATTGTTGTAGGTGGTTCTCCCGTAGGCAGTATCCAGTATGAGCTTATTGATAAGCAGTTTGACTGTATGGCAAAATATCTTTCATGGGATATGCTTTTCAAAAAATCATATTACGCAACAGCCAGAGATGAACTTGAAAAAAATAAGGATTCCATGAACGAACTTGAGTGGATCGGAAAAAATTTATAAAGCACACACCAAATTCCAGTTTGGAGAATTAGAATTGAGAAACTCGGTGTTTGTCTTGATGAAAAATAGATAGTTTATAGTGGAACATCTGTCAGAAGCGGCAGGTGTTTTCTTTTGGCTCTTGTTGTTCCTGAAATCATGAGCATACACTTCTAATAAAGGGTGATGGGAATTTTGTAAACCATAAAAATAAACATTGACAATCATCTATGCATAATGCATAATAGAAACATAGACAATTATCTATGTAAAGGAGGACAACATGAATACAATAGATGTAGCACTTATTTGTAAAGCATTGGGAGATAGTAATAGATTGCAGATTATCCAAATGCTCTCCGACGGAGAAAAATGTGGTTGTAAACTATTGGAGGCTTTTGAGATTACGCAGCCTACACTTTCTCATCATATGAAAATCTTAAATGAATGTGGGCTGGTGAATGATTGGAAAGAAGGTAGATGGCATCATTATTCATTGAATTGTGAGACCTTGAATGCCTTTAAAACTTTTATTGAAGGATTATCCTGCTGTAAAGAGGAAAGTGGGTGCTGTCAATAATGATTTGGGAGTTTATTCAAAATCAGATTTTGGGAATGAAATGGATGAGTACATTAATTGGAAATCTTCTTGAGAAAATTGGCTTGGATACTTCAAGTAGAATGGGTGGAAGTGTACAGTTTTTCCTATATGATGTTTTGAAGATAACGATATTGCTTTGTATCCTGATTTTTATGATTTCCTATATTCAAAGCTACTTTCCACCAGAACGAAGTAAGAAGATTATGGGGCGTTTTCATGGAATCTGGGCAAACTGTATTGCAGCATTACTTGCAAAAGGGACACAGCTTGGAACAATCAGGTTGTTGCTGTGGTGGAAATTGCAATGAAGAAAGCGTTGAGGCAGCAAAGGAAACTCTTTCATCAGGAGCAAATGTGAAAGTTCTTGGTGGCGGTTGTGATAAATGCAATGCATTGGAGAAGAATGTGAAGGAAGCGCTTAGTGAGCTTGGCATGACGGATGAGATTGACCATGTTACAGATTTTGGTCAGATTGCGGCAATGGGAGTTATGAGTACACCTGCTCTGGTTATTGATAATAAAGTAGTCTCAATGTGGAAAGTATTAAGTAAGGATGATGTGATAAAAGCATTAAAGAAAGTTAGGGGATAGGTATGAAGAAAGTAGCGTTCATTTGTGTCCATAATTCATGCAGAAGTCAGGTTGCAGAAGCATTGGGAAAGCATTTTGCATCCGACGTATTTGAAAGTTATTCTGCTGGAACGGAAACGAAGCCACAAATAAATCAGGATGCAGTTCGTATTATGAAAGAAATGTATGGCATTGATATGGAGAAAGAACAGTATTCAAAGCTGATTTCGGATATACCAGAGCCAGATATTGCTATTTCTATGGGATGTAATGTTGGATGCCCGTTCATTGGAAGACCATTTGATGATAACTGGGGATTGGATGATCCGACAGGAAAATCAGACGAAGATTTCATCAAAGTAATTAATCAGATAGAACTGAAAATAAAGAATATGATAGATAGGATGAAATAGACAGATTACAGTTCTGCAAACTGGAAGTTATCAGTCTGTTTCATCTTTTTTATAACTTTTATTGGCTCTTCATTAGGATGTGTGGTATAGAAAATCGGCTCAAAGCCGCATAAAACTTGAAAAAGCATATAGGCTCTATACGGCCTTCAACCGTGTCTGCACTTTTCTTGCTCTCCCAGCCGTGATAGCGTGTGCCATCGTAGCTGAAAGTAAATCTGTAATTTGTCAAATGTATATCCTTCAAAAACGCTTTGGAATCTCAACTCACAGCAGCAATGTTGAATCAGTCCTGCTCCAGCTTTACCTGCTCACCTGTGTCTGCCTCAAAATCCTCTAGCTGCTTAAGCCAATATTCCTTATCTTTATTTGTTATCAGTCTTATGACTTTACATGGATTTCCTGCCGCTATCACATTATCCGGAATATCCTTTGTGACAACCGACCCTGAGCCTATGACAACATTTGAACCTATGGTCACACCCGGATTGATGACCGTATTGCCACCGATCCATACATTATCGCCTATTGTAACCGGCTTGCCAAGCTCCACACCGGTATTTCTGATCATCGCATCTATCGGATGACATGCACAGTATATATTGACCCTTGGTCCCAGAAATGCATGATTTCCAATGATGACATCACACTGATCCAGAACTATCAGCCCTGTATTTGCATAGAAATAATCTCCCACGTGTATATTGGTTCCATAGTCACAATAAAAAGGTGGCTCTATATAACACTCCTTTCCCATGTGTGCAAATAATTGTCCAAGATATTCTCCGGTTCTTGTCATAGTCTCAGACCTCGAAGCACTGTTGAACTTATCTACCAGATCCTTCGCCTTACCCTCCGGATCCCAATCCACACATCTGTATAATTTACTTGCTTTCATTCTTCCAAGCATTTTCTCTACTCTATCCATAGCATTTTCTCCTCGCATTTATAATATTTACTCATCATGTTTATAACTGACTAAAGGATACCATTGTTTATGTCTATAATCAACTACTAGCAACAGAAAAATGGACTGTGAAAATAGGCACATTTTTATCTATCCTTTATTAATACACATAAAGGTACATTCCAAACCAATGCAGCGCAGCCCCCAGCATCACAAAGATATGCCAGATAAAGTGCATCCCCTTGGTGTCCTTCACAAATGGAATCATGCTGAGCGTATAGACAATACCACCGCCCACGATCCATCCCAAAAGCGGCTTGTCATTTCTGAACCGGCCTGGAATTGAGAAGATTGCACCTAAGTTGATTGCAAAGCAGCGTCAGATATTCAAAGGAGTAAGTCCTAATATAGATTTCTATAGTGGTTTTGTGTATGATATGTTGAATATTCTAAGAGAATTGTACACGCCATTATTTGCGATAGCAAGAATTGCTGGTTGGAGTGCACATCGCCTGGAAGAATTGATAACTACAGATAAGATCATTCGCCCGGCATATAAGAGTCTAGTCAGCAAAAAAGAATATATAGAAAGAGAGGAACGATAATATGATAGCAGGAACCAGTGCAGAGGAGTTTTTTTAAAAGAGCATCAATGTTGAAAGCATATTTGAATTTGTTGAAAGAACAGATTATTTGTTACTTTATAGCATAAAGGAATGTGTTGAAAAATCAGACTGTCATGAAGGAGTATATCTTTCAGAAGTGGCAGAATACATGAAATTATCGATTCCAGAAACATCTAAGATGGTAAAAAGTCTTGAAAATAAAGGATATATTATCTGGAAATTAGATGAAAAAAAAGAAAGAACATACCTTGTTTTGACGAACAAGGCAATTGAATTAAGTAATTGTCAGAAAGAAAAAATGATAGAAGCTTATGAAAAAATCATATCGAATATACAAGAAGATGACCTGGCAGTTACACGGTGTACATTGAAAAAAATCCGACAGCTTATGGAAGAAATAAAATAGTGATTAATACAACGGAGTAAGAAAAGCTCCTTCATATATTAGAATAAAAATATGACTGTTTCTTTAAAAAGAAGCCTGTCATATTTTTTTATGAAAAACAAACCTTGTTGAGGTTAAATTGAGATTGACTTTGTATTGTATAAGTATGAAATAAAAAGGAATCAGGTGATGTACAATGAAAAAGTATAAAATATGTAAAATCCTTCTTGTTATACTGACAATTTTTTTATGTGTGGCTTTTTATGAATTGCTCGGAATCTGCGTTGCATATAAAAAGCAGCCGGAAGTGTCCAATACAACCAAAAAAGAAACAAAAAATGGGTCATGGAACGAATGCAGTGAAAATACAGAACGGGCAGTAATTATAGAAAAGAATCCAGAAGCGCTTTTACAAAGAGTGCGTTTGATTAAGAATGCAAAAAAGGAAATTATTCTTTCTACTTTTGCATTTCAATCCGATGAAAGTGGAAAATTGATTTTAGGAGCACTGCATGATGCGGCAGACAGGGGTGTACATATTCGTCTGTTAGTAGATGGAATGGAGAGCTGGATTGATATGGAAGGAAATCCGTATTTCTATGGATTATCTTCCCATGAGAATGTTGAAATTAAACTATATAATAAGGCCAATCCGTTGAAACCGTGGAAAATGATGGGTAGAATGCATGATAAATATTTGATTGCAGATGGAAAGAGATATATTCTTGGGGGAAGAAATACATATAATTATTTCCTGGGTGATTTTCCGGGACATAAGAACTATGACAGAGACGTGTTAGTGGTTTGCGATGAACCTGAGAAAGAAAATTCAGTTAACCAGTTGTTAGAGTATTTTGAAACGATATGGGAACAAGAAGACAGTGGTTATTTTCATGACAATAAAAAACTGGCAAATAGAAAATCTGTAAAGAACGCAGTTTTAGAGCTGCAGAACGGCTATCAGAAATATTTTGAAGAGAACAAGGAAAGAATCTGCGATACCGATTACACGGACGAAACTTTTGAGACAGAAAAGATTGCATTAGTGTCAAATCCTATCCACACAGGTTCCAAGGAACCAGTAGTCTGGTATCAACTGGGAGAACTAATGGAAAATGCAAAAGAGCGCGTGAAAATTCATACACCATATATTATCTGCAATGATATGATGTATAATACATGGAAAGAGATTGCGGAGAGAGTTCCGGATTTTTCTATCATGACCAATTCGGTTGCCAACAATGGAAATCCGTTTGGTTCTGCTGATTATGCGAGAAACAGAAACAGAATTTTAAATACAGGAATTGATATCTGGGAGTATGAAGGCGGTTATTCATACCACGGAAAAAGTATTCTGATTGACGATGATCTGTCTGTAATCGGTTCCTTTAATATGGACATGAGAAGTACATATCTGGATACGGAACTGATGCTTGTAATACGCAGTAAAGATATTAATAAACAGTTGGAAGAGGGCATGATGGAATATGAAAAAGTGTCCCGACAGGTATTGGAAGATGGAACCTATCGTGATCCGTATCATGTAGAGCCAATTGAATTGACAAAGAAGCGTCAGAGAAACGTACTTTTGGTACAGCATCTGCTTGGATGGGCAAGATATCTGTTTTGATAAAGGAGGAAGAAAATCGTGTTTCAAATATTAATTGTAGAAGATGATAAAGAATTAAGCCAGCTATTCCAAAAAGTGCTTGAGAAGAATGGATATCAGGTCAAAAGTGCATCGGATGGAGCACTGGCATTAGAAATATTGGATAAAGAGTATATTGATCTGATCATTTCCGATATTATGATGCCGGTTATGGATGGTTATGAACTGGTGTCGGAACTCCGTTCAGCAGGATATCAGATACCGGTACTTATGATCACTGCGAAAGGTTCCTTTGATGATATGCGCCAGGGATTTCTTTCGGGAAGTGACGATTATATGGTAAAACCGGTAAATGTGAATGAAATGGTTTTAAGAGTTGGAGCACTGCTTCGCCGTGCACAGATACTGAATGAACACAAAATTGTGATCGGTTCAACAGAGTTTGATTATGATGCAATGACGGTTACAACTGATAAGGAAAGTCTTGTTTTGCCTAAAAAAGAATTCCTGCTTTTATATAAGCTTGCAGCTTCGCCAGGCAGAACATTTACAAAACAACAGTTGATGGATGAAGTATGGGGATACGAGACGGAGGCAGACCCACATACGATAGAGGTACATATAGGAAGAATCAGAGAGCGTTTTAAAGATAACCCTGATTTTGAAATCGTAACAATGCGTGGAATTGGATACAAGGTGGTGAAAAAATAATGGAACAAAAGAAAGAAAAAGGATTGCGGATCCGATCCTGTCTGACTGGTGCAATTTGGCTGGCACTTGTATTTTCAACAGTCATATCTGCTTTATTATTTGCTTTTTTGAATCATTTTTTTAATCTGCCGGGCAGCATACCTGTGCTTGGCTGGCTTTTGATTTTCAATACATTGATTGCAGGGCTGATCACTTCTTTTATTAATGCAAAGTTACTGGAACCAATTACCAGACTTAGTAAAGCAATGAAGGAAGTTTCTCAGGGAGATTTTGAACAGCATTTGGAAACGAACAGCCGTATAGCAGAAGTTGGAGAATCTTATCAAAGTTTTAACGTTATGACAAAAGAACTTCGTGCAACGGAGGTGTTGCAGATGGATTTTGTATCTGATGTTTCTCATGAGTTTAAGACCCCGATTAATGCCATTGAAGGATATACAATGCTGCTTCAGGGAGAAGAACTGTCTCCGGATCAAGAGGAATATGTAGAAAAAATCTTATTTAACACCCAAAGACTTTCCGGATTGGTTGGTAATATTTTGCTGTTATCCAAGTTAGAGAATCAGAATATACCAATGAAAAAAACAGAATATCGCCTGGATGAACAGATCCGCCAGGCATTTCTTTCATTGGAAACAAAATGGACAGAAAAAGAAATTGGTTTTCAGGTAGAATTGGAGGAAGTTAAATATACTGGGAATGAAGGACTTTTTATGCATATCTGGATAAATCTTTTGGATAATGCGATTAAGTTCAGCCCTTCAAAGGGGACAATTATGATGTTTTTGAAACAAGAACAGGATTCTGTTAAGTTCATTCTGGAAGATGAAGGACCAGGAATAGAGGATGATGTAAAATCCAGAATATTTGACAAGTTCTATCAGGTAGATGGATCTCATAAAGCAGAAGGAAATGGTCTAGGTCTTGCACTTGCAAAACGGATTGTAGATAGTGCTGGCGGGACAATCAAGGCAGAAAACCGGGAATATGGTGGATGCAGATTTGTTGTAGAGCTTCCAATACAGAAAGATGAGGCCATATAAGTTTAAGAAAAACAGATAGAGGAGGAATTACATGACATTTTATCAGGAATTGCAGTTAAATCAGGCAGGTTCTAAAAATCTGTTGAAAAAGAGTGAAACAGTGAAAGAAAAATCATATCATATACTGGTATATTTGGTAAAGATAGCTGTTACAATGGCATTTTGTTTTTTATTTGTTACTATTTTCAGTATCTTATTTGGAAATGAGAATAGTATTGTGGGTGTAGTAGTTTTATTATGCCTTATGGTATTTCGGAATGCGGATCTGGGGATCCACACCGGACAATCTACGATGCTTTTGGCTTTGTTCTTTGTAATTATGACTGTATGTCCGCATTTAGCAAATCAGTTTTCACCGGTATTGGGAATGCTGTTAAATATTGCGGCACTGGCTGTGTTGATTCTGTTCGGATGCCATAATCCATTCATGTTTAATCAATCTACATTGGTTCTTGGGTATCTACTGCTATATGGTTATGATGTTACGGGAAAAAGCTATCAGATGCGATTAGTCGGAATGGCTTTAGGTGCAGCACTTACCTGCTTCGTATTTTATCGAAATCATAAAAACAGAACCTATAAAAGAAATCTGAAAGATCTGATACAAGAATTTGATATCATTTCTTCCAGAACAAAATGGCAGATATGTCAGATTTTATGCGTACCGATTGTCCTTTGCATTGCAGAACTTTGTAATATGCCACGTGCAATGTGGGCTGGTATTGCGGCCATGTCCGCAATTTTGCCGTTTATGGAAGATATGCACTACAGAGTCCGTAAAAGGATTGTCGGAAATATTGCAGGTGTTATATGTTTTACAGTATTATATTTTCTGCTTCCTTCGTCAATCTATGCATAT
Source organism: Eubacterium sp. AF16-48 (assembly GCF_003479405.1). GTDB lineage: Bacteria > Bacillota > Clostridia > Lachnospirales > Lachnospiraceae > Eubacterium_G > Eubacterium_G segne. Next base: position 11,155 of record NZ_QUHB01000005.1, on the reverse strand, counting down.
ATAGGAATTCTTGGTGGAATCGGTGTAGGATTTTCAGCACAATATGGTTGGCAGGCAGTATTTAACACATTTGGTGCTTTAGCCATTGCTGCAGAGACTTATGGACTACAAGGAGCGGTTAGTCTTAGAGTGATTCAAAATGTTTTTGGTGTTGTGTTTGCTTTAGCATTTTGTGTTATATTTTATTGGTTTATGTCTAAAAAAAAGGAAAGTGAGGTGACCGTACATGCAGAGTGAAGTGAATCAGGAAGAAAATTTGAATAGAATTATTACGGTTCCTAATCTTCTTTCTTTTTTTCGGCTTTGTCTGATTCCGGTAATTATATGGAGTTATTGTGTAAAGAAAAATCCTCTGTTAGCTGGTGAAATCTTATTGCTGTCTGGTCTTACGGATCTTGCTGATGGATATATCGCAAGAAGATTCCATAGGATTAGTAATTTAGGAAAAATACTTGATCCGGTGGCTGATAAGCTGACACAGGCAGCGATGTTAATCTGTCTGTTTACTCGTTTTCCGCATGTGCTTCTTTTAATCGTAATAATGGCAGGTAAGGAGCTGTATATGGTAGTCAGTGGATGTCTTGTGATACAAAAGACAGGAAAAGTACATGGTGCAGACTGGCATGGAAAGATAGTAACCTTTTTATTATATGGAACTGCAGCGGTGCATATTATATGGTTCCACATTACACCGATGGTATCAAATCTGTTGATTGGTTTGTGCGCTATAATGATGGTCATATCGGTCGCTCTGTATATTATACAGAATACCAGGACTCTTAAAGGAGAGACTGTATAAGCAATTTTATATTGCAATGACTAGAAAAATATTTAGGAGAAGATAGATATAAACAGTAAGTCAAACACACAAACTATGGAGTCTTTAGTCGGTTTAATAAAATTTTAGATAGAAAATAAATCATTCAATGTCATTTAGATAAGGTTTTTTATGATGAAAACAGTATATCATATGCGTTCATGCATTGAAAATACTGTTCAGTTAAGAAATGCTGTATTTTTTGGTGAACTAATGCGTAGAAAGCAAGTGTATGATGAGTTCAAATCATTTTTTTGTGTATGACAAAAAGACAGATTGCATATCTGCCTCATAATGGTAACGAGATTTATGCAACCCGATACATGAAATCCCTATTTCTCTTTGGACTGAGGTGGATAGGATATTTTCGATTGTACCTGACAGGTGTCAGATCCTTTTGTATGAGAAGCATGGGCCAACCAGAAGCGCCTGCACGACCTGTCAGTGATGCAGAGCCGGGCGGACGCACAGGAAAGCGAAGTCCGCACCTTTATCAAGAAAATCCGGCGCTATGCTGCTATTGAAAAACTGGACGAGGCAGTATTGAACCGACTGATCAGCAAGATCCTGATTGGCGAGGCCAAGAAGGTGGATGGTCAGAAGGTGCAGAAAGTCAGGATCGTTTATAACTTTGTTGGAAAAATCCCGGAGATTGCAGCGTAAAAAGTAACTCCCCATCTCTCAGATATTGTGAGGGATGGGGAGTTATTTTTTCAAATATAGTTCAACGGCATTGTTCGATTATTAAACATCGCAGATTGCCGTATTCCATGGAAAAGCCAGTATGTATGCATCTCGTATCTATCAACCTTCTTCTTACTAAAAATGACAAAGTAAACTACTGTCCTTTTGGGTCAATGACCGATTTTCCGTCTTCAAGATTCAAACGGTAAATTTTGGATGGCAAGGGAATTAAGGAGTGCTTTTGATACTGAACAATTTAAGTACTGTACGGAAAAACTGAAACAGCGGATAGAGAGGGATCCAGAATTTGCAAAGAAATTTATCCCAAGACAGCTTGAGCAAATAAAAGCTGGAGAACCTAGAATTTCAGGATTAACATGGCATCATAATGAAGTGCCTGGTAAAATGCAGTTAGTAAGTTCAGTAGATCATGAAAAATGTAGCCATACAGGTGGACGCAGTATTTGGGGTGGCGGTTCTGATTGTAGATAGGAGGAAAGTATGAGTATTGTATGGAAATATAAAATTGTCTCTAATGCCATTTGGGGCAGAGGTAATATAATAAACAGGCAGGTAAGAAAGATGTATTCGATTAAGACGATAAAAGGTGACATAACAAAAGTAACAGATGTGCAGGCAATCGTAAATGCGGTTAACAATTCACTTCTTGGTGGAGGTGGTGTAGATGGTGCAATTCATAGAGCAGCAGGACCGGAGCTTCTGGCGGAGTGCAGGACACTTCACGGATGTGAGACTGGAGAAGCAAGGATAACAAAAGGCTATAATCTGCCATGTGATTATGTGATACATACTGTAGGACCGATATGGAATGGTGGCAGAAATAAAGAAGAGGAACTTCTTGCTAACTGCTATTTTAATTCTATGAAGTTGGCGATGAATAATGGAATCAGGTCTATTGCATTTCCTTCTATATCAACGGGAGTATATAGTTTTCCGGTTGAGTTAGCAGCAAAGATTGCAGTACATACAGTAAATAGGTTCTTGCAGGATAATCCGGATTGTTTTGATCTGGTAATGTTAGATGATGCAATCCCAGCAGGTGCAAAATTGTATTAAGAGTATAAATGTCACATGGTTGTAAACTAGACTTTTTTAGCTATTTTCAGTTATCAAAGTACGGGTTTATTTTTTTAATCTAAGATAAAAAAATCAAAGTAAAATCACATCTAAAAATATTGAAAAAATATTAAAAATCATTCTTGAAATTCTAACAATCAAATAGAAAAAAGTCTTGTATAATAGTATATTTACTAGAAGGAAAAGTGATAAATATATTCTAACTGCATAAAAAAAACATAAAAACAGTCTCACGATTGTACAATGTGCATAAAAAAAGGACGAAAAATTAGCTAAAAGGCTGAATTGTGAAGAAATGGTGAAAATAGTATTGTAAACGTTTCCAAAAAGTGCTACCATCAGTACATAGGAAACGTTTCCAAACAGATTGTAAGTACAAACAATTATTTGGAAATGACGGAGAACCTAAATAGAAACTTTTAAGAAAAGGAGAAATGAATATGCGTAAGAAATTATTAGGTGTAGTATTGTGTGCAACAATGGTAGCAGGATTATTAGCAGGTTGTGGTAGCAGTTCAAAGAGCGAAAAAACAGGCTCAGATTCAAAGGGATCAGTTTACTGGTTAAACTTTAAACCTGAAGCAGATGAAGCTTTACAGGGAATTGCAAAGACATATGAGAAAGAAAAAGGAGTAAAGGTAAAAGTAGTTACAGCAGCTTCAGGAAACTACAATTCAACATTGACATCTGAGATGGGTAAGTCAGCAGCTCCAACATTATTTGTTGTTGGTAACCAGGCAGCAGTTAAGACTTGGAATGATTATTGCTTAGATCTTAAAGGTACAGATGTTTACAATGAATTAAATACAGATGCATTTAACTTAACAGATGAAAACGGTAAGGTTGCATCAATTGGTTATTGTTATGAAAGTTACGGAATTATTGTAAATAAGAAATTACTTAAGAAAGCAGGACATGAAATTACAGACATTAAGGATTTCGCTTCATTAAAGTCAGTTGCAGAAGATATTCACAAGAGAGCAGACAAGCTTGGATTTGATGCATTTACATCATCAGGTATGGATGATGCTTCATCTTGGAGATTTACGGGTCACTTAGCTAACATGCCTTTATTCTATGAAGGAAGAGATGACGGATGGAAGGAAGCCCCTGCAGAAATTAAGGGAACATATTTAGAGAACTTTAAGAATGTTTGGGATTTATACATCAACAACAGCAAATATAAAAAGAATACTTTAGCAACAGGTGGTTACGATGCTGAAGCCGAATTCAAGAAGGGCGAAGCAGTATTCTACCAGAATGGTACATGGGAATATGATGCTTTGAAAAAGTCAATTTCAGATGATGATATGCAGATGATTCCAATTTACTGTGGAGTTGAAGGCGAAGAAAAAGCAGGTCTTTGTTCAGGAACAGAAAACTGTTGGGCAGTTAATGCTAAGGCTTCAGAAGCAGATCAGAAGGCAACACTTGACTTTATGAAATGGTTAGTAACATCAGAAGAAGGAACAAAAGTTATGGCAGAACAGTTTGGTGCAATCCCTTATAAGAAGGCAGCAGACAGTGGTAACGTATTCTTAAAGAATGCTAACGATTTACTTGAAGCAGGAAACTACAATGTAGACTGGACATTCAACTACACACCTAACGTAGATGAATGGAGAGCAAGTCTTGTGGCAGCAATGAATAAATATGACGCAGGCGGATCATGGGATGATGTTAAGACAGCATTCGTTCAGGGCTGGGCTGCTCAGTACAAAGCTGCTAACAAATAATAAGATTTTAAATAAGAATAAAATTCATAATTAAACTATTAACACATTATGGGGCAGGCAGTGCCTGCCCCTTTATTAAAAAATAGAAAATTTTTAGAGTTTCTATTTTGAATAATGATTAGGAGGAGATTGAAGTGAAAGAAAAAAAGAAAAAACATAATGGTGGAACATCTGTTAATTCTAAACTTCTTCGTAAACCTATTCAAAGATGCTTTCTTTTATTTTTGGCACCTACATTTTTAGCATTTTGCATTGGATTTATATATCCTTTCCTTAGAGGTATTTATTTATCATTTTGCAAATTTGTTACAATAGGTGATGCTTCTTTTGTAGGTTTTAGAAATTATATGGATGCATTTCAGGATGCATCGTTTGTACATGCATTTTGGTATACAGCTTTGTATGCAATAGTATCCCTATTTATAATAAATGTGTTAGCTTTCTTAATAGCATATTTATTAACATTGGGGATTAAGGGAGCAAACTTATTCAGAACAGCATTTTTTATGCCTAACCTTATAGGTGGTATTGTTCTTGGTTATATTTGGAGTATGATTTTCAATGGCGTTTTAGGAAAAATTAATACTTCAATTCTTATGGAAACAAGATATGGCTTCTGGGGATTAATTATTCTTATGTGCTGGCAACAGGTAGGATATATGATGATTATCTATATTGCAGGTTTGCAGGCAGTTCCGGGAGAACTAATTGAAGCAGCAAAAATTGATGGTGCAACAAAATGGCAGACATTGACAAGAGTTACAATTCCAAATATTATGCCATCAATTACAATTTGTTTATTCTTAACAATAACAAATGGATTTAAACTTTTTGATCAGAACTTAGCTTTAACAAACGGACAGCCGTTTGAACAGTTAAAGGATGGTTCAGTTATAAAGACAACAGAAATGTTGGCACTTAACATTTACAACACATTTTACGGACAGTCTCTTACAGGTAAGGGAGTTGCCCAGGCGAAAGCCGTTATATTCTTTATCTTAGTTGCAGGTATATCAATTATCCAGCTTAAGGCAACAAGATCTAAGGAGGTGCAGCAGTAATGAACAATGAGAAAACAGTGAATTCAACAATTAAAGATTCTACAGTGAAAGCTACACCGAAAAAGAAAAAAATGAAAGAGACAAGTGAAATTCCATCAAAGCATGGAAAACTGTTGACTACAATAATGACAATTGTAACTTTAGTTTATGTTAGTCCTATATTTATTGTGTTAATGAACTCTTTCAAAGCTAACACCTTTGTAAAAACAGACACATTTGCATGGCCTACTGGTGAGGCGTTAGTAGGTTGGGCAAACTATATCAAAGGTTTTACATTTGGAAATTATCCGTTTTTTAAATCGGTATTATATAGTTTTGTAATTACAGTTTTATCAACAGCGTTAATTCTACTTTGTACATCAATGGCAGCATGGTACATAGCAAGAGTTGACAGCATAGTTTGTAAGATAGTATATTACTTATTTGTATTTTCAATGGTAGTACCATTCCAGATGGTAATGTTCACATTGTCAAATACAGCAGATTCATTGGGACTTAATACACCTTGGACTATTCCGGTTATATATTTAGGATTTGGTGCAGGTATGGCAGTATTTATGTTCACAGGATTTATTAAAGGTTTACCACTTGAGATTGAAGAAGCAGCAGCAATTGATGGATGTGGACCAATCAGAACATTCTTTATTGTTATTGTTCCAATGTTAAAACCAACATTAATATCTGTAGGTATTCTTGAAATTATGTGGATATGGAACGATTACTTACTTCCATATTTGGTTCTTGATCTTGATCAGTACAGAACTATTCCAATTCATATTCAGTACTTACAGGGAAGCTACGGCTCAGTAGATTTAGGTGCAATAATGGCACTTATCATTTTAAGTATTATACCTGTAATATTCTTCTACTTAACATGTCAGAAGCATATTATTAAGGGTGTAGCTGCAGGAGCAGTAAAAGGTTAATAAGATATAATATTAGGAGGGACTATGAGGGCTAGTGGAATTTTATTACCTGTTTCCAGTTTGCCGGGAAAATATGGCATAGGAAGTTTTTCTGAAGAAGCATATAAATTTGTAGATTTTTTGAAAGATTCCAAACAGCAATACTGGCAAATTCTACCTATAGGACCAACAAGTTACGGAGATTCTCCTTATCAGTCATTTTCAACTTATGCAGGGAATCCATACTTTATAAGTTTAGAAGAGCTGATTGAGCAGGGACTGTTAACAGAAAAAGAATGTGACAAGGTGGATTTTGGTGACAAAATTGACAAAGTAGATTATGAAAAGTTGTATAATGGCAGATTTAAACTTTTGAAAAAAGCGTACAAAAGAAGTAATATCCGTGAAAGGGAAGAATTTAAAAAGTTTAAAGATGAAAACCAATATTGGTTAAATGATTATGCAATGTTTATGGCTATAAAGGAAAGATTTAAAGGCCAAAGCTTTGACAACTGGGCAGAAGACATAAAACTCAGATGGGGATACTCAATGGAGTATTATCAGAATGAGCTAAAGGAAGAAATAGAATTTTATGAATTTGTTCAGTATGAATTCTATAGGCAATGGTACAAATTAAAAAAATATGCCAATGATAATGGTGTGAAAATTATTGGAGATATTCCAATATATGTAGCTTATGATAGTGCAGATGTGTGGTCACACCCTGAGTTATTCCAAATGGATGACAAAGGAAAAACTATAGCAGTTGCAGGATGTCCTCCTGATGGCTTTTCAGCAACAGGCCAGTTGTGGGGAAATCCATTATACAAATGGGATTATCATAAACAGACCAACTATGATTGGTGGATAAAAAGAATAGAGCGAAGTGTTCAGCTATATGATGTTGTAAGAATTGATCATTTTAGAGGTTTTGATGAATATTATTCAATACCTGCTAGGGATGAGGATGCAACTAATGGACACTGGGAAAAAGGACCGGGAATAGATTTATTTAATGCTATAAAATATTGTTTAGGTAATGTTAACATTATAGCTGAAGACTTAGGTTATATAACTGATTCAGTAAGACAGCTAGTTAATGATTCAGGATTCCCTAATATGAAAGTTCTTGAGTTTGCATTTGATAGCAGAGATTCTTCAGGTCCAAGAGAGTATTTACCATACAATTATAATAAGAATTGTGTAGTATATACAGGAACTCATGACAATGAAACACTAAAGGGATGGTTAGGTAGCATTGGACCGGAAGAGGTTGAGATGGTCCAAAAATATATTGGCAGAAAAACTGATGATAAAGATGAGCTGGTTGACGAAGTTATTCGTATGGCTCAGGCATCAACAGCCAATACATGTATTATTCCGTTACAGGATTATCTTCATTTGGACAATAAAGCTAGAATGAATCATCCTTCAACTTTAGGCGGAAATTGGTGTTGGAGAGTAAAATCCAGACAGATGACTAAAAAATTATCAGCTACTATTAAAGAACTAACAGTTCTTTATGGCAGAGGATAGAAATAAAATGATAAAAAGCTGCGAAAAAATTTCGCAGTTTTTTACATAATGATATATATATGATAAAATACCAAATTGTGGAATTAAAAAATTTTAGTACATTTAGATGAAAGGGGGAAGACATGGCAGATTTAACAATAAAAGACATAGCGAAAATATGTGGTGTTGGAATTAGCACTGTCTCTCGAGCAATTAATGATGATCCGGGTATTAATCAGAATACCAGAAAAAGAATTTTAAAAGTTATAAAAGAATATAATTACGTGCCTAATAATAGTGCAAGAAATTTAAAAATGACAGAATCTAATACGATAGCACTTTTAATTAAAGGTATAGATAATCAATTCTTTCAGGGGATGTTGAAAAGTTTTGAAGAAGAATTAAAAAAATTAGAGTACACGTTTTTACTTCAAGCTGTAGGGGAAGATCAGGATGAGGTAAGTGTAGCAGTACAGCTTGCCAAAGAAAAAAGACTTAAAGGTTTGATTTTCCTTGGAGGTCAGATGGACTATCTTGATACAAGATTAGAAGAAATAGGTGTGCCATATGTGTTATGTACTGTTGCGGTTAATATGATGGCTCCTAAAAGAAACTGTTCTTCAGTCTCTATTGATGACGAAAAAGAAAGTTACAAGGCGGTAGATTATCTTTGCAAGAAAGGTCACAAGAAGATTGCTATAATTTCAGGCAAAAGGGGTGATCAGGCAGTTGGTGGCCTTCGATTGAAAGGTTACAGAGAAGCTTTAGCAGATAATGGAATTGAAGTTAACAAAAATCTTATAAGATATATGAAAGATGACATTCCTGAATACTCAGTAGCTAATGGTTATCAGGTTACAAAGGAATTGTTACAGTCTAAAGAGGAATTTTCTGCACTTTATGCTATTTCTGACTTAACAGCATTTGGTGCGTACAAAGCTATTTCAGAAGCAGGGTGGAAAATACCTGATGACTATTCTGTTTTAGGGTTCGATGGGATTGAAATGTCAAAATATTTTCATCCATCACTTTCCACAATGAAGCAGCCATGTGAACAGATGGTAAAATCATCAATAGAACTGTTAATGAATCTTATAAATGGAAAAGATGAAAAGAAACAGTTGATTTTCCAAGCTGAACTTTTAGAAAGAGATTCCGTAAAAGAAGTATAGAGAGGAAGAAAAAAGTGTTTGGAATAGATAGTAAATTTTATGAAGTGGTATCAAAAATAGCAGATTTGGTAATTTTAAATTTGATATTTGTTTTGTGCTCGTTGCCTATAATTACTATAGGTGCTTCAACAACGGCACTTTACGGAGTGACTAAAAAGATGGCAGGGAACAGAGAAGGTTATATTTTAAAAAATTTTTTTCAATTGTTCAAGGAGAATTTTAGACAGTCAACGGTTATGTGGATTATATTATTAGTAGCAGCAGTGATTCCTACGATAGATTTATATATAATAAATAGTCTTAAAAAAACAGTAATGACAACAGCACTTAAAGGATTAATGCTTGCAGCAGCACTTACCGTTCTGTTCATTTTTTTATACGCCATGGCACTTCAAAGTACATTTGAAAATACTGTAAAGAACACACTTAAAAATGCATTACTTATGGGAATAGGTCATTTTCCATGGACTTTGATAATATTGCTTATAACGTTATTGCCAATTATATTGATTGTTCTGCTGGGAAAGACAGCGGGAAGTGTCGTATATGTAATGTTGTTTATTGGATTTGCCGTATTAGCATATTTAAATTCCTATATATTCAATCATATCTTTAAGAAGTATATGTGACAGATAATCATTGGGAGTGCTGCCAAGGCACTCCTTAAAGTTTTTATCATAATCTAGCCCATCCTTATGTATATGTATTTGCGAGCCTGTAACATGGGTAATATGCTTTCTGTTTATAGTGGCAGTCTGCATAGTATACAAAGGAGATTTCAGACAGGAGCAAACTGCAATAGCAGAATATATGGATAAATCTGTCAGCTTTTATAATTCAGAACTAAAAGAAGAAGGAATTTATAATATTCTGAAAATGGGAATAGCATTTTCAGGTAAAAAAGTAAGCATTAAGGCTAAATAAATATTAATTAAATTCTATTAATGAAATTTATACTTTCTACTACCGGAAGAATGACAAATTAAACAATATATGTTAAAGTATGAACTACAGAGAATGTTAAATGCGGTGGATAATCCATCGGGAAAGGAAAAGAGATCATGTTTGAGTTAAAATTTGCTAACAGCTATAACTATTATTATGAAGATTACAAGCTCGTTCAGGTATACGGACAGAGTCTTATTAATGTGCTCTCGAAAATGGTAAGCAAAAAGCAAAAATCAACATGATAATTATAGATGTCATTAAGACAAAATCATAATTAGAATTTAATTCACCGCTTATCTTTTTGAGAAGATAGGCGGTTTTTTTATTACTACTGGCAAATGAATCAATAAGTATAAGTGGAGGAAAAAAAGATGTGTATATTACCTATTATAGATACAGTGGGAACAGGAATAAGAATTATGAATTTACGAAAACAGTCAGGATTATCTGTTAAGGAGTTACAGAATATATTGGGATTTGCAACTCCTAATGCAATATACAAATGGCAAAATGGTGCGGCAATGCCAACATTGGATAATTTAATTGTATTAGCAGCAGTTTTTAACGTTCCCATTGATGACATTATTGTCACAGATAATAAATTAAATATATCAATAGGTGCATGAAATATTATGTACTAAAAAGAGTGAGTCCTAAGGGACTTATTATGGGCAGGTAAGTCTAGCGGCGAAGACGGCGGACTGTAAATCCGTTACATTAGAAACATCGTTGGTTCGAGTCCAACCCTGCCCACTAGGAAAAAAACAATCAGGTCAGGCAAATGATTGACAAACATATTTAATATATGTACAATTATTCATACCAAAAGGATAGGAAATAAAAGGATGACGAGTTGCTGTATGTGAATGTTGGACTCTCAGGCATTTTTGATTCCTAAAGGTACAATGTGTTTTTTTGTGGGAGTAATATCAGCATGCCAGGAAAAAAAATGTGCCGGGAAAAGACAGTAAGCAGATTGCACAAAGAGAAAGGATTCACAGAAATCCAAACAGTATCAGATTGTAGAAGGGGATGTTAAGGGGACGAAAAGGTGTAAATTGCTGTAGGGACAATAAACAGAATAAGCAAAAATTGGTGAAGAGGTGTTAGCAGAGGGCAACATCTCTTTTTTTTGGGGTGAAGGAAAAAAGTCTGCAATAAAAGAAGCTGACTTGTAAAAGTAAATTCCGTGTGAAAGACTAAATTCCACACCCTGTTA
>NZ_QUHB01000004.1 GCF_003479405.1 Eubacterium sp. AF16-48 | reverse complement strand
AACAGTGGGTGGAATTTAGTCTTTCATACGGAATTTACTTTTACAAGTCAGCAATTCGAAATCTTTTTTCAATTTATTTATCCATTCCCGTTGCAATACACACAAAATAGACTTTTTCAACTCCTGCCATAATAAGAATTTTGCTACAGGCATCTATTGTGCTTCCTGTTGTATATATATCATCCACTAAAAGCACATTTTTATAATTACTGATTTTTTCAACATCCACTGCAAATGCATCTGACATATTCATCTTGCGCTGTTCATTGCTAAGTCCCTTTTGAGGTATTGTGTCCTTTATTCTGATAAGGCTTTTGTTGTCCGTTTCTATTCCCGTATAAAAACCTAATCTGTTTCCAAATTCTTCCGCCTGATTGTATCCTCGTTTTTGTTTCTTCTTATCATACATTGGAACCGGTATAATTTTATCTATCTGCCACCTTTTAAGTAATTCTCCATATTTTTCTGCTGCAATTTTCCCATAAAAATCTCCATATGCTTTCTGATTTCCATATTTAAACCTGTAAACGGACTCTTTCATTTCTTCCTTATATTCAAATACGGCTACGCCTTTTTCAAAAGTATGATTAATTTTTCTGCAATCACCACATAATATTTCATCATTCCCTTTTAAAGGCTTTCCGCATTTATAGCACCTATTTCTTCCTATAAGAAACTTTGATATGTCGCATTTTTCGCAAACATCCCCAGAAGATTTTATTACTCGCTCACATAACGGACATACCTTCGGAAAAAATATCCCCATTAATTTTTCTTTCATATATTCCCTTTTACTCATTATAGTAATTTATAATCTGCCACTTAAGTCCTGAATACCTTTTATGCTGATCTTCATTAGCTATCATGGCTTCAAACATTTCCTTTCTTCCTACAATGCACACGCACTTCTTTGCTCTGGTAACTCCTGTATACAAAAGATTTCTGGTCATAAGCATCTGCACTCCCGAAACTAAAGGCATAATAACTGCAGGATATTCACTACCCTGAGACTTATGTATTGTAATGGCATACGCCAGCTCCAATTCCTCTGCCTGTTTTGTATCATAAGTTACATATCTGTCATCATCAAAAACAACTTCTATATAATTAGTAGTATTGTTAATTTTAGTAACAATTCCCATATCTCCGTTAAATATGCCACTGCCGGTATCAAATATTCTTCCTGAAGCCGAGCGTTGTTCCCAGCTAAGCTGATAATTGTTTTTAACCTGCATAACCTTATCACCCTCCCTGAAAATTGTCCCTGCAATTTCCTTTTCGCTTTTATCAGGAGAAGGAGGATTAATAAACTTCTGAAGTTGTTCATTTAAGGAATTGACACCTAAAATACCGTTTCGCATAGGTGTTAAAACCTGAATATCCTGTTCTTTTGCCCCTACATATCCCGGAAGCTTTGTTTTAAGAAGACCAATAGTTGCATTTAATGCCATTTGTGCATTTTCTCTTTCTATATATAAGAAGTCACCGGTACTGTTATCCAGCGCCACCTGCTGTCCTGCATTAATTTTGTGGGCATTTACAACTATTCCACTTTCTCCCGCCTGTCTGAACACCTTCGTCAGCTTAACCACGCTAAACTGTCCCGAATCAATAATATCCTTTAAAACATTTCCCGGTCCCACACTTGCCAGCTGATTTACATCCCCCACAAAAACAACTCTTGTTCCAATGGTAATGGCTTTTAACAGTGCATGCATAAGAAATGTATCTACCATGGACATCTCATCTACAATAATAACATCTGTTTCCAAAGGATTTTGTTCGTTTCGTCCAAATCTTGCAGACAAATCATCTGCTGTTACCTCATCACCACCACCGGATACTTCCAACAGTCTGTGAATAGTGCTTGCCTTATGCCCTGTAGCCTCGCTCATTCTCTTTGCAGCCCTTCCTGTAGGTGCTGCAAGGGACACTTCTAAGCCATCTGTTTCAAACATTTGGATAATGGCATTAATAGTAGTGGTCTTTCCTGTTCCGGGACCACCGGTAATAACGGAAACACCATTATTCTGGGTTTCAATAACTGCCTTTCTTTGCAGTTCATCTAACTGAACCCCTGTCAGCTTTTCAATGGTATCTAACTTAATTCCCATAATATAGTCATCTTCCGTTGTTTCTATATTAAGCTCTAAAAGCATTCTGGCAATATTCAGTTCTGTATAATAGAAAGTTGACAGAAACACCCCTTCAACATCATCTATTTCTTTTAAAATCAGTTTTTTTTCAAGAATCAGTTCTGTAAAGCAGTTGTCTAACAAATCCATATTATAGGTTCCGTCAGCACTCATGTACTGATCTCTAAGTCCCAAAAGATTAATGGTTCTTTGTGCCAGCTGTTCCTTTGGCAAATAGGTATGACCTGAGGTAGAAGCATCTGCCAAGGCATAACACATACCGCTTTTTATTCTGACGGAGGCATTTACTTCCACTCCCGCCCTTCTTGCTATTTCATCTGCTGTTTTAAAGCCAACTCCTGCCACATCATCTGCAAGACGGTAAGGGTTGGTTTTTATGATGTCATAAACCTTAGTTCCATATAATGTGTATATTTTATTTGCCAAAGCCGGAGATATACCGTAGCCCTGAAGAAAAATCATAATATCTCTCATATCTTTCTTATCTTCAACCTGCTTGCATATATCCATGGCTTTTCTGGTGGTTATTCCTCTTATTTCCGCTAATCTTTCCGGTTCTTCTTCTATTATTCTGATGGTATCTTCCCCAAAACGTTCCACAATTCTGTCTGCAAGAACTGCACCTAAGCCCTTAATAGCTCCTGAGCCCAGATACTTTTTAATAGAGAACTCATCCGTAGCAGGAATTATTTCATAGGAAATAACCTTAATCTGTTCTCCATAAATATCATGAAAAACCTCTTCTCCCTCTATTTCCACATATTCACCTTCACCTATGTATCCAAAAGTTCCTGTACACTTAATTTCCTTTTTTCCACTTAATAAAGTAAGAACAGTGTAACCGTTGTCCTCATTTCTAAAGGTAATATTTTCTACATATCCACTGATATTTTTCATTTAATGTTCCTTATCCTAACAAGGCTGTCCAAAAATGGGACAGCCTTTAGATTAATATTTATTATTTTAATTTTTCTGAATTTTCCTCGTCAATATATTCCAGATATTGTCCGGTTCCGATGGCAACTGCCGTCATAGGATCCTCTGCGGTCATGGTGTTAATGCCGGTTTTCGCCTCTATCAGTTCATCCAGTCCGTTAAGAAGACAACCACCGCCTGTTAAAACTATACCTCTTACTGCTATATCTGCTGCCAGTTCCGGAGGAGTCTGTTCCAAAACCCTGTGTACTGCATCAATAATACTTGTTGTAACATCCCTTAATGCTTCTTCTGTTTCTTCCGATGTTACTTCTATGGTTTTTGGAAGACCGGTAACTAAGTTTCTTCCCCTTACTTCCATTTTCTGATTTTCAGATTTGTTATAGCATGTACCAATTCCAATTTTAATTTCTTCGGCAGTTCTCTCTCCAATAAGAAGATTGTGTTTCTTTCTCATATATCTGACAATAGCTTCGTCAAAATCATCTCCTGCCACTTTAACTGATGTGCTGACTACTGTTCCTCCCAATGAAATAACTGCAATATCGGTAGTTCCTCCACCAATATCCACAATCATGTTACCACAAGGCTTCTTTATTTCTATGCCGGCGCCTATGGCTGCTGCTAAAGGTTCTTCCACCACAAAGACCTCCCTGGCTCCTGCCTGAAAAGCTGCGTCCTGTACTGCCTTAGTTTCAACTTCTGTAGCTCCACTTGGTATACATACACATATACGTGGTTTCTTATATGAACGTTTTCCTACCGCTTTTTGAATAAAATATCTAATCATCTGCTCAGTAACTGAATAATCAGATATAACTCCCTGCTTAAGAGGTCTTACGGCAACTATATTTCCCGGAGTTCTTCCTATCATAAGACGGGCTTCCTCTCCGACAGCTTTTATCTTGTCAGTATCTCTGTCAATGGCAACTACTGAAGGCTCTTTTAAAACAACACCTTTTCCTTTTATATAAACCAATACACTTGCTGTTCCTAAATCTATACCAATATCTGTGTTAAACATTTGACGCTCCTTATGTGTAAAAAATTTTGTTTTCATCCTTATATATATTTTAGAATATCCATACTAAACTAAAGTATAACAACTTTTTCCCATTCTGTATATGTTTTATTTTTAAAAAATTTCCATTTTTTAGATATGTTTTTCCATTTTTTTGCCTTCCTTTTCAGATAAATCGTCCTTTTTCAACCTGTTTTTTATTTTTTTTCATGTTTTTTTGTATTTTTCGTCTTTTTTCGATATTCTTTTACATTCCGTTCATATTTTGTTCATAAGTACCCTTTATTATAAACAATGTACGAGTTATTAAGTACTTTTTGCGAGTGCTAAGAACTTGTGCATATAGTTTGTATACGTCATACCCTATAATGGCGTATTTTAAGTTTTTCATACTCAACCTAGTGGGTGAAACTCCCACTAGGTCCCCCGTAAACAACAGCCTTACTGATTTATCAGTTAAGGCTTTTATTTTTTTCATATTTAGCCTTTGTTGCAAGACCGCCACGTATGTGACGTTCTTTTTTATTTTTGTCTAACACCTCTCTTACTTTAATTGCCAGTCTCTGATTAATTTGCGGAAGACGTTCAGATACGTCTTTATGTACTGTGCTTTTGCTGATTCCAAACTGTCTGGCACACTGTCTTACCGTGGAATTGTTTTCTACAATGTAATTAGATGTTTCAAGTACCCTCTCTTCAATATATTCTTTCAAAAAAACCTCTATACAACTTATACTTTGTACATTTTATGCAATGTTTTTTTATGTTATGAAAAATTAAAAACTGCCACAGTATTTTACTCCCATGACAGTTCTTATATCATCTTTTTTAGTGTGTCTTATACTTTCTAAATGGTATTTCCACATTATTTTATATTTCTGCTTTTTCCCAATACAATCTTATAGTATGCCTTACAGTTTTTAGGTACCTTAAATACTGACTTACCTGAAATTTTGCTGAAAGCTCCTTTGTTAATTTTAGCTCTTTTAGCCTTAATTGTTATGTTCTTAAGTTTCTTATCTCCCTTAAAGGCGTTCTGATAAATAATTTCTACCTTTTTACCAATATATACCTTTGTAAGATTTTTGCAGTTATAAAAAGCTGACTTTCCAATAAAGGAAACATTATTACCAATTGTTACCTTCTTTAATTTTTTCATTTTTGCAAATGCCTTTGCCTTTATGCTTATAACCTTATATGTGACATTTTTAATTTTAACCTTAGAAGGTATATTTACGGCTTTAACCTTGCTGTTCTTTGCCCCTACACACATAACAGTTTTATTTTTATCTTTATTAGTTAAAACCTTGTATTTGCAGTTTTTAACTGTATATACATTTCCAATAGCTGCTGTTTTTTTGTCAACAACTGTTACCTGACATCTGATAGGATCTCCATTATTTGTATAAGCATATACTGTGGTTGTTCCCGGCTTTAATCCATAAACCACGCCTCCATCACTTACTTCAACAACAGAATCATCTCCCACAAGGAATTTGCAGTTTTCATCAAATACTGCATTCTCCGGTTGATATTTAACTCCTAAATCCTTATATTCGTTTACTCCTATAGTGTAATCATATTCAGGAAATTCATAATATGCCTCCATAGGCATTTCGTCGCTTTCCCCATCAGTACATACATGTACTTTACAGGTAGCTGTTAATCCACTAGCGGTTTTAGCTGTTATTATTGTATCTCCCGATTTTATAGGAGTTACACTGCCATCCATAACCTCTGCCACTTCCGGATTAGATGATGACCACTGTATTTCGCTGTTTGTTGCATCAAAAGGAATAACTGTTGCCTTTATTTCCCCTTCATCACTCCACTGGTTCAGTATCATGTATTTTCTGTTTAATATAATCTTTCTTTCCTTAACATATTCCCTTTCAGAAATGTATTTAGCAGTAAGGGTAGTATCTTTAACTAATATATCTGATGATGAAAATTCACCGTCAAAATCATAGCCGTTCTTTTTAAGATTCTTTATTTCCTCAGGCTCCATAAATTCCGACAAATCCTCTTCCGTACTACCTATGTAACTTAAATACTCTTTAAAATTCATATGGAAATGAGCATTCCATCCTACAAAAACATAGCCTTTTTTCTTAGGTGCCGTTGGAAAACTGCTTATAGTTTTTCCAATGTATTCATCCTTTGTAGCAATGACCTTATTGTCCGCCATAAACTTAACCTTACAAGGCTGTGGAACAATAGATGCTACATTCTTATCAACCCATTCTGTTCTTTCCTTTATCCAGCCTCTTAACCTTTCTATTTCCTGGTCGTAAGTCAGATAATTATTTCCCTTAGAATCTTCTTCCATATCATCCTGTCCTAAATCTGACATTCCCCATTTTTCAAAGTTATATGCTGCTGTCTTAACCATCTCATCTTTGTATTTGTCAAGCTGACCACCCGGCATAATCAGTTCATTAACTTTTTCCTTTATTGACGGCCATGCATCAACTATAGCCCGGGCAAATGTTTTATCTTCAAACAATTTGTCAAACCACATATTTGTGTTTCGGCTCCAGCCTGTAACAGAGTTTCCGGAATATTCTGTTGAACCCCAGGCAACATAATCAAAGTCCCAAAGAGGCCCAAAATATAATTTTCCATTTCTTGGTTTATACAAATATGTACTTGGAGAAACAAATCCATCCCCATTCATGGAGAATTCCTGCATCCAGTAATAATATACTGCTGCATTTAAATCCATATATTCCGTATAGGATGTTCCATTAGAATCCTTGAAATTCTTTCCGTATATTGCATCTTCCGTTTTTTGAACATAATCCTTTATATAATTAAACTGTGTTTCATTGTAATAATCTTCAAACTTAGGACTTTCTAACTTAAATTCAACATTATTATTAGTTGAAAATGTCTGATGTTCAATTCTCTCATATGGAGAAAGTGCCAGCAAATATCCTCCTGATATAATGGCAGAATCCGTAGAGTTCATTGTTTCCTCCGACTCTTCCAAATCATCAATATCTACTCTTGTGCTACCTACCCTTACCTGCTGCGACAGGAAATAACTTCCGTAATATTCTCCATTCATCACAACATCTACAGGTTCACTTTTAGGAGTAAATGCCATATTAAGCTGCTGTCCTAACCAATATGTAATCTTATTTCTAAGAAGACTGTTATCATAATAGTTAGCAAGCAATACCCAGTGTTTATTCTTTCCCATTCCAAGAAGGTCTGCTTTTTTATCAAGCTTAATCTTGTATGGCTTTTTAGGAGTAGCCCATGTAGAATTTCCACGTCCTCTTATGTATTCCATATTGTAAGTTCCACCTGTTACTTCCTTGCCTGTATACTCAGAAACAAAGCCATCCGGAACCTTTATGGTCATACTCCCGTAGCACTCTACTGAATGGTCACTTGAAGCATTCATTTCTGCAATAGTTCCATCTTCTTCATTAATATTAAAGTATATTACAGGAACGGTACTTTCAACAAATTCCACAGCTCTTATAAGGAAGTTTACCTTAGATGCTGATGTAGATAATACTTTAAGGGAAACTGTATGTTCTCCTGTAAGTTTTAATTCTGACACATCAATTGAACTGTCCTTTGTGTATGTCCAGTCATTTTTCTTTCTTTGTTTATATAATTTAAAAGTTCCAACCGGTTTGCTTCCACCATCAACGAAAACTCCAACGGTTATATCGCCTCCCCTTTCGGCTATGGCGTCAAGACTTAATCTTCCTACAATTTTTCCGTCAAAATTCAACTTTTTATCAATTGTGATTTCACTATTTAAAATATCCTTATCTTTTCCTGAAACAAGAACACCCTTTCCCTTTTCATTTTCAGTAAGGGTAACTTCTGAATTGCTAGTCTTTAGCTGATTATTCTTAAGCAAAACTGCCATATTTTGTCTGAAATAATCACCTTTAATACTTTTTCCGTCATCCTTTCCGTTATCATTTCCGGTTTGTGTTTTTTCTACAACATCATCTGCTTTAACATTTGTGTGATAAACGCCTGCTCCCGGAACTACCATGGACAAAGCTAACAGAATGCTAAGGGCAGAACTGCATAGCTTTTTCATTCCCTTTCTCATATACCTCTCCCTTCTGCCTTATAGGCAAAAAAATGCTATCATCAATTGTGATACAATTTTGATAACACTGATGATAGCACTATATACAAAAACTTACAATACTGTTTTTTTAACAATTGAGATATTTCTTTAACCATTTTTTAACATTTTCCTGTAAATGTTTGGACAATTTTTCATACACCATTTGGTTATACTCTCTTAATATCTCCTTTTCTTTTCCATCTAACATGTCCATGTCAATTAATTCCATATCATAAGGAACATAGGTGAGATTTTCAAAGCATAGAAATTCTCCAAAATCCGTTTTTTCCTTCTCTTTACACAAAATAAGATTTTCAATTCGTATTCCAAATTCATTGTCTAAATAAACTCCCGGTTCATTTGACGTTATCATTCCCGGCTCAAATACAGGATTTAATTCTGGATTTTTCATTATTCTGTATCTAATGGCATTAGGTGCCTCATGAACACTTAAAAGATAACCAACTCCATGTCCGGTTCCATGATTATAATCAAGTCCCATATCCCATAGAGGCTTTCTTGCAATATAATCAAGAGTCGTTCCGCTACAGCCTTTTTTAAATATTGCCCCTGACAGCTTTAAGTGTCCCTTAAGCACTGCCGTATACATTTTTTTCATTTTTTCCGTAACATTTCCTAAACTTATGGTTCTTGTAATGTCTGTGGTTCCCTCCAAATAATGTCCACCACTGTCTATAAGTACAATACCTTCGTTTTTTATAACTACATTAGACGCCTTTGTGGCACTGTAATGTACTATTGCACCATGTTCGTTATATCCCACAATGGGGGCAAAGCTTGGCTCAATATAGCTTTCTGCCCGGTTTCTAAAATCCTCAAGCCTGTCTCCTAACTTCAGTTCATCCATATATTCCTTTCCCACATTGGTTTTAAGCCAGTACAGAAAATTTGTCATTGCCACACCGTCTAAAATATGAGCTTTTTTCTCATTTTCTATTTCCGCTTCATTTTTAACTGCTTTAAGTTGCAAGGCAGGAGTCAGCTTATTTATTATTTTATTATCATTATTAATTGATTCTATGACAGCATAATTGGCGCTGGATTTATCAAGCCAGATTCTTTTCTTTCTTATTTTTTCTAAATCTGCATACACGATGCCATAATCCCGTATTTTGATATCACATTCTTTTAAGTATTCTTCTATGTTGTCCTGTAACTGAATTTTATTAACGTAAAAATTAACCTCATCTTTGGTTATAATCAAAAATCCCATAAATACAGGCGTATACATTATATCATTGCCTCTTAAATTAAGAGTCCATGCCACTTCATCTAAGGCTGAAAGAAGTAAAACATCTGCCCTTCTCTCCTCCATCATGTTTCTTATTTCACTTATTTTAGTAGCTGTATTTTTTCCCGTATACTTATCATCCAGCTTCCATATTGGCTTATGGCTGATTTCCGGACGGTCCTCCCATATTTTATCTATTAAAGCCAAATGACCATCCACTGTTACATTTTCAATATTTCTTATATTTTCTGCCATATCAGCAGACATCATTTTTCCGTCAAAGGCTACAGTGATATTTGTTTTTGCAATATTTTTAATATATTCATATACTGTATAAACTCCTGCTTCTCCGGATTTCATTAATTTAACTTCAGTATTTTTCAATTGATTTTCTGCCTGAAGAAAGTACCTTCCATCAGTCCACAGACACGCCTCTTCCATGGTGATTACCGCTGTTCCTGCAGAGCCTGTAAAACCCGTTATAAACTCTCTTGTTTTAAAATAATCCCCTATATACTCGGAGCCATGAAAATCACAGGTAGGTGCTACATATACATCCACTGCTGTTTCCTTCATTATTTCCCTTAATCTTTTTATTCTGTTATTTACTGTCATATTAAAACCTTCCCTTATAACAAACAAGAAAAGTGTAGTCGCACATAAAAACCTAACAGTTTCTTAATGCAAATACACTTTATCTTAAATATTATAATACTATTTGATGCAATTGTTCTCTATACCGTATGTTTTATTGTATATATCAATACATTTGTAAATGATTTTTGCAGCATCAAGAGGCCCGCCAAATTCATCTACCTTTGTTTCTTTTCCCTCTAATGTCTTATATATATTAAAGAAATTCCTGATTTCCTCAAAAATATGAGCCGGTAACTGATTAATGTCTGTATAACAGTTGTATGTAGGATCACCATAAGGAATGGCAATTATTTTATCATCCATATCACCACTATCCACCATGTACATAACACCTATAGGATAACATCTTACCAAAGACATGGACTCTATAGGCTCAGAACATAATACCAGTACGTCTAACGGGTCACCATCCTCATCAATTGTTCTTGGGATAAAACCATAATTAGCCGGATAATGTACTGATGAGTACAATATTCTGTCTAATATAATAAGTCCTGTTTCCTTATCTAATTCATATTTTTTCTTGCTTCCCTTACTAATTTCAATAGTTGCGATAAAATCCGAAGGTGTAATTCTCTCCGGATTAATGTCATGCATAATATTCATAAAACCCTCCTGATTAATTTTTACGTTAGAATCATTTTTGATTCTCATACTACTTAATAGACTTATTATATTTCAAATCACCGGCATTTACAATATATATTCCTGCACATACTAAAGCTAATGCAATTATAATCTGCACCTCCATATGACTGTTTTCATGCAAAAACAGAAATGACAGCAGTACCCCGAATACAGGATTCATAAATTTATATGCCGTAATCCTTGATACATTGTTGTATTTAAGTAAAATGCTCCACAATGTATAAGCTGCCGCTGAAATAAATCCCATATAAATCAATAGTAAAATACCCGCAAATCCCTCAGGTCTTAATTTTCCTCCAAAAAGAAGACCTATAACCGTCATTACCACTCCACCGAAAAAGAACTGATATCCGCTAAGCATTACCACATCACTGTTTTTGGAGAATTTTTTAATAAATGCAGAGGAAAACGCCGATGATAAAGCTGATAGTACAATAAGACCTTCTCCTAAGAAGCTTACTCCCAAATCAACGGATGTTCCGGCAACATTTACTATTACAACTCCTAAAAATCCCAATATGGTTCCTATCATCTTTTTACCTGTTAGTTTTTCCTGTCTAAACAAAAGGCAGGATACTAACACTGTAAAGAAAACTCCTAAACCGTTAATAATAGAGGATTTTACTCCTGTTGTGTGGGCTAATCCCACATAAAAAGGAACATATTGTAAAACTGTCTGAAAAAGACTTAAGGTAGCAATTCTTTCAGGCTGTGCCGGTTTTATGATTTTTTTGTTCATAATACTAAAAGTAACTATAACCATGATGCCTGCAAGAATGAAACGGTTTCCCGCAAATAATATCTGAGACATTGTATCTTTGCTTTCAATATTAAATAATTTATATCCGATTTTTATACAGGCAAAAGCCGACCCCCATAGCAGACAGCATATCATTGCCAAAAAAACTACCACAGGGGTTTTTGTCATTTTTTCTTTCATAATCAATCTCTTTGTATAATTCTTACGTTATTATATTTCTCTAAATAATCAAGGCTTATCTCCCTATATGTCTTAAGGGTATTTTCTTCAAAGTTTTTATTCATAATTCGGGAATTCATATACCGCTCTCCAAAAAGCTTTCCCTCCTTAAAATCCTTTATCATTAATTCAGGTTCTCTGTCAATAAAAACTATCTCATCTGCCCCTTTTATAAAGCGGTTTGGAATGGTTGTTTTTATCCCTACCCCTGTTGCACTTCTAAATATAGGATTCACTTCCTCAAATCTTTTTAAATTAGCAGAAGTCAAAACACTGATATTGTTTTTTATAAATGACTCTGCCACATTATACAAAAATGTATGCTTTCCAATTCGCATTCCCAGCTCATCTAAAACCACAATATCCGGTTTCATTTCTATTATTTCTTCTATGCTCTCTCTTCCTTTAAGAGGATGAATAGTAACATTTTCATTGCATTCAAAAGGCATTTTAGAGGAATCCCTATGCTGTTTGTTAATAAAAGCAATAACGACCTTTTTCCCATTTCGGCTTTCATTCATTGCTTCCTCCATCATTGCATAGCTTTTCCCTGCCCCGGGAGTATAACTGGTAAATATTTTTAACATAACTATTAATAGCTCCTTATTGTGTCTGTGTCTTCCTCACCGGTGTTTTCTATGGATTTTACCACTACATAATAACTGTAATTATCGTTTACCTTTATTTCCACCCGGTCTCCAACTTTATGTTTCATAAGTGCCTTTCCTATAGGAGATTCATTGCTGATTCTTCCTTTAACGGAATCCCCCCGCATGGTACTTACAATTTTAAACTTCTCCGTTTCATCGTCTTCCTCAAAGTAAATCTCCACAGTTTTGTTTAATCCTATTTCATCATCCTTTGATTCATCAGAAATAACAGTTGCTGTTTTTAAAATTTTCTCTAAATACCTGATTCTGCTTTCATTTTTATTTTTATCCTTTTTAGCTGCGTGGTATTCAAAGTTTTCACTTAAATCTCCCTGAGCTCTTGCCTCCTTAACGGCTTCAATTGCCTTAGGTCTTACAACTAACTTTCTATGTTCAATTTCTTCTTTTATTTTTTCAATATCACTATTTGTTAATTTCATAATTACCTTTCATCAATGCTCTTATAATCATTATAATCACATATGCTAACATATGCAGGTCTCATGATTTTATCCGCATTTACCAACTCTTCTATTCTATGTGCACTCCATCCCACAATTCTTGCAATGGCAAACATCGGCGTGAATAATTCCTCCGGAATATCTAACATACTGTAAACCAGTCCGCTATAGAAATCCACATTGGCACTAACGCCTTTGTAAATCTGTCTTTCCTCACCAATAACCTGTGGTGCTAAAGTCTCAATCATGCTATACAGGGCAAAATCATCATCTCTTCCCTTTTCATGGGCAAGCTTTTCTACAAAACTCTTAAAAATTTCTGCCCTTGGATCAGAAATGGAATATACCGCATGACCCATTCCATATATAAGCCCTTTTTTATCAAAGGCTTCCCTGTTAAGTATCTTTCTAAGATACTCCTTAACCTCTTTTTCATCCTTCATGTCTGATACATTAGCCTTAATGTCCTTAAACATTTTAACTACCATAATATTAGCCCCTCCATGTCTTGGTCCCTTTAAGGAAGACAACGCCGCCGCTATAGTTGAATATGTATCAGAACCTGATGATGTAACAACTCTTGTGGTAAAGGTTGAATTATTACCGCCTCCATGTTCCATATGGAGAACTAAAGCTAAATCAAGAACCTTTGCTTCTAACTCCGTATATTTTTTGTTAGGTCTTAACATTCTTAATAAGTTTTCGCTGGTGGACAAATCATCCTTTGGCCTATGTATATATAAACTTTGATTTTTCTTGTAATGATTATATGCATGATATCCATACACTGAAAGCATAGGGAACACTGCTATTAACTGAATGCACTGTCTTATTACATTCTCTAATGATGTATCTGACACGTTTTTATCATAAGAAGCTAATGTCAGTACACTCCTTGTAAGGGAATTCATAATATCCTCGCTAGGTGCCTTCATAATAACATCTCTTACAAAATTTGTTGGAAGCCTTCTGGAATATGCCAGCATTTCCTTAAATTCATTTAACTCGTCTTCATTAGGCAATTCACCAAAAAGAAGTAAATATGCTACCTCTTCAAAACCGAATCTTTTATCATCCATAAATCCCTTAACTAAATCCTGGATTTTGTACCCTCTGAAATACAATTTTCCTTCACAGGGAACACTTTTTCCGTTAACTATTTCTGAAGACTCAACTCTTGAAATATTGGTAATTCCTGTTAATACACCCTTTCCATTTAAATCACGAAGTCCTCTTTTTACACCATATTCCGTAAATAACTCCCTGTCTACGCCGTCATTATTTTTACACACCTTTGCCTTATTTTCCGCAAATAATTTAACATCTTCTCTCTTTAATGCCATAAAATCCCCTTTCTGTTCTCAATTATTAATATATAAAGTTAATAGCGTCATGTAAAACCTTAAAGTTTACCACTGCCCTTCCTTTTTCCTTCTCACCGTCAAGAGACCAGTCTATGTCTGAGCAATCGGTAATTCTTGCTGATTTTATCTGTGCCAAAGTGATTTTTCCTGTAAATTTCTGTAAAAGTACCTGACCGCAAAGCCTTACAAACTCTGCAAAGTCTCTTGGATACTCAATAAGCATCAGTTCAAATTCACCATCGTTAAATTCCACTAAATCCTTGTCTAACTTCATTATGCCACCTACTTTTGTAGCATTGTTTATTGCCACAAAAATATATTTTCCCACATAGGTTTTATCATCAAGTTCAATTTTCAGGCGTAACTTTCTTATGTGAAATAATTCTCTTGCACCACGAAGAATGTAGGCAAAATGTCCTAATCTGTTTTTTAATTCCTGAGGTGTTGAATATGAGGTCTTAGTAAAAATTCCTGCTGATGCAGTATAAACAAAATGTCGTCCGTTAAAATCTCCTATATCAAGAGGTCTTGCCTCATTAGATATAATATACTTAGCCGCCTTTTTAGGATCAGATTCTAATCCTAAACTATTGGCAAAATCATTAGTAGAACCTGCCGGAATATATCCTAAAGGTGTTTTTACATTTCCTTCAATCAATCCCTGAATTACTTCATTTAATGTTCCGTCTCCTCCCATACATACCACAAGGTCTACTTCACTTCCGTATTTTATGGCAATGTTGGTTCCGTCTGCTCTTCGTTTTGTATATTTAATTCCTACTTTGTATCCTGCCTCTTCAAAAACCCATACAGCATCATCTATAAAATTCTTATTTTTCTTCAGTCCGGCTTTCGGATTAACAATAAATAATATTTTTTTCATGAATACTCCTTCGTATAAATTATTCAATATTCTACAATATTTTTACTTTCATTGTATTAATTAAAAATTAAGAAACTGTGAACTGCAATTCTTCCCTGTATCTATTTGGGACAATATACATATATTGTAAAACTATCTCACCTGTCCGTTGCCATATATCTTGTATTTAAAAGACTGCAATTCCGGCAATCCAATAGGTCCTCTTGCATGAAGCTTCTGAGTGGAAATACCTATTTCTGCTCCAAAACCGAACTCTCCTCCGTCAGTAAATCTTGTACTGGCATTTACATAAACTGCTGCTGAATCTACCTTGTTTAAAAACTCCTCAGCAGCTTCCTTATTTTCAGTAACTATACATTCGCTGTGACCTGTACTGTATTTATAAATATGATCCACGGCTTCATCTAAGGAATTTACTATTTTAACAGACATTTTGTAGTCAAGATATTCTGTTCCCCAGTCCCTTTCCGTTGCCTTCTCTATTCCCTTCGCTATATCAACTGCTTCCTCATCTCCAAAAAGTTCCACAGATTTTTCATCTAATTTTGCCTTTATTTTCGGCAATGCTTCCTTTGCAATATCCTTATGTATAAGCAAACTTTCTGCTGCATTACAAACTGACACCCTGTTAGTTTTGGCATTATATACTATGTCAGCTGCCATATCCACATTGGCATCCTTATCAATATATATGTGGCAGTTTCCCACTCCGGTTTCAATTACCGGAACTGTTGCATTTTTTACAACTGCCTGTATCAGTCCTGCACCGCCTCTTGGTATAAGCACATCCACATATTCATTCATTTGCATAAGGGCATTAGCGCTTTCCCTTGATGTATCTTCCACTAACTGTATAACGTCTTCACTAAGACCTGATTTTTTTACAGCCTCTCTCATTGTTTTAGCAATGATTCTGTTAGAATTTATTGCTTCCTTTCCTCCACGTAAAATAACGGTGTTTCCTGACTTTAAGCACAAAGCTGCCGCATCTGAGGTTACGTTAGGTCTTGCTTCAAATATAACTCCTATAACTCCTAAAGGTGTAGATACCTTTTTTATGTTAAGTCCGTTAGGTCTTGTAGTTTCACTTAAAACCCTTCCCACAGGATCCGGCAGTAAAACAACATCCTCAACGCCCTTTGCCATCCCTTTAATTCTGCCTTTGTCTAACTTTAATCTGTCAAGCATTGCTTCTGACATTCCATTATTTTTCCCATTTTCCAAATCAATGGTATTTGCCTGTATTATTTCATCTGCATTTTCAATTAATGCCTGTGCAATGTATTTTAGAGCCTTATTTTTCTGCTCCGTGGTAGCTATCATTAATGTTTTTTCTGCTTCTTTTGCTTTCTTTCCTAATTCCGTAAGCATTATTTTTCCTCCCTTTATTAACATTTCTTATTAAAGAAAAACAGCCATGCCTAGCGTGACTGTTCTTTGTCTTTTGCTACGAAGAAGGTTCCTACCTGGTGTCCTTCTAATATTTTATATAAATTCTCCGGATCTCCACCGTTCATAATAACAGTATCTATTCCCGCTTCCGTTGCAATCTGCGCCGCCTGAAGTTTAGTTATCATACCACCGGTTCCAAATTTTGAGCCTTTTCCACCGGCAAGTTCAAACAATCCCTCAGTTATTTCCTCTACAACCGGTATTATTCTTGCATATTCATTTTCATTCGGATTGGCATCATACAACCCATCTATATCTGTAAGTATAAACAAAGCATCTGCCTTTATAAGCTTTGCCACTATGGCTGAAAGATTATCATTGTCACCATAAACTATTTCTTCTACAGCTACAACGTCATTTTCATTAATAACCGGTATAGCACCAAATTCAAGGGTTCTCTCAAAGGCATTTATAAGATTATCTCTGCTTTCCAAATTATCAACATCTCTTTTTGTAACAAGGAACTGTCCCACCTTATGACCGTATTCTCCAAACATCTTGTCATACATAAACATAAGTTCACATTGTCCTACAGTAGCTGCTGCCTGCTTTCCTGCTGTGGTAACCGGTCTTTCCTTAAGACCTAATTTCCCCACACCTACACCAATGGCACCTGAGGATACCAATGCTACTTCAATGCCTGAATTAATTATATCGGATATAACTGTCACTAGTCTTTTCATTTGTCTTATATTTGTTTTTCCCGTACTGTGTGTTAAAGAAGATGTTCCCACCTTTATAACAATTCTCTTTACGTCTTTTAATGTTGCCATAACTTCCTCCCAAAATAAGCACTATGTCACTTATTTTAGAACAACTGCCTTCATTTGTAAACATTATGCTTTATATTTCTGTCTTAAAATGGTCTTTAAATCCCTGTCCAAACACTTCATTTGCCGAAGATACTATCATAAAGGCTCCACTGTCTGTTTGTTTTAGTATATTTCTTACCTTAACCAATGTCTGTTTCTTCATTACGCACATAATCACTTCCGTAGTTTCGTTACTGTATGCACCCTTTGCCTGAATCATGGTGGCTCCTACATTTACTTCCTTCATCATGCGTCTGGCAATAAGTTCTCTTTTTTCACTTATTATATATACAAGAGTGGCTTCATCTCCTCCGTATATTGCCCTGTCCATAACCACCGTGGACACATAAATGGCAATAGCCGCATACAACGCCACCTCCACATCCTTAAATGCCATGGCTGACGCTGCCAAAATAACCACATCCAACAAAAAATATATCTGTCCCGTTTTTAAATGGGGTTTCTTTTGTTTTATTATTTTTACAATAATGTCCAACCCTCCTGTTGTGGTATCCAATCTGAACATTAATCCCATTCCCAGTCCAAATGTAGCTCCTCCAATAACAGATGCCAGCATTTTATTATCTGTAACACCATTAACATTAAAAACTATTGGAAGAATATCTATTAACACTGATGATACAATCAGACTATACATTGTTGACAAAATAAATTTAATTCCAAACTTTTTAATTCCCACTGCCAGGATTGGAATATTTATTAATAAAATAAGCATTCCCACTCCCGGAAGTCCCGGGAACATCTTTTTTAATATAATGGCAATTCCTGATATTCCTCCCGGTGCCAAATTATTGGGATTTAAAAATAATGCGATTCCCACTGCATACAAGGCAGCAGTAAATGTAATGAAAACATATCTGAATATTTTTTTAACAACCTGCTTTTGCTTCATAGTAATTCCTTTTAAAATTTATGATGTAAGTAACAAAATTTGCCACTTGCAATTGTGCTTGCACAAATAAGCAATTATGCTTTTGCCACTTACATCATATTTATTCATTACTATTTTCTCTTATTTACAGGCTGTTATTCATTTTTTGTTAAATTTCGTCATCCCCCGGAAGTTCTTCTGTTGGTGCACAGCATGGCATAGGATTAATTGAACAGTCTGCACATCCTCTTATTACTTCCTTTCTCTTTGAGGACTCAACATTTTCATCAACCTTAAGATTAATGTGTCCGTCCCCTTTCTTTATACTTCCATCTAACATTGCTACAATGTCATCTATCATTTTTTCTTTATCACTCATGGTAATACCTCCTGTTTTCTAATTGTTAAAAGGGCTAATAAAATTATTCCTATGTCAGTAGATTATACCATAAAATATCCATCTTGGAAATTAATTATCACTGTTTTTATTCTTTGTCCATGTGTGCAACCCACATCCAATGCACAACAAAACCAGAAGAAGTAAACCAACAGTAACCACTTCTATGCCATATTCCACACCCAACAGTGGCAAAAAGAAATCCTGCCACGAACCAATGTAACCATATACCCAATCCGGACCCGATAATAATCCGCACAAAGCCATTACCGCACTAACGAAAATATAATACATATGAATAATATTTCTATCTCTCTGTGTTCTCTCCATTCTTACTGTCATTATCACTGCAAAAACACATGAAATAATAAGAGACATATTCCCTTTGTAAATATTGATAATAACAGCAAAATACATCCCATAATCATAAGGAATATATGAAGTAATTTCATATATTCCGTTTCAAAATATAATTCATTAAGTAGTTTTACATCCACCATTTTACCTCCCATACATATATTTTTTTCCTGTGTTTGTTCCCTATCTTAACTGCTTATCATTGTTATACGACACACTATTCCGTAGGATATTATACCTGCCATATGTATAATATTTGTATCGTATAAAAAAATATATAAGGGATTCCCCCATGCCTGACAAAGAGCCAAAAAAACACCGCATCCATGATTTAGTCACAGATACGGTGTTGTAAGTTTTTAATTAATATTAATTAGTAAAGTCCTGACCAACCTTCACCCTGATTTGCTGAACCTGATGTATCAGCTGAAAAATTGTTATCAGGGCTTGTAGTAATAACGTCCTTTGTATCAAAATCTACTAATTCAACTTCAGGACTTGTATATACTTCTCTCATGTTAATCCTCCCCTGTTATTTAATAAATGAAGCTACTACGTTTAACTCATCAGCACTAAGGCCGTTGTTAGCATCAGCTATTACTCTTGAAGCAACCTGGCTTACATTTCTCTTTTCAGCAACATTTGAATAATATGTTACTGATTCTCCGTTAGTATATGTAACTGTTATATAAGCTCTTGCTACAAAATCTCTTTCGTAGTTTGCTTCAACAATGTTAGCAACTGCACCAAAATATGTAAGAGTATCAGCATTAGCCCATCCTTCGTTTACAATGTTAAGAACTTTGTAAGCGCTTGTTAATGACATATCTGAATCATTATTTTCAAACAGGTCATTTGCTGTAATTAACATACCTGTTGTGATTGCATCTGACTTAACAGCTTCGTTATTATCTGTTGTAACTTTAGCCTGGAACTTAAGTCCTGTAGGAGTAGAAGTCTTTACGGCTGCACCATTTGCTGCAACTACATTAAGTGTATTTACTGAAGTAAATGTCATATCTGCTGTAACTTTAATTGCTGTTCCTGACTTGTACATCTTGCCATCTGAATAGTAACCGTAAGCAGCATCAGCAGGAAGTGTATATGTATCACCGTCAGCAACTTCTGTTGTCTGTCCGTCAACTGTTACATCAAATTTAGCTACCTTTGCAACTTTAACACCATATGTAATGTCTTTTTCTGAACTTCTGACTGTTACTGCAAATACTTTTTCATCCTGTCCACTTGGAAGTGCAAATAAGCTCTGTGCAAGGTGAACCTGATCTCCTTCAATGTAACATTCATCTGTTCCTGATGTGTATTTTACTCCGTCAATCCATACTGATTTAATCTTTCCGGCAACACTTGGATATGATGATACATAAGCTGCACCTGTTAATGTGCATCCTGCCGGGTGATAGTTTGCTGTAGCATGGTCTGTAAATATACCAAATAAATCGATGTAGTTGATATACTGATTTCTAACAGCTTCTGAAACATAATATCTTGTTCCTTCTGTTGATAAATCATTGTTACCATCTTTGTCACAAACCTTTGTGTAATCAGTTACTTCACCTAAAGTCTGATCCGGAGCAACCTCTGCCTGTGCAGGTACATACTTAACTGCAAAAGTTACTGTTTGAGCAGCACCTTCAATAGCAAAGTAGTTAATTCCTTCTTTAAATGCACTTAAAGCTATTTCAACAGAATCTCCACGGACATGAAGCATTTCTGAAGCGTTTAAATATCTTTTTCCGTTAATCCAAACAGCTCCAACCGGCTGTCCTACAGCTCCTGAAACTGCAAATGTAAAAGCTCCACCTTCTATTTTACAATTGTCAACTTCGCCATGGTACGGTGTATCAGCAGCAACACCTACTGTACCCCAAATAGCTGAGTTTACATTTGCTGTATAGTTGGCTGTATCTAAATAATATGTTCCTGATACTAAAGATGCGTTAGCTCCTATTGCCGGGCATTCTGTCCATGCTGATGTATCCACTGAAGATGCATCTGTAGGATCAGATAGCTTAACTATCTTTAATGCAAATGTTCCTGTACCTGAACCTTCTGCTGTAATTATAAATACATGTTCACTTTCCCCAGCAGGAACGGCTAAGGTATCCTGACTGATATATACACAGTCATTTCCCACATATGCCTTTGTGTTGCCTGCATCATTTAAATATCTCACTCCGTCAATAATAACTGATGAAGGATTTCCGTCTTTTGCAACAAACCCGAAAACCGGTACTGAATTCATATATGTGCTTATGTTCCATCCTACAGTCTTTCCTGCATCATAAAAGCCTCTAAGCCCCTCATTTCCGAATTTTGCAAGAGCCGCCTTTGAAATATATGCCTTATCTCCGTCTTTTGCTGTTCCTATTTGTGTCCAGTCATTAATGGCATCTACGTCAATAGTTTCCTGCGTAGCTGATTCCGTTTCGTCAGCTGCCTTTGCAGTTGTGTTATAAACTGTAACAGATGTAAAAATCATAGCCAGTGATAATACAACTGAAAGAACTTTCTTTAAAGTTTTGTTCATTTCAAACTCTCCTTTCACAATTTTTATACATTAATATTATAACCGAGGGATTTTTTATATGCAATCGTCCCAAATTATAAAAGATTTTTTATTTTTTTTAGTATATTTTGTATATAAAACCATTTTTATTTACGTTTTTCCCTTAAAACATTGGATATTTTGATTTCTTATAAAGAATAAAAATGTTTTTCTTTCTTAATTTTATTTTATTTTTATTACTCTCAAACCCATTCTTTTGCCTGATTACGTGTTACATAGAGTGTTAATTCCGGCACTTTAAAAGGCGTCCGGAAAATACCGAACGCCTTAGCATAAATCAAATTATTCAGTTAATTTTAGTAAAGTCCTGACCAACCTTCACCCTGATTTGCTGAACCTGATGTATCAGCTGAAAAATTGTTATCAGGGCTTGTAGTAATAACGTCCTTTGTATCAAACTCTACTACTTCTGCCTTTGGACTAATATATTTCTCTGACATTGTGTTTCCTCCCATAATTATTTTATAAATGAGTCAACTACAGGTATTTCTGATGCAGCAATTCCCGGATATCCGGCAGCCTTAACTGCTGATGCTACATAGCTTACGCTTCTTGTCTGACTCATTCCTGAGTAAACAGTTACTGATGTATTGTCAGTATATGTAATGGTTACATATGCTCTGGCAATGAAATCTCTTGTATAGTTTGCTTCTGAAATATTAGCTACTGCTCCGCAATATGTCATTGCGCTTTCGTCAAACCAACCTTCATTAACAATATTAAGCATTGCATATGGGCTTGTCAAGTCTAAAGCAGATGAATTATTTTCATATATATCATTTGCCGTAATTAACATACCTTCCTTAATAGCATCTGATTTAACAGCTTCTCCATTGTTTGATGAAACCTTTGCCTGGAACTTAAGTCCTGCCGGTGTTGAAAGCTTAATAGCTGCACCGTTTGCCATATCTACTGAAAGGCTGTCAATTGAAGTAAGGGCAATATCGCCTGTTATTGTAAGTACGGTTCCCGGTTTATAAATCTTACCATCTGTATAGTATCCGTACTGTGCATCACCTAATGTATAAGTGCTTCCGTCTTCAACTTCTGCAACTTTATTTCCATTAATTGTTACTGAATGTTTTACTGTCTGTGCCTTTTCAACTTTTTTGATAGAAACTTTAGCTGTTCCAAGAGCATGAGTAATCTCTACTTCGTTTATTTCCTGAGTTAAAGCAGAAAGATATACAATAACTCCTGCACCCTGAATTGTTGCTACATTTTCTTTAACACCGTTTACTGATACTTCACTAATTCCTGATGGCACATTCATATAGATACCCATTGCCGGTGACCAGCCAGGCTGCTGAATGCTTACTACTTCATTTACTGTCATATTTGCCTTATCATAATAATATGATGCAGTATCATCACTTCCTGCAATTTCAACCCAGTTAGCTTCTCCTGTAGGCTGTGTTGTAGGTGTTTCCGTTGGTTTTTCTGTAGGTGTTTCCGTTGGTTTTTCTGTAGGTGTTTCTGTTGGTTTTTCTGTAGGTGTTTCTATTGGTGTATCACCACCATCTGTTCCATTTTCATTTTTTACAATAACAGTTGCTTTTCCGCCTGCATATTCAATTTCAACAGTGTTTGTTTTCTTTGTCATTGCTGAAATGAAAACAATAACTCCTGCTCCCTGAATTTTTGCAACTTCATCACCTGTTTTTCCATTAACTGCAACTGAGCTGATTCCTGCCGGTACATTTACATATATACCTTTTTCAGGCGACCAATCCGGCTGCTGAATATTAATAACTGATGCTGTTGTTGAATCGTCATATGAGAATCCATCCCCTAAGTCTTTCCAAACCTTTACTGAAGGATCTCTTGTTGTTGTTTCACCTTCATCTTCGATTTTTAATGTTGCATTTCCTGTAACAGTAGCTGAATTTTCTGTAGCTGTTGCGCTAACAACTATCTGATATTCTCCCACTGCCAATGTGCTTACCTCTGATAAAGGAATAAACATACCATGGGCATTTGTTCCGTCAATTTTTACACTTTTTCCATTTACTGTTGTTGTAATAGAAGCAGCATCTACTTCTGTACCCCATGCAAAATGGATTCTTGCCTTGTCAAATATTCCCTGACATGTAAATCCTACAATAGTAGCATCGCCGTCTGTAACTGTGTAAATTTTTCCTTCTACAGCAGCACTTCCACTTGCTTCAACCGATGTCTGTCCATAAAATGCCATTGAACTGACAACCATAGCTATGGCACAAACATAAGCAAAAAACTTTTTCATTGAATTACTTAATTTCATCATATACTCCTTTCTATAACTCAACTTTTTTTCAGATGATGTTCCTCCTTTTTTTCGTTCAATCACCCTATTTCCATTTTAGCATATTAAATAAAAACCGATTAGGTGTTTTTTTTTATAAAAGTATCATTTTTATATTTTTTTAGTTATCTGAAAGTATAATAGCCGAGTATCAAACAAACTCCTATAGAACCTTTAAATCTATTTTATCATAAAATAAACATATTTTTTTAACCATTTTTGCAAATCCAACTATATTTCTTCCCGGTCTTTCCACTAGTATCATCGACATACGTATCTCTTTACCTCCTTCACTGATGACCAGTTGGTGTAAACCTTATTTTCATTAATTATCTTATATGCCCTAAAACGTACATAATATTTCTTTTTCTTTTTTAAATTTTTCGGCTTAAAATATACTTTCGACGTTACTGCTGTTTTTTTTCCTTTTTTAAATTTCTTATCTGTTGCATACTGAATCTGGTATCCCTTAGCCCCGGTAACTGCAACAAAAGTAACCTTTTTCCTTGCCACTTTCTTAAATTTTGCTTTTTTGACGGCAAAAAAGGCCGACCGGGTTTTAAGTGAATATCCCAAAGGTTCAACATTATACTCATTTTGAGCCATGGGATAAACATTGTAAAACTCCATAGTCTTGTACTCTTCTAAGCGGGTATGTTTATTAAAATTATCTCCTTTTAAAAAGTAACGATATTTTATTCCATTTTGTATTAGTTCAGCGTCCCAGGTTGAATCAAGATTGTAATAGTAATCTCCAAGCTTTACAATATTCCAGCCATGGCGCACATTACGACTTCCAAAACCTGCAATAACTCTTACAGATATTCCCAATTCCTTAAGTATCCTGTACATCAGCTGGGCATATCCCTGACATACTGCATTTCCCCTAAACAAGGCTGACCACGATGTATATACGATTTCATCAACTGTGCTATCAGAATATTTTACGTGTTCACACACATAATCATATACCATTTTAATTACTTCATAGTCTGTAGTTTCTTCTGTAATTTCCAATTGGCTTATAATTTCTTTCACCTTGGCATCTACCTGCTTTTTTTGCTCTAAAGTAGTGAGATACCATACTTCAGTCCTGAAGTGATAATAATAGTAGATTTTCTTTTTTTCTTTTCTTGTATAACGTGTATAGGAAGGGTATTCCCTGTCTATATCCCAATACATGTAATCCCCTTCGTCACCCTTTGATGTGACTTTAAATGCCTGACTCTCCAGTTCATCAAACACTTCTGCCGGAACAGCATTCGTTGATTTAACATATGCGTTTACTTCATACTGATGATTTAACAGCTGTTTTCTATAACCTGTAGCTGCTTCAACAACTGACTTATATGAAGAGGTTTTCCTGTTTCCTGAATACAGTCTTTCTCTTCTTTCAACAAGGATTAATTTTTCCCTTGTTTTCATAGTGGAAATCTCATCAATCGCATTCCTGCTAATTGTGTCAGCATAAACGTTATTGTTACACCATGTTACATTCTCCATTGGAGAACATAATATGACAGTAGCAATAATAAGACATATTATTCTTTTAATTTTTATTTTCATTTAAACTCCTGTTATTTTATTTTTCCATAACGGGTACTAAATTTTTCTCCGTTATATTTAAGCTGTCTTACCATCTTCTTTCCGCCCTTTAAAGTATATGTGAACCTCTGATTATGATTAGCTCTTAATCTGAATTTCAGCTGATAAGTTCCAATTAATATTGAATCTACCTTATTTTTGGTACTTATAACTGTATCAAATCCCAGATAGTCATTATTCTTATCTATAATTCTAAGACACATTTCGTCCTTGTAGAGAACCTGTGAAATATATATCTTATATATCTTCTTTTCTCCATTGACTTTTCCCGTATGTTTCCATGTGCCTACCCAGTATTTAACCTTACTGTTAAAGCTGCTCATTTTACTATAAAGTGTTCCTGCTTTTTTGTAGCTCTTCTTAATTGTTTCAAGGAGTTTCATTGCCTCAGAAATTTTTCCCTGTTCTCCTAATTTTACAGCCTGCTTATAAACACTTTCATTAAGGTTCTCTGACTTGGTATACTTAGATACACTATTGTATATTTCCATGCCGTTTTTTGTATCGCCCTTATCTACTAAAGCTTTAGCATAGCCATATCCATATGTCCCGTACTCTGTTTCGTAAGATTTATCCTTTGCATACACATTTTTAATTGTGTTCCATGCTGTTTCATAATCTTTTTTGAGGTAATAAATTTCTGCCATCCCGGCACTTGCCCTATTAACCAGATTCATATCTGCTGCCGCATTGCTGCTTGACTTAAATAAATCCATTGCCTTATCATATTCTTCACTTTGCAATGCCGTGGCACCTGCATAATAATCTAAAAATGCTCCGCACATTTTTCCATATCTGCTGTTTTTGTCAGAATTATACCCTTTTTTGAAATACTCAGTTGCCTTATTTTCATCTTCACTATCTAACTGATTTAATCCCAGATTATAATATGCTTGGGCTAAATATTCCTCACTTTTTAAGAAACCGTTAAGTTCATTAAAGGAATTTATAGCCTCTTCATAATTCTTATTGTTAATTAACTTTTTAGCTGCCGTATATTTCTTATTAGGAATAAAGTAAGTCATAACAGCCACTGCTGCTAATCCTGCTATAATCACAATTATAATTGCTGCCGTAATATATCTCTTACGAACCGCCTTTTTTCTGTTTACACGTCTGCTTTCACTGTTTTGCTTTCTTTCCTCATTCTGCTTTACTATGGCATATTTTCTTTTGGCATCATTAAGCAACTCTGCTGTATTCATATACCAGTAAATTCTCTTAAATATCTCTATTCCATTGGCAATGCTTGCTGAATCGTCCTTTTCAACATCCTCCGTTGCTGAAATATAGCTGTCTTCATAGTCCTTAAGCTTTGCCTTTGCAAACACTTCCACATCATCAAGTACCCCTACCGATTCACATATTGCCTCTTTTTTATTCCATACTGTTCCGTCTTCAAAAACAACACTGTCTATTTTTATTACAAATTTCTCTGCTGCTTCATTTGAAACAGTTATCTTTGCAGCTTTGCCCTTTGATTCTAAATACTTAAGTCCTAAAGCTCCATACTTATGCTGAATTTCTTCTGCATTGCCCTCATTATCACTGGCATATACAGTTATATTTAAATCCCTGATTGTCTTTTCATAAATATTGGTAAACTTAAGGGTAAGTCTGTTCTTATTGCTTACGGTATCACGCTCAAGCTCTCCTGTTTCAAACAAAACAGGACTTCCGTATGTCCATAAATTCTCTTTTAAATCTAATATTTTTTCATAACGCTTTAAGCCTTCAGACTGTGAAACTTTATTGTCGTTCGTTTCCGAATTATTTATGTTTTCTGAATTACTTAAAGCTTCCGCACTATTTTCCTGCTGATTTGCAGTATCTTCTATAATATTTTCATTCATCTTTTCTTCCATATTAGTCTCCAATAATAATATTTTTAAGATTATAGTATCAATGGTTATTGTATCACATTTGACAAAATAATACACCCCAAATGTTGATATCTGCTCCAACACTTAGGGTGTATAAAAATTTGTATGAGATTTTAAAATAATTTATTTTTTAATTTTTACATGCTTAACCTTTGACCAGCTTCCATATATCTTTTTGCCTTTATATACCTTATATGCTCTTACCTTAACATAGCAGGTACTTTTCTTTTCAAGTCTCTTTAACGTATACTTTGTTTTTGTAGTATTTTTTTGTATATAGCCCTGAAATCTTTTATTGTCGCAATATCTGATTTGATATCCCTTGGAATCTTTTATCTTCTTAATGGTAAGGCTTACTTTTCTTCCCTTTACATTTTTCATGGATTTAACTGTAGCCCTTGCCGGTTTCGCCTTTGCTTTCTTTTCCGCCTCTGCTTTAGCTGCAGCAGCCTTCTTTGCTGCTTCTGCTTTAGCTGCAGCAGCCTTCTTTGCTGCTTCTTCCTTAGCTGCCTGCTCTTTTTCGTCAGCAATATCCTGAGCTGTCTTGTCTCTGTAATATCTTACATAGTCTACTTCCATTGTTGCCGGAAGTGCTGATGTTGCAGGCAATTGATTAGAAGTTAAATTTCCTCCTACTGCCACATTTAATAACATATAGTAATTATCTTTTAATTCTTCCATTCCGGCTACATATGTATAAGAACCTATTAATTGATTATCATAGAATACTCTTATTTTGTCGTCAGTTCTGTAAACGCCGTATGTATGCCACTGGGTTTTATCAAAATTCGGGAAACCGTATGCTGTCGGGAACTTACTTTCATAATGATCCTTTGTAGGTGCTGCCACTGTTGTCCAATGCATTGTTGCATATGGGAACTGGTTGGTATTTATGGATTCCATTATGTCAATTTCACCACACATAGGCCATGTCTGTCCGTTAGTTCCTAACATCCAGAATGCCGGCCATATACCTTTTGCTGAAGGAAGTTTGATTTTTGCTACAACGTAGCCGTTTCCCACTTCCACTTTTCCTGCTGTTTTAATACGTCCCGAGGTGTAATTTTTTCCACCTACAGACTGCTTTCTTGCAGATATTTTTAAAGTTCCGTTGTTTACATATACATTATCTGTGGAACTTGTATAATATTCCTGTTCGTTGTTTCCCCAACCCCAGTTTCCATTTCCAATTTCATAAGTCCAGTTGTTTGTATTAAGTGCATCTCCTTCAAACTCATCCGACCATATTAACTTCATGTCACTTGGATCAATAGTAAGTGTGTCCTGATTATATGAAGCACTTACACCGGTGCTTGCTGCCAAAATTCCCACCATTGTAGCTATAACTGCTAATGCCTTTCTCATATGTTAAACCTCCATTGTATAATAAATGAAAACCTTTTTATGTTCACTTTCATATTACACAATAACGTTTTTATTCTCAACAGTGTCTAAAATATGCTAACCAATTATAAAATTTTTACACCTTTTATGGCACCGGTGTCTGTGTTCGTTTATGATGTAAGCAGAACAAAATTTTGCCACCTCTGATATCCGGATTACTTCATTGCCAGCCAATTTCTCTAATCCCTAAACAGCTTAACATTACTTCACCACATTGTTTTCAATAAGATTTCCCATTTCAAAAGATTTGGCATTCTCTAAAGTTGTGTAGCTTATTGCCTCTAGTGCCTCTTCTGTTAAAAATGCCTGATGAGA
The DNA here is from genome assembly GCF_003479405.1 of Eubacterium sp. AF16-48. GTDB lineage: Bacteria > Bacillota > Clostridia > Lachnospirales > Lachnospiraceae > Eubacterium_G > Eubacterium_G segne. The sequence continues at coordinate 205,706 of NZ_QUHB01000004.1, read as the reverse complement.
AGTAACTATTACATTTGGAAACGACAAAAGTCTTGATGTTATGGATGTCTCTAATATATCATCTTCCCTATTTTCAAAAACATTCTTAGTTTCCTCTTCATATACATCAAGACCTACACTGTGAAATTTGTGCTCCCTTATTCCCTGTATCAAATCCTGAGTATCAATTAAAGCCCCCCTTGATGTATTTACTAAGACCACGTTGTCCTTCATTTTTTTAATAGTCTTTTTATTTATCATATGATAAGAATCATCTGTCAGTGGACAATGTAGGGAAATTAAGTCGCTTTTTTCTAATACTGTATCTAAATCCGTATATTCCACAAAATTCAAATCCGGATTTTTGTAAATATCATATGCCATAACCTTCATTCCAAATCCTCTGCAAATACGACACATTGCCGCTCCGATTTTTCCTGTTCCAATTATTCCTGCTATTTTTCCATAAAAATTAATTCCCGTAAGTCCCACAAGGCTAAAATTATTTTCCCTGACCTTAATATATGCCTTGTGAATATGTCTGTTACTGGCAAGGGCTAATGCCATGGCATGCTCTGCCACAGCTTCCGGTGAATATCCCGGAACTCTTAACACCGTAATTCCATATTTTTTTGCAGCCCCTACATCCACGTTATTGTATCCCGCGCAACGCATAAGAACTAACTTTACGCCACATTCTTTCAATATTTTTAATACTTTTTCACTTACATCAGAACTTACAAAAGCACATATGGCATCATATCCTTTTGCATATTTTGCAGTTCTTTCACTTATATCTTCCTCTGCATACTCTATTTGAATGTCCTTATATTCAGGGATTATTTTATCAAAGGATTCCCTGTCATATTTTTTTGTGTCATAAAATAAAATTTTCATGTATTTATTACCTCCTTTTAAAACATAACATACCATATGGAAGTTTTATAGATATCAGAAAACACAAAATAGCGAAGCAAAAGCTCCGCCATTAATTGTTACATAATATTCATATAGATACTTACATATCCTCTTTCCGTCTGGCTTCCACTGCTTCTTCTAACATCATATCCTTAACCTTCATTAAACGAATCTGGGTACTTCTCTCATTTTCATCTAATTTCATGGTTATATATTTTATATTGTCCAAAGCCTGAGGAATTATTACATGTTCTAATGCATTTACCCTTCGTCTTGTTTTTTCTATTTCCGATGCCATAAGCTGACATGATTTTTCTATTTCAGCAAGCTTTATCATATCAGAAAAAACATTAGACAATGAGTATACTGCATCATCTAAATCCCCGGCAGTGAAAGCATATCCATAAGAATATATATCCCTTCCGCCAATTTCAGTTTTAGCACAAAATTGTGGAATGTCAACACTCATTATATTTTTGTAATCCTGCTTTATTTCCAACGACTTATTATTAGCCATAAGGGCTGTGTTTAAAACCTCTTCACTCATTCCTGCCCTGGCCACGGCAAACTCCCTGTTTGCCCTTTTAAGTCCCTCTTCAACTTTAAGTCTGAGCCTCATATTTTCCTTTATCATATCCATAAACTGTCTTACTAACTCGTCACGTTTATCCTTTAACAGTTTATGTCCTCTTGTGGCAGACATAAGCTTCTTTTTTTGCCTTGTAAGCTCCATTCTCGTTGGATTTACACGTGTAGATGCCATAAAACTTCCCACCTTTCATTAACAAATCCGTTATATGTCCTACTTGCTAATATAGTATTTATCAAGGTATTTTTCGTCAATACGCTTTAATTCTGATTTTGGAAGCATTGACAAAAGTTTCCAGCCTACATTCATTGTCTCCTCTATGGATCTGTCTGTATCATATCCCTGGGAAACATATTCCTTCTCAAATTCATCTGCAAACTTAGCATAAATAAGGTCAATATCAGACAACGCTGCCTCACCTAAAATTGTCATAAGTTCCTTGGCATCCTTACCTCTTGCATAGGCAGAAAACAGCTGATTCATTACATTACTGTGGTCAGCTCTTGTTTTTCCTTCACCTATACCTTTATCCTTTAATCGTGAAAGTGAAGGCAATACATCAATAGGTGGTGTAATTCCCTTTCTATATAATTCACGGCTTAAAATAATCTGTCCTTCCGTTATATATCCTGTAAGGTCAGGAATAGGATGGGTTTTGTCATCCTCAGGCATTGTAAGAATAGGAATCATGGTTATACTTCCGTCTTTTCCTCTCTGACGGCCTGCACGCTCATAAAGTGTGGCAAGGTCAGTGTACATGTATCCCGGATAACCTCTTCTTCCAGGGACTTCCTTTCTTGCTGCAGATACCTCACGAAGGGCATCTGCATAGTTAGTAATATCAGTAATAATTACCAGTACATGCATTCCCTTTTCAAAGGCAAGATATTCTGCTGCTGTAAGTGCCATTCTAGGGGTGGCAATACGTTCAACTGCCGGGTCATTGGCAAGGTTCATAAACATTACAGTTCTGTCAATGGCTCCTGTTTCCTTAAAGCTGTTGACAAAAAAGTCTGATTCCTCAAAGGTAATTCCCACTGCTGCAAAAACTACTGCAAAAGGCTCATCTGTTCCTACTACCTTTGCCTGTTTTGCAATCTGAGCTGCCAAATTGGCATGAGGAAGACCTGATGCGGAAAATATAGGAAGCTTCTGTCCCCTTACTAATGTATTTAAGCCGTCAATGGCAGATATTCCTGTCTGAATAAATTCTGAAGGATAATTTCTTGCTGCCGGATTCATGGCAATACCATTAATATCCTTTCTTTCATCAGGTAAAATATCCGGACCGTCATCTATGGGATTTCCAAGACCATCAAATACTCTTCCTAACATGTCCATTGACACTCCAAGTTCCATGCTTCGTCCTAAAAATCTTACCTTACTGTTTGAAAGGTTAATACCTGTTGAATCTTCAAAAAGCTGAACTAATGCATTGCTTCCGTTTACCTCTAAAACCTTGCATCGTCTTACCTCTCCATTTGCCAGTTCTATTTCACCTAATTCATCATAAGTTACTCCTGAAACGTCCCTTACTAACATAAGAGGTCCGGCAACTTCCTGTATGGTTCTGTACTCTTTTGGCATATTAGAACTCCTCCTTCTTTAAAGTATTGGCAATCTCAATATCCAGTCTGTCGTTTATTTCTGCAAATTCTTTATCAAGCTCATCCTCATGAGTATATTTAAAACGTCCGATTGCCTCACGGACAGGCATTTTTATCAGAGCTTCCACATCTGCTCCATTGTCCAATGCCTCCTTAGATTTCTCATAAAATCCAATTACTAATTCCATCATCATCTCCTGTTTCTTAAGAGACGTATATGTGTCTACTTCGTGGAAGGAATTTTGATGAAGATAATCCTCTCTAATAGAACGGGCAGCTTCCATTTTTAGTCTGTCCGGTGCAGATAATGCATCCATACCTACCATTTTTACTATTTCATCCAGTTCTGACTCATCATGTAAAAGACTCATTAACTTTTGTCTTAAAGTAAGCCAGTTCTTATTAACATTTTCCGTAAACCATCCACCTATGCTGTCTACATAAAGGGAATAGCTTGTAAGCCAGTTTATTGCCGGGAAGTGACGCTTATATGCCAGATTAGAATCCAGACCCCAGAATACTTTTACAATACGAAGGGTTGCCTGGGATACCGGCTCTGAAATATCTCCTCCCGGAGGTGATACGGCACCGATAACTGATAATGCCCCGTCTCTTCCTTCTTTTCCCAGGGTAACCACATCCCCTGCCCTTTCATAAAACTGGGCAAGACGGCTACCTAAATATGCCGGATATCCTTCTTCACCAGGCATTTCTTCCAATCGTCCGGACATTTCACGAAGGGCTTCTGCCCATCTTGAAGTGGAATCAGCCATAAGGGCTACTGAATATCCCATATCACGGAAATATTCCGCAATGGTTATACCTGTATATATGGAAGCCTCTCTGGCTGCTACAGGCATATCTGATGTGTTGGCAATAAGAACCGTTCTTTCCATAAGGGAATGTCCTGTTTTAGGATCCTTTAACTCCGGAAATTCATTTAAAACATCCGTCATTTCATTTCCACGCTCGCCACAGCCGATATATACTACAATATCTGCCTCAGCCCACTTAGCAAGCTGATGCTGTATAACTGTTTTTCCGCTTCCAAATGGTCCCGGAACTGCTGCCACACCACCTCTTGCAATAGGAAACAGTGTGTCAACAACTCTCTGACCTGTAATAAGAGGTTTATTAGGTGCCTTCTTTCTCTTGTAAGGTCTGCCTTTTCTTACCGGCCATTTCTGCATTAATGTAAGTTCCTTTTCACCATCTGAAGTTTTTATTACTGCAACGGTTTCAGTTACATCGTAGGTTCCTCCGTTTATTTTTACGATTTCACCCTTAATTCCATATGGAACCATTATTTTCTGTGTAACTACGGCAGTTTCCTGTACGGTTCCAATAATATCTCCTGCCTCAACCATATCTCCTACCTTTGCCGTAGGAACAAATTCCCATTTTAATTCTCTTTTAAGTGACGGAACCTGAACTCCCCTCTTTAAAAGATTTCCGGAAACCTTCATAATGTCATCAAGAGGTCTTTGTATACCATCATATATGCTGCCTATTAATCCCGGACCTAACTCAACAGACATTGGTGCACCGGTGGATACAACCTCTTCTCCCGGTCCAAGTCCTGACGTTTCCTCATATACCTGAATAGATGCCCGGTCATCATGCATCTCTATTATTTCACCTATTAATTTTTTATCGCTGACCCTTACCACGTCAAACATGTTAGCATCACGCATTCCGTCAGCAATTACCAAAGGTCCTGCTACTTTTCTAATAATTCCCTTGCTATGTTCCATGCTTCTTCCTTTCCTGTCATCAGGTTACCTGTCAACATTTTCTAATTATTTCCAAATACAATGTCAGAGCCTATTGCCTGTTCCACTGATTTCTTGACTCCTGAAACACCTTCTCCGGTGTTACCAAGTACACCGGGAATCAAAATAATTGCCGGGGTTACTCTTTCCCTGTATCTGTCTATTTCTTCGGAAATTTCTGCCGCTAATGATTCAGTTATATAAATAATTGCATATTCATTATCAGCTAACCTTCTAAGTTCCTTTATTGCCAAAACCTTGTCATCTAAAGGAAATATATCAACTCCTAAGGCACTAAATCCGTATATGCTGTCATAATCACCCATTACTGCTACCTTATACATACATTTCCCTCATTCTTTCTCTGATAAACCCGTTATCAAATCCATTTAACTTACATGTTAAAATTATCTTTATGGTCTTAATTTCCATTTCCTTTGCTATGGCATAGGCTATAATTGGGCCTACAGTAAAGGAATTGTATTTTTCGGATTTAATACATTGGACAATTTTGTTATCACACCAGCATTCAAACACTGACATGGATTTCTTTAGTGCATCTACCCCATCTTTAAACCCTGTGCTTTCCAGATAAGTACACACACCTTCCATGCCTCCATCTACTGATGCTGCTAAATCCCTTATGCTTATTCCGTCACAGCTAACAACGCATTTTTTTACAAAATCACTGTTTTTGCCTGTGGCGGCACATCTTACTGCAATTTTTATATTAGCAATGGTAACTGTCGTATCGGCATATTTTCTAATTAACTTACTTTCGGAATTTTCTCCCATTTCCTTTATTTTCTCAAGAGCTGCCTTATCAATTATTACATCGCATATCTGTCCGCTTCCTGTCTGAATCAATGTATCTGCCGCTTCCTTAGCCGGCTTTTCCATATTTTCAGGTAGTTTCTGATACTTTCCCTGCCTTATGGATTCCATAATAATCTCCGGAGACAATTTAGTTCCTTCATAGAAAATATTGTCATTATTACTGTCTGTACAAACCTGCTTAATTGCCGCCTTTAGGTTATGATACTCGTCACCTATCATAAGAATATCCATTTCATTACTGTCATCTGATAATTCTTTTATAAGTTTAGATGTATTCTTTTTTTCTATGGAAATCATTTTCTCTAAAGAATCTGCACCATTTCCCCAGCCCTTGGACTTTAGAAATGCAATGCACTGACTGTAATCACTACACTGCAACAGTGCCGTCATATCATCATCAGAAAATAGCTTTCCCTCTAATGCCCTTATTCTGGCAACACCGTAAGTATAATCCTTTTCCATGGCATTACCTCCTAATTTCCGGTACCAAATAATACTTTATTGGCAACATCTTTAAGCTTATCTGAATTTGCCATAAACAGAGATTTTACCGTGCAGTTTTCTTCAATATCACCGTAAGTTAAAATAAATCCTCCATCAATGTTTTCAGGCATTTCATTTATTTTAATTTCTCCGCCTTTTTCCTTTGCTGCCTGATTAATTTCATCCTTAAACCATTGAGGCATCCGGCTTAAATCCTTTTCATTAAACAGGATTTTCCCCTTTTCACATGTTACATTAGCCTTAAATAATTCAAGCATTAGTTTAAAGTATTCTTCACTTTCAAGTTCTAAAAAAGTCATTTCTGCTTTTTCAATTACTTCATTAATGCAGCTCTGTTTTGCCATAAGTATGGTTTTTCTTTTTCTAAATTCACCACCGGATTTTGTTTTTTCCTCATATAACTTTCTGTCAGCTAAAGATTTTTTATTGATTTGTTCTACCTGTACTGCTACGTCAGCTTTTATACCATCCATATACTCGTTGCAATATTCTTCAGCTTCATTTAAAATCCGGTTTGCTTCCTTCTGTGCCTGAGAATGAATTTCCTGCACAATGTTGTCTAATCCACTCATACACTTCTCCTTTTCAACGTATCTCCTTTAATACCGTCTCCTACAATGAAATTCCGTTAATTGCCAGGAATGAAATAAGAAGTGCTAAAATAGCATATGTTTCAACCATTGCAGGGAATAACATTGCCTTTGCAAACTGTTCAGGTCTTCTTGCAACAATTCCGATACCTGCTGCTGCTGTTTTTCCCTGTGCCTTTGCAGAAATAAGACCTACAATTGCAATTGGAAGACATGCCGCAAGTATTTCAAGTCCCTGAAGAGATGATACCTGTACGGAAGTTCCTCCAATGATTCCGATTTTTGATAATGTAACGAAACCGATTAATAATCCGTAAAGTCCCTGAGTACCCGGAAGTAACTGCATAACTAATACCTTAGCAAACTTTGACGGGTCTTCAGTCATAACTCCTGCCGCCGCTCTTCCTGCTATACCTACACCAATGGCTGAACCTGCACCTGCCATTAACACTGCTAAAGCTGCACCTAATAATGCATAAAATAATCCTAAATTTTCAAAAAAATCTCCAAATGTCATAATTAATTCTCCTTTACATTAATGTATTTTGTATTTTCCTTAAAAGGCTTAAACTCTCTGCTTCCGCCTTCATAAAACTTTCCAAAAAATTCAACGTACTGTAATCTGTTGGTGTGAACATAGGAACCTAAAAGATTAATTGCCAGGTTAAATGTGTGACCAAATACAAATACCACTATAAAAAGTATAACTCCGCCTATACTTTTTCCTCCCATGGCTGCCATGGTGTTAATAACCTTTGCAATTACTCCTGTGGCAAGTCCTAATGCCAATAGTCTTGAATATGACAACAAATCACTGAGCCAGCTGGTTGTGTCATAAAGGCTGTAGGCTCCTAATAACAGTCTCTTTATAGGATTTTTTGCCCTTCTTCCTGCCATTAAAAGTATTCCCAACATTCCACCTAATGCCATTACCTTTGCCAGCATATTTATACCTGCCGGAAAAACTATTGTTGTTCCTGAAAGGGATGCAAATAATGATGTTGGAACTAATAGCAATATCAGTCCTATTAAGAACACGTACCATAAAACCACGTCACACACAAATGCCATTACATACTTTTGCTTAAGCAGCTGGTATCCCTTTATTGCCAGTCCTGTAAATAAATGTATAATCCCGAAAATCATACAGTATATTAACATTTCCATTGGCTTTTCTATAGGTTCAAACCATAATGCCGGAATGGTTATTGTGGTGTCAAAAAAAGTTTTGGCAATAACCTGTATTGCATCTCCAAAATATCCGCCAAATAATATGCCCCATACCAATGTGGAAATTCCACAGTTTTTAAACATTCTAAGAGTCTTTTCCATGGTTGGTGACATTCCCGGATATTTTTTTAGTGCAAACAGACAACCTAGAAATATTATTAAACCATAGGCTGCATCACTTAGCATAATACCGAATAGTACATAATAGAAAAATGCCGTAATGGCTGTGGGGTCGATTTCGTTTTTGCCCGGATATCCGAAGGATGTTACCACATCCTCCACTGCCGCAGCAGTCTTATTATTTTCAAGAAGTACGGGAACATCTTCATCTTCCCCTACCTCTTCCGTATCAATAGCCACAACAAACTTTTTTTCCAGCTCCTCAATTAACTTTCCCGATTTTTTCACCGGAATAAATCCACTAACAAAAAACGTGTGCTTTGACTGAAGAATGGTTCCTACAACCCGGTATTTATCAGCCCTTACAGTGTAATAGTCTGAAACACTTTCTATTGACTGTCTGCTTAATGCCTCCCGGGCAAGTTCAGACTTAATTTCAGCTATGTCGCTGTATAAATTTTCAATGCGCTTCCCTCTGTTTTTAATTGAAACAGCCGGCGTGTGATGTGCCACCACCTGAGGCCTGGTAAATCCCAGCTGCCTTAACGCTTTCTCCGTTTCTTCCGTCTTGTCCTTAATACATATACAGGTAATGTATGTCTGGAATTTATCAGCAGCTACTACCTGAATATATACTTCCTTTGGAAACTCTTCTATTTTTTCAATTTCTGAAATTAAAATCTCCTGAGTGTAACTTCCTAAGATACTTCCTAACATAAACACCGTATCCTTTGTTCCCTGATAATTCATTGGAACATCAAGATTTTTCCATATGCTTAATGCCTTAATTTCATCCTGATACTTTGCAATCTGACTTTCCTTTTCATCAAGATTTTTCTTTTGCTGAATAATCCTGTTCACTAAAGACATTATTTCCTGTTGGTCGCTAATTGTCTTTAAATATTCCGAATCAGATATCTGTTTCTTCCCCTCTAGAGAAGATAACATTGACTTCTTTTCAGGTGCATACATATCTAAAATTTCCAAGGCATTTTCAGCTAAAGAAACATTCCTTTCAAAAATTGAAATCTGGGTAGCCGTATTGGTTTTAGTAAAAACCTCATCTTCCTTATCCTTTTCAATTATCTCCAGACAACCACGTTTTTGTAGTAGCTCAAGAATTTTCTTCCGGTTTGCTTTCATTGCGCATATATTAATTTTTTGCATTTGCAAAACTGCCATAAAAACCTCCTAAAACAATGCATCAATTACAGCTTTTACTGCCTCTGGCTGCCTTTCTGCTGCCTCTTCCTTTAGTTTTATTACCTGCTTGTCAATTTCTGCATTAAATTCTCTGTCTGCCTCGCTGCAACTTTTAATGGTTTCTTCCATATCCCTGCGGGCTTTATCTTTCACTTTATCTGTTTCCTCTTCCCTATATGATTGTGCCCTTATCTTAATGTCATTTTTCATGTTCATTGCATTATCCTTTGCCGTCATTACCGTTTTTTCAGCATCTGACTCTGCAATTCTAATTGCATCCACGGTTTCTTTAATCAATACAGGCTCCTCCTTTCTATCCACATTGTCTTTATAATTTCATTTCTTATCAAGTATGATATATCATAGAATAATTATATACAAGTATCATTTTATAACAGTTGTTGTATATTTTTACTATTTCGTATTTTGTATGCTTTTATTACTATTTTACATAATTGTTTTTATGAATTATTTCCTAAAACAATTATGCGTAAAAGTCCTTTTTTTATTCCTTTTATGACTACGGAGTGACTATTGTATTTCCCCAATCATAATCTATTTCTTTTGCATCCTTATTAACAACTTTAACTATTTTATTAAAAAGATAGGCATGAGCTTCCTTTGTATTCATCTTTACATTTTCATAAAGATTTTTTGCAACATCGTAAATAGAATATTGTGAAATATTGTCTCCATATACATAGGTACCATCATCCAGTACGGCATATGCCCTGACCATATACTTTGATGTAAATTCCTTAGTGGAAAATGCTCCGAACTTTATTGTTCTTACATAGTATGTTGCCGTATCGGATTCTCCAAATTTTTGTGCAGCAGTTCCATTAGCGGTAGATTCAAAGCTTGCAATATATTTATTACTACTATTAACGACCATCTCTGATTCCTTAATATTGGTTTTTATACCGTCTACTTCTGACACACCATAAATAAATCCCCACTTTACAACTTGTTCTTCATTTATTTTGGGTTCAACAGACGCAATAGTTCTTATTCCTCCTAATGTTGTACTTATCTGGTATCCCTCTATTTTTAGTTCAGGGCTTGTTACAATATTATATATTGCACCTTTAGGCAAAATTTTGCTTCCATCTGCTGTTAAAAACCTGAATTTTTCTTGATTTCCTGTCACTTTATCTGCATTAGCCAGAATATACATTTCTTCATCTTCAGGGTCAACTAACAGGTATTTACCTGTCTTAACAGATTTTATTGCCACCGATGTATCATCTGATTCTTCATTTAAGTTTTCAACTATAAATTTTGACTCATCATCAATGGTATCTGCATTTGCAGTAATATAATATCCATTTGAGCCATATGCTGCCCTTATATATTTTTCAGTAACTAAAGACTTAAATGAAACTGTACCATCAGAATTATTAACTATACCTATTTGCTCCCAATCTCCTCTACTGGTACTTCTTGCTAAAATAGTTGTATCTTTTGTTCCATTTTTCAACTGGGCATATTTATCATTAGACTCTGAATAAAGAAACATATATCCCTGGGAATTATCTGTTGCCTTTTCAAACTGTATATAGTCCAAATTACATACATGTTCAGTATCTGACTTGAAAATGACATATAAATTTTGTACACCCTTTACTCTTGCTGTATCAACAGAAATTTCTCTCCAATCACTCCAGTCACCTGTATTATCTAATGGAACACTTGCAATTATGGTTCCATTTGTAGAACCAAGCCTTATTTCTATTCTCCCCTTTTTTTCTGCATCTTCTGTTTTTCTTGAATATCTAAGTTTAACTTTTGAACATCCTGTTTTTCCAAAATCAACGTTATAGTATGCAGTGTAATCTCCACTATTAATTCCACCCAGACTTCTTCCTCCACTGGTGTTATCACTGTTTTCAGAAATCAAACCTTTAGTATAGTCCATATCCTCTGCTTCTATAAGTGAATATGCATCTCTTTCAAGTCTGTCAGAATATGTAGGCATATTTGCCATAAGAGATATGGCATTATACGCTGTGTAGCATTCCCATGTTACATCTTCTGATGTTTTCTTATTCCATACACACCATTGCAAATTCTTTGAGTTTTTATTCATCCATGCTATTTTTGCATTATCCCGGAAGAATGATAAATATTCCGGTCTGTTGAAATCCACTATGAACTTTCTTAAATATCTCATTAAAATTCCACGCATTTTTGAGTTGTCTGTGATATATGCATCTTCCTTAATTAATATATTGTTATAACACAAAGCTTTCATTGTATGATTTACAGCATTGCAGGCATCTTCATAATAACTATTGTCTCCAAAGTGTTCATAAAGCATTGTTGCCGCTCCAATAAATGTCCCCTGATTATATGTTGAGCACCAGTATTCATGCATTGTATCCCAGACATGCCCTATTTCCTCTCCTTCTCGTACATACATAGAACTGTTTCTCCAGGCTGAATACAGTTTTTTTGCTTTTTCATAATAAGACATATCCCCCGTTGCTTCAGCCAGATAGCATGCCCCCACTGTTGCAGGTCCATTAATACAGGATGTTGTATCATCATTCTCATGATTCATTTTCCATATAAGCATTCCGTCGCTTCTCTTATTTGCTCTTTCGTACATTAAATCATAATTATGTTTACCATATGTTAAGTATTGTTCATCACCAAACAAAATATATGCTCTAACCGATGCCAAGACTGCCCATGCCAAATCGTCATTCCAATCCTTCCATGCCCAATCTTCTCCGTTGGTTGCTATAAAATCTTTATAAGTTGTAACAAACATATCTTTATATATTGCTTTACCTGTTGTTTCATAGCCATCAAGAAGTGCTTCCATTATTTCTGCCTCTCCCCAAAAACCATCATCACTACTATGAAATGTCATATACCCTGTTTTTTCATAGTATTTATAATAGTAATCTTTAAACGCATTTACCATGGTGTCATTCATTTCCTCTGTAAATCCATTATATTCCACACTGGTCTTTTTTAACTTCCATATTTGTCTCGGTTCATAATCTATACTTTTTGCTTTAGTCCACAAACGAACCTGAGCACCATCTTTATCCCTTTTGTCATCATCACTGATAATTTCCGCACATTCCTCCTCACCGTTGTCGTTTTTTACAGCAGACACAATATAATAACAACCTTCATATTTGCCTTCTGTTATAGGAACCAGTTTCCATTTGTAAATATCCGTACCATCATTTCCATTAAAATCCAGCTTATCACCATTACTTTTTCCTGTTATTTTCATAGTTTTGTCCGTAACAGTATTTGTAAATGTATAATATTCTCCTTCTTTCTTTACATTAAATCTCGCTAAGTCACTTAGGGCATCAGTATTCCATACAACGCAATCAGCATAATAATTTGATACATCTGTCTGGGTTATTGCTTTTTGGTTATAGACCGATTGAATAACATATACTCCGTCATTAATTGCTCCTTCATCTTCCGCCTTCACATTTTTCAAACCGTTTTGTCCCGGCAATGATGTTATAATCAATGCAACAGCAAGACACAATATCATTAATCTTTTTTTCATAAATGTATACCTCCTACTTTTTATATATATTCAACATAACACATTTAATTTTTCCAAACAATTAAACCTAAAATATGATATCCCTGAAAGAAATATGACATAACTTCACAAAAATATGACATATTTTTCTTGACAGTGAAATCTAATTATGGTATAAATATCTTTGTTGTGCAAAATTGCAAATAGGGGTGTAGTTCATCGGTAGAATAAGAGTCTCCAAAACTCCAGAGGTGGGTTCGATTCCTACCACCCCTGCTATTTAAAGAGTTCTGAGTCCTTTTTAAAGGTATTCAGAACTTTTTCTTTTTAGGCAGCTTATATTACATTAGCTGCCTCATTTATATTTCTTACACCAACTAATTCAATTCCTTCCGTATTTTTCAAATTTCCCACAGATACTTCAGGCATAATACATCTTTTAAATCCCAGTTTTTTTGCTTCCATTACTCTTTGCTGTGCCTGAGACACCGCTCTTACTTCTCCTGCTAAGCCTACTTCCCCAAAAACAATGGTCTTAGAATCTAAGGGACGGTTTTTGTAGCTACTGATTAATGCCATAACCAAAGCTAAATCAAGAGCCGGCTCTGTTATTTTCATTCCTCCTGCAATATTAACATAGGCATCATAATCTCCCATTTGTATTCCCATTTTTTTCTCAATAACTGCCATAAGAAGATTAACCTTGTTGTAATCAGTACCTACAGATGTTCTTCTTGGCATTCCAAAGTTAGTATGGGATATAAGTGCCTGAACCTCTACTAATATAGGTCTTGTTCCCTCCATAAGGCATGCCACCACAGAACCTGATGCATCCTCCGGTCTTCCTGAAAGCATAAATTCAGAAGGATTAAGCACCTGCTTTAGCCCATCCTCTCTCATTTCAAAAACACCTATTTCATTTGTGGAACCGAATCTGTTTTTTACGCCTCTTATAATTCTATATGCAGCATGTCTGTCCCCTTCAAAATAAAGTACAGTATCTACCATGTGTTCAAGGACTCTTGGGCCTGCCACTACGCCTTCTTTTGTTACATGACCTACTATAAAAACGGGAATGGTATTTCCCTTCGCTATTTGCATAAGAGTATTAGTTGACTCCCTTACCTGACTTACACTTCCCGGAGCCGAACTAATGTCTTCCCTAAAAATGGTTTGAATGGAATCTATTACCACTGCATCAGGCTTTACCTCTGTTATCACACTTTCAATGGAGTCAAGACTGGTTTCTGCAAGCAGCTTAAGATTGTCACTAAACTTTCCCATTCTGTTAGCTCTAAGTTTTATTTGTTTTAAGGACTCTTCTCCTGATATATAAAGTATGTTTTTTCCTGCCCCTGACATATTTCTACATACCTGAAGTAAAAGTGTGGACTTTCCTATTCCCGGATCTCCCCCTACCAAAATAAGTGCTCCGGGAACTATTCCGCCACCTAAAACCCTGTCTAATTCAGTAAATCCCGTAGTTATTCTTTCTTCATCATTAGCCGTAACTTCATTAATAGCCACAGGCTTGCTGTTTAACAGACTTCTTTTTGTCTGCTTACCGTTATTTTTAACCAATTCTTCCACAAAAGTGCCTACTTCCCTGCACCCCGGACACACTCCCATCCACTTTGAGGATTCATATCCGCACTCTTTACAGAAGAATACTGTTTTTCCTGATTTTGCCATATTTTTCCTTTTCCCAATTAGTTTATTATATAAAAAACAATGCTGCTGTACTAATGCAAAATTATATTCACATTAATACAACAGCTTCGTTAATTTCGTACCTGTTTATGCAGCTACAACTTTAACCACGGTCATGCTGCCTTTTTGCAAGTCAACGTCAAATGTAATCTTTCCTCCAACATCAGTTTTAGAAACGCCTAAATCCTTGTCATCCACAAACACACTGTATTCCTTGTTTGATTCTAATTCTAATGTAATCTGTGTCTGTCCTGTACCTTCAACGAAGAAAGTAACTTCATCTGCTGTCTCTTTAAAAACATTTACTGCTGTTCCCGGAATTGATTCATACACAAAAGTTCCGTTTCTTTCTAATTTTGTCATTTCATTCCATGTCTTTACCTTATACAAGTCACCTGCTACCTCAAAATCTGCAAGTTTCTTCTTTTCCGGTAAATCATAGTTACCAAAACTAATTGATCCGTTACTTTCTTTTTTGATTAATTCCTTGACTGTTGCCATTTCATCCTCCTGTTCACTGTCACTTTGGTGACCTTTCTCTAGATATGAACATTGTACCATAAAACTACAAATAATTGCGAAAAAAGTATGAATTTTTTATAACTTTTTTTCAATTAATTTTCCTGCTTATTTTCCCTGTCCACCTTAAAGGTTACCTTTCCATTTTTACATGAAACAGTAACTTTATCATTGTTATTTACATTGCCGGAAAGCACCTCTTCTGCTAAAGCATCCTCCACCTTTGACTGAATTTTCCTTCTAAGTGGTCTTGCTCCGAATTTTTTGTCATAGCTTTCCTTAGCTATCATATTTTTTAAGGTCTCCGTAAATTTAAGTTCTATTGCCATTTGCTCTTTTATCTGTTTTGCCAGATTTTTAAGCATTATGCCTACGATATTTTTAACCTCTTTTTCAGTAAGAGAATGGAATACTATTATGTCATCAATTCTGTTGATAAACTCAGGCTTAAACATAAGCTTAACTTCTTCCATAACGTCAGATTTCATTTTTTCGTAGTCCTTCTTTTCGTCATTTACAACACCAAAGCCTAAATTTTTCGGATCCACAATTCTGTTTGCTCCCACATTACTTGTCATAATGATAATAGTATTCTTAAAGCTTACTTTCCGACCCTTTGAGTCTGTAATATGACCGTCATCTAACACCTGTAAAAGTACATTAAATACATCCGGATGGGCTTTTTCCACTTCATCAAAAAGAATAACAGAATAAGGATTTCTTCTTACCTTATCACTGAGCTGACCGCCCTCATCATATCCCACATATCCCGGAGGTGAACCTATCATTTTTGAGACACTGTGTTTTTCCATATATTCAGACATATCAATTCTGATAATGGAATCCTCGGTGCCAAAAACAGCTTCTGCCAAAGCCTTTGAAAGCTCTGTTTTTCCCACACCTGTAGGCCCTAAAAACAAAAATGAACCTATAGGTCTGTTAGGATTTTTAAGTCCTACACGACCTCTTCTTACGGCTTTTGCCACGGCACTTACTGCCTCATCCTGTCCTACCATTCGTTTATGCAAAACTTCTTCCAGTTTAAGAAGTCTCTTTTGCTCATTTTTTTCTAATTTAGTAACAGGAATACCGGTCCACATTGATACTATATCCTCAATTTCCCTGTCAGTAATCTTCTGTCTGTTTTCCTTCTCTGATAATTCCCACTTTTCATTTTCAATCTTTACCCTGTTTTCTAATTTGTCCAGCTTCTTTTTAATTTCTGCTGCTGTACTAAAATCAGCATTTCTAACATACATATCCAATTCTAATTTAAGTTCAGCTATTTGTATCTCTTTATTTCTAATAGCCTTAGGCTTCGGATCCTCATGAATACGTTTCTTTGAGCAGGCTTCATCTATTAAGTCAATTGCCTTATCCGGCAGATTTCTGTCGTTAATATATCTCATTGACAGTTTTACCGCTGCTTCAATGGCTTCATCAGTAATATTTATTTTGTGGAAATCCTCATAGGACTTTCTTAGGCCTTTAAGAATTTCTATTGCATGCTCCTTAGTTGGTTCTTCTACTGTTATTGGCTGGAACCTTCTTTCTAAAGCAGCATCCTTTTCAAAATATTTTCTGTATTCATTAATAGTTGTGGCACCTATTACCTGCAAAGTTCCCTTTGTAAGGGAAGGCTTTAATATATTAGAAGCATCCATTGAGCCTTCAGCACTTCCTGCCCCTACAATCATATGAATTTCATCAATAAATATTATTACATTTCCTGCTGCCTCAACTTCATCTATGATACTTTTTAATCTGTCTTCAAATTCTCCTCTGTACTTAGCCCCTGCCACGGTGCCGGTTAAATCAAGACTTATGATTTCCTTGTCCTCCATGTTTTTTGGAACTTTTCCCTCCACAATTCTTGTGGCAATTGCCTCAACGATAGCTGTTTTTCCAACTCCCGGCTCTCCAATTAAACAAGGATTGTTCTTTGTTTTCCTGCTAAGTATCTGCAATGCTCTTTGAATTTCAATATCCCTGCCTATAACCGGGTCTAACTTGCCTTCTCTTGCTTCTTCAGTTAGATTTCTTCCGTATTTTTCCAAGGCTGTTTTTCTGCTTTGTCTGCCATTTCCTTTTCTGTCATCCTTAAAATACTTCTTTGCCTCACTTTGACTGCGACCACAAAGCCTTAATATATCCATGCATACTTTCTTTGTATTAACATCATAACTGGTAAGTATTTTGCCGGCTTCACATGTTCTATCTGTAACCATTGCCATTAAAATATGCTCGGTTCCTATTTCCTTAAGTCCCTGCATATTAGCTTCACTATAGGCATTTTCCAATATTAAATTAGCTTTATAATTATATTCTAACTGTCTTTTATCCGGTATAACGTCCTTCGCCTTAATATCCACGTCATAACCTGCTTCCATAAACCCGATAACATCTGAATATGTGAATTTGTAGTGACTAAGCAGTTTAGCCGTAACACTGTCTGCCACTCTGCACATACCGGCTAAAATATGTTCTGTTCCTATATATTTAATTTTACAAAGGTGAGCAATATAATTAGCATAGGCTAATGCCCTATCAGCCTGTTGCGTAAAAACATATTTTCCCATCTGTTCTTCCTCCATATTATTGTCAGATATAAAGTATAACCATTATTTATGTCAAATATTTAAACTGTTTTTTAAGAAAGGAGTAACTCTAACCTGTATTTTTGTTAGAATCACTCCTTTGTTATTATCTGCTACTTATTAATTAATATCAATAAATTCAAAATCATCATCGTCCTCTTCTTCATCATCAGCAAGCATGGACTTTAATGTTTCTTTTATATCTTCTTCCGTTTCTTTTTGAGCTGCCTTTGTATCATTTTCAATTTTTTCTTCTTTTGAAATTGTCTCCGGTGCTTTCTCCTGATTATCTTCTACAGTTTCAGGAATTTCTTCTACGGTTTCATCCTCTGTAATATCAATGAAAACTTCTCCGTCTTCATCATCTTCTCCACCGTAAAATCCTTCATCAGATTCTAAATCCGAACCAAAAGTAGGCTGGTCACCATAAGTTCTTGTCATAACATCTCTTCCAAAGAACTTTGATGAATCATCTTCCTCTTCCGGTGTAAGCTCATCTGATTCAAGGTTAAATGTAGGAGCCTCTTCATTGTCTTCCTGCACATTCTCCTGTATATCTTCCGGAATAAATTCCTCTACAGGCTCTTCAATTTCTTCTAAAGGCTCTTCAGAATCAATATTATCTATATCTTCTTCCTCTTCTGCCTTCTTTTCTTTCTTTGACTTCTTCTTTTTCTTTTTAGGACTCTCTTCTTTTGTTTCCTCTACATCAGGCTTATAATTGTTGTCTTTGTCTTTCTTAATCCTCTTTTCCTTTTTGTTTAAACCAATGTTAATACACAGGAAAATCAAAATAATTATAACAACAACCAATCCACACATAACTTTTAAGAAAATATTATATTTTTCCACAAGCTTGTTATAATCTTTTTCAAGGTTATTATAGGCTTTAGCTGCTGCCTCTGACTGATTATTTGCATCATTTGATACTAAATATCTCTGGAAGCACTTCTCATTATCATCATAGCAGTAAAGATTTGTTTCTCCATTCCAGTTCATGGCATAAACTAAATACATTCCCTGCTCTTCATCTAATGCCCAGGCATTTACTTCATTATCAACTATTGTTATTTTCTTCTTGTCATAATTCTTAAGAATACCATCTGTTTTTTCCGGTTTTACAATGGTATACATTCTGCTTTTGATTTTTATATTATACATTGGATAAAATACATCTTTATCCTTGTCATATATATAAAATCCCTTTGTATCATCATTATAAAGGTAAAATGCAGTGATTTTCTTTACTTCGCCTTTGATACATGTATACTTCTTATCATTGTATTTTTCACTTGACTTTGTAAATCCGTCAGGAATATCTGCTTTTGGAAAAGATGAAGATATTTTCATCTGTTTCTTTCCTACTTTTACCGTTGTTTCCTTAGAACTGCTGTCTGTTTTCGGAGTGTCAGATGTATTTGAACCATCTCCATTTTCTGCCTTATATGATTCATCTTCATCAGCAGTCAGCTTTGTTGTATTCAAAGTATATTTCTGAACAGTTCCACTTGTTGATGTTACAGATACTTCTGTTAAGTTTTTTCCTGTATCCATCTTTGTGTTTGCCCACTCTTTTTCAACAACAGCTTTAGATGTGGAATCAGCCGGCACTGCTTCTATCTGAATTTTTTCAGTAGTAGACAACACTGTAAGATTATACGTATAAGTAGTTGAATTAAAATTCATCTTAACTTCTGTCTTATTTCCTGCTGCATCTACTGCATATACCTTTAGTGAAGACAAATCCGTTGCCTGGTCTGCACTTACACATGTAGCAGTTCCAATAACTAAAACAAATAAAGTTACAACCGTTACCCACAGATTTCTAATTTTCATCATATCATTACCATCCTTTTACAAAAGATTCTTGTGTATCTTTTATTATTTATTCTTAAACCTTAATTATATGACAATTATGCCTCGTCTATAGCCTTTCCTATGTCATTACGCATATATTTATTTTCAAAATCAATTAATTTTGTTGCTTCATATGCGTTGGCTCTTGCTTCTTTAAGGTTAGCTCCCTTAGCTGTAACACCTAGGACACGACCTCCATTAGTAACTATTTTCCCATCAGATAATTTAGTTCCTGCATGGAAAACATAATATCCTTCTTTGTTTTCAAAGTTTTCCAATCCTTTGATTTCAAAGCCCTTTTCATAAGAAACCGGATATCCGTCGCTGGCTAAAACGACACAAACTGCTGCATTATCCTCAAACTCTAATTCAATCTTATCAAGAGTCCCGTCAATACATGCTTCAAAAACATCAACAATGTCATTTTTCATTCTTGGAAGAACTACCTGTGCTTCAGGATCACCGAATCTTGCATTGTATTCAAGTACCTTTGGTCCATCTTCAGTAAGCATAAGTCCAAAGAAAATAATTCCCTTAAATTCTCTTCCCTCAGAAGCCATTGCATCAACGGTTGCCTGATATATATATTTCTTACAAAATTCATCAACTTCTGGTGTGTAAAACGGACTTGGTGAGAATGTTCCCATTCCTCCGGTGTTAAGTCCCTTATCACCATCCTTTGCACGTTTATGATCCTGTGCTGATGTCATAATTTTAATTGTTTTTCCATCTACATAAGAAAGAACTGAAACCTCACGTCCTGTCATAAATTCTTCTATAACAATAGTATTTCCGGCATTACCAAACTTCTTATCAAGCATCAGTTCTTTAACACCATCCATAGCTTCTTCCTTTGTCTGACAGATAAGCACCCCTTTACCAAGAGCCAGCCCGTCTGCCTTAAGAACTATAGGATACTTGGAAGTTTCAAGATATTCCATTGCTGCCTCAGGTGAAGTAAAGTTCTCATATCCTGCTGTAGGAATATTATATTTCTTCATTAAATCTTTTGAGAAAGCCTTTGAGCCTTCAAGTATTGCAGCATTTTTTCTTGGGCCAAACACTCTAAGTCCTGCCTCTTCAAACTTGTCAACTATACCACCAACTAAAGGATCATCCATTCCTACTACCGTAAGATCAATTTCATTTTCCTTTGCAAAGTCAACTAACTTGTCAAATTCCATTGCACCAATATTAACACATTCAGCTATCTGTCCGATTCCTGCATTTCCCGGTGCACAGTAAATCTTATCAACTTTGCTGCTTTTTGCAACTGAAGTTGCAACAGCATGCTCTCTTCCACCACTTCCAACAATTAAAACTTTCATCTTTGTCTCTCCTTAAATATGTAACGCCTCCTACCTTCGGTGGTTGGCAATTCGTCGGAAACATTCCTAAAAATGAACTTCTTCATTTTCTATAAACGTTTCCTCCTCAAATAATTCCGTTTGCTATGTCGTTGATGGCCTTTGGTAAAATCTTCCATTCAGCCTGCTCCATAACACGCTTCTGCAAAATTTCCGGTGTATCTCCCGGCAATACTTCAACAGCCTTCTGGTAAATAATAGGACCTGTATCTGTACCTTCATCTACAAAATGCACCGTGGCACCTGTAACCTTAACACCTCTTTCTAACGCTTTTTCATGAACATGTAATCCATAAAATCCGTTACCGCAAAATGATGGTATTAAAGACGGATGAATATTTATAATTCTGTTTCTGTATTTTGCAATAAGTTCAGGCGGCAACACAACTAAAAATCCGGCTAATACAATAAGGTCTAAATTGTATGAATCAATCTTTTCTATTAAAGCATCATTAAACTTTTCCCTGCTTTCAAAATCCTTTATACATACTGATTCAGCTGCTATGCCATTTTCCTTTGCCCTTGTAAGGGCATATGCATCTTTTTTATTACTAATAACTACTTCTATTGAAGCATTTGTAATGTCTCCACTTTTAACTGCATCAATTATTGCCTGAAGGTTTGTTCCTCCACCGGAAACTAAAACTCCAACTCTTAACATAATTCAACACCTTTTTCTCCGGCTTCAACATATCCTAATTCATAACATGTTTCGCCTGCTGCCTTTAATGCTTCCATTGTCTTTTCTACATCTGTTTCATCAATTGCCAGTACCATGCCAATACCCATATTGAAAGTATTGTACATCATTTCCTCTGCAATATCTCCCTCTTTTGCAAGAAGGTCAAAAAGTGCAGGAACCTTGTAGCTGTCCTTTTTAACTACTGCCTTTACGCCATCAGGTAACATTCTAGGAATATTTTCATAGAATCCGCCACCTGTAATATGGCTGCATCCCTTTATTTTAACTCCTGCATCCTTAACATTTCTCAATGCCTTAACATATATTCTTGTAGGAGCAATTAATGCCTCTCCTAATGTCTTTCCTAATTCATCATAATATGTATTAAGAGTTTCCTCTGTCATGTCAAAGACTTTTCTTACAAGGGAAAATCCATTGCTGTGAACACCTGTTGAAGCAATACCAATAAGCTTGTCTCCCGGTTTAATGTTTTCTCCTGTAATTAAATCCTTTTTATCTACCACACCTACTGCAAATCCTGCCAAATCATATTCATCTACCGGCATAAGTCCTGGATGTTCTGCTGTCTCGCCACCTACAAGTGCTGCCCCTGACTGCTTACAGCCTTCTGCCACACCACTTACAATAGTAGCAATCTTTTCAGGATAGTTCTTTCCACATGCAATATAATCAAGGAAGAATAAAGGCTCTCCACCTGAACATGCAATATCATTAACACACATGGCAACACAGTCAATTCCTATTGTGTCATGCTTATCCATAACAAAAGCTAATTTTACTTTTGTACCACATCCGTCAGTTCCTGATAAAAGAACAGGTTCCTCCATTCCTTTAATTTTGCCCATGTCAAATGCACCGGCAAAACCACCAATACCACCTAACACTTCCGGTCTCATTGTTTCCTTAATGTGCTTTTTCATTAATTCAACTGACTTATATCCTGCTTCAATATCTACTCCTGCCTTCTTGTAATCCATATTAAACTCCTTCTTGTTTTCTCTAATAATTCTTGTATCCGGTTTCTTTTAACCTGGCGTCTTTTTCAACAACAGAATCTTTCATCTCCCTGCTGAAATCTTTTAGTTTATTTAAAATGTCATTATCTGATGTGGCAAGAATCTTTGCTGCCAGGATTCCTGCATTCTGTCCCCCATTAATGGCAACTGTAGCCACAGGAATGCCTGATGGCATCTGTACGATAGAATATAGTGAATCAACTCCTCCTAAATCAGAAGTCTTCATAGGTATACCAATAACCGGCATTGGGAATAATGCTGCACACATTCCAGGAAGATGAGCTGCCTTTCCTGCTCCTGCTATTATAACCTTAATTCCTCTTTCTTCTGCACCTTTTGCCCATTCAAAGAATATATCCGGCTCTCTGTGAGCTGAAATAATGGTCATCTCATAATCAATTCCCATCTTATCAAGGAATTCTGCTGCTTTGCTCATTACCGGCAGATCTGAATCACTGCCCATTACAATACCTACTTTAGACATTTTGCTCTCCTTTTTCTTTTCGATAAATATGTTATTTTTTCAACAATCTTCATTGTATCATAATACTTACAAATTATGAAGAAAAAAATCATACTTATAACGGTTTATTTAACATTTCCGTGCCGTCAAGTACAAATTTTCCATTCTTTATAATGGTAATCTCTTCTCCTGCCTTAGTTACAGCCGTAATTTCACCTATTTCATCATAAGGAATGGTTATATCTGTATGACATCCGAAATATGCCTTTGAAATATCAGTTTTTCTAAGAGCCGATACTTCATTTTCCCTGGCCACGATTTCTTTTCCGTCAGGGTTATAGGTTTTAATTTCTTCCTCATAACTGTAACAGGTATCTCCCACTGCAAAATGAGGACCCATTTTTTCCACAATTAAAATAGGAAGCTTATACACTGCCCCAAACTTTCCTGCCATAGCATAAGCTGTTGTATTAGTACCAATGGCAAATTCACCTATAGGAAGAGTTTCATGATTATATAAAACATTTTCTTTTATATATATTTTATTTTCCTCTTCGCTATCAAAGTTGCTACAGTTATAATCTTTAACCTTTCCATCTTCAAAGGTCATTTCAAAATTTTTATATTTAAGTTTTCCTAAATAAACTTCACTTACATGTAATAGTCCCTGAGTTCCCTTAAGCTTAGGCGATGTAAAAACCTCCCCTAAAGGAATGTTTACGTCTGCAAGACAGTTTTCAAAGTTAGTTTCTTTTTCAGGATTTGCCAGTTCATGCATCATAACCTTAATATCTGTTTTGTTCCTGCCCTGACCTTTTACTTTCACATAAACTGCTTTATCTAAGGCATTAATTAAACATTGCTGAACCTTTGCATATTTTTTCTCATCTAATGTGTTAATTTCCACTGTGGCATCGAACATTTCCCTGAAATTCTCACCAAATTCCGGTATTGGGAATGCTATAATGGTAAAACTTCTTTCGTCCCCTTTTATATATTCCTGAATGATTTGCTGATACTCCATGGTAAACTCAACCTTAAGCTTCTGCTGCTTTCCGTCAAGGGAATATGCCTCTTTTTTGTTTTCCGGTTCAAAAGGATTTTCACCAAACACCTCTATTACAGCAGGACCTGCCATTTTAGAAGCCATTTCTTTTCTGTTTTCAAAAGCCTGTTTAGAAACTTCCAGTTTTCTTTTTACATAAGCCTTATCTAAGTACAATGCTTCGTCAAACTTGTGGTCAAACCAGTATTGCCTGTTAAAATTTGTAGACCCATATCCTCTAGGGTAAATAACCGGCTTAAGTCCCATTTTTTCAAAATTTTTAATGGCCGCTTTTACAATTCGCTCAAATCCAATATTATATCTTATATCAACAGTTTCTTTAATTGATAAATCTTTTCCGGTATTAATAAATCCCTTTCTGTACCCTTCCGTGTATACAAAGGCTAAACTGTCGATTTTCTCCTGATCTAATGAATTAAGATATTTTGCCATTTCTATTTCATTATATCCCACGTGTTCTCCGTAATAATATAAATATCTCAAGTCCTGCAGGTCGCTTTTTGTAACAATATCCGTTGCAAAGGTATTGTCAGGATTAATCATGGCATCAACTGAAGCTTCAGTAAAAATCTCAGTATTATCTCTCATAAAGGAACAGAGAGTTTCCCTGACTCCATCTACGGTTATGTCCTCCATAGCCTCAAAATCAACATATATTTCTATAAAAAGTTCAAACCATGATACTGAGATTTCTTCCTGTTTTCTATAAAGATTTCCGATAGTTTTCCTTATTTGTTCATACAGAAAACACAGCATCTTTCCATAGTCATCTCCAAGCTTTTTCACTGCGAACTCAGGATTTGCATAGCTTTCACTATAATTTTCATTATATACATCACTATATAAATCATAGTTAATGCGTTCTAATTCCCTAAGCTCTAACTTTTTTATTTCACCGCTGATTATTTTCTGATATATGTTGTCTAAATGACAAATAAACTTTGCAGTTCTTCTGAAATAATCTCCATAAGGCTCTTTTATGAGACTTTCACCGGCAATTTCATTAATTCTGCTTATTGCCATATCATAACGTTCTCTTACGATATCCATACACGCACCTCATTAAATATAAATTAAATACATTCCCAAAACTCCAAGCCATATAACTGCATTGGCAATGGTTCCAATGTATGTATACATCATAAATTTATTCTCTTCTTTAAAGCTGTTTATCCCTACAATAAACCCTGCAATAGATGTAATAAAAGCAAACAAAGTCAAAAGACCTACGTAAATTCCTGCTTTTCCTTTCATTGCCACGGAAATTGCAATTGCCAAAATAATAACCAGCAAGCTCTCAATGGCAATAAGTGTAGAGGATTTTCCACCTTTTGTATACTTTCTAAGAGGAATTTTTTTTGCTTTTTTATCTTCTTTCTCTTCTAATCTTACTTTCTTGCTCTTTCTCACTTATATTTACCCTCAATCTGTTTTTTATGTATCTTTATATGTGCTTTCGCACCCTTGTAAACTTCATTGTTACATAACCTAAAAAACCGCCTATGGTGTTTAAGAAAATATCATCAACATCAAATGCCCCAACCTTTAACAGAAGCTGCGCTGTCTCTATTGCAAGGCTAAAAAGCATGGCAAAAAGAGTAACACTAATAATGTTTTTGCATATTTTCTTCTTTGAAATAGTTGGAAGCAAAAAGCCAAACGGCATAAAACATACAACATTTCCAACTAAATTCGCAATAGTTACATTCCAACCGTAGGTATGCCGCATGTTCCAAAATCTCGTTATTTCTTTAAATAACGTAAGATTGTACCTGTACTCTTTGCTAATCATTGACCTGTCTAAGGTCTCCGATAAAAACATAAAATAAAGTGCAGCAAGCATATAAAGTACAAAAAATAATCTGCCAAAATTTCTGACTCTTCTATCTGTTTTTGTCAACTTGCATCTCCTGACTATTTAGCACCATACTGTTCATAATACTTATCAATTGCTGACTTTATCTCATCGTTAATCACAACTTTTCCGTTGCATTCTCTGTTGTATAAATGCTCCACAACATCTGCCATAGTAACAATGGCATTAGTTTCAAATCCGTAAAGATCCTTTACTTCATCAAGGGCACATTTTTCTCCACCTTTTCCGACTTCCATCCTGTCAAGGGAAACCATAAGTCCTACAATGGTAACATCTGCTGCTCCCTTTACTTTTGGAACTGTTTCCTCCATAGACTTACCTGATGTTGTAACATCTTCAATCATTACCACTCTGTCACCGTCTTTTAAAGTGCTTCCAAGGAAGCTTCCCTTGTCTGCTCCGTGGTCTTTCTCTTCTTTTCTATCTGAACAATAACGGATTTCTTTTCCATATAATTCATTAAATGCAATAGCTGTAACCACTGCAAGGGGTATTCCCTTATATGCCGGTCCGAAAAGCACATCAAAATCATCACCATATCTGTCGTGTATTGCCTTTGCATAATACTGACCTAATCTGTGAAGCTGGGAACCTGTAACATAAGCTCCTGCATTCATAAAAAATGGAGATTTTCTACCACTTTTGAGTGTAAACTCTCCAAACTTTAAAACATCACTTTCTACCATAAATTCTATAAACTCACTCTTATATGCTTCCATTGTTAAATCTCCTTATTATAAATATTCAATTTACTTAACACTTCCTATCAGATTGTTTATATCTTCAACTCCATGTCTTTCCATATAATCCTCAATTCCTTCAATAACTTCTATTGTGGTATTTGGATTGTTAAAGTTGGCCGTTCCTACCGACACTGCCGTGGCACCTGCTAATATAAATTCAAGAGCATCCTTAGCACTTGCAATTCCGCCCATTCCAATAATAGGAACTTTAACCGCATTTGCCACCTGATATACCATTCTTACAGCTACAGGTTTAATTGCAGGACCTGATAATCCTCCTGTTTTGTTAGCTAAAACAAACTTCTGTCTTTCAACATCAATCTGCATTCCTGTTAATGTATTAATTAAAGACAAAGCATCTGCGCCACCTACCTCTGCAGCTCTTGCCATTTCCGTTATGTCTGTAACATTTGGACTTAATTTCATAATAACCGGCTGTTTTGCAACCGCTTTTACAGCCTTGGTTATAGCCTCAACCGCCTTTGGATCCTGACCGAATGCAATTCCACCATGCTTCACATTCGGGCATGAAATATTTATTTCCAACATATCAACACTTTCGTGTCCTAATTTTTCCACTACGTCAATGTAATCTTCCGTAGTTCTTCCACATACATTTACAATTATATTGGTATCATAGTTCTGTAAATACGGAATATCTCTTTTGGCAAATAAATCATATCCCGGATTTTGAAGTCCCACTGCATTAAGCATTCCACCGTAAGTTTCTGCAATTCTCGGTGTAGGATTTCCTTCCCATGGTACATTTGCCACACCTTTTGTAACTACTGCTCCAAGTCTGTTTAAATCTACAAACTCTCCGTATTCAGCTCCGGAACCGAAAGTTCCTGAGGCAACCATAACCGGATTTTTAAATTCAACTCCCGCAATATTAACTTTTGTGTTCATTACAGTTCTACCTCCTCTGCCAAAAATACCGGACCATCCTTACAAATACGTTTGTTGTTTACATTTGAATGAGCATCCTTATCCTTTGACTTACACACACAGGCAAGGCACGCCCCAATACCGCATGCCATTCTCTCTTCTAATGAAAGCTGACACTCTATTCCTTTTTCCATGGCATATTCTTTAATCGCCCTAAGCATAGGTGTTGGACCACAGGCGTATATTACGTCTCCCTGTATTTCTTTATCCTTTATGGCATCAATAACCGTTCCCTTAGTTCCGCAGCTTCCGTCTTCCGTTGCGATATAAAGACTTCCGTTTTCCTGCAATTCCTTAGTAAGAAAAAGTTCATCCCTGTAGCCTGCCACAATCTGAACCTCTGCCTTATCCTTTAATGCTTCTGCCAAACCTACCATTGGTGGGATTCCAATTCCTCCACCAATTAAAATGGCTTTTTTATTTTCACGCTGCATAAATCCATTTCCAAGAGGTCCTATTAATTCAATCCCGTCTCCTGACTTATAGCCTGACATTTCTTCCGTGCCGCCACCAACAACACGGTATACTATTCTGATTGTTCCGTTTTCCTTATCTATCTCACATATGCTGATAGGTCTTGGCAACAATTTAGTTTTGTCCTTACAGTAAATTGAAACAAACTGCCCTGCAACTGCACTGTCTGCCGCCTTAGTTTTTATTATCATACTGTAAATTCCGGTACCAATGCATTCCTGACTGACAACAACTGCTTTTTCCTTTTCTCTCATAACTAATCCATCCTTATTAAAATTTCACTAGAAAATTGAATTAATATCCTCAATCATATCTATAACTGCCTGACGTGATGCATCGGCATAATTTAATTCTCCAAATTTGGCATATTTATCCTGCTTGTATGCACATATAATTCCTCTTGAAGAGTTTACAATGGCACCAAGTCCGTCCTCGTTGAAATATGGTCTTAAGCCTTCTGCAGTTCCACCTTGTGCTCCGTATCCCGGTACCAGAATGTAGCTCTTTGGCATAATTTTTCTTAAAACTTTTCCCATTTCCGGATATGTGGCTCCTACAACTGCACCAATGTAGCTGTATTCATCACCCATGTGCTCCTGACCCCATTTTGCCACATATTCACCAACAAGCTCATACAAAGGCTTTCCATCAATTAATCTGTCCTGAAACTCTCCACTTGATGGATTTGAAGTTTTAACTAAAATAAATAATCCCTTGTTTTCTTCCTTACATACATCAATAAAAGGCTTGATTCCATCTGTTCCAAGATATGGATTAACAGTTGCAAAGTCTTCATCAAATAATGAATATGTTTTGCTTCCAACCTGAACCTTTCCAAGATGACCTGTAGCATATGCTGCTGATGTGGAGCCAATATCTCCACGCTTTACATCTCCTATTACAACTAAGTCTTTTTCCTTTGCATAATCTACAGTCTTTTTAAATGCCACAAGTCCCGGAATACCAAACTGCTCATACATGGCTATCTGCGGTTTTACTGCCGGAATTAAATCATATGTAGCATCAATAATTCCTTTATTGTACTGCCATATAGCTTCTGCTGCTCCCTCAAGAGTTTCTCCATATTCCTCAAAAGCCTTTTTTGTAATATGCTCCGGCAAATAACTCATCATAGGGTCTAAACCTACTACTACCGGTGCATTGGTTTCTTTAATTTTCTTAACTAATTTATTAATCATTCTATTTCTCTCCTTTATTGTATACTACATTGCCATTTAAAATCGTATATTCAACCTCTCCGGATACCCTGTAACCATTAAAAGGTGTATTTTTTCCTTTAGAAGCAAATTCATTTGAGTCAATAACATATTCTTTATTTGGATTGATAATGGTAACATCTGCTATGGCTCCTTCATTTAATGTTCCTTTGTTAATTCCAAGAACCTTCGCAGGATTGTAACTCATTTTTGCAGCCATCTGAAGGGGTGTAATATGTCCTTTTTTTACCAGATTAGTTATGGTAAGTGCCACAGATGTTTCAAGTCCCACGATTCCAAAAGGTGCATGCTCTAAATCCTTCGCCTTTTCCTCTGCACTGTGGGGAGCATGGTCTGTGGAAATAACATCCATTATATCATCACTTAATCCCTTTATTAATGCTTCCATATCCTCTCTTGTTCTAAGAGGAGGGTTCATTTTGAAATTAGCATCATTAGAAGTAATATCATCACTGCACATGGAAAAATGATGAGGGCACACCTCTGCGGTAACCTTTACTCCCTCTTCCTTAGCACGTCTTACCATTTCCACGCTGTCTTTTGTGGAGCAATGGCATAAATGCAATTTAGCACCTGTTTCCTTTGCTAAAAGAATATCTCTTAAGGCTATAACATCTTCCACTGCATTGCTTATTCCCTTAACCCCTAACTCCTTTGACTTGTCTCCTAAGTTAATAACTCCGCCTTCTACAAGGTTTATGTCTTCACAATGTGCCAAAACCGGAATATCCGCTTTTTTAGCATTTTTCATTGCTTTTCTATATACACCGGAATTCATAACAGACTTTCCATCTTCACTTATGGCACAGATTCCTGCTGCCTTTAGTCCCTCTACATCTGTAATTTCAACTCCTGCCATGTTTTTGGTAACTGCCCCTACAGGAAGTACATTGGTAAGCCCTACGGCTTTTCCCTTATCTATAATGTATTTAACTGTTTCCGGGGAATCTACTACAGGTTTTGTATTCGGCATGCAGCATACGGTAGTAAATCCACCTTTAGCAGCTGCCCTGCTTCCTGTTTCTATATCTTCTTTATATGTTAATCCCGGATCTCTGAAATGCACATGCAAATCTATAAGTCCCGGCATTACATAACAGCCTTTAGCATCTATAATCTGATTCGCTTCATTTTCAATATGTGAAGCTTTTTTTACTATTACTCCCTTATCAATCAGAATATCCATAACACTGTCAAGATTTTCTGATGGATTAAGAACCCGTCCGTTTTTTATGAGTATTGACACCTATAAATCCTCTTTCTTATATATTTACCTTTAAAAGGCATAAAAATCCATATAAAAGTATAGCAAAAAAACACATCCCTTTCAATATAAAGAGATGTGTTCTAACTTTTAATTTGAAGTTCTTTTGTAAATTGTTATTAATCCGTCCACATTATACACCACTTCATACTTGCCTGAAGCTATAATATTGCTAAACTTCTCTTTTTCAGTATCATATCTTGCATCCACTACCAGATAATCAGTATATATATCACTTTCAAGATGATTCTGATCATATAAAATAAGGTTCTTTGACAAATGTGGTACCAAAAATCCTGATGCACATACTGAAGCATCCTCCGGAACCATGTCCAGTGCCTTGTTAAGTCCCTGGTATGTAGCCTTGTCCGCATTATATCTTGATACATAATACGGTGCCTTCTGGTAAATGCTTCCCATAAACATTACACTGGCACATATTACCGAAACAGTTGCCAGTTTCTTTGCCCTGTTTATATCCATATCTGCTATGTTTAATATAATTGCATACATCATAAGTGCTATAACACTAAAATCGTATTGGAATGTTATATCATGCATATATAAATATGTCGGCAATAAATTAATGATTATAAACGGAAGAAGTAATATATATCTTGAATACTTCTTTCCTGTTGTAAAAAGCACTGCTGCTACAGGAACAAGCATGGAAATGATATATCCGATTTTATCCATTGAGTTATCATTTGTGTTTCTTATAATCTGACTGATGGCATAACCCGGATTAGCCAAAAGCGTCTCAAATACCTGAATAAGACCTCCATCCTGAGTAAAGTATAAATTTCCAAATCTATATTCCTGTATTCCAAGACCATAGCTGTTTACTATGGCTGTTGCCATAGCGAAGTAAATTGCTGATGCCACAATAAGAATAACACCACGTTTTTTATCCTTCTTTGAAAACAGGAAGAATATCCCCAATATAAACACATAAACCGGTGCATCTTCCTTAACCATCAATGACAAAATTGCGAATATAACCGCTGCAACGTTCTTCTTTTTTTCAACTGTCCAGGCTAACATCAACAGAAAAAATGTTATAAAGCAGTTTTCGTGAATATCATAAAATGTTCCACCTGCTGTTGCCGGATATAAAACATATATCAGTGAAACTGCAATTGCCATCTGGTTAGATAACTTGTGATGTTTACAAAGTAATACTATTGGTATAACAGGAATGGCAACCATAAATGCCTGTATAAGCTGAACTGTTATGGCGTTATCAAATATAAAATATATTGGAAGCGCTATATAAAATATAGGTGAAAAATGCACTGCAAAATGTGAAAGCAATTTATTTCTCTCTACTGTAGTACTGATGGTTCCTTTTTGCTTCATATATTCATACATTTGAGCAAATATACCAAAATCAAATGTTGAATTGCTATATGTAAGATATCTGTATACCGTAACCACTCCTATAAAGGCAAAGAGTAAAACACCAATTACAGCTACAACAATCCATGTTTCTTTTTTAGTTAAATGAATTTTAGCAAAAATATTAAAAATATCCTCTTTCACATACATAA
Source organism: Eubacterium sp. AF16-48 (assembly GCF_003479405.1). Classification (GTDB taxonomy): domain Bacteria; phylum Bacillota; class Clostridia; order Lachnospirales; family Lachnospiraceae; genus Eubacterium_G; species Eubacterium_G segne. The sequence goes on along the minus strand of NZ_QUHB01000004.1, from coordinate 173,443 downwards.
ATGCCAAAACTGCAATGACACACAACACTGTTTGGAAACATACATTTCCAATCCGGTTATAATATGATGCATCTCCCCATGAAACGGAATATCCCTGACATGCGCACAAAATTACAAAAAGATACACAAAAGCAAACATAGCCAGTTTTGCCATGGAATCCTTATGTATATAAAGCATGGCCATAAGTGCCATACCTATCACAAATAGACATATGACAATGGCAATATTAGTAGCTCCTCCAAAATTTACATCATTAATGTGCCTGTATGCCCCTCGTATTATTGAACATAACGCCCAACTTCCTACTGCACTTACAAAGAAACCTTCAATGATTTCTTTTTGATACTGCAATAATGATTTGATTTTATTCACTTTCCCTTCCTCACTTATAAAAACTTTTTCTCTATTTTAGCATATATCTTACAACTTATGTGGTAAAATTTTGTTTTTTGATAAAAATAATATTGATTAATGTTTTTTATATGATATACTATGTAGTATTAAATACTATGTTAAGGAGTTTTACAAGTCTATGTATAAGATAATTAGTGACAGTGCCTGTGATTTGTCAAAAAAGTATATTGCAGAACACGATATTACAATAGTTCCTCTTTCAGTTTCATTTGATGGAGAGACATATTACAGGGATTCCATAGATATTTCAAGAGATGAATGTTATGAGAGAATGGTTTCAAATCCGGGAGTTTACCCTAAAACTTCCCTTCCAAGTGTTGACAGCTATTACAATGCTTTTAAGGAATTTACTGACAAGGGTATTCCTGTTGTTTGCTTTACCATTACTCTTATTTTCAGTGGTTCTTATAACTCAGCAATGAATGCAAAGGAAATGATTGAGGAAGAAAATCCTGATGCTAACATTACTGTTATTGATTCTAAGCAAAATACCGTAACTCAGGCTCTTATTATTGACCAGATGGTTAGAATGCGTGATGCAGGAATTTCCTTTGAAGATTCTTTAAAAAAATTAGAGCCTTTAATGGCAAGCGCCCGTATTTTCTTTACAGTAGGTTCTCTTGACTATTTAAAAATGGGTGGTCGTATCGGTAAGCTTGCATCTATTGCCAGCAAAATCGACGTTAAACCTGTTATTATAATGAAAGATGGAGATATCAGCCTTGGGGGTATCGGACGAAACAGAAATAAACTTAAGGCTAAGGTTTTATCAACAGCTAAGGCTTATCTTGATGAAAACGGAAAAGACAATTTCGTGGTTTCCGTAGGATACGGATATGACAAAACAGAAGGTGTCAGCTTTATGAATGATGTAGAGGAAACTCTTGGAGTTAAACTTAATTCTGAAACCAATGTTGCCATTGGTATCGTATCCGGCGTACATACCGGCCCACATCCTATTGGATTAGGTGTAATCAGAAAATATGAAACACTGTAGTTAAACAAGCAACAGCAAAACAGGCAGTCAGAACGTGTTCAAATCACATTCTAACTGCCTATTTATATATCTTCTCTAAATTTCTGTTTTATCTGTCCCACTTATCGCATAGAGACTGTATCTGACTGGTGAATCTTGCCAAATCTTTATTGGTTCCACCTTCATTTCTCTTAATAACAGCCATAAGACGGTTACCTGCTGATACAAGGTTGTCGTAAATTCCATTAGCCCTGCGTTTCTTTGCCTTCTCAGCGATTCGTTGTGGAATACCTTCTTTAATCAACTCACCGGATATTAAATCAAACTCTGTTCCACTATATGGAGCATATGTATCATAACCATGCTGTTTGCTTAACAGTTCTGCAAAAGTATCACACACCTGATCTTCTCCATGAACGACAAACACCTTATCCGGCTTTTTCATCATGGATTCCATCCAGTTAATCAGTCCTTTTTGGTCTGCATGACCACTTACTCCCTTTAAATTTTCAATGTGGGCATTTACTGCAATTTCCTCACCAAAAAGTTTTACTGACTTAGCGCCTTCAAGAAGTGACCTTCCAAGAGTACCTACTGCCTGATATCCCACAAACAAAACAGTACACTCTTCCCTCCAAAGGTTATGCTTCAAATGATGTCTGATTCTGCCGGCTTCACACATTCCTGATGCCGATAAAATAACCTTTGGTTTCATATCTTCATTGATGGCAATGGAATCCTGAGTTGTTACGGAAACATTTAATCCCTCAAATCTCAGTGGGTTAATTCCCTGATTTATAAGTTCCATGGTTTCATCATCAAAACAGTCTATTATATTATTGTTAAACACGTTTGTAGCTTCCACCGCTAAAGGACTGTCAACATAAACCTGAAAATGAGGGAATCCGGGAACCATGTTTTCTTTTTTTATAATTCTTAAGAAATATAGCATTTCCTGAGTTCTGCCTACAGCAAAAGACGGAATAACTACATTTCCACCTCTCTCAAAGGTTTCATTTAGTATTCTGGCAAGAGCTCCCACATAATCCGGTCTGTCTCCGTGTAATCTGTCACCATAAGTTGATTCAATAAGAACATAGTCAGCACCATCCATAGGCGTAGGATCTTTAATAATAGGTTTATTAATATTTCCAACATCCCCTGAAAAAATAATTGTTCTCTTTTCCTCTCCCTCAGTTAAAAACATCTTAATGCTGGCAGAACCTAGCAAATGTCCCGCATCCTCGTACTTCACGGAGATTTCATCGCAGATTTTCACCATACTGTCATAGTCCACCGGAACTAACAACTCGCAGGCTGCCACAGCATCATCCATAGTGTATATGGGTTCATAAGGTGCCTCACCAGACCTCTTTGCCTTTCTGTTTCTCCATTCTGCCTCAAACTCCTGAATATGTGCACTATCACGAAGCATTATGTTGCACAAATCACAGGTAGCTCTGGTAGCAAACACCTGTCCTTTAAATCCCTGTTTCACCATCAGTGGAATGAGACCTGAATGGTCAATATGGGCATGGGTAAGAAAAATGTAATCGATTTCTCCTGCTAAAACCGGCAGTTCCTGGTTTACATAAATATCCTTTCCCTGCTCCATTCCACAATCCACAAGTACCTTTTTGTCACCAACCTGAATAAAATGACAGCTTCCTGTAACTTCATGGTCTGCTCCTAAAAATGTAAGAATCATAACTAGCACCTCCCTATTCGATTTTATCCGAAACACATAATTTATATAACAGTAATTATACCATTTTCCCCGGAAGGTCGCTATATATATTTTAGCAAATGTGTTAGATTTAATTAGTTAATTCTGATAATTTATCTGCTCTCCTGTAATTAACGGATACCGTACTAACTTATCCCCATCTAATTTTTCCCTGTGCATGTCCACTGCGGTAATCTGATGATTGTTATAGGTTGTATAATAATAAATCCCCTTGGTTGCATTGCAACATGAAGTATAAATTGTTATCTCATACTTGCCTTCTTCCACTTCACAGCATCCCCTTTGCTGGTCAACAGAGCCTAGAATATGGAAGAACTGGCTGACACTTTCCTCTTCGCCATCTCCTGATACGGAATTCATTTTGGTAAAGGCAACCTTGGCAAATCTTGAAGCTGATGACAAATCCCCCGGAAGCCCCAAAGCTCCCATTCCACGACTGTAGGCATTAAAATCCAAATCCTTTGAAAACTTATTTTCAGGCTGTTTAGGAGATAAATTCATATAATTGTTTAGCATAAACATCTGCTGATCAAAGGGTGGATTGTTGGTAAGAACTCCCACGGGATTATCATATATATGAAGTCCGTCTGCCATACATTCCACTGTAATTGAGCTCTTTTCATCTGCAATTATCCAATGAAGCTGTGCAGAAGGCAACTGCTCACTAAAAGGTGTTGCCACCAGATTCATATGGGACAGCGCCTCCCTTGCCTCATCTACATTGGAGTATTGTGCCAAAATCCACATAATAAACTCAAACTGAGCCACATTGGTTTCATTTTTCTTAACTTCCTGATACATGGCATTTCCAACAAAATTAAGCCCTGCCATTCCAAGACCTTTCTCATTAATTGCATCATAATATAGAGGATACTCCCCTACAACATACGCCATGCCCATTATGGCATAGTGATTATCTAAAGCCTTTGTATGTCTAAAATTAATTGGATAATTTCTCGGAGTTATGGCAATTTCATCGCCATATGAAAACTCATAGTCCAATGTTCTTCCAAAATAAAAATCCTTTGTTTTATATGTTGCTGCGGTACACATACTGCCTCCTGTTTTATTTTATAGTATTACGTTTTACATATATTTATTTTTCTACTGTTGCCTGAACTCTATCTCTCCGGTATCTGCATTCATCCCGTCTACAATTGCAAGGGATTCTAAATGATATCCCAGATTTCTAATTGTTCTACCTCCCGGCTGGAAGCCTTTTTCTTATAATCACTCTTTAATTTCCACTATTTTTCCTGTGTGAATGGCTTTTAATTTATCTTTCATAATTTTATGCATTATCTCATAAGCTTTATCCCCTGTACAATGCCCGGTATAAAAAATAGTGTACATCTTGTTTAATTTTTTTGCAATAGACTCTATATTTGCTATTTCTTCTTTAGTATACCCACCGTTTTTAAACATATGAAAGCCACTGATTACTACCATTGGCTCATTGGCAAATTTCTTCTTATATGCCTCTAAAATATTTATAATTCCACAATGTGCACACCCTGATATAAGGGCATTTCCCTTCTTTGTACATATTACAAGGCTTTGCTCATGGGAAAAATCATCTTCTGTAATTTTTCCATCCACTTTTCTTAGAAATTTTATATTTCTCTTTTCTGTGGGTACATTAGAAAGCAAATATAAATTATCATCTATTTTATAGCTTCCATCTACTAATTTAAGCTGCGGCAAATTCAATATTCTGTTATCTATTCCTATATATGTGTCTTTGTAATAGCATTCCTCTGTTGCATTTTTTTGCATATAAATTTGTGCATGATTGTTTATCTCACAAAATTTAAGCAAACCACCTGCGTGATCATAATGCCCATGACTTATAATAACCTTGTCAATTTCATTTAAATCAATTCCTAATTTTGCGGCATTTCCCACAAATCTGCCTGTGGCTCCCGTATCAAATAACAATTTATACTGTTGAATTTCAATATATAATGCCAAACCATGTTCAAAATCACACTCCATCTCCTCCGGGGTGTCCTCAATTAATGTTATTACTTTCATTGTATTTTTCCCACCACTACACTTCTATATAGTACACACATATATTTTCATATTTTCCTTCATCCACCTTGAAGCCATTGGGAATCACTCCCAGCTGCTTGAAGCCAATTCGCTCATATAAATGTATTGCATGCATATTTGATTCCACTACTGCATTAAACTGGAGAATTTTAAACTGCTCCCTGTGTGCCTGTTGTATGCAGTCACGCACCATTTTTTCACCAATATGAAGTCCTCTGCTTTCTGATGAAACTGCAAAACTTGCATTAGCAATATGTCCACACCTTCCAACATTATTAGGATGCAAAATATACATTCCCAGTATTTTTCCTGTGTCTTTGTTTACTGCTACTCCACAATAGCTCTGTCTCTCAAAGAATATCTTACCCTTTTCTTCTGTCAGTAAATCTTCCTGTGGGAAAGCATTTCCCTCCTTAACAACTTCATTCCAAATATTAACCATTTCAGGAATATCCCTTACTTCGTATCTTCTTAATTCAATATTATTAATCATTGTTCTTTCTCCTGTAACGGTACTTTTATACCTTAATACCGTATATTTTATGGTAACTCCATTGAAACTCTTTTGCAATACATCTTTATGACAATAACTCCAGAAGTTCCTCTTTACTCAATGAAGCCCCGGCATAAGATAGTCAAATTCGCTCCAGAGTTCACTTAATCTGTTTTCTCTCTTCTGCCGTTCCAACAACTATGGAATAATTAAGGGTCGGAGCAAACTTTTCAAATTCACTTTTCCAATTGTACACAAGACTACTAAACTCTTCACTTTTTTTCGTTTCAATATAAGTTTCATATACATTTCCACCACTTACATCTATATAAATCACTATACATTTATGCAGTTATTAACTACGTATGTGCATTTACTATTTCTATTTTTACATAAAATAACCCCGGTCACATACACCACCAATGACCGGGATTACGACTTTATTTACTAACGATTATTTAACTGTCATAGTCTTTTTGTACCCTGTAGATTTTTTCATAATCATTTTTTTATACTTCTTTAAAGATTTCTTAGGACACTTAATTGTAGCTTTCTTGTTAATTCCGCTAAATGCCTTCTTTCCAATCTTTTCAATATTTTTTCCAATTACTACTTTCTTTGTTTTGTTGCAATTCTTAAATGCCTTTTTTCCAATTGCAGTAACCTTGTATTTATCTTTACCAATTGTTACTGTTGCAGGAATTTTTACAGTCTTTTTATTTTTAGCTGCCTTAAGAGAAACAGTTTTCTTTGATGTTGATGTAACTACATAAGTACCACTTTTAGCCTTTACAATATCTCCCTTTTTAACTTTCTTAACAGAAGTTTTTGTATCGTTACTCTTTGTTCCTTTTTCCTTAACTGATACATCAAATGAAATATCTACAGATGTAGCCTCTTTACCCTCTCCTGATGCGAATTTAATACTTCCTGTAAACAGTGCATCTCTTGAACCTTTTTTACCCTTAGTGTCAGCAGTAAAATTAGCAGATGCCTTGACTTTGTTCATTTCAATTGCTTTTTCAATTGGGATGTACTTAATTATGTTTCCTCCCTCATCCTTCACTTCTTCTTCCTTAGTTAAGGCATCTAAGTTTCTGGATATACTTTTAACCTGGAAAACCATTTCTTTCTTCACTGCATCTAAGTATCCCTTTGGATATGATTTAGCTACTTCATCAAATCCAGGTAATGCAAACAATCTATCTGCTGCACTATTTATTATAACTTCCGCATTGTTTCCTAATGCCAGACTAAGTCTCTTGATTAACTCTGTCGCATTTTTTTCTGTTACACTAATAGTTGATTTTGTACCTGACTTTGTTTCAAATTTACCAAGAGTATAGTCAGCTGTATTAAGAACCAATGCCAATAAATCTTTACCTGTACTCATTAACTGCTCACTGGATATGTTAAAGTTTGGATACATTTTTTCTCCATAATTCACATCTTTAATACATCCTATTTTATCAGCCACGTCTTCACCATCTTCCTCTGTATACACTGTATAAGATAATACTTCACGAATTCCAAGTTCTGACTTTAAGTATTTATTTAATTCGTTTATTCCATTAAGTGTAAGCTCTTCTATGGCAGGTATCTCCAGTGCATCATAAATATCATTAACAGTTCTTCCTGTATATTCCTTCACAAATGAAACTAATGTGCCTAAATTAATTTTAATTTTTCCATTGTTATAATTTAATGAAATTGCCTTTGCATTTTTTCCTTTTGCAAGCTGAAGATATAAATCTAAATTAAAATTCTGTGAATCAATAACTGATGATTTTACTGTTCCCTTTAAGTCTAAAACATCTGCTCCAATAGGTTCGCCATCTTCATTTAAACCTGATGCAATGCCTAATTTAAGCATCCGGTTGTAAAATGCTTCACCTTCTTTAGTTAAAACCAATTTTCCATCTTCATATGAACCATAATCACTGTTATAATCAAAAGCTAACTGTCTAAAAGTTCTATAAAGCTGTTCAGCTACTTCCTCTCCCTTTACATTTGCCTTAAAATTAGCCGTAACATCTGCATTTTTTGCATCTAAAATGTCATTAACCTGCTTTGATACTGACTTTGTTTCTGCTGCATTTGCAGGTGTATGCATTGTTCCACCTAAACCTATTATCATTGTAAGTGATAATATAATTGCAACTATTTTTTCTTTCATAATGTTCACTCTCCTTCCAATAATTGTGGTGTTAATAAAATAATAACATAGGCAAACCTTCCCCCACATCACACGAAAGTGTTATATGGAGTAATTTCCTACATTTTTTATTCTTATGATTTTACATAAAAAAATATGCCGGTAAAATCATTCCTACCAACATATTTTAATGAAATCATCCAAAGTATAAATTGCCATTCTACATACCAAAATAAGCAACTTCATTTATTAAATATTTTATATAACAGCCCCTTTTCCGGCTGAAAAACCACTATGCCATTAGGTGTAAACATCCTATATATGTAGACTATGCCAAATAAAATCAGCACAGTCCATATAATACACGACAAAGCTTTTGGCTTTAGTCTTTTTCTATTTAGTATAATAATTAAAATCACCACCAGCATAAAAAATAACGGATGATAATAAAATGCCATTGAAAAATCTAATTTTAGTGCTGCTAACCACGCCCTGGTCATTCCGCAACCTAAGCATGAAACACCTGTGAAATATTTAATAATACAGGGAACGCCCTTTAAGTATACTCCCACATAGCCAATAATTATTATAAAAACAATTGCTATTATAATCCTTTGTTTCTTTAATTTATTGTCCTTTTTCAAGATTTGCCTTTCTTTATAATTTATCTTTTTGCTTAAAATACTATAAATATTTTCTTATGTCAATGGCAAAACTCTCTTCTATATTAACTAAGCGTTTTGCAATATCTTTAGTCTTCTCATCAGCGGCTTTGTACTGATTAAGATATTCATTCAAAGATTTAACGCCCATATTACATCCGTCAGTTATTAAGTCAGCGATGGTTTCATCTGACTCATCCATAACTAATTTAACATTTGTTTTTATCCACGACATTCCTTTTGCATAGGATTCGGATTTTTTCCTTCGTCATGGGTTTCTGATTGTAAACAATCTTTATGTAAAGCCATCATTTTTATGATTCGTGATTTTTTTCACGAAAAATCATTCTAAATATAAGCCTTACAAAAGGACCACAATAAAACATCTGATAACATATTGCCATTGGGAAATTCATTGCCCATGTCTGTATCCATGTCCCAAAGCTTTTTGTTTCCTTAAACAGTATGGTAGCAACCAAACTCATTATTGGACACATTATACAACAAATGCAAATTGAAATTGCATATGTTATAATCTGTGGTCTGTCGCTTGTTTTCATCACAGTAAAGGCTAATATTTTAGCTATTTTCCCCACTACGAAAAATTCTAATACAAAAGCCACAGGCACCATAATTGGCAATTCATGGGTTGCACTAATAAATGTTTGCCCTGTTACACTGCATGTATTAAGTGCTACATTATACACAACCATTCCATAAACCATCATTGTAGCCATAATAATTGTAAATATTACATCCTGAAATTTGTTTTTTGGCATAAAAAATCCTCCTATCGATAACTTATAACTAATGTGTTGTTCGTTATCATCCCGGAGGATTGTGCGTTTCCAATAATAACCATAATAAAATTGCTAGGGAAGTATAACATATTTTTCTATTTAATGTAATACCTAAATTTAATATTTATCAACATTCCTACGTCGTAATTTTCACCATTTATCTCTGATTATAACAGTTATTTTTCACTCTATCTGCTATATTATTATTTAATATTCAGTGCATTCTTTAAAATTTCGGGAATGCCTATATTTTTGCACAAGCATATCTTATTGATTACTGCGTAATCAATAAGCTCGCGTCATTCATAGAATGCCTGCGAGCCCTATAAACAAAGGAAAACCACGGTTTCGTGTAAACACGACCGTGGTTTTCTTTATTTATAGTGAGCTTGCGCTCTATTCATTGATAACGTTAATTATTCAATAATTGTAGCAACCTAACTAGATATGATTGTTTTTAATGTTTTTATATTATTTTCAATGTTTCTAATTGATATATATTCACATTTTACACATATTTTTTGCATTTTTAACTTTTTCTAGTACCGTTTTAGTACCATTTGACCTAAAACAAGTTTATAAGTGAAAACCTATTTCAATTTATTTACAGGTTTTTGTGTTTACATTGTACACCCAACAATCATGTCTCATCACATGGTAGAACTTACCCTGAACCTTATCTATTGCAAGTCTCTGACCTTTTTTGAATTTTCCAAGACTCTTAGTTCTTGCTAAAGCTTTTGGAGCTTTTCGCTTGTGGCAGTTTTTTGACAGTTTTTTACTAACTAAAAGGCACCAAGTTTCCTTGATGCCTTACATTATTTAATCTTCTTCTTGAACTCCAGCCAAGCCTTTGCATTTGCTATTCCTGAAAATCTGTGTGGACAATCTTTTCCAGTTACATCAAAATGCCTAATTATTGTCTTTGCCTTTCTGCAATACTTCTGAATGTATTCAATCACTGCTCTAGTTGCTGCTATCTGCTTTGCAGTTGGTTTATTGTCAACAATACCGGCTAACTCAATAGATACCTGATTATAGTTATTGCATTTTCCAAAATATGTACCACCACCTGTTTTGTAGCAGTTTTCATATTTATTTCCACCAACTGAGTAGCACGCATCACTTAATCTTCCACTCTGATAGATTATTCCATCTAAATCAATGATGAAATGTGCTCCTGCGTATACTTTTTTATTGTTATAGAAATAATTTGCATTTGCATAAGCTGTGTCTCTACCCTTGTTTCCTGTGTTGTGAATAGGAATGTATCTGACGTTTGCTCTTTTCAACTTTCTTTTTGCACAGAAAAATGTGTTGTCAGATGCAAAATACCTGTAAATTGTGTAGATTTTTTTGTCAGATGCTCTAAACCTTTTAGTCGTTATTTTTTTCTTTGCCATTTTCTATTTCTCCTTATCCTCATTCTCCATGTTCACACTTGTTTCTGTCTGTGACTTAATATTCTTAACCAGTGGCAATAAAAAAGCAGGTATATTAACACCTGCATCCTTGATATTCTCTAATATTGATATTAATTCATTGCATATTAGCCACACGGCAACTATACAAGCTATTAAAAACTGAAATGGAAATTTAAGCCCTATGGTATCTGTTGTGTACTTCAACAACTCGTCAACCACAACACCTACAACTACAAGCATCCACATGGAAATTTTCTTAAAAATCCCCTGGAAAGACTTATATGAGCTGATAGTTCCATCATCTCTGTATTTAGCTGCGATTAAACCTGTTGTGTAATCTACCACGTTGCAAGTTACAAGGAGTAGTACAGGAATGTACAATATTTCAAGCATTGATGACAACACACTGCTTATTGCTCCCACTATTTTCTTCAATAAATTTGCCTTATCCATATTCTTTTACCTCTTTTCTTTATTGTTTTTCTTGTCAAGACACTATTACTGTACTAAAGGTACATTTTTTTAGCCGCCAACATCTCTAATTTTTTCCATAAAACACCTACTTTCTGCCATATACTCTTACATATCTTGCTGACGTATTAGTCCAGCCGGACTCAAATTTCAGTTTTAAGTTTTTGATGTCTGCTACTATTGGAATTGTTTCATCACTTCCCGAATTTTGGTATTTCTTTACCTCAGAATTTATTGCTTTAGCACCACTCATTGTTCTTTCACCAGTTAAAAGCAAGTATCTTCCAGGTAAGTCAGTATCCTGCAATATGAAGTCGTAAGTAAAAGTTGCATTTGTTGTAAGCACTCCCTGTAATGTAACTACTGGTTCTGTACCATTATTCACATACAGAATTGCTGCTCCCGAAGCTGATGTCCACATTACAGTTATAAATCTTAATTCCTTATATGTTCCGTCAAGTACTAAATCTTCAAAATTCAATAATGTTCCATCACTGCTCTGTGCCGGCAGTGTTTTATCAAGTATTAGTTCCCAGTCAGGTGGTTTGAACTGTATTTGATTTCCGTTTGCATCAACCATTCCTTTGGCTATCATTCTTCTACCTCGCTTTCTATTGGGATGTTTGTTTCTTCATATTCTCTGTCGAAACCTACCGGGTCGTATGCTTCGTCATACATGACGTTGTCTCGCTTAATCTTCATTCCTTTGTCGGAATATGTATGTTTAAATTTTTTTCCGTTAATTGTTGTTTTTTCTGTTATTATCATTCTAATACCTCACTTTCATCCCAAGTTCCTGCATAATCTTCTTCAAACAGCGGAAACACCTCACATATTTCGTTTTTATAATCTTCAATTGCTCTAAACCTATCTGCATAAGTTGACCAATTAGTTGCTATTTTATAGCTCTCTAATAAATCTCTAGGAACATAAATGTAACAATCACCTTCTGTTAATGCGTAATTGGGGAAATTTGCTAATGATGAACATGGAACAACTTTCGATATGTAATTTATTATTATAATCTTCATAACCAAATTTGATTTGACAGACAAAGAATTTGTTGCAAAATAATTTTCTGCTTTAACACATACATATTCTAAAGAAGTCGAAGAAATACAAGTATTTCCATTGAAGGACACTTTAGGAATATATAACTTTTTCAATTTATTGCATCCAATAAAATCATTAGCATTCACTCTTGTAAGATTTCTAAATTCTATTTCTTCAAAACTTGAAGAATAACAAGTATTATTTCCATTAAAAGATTCCAATTTATTAGCTATTATTTTTTTTACGTTTGGCATACTACTTAAAGCATACATGCCTATCGATATTATATTTGGAAGCTCAATAGTTCCAACCATAGACCTGTTGCAGTAAAAGGCATACTCTTTTAATGATGTAATTTCATCGTTATAATAATTAGAAATACTATCAGATAGAAAAGAATTAAAAACTGTATTATTACCAATTCTATTTACCTTATCCACTAATGTATTTAAGTTATCATCAGATACATCAACACGTCTGTCAATTAATATATTTTTTAGCTTGTCCTTTAGCCTGACAAGGCTCTCTATTTCCCATATGCTAGTCATTGCTACCTCCTACACCTACATAGTCGTTGATTAATTCCTCAATTTTTTCATTTGTTATTTTTTCATAGTCATTTTCCGATACAAATTCAACATAGCTTGTTTCTGCGTTGTACAGTGGTACTGCTCCCGGTTTTCCGTCTGCCCCCGGTTTTCCGGGTTCTCCGTCTGCTCCGGGTTTTCCGGGTTCTCCGTCTTTGCCCGGTTTTCCGTCTGCCCCCGGTTTTCCGGGTTCTCCCTTAAGAGAAACAAGCCATTCCTTTTCTGTGCCCTCATAACCACCTTTTACTGCTATCTCGTAAGCTGATTTTCCATCATCTCCGTTTTTACCATTAAACTCGCCATTATCCACTCGTTTTTGGAGGTCTTCGGCTATGGATTTTGTATCATTCATTATCTTTTGCATGTCTGCTCTAAATCCCGGCTCATCATCTTCTGAAATGTATTCCTCCGGCTGTTTTCTCTCCTGCACAGGAATAACCAGAAACTTCTTAGTGGTCTGGCTGTTTTCATCAATGTACTGCAAATATGCCGTTATTGTTCCATTCATGGCAATTAAAAAATCAGGTATTTCTACCTGACTGTCTGTAATAATCTTATTTGATGTTTTGTCTGTATCATCATTTGAAAACTGAACCTCAACTCCATCAGGAATATCAAGGAACTCTATTCTTTGTCCCCGGTCATACTGAAATATCCGTGGAGCTGTAAGCCTGCATTCCTGGTCAAATCTGACCTTTATAACATTATCAATTCTTTCTATCTTCATAACTGCTCCTATTCCTCATAATTAGCTTCAATATCATCCGTCAGTGCCACAATCCCACTCAATGTACGTTTAAGCACCACAGTAGTAATTGTCTTTTCCGTCTCAACCAGATTTCCGTCTTCATCCGGTGAATATTCATTTACCTTGTAGCTTATAACATCACCCGGTGTTATAAATGGTAATCCCATCATTTTTAACTTTGTTGGTGTAAACTTAAGCTTGTTTTGACCTAACATGTATGAATTAATTATACTTATACAGTCAGCGGGGGTATATTGTTCTTTTAGCAGAAAACTGTATTTAACCGACATTGACGGCTTATCTGCTGTACCCTGTAGTGAATTTCCATTACTATCAATAATGTCAAATGCTTTACATTCATATACATTGTCTGAGTATTCCACACCATCCATGTCATAATTTCTCCCAACCTCATAAGGTGTAACACCCGGTGGTGTAACATATTCAAACTGTGCGGTGTGTGGATTATAAAAGCCAAACACTCCATTTAAATTGCATATGTAGCCAAGCAACTGCATTAATGTCATATTTGAAGAAAATGGCTTAATCCACAGAGTTACATTATCCATTGGTAATGTTGTTTCCTGCTGCTTAAAGTCAAATACTTCACCAAGATATTCAAACAGCTTGTCCCTAATTTTTTTAACCGTAGTAGTAGCTTTCTTATTTTTTGTTAATTTCTTTAAAATTTCACTTCCCTTAATATTATACTGACTGTCAAAGTAACCTGTGTACAACTCATACGGATTCCATTTACTCTGTCCTTTATTTACCGGCTGTAAATACTCATACCATGCAGACATGTCTAAATAGGAAGAACCACCCTGCGGTATTGTGTAATCGCAGTGAATAACATCTCCTTTTTTATAAAGTGTGCCTTGTACCCATTCGCCCTTATTATGAGAATCAACCAGTCCATAATCTCCTGATTTAAAAAAATCTGAAATTATTATGTTACTGTTTTCATCAAGATAATGTAAGTAATCATATGCCACTATATCCCTGAAACGTCTGTCGTTTTTCTTTTTACAGCTCTCTATCTTTCCGTCAAACAACACAATATCGTCTGTATCACTTGTATCAATGTAACCGTAAGACTGCTGCCAATGCTCTTCATCACGTCCGGAACTTACCAGTAAACGCACATCCAGTTTTTGAATAAGAATGTCTAAAGCACTTCCATCTGATGATTTATCCTGTATGGAAATGGTAATTGACGTACATTTGCTATTTATCATGATAATGCTGTTAAAATCATTTGTGATTGTTGTAACATCAGGAGACGTACCATCACTTTTTGCCTGAATTATGTTCATCTGAAGATTGCTCCAGTCTATTGAGCCTGTGTTTACCTTTAATACACTATACTCTGTAATGTCATTTAAGATTGCCGTTTTTAATTTGCCAACATTTGGAATATCCTGTGTACTAAATTCCAGTGACTGTATTTCATATGTCTGCTTAATGCATTCATAGTATTCTCCACTGCCACTTTTAACCACATCACCCTCATTGTATTCTTTGCTTAAGTCACCAAAAAAACCTCTGTAATGTGGGTCCTTTAAGCTGATAGTTACTTTTATCATCTTGTTAGTCAAATCTTCATCAATGTCTGCCACTGTAATTTCAAACTGGGAAGAATTACAGCCACCAGCTATAGGCTTGTTTTCCTCACATATGCTCTGTACAAGCTTCATACTTTCCTCTAAGATGTTACTGTTGGTAATATCAGCATGGTCTCCATTTGGGAATGATATTGTGATGTACTTTGGCATATTTTCATTAAGATATATTTCTTTGGTCTTATCACTAACGTTTAGCAATTGTACTCCTCCTTAATATTCAATCAATGCAATTCTTATGCTTTTATATATGATGTCGTTATCAGTATGTTTTGCTATGGAAAACTTAATATCCGGTATATAAGATGTCATTGTTTTATAACATAAGTCCTCTGAACACCAATACTTAACCTGTACCTTACGTTCCCTTCTGGACAATGTCACACCATCAATGACGGCTTTAATTTCTGCCCATTGTTTCAAATGCAGTCCCTCTATCAAATCAAATTCAATTTTGGTTTTAAAATTTGGTGACGTCTGCCTAATCAATAGATTTGCTGCATTTCTGCTTGCTTTCAGTTCAGTTCTCTGATTGTCGGTTGAATCATACGAATCTATTGCCATGTATTTTTCAGGGAAAACCGTGTCACCAAATTTAAGCAGATAACCTTCAAATTTTGCCATATGTTTCACCTCTTCCTATCCTTATGCAAATGCTGTATTGCCTGTTCTGTTCTTATATTTTTTGGCTTCAGTCTTAACCAGATTAAATACTCCGTCTGCATCACCCTCCAAATACACATTTACAACAATGTTGTCATCACTTCCACCTAATGTACCTCCATTTTCACTTTGCACATCTCTTAATGCCTGCTTAATTGTTTCAAGAGGTGCCTCAATGTTTGTTCCTTTTTTCTGGTCTCCAAGCACTGCCATAAATGGTGCCCTAGGTGGGATTACTGCTCCACGGGCAAGTTTCGGAATGGTAGGTGGTTCTGATGGCATTTTAAAATGCCAGTCTTTTCCAAAAATGTCTCCCAATGCTCCTGCAACATTTCCAATTGAATCCACAATGCCTTTTACAGCCGCATAAATTCCTTTCCATAATAAATTAATTCCATCAATAATAAGATTTATAGGTGTTTTAACTATGGTATAGAATGTGTCCCATACTCCTTTAAATATTTTCTTCACTCCATTCCATGCCTTTCTCCAGTCACCTGTAAATACTCCGGTGATAAAATCAATTAATCCACTGAAAATATTCTTAATGCCTCCAATTATTCCGGTGAAAAAGCCTTTAATGGTTGAAAACACCGATATAATTGCGTCTAATGCATTTTTAAATATTGTTCTAAAATACGTTACAACCGGTTCAAACACAATCTTTATTGCCGACCAAATAACTTTAAAAAATGTAACGGCCATGCTCCACACTGATTTTATTGCATTCCATGCCCCTACAAAGAAACCTTTTATGGCTGACCATGCAGTCTTTGCAGCCGACTGAATCACTTTCCATAATCCAATCCAAAAATTTCTGAACCACTCACACTTATTCCAGAGTAAAACAAATGCTGCTATTAATGCCGTTATTGCAATAATTATAAGTGATATCGGATTCATGCTCATTACAAGATTTAATGCTGTCTGTGCTGCATTTAAAAGCCATGTTCCTGCCGTCTGTGCTGCCATTGCTGCGGTCTGCAACCCTCTCTGAACAATATCCTTTAGCAATAATGCATAAACTGCTAACGTTTCTGCCTTATCTGCAACCCACGCAGCCACATTTTTCCAAATAGCTGCCGTATTTAATATTAAATTTTTTGTCATGTCAACAATATTTGAAATAAACTTTGTCAGCTTAATTCCGCTAATAGTTGCCCCCAAGCCTATAAATGCTGCTTCTATCGGGTCTAACCCATCATCAGTCAATCCCTCCAGGGAGCCTTTTACCAAACCAAAAGCACTTTTTACTGCATCTGATATAATACCAAACAAATCCTTAATAATTTTATTCCAATCTATATTTGAGAGGAACTGTCCGACATCTTTACCAATTGCTTCCCAATCTATCTGTTGCAGGAATGTGCTGATTTCATTAAATATCCCTATTATTGCCTTTCCTACAGTTTGTCCTGCTTTGCTCCAATCAATTGATGAAAAGAAGTTATTTATTGTAGTAGCTATTCCGCTTGCGAAACTTCCCCAATTGTATGTTGTGACAAATCCATATGCCATATCTATTGCCCCCTGTACAGCTGAACCAATAGTGTTGCCTAACAATGTCCAGTTAAAGTTAGCAATAAAAGAGTTAATAGATGTACCTATAAACGTTCCAAATTTGTTAAAATCAAACGTAGTTAAAAATGTATATGCAAATGTAAGTCCGGTATTTAATGCCTGTGCCACCGTATTCCCTAACGTATCAGCCAAATCCATTACACTAAAAAAACCATTTAACGTTCTTGCAAGCTTTGAGGCAATATCCTGGGCACTTTTTTGAATATCCGCCCACTTTATGCTTTTTAGTGCACTGTTTAATTTGTTTGCTACATAGGTACCTACCCCTTCCCAGTCACCGGAATTAATCAGTTTTTTAATATCATCAACCCATCCTGTGCCTACTTCTTTTGTGTCAAATACAGGTGCACCTGCTGCGGAACTGTCTTCATCACTACTATCCTGCTGCATTATGTTTAATTCATCATATGATGCGACCTGATCCTTCTTAGCCTTGGCATTTTTCTTTGTTGCTTTCGTGTTTCCGTCTGTAGCTTTTGTGCTGTCATATAACTGTTTTGCCAATGCACTACTTTGTGCTATTGTCTTGCCAAATACTGCCGACATAACATTTGCCATATAATTAGAGAAAGTAACCAGCGCTGAAAGAACGGCTTTTATTCCTGGTAACACAAATGCATATAATGGTGCAAATGCTGTAAGAAGATTTCCTTTTATCTGTGACAATGATTTTGCCATGTCATCATCAGATGTTATTACACTCTGAAAAGCTGACCTTAATGTTCTTAAAGCCTTTGTAAGCATTGAAAATACAAACACTTTTTTAACCATTCCACCAAGTTTTTTGCCAAGTTTATCTACTTTACCTGATACACCTGATATTAACTTTGGCACAGGGTTAATTTTCTTTGCCAAAGTATTGCCCATTGTTCCGGCATTTTTTGTAGCCCCAAACATTTTTCCATTTAATTTTTGGGTTGCATTTGACATTTTGTTTACCAGAGATGTTGCCTTGCCTGTTGATTTGCCTGCACTTTCTTCTTTCTGTGACAATTCAGCCATTTTCTGTTGTAGAATTTCCACCTTGTTTGCTGCATTGGTTACATTGTTTTGTAATGTTTCCATTTTTCCTGTGTCGTCTGACCCAAGAGTAAAAGCCTTTCCATTGTTCTTAAGAGATTCCATTGAGCTTTCCGTACGTTTTAAAGCTTCATCCACCTTATCAACGTCCTTGCCCATTCTTATAAATTCAACATCAAATTCTGAACCTCCTGCATCTTTAAATCTTTCCTGTTCATCCAACAATGCCAACAATTTTGTTTTTAATTTTTCTGCCTGTGCTTCCAAGCTGGCATACTGACTTGTTGGAATCTCCTGATTTGCAAATTCGTTAAGTTTCTTTTTCGCATTATCTAATTCAAGCTCTGCTTTACGCAGTTGTTCATTAAGAGACATCATCTTACTTGACATTCCATCAGTAGCTGTTGATGCCGTAGCTGATGCCGACTGGGACATCTTAGCCATATCATCCTTAGCTTTGGCATTCTGTTTTGTAGCTTCTGTGTCCCTTTTAACAGCAGATGTTTCTTTATCAATTTCTGCTGTTGATTCTGACGTATCTATTGTAAACAGCTTTTCCATGTATCCGCTCAATGTTTTCAAAACTCCTTTTAAGCCTTTTGTTGATGAACTCATGGACTTTATAGTGTTTTCAAAATCAGTTTCGTCTATTTTTGTATCAAAATTTAAATATCCATCTGCCATTTTTTTACCCAAAACTAAAGAGGATACTCTATATACCAAGCATCCTCTTTAACTCTTCTCTTTCCTTTATTTCTTCTTTGGTGTACCTGATTTTCAAATCCACCATATCCTTATTTTTTTTATAAAATTCCATTTCGTTCACTTCAAGCTTTTTACCGTTTTGCCGTTTTGCACGTATATTCACAACCTCACTGAAAAGGCTTTCACCTATTGCCGTGTAATATCCCATAAAAGTCCACCAATGCACATATTCCAATGCTCTGACCTCCATCCCTGCCACCTTATTAATCGCCGAAAACACTAATGCTTCATCCTGTTCCCAGTCCATAAGCTTAGGTGTGTCATTTTTCTTGTCTTCCATTCCTAAAGTCAAAAAATCTATGGCTTTTGCATATGCCTCCTCATAATTATCTTCATTCATATTTTGAAAATTCTCATAAAGAATTGTTAGGCATACCATATATTTTTCCTGTGGTGACAACTCTTCGTCGTTGAATGCTGAAAAAATCACAAGAATGTCTCTGAAATCCGTTCTTATTGGTTCATCCGTCCCATCAACTTCTATTGATTTTGGCAGGACACCTATCATTTAACGTACCTCTTAGTATATTTTCCCATTCTCTTTTCTGATTCAGCGACTTCCTTTTTCACTTCTGATTCTACTATTGGGATAACTGCATTTATTACACGCATAAATAAAAATTCACCACCTACAAGTGCAAGGGGTGATTGATGATTGAATATAATATCATGAACGTCTGAATTAAAAATCTTATCCATTTTTTCATAAACTGTTTCTTCTGCCTCTTTTAAAACTCCGGCAAATGTATCTTCAGTGCTTTCCTTCAGCTTTTTCTCTAAATCACTAAAATCTGATAATGTATCCTGCATTCTGGTTACAATGCCAAAATCCTTCGGATTGAATCTTACTACTCTGTTTTCATCACCATTAACACAAAACTCCTTATATCCTTCATCAAAACTAATACTCTGCATTTACGTTTCTCCTCTCATATTGCAAAGGGGAATTTATATCCCCTCTGCGTTTTTATTTTTATTTATTTGCCGGTCTGTGATGCCGTACTTGAAGCTGCCTTAAAAGTAGGTACCTTATTAGCCAAAGTAACTGTTCCTTCCACTCTGTTGCCGGCAAAAGCAACATTGAACGGAATGTTAATTCCTCCCTGTGATCCACCGTATGACTGTGGTTTTACAATCACATCCTCTGTCCATGCCTTATGTGTTGCCTCTGAATCACCTTCAATTAAAACTTCAAGAATCTGTGTCTTACAGTCATCTCCTGTAAGTCTGTTCATTGCAATGTTTCTAAGGTTCTCATAAATTGCATCATCAGGATTTGCATAATACGGATCTGCATCCATACTTGGCTCATATCCATTATCATTAACTGATGTTTCATCAAGAATGTTCTTGACAGTGCTGGTGTCAGGATTTAATTCAACTGACATATCCTCAATGTCCTTACCAAGTAAGAACCACTTCGGTGTTCCTGTTCCACCAAATGTTGCATCTATGAAGTGCAACAGATAACTTCTTTTTAACTTCATTTTACTCCTCACTTTCTAAAGTATATGTTGCATATATCTGTATCTGATACATGCAGCCATCATTAATGTCTCCTGTTGGTATCTGAAATAACATGGCATTGGCACACTCAATTGACTTTAAAAAGCCTTTTCTCTTTTTATTATCAATAACAGCTTCTATCTCATATTCATTCTCACATATTAATTCCAACCAGTATGACAGTTCCAATAAAAAAGTGCTGTTTGCTAATCTGTCATAGTCATTAAATGCCTGATTAATAGCATACAGCACAAAATTATGCTTCCTTGTCTGATTTCCAAGTATGTCTTCCTTTATCTTTGTATCTCCCGTTGAAGATAAACCAAAGTCAGAGGGTTCATTTCTTGTAAAATCAATGTGTATTTTGTTAGTAAACTCCTTCATTTTCGGATAATTAGTTAATAACTCTTTTACAAGTTCAATTATATTCAATTAGAACTCCTTCCCATTGCTATAGCAATAGCACCCTTTAAAATATCGTCCTTATGGTCTGCTTTCATTCTCTCAAACCACAGCTTGCCTGCTAACGGATGTCTCTCTGTTGAATAAGTAAGAGGTCTACCTGTCGGTTGCTTTTTGGGTGGTGACCAATATCCCACAATTATTCCATTTTCCTTTTTGGGAATATTAGGACCGTAAACCTCGCCATAATACAAGTATCTTGCATATGGTGAATTGTATTCTATTTTGCCACTTCCAATAACAGTACCGGCTATTGCTGATTGTATCATTGCTCCTGTATCCATTGGTGTATACGGAACCATTAGCCTTAATACTTCACTGTCTATAAATTGCTGAATCGGACCGCCAACAGCAAAAAGCTTTCTCTTTTCCTCCATTGCCTTGTAAAAGTCCTTATCATTTAACCTGATTTCATTCTTCACCTAATCACATCCTAACTCGTAATGCCACATTCTTTTGCTTCCAAAAAGACATGGTTCAACAGATGATACAGTATAAACCTTACAGTTATTTCTTAATTGTCTGTAGCTGTCTGATTTTGCCTTTTCTGACGTATTATCAATCTTTAACGAACATTTGCCTATTACAATCAAATCCCCGTTCTGAAATGGCAATTCTTTTAGTGTTGGCACAGCCACAAACAATGCATGAGAGGCTTTCTCACCATCTTTTGAGTTTTTGGAGTTATCCTGCTTTTCAAAGTAAGCTTTATATGTTTTACTTCTGTATCCAACCAACTTTTCAAAATGAGTTATTACTCCATTTGTCAACATATTAATACCCCCTGTACAATAAGCCACTGTTAGCAAGCCATTTAAATATAACTTTCTTTTTATTGCTTTCATATCTTTGGCTAATATTTTCGGAAGATTCATATGTAACGGAATAATTTTTTATCTTCTCACTTGATATATTTGAGGGATTTTCATTCTTTCTCTCCTGATAATCAGAAATAATCTCTACCAATTCACAACAGCAGTTCTGTATCTCCTCGCCATATTCCGTCATTTTCTTTAAGCGGTTAAATGTATACATGTCAATAAGGCTCTGTGCTTCAAGAAGAAGTTTACGGAACCCGGTGGAATCTACCACCGGTGCTCCTCCACAGTATTCATTTGCATAATAGTCATATGATGTGTACCACACTTTCACCACTTCCTTACTGTGCAATCATTGTTACTGCCTGTGTAACTGCTTCTTTTGCGACAGTAACGGTTCCTGTTACCTTAACCTTATCCTTGCAGGTTACTGAATATGGATATGTACCCGGTCTAAGGTTAAACACAGCTTCTCCGGATGCATTTGTTTTAATGTTTGAACCATTAACATTTACTCTTGCACCTGAAATAGCAGCCGGTGATTTTGAATTATCATCCTTAACAGTAAACGTTACAGTCTGTGTTGTAACAGCTGTTGCCGGTTCAAGATAAGCAAAAGGACATCCAACTCTGTCCTCATCCATACGTGTTGCAGGATTTGGAAGTGCCCAACCTATTCTAAATACTACTCTAAGGGCAATCATATCCTGCTGTGCAAGGTTATACACTATTTCCTTGTTTATTGGATCCTGAATAACACCTTCTGTTAAAATCTTTGTTGTAATATCCTGTCTAATTGAATAAACAGCCTGAGAGAAATCTCCTGCTACTAACTGTGCAATGGACTTGTTAAATGCTCCATTAACAGGAAACTGCATTGGTGTTCCATCAAGAGCATATGATGTTGCGTCCTGCATTGACTTAACAAAGATAGGCTGTCCTGTACTATCCTTGATTCCTCTTAATTTTGCCTTCATGTTAGTAGATGCAATAACACCACTTACTGAATAGCCGTCATCCTCAACCTTTGCAAATACTCCGTCCTCACAAAGAATCTTGTCATAATAATTTGGATTTGAACCAAGTGAAACGTTGTTGCCTGCCTGTCTTGCTAATGTAATAATATCATTCTGCCATTCTGCCGGCCTGTTTTCACCAAAGATAATAGCACTATCAACTCTCTGGCCAATAGCTTCAATTACTCTTGGTGTAACCTCTCCCATAATGTCAAATTCTGAATCATCAAGAACTGCTTCCGGAATAGGTACAATTACTGCAAGTTCTGCTGCTGTCAACCATACATTATCCCAAGCCTGCTTTGAAGTCTGCTTCATTCCTGTGTCACCGTTTACCCAATATGCTGTAGGTAAAAAGTCTAATACTCTGATACGTGTCTGTTTAGATGTCATGTTAGGTAATTTCTTCGCCATAGCCATAAATGATGATGACTTTGGTACATCCTGAGCAATAGCATCTACAATCTGTTCACGGATAAGTGCTTCCGCATTTTCTCTGTTAATAATATTTACTGACATTTTTTATCTCCTTTTCTTTAATCTCTTGCAAATAAGCTTCTAAATGCTTCATTTGCTCTTGCTTTTTTGTCATCAGGATCAGTTCCACCCTGCATTGGTCCCGGTGTTGAACTAACTACATAAGGTACTTTTTTGTTGGATTCAAACAAATAGCTCTGTTCCTTAACTATTCCGTCAAATGCTGCCCTTATGTCCTTGTCCTGATTCTTGCTTGATTTGAGAGCCTCAACATCAAGAAATGGCATTACTGCCTTAATGTCTCTGGCCTTGTATTCGCTAGCAATACCCTTTACCAGGTCATTAAAATCTCTGTCTGCTATCTTCTTCTCATAATCAGCTTTGTTTGTTGCAATCTCATTTGTAAGGTCTGTAATTTTACCTTTAAGTTCTGCAACATCTACTCCCTCAAAACCCTTAAGTTTCTCCTGAGTTTCATTTAGCTGCGTTTTCAAGGCCTCAGTATCTCCCTTGGCTCTTTCGATATCAGCTCCGTTTTCAGCCATGATTTTTTCAATAGCTTCCTTTTCAATTCCTAAATCCTCTAAGAATTTTCTTTTCATTTTTACATCCTTTCCGTTACGCTTTTTACGTGGTTGCGTCACATACATTTGATATTCTGAACATTTTTACGTCTTATTCAGGACCATATAAAAAGACAGCTTTTCGACTGCCTGATTTACTTTATTATTTGTTTTTTCTTCCGGTTAGTGTAAGCAACAAAACCGTGACACATATAATCAATGTAATCTGTACTGATGTTACCATGATGTACCTCCTTTTGTTGTTTTTAGGGTATAAAAAAAGAACCTATCTCTAAGTCCTTAATTAATAATTATTAAATTTATAATCCCGGTGTTATCTCCTTAATGCCTTTGGCTGCATTATAGATTTTTCTCATTATTGAATTTTCCTGCAAGTATTCTAAACCTTTTAAGGTAATTCTCATATTGTCATACTCAACAATGGTTTCTCCTGTTATGCTTGTGCCAACTCTTACACCTTTGATATAACCAACATCAGCCATCATCTCTATGTAACGTGACCAACGTTCCTTTGATACTCCAATTGCTTTATGGTCAATTACTGATATGTCAAATTCAGGCAAATCCATTGCTTTTTCCAATGTTGACAGAATCTTGTATACTGCTTTGAAATTATCCATATTGTCTCCTTTTGAAACTAAAAATACCACCCAGCCTTTTGCTTGGTGGTATCTAGGAATTTAGGCTTTCTGCGAAATCCCATTGTTCTTTCCTTAAACGCCTGTATTCCTCTAACTTTTCAGATGTTCCCTCTGGTGAGCCTTCAATAACTTCATAGCCTTTTTCATTAGAAAAACACAGATATTGTTCTATTTCACTCCATATTCTTTCCATCTCTGGTGTTTTTGGTAATATCATATAGAATCACTCTCCTAATAACTGCTTAACTCTGTATTCCGTATACACTTCATCATACTTTCCTTCATCAAAGTTGTCCGAAGCATAATTACTTATGTTATTAACATTGTAACCTTTCTCAATAAGTTTATCAATCTTTTTCTTTGATTTATGCCTAATCCAATAAAGATATTCACTGCTATCAATTATTTCACCATGTCCTATTCTATAAGATTGTGCATCCATCCAATGTATGTATTCATGCACATATGTACTTAATACATTTTTAGGGCTTGCAGCATCTTTTTGTAATTCCAGCAGTTTTAATCTGTTACCTACTGCTCTATCAACATAAAGTTCATTTTTAACCGGATTATATGATGCCAAGGCTCCTGTTTGCATTTCTGAACTATTTATAATTAAAACTCTTGGCAAATTATCCTGATCTGCTATGTTTAATTTTTGTAATGATTCAGTTATACTCAAATCAATTGTATGCAGCTCTTTAGGTTTAAGTCTGACATTATTAGAAACATATATATTGTTTTCCGCAGTTAAAATTTTATAAGTTGATATATTAACTCTGCCTCTATCTACCTCAAAAACATTATTCTTATCTAAATTTACCGGTTTAAATAATTGCTCCCCAGAACTATCCTTTTTTATTTTTGTATTTCCAATATTCTTCAGTCCATCAACATTAACTCTGTCTCTATGCTCCCGCAATCCCATTTTTTTACTGAAATCACTATATTTTTGCGATACTGTCTGGTATCTGCACCGTGCAGCTATTACTTCATCCGAATCGTCTGCTAATCCTGATTCTTTTAATAACTTAATATCCTGACGGTATTTTCTCATCAATGTTTCAAGCCTGCGTTGATATTGAGTAGCTTCATACTTGTTATATTCCTTGCCATTGTACTCTTTTTTCTCGTTTTCCTGCCTGTTTAATTCTTCCAATTGTTCATCCGTGTATGTTCTAACTGAAATGCCGGGAATGAACGGATAAAATGTATGTCGGCAGTTTGCTCCACAAAGTCCATCCACCTCACCGTAACCTGTTTCCTTAATAAATGACTTATAAAGAACTCCGTCTTTCTGTTTTTCAGCGTTCGGATTATCCTTGTCCCAGTAAAATACTCTTCCCTGCCATACCTGATGAGTAGGCCTTGCGGTTGAATGCCAACTTACTTCAACAAATTTTGTATCCAGTTTTTTTGCATTATCCTCACTTATTTTACTTGTTACCTGATTTAATCCTGTAAGAACCGCTCTTCTTGCTGCAACATCTATTCTTGTGGATATTCCTGAATCATAATTGATACTTCTCACTCCGCTTTTCGTCATTTCATCAGTTACTTTTCTAATTATGGAATTATAATCAAAAGTTCCATTTAATGTATGCATTACAGCATTATCCATTGTTTTCTTAAAGTAATCATCAACTGTCTGAAACTGTTTCTTTCCGTTTGGTTGCTGAATGGAAAATCCCATTGTCTTTGTAATGTTTTTTAATTCATTTGTTGTCTGTTTCTTAGTTGCAGTTATTAGCTGTTGCAAAGTCACATTATCATCAAATGAGATAAAATCCTGACCTACAGCTTCATATAAAGTTTTATCCCTTAAATATCCCTCTTTCAAGGTATCCGAATAAAGCACCTCTATTTCACTATCTGTCATATTTAAAGCTTCTTTAATGTGCTTTTTTATCTCACTTTTTGATTTTCCCATACCATACAGTCTGCTTAACTCCCAATCTGCAGTCCTTGTTATTTCCCCGGTTTCAATTATTCGTCTTAATATATCCGACATTATTTCATTTTCTAATGCTGTATATATATTCTCGATATTTTTCGGAAAAAGTTCCAATTCATCTGATTTGTACACTATTCATCATCTCCTGTTGTGCCTTCCTGCTGACCGGCTATTTTTTGCTTTGCCACCTCTTCTGTCTCTCCATACCATTTCATTCTGTATTCAACCAATGACATTGCACCCATTGCCACATCTGCTCTATCTGTAGAACGTGCTTTTTCTGAGTCCACAACAATGCTGTCGTCCCATTCAAATGAAGTATTAATTTTCCCTTCAGGAGCTAATCCATATATGCTTACCCAGAAGTCCATAGCGACTATTAAACCATTTAAAGCATTCTGCAACGCAAGTTGTGTGTCTGAAACCATTGAATAAGAGCGTTGCTTGCTTGTTTTTATTTCTTCTGCTGTCTTATCCACATTATTTGGATCTGAAAGCGTTCCATAAGCCAAATTACAATCAAATTCTACACGCTTTAGTTGATTGTTAAATCCATTGTAAAAACTCTGGTCTCTTATGTCAGGAGAATATACGTCAAGCAATGGTTTATCTGTTGCCCCTGAACTGTATTCTACTTCTCTATATAATCTGTCTTTTCCACCTGGATACTCAAATTTGCCTGTAGACTTATTAAGTTTTAATAAACTTTCTGCAATATGTATTGCTGTTTCCTTTGAAACGAACTCCCAATCAATCTGTGAATATCTTTCATCTGCCAATTTTATTGAATCAATTGCCTTGGAATACACAGAAACCCCAATTGGTGATGTGGAATCTACTGTGTTTGCCAAAGGTACTTTAAAAAAGCCAAATGGTAACTTGCTTACATTCTTGAACTTGACTTCATTCTCCAGCATCTTCCACTTATCAACTGCTGTAATTTCAACCTGTGTTCCCAATATTTCAGGATTTGAACTTACAAAAGCCATATTTTCAATTGTTAAAGTATCATCTTCTATAATGTCTCTTTCTAGCCTTGTATAAATTTTCTTGTTTTTTCTAAACTGCTCTGTAAAAATGCAGTCTGTTATGTTTCCTGAATCATCAAATGATATAGGGAAAAAGCAGTCAGCTTGTATGTACTGAACTGCTAAACCATTTGCAGTTACGTATGGTTTAAATATTAAGCTACCTTTAGCACATCCATATTCCACATACTTTTTTAAGCTTTCTAAAGCCTTTGCATAATATTTTTCTATGTAGTCTGCTCTTTCACTTCCGGTACACTCACTCTTAAGCTCAAGAGTAACTAATCTTGCTATTTCCTGTGCTATACTTGCAGGAAGATTACAATTTTCATCATTCTTTTTTAACCAGGGTGATTTACCCTCATACATTGCACTCCATAATTCAATGTATCCTGCCATTGCTGTAAGATAGGATAAATCAACCGGTGTTTGGGAATTTTTATTTAATACCTTTCCTATTTGCGAAACCATATTTGAAAATCTCATACCTTACACCTCTATTCATATCTGATAAATCTACTAATATCTCTTTCAAATGTATATTCAAAGGCATCTAGTGAATCAATGTCACTTGTGCCATCATCTAATCGTTCATCTTCTGTTAAATTCTTCGGATTCCATAATGCTCCACATAAAGCATTTTCCAATGACCTGCAATGCTGTCCCATGTATTTTAATCTGCCCTGTCCCATCATTCTCTGAACAAATCTTATTCTGTCATTAATTGGTATCTTCATTGCATTTTCTATTCTTAACCAGCCTAATCCATTCTTTCTTGCTGTACTTCTTAAGCCTGCTATTAATGTCTGCTCTGCACTATCACAATACACGTGTGTAATAAATCCATACAGATTTAAAACCTTTAAGCAAAAGTCAACAAATAACTTTCCAAGCTTTTCCGGGTCTATATCATTCTGTGAACAGTCCACCCATTCGGATACCAATGGCACAATGTTCATGTACCCCCTTGTATAACCTGTGGCACAAAACGCATGTCCCGAACCACTTCCACCAAAGTCAACACCTATGTTGATTTCCATTATGTTCAATGGTTTTTCATAAATCTTAAATGGATTAGGTATCTGTGCCTGTGCATCATTAAACAACTTATATACTGCCCCTTCTGCTGCAACCCACAAACCTCTTATGTATCTGTCATAATAAACAGTGCCTTTATATTCATTACACAGATTTTCAACAAATTCCTTTGGTAGAAAAGGATTATCAAATATTGTGTATTGCTGACAATATATATCTGCATCAGAATCCAGAAACTTCTTAAACCAATGATTTGGATTATCCGGGTTACATGCACCATCAAAGCAGCTGTAAGGCTTATCCATACGTGACTTTAATAATTCAAATACTTCTTTGTTCCACTCTGCAACTTCATCACCATAAACATATTTTAGTGACGAACCTCTAAGCTTTGATACCTGACTTATTTTTTCAGCACCCAGGCAATAAGCATAATCTCCAAATATGCTTACAATGTTATTTGAGCCTATGTCTCCAATAATGTTCGGCCCATATATTTCTCTCATTGGTTGCAGAACGTTTCTTTCAATAGTTCCTTTGGAAACTCCTATGATTGCATTCAGTCCATCTTTGCCTATTCTTTCTCTAACTCTTGATGGAATAGTATACAGGTTATCCATATATGACTTCCCTGAACGTGTTGCTCCGGTCTTTATGTTGTATCGGTGATATGCGTTCCTAACAAACTCCATCTGTTTATCACTTAGAACCATCAACATCACCTGCCTGCTTCTTAATTTGCATTAACAATTCATCAACTTTGGATAGTTCTCCCTGATTTGTTCTACCTGTAGCTCTATCTACCTGAACATTTAATAAATCTATTCTGGCTCTTTGTTCCGGTGTTGCCATATCCATATGATCCGATAACCAGTCTAATGCTTTCATTCTGTCTAATAACTTTACTGATACACTTTCTGTTTTCCCATGGGACATTTTAATTTCGCTTATAAGCGTTCCATCCACTTCCTGAGAATTTTTTAATGTTCCAAAGTTTATGCCTTCTCCACTTCCAAAATCCAAATATTCACTAATATCTGCAAAAGCAATATCCATATATTTTTGAAAAATGTCCTCTTCTGATAACATTTCCCTGTTTAATCTGTTTTGTTTTAATTCAGTAATACATTTTCTTATCTTTTCCTTTTGCAACAACCTGCAACCTGAAACTGCTGCAACATTATATTTAACACCATAGGCTTTCATATATGCTTTGGTTGCATTGAAACACCGGATATAATAGATACAAAATAGTCTCTGTTCATCTGTTAAATTATCACTGTCAACTACCTGCTCCACCTCTTCAAAAGAGGTATTATTTTGTATGCATACTTTTTTCTTTTTTGTACGCGTACTTTTTTGCCCTTTTCGGTTCCAGTTGTATCTTGTCTTCCAAGATTTTACAGTGCTAATTGATACACTATATTTTTCTGCTATTTCTTTATATTTCAGACCATTCATATAGTCTGTTTCTGCCTGTTCATATTTTTTTAATTCATTGCTCACAACACCACCTCTCTCATTTCAAATTTTTACGCATCAAAAAAGACACCTTTAAGGTGTCTTTCAACTTTGCCAATTAATCTTCAGTTATTTTCTTTAAAAATTATTTTAAACATAAAAAACAACGCAATTCCTAAACTTGTAATTGTCGTTACAATTAGTATCTTAAACAATATATAAATCTCATCATTCCATATTCCCCCATAAATCAAAATAATAGATACAATAACTGCAATAAACAAGTATATGCAACAAAAGGCATACGAGAATAAAACCGTTGAGTAGTGCTTTGTATCAATTAACATTTTAACATATCTATTTTCATGAATGGTTAATAAAATTGATAATGCTGTAATCACAAATCCTAACATCACGCCCCATATATCGAGCATCATTTTACAATTATCAATACCTTCTTTTAACCCTATCTTGTTCTTTGGTATTAACATACTCACACTTACTAAAGCAACTACAATTGGTGTTAAACTTATCAAAAGCTTATCCATAATATGGATGCATCTAGACTTGCTCATAATTTATTCCACCTTTTCACAATTTTCTGATACTACCAACTCAAAATATGAACTTATATTTTCATACATATTTTTTGAATCAATAGATCGATTCTTTTCCTTAACAAATGTTACTTTATTTACAAATTTGTCTGATAGTAAATCAATATTTTCTGATATTTTATCTTGACTAACTCTAAATTTTTCTATATCTTCTCTATCTTTTTTTAATATTTCTTCTAATAAACCATACGACATAGGTAAATTAAATCCCTTATATCCATTCTTTTTTGTTTTCCTCTTTCGCAATATAATTTCATATGTCTCAACTTCATCAAATTTTTCCTTCACAGCAAATATAGATGTCCTTTCCATTAATTTATTGTGAAGTATAGAATTATTCCTTATTGTAATATCAAACAAACTATAGTCTTTTTTTGTATTCAATTTCAAATATGCATCCATATTCAATATATTTGATAGTTGCATATATTCTATTAAATTAGATTGTTCCATAAAATATTGAGGTATTGCTGATGATCTGGCTCCATTAAAATTATATTCAATTCCAAATACTCCATACTCCTTAAAATATACACCATGCGTTATTTCTGCTATATTCTGATTTTTATCTATATAGTTCGTTAAACTCTCTAACTTTCCATCCTTTTCTACGAACGGTATAATATCCCTTCTACTTAAAACAATCCTAAAATCAATCCTATTTTCTGAATCATTATCGATAATCATAAACAATTTATTTCCTGATTTTACTTTTATCATAATGTCATCATCGTTATCTAATTGCATTTTTTTAATTTGCGAAAAAACACTGCTTATTATACTACCTGCCTTATTATTTGAACGTTGCAAATTTCCTTTTGAATCTCTATGGTACATTATTGCATCATAATAATATATACTTCTAGATACTGTACTCTTTTCCTTTGCCATTTTGAATCCCTCCCCAGTATTTTCTTTCATCATATCCCATAAGCTGACAAAATACAACAAAAAAGAACAGCCAAAAGACCGTTCCTTCATGAAAAAAATATAAAATACTAGGGGGAAACCATCAAGACGAAACAAAAATGTCATCTATCAAATTATCACAATACTATTTTAGCACGGGTCAATGTGACATTCTATGACAACTTTAATATTTCCTCGATTTCAACCAAGGCTAATCCATGCAGCCTTAGAACATGCCTATATGAAATGTTCATTTCCAATGCTATCTCTTCCCATTTCTTCATCAGGCAGTAGCGTTTGTACAGAATGTGCTCATATTCGTCGTTTCTAAGCATATGTATAGTCTCCATAACCTTTGAACGTATTCTCACAAATTCCCTTACCTTTTCATCCAGTTCACGTACTTTTTCGTCTATCTCGCACACGGTATTAGCCATTTTATCCTGTGAAACACTGCTTAAAACCTTTTCATCACAATTCAATGCACTAATTCCCACTGCAAGCTCCTTAAGCCTTTTTATTTCATCCTGAAGGTCTCTTATCTGCATTTCCATATGTCTAACCTGCCCCAGGTACTCCTTTGCTGTTATTTTCTTATCTTCCAACCTCTTCAATCCTTTCTCTTATTTTTCTGCATAAAAAAACCAACCACCGAATACTGGTAGTTGGTTGCGTATTTATCAGTTATAATGATTATTAAAATGTTATTGTGTCAAGGAGAACAGGCTTGCATGGATATTTTTGTTTTATAGAACGAAATTTACACTTTGGACAAGTATTATATATTATTCCCATGTTATCATCTTCTTCATGTACTCTAATCTTCTTGCCTAAATCGTCATAACAATTTGTACAATAAGGTCCTTCGTTTCCAAAATAATACGCCCCATCTTTGAAAACCTTTTCCATATTTTCATCCTGCTTTTGTTTTAATATCCTCAATTCTTCTTTGAGTTGCATATTTTCCAAACTTAACTCATATATTTCTTTACTAACCTCTTCAAGTTTTTGATACAACTCATGGTTCCCTGCATCAGATACTGTCTTTGTTATGCTTTTAATATTTTCTATTAATGACATATTTCCCCCTCTTTCGCAATTAATACCTAGATTATACCATCCAAACTACCAATATTCAATTGTCAATGTACCTTTCTTCTTAATCTCTGCCCTTAGACTTAATTAAGATCCATAAGACCATAACCCAAGCTATAAGCAGTATGTTTATTGCTCTCATCTAATCACCTTCCTTCACAATTTCATAAATAATATCGTTATGATAATTACCGTCTTTATCCTTAATGGCATCTCTTAATATATGCTTCTTACCATTATATTTCTTGATAAAATTATCATATCCTCTACAAGCTGGATTGCCACTAATAGCTCTCCATTCAACTCTATGTAATGTATTTACTAATTCTTCTAACTTATCAAATGTATCTCTTGCAACAGTAAGATTTCCTCTATCGAATGAAAATAGTCCGAAGTTGTATGCTCTTGACGCGTAGTAATCTATTGAATAACCTAAATATCCAATTAGTTTTTCATTTTCATCTACTATTGCATACTGAAACCTACCTTCATCCGGACATTCAATTATATTAGGAATCCAGTTCTCTAAACAGCCAGTCACATACATCATGTCGGTTGTGTATAGATATTTCTGAAATTCCTT
Organism: Eubacterium sp. AF16-48; assembly: GCF_003479405.1. Classification (GTDB taxonomy): domain Bacteria; phylum Bacillota; class Clostridia; order Lachnospirales; family Lachnospiraceae; genus Eubacterium_G; species Eubacterium_G segne. Next base: position 140,017 of record NZ_QUHB01000004.1, on the reverse strand, counting down.
TGTAATTTGCTCTTTATATAAAATTGCGGGTACTAACATCTTCTTCACCTGCCTTTTCCACTATTTCCCGACATTCTATGTATATCCCTATTTTGCTTGCCATTTTATCAGCCATATTAAACAATCCATTTTCTATAAAAAGTTTTTGCTTATCGTCTAATTCCTGTATTTTATTATTGATTTCGTATACAACCTTATCCACGTCATAGGCTGTTGGCTGTGCATCAATAAGCATTTTTCCTGCTTGTCTTGTATCTTCTGCAAACTTACTTGCTCCCACAAATACTTCATTAAAGTCTATTTTATCTGCATCTATTAATCTCATTCTGTTCACTCTCCTTTTTCCTGAAAAATTCATAAAAAGATTTTGGCTCAACAATTAACCTCTTTTCCTTTCCACATTTTGTACATATGAATTCTGCTTCCTCGCCCGCCCAAATTGAATGTAATGCATAAACATGGGGTCTGCATAAGCATTTAATTCTTGTTTTGTTTGCTCTATAATCTTTTATCTCGTTTTTGATATTAATTACTATCTGCTCAATTATACAAAGTACAACAACTATTCCAATGCCTGTAAATAATCCAATTAATAGCCTAAGAATATTCATTCCTAATCACCTCACTAACTCCTCTAACTTAACCCTAAATCCGTCAAATCTACGTTCTTTAATGTAAGTTGCTGTATCAAAAAACATTAGGCTTTCCGTTTCGTTATCAAATCCCATAGACACCTCATTCTGTGTCAATGAGCCTTTTAGCAGATTTAGAATTAGGTTAATTTCTTTTTTTACTTCCTCATTCATCTTCCTGCTCCTCCTTACATTCTTCTAAAAGGTCTAACACTCTTTCAATACTTATTTCTACTTGTTCCATTCTCAATGAAGTACATTGACCTACTGCATACTCCTCCAGCTTCTCTTTAAATAACTTCACATCTACAACTTCTACTTCTTCCTTTGGAACTAAGATAAAGTACTCATCCCTAAATCTAATCACTGTCTGTAAACAATAGGAACTAAACCCTATATTATAATAGTTATTACCTGGTATATGATATTTTAAGCTATAATAAGGCTCTTCGACACTGCCAGTGACTATTATTCCTAACTCATCTACTTTAATTTTATCCGGTTTCTTAGATATAGCATTTTCTAAATTATCACTCATCCTCTTCTCCTTTCAGTTCCTCTTTCAACTTATCCAATTCATTCCAAATATCTTTAATTGCACTGTTGTAATGTTTGTATTTTTTCTGATGTAAATTATAAAATTTCTCTTCATTTATCTTGTACATTGCTTCTGTAATGTTCATGATATTAGCAAACATATCATCTATTGCTTTTCTATATGCCTTATCGCAACATTCTTCTGCTAAATAATAATCTACATAATCATCACCAAGCACGTCTTGAGCTTCACTCCATAATTCACGTTTTAATTCTTTTAATCTATCTTCCATCTTCCTGCTCCTCTCTGTATGGCTCTGGTAGTGGCATCCAGGCATCTATAACCTCTGCCACATATTCATTTATTCCTTCAAATATTCCGGCTGATTTATACTTCAATTCCGTTACAAGTCCGTGCTTAAAACAAGCTATAACCCTTGTTCCGTCTTCAGGCAGTCTTTCACTGCACGGAATCCATCCGTTGTTTTTTGTTTCTTTTTCCATTGCCCTAATTGAATCAATCAGTTCTCTTTTTTCGTTTTGTGGCAGGAGTGATGCCATGACCACTCCCACTGTTTTATTGAAATATTCTTCTTTCATTTATTTATTCCTCGCTTTCTTCTGCTGTTAGCCAATCAAATGTACATTGTCTACAATTTCTATTCATATTGCCTTCACAGACCTCTCGTCTATTGAATGCCATATCATACTCTGCTGGACACATTAATGTTACTGCTAATTCTTCATCTGTCATCTTTCTGATTCTTTCACCATTTGTCATTCTCTCACTCCTTAACATTTCTTAACATTTTTATCTCTTAGTCTATTTTTCGTATATGTATTCCATTATTGCTGTTGCAATTGTCCTAACCAATGATTTCTCATGTTCTTCTGGATACGCTCTACAAATGCCATTCAACTCTCTTACCATTTCTTCACATACTGCATCATCAGATATATCCCTATCTTTGTATTCTGACACCGCATGCCAAACAAATAGCATAATGTTGTAAACTGTTATAAATTTATTCATTTTGCACCTCCTGTATCAGGATATATATTCCCGGAAGGTCTGCCCAAAACTTTTCAACGTGTTCTGATACCACCAAACAATCATCTTCCCAAAAATTCAAACTAGTCATGCAGTCTTTTAACATTTTCTGTAAATTATCGGTATCAGGCTTTGTTGTTCTGTACTCACCGTTTTTATGACTACCTTTGGGAAATAACCACTTAACAACCAACATTACTCCTCTGTTAAATTTTTTATCCGGAACATTTTTTGCCAGATATGCCATCAGCTTACTCTTAGCTTCTTTTAGTTCCTGTGGTTCATAAAAAACAGGCTTACCATTAACCACTGCAACTTTATGTTCCTGATAAGTTTTAGTCGGTGGAACCATTGGCATAAAAAACTCACATTTATTTGCCATAGTCCGCACCCTCCCATTTTCCCGTGCTGCTATTGTACTTGATATATTTTTTATTAATTGCCATGTCAAAAACTTTTTGCCTTACTTCAGGAATGTTAATAAGCCATTCGCACACGTCACTGTTCATCACATCAAAATCACCGGTTCTGTTTTTATGTCTTAGTGGTGGCATTACCTTTGCCGTTTTCAAAAATGTGTAGTCCAAACTTCTCACTCTACTCAACTCCTTTTTGTCAATGTCAGGGGAAGGAGTTGTTGTGCGAAAGCTAACGCACAACTACTTTCCCCATTGACGAGGGAAATTTTTCTCGCGTATTACGTAGTAATATATATTTCCCTAGGGAAATTCTCGGGAATTTACCGACTTTTTCCCTCTGAGGGAAATTCTCGGGAATTTACCGACTTTTTCCCTCTGAGGGAAATTCTCGGGAATTTACCGACTTTTTCCCTCTGAGGGAAATTCTCGGTGTTTATCGACTTTTTCCCTCCAAAAGGTCAGGGAAATTCTCGGGAAATTTCTCCGAGATTTTCCTTTCCCTGACACCTATTTTTTGCCAACTTTCCCTTCGTCTATCCAAAATCCACCATGTTCTTTTAGTCTGTTTCTGATGGTCTTTTCAGTTACTCCCATTGAATCTGCCAATGATGTTATGTCAACTGTATTATCCTCATTAAACGTTGCTAAACTTTCAAATGCCTGGTCTAATGATTGTATTCTTTCCTTTTTTCTTTCTTCCGGTGTTTTTTTGTTTTTATTAAAGTTCTTTTTCCATGTCTGTTTAGGATTAACATCGTCCGGATTAATATCTTTTAAAACTCCTGTTTTATCCACTACATGCCTTGGATAATCAAACCATAGATTAACAGGTTGGAACTTGTTAAATTCACGCAAAGTTCCTTCCACTCTCCAAGCACTCATATGCTCCACCTGACTTACTCTTACAGTCAATTTTTCTGTGAGTTCTTTCCACTGTGCCGGTGTTAATAGTCTTTCCGCTTTTGCTTTCATTTGTGCACTACTGCACATATCATCCTGTGAAATGAAATCTTCCCAGTTATCAACTTTTTCGTTTAAATACTGTACAATAACATCACACATGGCATTATTGGTTTTGTTTAATATCAAATCGTCATTAGTTTCCAATTCAATCAGGTCTAATAATGCATCAGGATCTCTCGCAAACACCCCGCTGCCTGAAGCTCTGTCCATTGATTTTTTAGTTCCCTGGCCACCTTTTGAATGGTGATGGCAATATATAACCGCACATCCCAATTCATTGCATACCTTGTCAAACTGATTGCAAAATTTAGCCATCTGATCAGCTGAGTTTTCATCACCTGTTATAACTTTATAAATAGGGTCAATAATAATGGCTATATAGTTCTTTTTAGCTGCTCTTCTTATCAGTTTAGGAGCCAGTTTGTCCATAGGTATTGATTTACCTCTTAAGTTCCAAATGTCTATATTTGACAGATTTTGGGGCTCATATCCTAATGCCTGATATACGTCTTTAAATCTGTGAAGACATGAGGCTCTGTCCAACTCCAGGTTCACATACATTACCTTTCCCTTTGCACACTTCCAATCAAGCCATTTTTTGCCTTCAGCAATTGCTATACACATTTCTATTAATGCAAAAGACTTTCCTGCTTTTGATGGACCTGCAATCAACATTTTGTGCCCTTGTCTTAATACATTGTCAATCAAAGGTGGTGCAAGTTCGGGCATGTTATCCCATTGCTCACTTAGGCTTTCAGGGTCTGGCAAATCATCATTGATTCCATCTATCCATTCCTTCCACTCTTCCCATGATTCCTTTCCAATATTTACATCAATTAAAAACTGTTTTTTGCCATTTCTGATTACTCCGGGCATTCTTGACAGTCTGCTTGGATTTTTATTTTGTGTATCTACAGTAAGTCCATTTTTTTTGCATACCGCATATAAATATTCAACTCTTTTTCTGTATTCTGTATAGTCAGTGGCTTCAATTTTTACTATTGCATGAAGACTTTTCCCACCTGAATATACCAGGCAGGCAATGGGTAATTCCAATTCTCTAATGATTGCATTTTGTTTCTCCAGTTCCACTACATCAGACTCCACCAAGGCATATCTGTAATCTGATACGTTATCATTCTTTACACCTTTTCCATCAAGTGGATTAAATCTTATCCACGCACCTGCTTTATCGTTATAATCACCAATTACCTTACATATGTCACCATTACACTTGTTCAGTTCCTGAATCAACTTTCCTGAAGTTCGATCCCAGCACCCCTTAGTCGGCAAAAATTTGCCTTCCTTTTCCCAAGTCTGTGTTACATATCCTACGTTTTCGGTAGAATCAAACAATGTTTCAAGATACGTTGTAAGCTCCTTAACCGGATTCCAGTTTTTAGGTTCCTTTATTTCTTTACCTTCAACCCATCCCTGTTGGATAACAACCATATCCTCTTTGCTGCCAATAGTTCCATCCCAATCAAGTTCATAATCATTTCTTTTAGGCTCCCATCCGTTTTCACGTGCCATTTGAACGATAGTTCCTGCTGTAACAGGACTGGAGCTACCATGGAAAGACTGCCATTTTCTAAAGCACTCTCCATGGTGATATCTGCTGTCAGCTTTACTCCATGAATCCCAATCATTAGCTGTATAACCTGATTCTTTCAAAGCCATGCCAACGTTTACCCATTCCTGGTATTCCAAATCTGCCGGATTTATATATTTAATTAATTCTAATAAATCATATCGCTGTTCCATCACTAAATCCTCTTATTGTGGAATATACTCTTGTGGTACAATTCCATTTGGAATCCTCCAACCATTTGCCGCTATTCTGTCTATCAGATGTTTGGCTGTATCAAACTGCCATGTTCCAACATGTAAAAATCCTCTACTCTCTAAAAATCTAATCTGCTTAGGAGTAGTTAATCCTGCCATTCGTCTCTTATCCAGTTTGTCTAAAATTTTTGCTGCTTTTCCTGCGTTATCTATTGAATCAGGATATATTCCCAATTTTTCCAATGTTTTTACCTGCTTGTCTGTAGCGGGTCCCATTTCCCAGCCAAAAGCCGGAACATAATTGGTTAAGTCCTCTGCCTGTATTGACATTTCAAATTGCAGTGGATCCACCAGCTTTCTTTTTCTGTTTCGCATTTCTTTCAGCTGTTTAGCAAGGCTTTCCTCTCTCTGTGCCACAACGTCTTCCTGTGCCTTAACTTCTGCCTCTTCCAAATCTACCGGACAACCTGCTTCAGCAATGTTTTTTGTAATCTGGTTTGCTACTTCTTCACTTTCACTGATTAAGTGTGCAGGATGGCATAACTCATGTCTTTCAGAATGCCAAAGGAAATCCAGAAGCAATAATTCCGTCTTTCCTTCATAAAGTCTTGTACCTCGTCCAACCATCTGTGAGTACAATGCCCTTACTTTTGTTGGTCTTAATACAACCACACAGTCTACACTTGGACAATCCCAACCTTCTGTTAATAGCATTGAATTGCACAACACGTTGTATTTTCCGTTATCAAAGTCCTGTAAAACCTCTGTTCTGTTATCACTTCCACCATTTACTTCAACTGCACTAAATCCCAATTCATTTAAAATATGTGTGAACTTCTGACTTGTTTTAACCAAAGGTAAAAACACTACAGTTTTTCTGTTTATACAGTATTTTTTCATTTCATCACCAATTTGATATAAGTATGGGTCTAATGCCGTGTCAATGTCACTCGTCTTAAAATCTCCTGCCTGCTGACTTACACCTGACAAATCAAGTTTAAGTGGTATAGTCTGTGCTTTAATTGGACATAAATAACCTTCCTTAATAGCCTTTGGCAGTGAATATTCATATGCCAGTGATTCAAAGTAAGAACCAAGGTTTTTCATGTCTCCTCTGTCAGGAGTTGCTGTTACTCCTAAAACTTTTGCATTACTAAAATATTGCAATACTTTTTGATAACTGTCTGATATACAGTGATGTGCTTCATCAATGATAATCACATCAAAATAGTTTCTATCAAACTGATTAAGTCTCTTTTCTCTCATTAATGTCTGCACTGAGCCAACTACAATTCTGTACCATGTGTTCAAACTTGACTGCTCTGCTTTTTCCGTTGCACATCCAAGTCCTGTTGTTTTTGCTATTTTATCTGCCGCCTGTTCTAATAGCTCCCCTCTGTGAGCCAAAATAAGAACCCTTTTTCCACCCTTTACACATTGTTCAGTAATTTTTGCAAACACTATTGTTTTGCCACATCCGGTGGGAAGAACCAATAATGTTCTATCAACTTCTTCCCACTGTTCAAAAACAGACTCCATAGATTCTTTCTGATACGGTCTTAATTCCATTAGAACTGTCCCGGCTTCCATCCGCTTGCTGTTTCAGGTGTTGGCTCATAAAACTGTTTTATCTGATTTGACTGATTGATTTCACCTTTATCATTTTTCCAACTGTGAATACCTACCTTGCAACGACCTTTAGAGCCAATTACGAGATTCCAGTTCATGTTTATTTTTTCTCCCTTTTTTCTCTGTCCTATGGCAGTAAAAAAGGCACATAACATTCCTTCTGTCTTACTATGTAAAAATAAGTTATGTTTAATTGTTGTTGATTTTTCTCCATCATCAGATGTCAACCTGATTGTTAAAACTGCCTTGTTACACGCTGGCAATTTTTCACTTCCATTATGTCTTGCTCTTTCAAATCCTACTACTTCAAAAGAATAATCACCTTCGGGAAGCAAAACAAACTCCGGACCATCCTTTTCTATTTCATCATCCCATCCTAATTCTCTTTCAATTACTTCTGACATTTCTCTTTCCTCCTTTTATTAAAAATTAAATGGTAATTCACTTTGTTCTGCACTAACAAATTCTCCTCTGGACTCTTTTGTTTTTTTAATAACTGCATATATCTGATTCCATGCTGCAACCAGGCAGCCATTAACAAAACCTTCATCATAATTCTGTATTGGTGTATCAATCGGGTAATATCCCCTGCTTGCCACCGCTTCCTGAATTTCCTTTTCATTAACGTTATAAGCCACCATCAAATCATTCAACTTTCTCATGGCATCTGAGCCTAAGTCAGCTGTTTTATTTTCATTTGCGGGTACTGATGTCGATTTCTTAGGTTCGCTTACTTTATTATCATTTGCCTTTGACACATTTGTGTTATTAATATTTAAATTATTGATATTAACATTCTGTGTTGATACAGTATTTTCTTCCTTTACAGATGAAGAAGATTCAATAATTGGCGCAATAACTGAATAATCGAATGCTGTCTCCTCAGGTAAATCATATCTGTTTTTTGCATCCCAACAAGGATGATGGGTTGTATACATCACTCTTTTTCCACCCTGCGCTTTATGCTTCTTTCCCTGGTCGTCTGTGGCAACCACAATTGTCTTATAGTTGGCAAACAATAACATGTCCGACCATTCTTTAATCAATGGTGCCGTCTGAGATGCCGTTTTCTTCCCCAGCTTCAACTCCCATCTGTCATATGCTCCAAGTTCATCCGGCTGTTCAAATTTTCTTAACTGCGCATGGGCTGTTAATACAACATTGATTCCTTTATCCTTAACATCAGATAAAAGATTAAGAAATCTTCCAAATTCTTCTTTGCTATACACATATCCATTACCATAACCAAAATCTTCAATTCCCTTTTTGCCTCTTGCCTGGCACACATGCTCAACACAAAGATTTTCTGCCCAGTCAATAGTGTCAATGACTAATGTTTTGCATAAACCGGGTGTATTCATTACTTCCTTTATCTGTTCAATAATCATGGTCCAGCTTGAGGGTCTTTTTGTTCTTGCAACATTTAATTCTGCCGTACTGCCTTCTGTATCTATGAATAGTGGCTCCGGAAACTGTGCGGCAAATGTGGATTTACCAATTCCTTCAGGTCCGTAAATTACTACTTTTTTTGCACTTTTAATCTTTCCTCTGATAATTTCCATTAAAATACTCCTTCCTGAAATTTCGGTACGGATTCTTCTTTCTTGTCAATATTGTTTGAATATCCATCCTCTATAATGATTGAACATTCGTCTCCTGCGCCAACTCTTGTTGCAATTGCCTGCAAGCCTTCTTTTTCAATCCACTGTCCAAATTCTTTTAAAGTGTTTACATCCATTTGTTCAAGCTTGTCTATTAAAACAAAACCACAATTAGGATTTAATTTTCTTACTATGGCAGTAGCTACTTTCAACTGTTCACTACCTGACATGTTATCCCATTTCTGTCCCTTATAGGTCAATGCATTATCTTCAATTGATAATTCAGGAAGTGGAAGACTCGCATTATTTAACAGATTAATTCTTTCCTTTCTCTTGTCTTCAATCTGTGTGGTTAATGCATCATACTTGGTCTTTTCGACTTTTGCATCCTCTTCAGCTTTTTCCTTATCCATATTTGCTCTTATTTTACGATTTAACTCTTCAATGTTTGCAATATTGTTTTCCAGTTCTGCTGTTGATTCATCCTGAAGTGTTAATGCATCAGTTTTAGCTATTGCAAGGTTCTGCTCCAACTCTGCTTTTTCTTTTCTTACTTCTTCAATTTTAATACTAAGTTCAGTAATCTGTCCTTCAAGCTGCTTAACAGATGCATCCTTTAAGCTTACCTGTGCTTCATATAAACTTACCTTTTCACGTTTTTTCTGATTTTCTCCATTTCTGGCGAGTATTTCCTGCTGCTGTCTGATAAGCTCCTGAGGTGAAATTAATTCACTTGGGACATTATCATAATATGGCTGTTCATCAGCGTATTTCTTTTTCTGATCAGCAACTCTCCCAATCAAGAGCCTTTCGTTTACTAATGTCTTAATTTCTTCATCCAATGCATAAAGAGTGTCTCCAACACCAATAATTTTTAATAATGTATCTGCTTTTTCTTTATCATTGGCATTCATAAACTTTGGTAAGTTTAATGCTAATTCTTCAATAAATGTGTCTAACAACAACTGACCTGCTTTGTTTCCATTTGGATCCGTTACCTTTAAGTCACTGTTCTTTCCTTTTCTTTCAACCACCAAACCATTACTCAACTCAATATGTAAATTTGGCGGAATGACCGAACCATCTCTTTCAGGACTTGATGGTTTAAATTTGTTTCCACCTAAAGCCCATGCTATACTGTCAAGTACTGATGTTTTACCCTGGCCATTGTTTCCACCTATTACAGTTAAACCGTTTTCCGTTGGCTCTAATTTAACTGCCTTAATTCTCTTTACATTTTCCAATTCCAAACTGTTTATTTTTATACTATCCATCTATTATTCCTCCATTAATATTTCATCAACTGCTCCACACAAAAAACTCATTACTAACACTATTCCACCTGCATATAGAAGTCTTAGTGGAATACTTTCAACACAAATCCAGTCGTTGTACCACATCACAAGTGCAGTAACAATTCCTATCATTATATTTTTGTATCTGTTAGCAACTCTGTACTTTTCGCTCAATCTGTGATAATCTGTAATTGGTTTATTTTTGTTAGAGCTTGACCGTATATTTTGTACGTCAGGCTCTTCTTTTATTTCTCTTACTTCTAATCTTTGCTGCATTGTATCCTCCATTATTCCATTAAAGACTTCAAAAAATTTTCCGCTATCATGTTGGAAAGCTTTCTCTTTGCTCCTTTGACTTTTTCCTCAATTTCATCCTCTGTCATGTTTGAAAGTTCCAACATATCTTTGTATGCTTTCTCACCATTTGTTTCACCCAGCACTTCAACCAGACCACTTTTAACTGATTTCAATATCAACACTGTTTCTGCCATTATTTTTTCTGGAGTGCCTTTAATAATTACCTCTGCTCCATCTGCTTTTATCATTTTTTCCTCCTAATTACTTTTTACATATCCCAACTGATTTGCTGTCTGTTGGTTTAACTTTTCTGTAAATTCTTTCTGTTGACTTTTTGACAAATCATCCCAGCAATATTCCTTGCCCTGATAATTCACATAAATTAACACATCCATATGTTCCTCCATCACTCCTTTCTATATATTATGATTTACACTACTTGTCTGTTGTCTTTTGCTATTTCTCCCTTTATCAAAGATAATGGATAATTTCCAGAATCAGCTATGGACTTAATTGTCTGTAGCTGTTCTTCTGTTAACTCTCTTTCCAAAATCGGTGTTAATTTATCAATTGTTGGTGCTTCATTAACTAAATCAATCATCATTGACGATAATGTTTCACTGTCTGTTATACCTTTGATTAAATCTATTACTTTCAACTAATTCAATCACTCCCTTCTATGAATAAAATCTTTCATTAAAATATTTAGTTGGAACCTTGCCTGACATTGTAATGTAGCCTTTCTCTTTCAATTCTGCATTCATCTGCTTAATTATTTTGTATGCAAATGAAAGACTACACTCCATTGTTTGAGCAATATCCTTTGCTCCCATAAATTGTTTTTCAGGCATATTACTCACCTCCTATAATTTCCATAAAGCCTGAATAATTAACGCATTAACTGTCAAACCTCTTTTCTTCTCCAATTCCTTAAGATTTACGTGTAGCTCTGTTGGTATCCTAATGGTTGTCTGTATCCTTCCTTTGCTCCTTTCGTTTTGATATTAATATGGGCTGTGACTAAACCTCGAGAGGAGGTGATATCATGGATAGAAAATATGTTAATTCTTTAAAAGAGATGCAAATTCTTAAAAAGAATGGATATAAGATTGTTTCAATTTCTTACTTTTTAAGCAATCCTATTCCTACTTACATTTTGATGAAGCAATCCATCACAATTATTAATTACGTCCTAGCACAACCCATAGATTATGATTTCTTTTTGACTATCCATTGTTGCTCCTTGCTTCATCTTTACTCCTTTTTCTTATTTACTTGAATTATTTTCGGGTTCTATGTTAAAAAAAATATCATCAACCTTTACTCCGAATAAATTAGCTATTTTTACGGCATTACGTACTTTAACCATACCAAAATCAGCTTCCCAAGCATTATAAGTTTGTACAGAAACACCGAGTTTTTCTGCCGTTTCTAACTGACTTAATCCCTTTCTAGCACGTAGTTCTTTTAATGAATACCTCATTAATTTCTCCTTTCTTGTGTCTTTTTAAGACACTTTTTTCTTTATTTTGAAAACTTGAATTTTTATTTAGATAATGTTAATATTTTCTTACCCATATCGGGCAAGAAAGGAGTTGATCATATTGACCAAGCTTTTGACTTTGCCCTGTTCCCGAAATTTGAGGTCGCAAAAATGGTAGCCAAAACATTTTAAACTGGCGTTAAATGCAATAATTAGTACGGCGTTACTTACTCAGAGAAGAGGTTAAACGCAAGAGACGGCACTCGTTAAAAATGCTTCACCGTACTGGATATTCCTCTCAATCCGTCAACTAATGGGCCACTAATCTTATTACAAAATTATTGCTGAACTAAAACTGCATAAGTGACGGAGTACTTAATAGAAACGCTTAGCTCCATTAAGTGTGGTGAAAACCTGCAAAGTACATAGGGTTAAAAAATTTAGCATCAAACTGTTAGGAATGGAGCTCCTAGCAGTTTTTTGTTTCATCAGGTAAACGTGGTTTTAAGAAAAAATCAGTATTCAATTTCAACACACCGCAAATTAATGAATATTCTTCAAGTGTAATTCTTCTTTTCCCATTAAGTGCCAAATTTAACTTCGGAAGTTCAATACCAGTTTTTCTGCTAATAAACGTTTGTGTTATTCCTTTTTCTTCTAAATATTCCTTGATTTTCACTCCAACTTCCAATTTCGATTACCTCCTACTCTGTTTTAAATAGATATTCAATGCTATATTCTGGAAATTTCTTACTGAATATTTTTGCTTTAATCAAATTTAATTTGATTTGCAAGGTAAAAAAATATAATCTAATGGAATATTATATAAAGACGCTAACTCTTTCCCCTGATTAATTGATGGTTCAGAAGTTCCTTTTTCCCAATTTACTATTGTATTTTTTGAAACGTGCATTTCTCTTGCCACATCTTCCTGTGTCATCCCAGCATTTACTCTAGCTGCTGCAAGGCTTATTTGTATTTCAGCCACCTTTTTCACTCCTTCCTTTAAATTCATTTCTTCATGTTCCATTTCTTTTCTCCTTTCCTGCTATCTCCTTGCTACTCCTATATAATAAATCAAATTTAATTTGATGTCAATACCGAAATCAAATTTTTTTTGTTTTTTTGTTGACTAGAATAAAATTAAATTGTATTATGTTAATATATAAAACGAAAGGAAGTGATTTATATGAGTGAAGATATGCAAAAAATAATTTTTTCAAAAAATTTAAATAATTATATTCAGAAAAGTGGAAAAACGCAACTTGAAATAGCTACTAAAATAGGTGTTTCACCACAAACATTTAATACCTGGTGTAAAGGAATCGCTATTCCTCGTATGGGGAAGGTTCAAGCTCTTGCTGATTATTTTCACATAAATAAATCCGACTTAATTGAAGATAAATCCAACCAGGAGGAAGAATCCTACTATACCAATCCTGAAACGCAGCAATTAGCTCAGGAGATATTTGATAATCCTGATTTAAAAATACTGTTTGACACAACAAAAGATTGCTCACCAGAAGATATGAAAAAAGTAATATCTATGGTTAAGGCTTTTAAAGGAGAATTATAGAAGTCCTGATTATTGGACAGCATAAATATTAAAATTAACATATCACATAAATGAAAACCCTTAATTGAAAAAGTTAACGCAACAAAATCATTGTGATTTCTGAAAAGTTGTTGCAATGAGTTTTTCAATCAAGGACATAAATGAAAAAGGGGTGAGATACAAATGAGAGGTGATAACTTTAGAGTTCTTTTTGTTGATATGCCAATTAGTATAAAAGGATTTGTTGGTTACGACCCTGCGGACGATTACTACACAATCTATATAAACAGTCGTCATTCACAAAGTCAGTGGTTAATTACTTATTTCCACGAACTTAAACATATTGAAAATGGAGATTTTCTAAACAAGGGATTAAACGTTGGTTATTTAGAGTTAATAGCTCATTAAAGGAAATAATATATGAACAATAATATAAAACCTATTATTAACACTCCTAATATATTTTCGGAATATTATGAATTTATATCTGGTTATGATTATATATACAAATCGGAGGGCTTAGTCAAGCATATAGAAAAAAGACACCCTGAATGTATAGATTACTTATCGAAACTTGAAGAAATCATTTCCTTTCCCGACTATATAGGTATTAATCCTAACGAAAAGGAAAAAAGTTTTGAGTTAGTAAAGATTTTTGATGCAAATATTCAGATTGGTATCAAACTTGATGTCTCCAAAGACTATTTATATGTTGCAACTTTACATACGATAACAAATTCCAAACTGCAACATAGATTAAAAAACGGAAGATTAAAAAAATTTGACAAATAGTATTTAATAATTTATAATCGAGTTACATAAAATAAGACTGAAACTGAATTATAAAGGTCGGAAAGGCTCCCGACGCACTCGTAAGAGTACCTGAGATGATGGATACGCCGCCCATCTTATAATTTGGTCTAACGTTGGCAGGTAGCTTCGGTTACCTGCCTTTTTCTTTTACCCCCTCGAATTCGAGGGGTTTAAGGATTCTTGACTGTGAGCATACAATATAGTATAATCTAGTTACAATTAAAATGTAGCCTATAGGGCATTAATTGTTATTGATTATTAAATTTGGGACCTCACAGTAATGTGGGGTCTTTTTCGTTATCTAATAAATAATTCAAACTACATAAAAAAGAGCCAGCCGCTAACGACCAGCTCCACAAGTGATATAAATACCACCCTAGACAAGTTGTATTGTATCATTTTTGGAGCACCTGGTCAAATGCTGGGTGTTATTTTTATATCCTTTTTAGGGAAGAAAGGAGATACAATATGGCAGTTTTTAAAGATGAAACTAGAAACACTTACTATGTGAAAACTTATTACATTGATTACACAGGAGAAAAAAAGCAAAAAAAGAAACGTGGCTTCAAACTAAAAAAAGATGCTGTTAATTGGGAACGTGAGTTTTTGCTGCAAATGCAGGGCGAACCTGATATGACTTTAAACTCACTAGCTCAATTATATCTAAAAGACATAAAAACCAGACTAAAAGAAGTAACTTATGATGGTCATAAACATTTATTGAACAATAGAATACTTCCATATTTGGGCAATAAACCAATTAATTTATTAACTCCTGCTGATATAAGGGCATGGCAAAATAAACAGATTTCCCAGGGATATTCGGATGCATACCTTAAACGAATGAACAACCTGCTTGTTGCTACTTTAAACTTTGCTGTAAAATTTTATAATTTAAAAGAAAATCCATGTCATTTAGCTGGAAGTATGGGGAAAAGAAAACGAAACAAAATAACATTCTGGACTAAAGAAGAATATTTTAAGTTTATTGCACTTGTTGATGATATTACAAAGTATACAATGTTTCAAACTTTATATTACACCGGAATGCGTATAGGAGAACTATTAGCACTAACATATAATGATTTGGATTTAGATAATGGGATAATTAGAATTAATAAGACTGTAAATTTCAAAGGTGGAAAAGTCAATGTTACTTCACCCAAGACACCTAAGAGTAACAGAGAAATAACTATTCCCCAATTACTGGTTAAAGATTTAAGTAATTATATTGAAAGAATTTATGGCTATAAGATGACCGACCGTGTCTTTCCATATACCAAAGCTATTCTTTATAAGGAACTCAAAAAGAAAAGTGAACAGGCAGGACTAAAAAAGATACGAGTACATGATTTTAGACATTCACATGCAAGTTTACTAATTGATATGGGTATTAATCCATTACTGATTTCTGAAAGATTAGGGCATGAACGAGTTGAAACTACCCTTAACACTTATAGTCATTTATACCCTTCCAGAGCTGATGAGTTAGCAGAAAAGTTAAACAAAGTAGTACCATTTTAGTACCACTAAAAGAAAAAGGACTTAGGAAAAGCTCCTAAGTCCCTTTATTTATAGGCTATTCGCCAACATATCGTATTATTCGATAATTGTAGCAACCTTACCTGAACCTACTGTTCTACCACCTTCACGTTTGTGAGGTTCTTAAAATCTCATTATTTTCTGTGATTTTCGTGTCTTTATTGTCCTGTGTTATAGGATTTCTACGCTATATTTCTGTTCTCTTCATTTTTTAGTATCAAAACGGTATCACAGCCAGATTTTCATGAGCTGTCAACTTTCCGGTTGCAGATTCCCACCTTGACTGTTATAATCGAAACATGGGTGCTATCATAACGGTAGGCGGTTAGTCCTTCAGCAGAGGGACTGTGACCCTCTGATTACATAGAAACTCGAAAGAGAATCCACTGGAAAGGAGGGCTAAGCCATGAGTATTGTTGATTTTATAGCAGTAGTGAGCTTCGGCTTAACCTGCTTTGGTCTTGGATATACCTTTGGCAAGGATAATAATAAACCACAAAAATAGCCGCCCTGGTCTGGTAAACTAAGCGGCAATTTTTGTCAAAACATATATCGGACTAACCGTCTATCGGTAGCACTCTTTTTCTATAATCATATTAGCACGCATGTGTGAAAATGTCAAAAATTTTCTTCATTCTTGGTTATTAATCTCCTTGATCAACTGTACTGCCTTCTCTGCATCATCGGTTTTCACGAATATATCCACACCATATATTCCAAATCCAGGTGCCCCATGCATTGCAACATTCGCACCTGCTTCCTGTGAAAAAGCTGCTATTCCATTTTGCTTTAACATTTCTACGAGTTGTTCTGTCTCTACTATATTCTGTGCATTATAAATTTTTGTCCATTCTGCCTTAGATATGGAAGTTTCCTTTTTCTCCTGAACATTTGACGAATTCTGGTTTCTTTTTCGATTAATAAATGCCAAGAGCCTAAGAACAATAAATGCCACAATAGTAATACCAATCAGAAATCCCACTGCTAATCGTGTTACCTGTGTTTCTGTAGCTCCCATTCTAAATAAACATATGCCATAGATGACTGTAAAAATTCCTGCACATATCACACTGGTGAAAAAATCGCGCCATATAGTAGCACTTTTGGGCAAACATTTATCCCATATTCCATTGTACACCATAATAGAAGCATACAGAATTCCTCCTACCAAAGCAGTTGCTGTCTCTCCTAAAACCAAGCGAATATCCACCGTTAATAACATCTGAATAATAATCGCTAACACACTAATCACAAACATTGATGCAAATGCAAGATTTCCAGCCTTTAATGCTTTTTGTTTCACCCATTCTTCATACACCGCCACTTTGTCCAGTGTTTCTTTCATCTCTTTATTCATAGTCTGGCTCCTTTCTCCATCCAGGAGCTCTCTTATCTCAACATCGTAATACTCAGCAAGTTGAACAAGTATACTGAGATCTGGCATATTTATTCCTGTTTCCCATCTGGAAACTGTTCTTGCAGATACCTCAAACTTCTCGGCAAGCTGCTCTTGCGTAAGATTCTTTTCTTTACGACATTGCTTTAAAAAAGCTCCAATCTTTTTTGTATCCATGTCTCTACCTCTCTTCCACTTACAGCTTACCAATATATAGCAAAATTACCACGACATAAAACGAGAATCCGCTAATTTTCAATCGGACATCATATGTCTAAAACAAATAAACGGTATTTTCACCCCGAAAACATTCTATTTTTCTATAAATTAACTTTCTCTTTTATGTCTATCTATAAGCAACAGAATAAACATAACAAACCATATCGCCCATGCAATTAAACAACCAGTTCCTATATACCAAATATCTATAATCATTCCAGCAATAAAAGGAAGTGACATAAGCATCATTCTCTTCCCATATGCCTTACACATAGCATTTTCATCATATTTTTTTCGTTCTTCTGCAGATTTCATATTATAACCAGACAAGAAGTTGGATGCTTGTCCTTTTGACCTATAAAACCATATTCCAAATAAAAGCATAATTACTGCCATTGCAAAATCAAAAATAATATAAATATAGAACATATAATGCTTCCTTTCAGTCGATTCCACAAACTTGAAGTTATTGATCTTCTGAATCCAATCCAAGTTCTTTCAGCTCTTTTTCGTTTTGGATATCTTCAACAGTTTTCTTTCCAGTGATTGCACTGTAAGCTTCTTTGATGCCATTTTTCACTGCCCATTTGATAACGAAATACAGCGCAATCAAAATAACAATTGCGGTTCCTCCACTTATACCTAATTCATTCCACATAATTCAATCCTCCAAATTCCGATTTACCTTCACTTTATTTTACCATAGTGCTTTCTAAAGTGCTATTCTAATATATACAAAAGTGTAAAAGAACGATCTCACACATATACCATGTTTTTCAATATAATCTCTTCTGCACTGGCTTTTATATTATTCATTAACCTAACCCACTTCATCTGATCCTGTGCCTTTAATTTTTCAGTTACACCCTGTTTTTCTGTCATCTGTTCCATAAGCGTTTCCACCTGTTCTCTGACTTCCTGATCGATCTGATTCAGATGTTCATTCAATTTTCCGGTCAATAACATGTATTGATATCTTGCTGATCTGTGTTCTTTTAAGAACTGCTTTCGTAACATTCCATATTTTCCATATGTCGGTTCTTCTTCTCTTAAAACCAGATCCGGCAAATAGTAATCTCCATGCAACGTATAGCTCATTCCATTTTTCTCATCATAAATCTGTTTTTTCATAGTCTAAATCTCCAATCCTTTGTATTTTGTTTTATTTTTCTTACGTTGTTGGTTTTCAATCTGGCTCTTTTGAGTTGCCCATTCCAACTGTTTCAGAACGCTTCCCTTTGGCATTTGCTCCATTCGCCGTTTTTCTTCCAGTGCCCTTTGTTCTTTAATGTCCTGCTGCACCACATCCTCTACAGTTTCCATTCCCAGAATACGCACCACTCTGTCATATCTGTCCGAAATCTCTTGTAAACGTTGATTATCATTTGATAATTTTCCATTTTCTTTACGCACATCATCTAACTGCGTTTGGATATCATCACATTTCTCCGTAGATTTTTGATATTTGTTTTTCCAGCTTTCTATCGTTTTGTTAAGTTCTACAACCTTTCCAGCTAATGCAGCAATCTGATTCTTCATCTTGATAAACAATGGCTTGATTTTATTTTCTCTGTAAGGTACTGCACGTTCAAATGTTCCTGCCTCCGGTAAAAACGTCTTAATCATTCCATATTCTTTTATTTCTTTACTGGCATTATCCATAATCGGCTGCAGCACATCTCGACGCTCTTCCAGACTTTTTACTTCTTTTTCTGCGTCCTCTGCCCTTTGTTCTGCTTCTTGTTTCTCCCTGCTTGCCTGTTCCTTATCGTCT
The DNA here is from genome assembly GCF_003479405.1 of Eubacterium sp. AF16-48. Lineage (GTDB taxonomy): Bacteria > Bacillota > Clostridia > Lachnospirales > Lachnospiraceae > Eubacterium_G > Eubacterium_G segne. The sequence continues at coordinate 121,026 of NZ_QUHB01000004.1, read as the reverse complement.
TTTAAAATCTGGATATCTGCTCTGAATTCCGCAATTTGTGCTGTCAGTTCTTCGTTTTCTGCAGTTAGATACTCTTTCTCCTGCTCCAGCTCCTGTACTTCCTTTTTTCGCTCTTTCTTCTTGAAGTTATAAACATCCAAATGTTCCTCATGAGTACCTTTCTGTTCCCATTCAATGCCATGCTGTTTTGCAATCTCTGCCAGGACCTTTTTTTCATGGTTCATCCACTGGTTCAACTCTGTATCATGCTTATTTCCACCTTGAAATCCAAGACTTTTTAATGCCTGTTTCAACGAAACTCTGGTGTCCATTCCTTTTCCTTTCCAATCAGTCACATAAGGAATAAAATCAATATGTAAATGTGGAGTAGACTCATCCTGATGTAGATAACACCCAAATACCCGTAACGTTGCATTCCGCTTCTGGAAGTCCTTTACATATTCATCCAGTATTTTTACAGCCAGATCTCCTTCTGCTGTTCCGACAGCCATATCTTCTCGATTTCCAATTTGAAAAATTACTTCGTGGAACAACTTCTCTTGTTTTCCCTGCCGGATTTTTTCATAGTAATTTGTAATCTGTCTATCTTTTCTTTTCCCGATATTATATCGTTCTACAGCTTCATCAAACAGTTCTTTATAAACTTCTTTTAAATTCTCATTCTGATAGCAAATATTTAGTTGCACTCTGTCTGAATCAACATTTTCTGCTATAAATTCCCTTCTGTTATGAGCCAGAGAACCTGTCCCGATCATACCACTAATTGTTCGTTTCAGCGTCATGTTCGTCACCCCACTTTCTAAAACCAGTGCCAGACATGGCACATAAATTTGTATCTTTACCAGCTATAGTATAAAAAGAAATCTTCGCCGGATACGGCAGTTTTGTTACTTTTGTCAAAAGTAACGCAAAAAGCACTTTCGACAGCCGTTCCGTCCATCAAAAGTACCCTTGCGCCCTGCCGGGGGCTATTTTATCTCTTTCGTTACTCTCTCGACTAAATTATTCCGATATTCTTGCCTGCACATATTCCAGATCTCCACAGTATGGCGTTCCAACCAGATACCATTCTCTTGCTGGATTCATCTCCATTCTTGTCCTTACCCACTTATCATCGACCAGCACCTCAAGACCTTCTCCACAGTGAAATCCCGTATCAATCCATAAGTCCGAGGCTAATAACCCATATTTGTCATTGCTACTGTTATATCCTAATCTTCCCTGCTTCATCGAATCGTTCTCCCTTCTTCACAACTATCAAATTTACAGCAACCTCACCGTCTAGCCTCAGCTTTCCGTATGCGCCTTACCAACTTTCTTCTTGTTTACTTCTCACAGGGGCGTGACACGCTCCTGTAAAAAGGTAATCAACACGAACTGTTACCATCGAAAGCTCTCTTGCATTCCTTTTCTGTCCAGATACTCCTGCCGGAACTTTTCCCGTTCTTCTTCTGTTGGCGCAGTTTTGAATTTACTGTATGCCTCACGATTTACCATTGCATCCAGCTTTTTTTCCAGACCTTTTCTTATATCATCTGCTTCCTGTTCCTGATCCAGTAAATGATATTTTATAATCTTTCCAAATAACTCCTCTGGAATCATAACGTTTTTCAAGTTCTCACCTTCTTACAATTTATGTAAGGACGCAACACTGCAATGTCTTTACAGATTGCAACCTTGCATTTTAATTCCGCATTTTCTATATACTCTGCAATGTTGCACCCTTAATTTATTCCGGCTTAACTTTATTTAAATCCCAATACCAGGAATTACCGATTCGTCTTGCCTTAATTCCAAGTTCCTTTTTTGCATTTTCCAGTGTTCTTTTAGAAATATTCAAATCTTCTGCCATATCAAAGATTTCACTGCTTTGCACAGAAGTTGATGTTTCTGCCAGTTCCCTCAGCATCTTTTTTGCCTGTTCCAGTTTATTTACCTTTGGAGCAATTCCACCAAGCACCTCATCTGCTGTGATTTCATAGTCACCTATCCACTCAAATCCGGTTTCTGTCAGGCGAAATGCTTTGGAATGTCCAAATGCAGCCAGATTATTTTTAATCTGAACCACTGCTCTTAAGTCCGGTTCTCCCTCTATTCTTCCTACCAGTAATACGCTTCTGGCTACTGCAAAAAAGTCAATCGAACCCATTCCTCTATATGCAGCTTTATTTCCACCAGCTTTATTCATATGTCCGATTAATAAAATTGCACATTTATACTTTTCTGCCAACAAGCTCAATCTTTTTGTCATATCCCTTGCTTCATTTGCCCGGTTCATATCCATTGTTCCTCCAAGGTATGCCTGAATCGGATCTAAAATAAGCACTCTCGCACCAGTCCGTTTGATAGCAGTTTCCAGTCTCTCATCTATCATGGAAAGTGATTTTTCTGTTTCATCTATAACCATGATTCTTTCACAGACCGCTTCTGCCAGCTCCAGTCTGGGTTTTACCGTATCTGCCAGCCCATCTTCCGCTGTCTGATAAATAATCTTTACTGGTTCTGTTACTTTCATATCGTTATCCAGACCTTCTCCTTTAGACAATCTCGCTGCAATATTTAATATCAGCGTAGTTTTTCCATCGCCCGGATCACCCTGAATGATCGTTAATTTCCCATAAGGGATAAATGGATACCAGAGCCAGTCCACTGTCTGGGACTGGACATCTGACATCTTTATCATTTTCAATTCTGTTTTATTCTCATTTCTCTGTTCCATAAATTCCTCCATTTTTCAAACTATTCTCGCCAATTATCTGTTGTTCTCTGGAAGAATCCCTGATATAATCAACTTGTCTAGGGTTGACATTTGTGGATTCGTCCCCATTTGTCACATTGCTCCGGTTGTTCGTACTTCCGGAGCTTTTTATATTTTCATCATCCAGCATATCTGCCACCACTTTCTGCTGATCTGGATATAAGTGCCCATAAGTATTCAATGTAATGCGAATGTCCGTATGTCCAAACCTTTCTTTAATCATCAATGGTTGCACTCCCTTATTGATCAGAAATGCCGCATGACTGTGCCGTTACGGTATAATAACGACAAACAGAAAAAGCCTTTATTTTCAAGGGGTTTGAGCGTTTGTCGTCTTTTATTCAATTCCTTTTCCAAGTTGAAAATTGACGAAAACTATAAAGAAAAAAGGAGGCTGTTTTATTAACGACAAAATTTAATAGTGCCAGCGGTCCGGCTTTATGTCTGACCGCTGGTTGCCGTGGGCGTTTCACTTTTATAGGTGGACGCCCTTTTTTCATACTCATTTTCGAGAGAAAGGAGATCCACATGGAATTAAACGAAATGGAAAAAAAGCTGCTCTTTCAAGTGGAGGGCGATTATCAGACAAAGATCCTGAATGAACTTTATATGACCGTGCGGTATTCAAATAATTCCGAACAGCGGGAGGCGGCAGAAGGTCTTATGGCAAAACTTCGTGTTCTGTCAAATGCAGAGTGCATGGACTTGGTAAAAGATATTCAGAAGAATTACCGTCTGCCCTATCCAGCCCGGACGATTGGAGAAAAGATCGCCGAGGCCAGACAACAATCAGGGGCAGAAAAATTGAAGGGGCATGACATCATGGCACTTGAACGCTTTGATCCAGAAGTAAAGCACATGATCGTCTTTGATGTATTGTCTTACGATTCCCCTGTTGGCGACAAAGGCGATAAGATGCGCTTGTTCCTTACAGATGCCGGCTATCAGAAATTTTTAGAGAGCCAGGAACGGGGCGAAGTGAAACTGAAAAACCATGCGAAGGTCTCTGACGGTCATCTCCATTATGACCGCAGGGATCATGCCTTGTAACGGAATAGTCGAAGAAAGGAGGCGGTACAATGGCAGTATTCCGTGTAGAGAAAACAAAGGACTTTACGATAATGAGCAATCACCATCTGCGCAATACGGAGTTGTCCTTAAAGGCAAAGGGGCTTTTATCACTTATGTTGTCGCTGCCGGAAGATTGGGATTATACCACAAAGGGACTCGCCCATATCTGCAAGGATGGTGTGGATTCTATCACTACTGCCCTGAAGGAACTGGAGCGGCATGGTTATCTCACCAGACAGCGCCTCCGCTATGATAACGGGCAGTTGGGAGACATTGAATATACGATCCATGAGCAGCCTGTAAGTACCGAAAACACAGGGCTTTCACCTAAACGGGAAAATCCAAGACAGGTAAAACCAGAACAGGCAAAACCTAAACAGGCGGAACCTGAACAGGAAAATCCGGCACAATTAAATACTAATCCATTAAAAACAAAAAAATCAAAAAAAGATAAATCAATAACTTATCCATCAATCTATCCGGCAGAGCCGGAAGCGGCAAACCGCACGGATGGGATGGATCGGATAGAGCTGATAGAAGCCTATCGTGAAATCATCAAAGAAAATATTGAATATGACTTACTGGTCTTACGGTATGGCAGGGAACGTTTGGATGAAGCCCTTGAACTTATGCTTGAAGTGATTTTGTCGAAACGCCCTTACATTCGCATTGCCGGAGATGATTTTCCGAGGGAAATCGTCAAGAGCCGGTTCCTGAAGATCAATTCCGGCCACTTAGAGTATGTCTTTGACTGTATCGACAAGAACACAACGAAGGTCGGAAACATCAAAGCGTATCTGCTGGCGGCGCTGTATAATGCCCCGGCTACAATGGACAGCTATTACCGTGCCGAGGTCAATCACGACCTGTACGGCTGTTAGGCACCTTTGGGTGTCTTTTTTCATTTCATCACAGGAAGGAGGCAAAGCACAATGAAAAGAAACACTGTGCCGGTACTATGCCCGGCGTAACCAAAGAACAGATTCAGGCAGCGCGGGAAGCTGACTTGTTTACTTACCTGCAATTCCATGAACCCGGCGTGCTGAAACAGGATGGACCTAATTTCCGGCATAAGGAGCATGACAGTCTGGTATATGTGACCGGGAAAAGGTACTGGTACTGGAACAGCCGCGGACGGAGTATCAATGCGCTGGACTACCTGATCCAGATTCGGGGATATGGTCTTGTGGATGCGGTTCATGCTCTGGTAGGTGGCGAAATCCCACAGGAACCGGCTTACCGAAGTACGGCAGAAATACAGGTATCAAAAGAGCCGGAAAAGAAAACATTCGCTCTCCCCTGGGCCAGACGTTGCGCGACCGCTGCGGTCTTCTATTTGCAGAAACGGGGGATCAGCTCAGAAGTCATTCGCCAGTGTTTACAAGCCGGGATTTTTTACGAAGCCCGGTATCATGGAGAACCGGTTTGTGTGTTTGTTGGGAAAGATGATTCCGGGAAAGCGAAGTTTGCCTGTATGCGCAGTATCAGCGGCAATCTCAAAAAGGATGTCTATGGCAGCGACAAAGGATATAACTTTTGTTATCCCCCGCAAAGTCCGGGCAGCCGGCATGTGGCAGTCTTTGAAGCTCCTATTGATGCGCTTTCCCATGCGACACTTCAAGAGCTGGAGGGATGGAAATGGAATGGTTATCGCTTGTCTTTGGGCGGTACTTCCCATGTGGCGCTGACTTCTTTCCTGGAACGCCACCCGGAGATACGGCGTGTTACCCTTTATATGGACCACGACCTTGCCGGATTTGTCAATGCCCGGAAAATCAAGACCATGCTTCACGAGGATAAACGTTTCCGTCATATCCGGGTAAGTGTCAACCCTCCCCGGATGGGAAAAGATTACAATGAGAAATTGCTGCTGGTTCGGGAACAACTGCAAACCAGCCAGCACCAACGCCGCCCAAAAGAGGCGGCCGTTTCAATTTAGGGAGGATTTCAACATGAATGGATCTCAACATATCTGCTTTACAGACAGCGCCGGAAAAGCGCTGTTTTCCATTCCCGACAATGGTTTACTCTGCCTGTTCTATGGAAACGGGGACAGGCACTTTGCTGTTTGTCATCGTCTGGATGACACCCATGCAGAAATTGACGGGGTAAATTATTCGATGCCGGACTTTGCCAAAAGGATGAAACACAACCAGATCAGCTTTGCCCCGGCATAAGGCTGGAAAACAAATAACAGGAGGATTTGAAAATGAAAAAAATTGAAAATACCGCTTTGCAGATGATTGCCGAGGCTTCCCGGTGTCCAGACTACGGCCCCGATATGGTTAAATCGCTGATGAAAAAGCTGGACATGAACGAAAAGGGCTTTGCGCTTTTGATGAATGTTGCCCCATCCACAGTGCGTCTTTGGACCAGCGGAGCTGCACAGCCTTGCGGCACAGCAAAACGCCTCATGCAGATTTATGAAACCGGTCCGGAGATTGTCGGCAAGATTGCCGGCGGGCAGCTACCGGCAGATGGGAGGGATTGATTAAATGGCGGGGACAGATAGCCAGCCGTTTGCGGAAAATGAGCAGGTCAAAGAGCTGCTTCACATGAAAGGAGGAATTTGATTGAATCAGGAACCACTACCGCAGATTCATTTGATCCGCGATACAGACTTATCCGTCTTTGCGTATGAACTCCATATTTTTGCCGGAGATTTTCTTAGAGAATGCGAATTCAATATGCGTTCTCTGGCAACAAATACCGGGGCTGATTCCATTGCCATCATGGGGAAAAATCACATGTGGCTTTCCGACGCCTTATTTGCTTATTGTTCTACGGCGGATCTTCATCAAATGATCTTAACAACGGAGTTCATCGGAGCGAGGGCTTTCCTGTTTCATACGGATCGGAGCGAGGGCGGTCACTTGTACGGAGATGTCCTGATGATGGATTTAGACACGCTGCGGCAGGATATAAAAAGAAATATCCTCTATCCCTGCGGCGTCAATATTGAACGCAAAGATGGTTCAGCGGCTACGGTCAGCCTGAAAGAATGGACTGAAATGGAGCTTTACGAAAAAGATGCTCTGAAAAGTTGGGGATTTTCTTATGCCCCGAATCAAGTTACGGAATGGCAGTACCACTATTCCACGATGTTCAGACAGTGGATGGATCAGGCATTTCGTTATATGCCCCAGGATTTAGAAGAACGCCTGAATATGCAATATATGGAGGCAGCCCAGAACCCGGATATGGATAAGTACCGCATACCACAGGGAACGGCAAAGCAGATGCTTCTTTATGACGAAGCCCCTGTGTATCGCCTTCTTCCATCCGGTTCGGAGAAAATTGCGCCCATCGCGGCAATCTCTACGGGCCTGTGGTATGAAAATTACCGGGAGTTTGCCATTGCACCGGAGGATTTAGGCGCTCTGGACAAACTGATCCGCAGGGAAACTGACCGGCTCACAGGAAACCTCCCACAACTTCACAAAAACGAAGAACGCCGCCCTGCCCCGGAGCGATAAGAATTTTACACTGACTGGAGGTGATGAAGATTGGCAGGAGTGCATGAAGATTTCGGCGAAAAGATCGGCGGTGCGAAAAAAGACCTGTGGAAAGACCGCGGGCTGTATGCAGATGATCTGGAAGCCATGAATGAGCGCGAAGCCGAAAAATTTGTGAAAAAGGATAATGTTTGGAAAAAGCCGGACTATGCAGCCATGCTGGAGGAAGGGATTCCTCTTGGCGTGGTCTATTTTATTAAAAAAGCAAGAGACGGCTTAAACGCTTCCCCTCAGTATTACCGCACGGATGACACCCCGGAAAAACGGACCGCGAGACAAAAGGAATATATAAAAACAGTCCGGGAATTGCAGACAGTGCTTTCAGATGTCCGTACTGTGGAGGATGCTGTGAGAGCCTATGACCGCTTTTTCGTTGACAATGGATATTTAGAAAAGGTACAGGGCTGGGGAAGCGGAATCCATTACCGGGCAACGAAAAAGGGACAGGACAATCCCGTGATCACAAACAAATTGTCCAATACCATGCTGATCCGCTCAGCTGAATATTTTGAGCGCAACTTTACTCAGGAAGCAAAAAAGGAACAGTTTTGTGTTTCCAAAGAGCAGAAAATACCGAAAGGTTATGCGATCCACTTCAACGACGGGAAACAGACCTATTCTAAAAATGGGGACTGGAAACCCGGTACCTACTATGTGACAAAAGGCTATTCGATCCTGCGGACCAATTTTGGGACCAAAGAAGCTGCCCTGAAATGGGTGCAGGAACTTGCCAAAGGCAGGAACAAAAACGGAAAGATCCGTTTTGTCCCTCCACAGCTTGCCCATGTCAAACGTACCGGACCGGATTATCGGAATGGCGTGGAGATCACCGGACAGCATTATCTTGATACCTTTGGGTTCCGCGGCGGTGAGTTTGGAAACTGGATGAACCAGAACGACCGGCAGACCTCCCTTAACATGGGATTTGAAGCACTAAAGGATCTGGCGTCAGCCCTTAAGATCAGCGATAAAGATATTGCTTATCAGGGAACACTTGCTATCGCTTTTGGTGCAAGAGGCAGCGGCAATGCTGCAGCTCATTATGAACCTTTGCGTACAGTCATCAATCTTACAAAAATGCACGGGGCCGGTTCCCTGGCACATGAATGGTGGCATGGACTTGACGATTATCTTGGTACAAAGATGAGAGCAAAAGGGATGCTGTCAGAACAGCCCCACCTCTATGCGCCGTTCCAAAAACTCATTGACACCATGAAGTATAAACCGGAAACACCGGAACAGGCAGCAAAGCGCACGGAAGCACAAACAGAACGCACCCGGAAAAATGCGGCAAGCTGGCTGGATTCCTCGGTTCTTGCCTCCCTGAAACGGTATGGCAATGAGGAACAGATGGAAACCTACGCAGTCTTGCGGGAAGCATTTTTGTCCGGCGAACCCGGCTCTGTGGAACAGATCAGCGCATTTAAGAAGAATGTTACCGGCCGGGTAATTCCCAAAAGTGAACGGGAACGGCTGGAAATTTTTGAGCGTATGCTTTCCGGGATGCAGGCGCAGGAAGCTCCGCAGATTGGACGGACGGAAACTGATTTTTACCGTAATTCGGTACGCATGGGAAAAGAATGTGAAAAAGACGGCGGTTATTGGGACAGCAATGTGGAAATGACAGCCAGAGCCTTTGCCTGTTATATCAAGGACAAACTGCCCTACACATCGGATTATCTGGCAGGCCATGCCGACTGTGCCCTTACCCTGGTTTCCGGTAAAGACGGAGAAATGGAGGTATTGAAAGCCTTCCCTGTGGGGGAAGAACGCCGTGCAATCAACGCTGTTTTTGACGAGATCATTCAGGATTTGAAACGGGAACAGCTATTGACCCATGCCGATGTAACGCTTCCCCTCTCTGTTTCTGAACTTCGTGAGGCGGCGGACGGGCAGCTATCCATGTTCGGCGTCGGCCGTCCTTCCGTGATGGATCAGCTTGCGGCAAACAGGCCGGCAGATAAAAAATCACCGGCACAGACGTTTTCCAGAAAAAACCACGAGCCGGAAATATAGCAGGAGGTGAACAGCATTTTGGAAGAAAATAAAGATTATCATGCCTACCGGTATGGCGACCACTTGACGCCGGGATCAGAGCTTAAAATTGAACACAGCGTAGTTTGTGAAAATGTGGATATTTCTACTCTGATCACAATGGGAATAGATAGCCTGGAAGCCATGCGCCAGGGAAGTATCGACGGGGAGCAGAAAGCCTATGAAATCGTGGTGGCTGCTGCAAAACAATGGGAACAGCAGGCAGCGGCAACACAGACGATCAACCGGGCTTTGGAATATCTTCGTACACCGGAGATTGAACATACCGGCAACCAGTGGAAAGACACCGATAACTGGAGGGCGGATCAGAAAATCAGCAACCGGGTCTATCAGATGACCTGCAGTATTTGGGAAGATACGAAATATGACAGAGAAACCAAACAGAGTGTTCCGATTGCCTGGTATGTGACATGGGAAGTCCGTATTCATTCCCCGAAGCAGGGATATGGAGCAAAGATTGCCGGACAAAACCAGAAACGATATACAGATAAGAACGCAGCCATAAAATACCTGGACGGGCGAAAGAAAGCCTATTCCCATTTATTCACGGAAATTTCCCCGCCGATCCCGAAAGAATATGAGCACCATTTTATGGTTCACGGTACTCTTTTACCTGGCTATACGGTTGAAGGACTGGAACAGGCCAAAACGGAACATGCCGCCGCCGAGGTTTCGGAGGGCGGTATTTTTACACCCGAAAACCAGGAGAAGCCTTCCGTCCTGGGGAAGCTCTCTGTGGCAAAAACTCAGGAAAAAACGCCAACCACTCCCGGTACGGCAATGAAAAAGAAGGAGGATATACAATTATGAAAGTGTTAATGGTAGAGCCGGGCAAGTCCCCTTATGCTGCGGAGATCGAAAGTGGTCTGAAATCCTTGCAGGCGGCAGTGGGCGGAGATATTCAGGCGGTCTATCCGTATGAGGACCCGGTGGCTCTGATCTGCAATGAAGAAGGCAAGCTGATGGGGCTGCCTTTGAACCGAGCTCTCTTTGACGATGACGGCCACATCTATGATATTGTGTCCGGGAATTTTCTGATCGTTGGTCTTGGCGAGGAAAATTTTACAGACCTTTCCCCGGATCTGATGGAGAAATATGGGGAGCAGTTTAAGTACCCTGAAAAATTTGCAAGGCTTGCCGGCGAGATCATTGCAGTCAAGCAGCCTGCAACCAATGAGCACCGGGAAAAACCGATGATGCACCATTCCGGCCCGGATTTGTAGAAAGAAAGGAGCCAATTATGTTAATGGCAGTAAATGAACCTTATGCCCTTATGGTGCAGCCGGACGATATTCTGATCTCTCCCCGTGAGGTAGATGAACATTTTGGGACGATGGTATGCTTTCATCCCCGCTATGCGCTGGGCGACCATCACAACCATATGGACAAAGATGACTTCCTGCGGGAAATGTATTTAGATACCGTAGGACATGATGAAGCCGGCATGAAACGCTATGAACGGATGGTAAACATTGTAAGCAGCCGTTTCCGGCATGGACCAAAGACAGAGGAACGGGCGATCGATGAAGCAATGCAGAAAGTAATTTCGGAAAAGTATCTGATGCTCCCCCTCTATCTCTACGACCACTCAGGTCTTGCCATGAGTACAGAAAGTTTCTCAGGCAGGGCTCCTCATGCAGAATGGGACAGCGGACAGGTCGGCTGGATCTATGTTTCCAAAGAAGATGCCCTAAAGGAATTTGACGCTGACAAGATGACCGGCGCCATCCGGCAGAAAGCGGACGCACTGATGCGCAGCGAAGTCGCCGCTTATGATTCCTATCTGCGTGGCGAATGTTATGGGTTTGAGCTTTATAAAAACGGGGAGCTGTCGGATAGCTGCTGGGGCTTTATGGGTAACTTTTCCGATGTGTTGAAAGATATGGCGGCATACCTCCCGGATGAGTGCAAAGGGATGGTCGATCATCTGGAGGAACAGGAACGCCCGGCTACGATCATCAAGACGCTTTTGAAACATGCTAAAATTCAGGTCGATCAGGCAGCAAAAGCCTTTGAACACGCTTCCCGACAGCAGGTTCTTGGGGAAAGCCGGTAAAAAGTTATTTCCATATTATAAATACCGATTTTATCAGAAAGGAGGATGCTCTTGCAGGAAGAACTCGAACAACGAACGGTTTCTGTTTCTATACAGGCAGCAAAACTGTCAGGGCGGGTACTGCGTGCGGCTATTGCTGCGGTACTCCAAAAGATGGAACAGGAACGCACAATGCCAAAAGTCGGGCGCAACAGCATGAAGCGGCTGACTTATAAAGACCCCGGAGCCAATACCATTGAAGTTTCAGGGCGAATCCGCTCTTTTGAACGGTATGCCAGAAAACATCAGGTACGCTACCATATAGAAAAGGAACTTGGGACCGATCCCCCAAAATGGACGGTATATTTCAAGGCAAACCAGGCGGATGCACTGACGGCAGCTTTTAAGGAATATACAAAGAAAGACCTTACACGCAGCACCAGACCGTCGCTGCTTATACAGCTTCATAAGTTCAAAGAACTGGCACAGTCGCTTGGCCGTGACCGTGTAAAGAACAAAGAACACGGAGGACCGGAACGATGAAGATTGATGCAGAAACATTGAAAAAACAGGTCATTCTCCATCTGCCTTATGTTCTGTTCCTTCTGGTATTTGCCAAGCTGGGCGAAGCGGTGCGGCTGGCTCCCGGAGCAGACGCTTCCCAAAAGCTGTTAGGACTGTCCGAAGGCTTTGCCCTTGCGTTTCAGAGTATGTGGCCGGGTGCGGCAATGGACTGGCTGATCGGTTTCTGCGGTGCAGCCATTATGCGGCTGGCAGTCTATCTTAGAGGGAAAGACGCTAAGAAATACCGCAAAAATGTGGAATATGGTTCTGCAAGATGGGGAAATAAAGCCGATATTGCCCCGTTTATGGACCCAAATCCGGAAAACAATATCATTCTTACCCAAAGTGAAGGACTGATGTTAAACGGAAGGCCCAAAAATCCGGCCAATGCAAGAAATAAAAATGTACTGGTAGTCGGAGGATCAGGTTCGGGAAAAACGCGCTTTTTCATCAAGCCCAATCTGATGCAAATGCACAGTTCCTACGTCGTCACCGATCCGAAAGGTACAGTCCTTGTGGAATGCGGAAAGATGTTGCAGCGAGGCACACCAAAGCTGGACAAGGACGGAAAGCCTGTGCGTAATGAAAAAGGAAAGATCATCTATGAGTCCTATAAAATACGGGTATTCAATACGATCAATTTCCAGAAAAGTATGCACTTTAACCCGTTCGCCTACATTCATTCCGAGAAAGATATTCTGAAGATCGTCACTACCCTAATCGCCAATACCAAAGGCGAAGGAAAAGCCGGAGACGATTTCTGGGTCAAGGCAGAAACCCTGCTCTATACGGCACTGATCGGATATATCTATTATGAGGCTCCGGCAAACGAACAGAATTTTGCCACACTGGTAGAAATGCTGAACGCAATGGAAGTCCGTGAGGATGATGAGTCGTTCAAAAATGCCGTTGACCTTCTCTTTGACGCGCTGGAACAGAAAGACCCGGATCATTTTGCCCTGCGTCAATATAAGAAATATAAGCTCGCTGCCGGAAAAACAGCCAAGTCGATCCTTATTTCCTGTGCTTCCAGACTGGCTCCTTTTGACATTAAAGAAGTCAGGGAAATTACCATGTATGACGAACTGGATCTGGATATGCTGGGAGATGAACGGACTGCTCTTTTCCTTATTATGAGTGATACGGACGGGACCTTTGCATTTTTGATCAGTCTGATCTATTCCATTTTGTTTAACCGCTTGTGTGAGCGGGCGGATGATGTATATGGTGGAAGGCTTCCCATCCATGTGCGCTGCCTGATCGACGAGGCGGCAAATATCGGGCAGATCCCGAACCTGGAGCGTCTTATGGCGACCATCCGAAGCCGTGAGATCTCTGCCTGCCTGGTGCTGCAGGCGCAAAGCCAGCTCAAAGCCCTGTATAAAGACAACATGGACACCATCATCGGTAACTGTGACGCCTCCCTTTTCTTAGGAGGCAAAGAAGAAACCACCTTAAAAAGCTGGAACTCCCTATTGGGGAAAGAGACCATCGACCTGTATAACACCAGTGTCACAAAGGGCAATCAGGAATCCCACGGACAAAATTTTCAAAAGCTGGGAAAGGATCTGATGTCGGTGGATGAACTGGCAGTCATGGACGGGGGTAAATGTCTGTTGCAGATCAGGGGTGTGCGGCCGTTCCTCTCCCGGAAATACGATATAACCAAACACCCAAATTACAAACTGCTTTCCGATTTTAATGAGAAGAACGCTTTTAATATCGAAAAGTTTCTTTCTACCCGGATGCCGATGCGTCCCGGTGAACGATACCGCAATTATGAAGTCACAGCCGAAGATCTGGCTTCCCAGACTTTATAAAGTTGTTCCTGCCTGTCAAAGCATGACGCCCTGGCAGGCTTTGTTTTTGTCACGATGAAAGGAGGATTTTTTGAGGATTCGTGATTCTCCCTGAAAAGTAAATAACCGCAGGATTTTTCCTGCCCCATGCCGCCGTGCTGTTTGAAACAGATTTTTTCTAAAAACAGTGCGGCGGCTTTTTTTGTTTCCGGCCTGATATGGCCATATCACAAATTAAAATTTCTGAAATTAAAGGAGGAACATTATGGCATTTTTTGCAAGCGCGATTGATACTTTGAAGATCCTTGTGATCGCCCTGGGCGCAGGTCTGGGCGCATGGGGTGTTGTAAACCTTCTCGAAGGTTACGGAAATGATAACCCAGGTGCAAAATCCCAGGGGATCAAGCAGCTTATGGCAGGCGGAGGTATCGCTCTGGTTGGTGCAACGCTGATCCCGCTGCTTTCCGGCCTGTTCGGTTAAGGGCTGACTTATGGGCAGTCTGTTTGAATGGATAACAGACTGGATTAAAGAGGGCCTGATCGATGCGATCACCGGACAGTACACCAGTATTTTCAACTCCGTCAACAATCAGGTTGCGGATGTGGCAAATCAGGTAGGACAGACCCCGCAGGGCTGGAATGGCGGCGTGTTTTCCATGATCCAGAATCTTTCAGAAACCGTCGTCATTCCCATTGCGGGCATGATCCTGACCTTTGTTCTGGTGTATGAACTGATCCAGATGATTCTCGAAAAGAACAACATGCACGAATTCGATACATTCAACATCTTCAAGTGGATTTTCAAGACTTTTGTTGCCACTTACCTGCTCACCAACTGTTTTACGATTGTGATGGCGGTCTTTGATGTGGCCCAAAATGTGGTGTCGCAAAGTGCCGGTGTCATAAACGGGAACCTGGATGTGCAGGCGGCGTTGTCTGATCTGAAAACCCAGCTTGAAGCAATGGGAATGTGGGAACTGATTGGACTGTGGCTGGAAACCAACATCATCAATCTGTGTATGTGGGTACTGTCCATCGTGATCTTTGTCATTGTATATGGCCGTATGATCGAGATTTATTTAACCGTGAGCCTTGCACCGATCCCGTTTTCCACAATGGCAAACCGGGAATGGGGACAAATGGGAACCGGGTATCTGCGTTCCCTTTTTGCCCTGGGTTTTCAGGGTTTTTTGATCCTGATCTGTGTTGCCATTTATGCAGTGCTGGTCCAGTCTATCCCATCGTCCGGCGACGTGCACGGCGCGATCTGGGGAACGGCGGGTTATACGGTACTGCTGGCTTTTGCCCTGTTTAAGACAGGTTCGTTATCCAAATCCATATTTAATGCAAGATAGCATGAACAAAACCAATTCTAAAAAGGAGGATTTTATATATGAGTAAAACCAATACAGAAAAAATGGCGCCGGAGACACAGACGCCGGAAATGGCAAACGGCATGAAGCTGGATGTCCGCGTGCGTCCGATCGCCCCAATGGGAAACCTGCTGGCGTTTGCCAATGTTACGATTGGCGGATGCTTTAAGATTGACGGCTTCCGTATCTGTTCCAGTGAAAAGGGGCTGTATGTCAATATGCCCGCAACCCAGGATAAGGGAGGCAACTGGAAAGATGTCTGCTGGCCGGTTACGGCAGAGTTCCGCAAGCAGCTCAACGATGCCTTAATCGATGGGTACGGGCAGGCTATTGAAAATTTGCAGGCAACTCTTGAAGCGACAAAGGGAGCAGCGGAAAAACCTTCCCTGACCGGTGCATTGAAAGAAAATGCCGGTAAGGTCAAAGAACAGCCGGCCAAACCGGCCACATCTAAGAATGAGCAGGCTCGCTAATGCCGGAAACGAAACAGTACGGCATTATCTATGCCGATCCGCCCTGGCGCTATGACAGGAAACATGGAAGCGGCGTTGCGGAAAACCATTACCCCACAATGAGCATTGAAGAAATCTGTGCCCTGCCGGTATCGGAACTTGCCGCAAAAGACAGCGCCCTCTTTCTGTGGGCAACCTTCCCGCAGCTCAATGAAGCCTTCCGGGTGATCGATGCCTGGGGATTCAA
Source organism: Eubacterium sp. AF16-48 (assembly GCF_003479405.1). Classification (GTDB taxonomy): domain Bacteria; phylum Bacillota; class Clostridia; order Lachnospirales; family Lachnospiraceae; genus Eubacterium_G; species Eubacterium_G segne. The sequence goes on along the minus strand of NZ_QUHB01000004.1, from coordinate 105,157 downwards.
ATATAAAACGCTGGCTTTTCTATGGCTCAAACAGAACCGGAAAGCGGATAGCTGGTTTTATGGCATGGGCTTTTGGACCCGCTCAAACGCGGAGGTCTGCCTGCTGGCAACCAGAGGCCGTCCGAAACGCCAATGTGCGGGAATCCATCAGTTTGTGATCTCCCATATTGAGCAGCACAGCAAGAAACCGGACGAGGTGCGGGATAAGATCGTAAAACTCATGGGCGATCAGCCCAGAGTGGAACTGTTTGCAAGACAAAAGACACCCGGCTGGGATGTATGGGGCAATGAAGTGAACTGTACGCTGACTATGCCGGAGCGAAAGGGGTGATTTTGATAGAACAAGATGCAAAGCGGCTGCTTATGGAACGGCTGGACGAGTGTTTGAAGGTTCATGCGGATATGCTGGATGCACAGAACATCGGCAGTATTTACGAGTTACAGGGACTTTCGGAACTCCACTATTATCTGAAGGTTGAGCATGTATTTACTCCGGCGGAAGTAGAGGCGCTTCTTTCTTTTCAGGACCCGTTGGATGTAGCCCGATGGTGTTGGGAAGAAAATAACCATGAACACAGTTTCCCGATCTGCGATCTTCTCAAAGAAATTGATGCAGCGCAAAAATTTGAACATTTCACAAGCGAACCTTCCGCACAGGACAAATATACGCTCCTGATGAAACGGCTGGGACAGAATTACTTTGCTTACAGGGAAAGCCTTATGTCAAGAGATAAGGAATCCTTAATTGAAAAAGCTGCTGAAATTACAGCCATGCAGGAGGCGTATTCCTATCTGACAACAAAGTTTGAGTTCGGGGATGAAATGCTGGATGATGTGCTGGCGCTTGAGAATCCTTTGAAATACTTTGCAGACCGTTGGCTTATGCCGGTTTCAGATGTGTTCGACGTGGATATGGATATTCGGGAAAATATTGCCGGAATCCGAGACAGCCAGGAATACCTGTGTCAGAGAGAGCCGGCTGTTTCTGTCCTGGCACGGCTGCAAAATGCGGCTCAGGAAGTGCGGGAATGTCCGGCTGTGGAGAAACCGGTACGCGATTTCGGTGCACGGTAATGGGCCGGAAATTATATTACGATGGGAGGTGTATAGATGCCTTATGTACCTGTACCAAAGGATTTAACCAAAGTTAAGACTAAGCTGGCCTTCAATCTGACGAAGCGCCAGCTTATTTGTTTCAGCCTTGCCGGGCTTGTCGGCCTTCCGGTGTATTTCTTTACCCGCGGGGCGATCGGCAATTCGGCGGCTGTACTTTTGATGATCGGGCTGATGATGCCCTTTTTCTTCTTCGCCATGTATGAGCGTGACGGGCAGCCGGCAGAAAAGATCTTGAAGAACCGGCTCCGTTATAAGCTCTGGCCGAAGGACCGTCCATACAAGACGGATAACCTGTATAAATCTATGTCAAAGAAGGAGGTTACAAAGATTGCCAAAAAACAAGCAGCAGGAAGCTCAGGAAAAGCGTCTGCAAAAAAACATCAGGCAGGCCAAAAAGACTAGAGCCGATGCAAAGCAGGGCAAAACTAAGTCTGCCCGTTCCAAGCCGTCTAAAAAAGGCGGTTTTTTTGCCGGGCTGAAAGCAGATGCCCCGCAGACGGTCCAGCAGAGCATTCCCTACCGTGAAATGTACCGGGATGGGATCTGCCGGCTGACCGATACCCTTTACACCAAAACGGTGCAATTTTTTGATATTAACTATCAGCTTGCACAGGCAGATGATAAAGCACAGATCTTCGAGGGTTACTGCGATTTCTTAAATTACTTCGACGCCTCGATCCATGTGCAGCTTACCTTTATCAACCAGCGGGCCAATATGCAGGATTTTACCAGAAGCATTGACATCCCTCCCCGCGGCGACGAGTATGACGGAATCCGCAAGGAATACGGGGATATGTTAAAAAACCAGTTGCAGAAAGGAAATAACGGTCTCACCAAACGCAAATACATTACCTTTGGGATCGAGGCAGATGACCTGCGTACTGCGAAAATGCGTCTGGAACGCATTGAAACGGATGTACTGGCAAATTTCAAAACCCTTGGAGTCCAGGCAAGATCCTTAAACGGACTGGAACGTCTGGAACTTCTTCACAGCCAGCTTCACCCGGACGGTCAGGAAAAATTTCATTTCCAGTGGTCGGATCTGCCTAAGACCGGTCTTTCTACCAAAGACTTCATTTCCCCATCCGGGCTGTCTTTTTCAAAGGATGGAAAGACATTCCGGGTAGGCGACCATTCCGGTGCTGTCTCCTTTTTGCAGATTTTGGCGCCGGAGCTTACCGACCGGCTTTTAGCGGATCTTCTTGACTTAAACGACGCCGTGACCGTCAACCTGCATATCCAGTCTATCGACCAGGCGCAGGCGATCCGAAACATCAAACGCAAAATGTCGGACCTGCAGAAAATGACCATTGAGGAACAAAAGAAAGCGGTCCGATCCGGGTATGATATGGACATCATTCCCACCGACCTTGCCACCTATGGAGAGGAAGCCAAAAATCTTTTGCAGGATTTACAGAGCCGCAATGAGCGCATGTTCCTTGTGACGGTACTGGTGGAAAATATCGCTGCCAAACGTCAGAAGCTGTTTAATGATATTTTTGCCGCTTCGGGTGTGGCACAGAAATACAACTGTGCCTTAAAACGGCTGGATTACCAACAGGAACAGGGGCTTATGTCCTCGCTTGCTCTTGGCACGAACCAGATTGAAATTGAGCGCGGGCTTACGACCAGCAGCACAGCGATCTTTGTACCGTTTACCACCTGTGAATTGTTCCAGGAGGGCGAGGCGTTGTATTACGGTCTGAACGCCCTTTCCAATAACCTGATCATGGCGAACAGAAAAACGCTGAAAAATCCCAATGGGCTGTTTCTCGGTACCCCAGGAAGCGGTAAATCTTTCTCTGCCAAGCGTGAGATCGTCAATGTGTTTCTTCTGACGGAGGACGACATCATTATCGCTGACCCGGAAAATGAGTATGGGCCGCTGGTACAGCAGTTCGGTTCCCAGGGGCAGGTCATTGATATTTCTCCTACTTCCACGAACTACATCAACCCGATGGACATCAATCTGGACTATTCCGATGATGAAAACCCAATTACTTTGAAAAGTGATTTTATCCTGTCGCTGTGCGACCTTATCATCGGCGGCAAAGAAGGGCTTTCCCCTATTGAAAGGACGATCATCGACCGTTGTACCAGACTGGTGTACCGGGAATACCTGCAGAACCCATGCCCGGAAAATATGCCGATCTTAGGCGATCTTTACGAGCTGCTTTTGAAACAGTCTGAACCGGAAGCACAGAATATCGCAACGGCACTGGAAATCTATGTCAATGGTTCCCTTAACGTGTTCAACCACCGTTCCAATATCCAGATGGATCAACACCGGGTACTGTGTTTCCAGCTTAAGTCACTGGGAAAAGCCTTAAAGGAAATCGGGCTTTTGATCATGCAGGATGCGGTGTGGAACCGTGTCACGGCCAATCGCTCCAAACATAAAACAACCTGGTTCTATATCGACGAATTCCATCTTCTTTTGAAAGGGCAGACAGGAAGTTTCAGCGTGGAGATCTGGAAACGCTTCCGTAAATGGGGCGGAATCCCATCAGGTTTAACGCAGAATGTCAAGGACCTTCTGGCTTCCCGTGAGATCGAAAATATTTTTGGTGCGACACGTTGACGCACAAACATCGCTCTATGAGGGTAAAACTTCATGGACTTATGGCCATGCGATGCTAAAATCGTCGGACTTACCTTCTTACGAGGTAAGTAACAACTGATAATTCGAAAGGTAGAATGATGGGGTAACGCCTTGAAATGCCTTCTCTGATACTTCGACCGGCTCCGACTGTAATGGTTGGGGTCTGGAGCTCGATAAAGTCGGCGGAAGTCTGCCGAAACAGTGTAGAAATACAGCTGTCGAAAGTGCGGTAGAGGTACTGTATGCAGATGACACGTCGGGAGTCTATAAAATATCTATGGTGAGAATGTCCACGACGGACTGACGAAAACCGCGAATGTACGGGTCTAGATGTTTACCATATAGAAATGTATGGACACTTAATTGTGGGTCAGTGCGGTGTAGTAAGAATCGAAAATATGAAACTCCGTATTGTGTTACAGGCACAATCAAGCTGACAGGACTATAGCGGACACCTAAGGATATATGCACAGATAGAATTATCGGAACGTGGAAAGGTACAGAGTTGCTCATAAGCAATCTGCGGACGAATCATATAAGCCGCCTAATCTGTGCTGAAAAGCGAAGCTCGAACCTACGACAGCCCTACGAAAAAGGCGGGCTCGAGGAATGGGCTTTAGTCGGTTAGAAACAATTGTTGTCATTCAATCTTATAAGGATTACGAGTATGACAAAAAGGGACACTTTCCCAAGAAAGGAGAGTGATGCCTTATGACCATGAAAAAGAAAAAGCAACTGCTCTGTGAGGATAATCTGCGTCACAATGAGTATTACGGAATGCAGAATACGATTGATAATCTATACCAGGCAAGTTTGAACGGAGAAGTTTTTACAGATTTAATGTCTGTCATTCTTCAACGGGAAAACATTCTTCTAGCGTACAGAAATATCAAGAAAAATACGGGAAGTAAAACAAGTGGCACAGACAATCTCACAATCGAGGACATTGGAAGATGTTCCCCCGATGAGGTTGTTGAAAAAGTTAGATTTATTATTAATGGAAGTGAACATGGGTATCGCCCAAAACCTGTAAGGCGTAAGGAGATACCAAAACCATACGACCCAAGTAAAATGAGACCCTTAGGGATTCCGTGTATATGGGATAGACTTGTTCAACAATGTATCAAACAGGTATTGGAACCTGTTTGTGAGGCTAAGTTCAGCAAAAACAGCTATGGATTCAGACCGAACCATTCGGTTGAGAACGCTATAGCAAGAAGTTATCAGCTACTTCAACATGCCAATCTTCACTATGTCATTGAATTCGATATAAAAGGGTTCTTTGATAACGTGAATCATGCCAAGCTGATACGACAGATATGGGCTATGGGTATTCATGACAAGCAACTGATATTTGTCATAAGACGAATTCTCAAAGCACCAATCAAACTGGAAGATGGGACTTTTATCACACCCGACAAAGGAACCCCACAGGGAGGTATTATATCGCCACTTCTGGCTAATATCGTGCTTAACGAATTAGACCACTGGGTAGAAAGTCAATGGCAATGGTGTCCGATTTGCAAACGGAATGCTAGACCTGAAAACGGCTTTCGACAGGCTAAGAAATCTAACCTGAAGGAAATGTTCATTGTTCGCTATGCAGATGATTTTCGAATCTTTTGTAGGACAAAGGACTCCGCTGAACGCACCAAATGTGCAGTCACTCTGTGGCTGAAAGAAAGGCTCAAACTGGAAATTTCTGAAAAGAAAACGAGGATTGTCAATGTAAGAAATCATTACTCTGATTTTCTCGGATTCAAAATGAAAGTTCACAGAAAAGGCAACAAACTCGTGGTTATATCTCATATCGCAGATAAAAATCTCGAGCACAAAAGGGAGAAGCTTAAAGAACAGGCAAAGAGAATCGTTCACCCTCGCAAAATATATGGCGAACAGGGGGAAATCAGACTCTATAACAGTATGGTTACTGGCATGCAGAATTATTACTGTATCGCCACACATGTTAATCATGATTGTGCTTCCCTAAACCGCACAGTCATGACCTTGCTGACAAACAGGCTTAGCACTCGCACAGGCAACCGTCTTGTGAAAACAGGGCGAGAGCTTACGGAGTTTGAAAAAGCCCGTTTTGGTAAATCCAAAATGATGCGATATGTCGCTGGTACGAATGAGCCCGTGTATCCAATAGGATACACACAGCACAAAAACCCGCTTTTCCGTAAGAAGAGCTGGAATTATTACACTCCCGAAGGACGAGAAGGTATTCACAACTGTCTGAGAATCAACATCCCTATGATGTTGGCTCTCATGCGTCAACCAGCCTATTCCAATAGTGCGGAATACGCAGACAATCGAATATCTCTCTTCTCAGCCCAATGGGGAAAATGTGCTATAACAGGTGTTGAATTCTCCTCTGTTGGGGAAATTCATTGCCATCATAAGTTACCCCGACATTTAGGCGGTACGGATGCCTATGAGAATCTTATTCTCATAAAGAATTCCGTACATAAACTCATTCATGCTTCAAAAGCGGAAACTATTTACAAATATATGGATTTACTACAGCTAGATATCAAACAGCTTATAAAGGTTAACCACCTTCGTGAGTTGGCTTCCATGCAACCTATTTAATCTTATTTCAACTACTACAGTTTTTATTCTATTCAAAGGTTGATTGTTTAGACAATGAAAAATACTAACCGATGGAACGCCGTGTGCGGTGAAAGTCGCATGCACGGTGTGGAGTGGGGGAAAAGCCCGAGATGATATCAGAGGCTTACCTATCACTATAGAACTCGGACTTTATCTATATGCTCAACCAGGCCCAGGGAGACCGTCAGATTTTGGCAAAGCAGTTGGGGATCTCCCCGCACCAGCTTTCGTATGTGACCCATTCCGGTCCCGGCGAGGGGCTTTTGTTCTTTGGAAATGTGATCATCCCCTTTGTGGACCACTTCCCGAAGGACACACTCTTGTACAGCGTGCTTACCACAAGACCGGATGAAGTGGCGGGGACCAAAGCATGAGGCAAAAATTAAAATGGATCGGAGGTGAGAACAATGGCACACGACAGGGAATTTCAAAGGAAGCGTAAAGATACCCGGATGCCGGTGCGTGATTCCCACGGGGAGGATCAGCCGGCAGCCAGGCAGACCGAACAGGATTTTGACCTGCGCAGGGCACGGGACACCCCTTCTTCTGTCAACGGCAAGACACACAGGCAGGACATCCCTGTACAGACGGAATTTTCCCATCTGTCACCGGAAACACCGGAGTCCTTGTTGGAACAGGGCGAAGCGTATGCAACCGCTTTGGATGGTTTTTCGGAACACTTTGAGACACCGGATGCTGCCAGGACAGCGCCCCCGATACAGGACAACGTGCGAAGCAATTTCCGGCAGGAGGCTTCCAGACGTTTTCTTGTAACAGAGAATGCGACAGACCATGATACCGGAAAATATGCTCCTTCTTCCGAAGGCTCAGCCACACCGGACAGCACAGACAGATCCAGTCAGGAACACCGTTACCGGACACATCAGCATGGGAACAAATATCAACAGCGTTTTCAGGAAGCGGCACAGGCGGAGGAACAGGCAGCGCAGAAGGAAAAGGGTGTGGATAGCGAACCGCCAAAAACATCCAAGCTGGAATTTACTGCGGATGAACTGCCGCCGCAGACAGAGGATAAAAAGCTCACCCATGCAAGGCGGAAGGCCGAACGTACTGCACAAAAAGCAGAGCAGGCACAAAATCGTCTGCCGGCCCGGAAGAAACTGCGCATGGAGACGGTTTCCGACCCGGAGACCGGAAAAGCCAAAAAACACTTAAAATTTGAAAAGGAGGTCAAATCACAAAAGGCCCATGTAAAAGGGCCTGTACCACTGCGTCCGGTCAAGGCGGGCGCCAATACTGCCATTGGTTACGCCCATAAAAAGATTTATGAGGCAGAGGATGAAAATGTGGGGATCAAGGCATCCCACCGCTCTGAACTTGTGGGCGAGGCAGGGCTTCGCACGGCATATCACCGGCATAAAACTGCCCCCTACCGAAAGGCAGCGAAATTACAGCAAAAATCAGCAAAGGCCAACGCAAGACTTGCTTACCGGCAGGCTCTTAGCGACCACCCGGAGCTGAAGAAACATGCGATTGCCCGGATATGGCAGAAACAAAAACTGAAAAGGCAGTATGCCAAGGCTGCCCGTGAAGCCGGGAAACAGGCAAAAAATGCCGCAGTCACAACAGAGAGGGTCAGCGTCGGTATTGTCCATGCGGTCAAACGGCACCCTGTAATCTGCCTTGTCCTCCTGCTTCTCCTTTTGGTAATTTTCCTGATCACATCCCTGTTTTCCACGTTCTCCAATATCGGGACCGGCGGTTTGGGAAGTCTGGCTGCTTCTACCTATCTTGCAGATGATCAGGACATCAACCAGGCGGAGCTTACCTATACCGAATGGGAAACGGATCTGCAAATGGAAATAGACCGGGTGGAATCAGACCGCCCCGGCTATGACGAATACCAGTATAACCTGGGCGCAATCGAGCATGACCCGTATGTGCTGATGGGGTATCTGACTTCTGCTTATCAGGGATTTACTTACGATGAAGTGGAAAGCGTGCTGCGGCAGCTTTTCCAGGAACAATATACCCTGTCCTTTTCAGAAGAAACCGAGATCCGTTACCGCACCGAAACTTCCGTTGATCCGGAAACCGGGGAAGAAACCCAGGAGGAAGTGCCTTATGAATGGCGCATCTTAAATGTCAAGCTCACAGTCACACCTCTAGAAAACCTGGTCGTTTCCCGGATGAACGCAGACCAGAAAGAGATCTGCGAGATCCTGCTGCAGACAAAAGGAAACCGCCAGTATGTCAAAAATGTCTTTGGCACCAACTGGCTCCCTTATGTGACCAGTTATTACGGCTACCGGGTACATCCCATCAGTGGGGAAAAGAACTATCACACCGGTGTGGACATCGGGATGCCGGAGGGCACAGAGATCCTTGCCGGGCATGACGGAACGGTCACCCTTGCGGGAAATGTCGGCGGTTATGGCTTGTGTGTCGCTATTGAAGGCGAGGCATACGAAGGACATACCCTGACGACCAAATACGGGCACTGTTCCCAGATCCTTGTTTCTGCCGGGCAGGAGGTCAAAGCCGGGGATGTGATTGCAAAGGTCGGGAATACCGGAAATTCTACCGGGGCCCACCTGCACTTAGAAGTCCTGGTTGACGGCCAGTATTTGAATCCCCTGTATTTTGCCGATACCGGCGATACCAGCGAACGGCACCTGCCGGAAGTTGGTTCAGGCGGCACAGGAAACTACTTCGATTATGACATTCCACCGGAAGCCCTTGCGGATGAACAGTTTGCCGCAATGATGGCCGAGGCGGAAAAATATCTTGGCTATCCGTATGTATGGGGAGGCGCAAGCCCTTCCACTTCCTTTGACTGTTCCGGCTATGTGTCCTGGGTGATCAACAACTGCGGCGTTGGCTGGAATTTCGGAAGGCTGACCGCGGATGGTCTTTTAGGTGTATGTACGCCGGTATCAAGTGCGGATGCAAAACCGGGCGACCTGATCTTCTTCCAGGGGACCTACAACACCAGCGGCGCAAGCCATGTAGGGATCTATGTGGGAAATGGAATGATGATCCACTGTGGAGACCCGATTTCTTATGCAAACATCAATACAAGCTACTGGCAGCAGCATTTTTATACATTTGGGCGTCTGCCTTAACAGATTGGAGGTAATAAATTGAATCCTAAAATTGAAAAACTGGAAAAGGAAATTGAAAAGACCAAAACAAAGATTGCGGAAATGCAGGCAAAGCTCCATAAGCTGGAGGAACAGAAAACAGAACTGGAAAATACCGATTATGTGGCGGTGGCGCGCAGTTTCAAACTGACGCCCCAGCAGCTTGCGGATTTTTTGAAATCACAGCAGGCAGCCCCTTCGGAAACTGTTTTACCGCAGGAGAAGGAGGATGTGCATGAGGCTTAAAAAACTTTCCCTGCTGCTGGCGCTTACGCTTCTTGTAAGTGTCAGCGCATTACCTGTAACGGCTCATGCCGGCGGTTCCAAAGACACCACACCGCCAACGCTGACTGCTTCCCTGGAGGGCGATGCCCTGAAAATAGAAAGCAGTGACGATCTATCCGGCGTGGAGGCGGTCTTTGTTGATGAAAACCGTATCAACTCCCTCACCGATGGGAAAGCGTCGGTTGCACTAAAAGATTATGCAGGAACAGAAAAACAGGTAAGCATATACGCAAAAGATTATGCCGGCAACCGTTCTGATGTGGTAAAGCTGGATAATCCGTATTACAAAGAACCGGCTCCTGAAAAGAAACCTGCTGCGGCAGCACCCCAGAGTCCGTCCGGTACACAGACAAAACCGCCTAAGGAAGAAAAACCTTCCGGCTCAAACGCTGCAACCCCTTCCGGCGGCGGAAATTCTTCCGGTTCAGATAACAGTACCGGACAGCAGGAAAATACTTCTGCGATCCCGGAAGGTGCATTTACCCCGGAAGGCACCGGAACGGTACAGGACAACATCAGCGGTACGGATGGGGAAAAACAGTTTTACACCATCACTACGGACGCGGGCAATGTCTTTTATCTGGTGATCGACGGGAAACGGGAAGATAACAATGTCTACTTCTTAAACGGCGTCACAGAGTCCGACCTGATGGCGCTTGCAGAAAAGAACAATGGCAGCATGAGCATGATTCCCCAGGAAGAAAGCTGCAACTGCACCGAAAAATGTGAGGCAGGAAAAGTCAATACCGGCTGTCCGGTCTGCAAAAATGACTTGAGTGGCTGCAAAGGAAAAGAAAAGCCGACGGAAACCGAAAAACCGGCTGAACCGGAAAAGCCGAAGAAAGAGACCGGCAGTGTCGGCACGATCCTGTTTATCCTTGCTGCCTTACTTGCGGTCGGCGGGATCGGTTACTATGTAAAAATCGTGCGTCCGAAACAGCAGGCCGAGGACGATGCGGAATTTGAGGATGACGGTTATGGAGAAGGCTTTGACCCGGATGAGGCATACGGGGAACCGGAATATCTTTCCGAGGATGATTTTGACGACAAGGACAGCAAATAAGGCTGTCCTTTTAGATTTTATGAAAGTGAGGATTTTTTCATGGAACATATCATAACCAGGCGCCGCGGCTTTCGCAAGCTGTTGGCGTTTTTGCTTTGTATGGCAAGCATTTTGGGGCTTCTTCCGGCTCAGGCTTTTGCCATGTCTGTCGGACAAACGGCAAGCTCCTGGCTGGGCGACCAGTATGTGGGCTCTGATGGAAACCACTACCGCGCCCCGGCACCTTACACCTATCTTGCCTACCATGCAGACGGAACCATCGACGTACACACCAGTTCCGGGGGCAATGCTTACCGGCACTATATGCTGACGGATTCTGACGGGATCAGCCATCAGGTTTACTGTGTGGAGAGCGGGATTCCTTACCATACTTCGGAAAACACCTATGTTTCAGAAAGCGGGACCAACAGCCAATACCTGAACCTGCTTCCTGCCGAGGCAAGGAGGGGGATCACCCTGACTGCGATCTATGGCTGGAAACCCGGTGCGACGCTCCCTGTTTCCGGGATCAACGAGGATGACTATAAGATGGCAACCCAGATCATCCTTTGGGAATACCAGCAGCAGCTTAGAAGCGATCCGTACAACCGCCACGGAAACGGCCACGCAGATGGTGACCAGTATTTCAGCGTGATCGCCGGACGACCGGCTGAAAAAGCCTATGACTGGATTCTGGCACAGGTCGCTTCCCATTCCACAGTCCCTTCCTTTACTTCTTCTAAGAAAAGCGAAGCACCGGAACTGGAACTGAAATGGGATGTAGAAAAAAAGGTCTATACCCTGACGGTCACAGATACCAACAACTTGAAGATCGACCTGGAGGCTTTGAAAGGCAGCGGCGTTTCTGTGACAAGAAACGGAAATGAATACACCTTTACCAGCAGGCAGATGATGATGGACCCGGTGCTGTTTGAATTCCGAAAGAATATCCCGGTGGCAAATGACATGCTGATCTGGGGCAGACCAGGCTACCAGACCATGATGACCGGCGCCAGCGATCCGGTTTCCTTCTTTGTAAAGATCAAAACGGAAACTTACGGTACTGCAAAACTTGTCAAGACCAGTGAGGACGGCATTGTTTCCGGTATCACCTTCCATATTTCCGGTACGGACATTTTGGGAAATGAAGTCAATGAGGAAGTCACGACCGGAGAAAACGGCCAGATTGAAAAGAAGCTCCTGCCGGGAACCTATCTGGTAAAAGAGCTGCCGGTGGACCGCTATGTGACCCCTTCCGCACAGTACGTGACCATTGAAAGCGGGCAAACTTCTTCGGTACATTTCAGCAATATCCTGAAGAAGTTCCGCGTCCATGTGGTAAAGAGCGACGCTGATACCGGAAATGCCCAGGGGGACGCCACGCTTGCAGGGGCGACCTATGGGATCTTCCGTGATGGCGAACTGATCGACACTTATACTACCGGGCCGGATGGCAGCTTTATGACTCGCTATTATGTGTGCGGGGATAACTGGACGATCCGGGAGATCGAACCGAGCACCGGGTATCTTCTGAATGAAACCGTTTATGAAGTGGGTGCATCCCCTTCCCTGTATGAAGTGGAACTCAATACCACAGAAAATCAGGTGACGGAAACGGTTATTTACGGAAATATCCAGCTTGTCAAGCACACCGATGACCTGGACCCGGATGTGCCTGAGGGCGAAAATACCGACGATCCCAATGCCGGTATCATCGAACGCCCGGAAGCAGGCGCAGTCTTTGAAATTTACTTAAAGGCAGCCGGAAGCTATGACGCGGCAAAGGAAAGTGAACGCGACCTTCTTACCACGGATGCGGATGGTTTTGCTTCCAGTAAACCGCTTCCGTATGGGCATTATACGGTCCATCAAATCGCAGGCGAGGAAGGCAAAGCCTTTGTCCCGGACTTTACGGTATTCATTTCCTCTGACGGAAAGACTTACAGCTATATCCTGAACAACCGCACCATCACAGCCCGTCTGAAAGTTGAAAAATGTGACGCAGAGACCGGAAAGATTATCCCTGTGACCGGAACCGGTTTTCAGATCAAGGATCTTTCCACCGGGGAATTTATCACCCAGACCGTCTACTATCCGAACCCGGAAACACTGAATACCTTCTATGTTTCTGACGAGGGCTGGCTGATGCTGCCGGAGCCTTTGGCCGCCGGGGATTATGAACTTTATGAGGTAGCTGCTCCTTACGGCTATGTGCTTTCCGACCAGCCGGTACCGTTTACCATTGACGGCAGCGAGGCGGTTGTGACGGTCACGCAGTACAATATGCCGCAGAAAGGCCAGCTTACCATCACAAAGACCGGAGAAGTATTTGCTTCTGTCCAGGAAAACGACGGACTGTACCAACCGGTATATGAGGTTGCCGGACTTCCTGGAGCGGTCTATGATGTGATCGCAGATGAAGATATTTATACCGGTGACGGTACCTTGCGGGCAGAAAAAGATACGGTTGTGGAAACACTTACGACCGGCGAGGACGGCACAGCGAAAAGCGGGTCTCTCTATCTTGGCCGTTATCGTCTGGAGGAACGTCAGGCGCCTTCCGGCTGTGTGTTGAATCCTCAACCGGAATATGTGGAACTGACCTATGCGGGTGAGACCATAGAGGTTACACAGACAGCGGCCGGTCTTTATGACGAACGCCAGAAAGTGGATGTCACACTTTTCAAGGCAATGGAGACCGATGACCTGTTCGGTCTTGGCATGAACGAGGAATATAAGGATATTTCCTTTGGACTTTATGCTTCCGCAGACCTGACGGCGGCAGATGGCAGCGTAATCCCGGCAGGTGGACTTCTGGAAGTGGTCTCTGTTTCGTCTGAGGAATCCGGCGGTTACAGCGCTTCCTTCGCTTCCGACCTGCCTTTTGGCAGCTATTATGTCAAGGAACGCACAACCAACGGCGCCTATATCCTTTCGGATCAGGAATATCCGGTTGTCTTTGAGTATGCTGGTCAGGAAACCGCCCTGGTACAGATCCTTGTCAATGAAGGCGAGGCTGTTTCCAATGAACTTCTCCGTGGGCGTGTAGACGGTGTAAAAGTCGGGGAAAACCCGGAAGGCGGCGAGGATGTCACGCTTGCCGGTGCGCTCATGGGTCTGTTTAGACCTGATACCGAAGAATTTACTGAAGAAAATGCGCTGCTTACTGCTATTACCGGAAAAGACGGCAGTTTTTCCTTTGAGAACATTCCTTACGGACACTGGATCGTCAAGGAGATCTCTGCCCCTGACCTTTATACGGTAAGCCCGCAGCAGCACCATGTATATATCGGTGCAGACGGACAGCATATCGAGATCCGTGTGGAAAACACCCTGATCCGCGGCAGTGTGCAGGTAACTAAAACCGAAGCTGTGGAGGAACCGTCCCCTGTGGAAAAGGAGGATAAGAAAGACAAGAATTCTTTCCTGCGCTTCCTGCCCGGTGCAGTGTTCGACCTGTATGCGGATTCCAACGCCAACCAGGAATATGATCCTGACGATCAAAAGATCGGTACGCTGAAAGAAACCGATGCAGGCTATCATACGGCGGAAAACCTTCTGGCTGGCGGCTACTTTATCAAAGAAAGCAAAGCGCCGGAGGGCTATCAGCCTGACTCAAACGCTTACTATTTTTCCATCACAGAAGATGGACAGGTCGCAGTTGTGGAAAATGGAGAAGCCGGGCACGGGTTTACCAATGAGGCTTACCGCGGCAACTTAAAGATCACAAAGGATTCCAGCGACGGGCGCAAAGATGGTTTTGCCATCGAGGTTAAGAGTGCGGACGGCTCCTACTGCGAGACATTCACCACTCCAAAATCCGGCGTGATTGAAGTTAAGGGCCTTCGTGTCGGTATTTATACCGTAACAGAAGTTGCAAACCGGGCAAGCAAGGATTACATCATTCCTGATGCCGCTACGGTGGAGATCAAGGCAGATCAGACATCTACAGTCCAGTTCTTTAATGAAAAACCGGAAAAGCCGGATAACCCAAAGAACCCGGAAAAGCCTTCTGTTCCCTCCAATCCTTCCACCCCTCAAAAGCCGGTACCGCAGACCGGGGATGATCCGTATATTTTCCTGTATGGCGGACTGCTGGCAGCCGTACTGATCGGTGGCAGCGTATTTGCTGTGTATTATTTCAAAAAGGGAAAATACAGCAGGACTTCCCCGAAAAGAACGGCTGTCGGGGTTTCTGTCCTTTCACTCTGCGTTCTGGTGGCTCTTGGCAGCGGTTTTTTGGTGTTCCGTGACTTGAACCAGTATGCTGAGAGTAAAGATGCCTATCGAGATCTTGCCGGATATGTGGAAGTACCGGAGCAGACAGCTTCCCCGGAGTCGGCACCCGATCCGACAGAACCAAAACGGGACGATGCCGATATTGTCCTGCCTTCGGTAGACTTTGAAACGCTCCGTGAAAATGGACCGGACATCATCGGATGGCTTTCTCTTCCTGATACGGTGCTCAATTATCCGGTGACGCATACCGACAACAACGAGTATTACCTGAACCATCTTTATGACGGGACCTATAACAAGGTTGGCTGCCTGTTTGCCGACTATGAAAACCGGGCAGATTTTTCAGACCGCAATACGATCATTTACGGTCATAATATGCGGGATGGTTCCATGTTTGCCTTGCTGAACCGGTACGATGAACAAAGTTACTTTGATACTCACAGGCAGATGTATCTCGTTACTCCGAAGGGGGGTTATGTCATGGAGATCTTTACGGCATTTGCAGCAAAACCGGAAGAATCCGGCAGTAAAACTTCTCCCTGGCAGCTTTCCTGGAAGGATGACGGTGCTTATACTACCTGGCTTACAGCTATGAAGGAACGTTCTGCGGTGGAAAGTGATGTGACTGTGACCTGCAGCGATAAGGTACTGACCCTTTCTACCTGTACGCCGGGCGGCACAGGACGCTTTCTTGTCATGGGAAAACTCGTGAAAGTAGATAACGAAATATAGATTTTAGACGGTGCGGGGGCAAAAGCTCCCGCACCTGCTGTTTACAAGGAGGATTTTATTTTATGGTAAATACCATGATTTCCATTCCCGGCTATGTCCATCTTTACCGCTCGCTTTTGCGGTTTTACGACATGCCGGAAAATGAAGTCCGGGAAATGCTCTATCTTCTGAATACGGCAAACCTGGACTGCTATGAGTATTATCACCCGGACCGCAGTGTGATCCAGAGCGGACCGGTCGCTTTTTGCGGATGGCTGGAAACGAAAGACTGCCGCCCTTACCGCACAGAGGTACAGCTTTACAAATCGCTGCTGTTTTTGAAGCGCAGCATTGACCGTGACCTGATCGTATCAGCTCAAAGGGAGGCTCTGCAAACCCTGCGCTGTATTATCTCCAATCTGGAATACCGCTTTTATAAAGCCTATGGCATGGAGATCGAGGACAAACGCACGGTCTATGGGGAATGTACCTACCGTCTGGTTCCCAGGGAGGATGAACCCAGCGTGTGCCTGATGCACGACTGGATCTACCTGCCAACTGCCTGATGTCACGAATAATATATAAAATATGTGACATATATGAAAACTGTACTGCCTTGCAAAATTTTTGATTTTTGATGTATAAATCAGATTTTTAATGGGAACACTCAAAATAAGAGGAATAGGACCTATTGCAATCATGTCACGAATAATATATAATATTCGTGACATGAAGGGAGGCGGTATTGTGGACAACGGATATACAAAACGAATACGAGAGCGTGTTCTTTCTCTTGAAGATGGAACTGTTTTTGTGATGTCTGATTTTGCGGATATTGCAGATACATCCACTATTCGTCAAAGTTTAAGCCGTTTAGTGCAATCAGGAACATTGCGCCGTATTTTGAAAGGAGTTTATGAAAAACCAAAATATAGCAAACTTCTGGATGAATATGTGGCGGCAGACCCGGAAGCGGTGGCGAACGCATTGGCACGAAGTTATCACTGGACGATTGCCCCATGTGGGAATACAGCATTGAACCTGTTAGGTCTTTCAACACAGGTAACAGCAGTATGGTCCTATATCAGCGATGGTCCATATAAGACCTACGAGTGGAACTCTACAAAGCTGGAATTTAAGCACCGGACCAATAAGGAGATTACCGGATTGTCCTATATGACAAGTTTGGTTATACAGGCATTAAAAACGCTTGGCAGATCGAATGTTACGCCAGAAGTCATACAGATGCTTTCCGAAAAACTGACAGACAAGGATAAACAGGCTTGTTTGAAGGAAGCAACCGAGTCTACGGATTGGGTTTACGATACGATACGGCAGATTTGTGGAGGTGAAAAGGTACAATGAGAAATATAGCAAGACTTTCAGATAACGACCGCAGGGAGCTGTTCAGAAATACAGCAGATAAAATGGGGCTGAATGATGCCATCGTGGAAAAAGACTTTTGGGTATGTTTTACGCTGGATTATTTATTTCACCGCTCACCATGGAAAGAGTCCATCACCTTTAAGGGAGGTACCAGCCTTTCAAAAGCCTTTCACCTGATCAGCCGGTTTTCAGAAGATATTGATTTGATTCTGGACTGGCGTGTATTGGGATATGGCAAAGATGAACCATGGGAGAAACGTTCCAATACAAAACAGGATGCTTTTAACAAAGAAGCCAATGTGCGTGCAGAGGTATTTCTGTCCGAAACATTCTGCCCGGCAGTCAAAGCCGGCTTATCCCAGGAAATCGGTTGTGAAGCAAATGTCTACATAGATGAAAAGGATAAACAGACGGTCATTTTCGCCTATCCGCACCTTTTTACGAATACGGCGACTTTACAGGTGATCCGTTTAGAGATTGGTGCGCTGGCAGCGTGGACTCCTGCAAAAACAGCGCTGATCGAACCATACGCGGCAAAATATTATCCGAAGATTTTTGAGCAAAAAGAAACCGCAATCCTTACCGTTGCCCCGGAACGGACCTTCTGGGAAAAAGCCACAATCCTGCACCATGAAGCGAACAGACCGGAACATTTGGAAATGCCGCAGCGGTATTCCAGACATTATTATGATCTCTACCGCATGGCTGCAACACCGGTCAAAGAAGCTGCTTTTTCCAGGCTGGATCTCCTGAAGAAAGTTGTAGATTTCAAAATGAAATTCTATCCCAGAGCATGGGCGAAGTACCCGGAGGCTGTGCCGGGCACATTAAAATTACTCCCGCCGGAATATCGGTTCGCAGCATTGGAAACGGACTATAACTCTATGCAGGATATGTTGTATGGGGATATTCCGACATTTGAGACAGTCATAGCAGCGGTCCAGGAACTGGAAAAAGAGATCAATACACTATAAACAATTACATATCCATTTATTTGCCGGCTATTCTAAGATGCTTTAGAATAGCCGGTTTCTTGTTTTCAAAGGAGGGATGCTATATTACGCAAAATGAAGTCAATGCCGTTTTTGACGAACAGGTGCGGCTCTGTGCTGATACCTTGAAACGGAAAACCAAAGAATACACCGGGGATGATCCGGACCGGCTGGGTGCATTTAAGGCAGCGGCAACTTTACAGCACACAACGCCCCAGCGTGCCCTTGCCGGTATGCTGGCAAAGCATATTGTTTCTCTATACGATATGTGCTTTGCCGAGGAAACAGTTTATCCGATGGACACATGGGACGAAAAGATCACAGACAGTCTTAACTATCTGTTCTTACTGAAAGCGATTGTAAAGGAGGGACATACCAATTAAACAGATTGAAGTAAAAATTTTGAACTGCCAGGCGGTAGCGGAAGCAGAAAAAAACATGGTCTTTGCGGCAAGACTTACCCAGCAGGGACATAAGATTGCCTCAATGGACGACCTGATGGAGCTCTACGAAAAATCATTCAGCGTTCAGACAGTAGCAGCTATGGGGGCGCTTCCCCATCCTACCATCCAGAAATTTGCGGTGATCACGGTAGCCATTGTCGGCGCCAGCAGGCGTTTTCTGGCGCAGATCACCCGCCACCAGAACGAAGTAAAATTTATGAGTGCATCGCTGCAGTACAGCAACTATACGGGACAGGCGGATTTCGCTGTCCCGTATTCTATTATGACGGCTCCGGCTGTGGTACAGGAGCTGTACTTAAAAAGTTGTAATGAAAGCATGAAATGTTATGAAGCCCTGTGCACTGCCGGAAGCGGGCACGATGCGGCCGGCTATGCCACGCCCCAGGGATTACGGAATGTACTGCTCATCAGCGCCACCCCTTATCAGTGGAAACATATCATCGGCCAGCGGGTATGCCGAAGAAATACAGATGAAACAAGGATCGTGCTGTTAAAGGTCTGGAAAGAACTTTATGACCTAAGCCCTGCCTTGTTTGCCCCGTCACTGACCGGGCCTTTCTGTCAGTTGGATCGATGTCTGGAAGGGAAAATGACCTGCGGGCGAAAACTGCAGGCAGATATGACGCCAGAGGATATTTTAGAAAAAGACTATCCCGCTCTTTGGGAAGGAGGCTGCCGATGAAAATAAAACTAATCGATTTTGGCGTGCCGGAGCACCAGCGTCCTTACCGTCCTCATGGCAATGATGCCGGAGCAGATGTTTATCTGCCCTATGACTGCACCTTACAGCCCGGAGAAATCGCCAAAATTCCTCTTGGCTTTGGACTGGAAATACCGGATGGGTATGCGGGATATATCTTTCCCCGTACCAGTATGGCGGTAAAAGGTCTGGTCTGTGAACTGCCGCCTGTGGATTCCGGCTACCGAGGAGAGATCCATGCGATCATCAGCAATGTAAGCAATCAGGCGCAGTCTCTTTTTAAGGGAGCCCGTATCGGGCAGCTTGTGATCACGCCGACTGTCATTGCGGATTTTGTAACAGATCTGGGAACAGAGCGAGGAACCGGCAGCTTTGGCAGTACCGGCGAATAGAAAAAGGCTGTTTGGGGAACAGTTTTTGAATACTTATCGGTATAGGGAGCGGACATTTCGAGAACATTATAAAATATAATAAAGAAAGTCACGAAAAAAGCGGCCATTACCGTGACCGCCTACTTTCTGCTATTGAGTTCTTTCATAATACCAAGGATATATTGCATGGATTGAGGATCAAGCTGTCTTGCCTCTGCAATGAATTCCTTCAAGGTTTCCGGGTAAGTATTTCCTTCGTCAAAGAATTCCTGCGGAGTCACACCCAGATATTCGCAGATGTAGAAAAAAGACTGCATAGCGGGAAGTGACTTTTTATTCTCAATATTATTGATGTAGTTGTTTGCCTGACCTAACGATAAAGACATATCGCGTGCGGAAACTCCTTTCTGTGTCCGCAGCTTCGCTAATCGTTCCGGGACAAAATCTTCATACATCGCCTTCACCTCCCATTCTGTAATAGATTGTACCTTACACCCCTTTATTATCCGCAAAGAGAAAAAGGGTATTATCGTTGACTTGCTAAATAAAATCTATTACTATGTGAAAAGTGAAGAAATTTACCTATCAGATGGAGGGATGACCGATGAAAGGAAAGACTTGCTGTGTTACCGGACACAGGGATTTGCCGCAGAATGAGATCAACAAAATAAAAGCCGCTTTGGAACATGAGATCGATGCTGCCGTTACAGATGGATTTACCTGTTTTATGAGTGGCTTTGCAGATGGCGTGGATCAGTATTTTGCAGAGCTGGTGTTGGAAAGAAAGCAGACTAATCCGGCGCTGGAGCTGATCGCAGTGATCCCTTACCGCAAACGTCTGGACAGCCTGAATAAGAAAACAAGAACCCGTGAACTGCTGGAGGCTTGTGCGGATGTTGTTGTCATACAGGAAAAATATCTCCCAAGCGTCTACTCCCACAGAAACCGCTATATGGTGGAGCACTCCGACCGAGTGATCGCTGTATATGACGGACGGGAAACCGGCGGTACGGCAAAGACGATCCGCTTCACCCATCGGATGAAAAAGGAACTGCGGGAAATCCCGGTTGGAGAGATCGTCCTGCCGGATCACTTGAAACCAAAAACAAAATAGATACCTGTTGATGCGCTCACTTTGAAGTGGGCGTTTTTCTTTACCCATTTTTAGGAGGAATGCTTATGTGGAACCTGATTTCACATTTCCTTACCTTTGCCGGAGGAATGGCTTCCGGCGTTATGTTGATGTGTCTTATGCAAACCGGAAAACTTGCGGATAAAGAATTTGAAACTATGAAGGAGGAATAAAAATTGAAACTTGTGATTGCAGAAAAGCCCTCTGTTGCTATGTCACTGGCAGCAGTATTAGGCGCAACGGAAAGAAAAGACGGTTATCTCGAAGGTTCCGGCTATCTGGTGAGCTGGTGCGTGGGACATCTTTTGGAACTGGCACAGCCGGAGGCTTACAAAGAACAGTACGCCAAATGGCGGTATGAGGATCTTCCGATCCTACCGGAAAACTGGAAATATGAAGTGCCAAAGGATAAGAAAACGCAGCTTGCCCTTTTGTGCCGGTTGATGAAGGACAAACGGGTGGATTCCGTGGTATGCGCTACGGATGCCGGGCGTGAAGGAGAACTGATCTTCCGTCTGGTCTATGAATATGCCGGATGTAATAAGCCTATGGAACGCCTTTGGATTTCCAGTATGGAGGATGCGGCGATCCGTGAGGGTTTTGACCATCTCCGTCCCGGCAGTGATTACGATAAACTCTATGATGCGGCAGTATGCCGGGCAGGAGCCGACTGGCTGATCGGGATCAATGCCACCCGGCTTTTTTCTGTCCTGTATGGTGTCACACTAAATGTCGGCCGTGTTATGTCACCGACGCTGGCACTTTTGGTACAGCGTGAGTCGGATATTGAATCCTTCATCAGCAAGCCTTTTTATGTGCCGGAAATCACCTGCGGAGGTTTTACTGCTTCCGGCGAAAAAATGACGGAACGATCCGAGGCTGAAAAAATCCGTATGGACTGTGACCACAACTCCGCTTTTGTGCGTTCTGCGGAAAAGCAGGTAAAAACTATACAGCCTCCCCGCCTTTATGACCTTACAACTCTGCAAAGGGAATGTAACCGTATTTATGGCTATACGGCTCAACAGACCCTTGATTATGTGCAATCTCTCTATGAAAAGAAGCTGGCAACCTATCCGAGAACGGACAGCCAGTATTTGACGAAGGACATGCAGGCAACCGCCGCTTCCCTGATCCTATGGCTGCGTGACAATATGCCCTTTGGAAAAGGCTGCGCCGGAGAGCCGGACATTGACCGGGTAACAGACGACAGCAAAGTGACCGACCACCATGCCATCATCCCAACTGTGGAGATTGCACGGACAGACCTGTCGGAGCTTCCTTCCGGGGAGCGGGATGTGCTTACCCTGCTTGCCGTCAGACTGCTTTGTGCCACAACGCAGGTACACCGATTTGAAGCGGTCACCGCTATATTGGACTGCCAGGGATATACTTTTACGGCAAAAGGAAAGACTATTTTACAGTCCGGCTGGAAAGAGGTGGAACGGATTCACCGTATGAGTATCAGGCAGAGTGAAACGGAACACAAAGAAAATGAAGCTGTCGCTCTCCCTGTGCTGCAGGAAGGACAGACTTTTGAAGCTGTATCAGCAAGTCTCCGTGAAGGGAAAACTTCACCGCCGAAACACTATACGGAGGACACACTGCTGTCCGCTATGGAGACTGCCGGTGCGGAAGATATGCCGGAAGATGCCGAGCGTAAAGGATTGGGTACTCCGGCTACCCGTGCGGCAACACTGGAAAAGCTGGTTTCTGCCGGATTTGTACAGCGAAAGAAAAAGCAGCTCATTCCTACGGAAAAAGGAAAGAACCTGATCGCAGTCCTGCCGGACAATATCAAATCTCCCATCTTAACTGCAGAATGGGAATCCATGCTGAAACAAGTGGAACATGGCGAACTGTCGGCAACATCTTTTATGGATCAGATTGCAGATATGAGCCGGACGCTGGTAAAAGAACATACTACCCCGGAAGAACGTTTTGCGGATCTGTTTCCTTCTTCCAGAGGAACTGCACATGAAGCCGTAGGGGTATGTCCTCGCTGCGGAGCCCCGGTATATGAAGGAAAGAAAGGTTTTTTCTGCGACAACAGGGAATGTTCTTTTGCTCTTTGGAAAGATAACCGTTTCTTTTCCAGCAAGAAAAAATCCATCACAAAGTCTGTGGCAGCGGCTCTTTTGAAAGAGGGCCGTATTTCTATGTCCGGGCTTTACAGTGAAAAAACAGGAAAGACCTATGATGCGGAAGTGATTCTGGATGATACCGGCGGTAAATATGTGAATTTCAAGCTGGAATTTCCAGTAAAGAAAGGCAGGCGTAAATGAGCGATCGAAAAACCTTTGAATATGGCGGTTATCACTTCACGCCCATACGAAAATTTCACAAAAAAGAAGGCGACTTTTTCGCCATATCGAAACGGCTGGCAAGTGACCCCAACTTAGGGCTGTGTACCTATCAGGATCGGCAAAAAGCACCTTATGATTACAAAGACTTTTATACCGTTTCAACAGACAAAGAATGTGATATTTTCCGCTGCGAAGAAAATGGATTGTTGTATGTACCAGGAAAAAATGAACTTTTTATTTACCATGAACCAAAACAGAAAAAGCGGAACTCTATCGCCGATGCCCTTTCACAGCCCAGG
This sequence comes from Eubacterium sp. AF16-48, assembly GCF_003479405.1. Classification (GTDB taxonomy): domain Bacteria; phylum Bacillota; class Clostridia; order Lachnospirales; family Lachnospiraceae; genus Eubacterium_G; species Eubacterium_G segne. The sequence continues at coordinate 81,792 of NZ_QUHB01000004.1, read as the reverse complement.
AATGTTACTGATACAACCGAAATTTCCAGCGGTCGGCAAAGCAGAGCCCCAGAAAGGTAGGCGTTATGGCGGAGAGAGAATTGAACCGCTCGGAGCGGGCTACGATCCGAAAGCTGGTTACGGAGCTTTGCGCCAACTATGACTCCCAGGATAAGATCTGCCTTCCTCTGGACAGCCCTTGTTACATGCTGAATAAATGGTGGACCGGTGCTTATTGCAGGTACTTTGAAAAAGCGGTGCTGCCGGTGGATGCAGCACTGGAATCAGCCATTACCGGCGAGGACACCTCCATGAGACAGAAAATATGCCCTGTGTGTGGAAAGGCATATCTTCCTACAACCAGCCAGGCATATTGTTCCGCTGCCTGCCGGGTCTATGCAAGACGGAAATCCGAGCGGGAACGCAAACGCCGGAAGCGGCAAAACCAACCATGATATGTCCGCAACTTAGCCTTAAAAGTCCTTGATTTTCAAGGGCTTTTTGCACCTGTTTTCAAGGGAGCTGTATAAGAATACTCCGGTGCTTTGAAATGAGGTTAAGTTGCGGACAAAACATATATTTTAACAAAAACGATAGGAGGCGATTTTTTGAATATCAACACGATTACTGCGGAGGATCTTCGCCGCATGCCGGATAAGGAAGGACTGATTTTACAGGGCTGTGGCGGGGATCTGACAGAGTGGGTGGACGGGATCAATGAAATGCTGACAAAAGCAGGCATATTGAAAGATGGCTGTCAGTTTGAGAATGTGGCTGCTTTTCAGCACGGCGAACTGACCTGTCTGCTTTACCCGTTTGATGATGTGAAACTGGATATAGGAAAACTTGCCCTGTGGCGTTTACAGACCCATGAAGTCTATGGCGGCACATGGCTGTCGGACTTTGTGCCGAATTATTTAGGCGGATTTATAGAAACACCGGAAGCGTTGGCAGATAAACCGGATTGTCCGCTGATCGGAGCAGATGGGAACATTTTTAATCTGCTGGGTATTGCTTCCCGTACTTTGCGGGAGCATGGTTTGAAAGAACAGGCAAAAGAAATGTCTGATCGGGTATTTGTTTCCGGCAGTTATGGAGAAGCGCTCTGTATCATTGGCGAATATGTCAACATCACAGATTCCAAACTGGAGCATAAGAATTCTCTCCGTCAGCAGCTAAAAGCAACAAAACCGGCAGACCCGGTAAAAAAGCAACAAACTTCCAAACAGCAGGAACGATAAGGAGGGATGCGGAATGGAAAAGAAACGGACCTATGGTGTATGGGCAGTACGAAGCAGCACTTCTATTTTCGGACCGGCACAAAGCTGGTGCAAGGAAAATGGAAAACCGTTGGAGTTTGATACCAAAGCTGCTGCTGAAAACTATGCAAAGGAAGCCAACGAACATACGACAGCAAATGTCCGATACTATGTGAAAGAAAAAGAACCGGAGCCCGGTGCTGTTCGGAAAGGAACATCTCAACCGGAGCTGGATGCACGCAGCCATGAAGAAGTGATACCAAGAAATGATGCAGCGGAAAAACAAAATGAGATTCCGGGCAGACAGATTCCTTCTCAAACAGATCCGCTGGTAGAAATCCGCTCTGCGGTCCATAGTAATTACGCGGGTATGGTCGCTATGCTGGGTGCGGACAACCGTGTGTATTTGGGGCGTGAGGAACGCTGCCATTACCAGAATATGCAGCCATCTTACTATGACAATCAGGACGGTTCCCTGTGTTTTGTCTGTGATCAGCCCGACATGTACTATTTTCTCTATGGAGAAGGCTGGGCGCATACCCAGGCGGAAATGCTGGAACGAGGGCTTACCCTGCGCCAGTATGAAGAATTTGCAAGACTGCAAAATGGGGTCCTTGCACAGTTTACCACCCAAAGAGAAATTCTGTTTGCCGGACAGCCATTTCAGGCGCCGGAGAGTTATCTGCGCAATGCAGAACTTTATGAGGAAGGTCAGACCGGCAACTACAATATGCTGGATGGCAGGCTGAACAACGAACCTCCTGTGCGCCCGGATCTGACAGACGGACAGACGGATGAAGAAATCCGGGAGCTGGTGCCGGAAGCAAAGCCGTCTTTGATGGACCGTTTGAAAGCAGACAAACCGGAGCATGAAGCAAGGCAGATGATCCCTCCGGTGCCGGAAAGGGAACGCTGATGGCCGGGGTAAGATTTGAGGATGTAGATCTTTTGGGTGCTCTTTCCCGTATCGTAGATCTTCATACCCAACATTATAAAGAGGACTTTGACCTGGATAAGGAACTGATCTCAAAACTGGCTGTGTCAGAGCGTTCAGAGGATAAACAGCTTCTTTGGATGTCACGCCCTTGCGGAACCTATACCCTGCGCGAACGGGAAGTTTATCTGGAGGGCAGCCATGAAAACAAAGTGTGGCGGTTTTACCAGGAGCAGACAAATGATCCCGTTTTGGCTTATGCCATCTCTTTGAAAGAAGTCAGGGACGGAAAAATATTTGGCGATCTCTATCCGCTAAATTATAGAGAACATGTGGAACGGATGAAAAAATTGACCTGTCCAATCGGAAATGTAGCCGTTGCTTTTGAGGATGGAAATGTTATCACGATTCCCTATCAGGAACGGAGACAATTTATGAACCGGCTTATGCCAGAGCATGGAGCCCCTAAAACAATGACTTATCTGCCAGAAAATGAGCCGGAGCTGATGATAATTCTAAAACGGGAACGCCTCAAACGCAGCTATCATGCGACAGCCGGAAATCTGGAGGAATATCTTGATAAGCTGGAAAAGACCACCCTGCGGGAAAAACTCAAAAGAGCAAAGACGGCGGTTTCGACGCAGGAGGTCTCATCTCATAAAAGAGGGTTGGAACGATGAATGGCGGGCATAACAAAAAATCCGTCCGCGTCGAATTTGTCATGTCCGAAGCGGAGGCCGAACTGGTAAAAGAACGCATGGCGGAACTTGGCATTACCAACCTGTCGGCATATCTGCGAAAGATGGCCGTAGACGGTTACATCATCCACCTTGATATGGGAGATATTCAGGAAATGATCCGGCTTCTCCGCATTTGTTCCAATAACTTAAACCAATATACCAGACGGGCCAATGAGACCGGCAATATTTATGCCGCAGATATAGATGACATCCGCACCCGTCTGGACAGCCTTTGGGATGGCATGGACAAACTGATCCGGGGATTTGCAAACATTTCATAAACAGCCGGAAAGCCGTTGCTTTCTTTTTGCCGTCACGGTAAAATTTTTATAAGGGCAGATGCCCTTCTGAAAGGAGGCAAAGCGTATGCGTTTGATAGGTAAATTACTGGCACTTCCCTTTATGCTGGTTACGGGGATTCTTTATCTGGTATGTAAATTTTTAGTGGTTCTTTCCGGTGCGGTACTTGGGATTCTTTCTGGGATCATCTTTCTGGCGGCATTGGTGCTGTTCTTTGTCGCAGGATTTTTGCCGGGTCTTGCATGGCTTATGATCGCCTTTCTTATCAGTCCATACGGTCTGCCTCTGGCGGCTGCATGGCTGGTAGGGATCATTGGCGGGGCAAACAGTGCCTTAAAGGATTTTATATTTGGTTAAGCAGATTTGGCGGGGCGCATAGGCAGCCCCGCTCTTTTTCTGCAATTATAACTTCTCTGATTGGAATTAAGTTAAGGAGGTGACGAAAATAGCGACCACAAGACTGATGCCTCTGCATGTAGGAAAAGGTCGGAATATCTCTACTGCGATCTCAGATATTATTGATTATGTAGAAAATCCGCAGAAAACCGATTTTGGAAAATTCATTTATGGCTATGAGTGTGATACCCGGCTTGCTGATGCAGAGTTTCTTCTGTCCAAACGACAGTATGCAAATCTGACCGGCAGAAATCAGGGTGCAGATGATGTGATCGCCTACCATCTCCGTCAGGCATTTAAGCCCGGCGAAGTTACGCCAGAAGAAGCTAATCAGATCGGCAGGGAGCTGGCACTGAAGCTCACAAAAGGAAACCATGCCTTTGTTGTCTGCACCCATGTGGATAAGCACCATGTCCATAATCACATCATTATCAACTCTACTACACTGGACTGTCAGAAAAAATTTCGCAACTTCTGGGGTTCTACCTGGGCAATCCGGCGAATGAATGACAAGCTGTGTTTGGAGCATGGACTTTCGATTGTAGAAAATCCGAAACCCAGCCGGGAGCATTATGGCACATGGCTGGGAAATAAAAAGCAGCCTTCCTTTCAGGAGCAGATACGCATTGCTATTGATGCTGCATTAGAGGAAAAGCCAAAAGATTTTGAGGAACTTCTAAAGAAGCTGGAGGCTGCCGGGATTGAAGTTAACCGTGAAAGAAAACATCTTCGGTTCCGAGTTCCGGGACAAGAAAATTATACCCGATGCGATACGCTCAAAGGCGATTATACAGAACAGGCCATCAAAGAACGAATTGCCGGTACACGGACAGTAAAATCCCACCATACTTTTTCAAAAAAACCGGTTTCCAAAGTTGGATTGCTGGTAGATATAGAGGCTGCAATCCGTTCCGGCAAAGGTCCCGGTTATGAGCGTTGGGCAAAAGTGTTCAACTTAAAACAGCTTTCCCAGGCAGTGCTCTACTTAAAAGAACATGGCGATATGGGTTATGAGGATCTTCTGGAAAAAGCCAACGCCGCTACCACTAATTTCAATACCTTATCCGTTCAAATTAAAGATTTAGAGTCAAGAATGAACGCCAATGCCGAGCTACAAAAGCAGATCGTAAACTATGCGAAAACGCGGGCTGTCTATGTAGAATATCGCAAAGCCGGGTACAGCAAAAAATACCGAATAGTACATGAGGCTGAAATTCTGCTACACCAGGCGGCAAAGAATCATTTTGACGAGCTAGGAATCCAAAAGCTCCCCTCTGTTAAATCTCTCCGGGAGGAATACACCGATCTTCTGGAACAAAAACGGAAAGCCTATTCTGCCTATAAGCAGGCCAAAAATGATATGAAAGAACTTCATAATGTTCGGGCTAATGTGGAATATCTATTAGAGATTTCTTCCCCACCGCTACCGCAGCGCAGCACAGAAAAATCACGTCAATAAGGTTTGTCAGCTTTTCGTTTTCAGCGTTCCAACGGAACGCGCAGCCATTGCCACCGGCAATGATCTCAGGGGTTTGGGGATATGTCACCAACAAGCATTTAGCAGGAATTCCGGGAACGGGATTTCTGCTAAATACGCAATCTTACGTAAGATTGCATTGCTTGCCAGTAGTTTTAAGAGTTTTTGGCAGAGGATCTGTTTACAGTTGCCGCATTGATAAACCTTTGATAACTGCCTATAATAGAGTTGTTATTTTGAACTGCTATAACAGAGAAATGCAAAAAATTAAAATTTTTTGTCCGCTGTAACATTTCGCGGACATTTGCCTGTTATACTATCTGCAAAAAGCAAAGGAAGTGAGAATATGAAGCAGATTTTAATTGTCGAGGACGACAGTTTTTTGAATAAGATGTTAGACTATAACCTGACCGCAGACGGCTACGGCGTGACTTCTGCCCTAAACGCCAGAACCGCAGCCGAAGCCATACGCCAGCGGGAATTTGACTTAGTGCTGCTGGACATCAACCTGCCGGACGGCAACGGTTTTGAGCTGTGCAAACTGATAAAGCCCCAGCACCCGGACACCATTGTGATTTTCCTGACCGCTAACGATCAGGAGAGCGACCAGATACGGGGCTATGAGGTGGGCGCGGTGGACTACATCACAAAGCCCTTTGTGATCGGGGCCTTGCAGCGAAAAATCAAAGCCATGTTCGCCATGCTGGAACACCACAAACCGGCCAAGGACATTTACGACGACGGGCGGCTGTTTCTGGACTTCTCGGAGCAGACGGCTTCCTTAAACGGCAAGCCCCTGACCCTATCCCCGATGGAGTACAAAATGCTGAACCTGTTCCGTAAAAATCCCCGGCAAGTGCTGACCCGTGGGCAGCTTTTGGAAAAGCTGTGGGATATAGACGAGAAGTTTGTGGACGAACACACCCTGACAACCTCCATCAGCCGGATTCGGAGTAAGATCGAATCCGACGGCGGCGCGCCCTACATCAAAACTGTTTACGGCATGGGCTATCAATGGACGGGAGGCGAGGCAAAATGAAGTTGCAAAATCTCTCGGTAAAGCGGCTGTTTGGCCGGGTAGCAATGGGGCTTGTCCTTTCCATGTCCGGGATCACCATAGCCCTGTTTCTTGTGACAAAACAGACGGCGGTGCTGCTGACGGGCGGGGCGCTGCTGCTGTGCGCCCTTGTGGGGATTTTTGTACTGACGCAGGCGTTTGGAAAGCGACTGTCGCAGTTTACCGCTGACCTATGCCAGACTTTAGACCACATGATCGCCGGAAATGAAGCGCCCCAGCGGCCAGAGGACAGCGAAACCCAGCTTGCCAGAATTGGACACCGGCTGGCAAGGCTCTATCAGATCATGCAGGAGAACCGCCGCCGGGTGGACGAGGAACGGCAGGAGTTACAGACCCTTGTATCGGATATTTCCCATCAAGTGAAAACGCCGGTAAGCAATCTGAAAATGGCGACGGACACGCTGCTGGAAAAGCCTATGACCAAGGCGGAGCGCACCGACTTTATCCGGGGAATCCGCAGCCAGACGGATAAGCTGGACTTTCTCTTTCAGGCCCTTGTGAAAACTTCCCGGCTGGAAACGGGCGTGATCCAGTTGGATAAGAAACCGGGCCGCCTCTTTGATACCGTGGCACAGGCCATGAGTGGAATTGTGTATGCAGCAGAGAAAAAGGAAATCGTCGTGTCCGTGGACTGCCCGGAGGATTTGACCGTTTTCCATGACAGCAAGTGGACATCCGAAGCCCTTTTTAACCTGCTGGACAATGCGGTGAAGTACACCCCGGCAGGCGGGAAAATCGCTGTGTCGGTGGTGCTGTGGGAAATGTATGTGGAAATCAAAGTAGCCGACACCGGCAAGGGCATTTCCGAAAGCAATCAGGCCGCCATCTTCCGGCGCTTCTATCGTGAGGAAGAAGTACACGAACAGCAGGGCGTGGGCATTGGCCTGTATCTGGCCCGCGAGATCGTAACACGGCAGGGCGGCTATATCAAAGTGGTTTCGGAGCCGGGCAAGGGTTCGGAATTTTCCATTATGTTGCCGACTAAATAAAGCACACTTATAACAGGAGAAAACACCATGAAAAAAATCAATTTTTGCAAAGCAACAACAATCATCTTAATAATCAATGTTATTTTATCTATTGTTTTATTTTTCGTTGTTCCTGATAAAATAGCAATTCAATGGGTAGGTACATCCCCCAGCAATGCAGTAGATTCTTACTATGTATTTTTGGTGCCGGTATTGTCAGTGCTTTTTGCTTTTACGGGAAAACCTATTTTTACAATGTTCCTGTTTAGATTGTGGAATAGAACTAACGAGCATTTAGTGACATACTTAAATTTGTGTCTGCAAGTTGTATTTCTTACTTGTGAAATCTATATCGGATTATATAACCTATGTAATTTTAATGTTGCCATTAGTATAATTCTCATTGTGGAACTTATGATAGATGTGGTGATTGGATTGAAATTATTTCACAATCAATCTATCTAAAAGATTGTGTAGTATGATTCGGCGGACGACCATTTCCGGCTGTCCGCCGTGAATTTTTTTGAAATGTCCGAGCGTTGTAACATTTCACCCCGATTTTCAATGAAATTTTTTGGCCGCTGTAACATTTCGCGGACATTTGGGTTTTACAATACCCTTATCAACAAAAGTGAGGAGGCGACGCAATGGAACTGACCCCGACATTGATTTTGAATCTGGCGCTGCTGATCGTCCCGCCCGTTGCCCTTGTGCTGGTGTTCCGGCAATGGCTGACCCGGCACATCCGCTGGACGGTTGCCTTGACTGCTCTCTGTGATGTTCTCCTATTTTGGGATGAACTGTTCTACTATGAGAGCTTCGGCCTGTTCGCTGTGCTGATTCTGGTGCAGTTGGCGGCCACCGGCGCAGCAGCGTTCCGCATTTACAACAAACAAAAAAAGGATTGAATTTTATGAGCATTTTACAGACTATCGACCTGAAAAAGTATTACGGCACAGAGCCGAACATCACCCGCGCCCTTGACGGTGTGAACTTCTCCGTGGAGGACGGCGAATTTGTGGCCGTTGTGGGAACCTCCGGCAGCGGCAAGTCTACCCTGCTTCACATGATGGGCGGGCTGGACACCCCTACTTCTGGCAATGTGATTGTCCGGGACAAAGAACTGTCGAAGATGAACGACGAACAGCTTACCATCTTTCGCCGCCGCAACATCGGCTTTATCTTCCAGAACTATAACCTTGTTCCGATCCTGAATGTGTATGAGAACATCGTCCTGCCGGTGGAGCTGGACGGGGACACGGTGGATCAGAAGTTTTTGGACGAGATCGTTCACCTGCTGGGACTGGAAGATAAACTGAAAAATATGCCGAACAATCTTTCCGGCGGACAGCAGCAGCGTGTGGCGATTGCCCGCGCCCTGATTACCAAACCGGCTATTGTGCTGGCCGACGAGCCGACCGGCAACCTTGACAGCAAGACCAGTGCCGAGGTGCTGGGGCTTATCAAGCGTACCAGTGCGGAGTTCCGGCAAACTGTTGTGATGATTACCCACAATGACGACATAGCCCGCCTTGCAGATCGGATTGTCCGCATTGAGGACGGCAAGATTGTGGAATAAGGAGGTGGTAGGCTATGACATGGCCTTTTGAGAATGATACCAGTGCTATCACGAAAAAAATTGCTAAAAACGATATAGATAAAAACCGAGTTAAAAAGGGTTTCTCGCTTACTACGATAGTCTTTGCAACAGCACTACTCATGATGTTGATTATGTTTGAAAGCGGATATGAAACTACAAAAGATAGAATGGCAGAAGGGCAGCCACAAGTTGTTTTTTATGATCTTTCCCAGCAGCAAATTGAGTTGTTGTATTCAGAGGAAAATATCGAATCCATCAAAGTAACTGAAACAGAAAACGGGTACGATGCTTCAATTACCATTGTTGATGCCACAAAAATGACGCAATATGGTTTTTCTTCTGCGGTCGATAATATATCTTCAAAATATGACATTCATCATGTAACAAGAAACGACTTATTCATGGATAGTTTGCCCAACGGAGGACTATTAAATCAGAAAAACATGGTTCTTATGGGGGTGGCAATCTTCATTATAATTGTGAGTGCTTTAGTAATTTACAATGTTTTCTATTTATCTGTTGTAAATCAAGTGCGGCAATTTGGGCAGCTTCGTACTGTCGGAATGACACAGCAGCAAACAAAGAAAATCATCCGCTACGAAAGAAAAATTTTATGTAGAATTGGGGTTCCGATTGGTCTACTGATTGGCGGCCTTGCTGGATATTTGTTGCAACCTGATGGTTGGGATTGGATCGCTGCGGTATTCTGGGGGATAATCATTAGTCTTATCATCAATTTCGTTGTAAAAGTATCGTTAAATAGACCTACAAAAATAGCCCTCAGCATTTCCCCGATCCTTTCCAGCAAATATATGATGGAACGCTTTGATTGTAAGGTTACTAACAAAGAAAAACGAAAATTATCTTCTTTGGGGCTAGCAATCATAAGCATAACATCACACTGGAAAAGCATTTTAGTTTCTGTGCTTTCTTTGGGCCTAAGCGGGCTTTTATTCGTCTTAGCTGCGACATACACCGCTTCCATTGATCCAGAGTCTATTGTAAAGAAAGATGTCTACCAGTATGGACAATTTGCGATTGAAACCACTGGTAAATACAGCGAGAAAGTTTCAGAGATTGAAAACTTCAAACAAAAGATAATGGAGTTTCCAAACATTAGCAATATAAAGCAAGTTGTTGAAACAGATATTAGTTGGGCAGGGAAAAATAGCACAGGCAAAGATCAACTTTCTATTATTACCGCTAATGACTTTGCTTCTATTCAGCAATTCAGCGAATCAGGCGATTTGGATTACCAACAGCTTGTTCAATCTAACCAGATCGTTGCTGTAAATGGTGTAGAAGGTATTTCTAAAGGCGATACAGTAGAATTTACATTTGGGGATGGCACCCAAAAAACTTATACAGTGGGAGGCATATTAGATGGTGATCTGTATTCAAATACAGCAATTTATGGCGGCTGGTTTTTAATGCCCACTGAATTGATAGCAGAAAATTCGGTTTCTTTTAATGTTTCTATTAGGTTGATTGTAAAGGCAAATGATACCGGATTGGAACACACCACAATATCTTTAGAGAAATTAGTGGATATGTCAGATGGATTAACACTGACGACTATGCAAGAAGCGATTGCTTCAAAAGAAGCTACTATAAGGCAGGTAGGAATATCTATCATAGGCGTAACACTATTCTTGCTGCTTTTTAGTATCATTACTTTCGCAAGTACAATCATTACAAATATAGCAACAAAAAAGCGGGAATACGCTATGTTTCAATCCATCGGTATGACTAGGAAACAAACAGAAAAAATGGCACTATGCGAAAGTTGTGTATTGGCGATAGGAAGCTTGATACTTACTCTGATATTGGGAATTATTTTAGGGCAGATATTGATAAAAGGCTTGATAAGTGCAGGGATTTTCTATTTGTCATATACATTTCCATTAGCATTGTTTACTGTATATTGCATTGTGGTGGTTCTGATTATTTTGATGATTACTATTTCCGCTTTTTACAGTTTACAAAAAACTCCGTTGGTTGAGAGATTACGGATTGTAGACTAAGGAAGTAGACCCAACTAATATAAAAGTGTCCGAGCGTTGTAACATTTCACCCCGATTTTCATTGAAATTTCTTAGCCGCTGTAACACTTCGCTGACATTGGGGTTTTACAATACCCTTATCAACAAAAGTGAGGAGGCGACGCAATGGAACTGACCCCGACCTTGATTTTGAATCTGGCGCTGCTGATCGTACCGCCCGTTGTCCTTGTGCTGGTGTTCCGGCAATGGCTGGCCCGGCACATCCGCTGGACGGTTGCCTTGACTGCCCTCTGTGATGTTCTCCTGTTTTGGGATGAACTGTTCTACTATGAGAGTTTCGGTCTGTTTGCTGTGCTGCTTCTGGTACAGTTGGCAGCCACTGGCGCAGCAGCGTTCCGCATTTACTGCAAACAAAGAAAGTAAAATACAGCCTCATTACTACTCTGGTAAATATCCCGGAACTGATTAGGCGGGGTGTTTTTTATGGAATAAAGTTGGATGGAATATTAGCGGATGAAATAGGCACTTCCTGTTAAAAGAAATTGGTCAGGATAGTAATTTTATTATCCCGACCAATTTTTGCTATTATGAACTTTTCTTAAACTATATTGCTTTTTGGAGCCTTGCATGTTATACTGTTATACACAACAGCATAACAGTTAAAACACACGGAGGATGCAGCAATGAAACTGATTATTTCAAATGTATCTGGCGTCCCCATATACGAGCAGATTAAACAGCAGATCAAGGCGGCTATTTTATCTGGCGAGCTTCAAGCCGAAGAAACTTTGCCCTCCCTTAGAACACTTGCCAAAGACTTAAAGATCAGCGTCTTAACAGTGACAAAGGCATACACAGAATTAGAGCAAGAGGGCTTTGTTAAAAATGTGCAGGGGCGTGGATGTTTCGTAATGGGGTCTGGTTCAGAACTGATTAAGGAGCAGCTTATTTGCAAAGTAGAAAACAATCTCACCGAAGCAATAAAAGCTGCAAGAATGGCAAATCTATCCACAGAGGAATTACATCGCCTTTTGGACATTTTAACGGAGGTAAAAACAGATGACTAATTATTTAGAGGTAACGAATCTTTCAAAATCTTTTGATTCTTTTCAGCTTCACAATATCAGCTTTACTTTGCCAAAGGGATATATTATGGGCTTGATTGGCCCGAATGGTTCTGGCAAAACAACGACAATCAAACTGATTTTGAATATGCTCAAGCGCACCGGTGGCACAGTCAAAGTGATGGGGCTGGATAATATCGCAGAAGAACAAAAAGTAAAATCAGAGCTGGGCGTTGTTTTCGATACAAATTATTTCAGTGATGATTGGAAAGTGTCGCAGGTTGAAAAATCCATTTCGGTATTTTATCCAAATTGGGACAGCCAGAAATTTGCGGATATGTTACGGAAATTTCACATTGCACCAACCAAAAAGGTAAAAGAACTTTCCAAAGGTATGCAGATGAAGTTAATGCTTGCCTGTGCGTTTTCATACGACGCCAAGCTGCTGATCCTCGACGAGCCGACCAGTGGACTTGATCCGGTTTCCAGAGATGAACTTTTGAAAATTCTTTCAGAGTATATTGAAGATGGCGAGCATAGTGTTTTGTTCTCCACCCATATCACAGGCGATTTGGAGCGTGCAGCCGATTATATTACCTACATCAGTTATGGCGAGCTGTACTTTACTGGCAGCAAAGATGATTTTGTAGATATGTTCCGCATTGTAAAAGGTGGAATTGAGGAACTGTCCGATGATCTGAAAAATAAGGCGGCTGGTATTCGTACATTCCCTACGGGATTTGAGGCTCTGATGAAAACCGAAGATATTAGCGGTTTCCCTAACCTGACCGTTGATCCTGCCACCATTGATGAAATTGTAGTGTTTACAAGCAAGAAAGGTGACGATTATGAGTAATATTTTGAAATCCACAAAATTAGATATTGCATTGGTAAAACCATATTTTAAGACGATTTGCTTTACCCTGCTCCTGCCGATTGTGTTTGCCGCAATCAATCGTTCTTTGCTGACAGGGGTATCATTTGCTATGTGCTTTATTGCCATGACGACGGGATATACCTTTTCCATCACAGAAAAAAACAGCATGGATCGTCTGTTTGGTATTTTACCTGTTCGTAAAAGCGAGCTTGTGATCGGACGCTATGTTTTTGTCCTTGCAATGGGGCTTCTTTCCTTGATTATTTCTTTGATTGCACAGCCGCTTGTCTTGAAAGTGCTGGGTGAAACAGTTGGCGTATTTGATATTGTAACTGCCGCTATTGCAGGAGTATTCTTATTTGCACTCTATACCGTGTTCCAGATTCCGGGATATTACAAGTACGGCTCAATCAAAGGACGGGTATTTATGTATATTCCAGTGGCCGGTTTTTTGGTGACTTTACTTCTTCTCTCTAAAATGCCAGCTATCGGAAACTCAATTATTTCAGTCGTTGAATCTTCTCCGATACTTCTCGTTTTCCTTGCGGTTTTTGCTATTGTCGTGATGTATGCGGTTTCAATCTTCTTGTCCATTCGGGTTATGAAGAATAAGGAAATGTGAGGTGATTGTATGGATTTCACAATTTTGGCAGTTGTGCTTTTGATTGGTGTTGGCGTTCCTATCCGTAATAAACTCATACGGAAATATCGGGATAAGAAAAAGAATGATCGCAATTCGGAGTGAACAATATGGAGAAAACAGAGTTCATCCGCTGCCCAGTCTGCGGGAATAAAACACGCGACAAAATTCGGGAAGATACCGTACTTAAAAATTTTCCTCTCTTTTGTCCAAAATGTAAAAGTGAATGTCTAATCGACATTGAACAATTAGACTTACGATTAGCATTATGGGAATACCGTCGTTACTAATGACAGTATTCTGTTTGCTTTATGAGAAAATGCTCAATGCTGGAATGGGCAATAAATTTGAATTTGACAAGGAGATAATAATGATACCAATTTCTGATATTCTCATCCGCTCAATTAGTGGGTATGTGTTTATGGTTCCAGTCTTCGTACTGTATTTCTTGTGGCTCAAAAAATTGGGGAGAACACAAAGTTTTCTCCATACCGCTGCAGTGTTTGTTTTTGGTTATTATTTATTCGGACTTTTGACCGTCACAGGCATCGGCTTTACAAGCACAATGACCTTTCGCCCGAACATTTCTTGGACTCCATTTATCGGTATGATAACTGGGCCAATTGATACCATTCTGAATATTATTCTGTTTGTCCCGTTGGGATTTTTCCTGCCGCTGCTGTACAAGAAATATCATCACATGAAGACGGTTGCATTGACTGGCTTTCTGTTTTCTTTGGCTGTTGAAATTGTCCAGATGTTTGGCTGGGGTTCTTCCGACATCAATGACTTGATGACAAATACCGCTGGAGCCTGTATTGGATTTTTAGTTTATTGTCTGCTGTCAAGAATCTTGCCTGCCAATCTGAAAAAGCAACTTCAATCCAGCCGTGTCAATGCTGTGGCTGAAGTACTTCTCTTTGCTATTTGCACATTTGCCATTATGGTCACGGCTCAGACTTGGTTTGTCCATGATGTGCTGAATGTTCCATAAATTGTATCGGAAACAATCGGTCTCAGATATAAAAAAATAGTGTCTTCTGTTTGACACACCTGCAGACCGATTTTTCCGTATTGAACTTAGTCGCGTCAACGAAGCCACTACCTATGGAATTTCAATCTTTTCCTTCCTGTTATGCTTGGACAGATTGAATAATTCTCTTTGTGTTATATCTATTATTTTTAGGTAATAGTCCACAACGGCTTCTAACATGAAGGTACAAAAAATAAAAGTTGATCCTCAATCAACCCTATTATTGTACTCTTCAATTCATACTTTTCGATCTCAATGGTAGTATGGTTAGATAGACATCTGTTGCCGCTATCCCTTGGTAAGTTACCCGTTCAGCTTACCTACAAATTTAGAATACAATAAATGGCATCATTTGAACAGACTATATTTTTGGGATGAACTGTTCTACTATGAGAGCTTCGGTCTGTTTGCTGTGCTGATTCTGGTACAGTTGGCGGCCACCGGCGCAGCAGCGTTCCGCTTTTACTACAAACAAAGAAAAGGCTGAATAGAAAATAGGTATCATCAATCAAAAATATCATTGGAGGTATAACTTATGGAAAAAGAAACAATGGGAACTGTAATTTCAGTTATAAAACAATGGTGGTTAAAAGTGAATCGTAAACCTGCCCGCGTTCATGCGATGGATGGCGCAGCCTTTCCGCATATTATCAAGGTCAAATATACGATAGACGGTAAAGATTACATCTGCCGAAAATGGATTGGTGCAGGAAACAACGTTCCTGACAAGGGAACAACGATTAAAGTTACCTATTGGGAAGATAAGCCATCGAAAGCAAGAATTGAACTCTAATCAATAAATTTATTAAAATACGGAGGTGATGATGTGATGGGACATTAGCTGTTTTTGATATAGAAGAATCCGGCAAGCAGATTGGAGAAAAGTTATTTCTGCTTCTTAACGAGGAACAAAAGAATGCTCTAATGCAATATATTTTGGAACAAGGAGCCTGTCATGGAACGGTATTCAATTCCTGTCACACTTCCTTCGCAGCAAAGAAAAATCCTCTAACAGAAATACAGGAAGGCGAGCTTTATCTATGCCTGGAACACCGCACTGTCAGGGTTAGGGAACGGATGATCAACCTGACAAGTAAGGAGTTTGATATACTGGCATTGCTCATTGCCAATCCCAAACGTGTTTTTACTTACGAACTGATTACCGATTTGGTTTGGAAAGAGGATTGTGATTTCTATTCGAGAAAAGCGATTCATAATCATATAAGTAAGCTGCGTAAGAAGTTGCGCTTTGAACCGGATCTTCCAAACTATATTGAGAGTGTCGCCGGGATCGGCTATAAATTTGAACATCTATAACATGAGCCCACAAGGTGTTGTTTCCCCTTGTGGGCTTGCTTTTTGCAGCATATATTCTAAGAGCGGAATATGTAGAAAATTGCGAATATAAAGAGTAAAAAGCGAATATCTGCGGACTGATAAAGGAAACATAACCGATATAATTTTCTCCCAAGGAGGTATCAAGCAGCCGATTCAGGTTCCTCCTTGATGGGAGGAAATGCCTATGCGTCTATGCAACACAGATCTGCAGATAAACTGCTTTACATTCAGTCACCTATACGTCGTAGTCCAGCTCGTATGGATTGCGGCGTTTTTGGTTTCGACAAAGTTTGAGCATTTTCGCTGTCAACCTCCCGGAAAAATTTCATACTGCTGCTTTGGCGCGCCTGTTCTTTGTACGGGCGCGCTTTTTTGTACCCTTTTTTTAATCAGAAAGAGACTTAGACCTTATCGCTGCCGCAGCCCACCCTCTGATTTCGATTTTTGCCATCAACTCAAACATCGAAATTGGAGGAAATTACTATGAAGAAAATCAATCTTCGGGATTATTACCCGTATTATACACAGGACATGATCGTTGAGGTGCCGGATGAAGTTGCTTTGTTGCTTCGGGAATATATGTTGTTGGAAGAAGCCTATCGGATTCGTACATACCGCTATAAAGCATTTTACTCTCTGGATCGAGACGAAGGTATTGAGCGTGAGATATTGCAAAAGCCTCTTAACCCGGCAGAAATTTGGGAACAGCGCCAAATGACGGAGTTGATTTATAAAGGTCTTTCCAAACTTCCGGTAAAGCAGCGCCAACGAATCTATGCACACTTTTTTCTTGGCATGAGCAAAGCAGATATTGCCAAAGCGGAAGGAACACACAAAAGCCGGATCACCCGTTCTATCGAAGCCGGATTGCGTAGTCTGGAAAAATATTTCAAAGAAATTTTATAACAGACGGCAACTTTGCCCCTAAAAATGTACTGAATAGTAGAGGGACATATTCGGCGGGACAAGCTGGACGGGTGTGGTAAGGAAGCATATACATCCTCCCACCCCAACTGCAATATCAATTTGTCTGCCATGCCCCTTGCTTGTTCCTTGACAACCGAATATACGCTGTTACAGGTACTTCATTCTGTGTTCCGAGCGGCAGATGGGGCGGCGCGGTGACAGGCAGCCTAAGGAGGTGATGAATCCAGGCTGTCCGAGCGATAAACGCAACCTACGAAACCGGCTGTGGCAAGCCGGACGCGATAACGACACAGATCATAATGGTACTTCTTCACAGCTTCCTAAAGACTTGGGGAGAGTTCCTGCGGCGTTTGCTTGCTCTGGCAAAGCGGCGGCGTATGTGGGACTATGATGCGGTGACGCTACCCGCAGCCTGTAACAGCCCCGTCCTTATAACAGAAGGACTTGCCGGGGTGCGTGGCAAATACGGCAGTAAAATCGAAATCAGATATAATGGGCCGGATTTATGTGTGTAACAACCGTAGATCCGACCTATTCATGTGGTTTTGATAACACAGTTTTCAGAAGGGAGTTGATACTATGGAAATGAACACCATTGTCAGTGAAGTGGGTACGCTGGTAGACATTCGGGATGTTTCTGTCAACAAAGAACTTTCCCGTGATGAACGGATTGCAGAATTTGTTCAGCAGATAAAAAATCCATACCATTTTAAGTGTGGCCGTTTTACTGTACAGGCCAGCTTTTCTGCTGAAGGTGCTACCCTGGAAGAATGTATCAAGGGTATTTTACGATAGGCGCAATTTTAAGAAAGGGGCTGACTTTTCCGTAAAAGCATGGTAGAATAAGAATCGGAAAAGGAATTGAATATGGACTAACCACACTTCTTGAATTGCGGGGATTTTTCTGTGCAACGAAAGGAGTGTTTTTTTATGCAGGTTTACAAAGCGATTAAGTACATCCGTCTTTCTTATACGGATGATAAAACAGTAGAAAGTGACAGCGTTGCCAATCAGCGGCGCCTGATCGATGATTACATAGCCCGACACCCGGAAATTGAGGTTGTGGCAGAAAAAATTGACGATGGTTATAGTGGCGTTTTGTTTGATCGCCCGGCATTTCAGGAAATGATGCAGATGATCGAACAAGGCGAAGCTAATTGCGTGATTGTCAAAGACCTCTCCCGCTTAGGTCGTGAGTACATAGAAACAGGCCGCTATATGCGCAGGGTGTTTCCAGCCTATGGAGTGCGTTTTATCGCAATTAACGATAATGTGGATACGGAAAATGACGCTGCCGATGATCTCACGGTTTCTGTCAAAAACATTATGAATGAGGCTTACTGTCGGGATATTTCCGTTAAGACACGGAGTGCCCTGGAAGTAAAACGGCGCAGCGGGGATTTTGTAGGTGCTTTTACCATCTATGGTTATGTGAAAGTCGGCGATAAACACAAGAGCCTGGAAGTAGACGAATATGCTGCCAATGTTGTGCGGGATATTTTCAGAAAACGGCTGGAAGGATTCAGCGCTTCCCATATAGCGGATGAACTGAACCGATTAGGAATTCTTTCACCGTTGGCGTATAAGCGCAATCACGGAATGCCTCATGCAAAAGGTGGCTATACAGACCGAAAGGATTGCAAATGGTCTGCAACTACAATCATCCGCATTTTACAGGATGAAACTTACACCGGAACACTGGTCCAGGGCAAGCAGACAACGCCCCATTTCAAATTAAAAGAGCGTGAGGACAAACCTTCTTCGGAATGGATTCGTGTGGAGGGAACCCATGAGGCAATCATACAAAAGCACGATTTTGATCTGGTGCAAAGGCTCCGCAGGATTGACACAAGGACTTCTCCTAAATCGGATAAGGTTTACCTGTTTTCCGGCATTTTGATCTGCGGCTGCTGTGGCTGCCGTATGACCCGCAAGACGAACCGCTATAAAGATAAAGAGTATCACTATTATTACTGCCCGACCGGTAAAAAGAATGGCTGCACATCGTCGGTCATGCTGAAAGAGTCGGATCTGATTGAATGTGTACAGGACAGTTTGAAAGGACATATTGAAAATGTTGCTTCTCTGGATGCCCTGCTGTCCAGTATCAGTCAAGAACGGATTAACCGGGAATTGGCGCAGGAATATGCCGCACAGATCAGAGTAAATGAAAAGCGTGTGGCACAGACCGAGGGCTTTAAGGCAAAACTCTATGAAAATCTGGTGAGTGGAATTCTGACAAAGGAAGAATTTCTCTCTTACAAGCGAAAATACAATGCAGATATTGAACTGTTCCAAAAAGCAATCGCTGAATGGAACGAAAAACTTACAGATGTATTAGAAAACCGAAGCGAACGAAACCGTTGGATCAACCATTTTATGAAATTTTCTACTATGGAGGGTATTGACCGTCGGGCAGTCATGCAGCTTATCCGAAGCATACGGGTAATGGGTAAAGATGAACTGCATATTGAATTTAATTACCAGGATGAGTATCAGAAAGCAATCTCTTTGGCGGAACAGATTGCTACAAAAAACGAAGAAAGGATGGTGGGCTAAATGGCAAGAAAAAGCAGAAAACAGACGGCAGCTCCCATGCCGGCACCATCTTTGTATGTACATGTGGCTCTGTATATCCGTCTTTCTGTGGAGGATAACAAAAAGCGGGGCTGCTCAGTAGAAAACCAAAAGTTGGTACTGAATGACTTTCTTTCAGATAAACCGGACTTCGTTGTGTATGATACTTATATCGACAACGGAGCAACAGGGACAAATTTTCACCGCCCTGGATTTCAGCAAATGCTATCTGATATTGAAGCAGGCCACATTAACTGTGTGATTGTTAAGGATCTTTCCCGATTAGGGCGAAATTCTATTGACACAGGTTATTATATCGAACAATATTTTCATGCGCATAATGTTCGGTTCATTGCTGTTACGGATCAGTTTGACACAGCGGATTCCGGAAATCTTCATGGCGGTATCATGCTGCCTTTGAAAAATATGATCAATGAAGCCTATGCTCTGGACATTGGGCGAAAAATCAAAGCACAGGCGCGGCAGGCTATGAAAGATGGCGACTATATTGGTGCACGGGCACCTTACGGTTACAGGAAAGACCCGGATGATTGCCATAAACTTCTGATTGATGAAAATACTGCCCCTGTAGTAAAACAGATTTTTGAATGGGCACATGAACATGTGGCACTGAACCGGATTGTCCGCAACCTAAATGAGATGGGGATTCCGGCACCGAGCCATTATAAAAAGACCACTGGCGAGATTACCAGTCCGGGACTGATCGGAAGCGGCAAATGGCAGACCCGTACAGTGATGAAAATCTTAGAAAGCGAAGTTTATACAGGCGATCTGGTGCAAGGGAAAACAAAGATTGTAGATCATCAGCAGGTCAAGGCTGGAGAAGATAATCTGATTATTGTAAAATGCACCCATGAACCGATCATCAGCCATGAGTTGTTTCATGCAGTTCAGGAATACAGAAAACAGATCTGTGAAGAAAGCAAAGCAACTCCAAAACGTCCCTACACACCAAACATTTTCAAAGGTAAAGTGTTCTGTACTGATTGTGGCAGAAGCCTTCACAGGCAACGCGCCGAGCGCCGGAAAGGACCCGACACTTACTGGTTCCACTGCCTTACAAACAGCCGGGTAGAAAAAGATAGCTGCAAAGGTGCGATGATACAGGAGAAAGAACTGATTTCTACTGTTACGGATATTCTTGAAAAAGAGCTGACAGTTGCGCTGGGAATGTCGCTGCCACTCTTTCAGTTGGAGGCAAGACAAAAACAGGAAAAAGATAAGCTGAAAATTCAGATGTCGGCCAAACGACAGGAAATTGAAAAAACACGCCGGCTGATCCGTGGCCTATATGAAAATTTTGTACAGGGTATTTTGACAAATGACGAATACTTTGAATTGAAAGCGGATTATGAACATGCTATCAATGCTCTGTCTGGTGAGATTGAAGTATTTGAAAAATCTATGGACTCCCTGGACAACCAGCTTGCCAGATACCGTGCAATGGAAAAGGATGCAAAAACACTGGCACAGGATCATGTACTGACTGCAGAACTGATTGAACGGCTCATTGAACGAATTGAGATCGACCACGAGCGGAATATTCATGTAACCTTCCGTTTCAAAAATGAATTTCAGGGAAAGGCGGTGGAACCGTGCGCAACTATGTGATTGCCCTTTATATCCGTCTTTCTGTGGAAGATTTCAAAACCGAAAGTTTGAGTATACCAAATCAAAAACTGATTCTTCGTGAAAAAGCTATGTCTCTGCCGGAATGGGATAACAGTGAGATTTTGGAATTTATTGACAATGGTCATACAGGGACAAACTTTGAGCGTCCGGCGGTGCAGGAACTTTTAACAATGGTTCAGGCTGGAAAGATCAACTGTATTATTGTAAAAGACCTTTCCCGATTTGGACGTAACAGCATTGAAACCGGCTATTTTATTGAGCGGGTATTTCCTCTTTACCACACCCGTTTTATTTCCGTCAGTGATGATTTTGACACGGCTAATTTCAAAGGTGATACCGGAGGGATTGATATTGCTTTCAAGTATCTTATTAGCGAGTGTTATAGCCGGGATATGTCCATGAAAACCAAAAGTGCAAAATACGCAAAGATGCGTCGTGGAGAATATCAGAGTGTCATCTGTCCTTACGGCTATCGCAAGAGTGCAGACGGACGTATGGAACCGGACGAGGATGTTGCCCCGAATGTGCAGATGATATTTCAATGGGCGTCTGAAGGCAACACCGCAGCCGAGATCACAAGAAGATTGTATGCTATGAATATCCCCACCCCTGGGGAATATCGCAAACTTAAAGGCAAGGACTATTACAATGTTTCCCGAACAAACGGCGTTTGGAGTACATCAACGGTCCTGCGTATTTTAGAAGATCAAAGATATATCGGTACCTATGTAATTGGCAAGAGAAAGGTAAAAGAGATTGGCAGCCGACATACACAGTTAAAGGATGAAAGTGAGTGGTTCAAAATACCGAACCATCATCCGGCTATTGTAAGTGTGGATCTATTTGAGAAAGCCAATGCTTCTATTAAGCGTTTCTCTCTGTTAAATAAAAAGCCGCGTGATTATCTGCTCCGTGGTAAGGTATTCTGTGGATGCTGCGATCATGCAATGTCTCTACGAAATGGTGCGTGGTTTTATTGCCGTCATTCCGAGGTGGCTGAAACGCTTCCTTGTCATGGTGTGCGCATAAAGATGGCAGATCTGGAGCAGGTTGTATTTGAAACAATTCGGGCTCAAATGTGTCCGGCATTGGGAATTGATAGCAATAAGGATAAATTGGATTTGCAGACAGTCCAGCAGGCCGAACATGAAGAAAAACTCCGTTCTATTCAAGACAGCAAGCGGCATCTTTATGAGCAGTATGCACTCGGAGAGATTGATTTGGAAACCTATCGAACACGAAAAGCGGTTTATGACACGGAACTGGTACAAGCCAAAAATGTTCATGCTGTCATCACTGCACAGACAAAGCAGATAAAAAGTGATTATGAGATTAAGCTGAAACAACAGGAAATTGTGCAGGAAGTCGGAAACGCCAACATTCTGACAAAAGCTCTGATTGACCGGCTTATCAACAAAGTTTACGTCTTTCCAGGAGATCGGATTGAGATTGAATATGCAACACAGGATTTCTTAGAAACTAAGGAATCCGAAAAGGAGGTATAACCGTGAACACCCATTTGAAACAGCTATGGGCAGCTATGAAGCTGCCCAAAAACTTCAAAAAAAGTTATAAATTTTTTTGTCTTGGGCTTGACATACGGGTGACGAATGTCGTGTACTCTTATCTTTTTTACTCCGGTCTTTTGAACCACCTGTTTTAACTTATGCTGTACCGCTTCATGAACCATTGGAAAAATCCGTTCATCTTCGGGCAACTCATACAGTCTGCTAATATAGTCCTGAATCTCTTTTTTCAGAAATTCCGGTATGGAAATCGTACGGTTCGATTCTTCTGTTTTGGGAGATGTAATCACGTCCTCTCCATGCATACGGTAGTAAGTTTTATTGATATGAAGTAGATTCTTTTCAAAATCAATGTCAGCAGGTGTAATGCTGAGTGCTTCGCCTTCTCTCGCTCCTGTCCAGAATAATAATTCAAACAGCACATAATATTTGCTTCCCGGTTCTATTCCGGTCATAAACTGCCGATATTCTTCAATTGTCCAAAACTTCATTTTCTTTTTTGAAGTCTTTCCCATACGTTTTACTTTGTCACAAGGATTATCTGCCAGATTGTAGATATTCTTCGCATGATTAAACAATGCCGTCATCTGATTCTGTATTGTTTTCAGATAATCATCTGAATATCCTTTTTCAATAATCGTATTCTGCCACTGGATAATCTCTGCTGGTGTGATACTGTTCATCGGTCTGTCCTTAAAATACGGTAACAGTTGAGCATTCATCGTATCTCTTTTGTTCTTGATACTCCTGTCCTTCAATGACTGAGACTTGTCTCGGAAGTAGACTTCTACAAACTCTCCCATTGTCATATCCATGTCTGCTTTCGCTGTTCTTTTATACTCCGCTTCAAAATTTAATGCTTCTTTCTTAGTGCGGAATCCTCTTTTTACTTTTCGCTTTTTGGCTCCTGTCCAGTCCTCATAATAAAATGAAACATACCAGGTTCCTCTTTCTTCATCTTTGTATGCTGCCATACTTTCTCACCCCCTTACATTGCAATCTGGGAATATCCATAAAATTTCTTTTCCCAGAATGCCCTCGGTATCTTGCCCGCAACGGTTACATATCCCTGATCTGCAAGCTCTTTGTTCAGTTTGCGAAGCAGCTTGTAAGCATATCCAAGTGAAATCCCCATGCTCTCTGCAACTTCTTCCGCTGTAATCATATAGTTCTGTCTCTGCATATCATTTCCTCCTTGTCTATAATTATCATTTTCACTGATACTATATCATTTTAAATAATCATTGTCAATAATTTTTATCATCATGAATGATATTTTTCTATATTGTTGATTTTTATCATTTGTGATATACTAATCATAGCTTTTAAGGAGGTGGATAATATGCAGGAATCATCTATTTCAGAAAAAATAAAAGAGCTGCGAACTGATCTGAAGATGAATCAAAAAAACTTTTCCGCAGCTATTGGTATACGTCAGTCAACTTTATCCAGTTATGAAAATGGTGTGGTTACTCCCTCCAATGATGTGTTATTGACTATTGCTCAGAAATTTCATGTCTCACTGGACTGGTTATTTGGATTATCTGAAAATAAAGTACAGATTTCTACTCTCAGCGATATTCTTTGGGTTTTACTGCAGATGAATGAATCCAATGAACTCCGGTATGAACTGGATATAAATAATAAACTTCCCGGTGATATAGAAACAGAAACACAGAAATGGTATGCCGGACTTCGCTTTTATGGAAATGATCCTGAACATTCTTTAAACGCAGATATGTGTAATTTTCTTGCTGATCTGCAGGAGAACAGAGAAAGCCTGGAATCTTATTTCACAGGCAAAGATATGTTTGATATGTGGAAAAAGCAGACGTTGGAATACTACACTTCCAAACCTGTCACCCATAAAGAAATTGAAGAACTGGATTTTGAGACACGAATCCGTAAACGAGATGAACTTTTAACACAGAAATTTTCCAATAACGAACAGAAATAGTATCATAACAGTATCACAGGCAGATATGCGAAGATTTTCATTTTCTTCCCATACCTGCCTGTTTTTAATTTATTCGCTATTCTTTACAGCCTTATTTTAAACTTTTTACTCAACAGAAAAACCCCGGAAACCTTACGGTTCCGGGGTATCTTACGTTTGGACACATGTACCTTGCGGTACTCAATATATATTAGTCAGTGATTACTCGATGATTGTAGCAACACGTCCTGATCCTACAGTACGTCCACCTTCACGAAATTATTTCATCATTGTTTAGTGTTTTTTATTTAGTTTTCATTGCATTTCCTGCTTATTTTGGTTGTCTGTACTGTCATTATTTCTATTTGCAAAGAAAAATGACGACTGTTTGACGACTGCATTCCACTTTTAATATTTCTTTTTTTTGTTTCCAATTATTTCATCAAAACATATTAATTTAAAATTCAAATACTCTAATTCATCGTGTTGCATATGTATTGTTCGCGACATTGTAACTAATAAAATAATAATTCCCGTCACTACTAACGTGCCAAATGTTTTTTTCGTCATATTAAAATATGAATTTATAGGAACGTTTCCAATCATCAAAATAGCAATAGATATTGTCATTCCCCAATATGCAAACCTCACTGAAATAAAATCACTAAAATTATTTTCTTCAATACTTTTAATATTTACGAGAGTCGCTAATTTGTTTTCTTCAAGCTCTCTTGCTGTTTTTTTTCTTAACACTTTAATTATATCTCTTTTTAACTCTACATATGAATTTGCTGTTCCAATTTCATTCCCAAATTCTTTTTTTGCTAATTGGTTTATGATTTTTAGCGAGCCTACTCCATTTGGTGAAAAAATACCTTTCATATTTTCTTTATATTTCTCTCCTTTTAATTCTTTCTATATTCTACATATATATTCTTCAAATTTTTCAATTTTTGCCAAAATTATTCTAGAAATAACCATTGACTTTTCTATATTATCAGAGTATGATTAGCGTAGTCATTAAAAAGTATATTATTACTTAAATGATTATATAATATTTATGAGAACATAGAACATTAAATGTTCTTTAATAACAAGGGAAATGCTAGTAATGTTTTTGGTTTTACCAAGAAAGGTTTACTAGCATTTCTTTTTATTTATAATTCTCTCTAAAATCTAAACATAAAATGCATCTTTTAGCATTTGTTTCTTTTGCAATCTCGTTTCTATAATTTTCAAACAAATACACACATGCCTGTCTAAGTTCTCCCACTGTTAACCAATCCATATTTTTTAAAACCGCCATTGCCGCTTTTCTGCAGGTTTCCTCCCCTTGCATACATTCTAATAATTGTTCATATGTTTCAAATACCTGAACATTTTTTAATGTTTTTACAACATTTTTAGCTATTATTTTATTAATAGAATTATGTTCTTCTATGTACTTGCCTAATCTGCTATCTTCAGGTATTTTCTGATTTTTTGCATATTTAAACACTGGAAGTAATCTATTAATTGCTATTTTCTTAAACCTCTCCGAGCACATTGCTTCAGCATCAAACTTCTTATTATCAAAGATAATATCTTCAAATATTAAATCTTCTTCTAATAAACCATATCCATACTTGTTTAATATATTCTCCTTGTATCCAATCGCAATAGCTAATGGTTTAGCTGACAAATCCATATCTGTAAGATCATCAATTCCTACAATAATTGATTCTGCTTCTTTAGAAGACATATTTTGATCTACAATTGTTTTAACCACTCTTCTTGTTTCTCTCACTCTTATAGGTGAAATTCCTGGTGTAATTTCTGACAATTTATCGTATACCAATCCAAAATTGTCTGTCTGTATTTCTATAAACGGAATTTCTGTTCCATTTTTTGTCATAACTGTTCTCTTAATTTCAATTAATTCTGTTTCATCTTTTTTATAACTAATAAAAATAAAGTGCTTTCTTATCCCTTCTAACTGTGCCTCAGATAAACAACTTAAAAATTCTTCTATAATTTCTTTTATATTTTCATCTGTAAACGAATACCCCATAAAAATAATTGGAGCCTCTGCAAATAAGGTTAACATTTTAGCAATTATCAATTTTCTTGATTCTTTAAATTTATTATAATCATCCTCTGTTATAACTATTGATCTTGCATCTGTTGCGCTACCATGTATTTTATATATTTCTGCTATATCATAACTGTCTGCTGAAAACAATTCATGTTGTCTTACAAATACTTTGAAGTCATTTGGAAAGACATATTTTTCTAAAAAAGTATCATAATTTGTTGTTATAATTGCTGATACTTTATTTTTTAGATTTTTTAATTTTAGTAATTCTTCTTGCAATTTAGGAGAACGATTTAACTTTTGTTTTTTAAAAAAATCTGCTAAATACATTTTATACGGAGAAATCCCTCTTTTTACCCAGCTTGGGTTATTCTTATTTCCTATGTTCATTCTTATTTTTCTGTCAAAAAAAGCATTATTAAACTCATTTTCAATAAGACTCCCCATATATATATTAGTTTCAAAATCTGACATATTTTTTCTCTTACAGCTATCAATATGTTTTTGATACTGAAACGGATCTTGTTCAAATTTTGCAAATGACATTTCCAATAATTCCTGCCATGATGGATATTTGTATAAATATCTTTTTGGTATCCCTGAACCTATAAATAAAACAGGCGGCCTATTCATTTTCACAACTTCTTCTAATACCGTCATTTCTCCTCCTTTTATTCAATCTTCCTACTTTTTTTATATTTAGTTTGATTTTCATTTTTTTCTTTGTTATTAAGTCTTTTTATTCTGTCTTCTTCCTGTTGCACACGAGTTATTGCATAATTCATGTATTGCTCTTCCTTCTCAAATCCTATGTATCTTCTGTTACTTCTTATTGCTGCCACCATAGTACTACCTGATCCCATAAAAGGATCTAATACTATTTGATTCTCCTTTGTTGTTAATTCTATTAATGTCTTTAATAAATGTATTGGTTTTTGAGCCTCATGATATCCCCTATCTTCCTCTAATTCTTCCGTTCTTAAAATATTAGAACATACCTCTATTCCTGAATTCATATATTGATTCTCTTTTAAAGATAATTCGTTATACGCACCCACTTCATATTTCAACACATTGTCAGTTAAAGTTGTTCCTTGTGGATATGGTTTTATAAACCATAAAATAGGTTCAAACACTGGTCTTAGATTTCCTAATTTCCATCCTTCCCATTTTTTGCTGTTTTCCAAATCATTCCTTCTATCTAAAACACTAGATACTCTTTGTGCCCTATGTGCTGCATGGGATTTTTCCCATGCTATCATATCCTTAAATGTAAATCCAGCCTCTTCCATTGCACATATGCACCTATGCGCCAAACGCCTACCTGCAAAAATAAAACATGAAGCTCCCGGCTTCAACACTCTATACCACTCAGGTGCCCATTCAGCACACCACTCTTGATATTCTAATGGAATTTTTTTATCTGCTTCACTCCAACCATTTAACGGCTTTCCCCTTTTTTTGAAAACGGCTCCTGCCTTTTCTTGTGCGGGACTATGTCCTAATAATCCACAATTTGTATTTGAATGTAACACATCCCATTCATCCAAAGAAATACCATATGGTATATCTGATAAAATAAGATGTATTTTCTCCGTTTCAACCTCTTTTATAAGTTTTATACTGTCACCTTTTTTTAAATAACTCATATCTTCATCTATTCCTTGCTCTCAAGTCTCTTTATTAGTCTGTCCATTGTATCAGTCTTCTTTTTTTCTTCTTTAATCAGTAAATTAATAGCGTCTTCTCTTGACAGTTTCTCTATACTTGATATTTTATTGTTCAAAATATTTTCCTTTTCCCTTTTTGCTCTTCGTGCAACATATTTATTATATTTGCTTATTTGAGCATAAAAAAACTCTTTGTTAGTAGAAGTACGATTGCACAAATTATCACTAACCTTTTCAAAAAAATTCATTGCACGGTTATTTAAGCATGTTCGGCTTAATCTTGCATCATATGACCAAATTGGTTCTAACGAATATGTATCCGTTTCCACTATATTTCTGTCTATCAAAAATTTAAAATGCTCCCATGAAAAAAAACATGTCTTATTATTCAAAGCTTGCTCATATATTTGACTTTTTTTAGCTGGATATTGATACAGCGGGCAACACAATAATGCAAAAGTATCTGAATCACCTACCCAATTATCTCCTAACGCTCCTACTTTAAAATCTTTTTGATTTTTTGCTGTTCTTGACAATCGCATAGCTTTAGAATCTGCAACTAACGAATATCCGTGGTACTTACTTTTTGCCGAAACATCCGCACTATTTCCCCTTGCTTCTAAGACCTCTGATTCAAGCCCTACTTCTTTAAAACATCTAGCCAACACAATATCCGTCACCTTAGAATATACTTTTTCTTCAGTACTTGATGGTTTGATTGATTGAGGTATTGCCCCAATGTCTAATAAAATTTCACTTATTTCTTCTTTTTTTAATCTGTCCACATAAGCCATCAACCTTTTTGAAGCTTTTGAGAAATCTTCCGTACTATTTTTTTCTATTTCCTTTATTAACTCATCATATACCGACACAGTGCACCCCTCCTTGTAAACTAATCTTGTCTGTATTTTATCACATTTATTATGATTACTCTATATTCTTTTTATAATTACATATATGCACCGTTTAAAATATTACGGTTTTAATTATATTCAATTTTTATATATGCATTTGTATATGACCATTCTCTCTTTCCTCCTTCCCCATCTCTACAATCCTTTCATAATCTTCATCCTTGACAAATTTCCTAAAATATTCCAGTATAAACTCTGTCCCTTCCAACTCATAGATTCTTTCAGCTTTCTCATCAATCTCCTGATCCATACACTTTACTCTCCGTCTAAGATTTTCGTTTGCTTCTGCCAGTCTTTCTCTGTCTTCATTTGCCTGTCCCAGTTTCTTCTTCAATTCCATTGACTCTGCAAAGCAGCTTTTCGCCATTTTAACTATTCTCTTAAATATTCTGTTTAAACCTGCAATAAACGGCATTACAATCTTTTCTCTGTAAGATTTTGCACTCATCAGTCCTTTAGGTTCTTCCGGTCCTTTTATTACTTTATTTTCAAATTTCCGAATATCCTTTATTCCCCATTGTGCCACTGCATCTGCTTCTTTCAATTCTTTGTAAGTTTCTTCCAGCTTCTTATCGGCTCTTTGCTTTTCGGCAGTCTTTTTCAATATTTCATTATTCATAACCTCAACATTTTTTACTGCTTTTTCATATTTCTCATTTTCCTTTTTTACCTTGTACTCTACAACCGACAAATCATTATTCCGTCCTGTTTGTTTGCTTTTAAGAAACTCACCAAGCCATACGAATATTCTGTTATCCACACATTCTCTTATTTTTCCCTGCAAGACCTCTTCAAGAAATTCCTTTGTGCATACTTTTCTCTTTGACACTTGCCTTGATATTCCCTTTTTAAATCCGTCAGCTACGGGAACTGCCACCACGTGCATGTGTGGGCTTGCCTCATCATAATGTATTACTGCATTTGCCACAACAAGATTTGGTGCTTCCTTCTGTAACATATTAAGCATTTCCTTAAATGCCACATCCATCCTTCTTCGCTTGTCAGGATTCTTATCCCAGAACTCCTTGTCTCCTATCTGAAAAATAAGTTCCACTGCCATGTCCTTGTTTGACTTTGCAGTCTTTTCAAAATAATCATCAATCTTTCTGTCGTCCCTTGTCTGCTTTTTGTTATATTCCCTGACTGCTTCGTCAAACTGTTCCTTATATACTTTTTTTACATCCTGCACTAATTTATCCGTACCACATAATATTACTATGTTCTCCTTATCATAATCATTGGAGTGGTACTTTCGTAAATTATGCTTTGCCACACATGCCAGTTTCGCCTTGCTGTTAATGGCACTGTTCTTCTGGCTCAGATGGGCTGAATATGATAATCTTTCCATAATCTCACTCCTTCTCTTTTATTGTATTTACATGCGGTGACACCGCCACGTTCTCATTCTTCAAATGTCCCCCCGAGGTATATTGGAAACGTAAGTTTCTTATCAATTTGGCTCTGCCATAATTGATAACCCCCTAGCACTTTTGACAACCAAAAGTGCGGGGGCTCTGCCGAGGGCTTTATATCCTTACATTACCCTACTTATCCCACATCCGACTGTATGTGTGTATGCCTTATGTATTTATTACGCCCGGCTGTGAGACTTAACTTTACGACATTATGTCGCAAAGTACGATTATCGCCATAGCAACCTTTTCACCTACACTAACATGTAAAGCTATGGCTCAATCTTTATTTTCATTGTCTGCTCTACCACCTGCAAGTTCCACTTGCAGGTCTTTAACATTCAAGCCGGAAAATTACCAACGGAAATCCTCCGGGATTTCCTTTATATCAAGGTAATTTCTTCTTGCATTTTCTCTCTCCTCTACCGATTCGGCAGTCTTGCTTTCTGTATAAATGTTTCTCAAAATCATCTTATCCATCTTATCTTTAAGACCTGCCTTAATCAGTTCCTTTTCGTCTTTACGACCATATATAAAATACTGATATATCATTCGAAATAAATCCTCATCTATTTTTATCTGCTTAATCTTTTCAACCATACAAATCTCCTTTCCGTAAATTGAAAATGTAAATCGGCTTTAAAAAACCTTATTTTTTTAGTTTTATTTAGCCAATTTACAATTTATGATTTACAAATTTTAAAATCTCCCATAAATAAAGGGATTGTAGCCATTCAGATGTAAATTGGCTCTTTTTTTTACGTCATTTCCAATTTACAAATCCATCATTCCGATTTACAAACCACCCAATTTACATAACAAATTTACATTTTTAAAAGTAAATGACATCATATCACTTACTTTTTCCTGTCATTTCATCAGATTCAGTTTTAAGATTTTCCAATGTTTCCTGCTTAAAAGGAATGTCCTCATCCTTCTCTATTTTCTCAAAACCATTTTCCTTTTTTCTCTTCCATGCAAGCTGGGTTCCATATCCTTCCTTAATGAATCTGTGACTTTTCACCTCTTCCCACTGTTCTGCAAATTTAAGCCTCATGATGCTCGTAATCTCTCTGGATTCGTACTGTTTCGGCTTGCAGTTTTCGTGGTGCAACGCTCTCTCGTAAATCATCTGAACACATACAAACTCCTCATCCGTCATTTCAAGAAACATCTCAATGATGCCCACAAGAGTATCCTGAGGCATACATTCCTTCTGAAATTCAATGAGTTCTTTTTCCAACTCCTTATTAAATACAAGTTTAGTGTTAATGCCCTTTTTATACATATTCATTATTTCAGCCCAGCACTGTTCTATGTATGCCCTTGTTTCTTCGTCATCCTCCAACGGATGATGCAATGCCTTTTCCTTATTTACCATTACCGGTACAAATCTTCTGTTACCTGTACGGTCAAATGGCAGGAAATCAGCATTATTGGAAGAACCCACAAATATGCATTGTCTTGGTCTGTCTTCAGGATGGGTTTCATATGGTACCTTGTAAGTTTCACTCTGACGGCTTAAAAATGACTTAATGTCCTCAACACTTCTTGCATTACAGGTTGCAAGCATTTCCGCCATTTCAATAATCCAGTGTCCCTGAATCTTACGAAACACGTTGTCATCATCAAGTTTTCTTAAGTCATCCGAAAACCACTCATTTTCCATTGCAAGAAGTCTTAGAAAACTTGACTTTCCTGCACCCTGCCCGCCTACCAGACAAACCATATATTCAAACTTACAACCGGGATTGTAAACTCTATGTACTGCTCCCATCATCATTATTCTTGTTGCTTCAAATATGTAATTACTTTCATCTGTTCCAAGGTATCTCGGTAGCAGATACCTAAGCCTTGAGTTTCCATCCCACTCCAGACTTTCTAGTTTGTCTATAATGGGATGATAATGGTTGTTGTTGCCTACAATGTCAATTGCACGTTTAATGTTTTTATCTCTTGTAATTCCGTAAAACTTTTCCATTCTAAGCATTATGTTGTTAAAATCCGTATCGGTAAATGTCTTTGAACGCCTTCTCCAATCCATCTTCTTAACAATGTCTGTCTTACAGGAAAGTTCATTACGCCTTATTGCATCCTTTAACATTGGGTCATTATTTAAAACCTCAATTACATTTTCAATGGTTTGTCTCGGACTTCCATCAGGACGTTTTTTAAGGCTATCCCTTATAGCCGCTATTTCTTTATTATCTGTGTCCTCCACATTGGAGGATCTATTTATTGTATTGTCATTCATCTTTTTGTTTTCCTCCTATCAAACAAATTCTTCTTGTTAGTGGAAGAAACTCTTGCTATAATTCAATTGTCAGTTAAATGTAGCAAGGGAATCTTCCCGGTTACAACCAGCCCTTGGCTTTATGCCTTGGGCTTTTTAATTATGGTTATTGTCAATTAAATCCGCAACGCTTCTTGCTTTGTTAGGATATAAATGACCATAAGTATTTAACGTAATTCTTATATCCTTATGTCCCAGCCTTTCCTTAATAAGTAATGGTTCTACACCTTTATCAATAAGATAAGCAACGTGACTATGTCGCAAATCGTGAACTCTTATTTTCTTAACATTAGCCTTTTCGATTTGTCTTCTCATTTTGTTTTGTAATGCACGACATCCTATAGGAAATAACCTTATATTTTCAGGTAATCCATATTGTCTATCACACCATTCTTTTATTTCTTCTTTAAGAAAAATTGGGATTTCAACAACTCTTACTGACTGCTCTGTTTTAGGTGTAGTAATAATATCTTTACCATTTGCTCTATAGTAAGTTTTTGTGATACTGATTCTGTTGTTATAAAAATCAATATCCGACTTAGATAAAGCCAGCAGTTCTCCTTCTCTTATTCCTGTCCAAAATAAGATTTCAAACATTATGTAATATCTGTCTGACTTATCAACCGTACTTATAAACTGCTTGTACTCATCTACTGTCCAGAACGTTAAGCTGCGCTTATCATCTTTTCCCATTCTCTTTACTTTTTTACATGGATTATTAGCCAAATCATATATTTTCGTTGCATGTGTAAATAAAGCCGTTAACTGATTTTGAATCATTCTCATATATGATTCTGACAGATTTTTCTTATAGATTTCATTCTGCCATGCTATAATCTGTGCAGGTTTTATGTCTGACATTTTCATATCTCCAAAATATGGTATAAGATAACTGTCAATCATATATCTCTTATTTTGCTTTGTTCTTGATTTAAGCTCATTTTCCTTATCCTGAAAATACTGCTCCACAAATACTTTCATACTCATTTGAAGATTTCCCTGCTTCTTTAGATTTCTGTCACATTCATATTTTTTTGCTTCTCTTTGTGTCTTAAATCCACGTTTTTTCTTCTGTTTATTCACACCATAAACATTAGGTTCATACCATTGTGCAACCCATTTTCCTGTTTCTTTGTCTTTAAATGCCATCGCTTAGTTCTCCTTTTCTGATTCTTTTAATCCAAATAATTTCTGCTCCAAATAGGCTTTCGGAATTTTTCCTGCAACTACAAGATATCCGCCTTTAGCAAGTTCTTTATTTAAATCTCTTATAACTCTATATGCATGACTGTTAGAACAATGTAGTAACATTCCAACATCATTTACATCTAATAAATACTTTTCATATATCATACGCTCATCTCCTTTCTGTATACGTTTTTCGTACGGTCGTGTCCATATTATAATGTACGAACTTCGTACTGTCAAGTGTTTTTCGTAATTATTTTTATTTGTAGTGTACTTTTTTCGTACGCTGTGTTATACTATATAAAAATTTAGAAAGGTTGGTACCTGCAAATGGGTGATGGAAAAAACCTAAAAAAAATCCTTGATGAACAGGAAAAAAGTGTAAGATGGCTGGCAAAAGAAACCACAATCAGCCCTACAACACTTTATTCTATTATTCAAAAAGACACTGCTATCAGATTTGACTTTGCACTTAGAATAGCCAATGTCCTTAATGTTGAAGTTTCTGACATATGTTCCGATTCAGCCCTCAAAGCTGAAAACTGGTCCGATGAAAGCAAGATTATATTACCTGAGCTTCCACATGGATTTGATAAAGTTCTGGACGGAAACAGAATCAAAACTTATTTAAAGAATTCTCTTTATCCATTAATGGAATTGTTTGGAAAACAAAGTATGCCTAAATTAGATGAACATTTAACTAATTATTATCAGCTAACCGATGAAGGCAGACGTGATGTAGATAGTTTTATTGAAGCTCAACTTCAAATCAAAAAAGATCCAAAAAGAGCTGCAGATGTAAAGAAAATTACAAGATGGTAAGTATGAACTCCGAGTAAATTCGGAGTTCTTTTTTGTTTGCAACAAGTCCTCTTTCTTACTTTTAGGTGAATTTTGACGACACTTATGACGACACTTTTACAAAAAATCTTTCAAAAGCACGAAAAAAAGGCATCCCCGAAAATTTCGGGAATGCCTATAAATACTAGCTTTATACTATATTACTCAATAATAGTTGCTACTTTACCTGAACCTACTGTTCTACCACCTTCACGGATAGCGAATCCAAGACCCTGCTCCATAGCGATTGGGTGAATAAGTTCAACTGTGATTTCTACGTTATCACCAGGCATACACATTTCTACACCTGCTGGTAAGTTACAAACACCAGTTACGTCAGTTGTTCTGAAGTAGAACTGTGGTCTGTAGTTATTGAAGAAAGGAGTATGACGTCCACCTTCATCCTTTGTTAATACGTAAACCTGAGCTGTAAACTTCTTATGGCATGTTACTGTACCAGGTTTAGCAAGAACCTGACCTCTTTCGATCTGGTCTCTGTTGATACCTCTTAAAAGAGCACCGATGTTATCACCAGCCTGAGCTTCATCAAGAAGCTTTCTGAACATTTCGATACCTGTGATAACTGTCTTCTGTGTTTCTTCCTTAACACCGATGATTTCAACTTCATCATTTAAGTGAAGTGTTCCTCTTTCTACTCTACCTGTAGCAACTGTACCACGACCTGTGATTGTGAATACGTCTTCTACTGGCATTAAGAAAGGCTTATCTGTATCTCTTTCTGGATCTGGGAAGTAATCATCAACAGTATCCATAAGTTCCATGATCTTGTCGCCCCATTCTGAAGCTGGATCTTCAAGAGCCTTAAGAGCTGAACCCTTAATGATTGGTGAACCATCAAATCCATATTCATCAAGGATTTCTGTAACGTCCATTTCTACTAATTCTAATAACTCTTCGTCATCAACCATATCGCACTTGTTTAAGAAAACAACGATCTTTGGAACACCTACCTGACGTGAAAGTAAGATGTGCTCTTTTGTCTGAGCCATAACACCGTCAGTAGCAGCAACAACGAGGATAGCACCGTCCATCTGAGCAGCACCTGTGATCATGTTCTTAACGTAGTCAGCATGACCTGGGCAGTCAACGTGTGCGTAATGTCTCTTCTTTGTTTCATATTCAACGTGAGCTGTAGAGATTGTGATACCTCTTTCTCTTTCTTCTGGAGCCTTATCGATGTTCTCGAAATCTGTAGCTTCATTTCCTTCAACTCTTTCTGCAAGTACCTTAGTAATAGCAGCTGTTAAAGTTGTTTTGCCGTGATCGACATGTCCGATTGTACCAATATTACAATGTGGTTTTGTTCTTTCAAACTTAGCTTTTGCCATTTTAGTAATCCTCCTAAATTAATATATAAATTATTTTTGTTTGACCTTAATTGGCCAATTCACAAGGCTATCCCCATTATATTTTATAATGGAGATATTTTCAAGCCTTTTAAATATATAATCTCGAAAATTTTGTATCTAGCCTAAGCATTGCTTTGCTATATTCAATTTTCTGCTGTTATATTTTGAATTATTTTGCTCTGCTAGAAGCAACCTTCTCCTGAACAGACTTTGGAGCTGCCTGATATCTTTCAAAGAACATTGAATAGTTACCACGTCCCTGAGTTGCTGAACGAAGTTCTGTTGAGTAACCGAACATTTCTGCTAATGGAACGAATGCTCTAACAATCTTTCCACCACCAATATCGTCCATACCTTCAATCTGTCCACGCTTTGAGTTCAAGCTTCCGATAACATCACCCATGTATTCTTCAGGCATTGTTACTTCAACCTTCATGATAGGCTCAAGTAATACAGGGTCCGCCTTCTGCATAGCTTCCTTAAATGCCATAGAACCGGCAATGTGGAATGCCATTTCTGAAGAATCGACTTCATGGTATGATCCATCATATACTGTAGCATGTACACCAAGTACAGGGAATCCTGCGATAATACCTGACTGCGCAGCTTCTTCGATACCTTCTCCAACAGCCGGGATGTATTCCTTAGGAATATTACCACCAACTACTGTAGACTCAAACTTGAATGTTTCTTCACCGTTTGGATCCATAGGCTCAAATTTAACTTTACAGTGACCGTACTGTCCACGTCCACCTGACTGCTTAGCATATTTACTATCAATATCAACAGGCTTTGTAAATGTTTCCTTGTATGCAACCTGAGGTGCACCAACGTTAGCTTCTACCTTAAATTCACGAAGAAGACGATCTACGATAACGTCTAAGTGAAGTTCACCCATACCTGCGATAATTGTCTGACCTGTTTCAGGATCAGTATGAGCACGGAATGTTGGATCTTCTTCAGCCAACTTAGATAAAGCTTCACCCATCTTACCCTGATCATTCTTTGTCTTAGGCTCAATAGCAAGCTCGATAACCGGCTCTGGGAATTCCATTGATTCAAGGATAACAGGATACTTTTCATCACAGATTGTATCACCTGTTGTTGTTACCTTGAAGCCAACAGCTGCTGCGATGTCACCTGAATATACTTTATCAATTTCTGTACGTTTGTTAGCATGCATCTGTACAATACGTCCAACACGCTCTTTTTTATTCTTAGTTGCATTTAATACATATGAACCTGAGTTCATTGTACCAGAGTAAACTCTGAAGAATGCCAACTTACCAACAAATGGGTCAGTCATAATCTTAAATGCTAAAGCTGAAAATGGTTCATCATCTGATGAATGACGAACTACTTCGTTACCATCTTCATCAACACCTGTGATGTCAGGAATGTCTGTTGGAGCCGGCATATATTCAATAACACCGTCTAACATCTTCTGAACACCCTTGTTCTTGTAAGCTGATCCAAGGAATACTGGAACTGCTTCACAAGCTATTGTACCTTTTCTAAGAGCTTTCTTCATATCATCAACTGATGGTTCTTCTCCTTCAAGGTACTGCATCATAAGGTCATCATCTAATTCACATACCTTTTCAACAAGGTTCTCGTGCCATTCATCAGCAAGATCCTTTAAGTCATCAGGTATAGCTGTAATTTCGATATCTTCGCCCTTATCATCTTTGTAATAATATGCTTCCATTTCAAACAAATCGATTAATCCGATGAAGTCATCTTCTTTACCGATTGGGATCTGTACAGGAATAGCATTCTTTCCTAAACGATCAATGATTGTCTGAACTGAATAAAAGAAATCTGCACCCATTTTATCCATCTTATTGATGAACGCCATACGAGGTACATTGTATGTGTCAGCCTGACGCCATACATTTTCTGACTGTGGTTCAACACCGGCCTTAGCATCAAATACACCTACAGCACCATCTAATACACGAAGTGAACGTTCAACTTCAACTGTGAAGTCAACGTGACCCGGTGTATCAATGATGTTGATACGATGCTCTAATGCACCAGCCTTTGGCTTATGATGATCTTCCAATGTCCAATGACATGTTGTAGCAGCTGAAGTAATTGTGATACCTCTTTCCTGTTCCTGCTCCATCCAGTCCATTGTAGAAGCTCCATCATGAGTTTCACCAATTTTATAGTTTACACCGGTATAATATAAGATACGTTCTGTTAATGTAGTCTTACCTGCATCGATATGAGCCATAATACCAATGTTTCTTGTTCTATCCAGTGGATATTCTCTTCCAGCCAAGGTTTTTTCCTCCTATTTTTAGTCTATTAGGCAATTGCCTTATATGTCATGCAATGCTGCATATTCTCAATAAATAATTGAACTTTATTAGAAACGATAATGTGCAAAAGCCTTGTTTGCCTCAGCCATCTTATGCATATCTTCACGTTTCTTAACTGATGAACCAGTGTTATTAGCTGCGTCCATAATTTCGTTAGCTAATCTGTCCACCATTGTCTTTTCACTTCTCTGACGAGAATATAAAGTAATCCAACGAAGACCTAAAGCCTGTCTTCTTTCCGGTCTTACTTCAATAGGTACCTGATATGTGGCACCACCGATACGTCTAGCCTTAACCTCAAGTGCTGGCATAACGTTGTTCATAGCTTCTTCAAATACTTCGATAGCATCTTTTCCTGTCTGATCTGCAATCTTTTCGAATGCTCCGTATACGATTTTCTGAGCTACACCTTTCTTACCATCTAACATAATGTTGTTGATAAGTTTTGTAACTACGATGCTGTTGTACATTGGATCTGCTAATACTTCTCTCTTCTGAGCATGTCCCTTACGTGGCATTGTTGCTTCCCTCCTTAATCAATTTTTCCAGAATTTCCAAAAATATTCTTTATTTGAAATTCTTGTTTTGCATAATATCAAAGATATATGCGATTAGATCATAGGTACTCACTTAGATTGTGTCTTGCTCACGGCTTTAGACTCTATATCTACATAACTCTAATAACCGTTACACATTCATTCAACCTGTGACTGACTTATAAAAGTCATTCCTACTATTCGTAATGTGCTTATTACTTACCTGCTTTAGGTCTCTTAGCACCATACTTAGAACGTGCCTGGCGTCTGTTTGCAACACCTGCAGTATCAAGAGTACCTCTAATGATATGATATCTTGTACCTGGTAAGTCTTTTACTCTACCACCACGGATAAGAACAACGCTATGCTCCTGAAGGTTGTGACCTTCACCTGGGATGTAGCTTGTTACTTCGATACCATTAGAAAGACGAACTCTGGCAATTTTTCTAAGAGCTGAGTTTGGTTTCTTAGGTGTAGCTGTCTTAACTGCTGTACAAACACCACGCTTCTGTGGAGAAGCTGTGTCGTTCATCTTCTTATTCAAAGAGTTGTAGCTCTTTAATAAAGCTGGAGCAGTAGACTTCTTAACTGCTGTCTGACGTCCTTTTCTTACTAACTGGTTAAATGTAGGCATTCCTATTTCACCTCCTGTTATTAGAATTACGTGTTAATCTGTTACACTTACATACAAAAAGGCACACTGTCCCCTTTACGCATGCCCTACTATTATATTCTCTAAAAAAATAAAAGTCAACAGTTTTTATATATTCCGTCCCCCGCTAATTTCACGTTTAAGTTTCTCCTCATAGGATACACCTGAATCATCTAACTCATCCTTAAACTTTTTAGCATAATCTATACTGTTTCTAATATAATCCCGTCTGTTTGTGGCACCTGATTTTAAATCATCATATAATTTTTCAATACCGCCTCTGGCATAGGCATTAAACCTTTCTAAGCACTCCTTTGTTTCCTCTGCTTTTCCATCATCAGTGTCATATCTGAAGGCTCTGTTTATACATTCTTTTTCATCTGACTTTGCTCCGTCTAATAATGTAATCAGTCTATATAAAAACATACAGTCCTGCTTATGCTTAGATACCGCATCAGCATATATTTTACCGGTATCCTGAATTGAATTATCCCTTGGAGC
Organism: Eubacterium sp. AF16-48; assembly: GCF_003479405.1. Classification (GTDB taxonomy): domain Bacteria; phylum Bacillota; class Clostridia; order Lachnospirales; family Lachnospiraceae; genus Eubacterium_G; species Eubacterium_G segne. The sequence goes on along the minus strand of NZ_QUHB01000004.1, from coordinate 41,709 downwards.
CTTAACATTATAAAGATATCCTACAACAGCACCGCAAAGATACACATCAATATACTTGTCAAATATTTTAGCATCATTTACCAAAAATTTGACGTAGGCAGAATGTTTTCCCCTTAAAAGAACGTCACCTTCAAATAGTCTTATTCTGTTATCTGACATTTCGTATCCTCCTTGATTATCTCTGAATATGTATCACTATGTTTCTCCAGTACGTAGCTTTTTGCGACTTTTCCTTCTATAACTTCCTTTGCATAACGCCAGTCCTTTTCCATTACAAACATTATTACCTGCTCTGCAACTCCCGGTAATTCCCTGGCAATATTTTTTATGTGAATTTCGTCAGCATTAGAGAAAGGTGCATCAAGTATCAATGGATATGATTCCCCTTTCATCTCCTTATCTCCAATTTGAATTTTCTGCTCTTTTGCCAAATCCACCAGTCCTGCAATGAAGGCAAAGTTTTTAACCCTTATAAGACCTTCAGATTCACCGGAAGTAACCAGTTCGTCTGAGCCTTCTGCCTTTGTATACAAGGTTGTCCTGTATTTGTCATCAATTTTTAACACACGGGTTCCACTATACATTCTGCTAAATATCTCATTTACCTTATTTTCAAGTTTCTCCCTTATTTGCATTTCCTCACTAATATAATAATCATCAAACCATTCTTTAATTGCTTCGGCATATGCCATATATCTGTTTATCTCTTTGTTCTTTTCATTTCTGGCAACAGATATATTAATTATTTTTTTAGCATGATCTCTCTGCTCTTTATTTTTTGAGATTGTGGATATACAGTTATCTCTTTTTTCAGCTAAATCCTTTAATTTATTTTTAGTCTTATTTAATCTAAACTGGTATTTTCCTGCATCTTCTTTACCTGCAATTTCTTTTTCAATTTGCTTAACTCTGTCATTTGCTTCATTTATTCTTTCCGTAATATCAATCATTCTTTTTATTTTGCTTTGTAAAGACATATAAAAACCGTCGTCTCTGTTTTGTCTGTTAAACAAATTAATTTCTTTCTTAAAATTTGCCACGGTAGTTCCTATTGATTCCGGCGGAACATATTTTAACTGCTCCATTAAATGAATATATGCTTCATTGCCATTTTCGACTTTAGTTCCGCATATGCATCTTCCATTTTTAATAATCTCCTTTATGGAATCAGCAGTTATATCTCTTATTCCCTTATCTTCTATGTCAGCGTCCTCTAAAACTTCTTTGGCCTTTTTATATAACGGCTGTGCCATAAAGAAAACAAACCTGTCACTAAACAGTTTCACATAGGCATCACATTCGCTTTCTAATTCATTGTCATCCAAAATTCTTCTCTGTTCTAACTGTTCCTTTTCTTTCTGAAGCTTTGTTGCATCTGCTAACGATCTTATTTTATCTTCTAATTCCTCCTTAATCTGTTGATATTTTTTCATCTCATCTTCAGTATTGTTTTTTACTTCTTCATATTTAGTTATTTCTTCCTCCGCTCTTTGAACCTCTTTAATGTATCTTTGTTCCTTTTCCGTACCTAAGTGCGTCCCTAAATCATTGTAAAATCCACCAATAACCGTAGTTTTTGATTCTACTTTTCCCAGGTGTTTTCTGGCATTTCCCATGGCATTTAAGCCTAAAAGACCCTTTACTGCCTCAGACAAATCCTTTCTCTCTGCCACATTTTGAACCCGCTCAGTGTCAAATAGAAAATATCCTGATAATTCCTGCGGCATGATTTTGTTTATTATCTCTTTCCTGCTATCATCTTTTTCGACAGGATCGGTTCCTCCGGTGCTTAAATTCTTTGCAGACATTGTCAGCATAGGCATTAATCCCGTAACTTTTCCTTCTATCTTTTTATATGCCTGCTTTCGTGTTATGGTATACTCAGTATTCTGGTGCTGTAATACTATCTCTACCATAACCTGGTCTAAATCCCCATTATACATATTCATTGCCACATCAAGATTTAAAAGCATGTCCGGATTATCCTGCCGTCTAAACATTACTTTATTGTAAAGGCACCAGTTAAACATTTGAAGCAATGTAGTTTTTCCAAATGTATTATTTCCTAAAATAATTGTTACATTGTTGTCCTTATCACAGGAAAAATCTATTTTGTTTTCCCCTTTAAATTGTCTGAAATTCTTGTACTTTAATGATTTTATAAGCATAAATTGTTCCCCCTAAAAATTTTTATCTGACAAAGCATCAATTATAATTTTTCTGATAGCGTCAACCATGCCACTGTCGGTTTTCTGTTTTGTCTTTAAATTATCTTCTTCTAATTTGTAAATATCGTACTTTATTTTCCAAAGTATCTCTTCATCTAACTGTGTTTCCTCCTGTAATTTCTCACTCATAAAACTCCTCCTCATCTAAATAGTTTATTTGGTATTTATCCATTAGTTCATATATAATCTCATCCGCTTCACTGGAATTTTCAGCTAATGCGGCAAAATCCTTCATTCTTTCAATTTCTCTTTTTACCAGAGACGCTGACATTTTTACAATTGATTCGTTGTAGGAATCCACCCTATCTAATGGGATAGGTGACATTATAAAATCATATATATCTGCATACTTCTTTCCGGGACATTTTCTCAGTACCCTTCCCCTTCTCTGTATATATTCTTTGGGATTTGTACTGCTTGCCAAAATAAACGCCTTTCTGATACTTGGTATGTTTACACCTTCATCTAAACATCTTATGGCAATTAATACCTGAATGCTCTCTCCCTCATCAAACTCTCTCTTTAAAATTTCACGTTTTTGTGCATCCTCCTCAGAGGTAAACTTCGCCACCTTCATATTAAGCTCAAGGCCTAAACGTTTCATTACAATGTCAATCTGTCTTTTTTCTTCTTCAAGAGGCTTTCCCTCTTTGTAGTCTATATCTTTCATGGTAGTAGCTCCGCAATATACCAATATATGATTTTCCTCCATATAGTCTTTCATTTCATCTACTAATGCATCAACCTTCTGCCTTGCTGCTGCCACTAATCTTGCCCGCTTTATTAAAAGCATTTTTGCCTGGTCACTTATTTCCTTCTTTTTGTTCCCTAAAATTAATTTTCCTATCTTCTTTGTCAGTTCCAGATAATCATTTAATTCTTCCGATTCAAAAGAAACCACCACAGGATGGTAGTAATATCTCACCAGCATATCATTTTCTATTGCATCCTTTAGGGAATACTCAATACATTTATTTTTAAAATAATTAAATAACTTTTCCGTGCCTGCACTGTCTCCGTGCCTTTCTAATGTTGCAGACAAAGCCAATCTGTATGGTATCTTTTCATCAAGGCACTTACTTAACTTCTCTGCTCCAAAATTGTGTGCCTCATCTACCAGTAATAAGGCCTTATCCTTTACATCTTCTATTATGTTTTGAACCTTTTTTGATGAATAGGTTGCATTGGTGAAAATCCCACACATATAGTCCGATGCACCAAATTCTAATGCCATACATGCATCCTTTAACCTGGATGCCCAATGCTTTTGAGGTGAAGCACTGTGACATATAACCGGCTTTATATTAAAGCTTTCTATATCCTCTACCCACTGACTTACTAAATGCTGATAAGGACACACTATAAATATAGCAAGTCCTTTTCTTACATGTTGGTATAGTCTTACAACTGCCGATAATCCTGTCAGGGTTTTACCTGTTCCTGTTGCCATATCAAATATTCCTATGTAATTATTTATCTCCCATTGCTGTATGGCACTTTTCTGATAATCTCTTATGCTAAACCATTCAGGAAAAGCCGGCCCTTCTTTTAGTTCTTTTCTCCCGTTATTTTCTGACTGATTCCAGTCTTCTTTTCTGTCTAAACTTAAATCTATTTCACTGCTTTTTCGATATTCAAAAAGTTTCTCCCTTGAAGCCTCCGGAAAATCCATTATACGTATGTGAGGTTCATAGTCATTCCACATTGCATCAAAGTTAACCTTTTTATTCATTACCCGCTGTCTTTCCGATTCCCCCTCCCATGATTTATAAACATCAATATTTTCCATATTGTATGAAAACGCCGTGGTACTTTCATTCATAGAACCACTAAATGCTACAATATTTTCCTCATAGTCATATAGCAGTCCCATTTTTTCATGATACATTCCAATACCTGCTTCATTCTCCACAACTGCTATTTTTATTTCAAGAACATTTGCAGCTACCAGATTAGCCAGTAAATCAAGCCTTCTTTCCTCATATTCGTTTTCCGGTTCCAAAATAGCTTTATTAATGCTGTTTGTAATAACACTTTTCCGTTGCTGTAGCCCTTTCTCTATTGCCTCTACGTCTTCCCCGGATAATTTAGGAGAAGCAATCAACCGGATTTTTCCTCCGTTTTCTACCAGACCTGATATGCCCTTTGATATTTCAATTAATGCTGTGGATGAAAAAAATCCCACTGCCCTTTCATATAATTTTGCCTTACTTAATAAAGGATAATAAAAATCTTCCACCATATTATCATTAAAAGAACGGTATTCCTGTTTTATTTCTATATCTTTAAAGCTCATAAAAAATTCCCCTTAGTATTCCTCTGCTATATCCCTTACAGCCTTTACAAAACCATCTATTTCTTCTTTTGTGGTAAACTTTCCAATACTTGCCCTTACCACTCCCAGGTAATCAGTATCCTTTAAATATTTGTGAATTAGTGGAGCACAATGATATCCTGTTCTCACTGCCACGTCATAATCCACATCCAAAATCATTCCTGTTTCAGATGCCTTATAGCCTTCTATATTAAAAGGTACAATTCCAACGGAATTAACATTCCCTGTTACATACAATTTAACGTTATGTATTTTTTCAAGTTCCTTTACCAAATAATTTTCCAGCTCTTTTTCCCTTAAAAATAATGTTTCAACTGCTTCATTATCCTTTATTTCATCAAGAGCTGCGTTAAGTCCTGCTGCTGCCACCACATTAAAACTTGCCGGCTCATATCCTTTAATGCCATTATCAGGCATCTCCAGATTAAGGGAGTCAGTTCCGGTTCCCCCTGATATATATTTCCTTAAATTATTTCCACACTTTATAAAAAATCCGCCTATTCCCAAAGGTCCATACAAGGTTTTGTGCCCTGCAAACACCATATAATCAATATGTGTCTGCCCCAAATCTATGGGAACTAATCCCAATGACTGGGATGCGTCCACTACCACTGTGGCTTCGTATTCCTTAGCAAGGTTAGCTATTTCATTAACAGGCAATATATAACCTGTCACATTACTCACGTGACATGCAAATACCTTTCCTGGAATATCCTTGGAGAACATATACTTTGTTTTTTCAATATCTATTGTTAAATCCTCATTAAGAGGCAGTTCAACTATATTAAATCCATATATTTTTTCTGCAGCATGCAAAGTTCTCATTACGGCATTATGCTCAAAGGCAGAAACATAAACATTCTCCCCCTCCCTAAAGGAAAGTCCCATAATCACTTCGTTTAAGGCTATAGTTGCTGAAGGGGTAAGTACCACATTATAATCGTCACTGCCTCCTGCTAACTTAAGAAGTTTATTTCTTGTTTCATCTATTATATTTTCCGCTTCCTTCGCCTTACTGTATCCTCCCCGTCCCGGGTTCATTGCCAGATTTCTGTTGACAAAATCCATTGCCTTATATACCTCTTCCGGTTTAGGATATGTAGTTGCTGCATTATCCAAATATATCAATTTATTACCCCTCTAATAATTCCTCTATGGTCTGCATTAAAACTGACAGCTTTTCCTTTGTTTCCAGTGCATCTCCAAACTCATCCAACGCCTCTGTTATGGCATTTTTTAAGAAATACCCTGTACTGTCGTCTAAATTTGCATCGTAATATTTCTCTACCTTATTTCCATTTCTGTCTGTAAAGCTTAATTTACTTTCACCTTTATCCTCTTCCCCGTTAAAACTTTCCAGACTATTTTTAATTTCTTCTATAGAAACTAAAAACTTATCTTTTGTAAAATCATTCCAGTCTTCAATATAAATTCCACTTACTGCCTTTGCCAGCCAATTGGCAATCTCTAACTCATCATTTATATCCAAGTCCCTTATAACATTAATAAAACCTGATGTATTTTCATTCCACACCTGTTTAAAGGCATTATTTTCTATGGTTTTATACCAGCCCTTAAGGCATGGTGCCAAACTTTCTCCCGGTGCGACGCTCCAGATTTTCTTAATATTTCTGACAACGTCCTCCTTCTCCCTTAAGGCAAAGGAATTAAGATATTCAACTATCTTTTTCATTTTAACTATACAGGCTTCAAAGCTTTTTTCTTCTCCACCTAATATGTTTAAAACTTCCTCAAAGAGAATGTCCCTTGGATTAAGTTCAATATTTCTAAACAGATTTCTAAATCTGTAATATTCCCTTCCAACGCAATTTCTTTTGGTATTTATGGTAATCTGCGGGAGATTCCTGTACCATTCCTGAATTTTAGCAACAATATTTCCCAGCCTGTTTTGTCCTGAAACATTATCCATATGGAAAATATTTTCAACTGCCTTTAAATATTTTTCTTTTTCAAGACTTTCCTTTTCCGTGTATAAAAAATACCTGTCAGGATTTAAATTTATATTTTCAAACACATTACTTGTAATTTCGATTTCCTTATCAGACAAATAAACAACAGGCATATCTTCCATTGCCATAAATTTTCTTGCTAAATAAATAGGTATAACTCCCCTTCTGACACCGAAGCTTTCTCCCTCTAAAACATCATAAAGTTCCTTAAAAGATACTTTTTCTCCCGCTGATTTCATAATAAATCCGTCAATTTCCTTATTTATCAGCTCTACGCCCTTATCCACCGTTTTCTCATTATTGTTTTCTAATAATCCTGTATGAACCACAGTAGCCCTGAAAATGGTAGCTTCCGGACTTGTTCCTTTGTTGTATCCTATGCAGTCATCATTATTTAGAATATTATCAATTATTTTCTGACGTGCTTTTTTAATCTGCGCTGATACATTTGTACGGTTAATAAGCTCATTGTTGATTTTTGGTGCCATGTTGTAGTAGCTGCTACATATTCCACTTAAAAATCTGTTAAAGGCTCTCTCTGACTTTATTTCAGGTAACGGTTCGCAGTAAAAAATTCTACACTCCCCATTTTCAGGCATATAGCTTTTCTCTAAAAAGCTGTTTATTTCAAAAATCAAATCCTCTTCATATAACTTAAGCTCTGATAATAAAACCTGATTATCCTCAATAAACCTGTCATTTTTAATAAGCTGTTTTACTGCAAGAAGTTTTCTGATATTTTTATCCTGAACAAACCTGTTTTCAGGGTAAATAACCACAATTCTTTTATCATTTAATTTGTTTACCTGATGTATAATTTTCTCTGTGTCATCCTCTCCTGCATTTACTATAGCCACAATAATGCCGTCTGCCCTGTATTCCTCAAAAAGATATTCCGCCTTCGTTACCTTTTGAAACTGTTCAGGACTCATAAACACATATCTGAAAAACCTGGTCATGGTAAACTTCTGATTGTACTGTTTAGGAAGAGCAAAATCTAATTCGGAAATTTTCTCTATTTCCTTTGGAATATTCACTTTTCCCGTGAAAGAATTTACAACCTTTTCTATCTCTTTTTCTATATCAACACCTACGTTATGCTTAAAGGCATAGGTACCCATTTTTATTCTGAAAATAATAAGACCTTTTTTCTCTAATTTATCCACAGTCTTATTGAAGCTTTCCCTGTTAAGCCCTGATGCTAACCATAGCTTTTCTTTTACTATAGGCAATTCGTCCGGCTTTCTTATGATTCTAAACACCGCCAATGTTTTAATTATCCGTCTTTCTTCCTTTGACTCTGCTTTATTTAAGGCATAGTCCGCCTGTAACCATTCATTATGTATCTCAGGCATACCTTTATTTTCCCTAAAGAGATTTTCAAAATAATCATATACCACATCCACCCCTAACATTTCGTTTTTATCCAGCAGGTTAATAAGACTTCCATGCTCATCATTTGCCAGAAATGTAAATACACTTCTCTCATTTTGGGCAACCTTGGCACTAATATTAAAAAGGCAGTAAGAGGTAAGGGGTAAAAGTGGGAAACTTCCCCAAGCCACTATTTTCATATATTCTTCCATTGTAAAATTGCTTTGAAAATACGGTGTATTATATGACTTTTCAATTATTTCCTTAAAAGTATCATTCTCTTTTAAAAATGACTCATATTCTTTTTTGCTTTTTGATACAACATGTCCTATAATTTCATAATTATTTGCTGGAAATACTACAAAACGCTCTTCCTTTAAACGTCCCTCTACTCCCATAAAAGCGTTTATCATTTCTTCCGGCATGTCTTTTCCGTATTCTTTTATGCTTTTGTGGGCAACAAAAGTAATGTGGAGCTGGTACTCTTCATTTTTCTGAGCCAATTCACACATATCCTGTAATATTTTCATGTCTCTTGAAAAAGTGTCCTGCCGATGTCCTTCCACATACTTACTAAACTCATCAAAAATAACATAAATTCCACTGTATCCTTTTATTCGTACCAGTTTTTCCTTTATGTCACTGTAAAGCTTTATGGCAAGAGTTTCATATATAGGGTTAAACCTGCTGCCTGAAGTAAGCATTGGATATATCTTTTCAAATAAATCCATTGCCTCTTTGTTTTCCCTTGACAGCTTCTTTAAAAACTCCCCGATTTCATAATTATTTTCCCTTAATTTTCCCACAAAAGCCCTATATGTATCTTTGTAGTTTTCCTTCCACTCCCTGATACACTCATATGCCTTTGTATAATATGTTTCCGGGACAATGTCATTTAATCCCTCTCTTTTTAAAGCCTCCCTTAATCCTTCAATAAAACCGCGGTTTAAATCCTCATATGTGCCTGAAATAATAACCGGCAAAAACTTTTTTCCCTTTAAAAGTTCAATATTGGAAGTTTTATTTAATTTGTTTGCCTTAATTTTCCCAATAACTTTTTCAAAAACTTCTTTATTTCCACTAATTAATGCCATAAAAACCAAAAGCAAATGAGATTTTCCCTTACCATATGGGCCAATAAGAATATTTGCCTTGTTTCTGTTTTCAACAATATGTCCTGCATATTCATTTAAAACATCCACGGAAGACACCGTTGGAATATAACTTACTATTTTTTCCGGGTTATTTAAATCCAGTTCAAGATTAATTGAAGTTTGAAATCTTTTGTCAATATGTATCATGTCCGTTAATTTATGCATAATATTTCTCCATTATCTGCTCTAATGTAATGTTATTTTCCATGTATATCATATCAAGCCCCGCTGTTCTGTTTAAGGTGATATAGCCCTCTTCCTCTAACTTATCTAAGTATTCATTCATTTTAATCCGCTTTAAATTAAACACTTTTCCCGGTGACAAAGGTTCGTTTACAGCCTCATCAATTCTTAAGGATAAAGTATTTTTATAATCCATATATTTTTTTAGGGCATACAAAACCGCCATAGGGCTTAGAACCGTATAATCCGGTGCCGTTTTTATATATTTCTTTCCATTTTTCTTTATTAAACCGATTTTAGAAAAAGGTGAAATACGCTTTTCCTCCGGGTCGTAATCCTGTGTTTTTTCCCTTGTGTACATATTAAGTAATACATTTACATCATCCTGAAGGGAACGTACGGAAAAATCCTCCACCCCCATTTTATGAATTTCATTTTCCAGCAATACAAACAATTCATCCTTATCAAATTCCTCTGCATTTATCTTATTGAAAGTTAAATACCATGAGGTTGCATTTTCCCTGTTATGAACAAGATTTACATGGAAAATTTCCAAAGGGAATATATCCTCAAAATATCTGTCATTTTTCAGTATTATTTTTCCAATTTCAGTAAGCGAAACCTGACTTTTTCCTGTTTCCTTAGTAAAATCTCCTGCTTTTAGCCAATATCTGATAGCCTTTGCCATATTACTTCCCACTCCCAGAGTGTCTGCTCCAAAATTCTTAGAAAATACCTTTTCGTTTTTATCCACTTCTATTAAGCCTTTACTAAGCCATCCCTCACGAATGGCAAATGTCTCGTGGCCTTTCAGTTTTATCACAATCTGCCTCCTAATCTATTTATCCTTCTTAGTTGCAAGTACCTTTCTCATGTAGCATCCCCCTGTATAATGGTTGACGCACTCCATGCATCTCTTACATTTATCGTCTAAAATTCTGTAACTAATGCCTTCTTTTCCTTCCTTAATAACAATTGCATTATACTTGCATATGCTTTCACAGGCACGGCAACCCATACACATCTGATATTTTGTAATCTGGCATTTTACCTTTTCTTCTGCAGTTTTTACGCTTTTTGCACCATCAATGTGATAATCAACAATAGTTACCTTTAATGTATTACTGCCTATTCGTCCCTGAAGTTTTAATACCGGCATGGCATTTTTCCTTGTAACGTAAACCTCACCTAACCTTTTATTTCCCAAATCAAAATTTATATATCCAAAAGGTTTAAACAATTCATATAATTCCTCCGTTATAGGGCGAAGCAGCTGGTAATTAAAGGCATTTTCCTCTAATGCACAGGGTTCAAAAGAAACTGCTGTTTTTCCTGCATATTCTACGCCGTTTCCCCCTTGCCTTGCCTTCCATTTTCCGTCATCCACATACACTTCGGCATCAGGCTTTCCTATCTTTATAGCGAAATCAATAAGCATCTTCCTAAACTTATCAGACTGCTCCTTCATATGAATTTTAGATAAAAATTCTGACCATCCGCTATTATTCGGGCAGCACCAGCATCCTACCCTGGCATAGCCCAGCCTGTATGCATTGTTAAAATCAATTTTTGTGGTTAAAATGTATAACCATACATCAAAATCCATCCAGTCAATAATGGGAGATATGGTAATCTGCTTTGTTATTTTCGAGCCTTCCGTTTCCCTCTCATACTTGCTTCTGCTTTTTGACTCGCTTCTTCTTATTCCATAAAAAGTAATGATTTTATTTTTATTCTTAAACAGGGATTTTATTTTTCTTTGAATGGCACCTGTCTTAAACACTGTGCAACACCAACGCATAACACGACTTGGCGGCCCAACTAACTGACAAAGTTCCTCAAAATCCTTGTCCTTATTTCTAGATGACAAAACCGGAGTTTTAGGATGTTCTTTTTTAAATCTCTCAACATATTTAATGGTCTCCGGGAATTCTAAAGTCGTATCCCCAAATATATGCAAGATTTTCGGTTCGCTAAGAGCCCTTATAACTAAATCCGACGTAACTGTAGAGTCTTTTCCTCCCGAAAAAGACACAAACATATCCATTACCGTATAACCTTTTACAGACCCCCTTATATAATCCGTAGCTTCCTTAACTATAAATTCATATCTGTCACTATTTGCCTTAACAAATCTGTCTATGTACTCATCAAAATATTGCCGGTTAATATTTTTTTCTTCCTGAAAGTATCTCTTTCTAACCAAATCAGCATCTATATTTTTTAAATCCTTAACGGAAAATCTTATACGCTTTCCATCAATGTAATAGTAATTCCCCGAGCAATTCCAAACTGATGACTTTTCGTAGGTTCCGGGAGCCTTATTCCATATTAATTCCAGCAAAAGCCTCTCCTGTGGGAAAACCGGGCGGATATCCGTAGTTATTCTCTCTCCCTGCGTATTGCAGCATTTGCACACCTTTTCATATAATGGCACCTTACAGTTGTGACACCAATATATATCTGAGCTCTCTAACTTACTTCTGCCGCCACACACCGGACAGATACTGTTTTTTGTAATAATGTTATCCTTTTTGCATTTGTATCTAAGCACTGTTCTTTCCTACCTTACTCCATAAACTCTTCCGGTTTGACATTTAAATAAAAGCACAATTCCAAAAACTCTCCTGCCTCTAAAGGTTTAATCTCTCCCCGCAGTTTTCTCTCGTCTATTCCGGTATCTTTCGAAATTTGAAGAAAGGACAAATTATTAGATTCTATGTATTTTGAAACTTTTTCTGAAACGCTCAATGTTGTACCCCATTTCTTAACTTCTAAGACTTTTTTACTTATATAGCATTATATTCTTATTTGTAAAGAATTTCAATTCTAACTTTTCTCAATTAGTAAGAATTTGTTGACGCATATTTTGGGGTAGGATAAGATAAAATTTATAATATGATGTAAGTGTCCAAAGCATAACATCTATAATTTCTATTTTGAAAGGAATGTTTTAAATGAAAAATGAAATGATAGCAAAGGTGCTAAAAAAATATAGAAAAAATAACAAACTGACAGTTAATGAAGTGGCTGAGCTGTTAAATGAAAGGTCTTTAACAGTAGCTACCAAAACAATTTACGGATGGGAAAGCGGACAGGCTCAACCTGATGCCGACACTCTTTTAGTTCTTTGTGAAATATACAACATTGATGATATTTTAGGCACCTTCGGTTATAGTGATAAAAAGCAGTTTCATATTACCAATCATGAGCGGGAATTAATTGAAAAATACAGACAGCATCCTGAATTACAGGATGCTGTGGATAAACTACTAAGCTAATGGGAAAAAGCGTACTTAAACAGATCTCTGTCAGAGTTTTTAAGTAAATGAAGTATCAGTCGGACTGTTAATAGTCTTGCTGTTAGTTTTTATGCCAAAATAGGCTGCCGCTAATGCGACAGCCTATTTTCGTTAATCTTGTGCTTTTCTATTTTTATTTTCCATACAATTTCTTAAATGCATCTTTTAACTGTTTATCTGCTGTAACAATTTTTCCATTTATTTTGCTGTCCCAGTCAGATAATCTTGATTTTACACTGTCTGCCCAGTTCTTTTCAGTAAACCATGCACCGGCAACCTGCTGATCACCACATCTTAACCACTCTTCCATGGTCTTTACCGTATCTCCCTTTTCAGTTACTGTTGACGTCCAGCATTTATCAATTACATCCCAGTATCGTCCTTCATTCCATATTTTTAACACCTCATTAAATCCATCTTTATCTTTATAGGATTTATGTGCAGGCAAATCATTCCACATTTTCATTTGTTCATCATAATCTGTTCCTGTTACAACAGGGAAAGAATCTCCTGCTGCCGATTTTATTTGACCGTTATCACTCCACTTTTGGTCATAAATTGCCTTTCTTGCATCTGTAGAAGCTGTCCAGAAAGAAGCAAAGGTATAGGATATATCACGCTTTAACTCTTCCTCTTTACTCCATTCCTTATTTTTATCATCCAGTGCATAATTGTGTACACATATAGGATCCATAATTATTTTAATTGTATTTTCACAATAATCCGTAGAAGGATATGGATATATGTCCCAATCTGCTGATTTAATATATGAAGGGCTATCCTTTGCATCCTCATCAGCACCTGATGTTAAATACCATGGGTCTTCAAAATTTATTAATGTTCTGTTGTTTGTAAAATACGTCCAGCTGTATCCACCATTTTCCTTAACTATATCTTTTGTTATTTTTCCTGAACCGGCTGCCACATCTATAGACTTTTCAGCCCATTTAGGCAGATATTTAAGAAGTGACTTTACCTGTTCACTATTTAACTCAACCTTATTTTCTTCTAAAATCTTCTTATTTATATTATCTGTTCCAAGCTCCAAAACTTCTATAGGTGTTCCCTTTGATCCCCAGAACTCCTTACAATCTGCCTTAGAAATAAATCTTGTAAACTGGTCAATATTCCAGTCAGGCTTTGGAACATTTATATTATTATCCTGTGCCAACGCCTTATTGACCCAAATTCCTCCCGGAATTGTATATGACGGGAGACCTCCCTGAAATCCATCATAATTAATGCTTTTCATAAGACTTTCATTGTATTTTTTATATGTTTCGTCATCCTTATAAACTGACAAATCTGCAACCAGCCCCTTCTTTATATCCCCGGTTACGTCTGTTGATGCCCATACATCCGGATATTTTCCATACTTTGCCTGAAAGTTTTCCATTTCCTGCTCCCATGACTGAGTGTTATACTGATCCGGATCACCAATTTTTGACCACACATTAATTTTTATTCCCGGATAAACCTCATTAAATTTCTTTGCCACTGCATAAAGCTGGGCTACATTTTGTGCCACAATTTTTGTAGGGTCTGAAAGCTTCTTACCTGCAGTGCTTTTAGGATTTCCGATGTCCTCATAATATTCACCGTCACCGGACCATACCATTACGGAAACTTCTCCTTTGACATTTTTATCCAGTCCTGTCGTAATCTGAATTTCATCAGTGTTATCCTGTCCACTATCCTCCACTTTTTTGCCTGAACATCCACCTAGTAATGACATTCCTATAATTCCTGCCATTGCCAATATAAGCATTCTCTTACCTTTTCTCATAATTCCTCCTTATAAAATCAATTATGCGATTTCTTTAACACTTATATGGTAATATGCCGGCATTAAAAAAAGCTCTAAAAAAATGCAAAATTTTTGCAAAAATTAGAGCCTTCTCTTATTCTCCTAAAACTAACTTTCCACCACAATATTCCTTATTTTTGTAATCATACATTATCACAATATACTTTTCATTATTTCTAAAAGGAATATAAAATTTATCACCATGCCAGAAAATTTCTTCCCCATTGAAGTCACCCATTATTTTCTTTATGGTATCCAATTTAGGTGATACCATATTTTCTTTTATACATCCCTTAAGTATTGCATTTATCAGAGAATAAAGCTCTGAGCCGGTGCTGTCTCTGTCGTCCTGTACTTTTACAAATCCCTCTTCCCTTTCACCTGCATTATTGATTTCCACCATACTTTTTTGAAACTCTATTGCCCTGTTTTTTTCATTGATAAAAACATTAATTTCCTGAGAATTATCCTTTAACTTAATAATGTAGCTGTCACCATTGGTATAACCTGTTTTTTCAGTCCGGGTATCCATAGCATATTCCTTTATAATCTCATCTGTTATGGCACTGAACTTATTAAAATTCTTAACTTCTTTATAGCTACCGGTTATAATGCATTCACTGTTAAAAACCTTACGCTCTAAGCTGATGTCATTATCTAACTGTAAAAATGTGCTTCCAACCTTGTTAATTCTTGTTTTTTCTTCATGGGATGCATATATATTTATAGCTTCAACACCTGCTACCACTATTATCAGTGCTGCTAAGATTGTAACTATATTCGATATATTCTTTTTCATATATTTAACCTCATCAATCTAAATCATAAACAGGAAGTGTTACTGTAACAAGGCAGCCCTTACCTATGTCACTGGATATTTCTATTTCACCATTACTTAATTCAATAATCTTTTTACACAGTGCAAGACCTAAACCTGCCCCACCACTTTTTCGTGTTCGTGATTTGTCTACCATATAAAACGGTTCCATAACCTTCTTTACATCTTCCTTCGGAATCCCTATGCCATAATCCTGAATCTTTATTACAACCTTATTATTTTCCACAGACATACTTACATCCATTTCACCATTTTGCGTGGTAGCCTTAGCGCCATTATCTAAAATGTTATAAAAAACAGATTTAATTAAATCCTTATCAACCATAACATTTTTATTTACAATCTTTTTATTTATCTTTATATTACTTTTTTCCAAAACAATTTGTTCCGATAATATTACTTCATCCAGAATATTGCCTATATCAACACATTCACCCTTCACGTTTTTTTCTTCTATTTGTGCTAATTCCATTAGCTTCCCTGACATTGTTTTTAACCTTAATGCCTCTTTATAAATATACCCTGAATATTCCTTTATCTGTTCTTCCGTAAGATTCTGCTTAATAGTCAGTATATCCGAAAATCCTAAAATTGCAGTCAGAGGAGTTTTCATTTCATGAGCCATGTTGTCAATAAATACCTGCCTGCTTTCTATCATTTCTTCCTTTGCCCTGTTATCATCTGCTATTTTTTCGGACATCTGATTAACATCTTTTGTAAGCTCTGTAATTTCATTATTCCCCTTTACCTCAAGCTGTCTTCCATAATCTCCGTCAGATATACTATGTATTCCCCATTGAAGTTTTTTTACAGGTCTAAGTAAAAATCTGATAGTTACTAAAAGAATAATTCCCGAAAGCAGGGAAAATACTATGGTAAGTACCTTCAGCCTGTCCCTTTGAGCAAAATAAGCCCCGTAAATATGTGTAATATCATACTCCGTGTCGCATTTTATTTTTCTGCCATAAATACTGTTTTCAGATTCCATTATAAGAAAATAATAATCACTTTTGTGTACTATTTCATATCCTGCATATCTTTCCTGTTTAATCATATTCTTATTAACTATGTCATCTGAGAAGTCATAGTTATTCATTATGTTTTCCCCGTCCATACTTAATTTCAACCCATAACCTAAATCCTCAAATCTTTCATAGGCGGCTTTATATGCCTCTAAAAATTCGTGATCACTTAAAATCGATTTGGTTTTTTCCTGCATCTGTCGTTGCACTTCAACATTTACTGATGCCATAACATTTTCGTGGAACTTTTTGGAATTATTTATTTCTGCATCTATCTGATATTTATACTGGTTTCCAATTAGTAAAAGTCCCATTGCCAGTGTAAAAACCGTAACAATGAACATTGTCACTATAAATATTCTCTGCCATATCTTCATATGCCACTCCTATTGATTTAACTGTACAGGCAGTATCCTACCTTTGGAATAGTAACTAATTTTTCTTTTAATTTCATTTTCTTTCTTACCTGCTGCACATGGGTATCCACTGTTCTTGTTTCTCCCACAAAATCATATCCCCATATTTCTGCCATTAACCGCTCTTTCCTTATAACAATATCCTTATGCTTTAAGAAAAACACTAAAATATCAAACTCTTTTGGAGTAAGATTAATAATTTCATCATTACAGGTTACCTGATGTTTAGTAATATCTGCCTTAATATCGTGGTATTCAATTACATCCTCTTCATTATGATATCTTCTTAAAACCACTTCCACTCTGGCTAAAAGTTCCATTGCCTCAAAAGGTTTTAGTATGTAATCCTCCGCCCCTAACTTAAGTCCGTGAACCCTGTCCACTACATCCTGTTTTGCAGTTATAAATATAGTTGGAATTTTTAAGGGTTTTATATACTTCATTAAGGAGAAGCCGTCTATTCCCGGAAGCATGACATCTAAAAGAATAAGGGAATACTTATTATTTTCTATTTTTTCCTTTGCAGCTATTCCGTCATACACTTTATCGCAGGAATAATTTCCCATATCCAGCGTAACTTCTATCATTTTTGCAATACTTTCATCATCTTCAACTACCAGTATTTTGTTCATAGAGCCTCCTACAGTAAAAATTCAGACATTGCATAATTACTTACATCTATTCCCCTGTCTGTAAGCATTATCCTATTATCATTTTTCTTTAATAATCCCTGACTTATTAACTTATCTGCCACATTACCATAAACTGTCTCAAATTTTCTTCCAAATTTTTCTTCAAATTCATCCACAGATATTCCCTCCATCATTCTCAGTCCCAAAAACATAAATTCTTCCATCATATCTTTATTGCTAAGTTTCTGGATTTTTCCCTGAATCACAGTAAGAGGGTCTTCCTGAATATCCCATATATCATCCTGATAAATAGTCTCTCCCCAGAAATTTTCATTCTCCTCCAAATTGCCACCTGACATAACAGAAATGTACTGACTTAAACCTGCGATGTTGCTATATCTGGTATTTTTATATAACGATGCCGCCCCTAATCCAAATCCCAGATAATCCTTTCGTTTCCAATATCCTATATTATGCCTGCATTCATATCCCACCTTGCTGTAGTTAGATATTTCATATCTCATATAACCTGAATCCTTTAGGAATTTTCCGGTTTCATAGTACATTTCCCGCTCCGTATCCTCATCAGGTAATATGCTATATCCTGCATTCTCTGCTGCCTCCACCCTGTCATAAAGCGGGGTTTCCTCCTCCACAATAAGACTGTAAGCAGAAATATGTTCAGGATTTAAGTCTGTCACTTTTTTAAGAGTCTCTCTATAGCTTTCAATGCTTTGTCCCGGAAGTGCACTCATTATATCTACATTTATATTAGAAAATCCTGCCTCTCTGGCTAACTTATAACTTTCCAAAAACTTATCAAAATTGTGTATTCTTCCAATTGCCATAAGTTCATCATCATTAGCTGACTGCAAACCTATACTTATTCTGTTTATCCCTAAATCCTTATAGTATTTCAATTTATACTTATCAAGAGTTCCCGGGTTACATTCAATGGTAATTTCTGCATTCTCATCCACCACACAGTTTTGTCTTATGGCATCCATTATTTCTCCAATATATTTTCCTTCTAATATGGAAGGAGTACCTCCACCGATAAATATTGTATCGACAAGGTACCCTTCCATTCTATCCTTACTTAATTTAATTTCATTAATTAATGCAGAAACATACTCTCTTTTAGTTACCGAATCCCCTCTCATAGATAAAAAGTCACAATAATCGCACTTCTTAGCACAAAAGGGTATATGAACATATATTTCTAATTTATCCATAATTATAATTGCCTTTCTGTATAAGAGACCATTTTGATTTTCTTGTAATAAACTGATTTAGCGCCCCGGTGACCTTCGTAATACCCAATGGGGTGCAATCTGCTGTGGCGACTCCTCATATTCATTATTTTTATCATAAATGATATCTCTATATGAAGTTCCTGCTGCATTAAAGCACAGTTTAAATTTTACTGCTCCTTCCCCATTATAATATATTTTTATTACAAGGGGAAACTGTGTCAACAATTTGTTGATATCATTTTGAATTGCTGAAATGTTCTCCATATCCGGGATTCCTACAATATTTCCATCGTCATCACTTTTTATACATCCGTTTACACCCTGCTTTGTATGTACCGTGAAATAAGTTGCAATATTGCATACTTCCTTTTTATAATTGAGCAATAACTCGTTTACATAAGAATCGTTTCCCTCATAACCCGAAAAACTCTTTGGATTTGCAAAATTAACTACTTTAACTTTAATCCTTTTTTGCACCCCATTGTGTGCCCTTAAATAAACATAGCACGTTCCTTCTTTATCAAAGGAAGTAATTTTCCCCATCTTATTTACCTTCACTAGAGAAATATCACTGCTACTCCATATAACTTCTTTAGAAAACGGTTTTGCCTTTTTATTTTTAACCTTTCTGTCAGGATTAATGAATACCTGATACTCATTTTCGCTACATAGTCCTATACTAATAGGACTATTTCCCAAAATAAATACTTCTCCGGCATTTACTAATCGGTCATTAATTCTATAGGTTCTCCCTGACACCCGGTAGGATTTTTTACTAAACTTTTTCTTCCCTTTGTGTACTTTAAAAGATGACACTTTGTATTTATACACTTTATGGACTTTTAATTTTTTGTCAATCCAACAGGTCTTTTCATTATTAAAAACCGTCTTTATACTGACATATTTTTTCTTTTTACTGCTATATCTGTATATCCTATAACCATCGGCTTTTTTTACCTTACTCCATTTAATTTTTAATGCTGTTGTAATATACCTTTTAACTACAACATTCTTTGGTGTTTCGGCTTTAATGCTTTTGGCATAAGTTAATGTGTTTACATTAGCAGATATAATTACTGTAAACAATAAAACTGTGCAGTATGATATTATCTTCTTATAGTACATTACTCCTCATCTAATTTCAAAACCGCCATAAATGCTGACTGTGGTATTTCCACATTTCCAACCTGGCGCATACGTTTCTTTCCTTCCTTCTGCTTTTCTAACAGCTTTTTCTTTCTTGAAATATCGCCACCATAACATTTAGCAAGCACGTCTTTTCTCATTGCCTTAACTGTTTCTCTTGCAATAACTTTACTTCCTACTGCTGCCTGAATCGGTACTTCAAAAAGCTGTCTTGGAATTTCATTCTTCAGTTTCTCGCACATTTTTCTGCCACGCTCATATGCTGAAGCCTCCGGAACTATAAAGGATAGTGCATCCACCTCTTCCTTATTTATAAGAATGTCAAGCTTAACTAACTTAGCTGTTTCATATCCTTTTAATTCATAATCGAATGAGGCATACCCTCTTGAGCGGGATTTTAATGCATCAAAGAAATCATATATTATTTCATTTAACGGAATATCATATTTAAGAAGTGCTCTTGAACCTTCCACATACTCCATTCCTATATATCGTCCACGTCTTTGCTGACACAATTCCATAATAGAGCCTATAAACTCTGTAGTTACCATTATTTCGGCACTTACAATAGGTTCCTCCATATGTTCTATTTCACTTGGATCCGGCAAATTAGTTGGGTTGGTAAGTTCTATTAACTCCCCATTTTCCTTGTATACCTTATAAATAACTGACGGTGCCGTAGTTACCAAATCAAGTCCGTATTCCCTCTCTAGTCTCTCCTGAACAATTTCAAGATGAAGAAGTCCTAAGAATCCACATCTGAAACCAAATCCTAAGGCTATTGATGTTTCCGGTTCGTATTTAAGGGATGCATCATTTAGCTGAAGTTTTTCCAAAGCATCTCTTAAATCAGGATATTTGGCTCCATCTGCCGGATATACACCACAGTAAACCATTGAATTAACTTCCTTATATCCCGGAAGTGGCTCATCACATGGTCTGTCTGCATCAGTTACGGTATCACCAACCTTGGTATCACGGACATTTTTTATACTTGCCGTAATATATCCAACCATTCCTGCTGATAATTCATCACAGGCTATAAACTGACCTGCTCCAAAATATCCTACTTCCACAACATTTGCTTTAGCTCCTGTTGCCATCATTTTTATATTCATTCCCGGCTTTACGGTACCCTCTTTTATTCGGCAAAATACAATAACTCCCTTGTATGAATCATATAAGCTGTCAAAAATAAGTGCTTTAAGGGGAGCCTCCGGATTTCCCTCCGGTGCCGGAATATTCTTAACAATTGCCTCTAAAACCTCACCACAGTTAAGTCCTGTTTTGGCTGAAATAAGTGGTGCATCCTCTGCATCAAGTCCTATAACATCCTCTATTTCCGCCTTTACCCTATCCGGGTCAGCTGATGGAAGGTCAATTTTGTTTATTACCGGAAAAACCTCTAGGTCATGGTCTAATGCAAGATAAACATTTGCCAGAGTCTGTGCTTCCACACCCTGTGCCGCATCAACTACCAATACTGCACCATCACAGGCTGCTAAGCTTCGTGATACCTCGTAATTAAAATCCACATGGCCCGGTGTATCAATAAGATTAAAAATATATTCCTCACCGTCTTTAGCCTTATAAACAGTACGAACTGCCTGAGATTTTATTGTTATTCCACGTTCTCTTTCTAAGTCCATATTATCAAGAACCTGAGCCTGCATTTCCCTGTTTGTAAGAAGCCCTGTCATCTCTATTATACGGTCTGCCAAAGTAGATTTTCCGTGATCAATATGAGCAATAATGCAAAAATTTCTTATTTTACTCTGATCTATATGCGACATATTTTCCTCCATCTCTTGTTTATTTTGCTGTTAAACTGACTTTACCTTTATGTGAAATTATTACGTCAGATTATCTAATACATATTGATATATTTTCTGGCTGGTGTCCTTGTCCTGCCAATTTGCACACATTTTTGAGGCAATATCCTTATCAGGAGTTGCAATATTAAGTTCAATTAATGTACTGTCTCCTTCTTTTACCTGACAATGTACAATATAATCTCCATTTGCAGCCCTGTAATAATCCGAAACGGTTCCTGCCTCATTTCTTAATTCATATTTATTCTCAATAAGGAACATATCCACATCATCAACTATCTGGTTGGGAATTTTATTCTCAAAAAACTTAAGACTTTCCCTTCCCTCGGAAGTTAAATGATAATAAGATGTATTTCTATTAACATTTAAAAACACAAATCCGTTTTCTATTAACTCATTAATGGAACGCTGAACGGAAAAATAAGTTGTGTACTCATTCTCCAGAAAGAACTGGGCAATCTGGGTATTAGTCAGTGGGAAATCCACCTTATTAAGCATATGCATTATAATTAATTTATATAAAGTTTCCGGTTCTAATGCCATTTCTAACTCCTTGTTATTTCTTCAATCAAATCAAGAATTTCATCTTTTCCCTGCTTTGTCTGAGCCGAAAATGGTAGTATCTTTGTTCCACCTACTACGTTTAAGCCTGTCCTTATCATTTTAACATGCTTTTGTATCTGGCTTCTCTTTATTTTGTCAAGCTTTGTTGCAATTATTATTGGTTCATATCCATTGGCTAATATCCACTGGTACATATTTATGTCATTAGCTGACGGCTCGTGTCTTATATCTATTAAAAGAAAAACTGCTTTTAACATATCCGAAGTATGAAGATAGTTTTCTATCATTACACCCCATTTTTCCTTTACTTCCTTTGACACACTGGCATACCCGTACCCCGGTAAATCCACAAAATACATTTCCTCATTAACATTATAGAAATTAATTGTCTGTGTTTTTCCCGGCTGGGATGATGTTCTTGCTAATGCCTTCCTATTTACAAGACTGTTTATCAGTGATGATTTTCCTACATTTGACTTACCTGCAAAGGCAATCTCCGGCATATTATTTTGTGGCAGAGGACTTGTAATTCCACATACCGTCTCTAAACTAACATTTTTTATAACCATATATTTACCTGCTCAGAGCCTCCTTAATAACTTCACTCATATGACTTACATATACAATTTTCAGACCTGAAGTTATTTCCTCTGAAATCTCCTTTACCATAGGTTCATTCTTTTTAGGGACTAAAACCTTCTTAATACCTGCATTTTTAGCAGCCAAAAGCTTCTCTTTTAATCCTCCTATTGGCATAACATTTCCACGAAGATTAATTTCTCCTGTCATTGCCACCTTACATTTTACCTTAATACCTGACACAGCTGACAAAATAGCCGTTGCCATGGTAATTCCGGCTGATGGTCCATCCTTTGGCACTGCCCCTTCCGGAACGTGAATATGTATATCATTCTCACTAAAGAATTCCTTATCCACACCATAATCCGCTGCAATACTTCTAACATAGCTCAGTGCAATTACAGCAGACTCCTTCATAACATCACCAAGCTGTCCCGTAAGCTTAAGTTCTCCCTTTCCCGGCATTGTATTTACTTCTATCTGAAGGGTAGTTCCACCTACAGCCGTCCAGGCAAGACCTCTTACTATTCCTATATCATCTGACTCATTTGCCAAATCTTCATCGAATTTCTTTCTTCCAAGATATTTTTCAATATTTTTTGATGTAACCTTTAAATGCTTTTTATTATTTTGAACTATATCTCTTGCTGCTTTTCTGCATATTTCTTCCAGTTCCCTTTGCAGCTGTCTTACACCGGCTTCCCTTGTGTAAAATCTTATAATACTGTTTATGGCCTCATCTGTTATGGAAAGATTTGACCTTTTTATTCCATTTTTCTCATATGCCTTCTTAATCAGATGTTCTTTTGCAATGTGGAACTTCTCATTTTCAGTATAACCTTCAACTTCAATCATTTCCATTCTGTCAATTAAAGGCTCCGGTATGGTATTTATATCATTTGCCGTGGCGATAAATAATACCTTTGACAAATCAAGGGGAACTTCCAAATAATTATCCCTAAAAGATGAATTTTGTTCTGAATCCATAACCTCAAGAAGGGCTGAAGCCGGATCTCCGTGATAACCTCTTCCCATTTTGTCTATTTCGTCAAACAGCATTAATGGATTAGCACTGCCTGCCATTTTAAGTCCCTTTGCTATTCTTCCCGGCATTGCTCCCACATATGTTTTTCTGTGTCCTCTGATTTCCGATTCGTCGTCCACGCCACCTAAGCTTATTCTAACATATTTTTTGTTTAAAGCTTCTGCAATTGAGTGAGCTATAGATGTTTTTCCTGTTCCCGGAGGTCCTATAAGACAAATAATGGGACTTGTGCCTTTAGCCTCCGTTAAATTTCTCACTGCCAAAAACTCCAGAACTCTTTCTTTTACTTTTTTAAGTCCGTAATGATCTCTGTCTAAGATTTCCTGTGCATTAGTCAAATCAGGGTTTTCCACTGTCTGATTATTCCAAGGCATATCCAGCATTGTGTCAATGTATGTTCTTATTACATTAGCTTCCGGTGCATTTCCACCAAACATTCTGTACCTTGAAAGTTCCTTCATTAACTTTTCCTTCACTTCATCAGATGCGTTAAGCTTCTCTATTTTTCCCTGCAATTCATCTGCATCTGCAGAGAAATCTTCCCCTAATTCTTCTTTTATAACCTGAATCTGTTCTCTTAAAATATGTTCACGCTGACTTTTGTCAAGTCTCTCTTTAACCTTCTCAATTATATCAGCTCTTATTTGTCCGATTTCATTTTCTTTTCTTAAAAATGACATAACTGTCTCAAATTTAGACACTAAGTCATTTTTTTCCAAATATTCCTGCTTTACTCTAAAATCTACTTTTATTCTTAAAAGTAACTGTTCCATAAGAGTTGACAGATTATTTATTCTCATAACATTTCTTATTCCCTGTTCCGTCAGCCCATGGTTTGTTGCATCATATTTTCTTATGGTTTCTTTTAATTCTCTTACAAAGGCCTCTTCCTCGTTTTCAGATAAAAGATTTTCCTCCTGTGGAATTTCCTTTATATCTCCCTCAAAATATTTCCCATCTTCATATAATGTGAGAATTTCAGCTTTATTCTTTGCCTCTACCATTACACTTGTAATTCCATCCGGCAATTTATTAAGTTGCTTTATTAATACAACAGTACCTATTTTGTATATTCCATCAAAACCCGGTGTTGATTCCACCGGGTCTTTCTGTGCTGTAACAAACAATCGCTGTCCCTGCATCATAGCAGCATTTGCGGCAGCAATTGATGATTTTCTACTAATGTCAAAATGAACTGTCGTTCCCGGCAATATGGTAAGCCCCCTAAGAGGTATAACCGGTATTTTAAAAGTATTTTCTGACATATTTTCTCCTTGATACCTATGCGGTTTTTCCGCTTTTTTTCTTTGTTTTAGGTTTAGTTCCTGAAGGTGCGTACTTTATTTCTGCATCTGCTAATCCATTTACAACATCCTCGTTGACTATACATTCTTCAATGGTGTCATCAGATGGTGTTTCATACATTATATCCATTACCGCATCTTCCATAATGGCTCTAAGTCCTCTTGCTCCTGTCTTTCTTTCCACTGCAAGCTTAGCTATGGCATGTATTGCCTCATCTGTAAATGTAAGCTTAACTCCATCTAATTCAAATAATTTCTTATACTGCTTTACCAATGCATTCTTTGGCTCTGTAAGTATTCTCTCTAATGCCTTTTCATCTAAGAAATCCAATGAAACCGTAACAGGAACTCGTCCTATAAATTCCGGAATAATTCCAAATTTAGTTAAATCTTCCGGCATAACCTGCTTGAATAATTCATCTGTCTTGTGGTCATTTTTTTCACGAACCGGTGAATTAAATCCAATTGCACTTTTATCTAATCTCTTTTCTATAATCTTATCTAATCCGTCAAAAGCTCCACCACAAATAAATAAAATATTTGTAGTATTAATAGGTATAAGTTCCTGCTGAGGATGCTTTCTTCCACCCTGTGGTGGCACGCTGGCATCTGTTCCCTCTAATATTTTAAGTAATGCCTGCTGTACACCTTCACCTGAAACATCTCTTGTGACAGAAACATTTTCTGATTTTTTTGTAATTTTATCTATTTCATCAATATATATAATTCCATGCTCAGCCTTTTCAATATCATAATCAGCTGCCTGAATTAATTTAAGCAAAATATTTTCAACATCTTCACCAACATATCCTGCCTCTGTAAGAGTTGTAGCATCTGCAATGGCAAATGGAACATTTAATATCTTTGCTAATGTCTGAGCTAAATATGTCTTTCCAGAACCTGTAGGTCCTAACAAAAGAATATTGGATTTCTGCAATTCAACATCTAATTCCTTGTCTGATAAAACACGTTTGTAGTGATTATATACTGAAACTGCCAAAACCTTTTTTGCCTCATCCTGACCTATAACATACTGATCCAAAAATTCTTTAATTTCCTTTGGTTTTAAAAGATTTATCTCCTGTGTAGCACCGGATTCCTCTTCATGGTACATTTCTTCCACGATTCCTGCACATATTTCAACGCATTCATCACAAATATACACACCTTCCGGTCCGGCAATAAGTCTTCTTGTCTGACTCTCCGGCTTACCGCAAAATGAACAATATAATTTCTCATCAATAATTTTTTTATTTGCCATGTTTACCTCACTGTTTTGACATAAAATCCAAGTTAAGGCACCACAATTGCGGTGCCTTATTCTTATCTTTATCTTTCTTTGATTACATTGTCAATCAAACCGTACTCTTTTGCTTCATCAGCGCTTAACCAATTATCTCTGTCTGTATCTTTTTCAACAACTTCAACCGGCTTTCCTGAATTAGCTGCAAGAATTTCGTTTAATTTCTTTTTAGTCTTCAAAATATGCTCTGCTGCTATCTGAATCTCTGTAGCCTGACCCTGTGCTCCGCCTAATGGCTGATGAATCATAATTTCAGCATTTGGAAGGGCATATCTCTTTCCCTTAGCTCCGCTGGATAAAAGGAACGCACCCATACTTGCCGCCATGCCAATGCATGTAGTTGATACATCACACTTAACGTAATTCATTGTATCATATATTGCCATTCCTGCTGTAACAGAACCTCCCGGACTGTTGATATACATATGAATATCCTTGCCCGGATCCTCTGACTCTAAGAATAATAACTGTGCAACAACTGTAGAAGCCACTGCATCATTTATTTCCTCTCCTAAAAAGATAATTCTATCCTTTAATAATCTTGAATAAATATCATATGAGCGTTCACCTCTGGAATTCTGCTCTATGACATAAGGTACTAATGCCATTGCTATACCTCCTGCTTAATAATTAAATTATTTAGCCTCATCTACAACAAATTTAGCTGCTTTTCTTGCACAAATATCTTTCTTAAGATTTTCCTTGTCGCTATCTGTTAATAAACCTTTAAGCTTGTCAGCTTCCATGTTGTATCTTCCGGCCATTTCCTTGATTTCTTCTTCAACTTCTTCTTCTGTAGCTTCAATGTTTTCAGCCTTAACAACTGCTTCTAAAACAAGGCTTGATTCAACTCTTGCCTGTGCCTGTGGCTTAACCTGTTCCTTCATCTGGTCAACTGTTGCACCTGTAAACTGTAAATACTGTTCAAATGAAATTCCCTGCATAGCAATATTCTGTGCAAATTCTTCAAGCATCTGTTCAGCCTGTGCTTCAACCATCTTTTCAGGTATATCCATTTCTGCATCATTTACGATAGCTTCAATAACCTTGCTTTCCTTTTCAGCTTCAGCTTCTTTTTCTTTCTTTTCTGTAAGATTCTTCTTAATATCTTCCTTGTATTCATCTAAGGTATCAAATTCTGAAACATCCTGAGCGAAATCATCATCTAATTCAGGATATTCCTTAACTTTGATTTCCTTAATTGTTACCTTAAACATAGCAGGCTTTCCTGCAAGTTCTTTTGCCTGATAGTTTTCAGGGAATGTAACATTAACTTCAACTTCTTCTCCAACTTTCTTTCCAATAAGCTGTTCTTCAAATGTGTCAATAAATGAATGTGAGCCAATTGTTAAAGGATAATCTTCTCCCTTGCCACCTTCAAATGCAACTCCATCAACAAATCCTTCAAAATCGATTGTTGTCTGGTCTCCGTCTTCAACAGCCTTATCATCTGCTGCTACAAGTCTTGCATTCTGCTCTTTAACCTTATCAAGCTCTTCTGCTACTTCTTCATCTGTTACTGTAACATCAGCCTTTTCAACCTTGATTCCTTTGTACTTACCAAGCTTAACTTCCGGCTTTGTTGTAACTTCTGCTTCAAATATGAAAGGCTTGCCTTTTTCAATCTGAGTAACGTTAATTTCCGGACGTGCAACAATTTCTAATCCTGATTCTTCTGCTGCCTGTGCATAAGCTCCTGAAATAAGTTCATTAGCTGCATCCTCGTAAAATACTGCTGCACCATACATCTTTTCAACCATAGCATATGGTACTTTTCCTTTTCTAAATCCCGGAATGTTAAATTTATTCTTATTTTTCTGATAAGCTTTCTGAATAGCTTTATCAAATTTTGAAGCCTCTACCTCGATTGTAAGTTTTGCTGTGTTATTCTCTAACTTTTCTACCTGTAAACTCATTATTCTTCCTCCTTGAGATTTAACCGGGTGTGAGCTCCACCCATAATTATCCATTCTTAAAATTTATTTTTTAACATAACATAAGGGCATAATATCCCCTGACACAGAAAAACATTATATCACGAAAATCCCCCTATGTCACTAAGTTTTTTTGAACAATTCAGCCAAGCATAAAATAAACAAAAGGCAAAAGGCTGCTTGCAGCCAATTTTGCTTTTTGTTTATTTTATATTTGCTGAATCAACGAAGCGAGAAGAAGCAAAGCGTATTCGAGCTTAGGTGATTCAGGCTTGGCTGAATTGATTATTTTACTTTGCTGAATCAACGAAGCGAGAAGAAGCAAAGCGTATTCGAGCTTAGGTGATTCAGGCTTGGCTGAATTGACCTTTTATGCTTATTTTATCTGTCAAACTGTATTGCAGCTGCCACCTGTCCTGCTGTCTCCTCATCCACCAACACGCTTATTAGTTCAAGTCCCATTTCCAATGCCACTCCAAGTCCTTTTCCCGTAACAAAATTCTTGTCTGTTACAACTCTGCCACCATAATTTTTACAATCCATCTTATCTTCAAAACCCGGATAGCTTGTTGCATTTACATCCTTTAACAAACCAAGTTGTCCATAAATACTTGGTGCTGCACATATAGCTGCAAGCCATTTACCCTGTCTGTTATATTCAACTATATTATCTGTCAGTTTCTTACAGGCTGCAAGATTAGGTGTCCCCGGTATTCCTCCCGGAAGGAAAATGCAATCTCCTTTTTCAAAATCTATCTCGTTAATGTTTTTGTCAGCAAAAAGTTTAATCTTATGGGAGCTTTCCACTAACAAATCATCCTTAACGGAAACCGTAACAACATTTAATTTCTTTGTTCTTCTTAACAAATCAATTACCATCAAAGCTTCCACTTCTTCCATTCCATCTGCCAAAAATGCATATACTGTCTTCATTATCCACTATTCCTCCTAACATATGAATTCAAAAACAAGTATAACATACACCTGCCGTGTGTCAAAGTTATAAAGAATTTTTAACAAATTTATTATTTGCCGTAAGGTTTATTAACTTTTGTGTTACAATATCAGTATACAAATTAGTACAAGGAGGTCTTTATTTATGAAGCCAATGGAAATTGAGAGAAAATATCTTCCCCTTGATTTGCCCGCAAATTTAAACGACTACAAATGTCATAAAATAGAACAGGCATATTTAAATACTGCCCCTGTAGTCCGCATCAGGAAGCAGGATGATGAGTACTTTCTAACTTATAAAGGCGGTGGCATGATGGCAAGGGAAGAATATAATCTTCCTTTAAATGAAAAGAGTTATTACCACCTCCGGGAAAAAGCCGATGGCAATATCATAACTAAAACACGTTTTCTTATACCTTTAGAAGACGGTCACACTGCTGAACTTGATATATTTGAGGGGAAATTTGCAGGTATGCTGCTAGTTGAGGTTGAGTTTAGTTCCATTGAAGATGCTAACTCCTTTGTTCCTCCTAAATGGTTTGGAAAAGATGTGACAAATGACGGACACTATCACAATAGCTATCTTTCAAAAATATAAGCGGCAGGGAATTAAATTCCCCACCGCTTATTTATTTCCAAAATACCACCATTTCTTCTATTCTGTAAAAAATTTCCGGCACCTTCCTGCTTATACTACTCCATGTCGGTGAAATACATAAAAGTACATTTATCATAACTGTTGCCACTGTCAATATTCCAACAAGAACTAAAATATACTTTGTAATTTTTCTGTTTCTTCCCCTGTCATACATGTCAAACACAATGTAAATAACAGGAATAAAGAATAACCATGCAAAGTCAACGGAATATCTCAGGGATGTTCCGCCCATTGCTGTGGTAACATAACACATTAAAATTCCCACAATCACTGATAACATAACAAAAGCTTTATGTCCCATATCCTTTATTCCACGCTTCATGGACCATCCAAGAAGAATAACTGTCCACATTATAGGTTGAGCAAGAACTCCCATATAGCTCATTCCGTAATAATATCCCAAATAATTGCTGCTTTCTGATACTGCATTTACATAAGGGAACGTTGCACTGATAGTAGGTGGAATAAGTAATGCCCTTGCAATCATTAACGGAATCTTTCCAAAATCC
The DNA here is from genome assembly GCF_003479405.1 of Eubacterium sp. AF16-48. Taxonomy (GTDB): domain Bacteria; phylum Bacillota; class Clostridia; order Lachnospirales; family Lachnospiraceae; genus Eubacterium_G; species Eubacterium_G segne. Next base: position 11,364 of record NZ_QUHB01000004.1, on the reverse strand, counting down.
GTCATGCCATAATATCCCGTGTCAAAAACCGTAAGCTGATACTTTGCTCCAAACTCAAAAGGCGAATCAAATCTTATGTAGTTGTAATACATAAGTCCCAAACCTACAACAACATAAGGTACAATAATGGCTAATATGGCTGTTATATTGCTTTTTGAGAAAACACAGCTTAAATATGTCTTTATCTTATTATTTCCACTTGCAACATATCCGCCTTTTTTAGCAAGCCCATTTAACATAAGACATGCTGCCACAAAACTTACAAGAATAAAATTAGGTCTGCATCCAACTGACAACGCCATAAAAGCTGCCCCTGCGCAAAGGCTTCCCACTGTCATTTTTTTGTTATCAAAAGCCCTCACTATAAAATTAAGTCCTGCCAATGCACAAGCTAACGCCGAGGCAGCTGCTATTTCATAGAATTTACTTCCGTTTATACAAAACAGAACCATTGACACATTTGTAAAACCTAGTATTGCAGCCATAACCACCCACAGGTTAAGTCTTTTTTTGTACTGACTTGCTATGGCATAAACTAACGCCGCCATAAGCATTTCTATAATCACTACTAGCAAAAGTGCTAAAATTTTTGTTTTAAGCATATGCCCTGTTACCAGATAATAGGGAAGGTAGAACACAAGTGCAGGCACTATTCCAAAGTAGCAATAATATTTTCCGTTATAAAATGCCCTGTCCCACTTATATGTTAATCCATCACGCTGACTACAGTCATAAGGATTTTGGAGTTTTTGTAGTTCCTTAATGTCCCGCATTTCCTGAATCTCCGTTTCCGGATTAAGACTATTAAGGTCAACCTTTCCTTTAGTTATTGCCAATGTAAGTTCCTGATACGGGTCCTGTGTATCCTGAAAATTAATACTCTGGATTTTTCCATTTTCGTTAAACTGTAAATTCCCGGCAATTGACAAAAATACCGTAAATACAATTTCCACTACAACCAGTCCCATAATTGCAGCAAACTGTCGGTTTGAATTTCTGTTAAACTGCAAACATCCTTTTCCTCTTGTAAAATATATTACAAATCCCATAAAGCATATTGCAGCAACCAAAAGTACCCTGAAAATATCAAATGAAAATTTTGCCGGGTAATTCAATTTAACCTGAATTGAATTTATTTCACTGTTTAAATCTGTCTTTAATTCAATTTTCAGATTACGACACTTTCCGGCAAAATGGGGGTGCATATGTCCCGTGGATTTCATTGACGGCACAATTACACTTTCATCACCACTTTCAGTATATTTATTTACAGCTTCATCAGAATAGTAAACCTTACATTCTATTGCCCTGTCGTTAGAATCCGGTATAACGTCTATATTATTTACTTTAGCATCAACGCCCTGCATTTCCAATGTGTATATATTTTTTTCAGTGGATGCAGATTTGGTAATGCTTCCGTATAACTCAGGGCTTAAATACCCATCTGACTTTACCTCAGAAGTCTTAATATCCGCAGACACGGTCATTTTATCACTTCTGGTATTTTCAAAACTATTAAAGTTAAAAGTAAATACTTCCAACACTAAAGCAATTAAAACCGCTATTATAGCTGAACAAATATATTTGTTATAGGACAAATATATTTTCTTTTTAAAGAATAATGTAAGTAAAATTATTGGAACCACTATTCCCACTACAAACATAAGATACTGCATCTTTACCTCCTACTGCTCCTTTGTTTCATGGTACTCTTTATCTGTGTTTACATTCCATACATTTGTTTTATCATGTATGCCATTAATAATATCCTTAACCGCCTCAAAGGAAGTAACCATAGAATGATCCATGTTGTTGTATCTGTGCTGTCCGTTTCTTCCTACGCAGAATAAATTATCAAAAGTATTTAAATAATCAATTATCTTATCCATGTTATCATATCCGTCAAAATATGCAGGATATGCCTTCTGTATGCGCTCTCTGTGAGAATCAATAACGTCATTTCTGTCAATTACGTCCATTGAAACCAATTCATTAATTGCCATGTTAATGCATTCCTCGTCACTCATGTTCCAGAATTCATCCCCTTCTCTGCAAAAATACTCAAGACCAATCCATACGTTTTCGTCAGGCTTTTCTACCATATATGGTGACCAGTTATTAAAAATCTGTATTCTTCCAAGCTTTACCCCTGTGTCCTGAACATATATCCAACAGTCCGGCACAATGTTGTTTAATGTTTTAATCTTTGTTTCATTCTTAAGATTTAATTTGTTAAGCAAAAGACCTACAGTTACAAAGTCCCTAAAAGGAAGGTCTGCTGCTGATGTTGCAACAATATCCGGAATATCGCTTCCTTTAATTCCTGCAATTAAATCATTAACAGGCATAGAAGACATAAATATGTCTCCCTCATAAACCTTCTCCTGTCCATTTTCTAAACAAACAACGTTTTTTATTTTTCCATTTTCAGTGTTTAAATACTTAACTTCACTATTTTTTACAATAGTTCCACCCATTTTTACAATGTCATCTGCCACAGCCTCCCAAAGCTGTCCCGGTCCGAATTTAGGATAAACATACTCCTCAATCAGTGATGTTTCCACTTCTCCGTCATTTTTCTTTGGAAGAATTTTCTTAAATACATCCTTAATAACGGCTGTTATGGATAGTCCCTTTACACGCTGTGCTCCCCAGTCAGCTGATATTTCCCTTGGATGTCTTCCCCATAATTTTTCTGTGTACCCTTCAAAAAACATTGAATATAACACACGTCCAAATCTGTTTATATAGAAATTCTCCAAATTATCTTCCGGTAGTTTTCTAAATACTGAATGAAGGTAGCTAAAACCTGCCTTAATTGTAGTCCCAAATCCCATGTTCTTTAAGGTACTCCATTTTAAAGAAATCGGATAGTCAAAGAAATGCTTTGAATAATAAATTCTTGACACTCTGTTTCTTACAAGCATTACCCTGTCTTCTTTTTCAGGATCAGGTCCCTTGTCAGCTAAAGTTTTCTCTCTGCCTAACACCTTATCATCAAATGACGGTGCTCCCTGAGTAGGCATTATGTTCTGCCACCACTCATTTACCCTATCGTCCTTCGAGAAAAATCTATGTCCCCCTATATCCATTCGGTTGCCCTTATAACGTACAGTCTGGGATATTCCACCTATTCTATCGCTTTTTTCTAATATAACAACCTCATATCCACCTTTTTTCAGTAGTTCATAACCAGCTGTAAGGCCTGCCGGTCCCGCCCCAATAATCACAATCCTCTTCATTTTTTCTCCCTTGTTTCTCTTTCAAATTTCAGATTTCCATTATAGCAAATAAATTATGTCGATAAAAGAGGTATAATAAACAAAAAAGTTATCCCTTTTTGAACTATATTTCATAAAGAGACAACTACTTTTTAATTTTAAATGCGGGTGACAGGACTTGAACCTGCACGGTTGCCCACTAGAACCTAAATCTAGCGCGTCTGCCAATTCCGCCACACCCGCAGCTATTTAATTTTCCGCTTTTATACAAACACTTACCATATGTTTGCCTTAGCAATAAAAAAGTGTAGGCACGAACCTACACTTAGTGAGCCACTGGGGAATCGAACCCCAGACAACTTGATTAAAAGTCAAGTGCTCTACCATCTGAGCTAGTGGCCCATATTAATTTTATAAGTTATTACTAACCCTTTAACTGGGCTAGCTGGATTCGAACCAGCGAATGCAGGAGTCAAAGTCCTGTGCCTTACCGCTTGGCGATAGCCCATTGTGTAAGGTGGCTAGAGGGATTCGAACCCTCGGCCTCCAGAGCCACAATCTGGCGCGCTAACCAACTGCGCTATAGCCACCATGCCATGCTCTGGTCTAATCCAGAAATGTGCCCGAAGGGATTCGAACCCCCGACCCACGGCTTAGAAGGCCGTTGCTCTATCCAGCTGAGCTACGGACACAAACATTTTAAAAAATGTTAAAAGCGGGTGATGGGAATCGAACCCACATATCCAGCTTGGAAGGCTGGTGTTCTACCACTGAACTACACCCGCACACAGTCGGGGTGACAGGATTCGAACCTGCGACCTCCTGATCCCAAATCAGGCGCTCTAGCCAAGCTGAGCCACACCCCGTGTTCGCGTTACTTATTTTTCACAGCGCAAGAGTAATTATATGGGAAACCCTTAAAATTGTCAAGCGTTTTTTTTATTTTTTTTTTACAATTTTTTTTCATACCCCGAAATCCCTTTTAAAATAGGGCTAAACGTACTCTATTCTGATATCTGCTTTTCCCTCTCCATTTACCTTCATAACCCCATATGTAGGTCTTCCACCTAACTGTCTTGGTCTTGATACACTTCCGGGATTTACAATGATTATTTTCCCCCTTATAGAGCTATCCGGTACATGAGTATGCCCGTAAAGTGCTATATTACATTTATTTTCCTCTGCTGCATAACTTAAACCATCCAGCCCGAAATCCACTCCGTAATTATGTCCGTGAGTTATAAAAATCCTGTTTCCACCAAATTCCACCACATCAGAAACCGGATTATTAGAATAATAATCACAGTTTCCCTTAACTTTTTTTATTTCACAGTTAAAAATTTCCGCCAATTGTTCGTCCTGACCCAAAAGGTCACCTAAATGTATCACCAAATCAATATTATGCTCTTTTTCGGCAATTTTTCTCACATTTTTTAAATCTCCATGAGAATCACTTATAATTATAGCTTTTAACATTCTTCCTCCAATCCGGCTTTCAGGATTTCCTTCATTTGTTCTAATGCCTTACCCCTATGGCTTATGCTGTTTTTTAATTCAGGAGCCATTTCACCGGTTGTCATCTCATATTCCGGCACATAAACTATAGGATCATAACCAAAACCGTTAGTTCCTTTTTGTTCATATGCAATAAGCCCCTCAATAGTTCCTTTACATGTCTTAATTTTTCCATTTGGGAAAGCCACTGCCATTGCACAAACGAATCTTGCACTTCTTTCTTTTCCCTTGGCATCCTTTAGTTTATCAATTATATAGTTATTCTTTATATCGTAAGATGTATCTTCTCCTAAAAATCTTGCAGAATATATTCCCGGTGCTCCATCTAAATAATCCACTTCCAAACCAGAATCATCAGCTATAGCTATTTCTCCTGTTATTTCCATTATGGTTTTTGCCTTAATAATGGCATTTTCTTCAAAGGTTTTTCCATCTTCCACAATATCAATGTTAATGCCTGCCTCTCCCATAGTTTGAAGTTCCACGTCAAAATCCTTCATCATCATATTGACTTCACGAACCTTATTTTTGTTTGTTGTTGCAAATATTACCTTCTTCATTGGTTTGTTCTCCTTTATTTTTTGTCTGTATATGCCTTTAAACAAATATTGCAATCATGTTTTTCCGAAGACTGCCATCTGTTTCCCGTAGAGCTGAAATATCCTTCTCCATCCGTTAAATCCACATTATAACTGTCATCACTTCCATTCATTTCAACAGGAATCAGCTTAAAGATTTTTTTGTCCTTCCCGCTAGTTATTTTCACTGTTACACTGAATTTTTGTCCCTGCTTTACACTATAAGGCTTATCTAATTTTATTGTATAATATCCTTTATTTTTCAAAGTTCCACTTGCTGCTGTATGGGTTCTCTCACTTAAGGAATTTTCTCCTTCAAATTTGCTGTCCACAAATACCTCATACTTCACTCCGGGGGTCACTGCATAAAATCCCACCGCCTGAAGCTTCCCGTTTTCAGAAGGATTGTATACGTTGGCAAAATACACTGTACTACTGCCCTCAAATCCCATGGAGCCTGTCCATCCGCAAATATCACTTTGATATATATTATCATAATTGTCTGTATTTTCTATGCCTGTATAACAAACATTACTTGTTCCTATTCTGTCATCGTAATATGAAACATAAAATGTTCCCTTATATCCAAAATCTTCCCCCCAGCTGTTCATGCATATAAATGCACCATCTCCCGGAATACTCTGGTCGTTAAACAGCTCTTTTGAATAATTATCATCCCATCCGATTATAACTACATCATGATTAGGCTTCTTTTTTCCTTTATAGCAATAAGCATACTCACTTTCGTTATAATAAACTGATTTTGATTTGGAATTATTAAGGGACATATACATGGAGCTTTCTACTCCGCCATATTTATACACCATTTCCTTAATCTGGTCATAGTCCTTTTCCGGTAAAATCTGTGCTTCCTGAATATGTTTTTTTGCCTTTAAACCGGTAGTTTTTTCCTGAGTTCCATAAGGGTCATCCTGTTCTAACACCGGTCCTTTCCATGCCATAAGATATGCCATTGACATAATATAATCGCCACCATCCTGGATTTCTCCTGACATATCATTACTTCTGGCAAGGTTATTCTCTGAAAAATCATATTGCTCTTCCGGCATAAGTGATGTTTCAATTGCCGTCAGTGTGGCAAAGGCCCAGCATGTACCATAATTTCCCTGATTTTTTGCCGGCACAGCTCTTTTTTTATCTAAATAGCTGTAACGCTTTGGCAAATAAGATTTAGTGCCTTTTTTGCCTGTAAATGAAGCTGTATTACTTTTGCTGTTCCAATTATAATCATAGGCAAAACACTTTGCAAATATATTTGCCGGCACAAAAATTGTTCCATCTTTAGTAACCGGTTTATCATCCAAACTATATTCATTATCATTGAAAATCATTTTTTTGGTATTTAAATAAAGTGCTACTATACTGCTTCCTTTTTCGATAACAATTTTTTCGCCACCATACACATTTGCAGCGCAATTAAATGTTTCTATAACTATATCAAGTGGTATCATAAGATTCATATTACCACTCATGTACGCCCTTTTATTTACATATTTAACTTCTTTTTTATCAACTATAACATTTATTTCATCCTTATTTGCACTTTTAGCCATAATCCGATTCCATGTATCTAAAATCGGTGCCTGTGTCTTTTCCCCATCAAAAGAAATACTTTTTTGTACACTTTGTTTTGAGTAGGAAAAACCTGCAATTATAACCACTAAAATTGCAATAAGTGGAATATATACTACAAGTATTCTCTTTTTTTTCATTAACAACCTCTATTTATTTTTGTTTTTAGGAGGCTTCGGTCCCATAAACTGATAATAATATGTCTTAATCATTCCGTTATATATTTTACGGTTTTTCGTTGCTTTTATTCCCATATCTTTTTCTACATTTTCATAAGATGAAATGATAAATGCCGACCATGAATCCAAAGCTTTGTACTTTTCTCCTAAAGTTGTATAAATCTTCTGTAAACTTTTCTGTTCCTCTAATCTTTCGCCATAAGGGGGATTTGTAATTATAAATCCATATTTTTTCCTATGGCTTAATCCTGAAACAGGACGTTCCTGAAAATGAATTAAATGTTCCACTCCTGCATTTATAGCATTTTTTCTGGAATATTCAATCATCTCCCCATCAATATCATATCCCTGTATATCTGTTTCTATATCATCATTTATTTTATCATTTGCCTCATTAACAGCCTGATACCATAACTTTTTATCTATAAAATTAGTCCATGTTTCCCCGGTAAACTCCCTGTTCATTCCCGGTGCAATATTAGCTGCTATCATAGCCGCCTCAATAGGAAATGTTCCACATCCGCAGAAAGGATCCACCAAAATTCTATCCTTATTCCATGGAGTAAGCATAATCAGTGCTGCCGCCAATGTTTCGGAAATAGGTGCCTTTGAGGTATAATATCTGTATCCTCTTTTGTGAAGTGATTCTCCTGATGTATCCAATGCAATAACTGCCTCATCCTTATAAAAAAACACTCTGATAGGATAACTTGCCCCATCTTCACTAAACCAGCTTACACCATATTCCTGTTTCAGATTCTCCACAATTGCCTTTTTTACTATTCTTTGTATATCTGAGGGACTAAATAATTTACTTTTAACAGAACTGGCTTTTTTTACCCAGAATTTTCCGTTTTCCGGTATAAAATCACTCCATTTTAATGCCTTAACTGCCTCAAAAAGCTCGTCGTATGTCTGAGCCTTTACTCTTCCAACCTGAATCATTACACGTTCAGCAGTTCTTAGAAATACGTTAGCCCTGCATATTGCCAATAAATTTCCCGAAAAAGTGATTCTTCCATCTTCAACCCTCTCTATTTCGTATCCTAAATCTATAATTTCTCTCTTTAAAACCGATTCCACTCCAAAATGACATGGAACGATTAAATGTAATTTATCCATATAAAATTCACCAAAATCCTTATTTTTATCTACTTAATGATAATCTGATAAAAAAACAATGTCAACTACATTCTATATCCGCCTACCACTGCCATAACCTTATATCCCTGGTTTGCCATTTCACTGGCAAGTCTGAAACTTAAACTGCCTCTTCTACAGTACAAAATCCATATGTCTCCTTTTCTACCGAAACTGTCGATTTTTCTAATATCACCCTCTGGAATATTTATTGCATTCTCAATATGTCCTTTGTCAAATTCACTTCTGCTTCTTAAATCCACCACTATATATCCTTTTTCCATAGCCCTTTTTCTTGCAGTATCAATGGAAACTAAGTCAAATCTGTTCATTGGTTACCATCACTTTTTTCTTTTAGTTTATTCATCTTATTACAATATGTTAAAACCCTATAGCCACTTACTGCTATAGGGTCTTAACCTTAACTATCTGCAATCTGTACAGTCTGTTGATTTGTTTTTAGAAGTACTATCTGTTGCTTTATTCTTTGATGTATTATATGCTGCCTTGTTTTTAGAAGTACCATCTGTTGCCTTATTTTTTGATGTGCTATCTGTTGCACTGCTTTTTGATGTGGTATCTGTTGCACTGTTTTTTGATGTGCTATCTGTTGCACTGCTTTTTGATGCACTATCTGTTGCACTGCTTTTTGATGTGCTGTTGTATGCATTCTGCATGCTACTATAACCTGATGCATCGTTTTTACCTGACGAATATTTCTTTGCCATGACTACCTCCTGATTTTTTTATTTGTCACATAAGTAGTATGGCAAACTTTTTTGTTTTTATTCAAAAAAAGCAGTCCCATAATGGAACTGCTTAACGTGCGTGAAAGGATTCGAACCCTCGGCCTTCTGGTCCGTAGCCAGACGCTCTATCCAGCTGAGCTACACGCACATAACCCGCAAAAATCATTTTCTGATGATTGCGACTTATATATATTACACCACCAATTGATATATGTCAACAATTTTTATTTGTAGTGCACCATTTTGTTTAATATGATTTTGCTTAATATTTAATCTAAGTATCCTAAACTACCTGGCAATAATATTTATATTTAAATCTACGGCACCGCCAATACCATTTACTCTGCCATTATCTGAATACTGCCACATTTCAACGTTAGGCAACCCATAATCCTCATATTTTGAAGGATTAAAAGTCCATCTTGCCAACCACAATCCGTATTTTGAAACTTTGTTATAATCCACTGAATTTTTGAAAAAGGACAAATAAGAATATATACATGTATCATATCCTCTTTCTTCTAAATAATCGCAGTATGTGGTTATTATTTTAGTATTTGAACTTTTGTATTTTGCCTTATTTCTATATGTATTTTCAAAATCAAAAGCCACCGGATAATCAAAGTCATTATATTTCTTTAAAAGCTTCTCTGTAAAAATTGCCTCTTTTTTCGCTTCAGCAACATTGTCAGCATAGCTATACAGGTAAAATCCTATTTTTATTCCATTCTTCTTTGCCTGATTATAGTTATAATCAAGCTGTCTGTCTATGGTTCCACCCTTTGTTGTACCATAACCTAATCTAATCATGGCAAATGTAACACCTGACTGTTTAACCTTACTCCAGTCAATTACTCCATTATGGTGGGAAACATCTATCCCCTTAATCTGTGCTTTTTTAGTTAATGTTAATGGCAAACTTTCATAAGTAACCCCATTTACAATCTCATAAGCCTTAATTCTATAGGTATACTTCTTCCCTTTAACAATATCATAATCATCATACAAACCATAATCATAAGCATTATTACTTGTTAATAATTCCCATTTGTTATTGCTGTTTTTTCTATAAATATTGTAACCGGATGCTGTATCACTAATTTTCCATGTAAGTAAATTATAATCATCCATGGAAATTGCTGACGCTGTCTGCACGGCATATGGCAGTGCCTTAAGACTTTTACTCTTATTGCTATATGACGAATACACCTTTTTCTTCTTTTTATTTAACTTATATGGTTTAACTCTATACTTATAAGTTTTTCCCGTTTCTATATTTGTATCCGTATATTTCTTACTTTTAACATAATCAACTTTTCGGTATTTTCCACCATTTACACTTCTATATACAGCATATCCTGAATACTTTGTTTTTGATTTCCATAATACTTTATTTCCAACTTTAGAATTGTATATCTTTGTAATACTTACCTTATTACTTGCTGCATAAACATCACTTTTGTCTGTTTTTAATCCCATAAAACACATTCCTGCTAAAAGCAAAACAAAAGCCGTCATCTTTATTTTCTTCTTTTTCATTTTGTACCTCTTTTTTTTCATTTTATGTTTACTAATAAATTTAACTTCCTGTAGATATTAACCTGTAATTGTCATAAAAATTTAATGTGAAAAATATACACGAAAAAAGGTACCCTCATGGATACCTTTTCACTGCCGGCGACCGGAATCGAACCGGTACTGTGTTGCCACAACAGGATTTTAAGTCCTGCGCGTCTGCCAGTTCCGCCACGCCGGCATAATATATAACAGTTATTTAATAATAACCAAATGGGACCTACAGGGCTCGAACCTGTGACCCCCTGCTTGTAAGGCAGATGCTCTCCCAGCTGAGCTAAGATCCCAAAATTTACTGCTGGATAATGTTTATAAATAAAAGTGGACCTGCGGGGACTCGAACCCAGGACCGACCGGTTATGAGCCGGTTGCTCTAACCAACTGAGCTACAGGTCCAAATAAAAGCCGATGAACGGACTCGAACCGTTAACCTGCTGATTACAAATCAGCTGCTCTGCCAATTGAGCCACATCGGCGTATATTTTTCTTCCACAAGTATTAACATATACATAATGACTCCAAGGGGATTTGAACCCCTGTTACCGCCGTGAAAGGGCGGTGTCTTAACCGCTTGACCATGGAGCCAAAACTTTTATACCATATAGTATAAAAAAACTCCCCGAGTAGGGCTCGAACCTACAACCCCTCGGTTAACAGCCGAGTGCTCTACCATTGAGCTATCGAGGAATATTTTCCACAGACCTAAGTCTGATTTATGAATGCATTGTACATTCAAAACTACATACTGAAATTTACATCCGGAGGATAACTCCTCTTCCTTCCTTTATGGATAAGCCCTCGACCTATTAGTATC
>NZ_QUHB01000032.1:332-652 GCF_003479405.1 Eubacterium sp. AF16-48 | reverse complement strand
TCATGGGGATCTATGAGATTAATCCTGTAGTCCGGAATTAATTTTAATATTTCCTTATCATCAATACTTAACATTTCGTGGAGACATCTTGGTCCATCCCATGGTCTGTCTCCAAAATATACCGTCAGGGTTATTATTCCGGCTATCTTATCTTCTTTCTTAAGCCCTGACAAAAATTCACTGTTATCCCTTAGTTTTCTCTTTCTTCTGTTTTCCTTCGATTTTCTCTCCACCTGGTCGGCGTACCCCATAAAATCATACAGGCCGTTTCTTACCGGCTGGGCATAATGTACATTGGATGCGTTTTCAATTCCCAAAAG
>NZ_QUHB01000032.1:0-322 GCF_003479405.1 Eubacterium sp. AF16-48 | reverse complement strand
TACATTGGATGCGTTTTCAATTCCCAAAAGCATGTAAACAATATTACCGCTTTTCTTTATGACACACATCTTCTCTAAGTCCCTTACTCTGTCCCTTGTAATTAGCTTTCCATTCTCCCCTTCCATTAATAACAGTTCTTCTGCACTGATTTCCTTTAACATGTCATGTTTTATAATCTGCCTTCCCCCATATATGGCATAGTTAAACACATCTGCAAATCTCACATTATCTGACATGTACTTCTTGGTTGCTATATCCTTGTTTCCCATATAACACCTCTTTCCTTTAATATTTCGAGGTGTATACTATTAGTTTTTCTTA
>NZ_QUHB01000031.1 GCF_003479405.1 Eubacterium sp. AF16-48 | reverse complement strand
GTGCAGTTCACCGTCCTTAATGATTACATGGTAATCCTCAACCTTATACGGTTCAAATATACCCTTAAAATATTCATATCTGTCACAGTACTTCACTCTTTCATAAAAATCCAAGTCTTTTGATGGTACAAATATCGTATCATCTCCATCATATACATGTTGAATGCCTAATGCTTTCATTGTTTCATCATAGTCTGTGTTATCCATGCTTGTCGGTGCTATTGCCATTTTTTCGTCTATACGGCTTCCTCTTAATTCCACCTTATGTCCCTTATATATTGCATATGGTCTGACGCTATAAATGTCTCCTATTTCATCTGGTGTTACCGGACGGATATAATGTCCCCATTCATCCTGTATACACTTATCATCCATCATATCTTCATTATTGATTGGAATTACTAATTGATTGCTTCTATCATCTCTATACAACATTGTTTCTTTTCCTTTGTAAACCGTATATCTATCCCATTTTAACCTCATTTTATTTTCCTCCATATCTTTTCATTTTTAATATATTTATACTGTTTCACTATCTTTCCATTTTCAATCTTGGTTATCAATGCTTTATCATATCCTATGCCCTCTTTTAAGTTCCACTCCGGTATTACCTTTCCATTTTTTGCGCCTGTAAATCCATTTCTTGTACATGGATTTATATCTTCATTCAGACCTCCAAATTCTTTTCCATATGTATTGTCCAAATTGATCTTTTTCAAATCATCCGGTATAGTCTTAAA
>NZ_QUHB01000030.1 GCF_003479405.1 Eubacterium sp. AF16-48 | reverse complement strand
GTTTTCACACTGATGCCCAGTTCCGGATGGTTGGTGACAATTACATATGGAGATTGTCCCTGTTCTATCAGAGGTGCAACCACAGAATTCATTTGAAGTGCCTGGTGCTTTGTGATATTTACACCATTTCTTGAAGAAGTACGGAGTTCTTCATAGTTACGCTGTGCAAAAACAGCATCATAGCGGTATTTATGAGGAACATTACACCGATGAAGTGGTTTATCACAGCCATTGCACACATAGGGAGCCCTGTCCAAACGGGAGCAGCACTCCTTCACAAAAGATTTGCACACCTGATTGCACTTCATGCAGGAAGCACAGTTGATGTCGCAAAGAATAATCTTTTCACAGACATTTGTACGTTTGCATCGAAATCTTTGGGTGCAGAAGTTGTGTGGATTATTAAATATCCGTTTGGGGTTAATATCATCCACACGATGAAGGCGTATCTCTTTTGAAATGGTAGTAGGATCTTTGCAAAGATATTTAGCAATCTCTTTGAACGAAAGATTTTCATTTAAAGAGTCTTCAATAAATTTACGGTCTTGTAAAGTTAAATGTTTTTGATTCCCGGGAATAAGGTTTGACATAAGAACCTCCTTTCACCGTCATCAGAAGGCATAGAAAAAGAATACAAAAAGAAGAGGGAATAAGCAATATAATAGAGGAAAATGGTGTGAAAGAGTAAATTCCGTTTATGTAAAAGTAAATTCCACTGTACAGTGGGAGAGTGGAATTTAAAATTTCATTTTAGG
>NZ_QUHB01000003.1:101963-261290 GCF_003479405.1 Eubacterium sp. AF16-48 | reverse complement strand
CCTAATTTAATTTTACTATCTAATTCCCATAACGCAGTTTTATTACTATCATATCTAAGTCTTTTTAATGCAGTTTTATAATCAACCCATTCATATTTTGTATGCTCTTGAGACAATTCCAAAATTGTTGTATTCATCCTAGCAGCAAATGTATATTCAGGAATAACCAAACAATTTTCACCCCATATTTTTCTTGCTTCTTTAAAACAGTATGTTGGTATGCTATTTTGTGTATCAAGCACAGAATATTTACAATCCATACCTATGTTTGCTTCTTCATATGCCTCTCGTTTTGCAGATATTATTATAGTTTCATCCTCATCTTCTCCACCACCTGCTATAAATTGCCATACTTTCATATCATTTCTTTTAAATATGCAATATTTTACATTGCCGTTTTCAATATGATATGGAATGACTAATACCTGATATTTTGCTCTTGCCAATATATGTTCACCTCCCTAAATTTTAATTTATCATCTACCCAATTTTCTATTTTATACACAGTGCCATTAGTGTTTTATCACGCCATACTCGTGTTATTATATTTCGCTCAACATTTATACAGCTATATTCTACCATATCTATAATCAAATTGATATTTCATTATTTTATCAATTACAAAATTTCAGTTCAAATTATTTAGAATATTTGTGTCCAATTGACATCTCCTCAAAGCAGATGCACCCGCCAATACAACATTTGAGATATGGAGGTTTTAGGATTCTTCCTAACAAGAATGTATTTGTATATACAAATGCGTATCTTGCAATAGAACCAACCTCATTTTTTAATCTACTTTTGATAACCTGGAATTAATACTTTTCTTCTTTTAACAGATACGAGATACGCTATGCATATCTCGCATCTGATTAGCGGTCGGCAAATGTTCATTCATGCAAGCCTGATGACCACTTGCCTCGTCGCTATAACAAAAAGGGAACCATACTTTAAAAGTATGATTCCCTGATTATTTTTATCAAACCGTAATCGTTACGTTGATGTCTTCCCATTTACCCGCTTTTTTCATGTTTTTATCGAACTTTTTGTACTCTTTCAAGTAGTCCTTAGAAACTGTGAAATTGCCGATGTTTAGGGGCTTTTGACACCATAAACGATTATTTCCCACTTTCTGCGATAGCTGCCTGAGCTGCTGCTAATCTAGCAATTGGTACACGGAATGGTGAACATGATACATAATCAAGACCAATCTTATGGCAGAATTCTACTGAAGATGGATCTCCACCATGTTCTCCACAGATACCTACGTGAAGGTTAGGGTTAACCGGCTTACCAAGTTTGATAGCCATTTCCATTAACTTACCAACACCAACCTGATCTAACTTAGCGAATGGATCATTTTCAAAGATCTTAGCATCATAGTAAGCATCTAAGAACTTACCAGCATCATCTCTTGAGAATCCGTATGTCATCTGTGTTAAATCGTTTGTACCGAAGCAGAAGAAGTCTGCCTGCTTAGCGATTTCGTCAGCTGTAAGAGCTGCTCTAGGGATTTCGATCATTGTACCTACCTGGTATTCAAGTTCAACACCTGCTGCTGCGATTTCAGCATCAGCTGTTGCTACTACGATATCCTTAACATACTTTAATTCCTTAGCATCACATGACAATGGAATCATGATTTCAGGTTTAACTGTCCAATCACTGTGCTTCTTCTGTACATTGATAGCAGCACGGATAACAGCCTTAGTCTGCATCTTAGCAATTTCAGGATATGTAACTGCAAGACGAAGTCCTCTGTGTCCCATCATAGGGTTGAATTCGTGAAGTGAAGAAATAATTGTCTTGATTTCTTCTACTGTCTTACCCTGAGCATCAGCAAGTTTCTTAATATCATCTTCCTCTGTAGGAACGAATTCATGAAGAGGTGGATCTAAGAATCTGATTGTAACTGGGTTTCCTTCAAGAGCTTCATAAAGAGCTTCGAAATCTCCCTGCTGGTATGGAAGAATCTTTTCAAGAGCTGCTTCTCTTTCTTCAACTGTATCTGAACAAATCATTTCTCTGAAAGCTGCAATTCTGTCTTCTTCAAAGAACATATGCTCTGTACGGCAAAGACCGATACCTTCTGCACCAAGTTCTCTAGCTTTCTTAGCATCAGCTGGTGTATCAGCATTTGTTCTAACCTTAAGTGTTCTATATTTATCAGCCCATCCCATGATACGTCCAAATGTGCCTGCGATTGTAGCATCAACTGTAGGGATGATACCATCGTAAATGTTACCTGTTGAACCATCAATTGAGATGTAATCTCCTTCGTGATATTCTTTTCCAGCTAATGTGAACTTCTTGTTAGCTTCGTCCATAGCGATATCACCACAACCTGATACACAGCATGTACCCATACCACGAGCAACAACGGCTGCGTGAGATGTCATACCACCACGTACTGTTAAGATACCCTGTGAAGCCTTCATTCCTGTAATGTCTTCAGGAGATGTTTCAAGACGAACTAAAACAACCTTTTCTCCCTTAGCATTCCATTCAACAGCATCATCAGCTGTAAATACAACCTTACCACAAGCAGCTCCAGGTGAAGCTCCAAGTCCCTTACCAGCTGGTGTAGCAGCCTTAAGAGCAGCAGCATCAAACTGTGGGTGAAGTAATGTATCTAAGTTTCTAGGATCGATCATAGCTACAGCTTCTTCTTCTGTTCTCATGCCTTCATCAACAAGGTCACAAGCAATCTGTAAAGCAGCCTGAGCTGTTCTCTTACCATTTCTTGTCTGTAACATATATAATTTTCTGTTTTCAACTGTAAATTCCATATCCTGCATATCTCTGTAATGGTTTTCAAGTGTTTCACAAACCTTTACAAAGTCAGCGAATGCTTCTGGGAATTCCTGTTCCATCTGAGCGATTGGCATTGGTGTTCTAACACCGGCAACAACGTCTTCACCCTGAGCGTTCTTTAAGAACTCACCCATAAGCTTCTTCTCACCAGTTGCTGGATCTCTTGTAAATGCAACACCTGTACCACAGTCATCACCCATGTTACCAAATGCCATTGACTGTACGTTAACAGCTGTTCCCCATGAATAAGGGATATCGTTGTCACGACGGTAAACGTTAGCACGTGGGTTGTCCCATGATCTAAATACGGCCTTAATAGCTCCCATTAACTGTTCCTTAGGATCATCTGGGAAGTCTTCACCGATTTTTTCTTTGTATTCAGCCTTGAACTGTGCTGCTAATTCCTTTAAGTCATCAGCTGTGAGTTCTACGTCCTGCTGAACACCTCTATCAGCTTTCATCTTGTCGATAAGTTCTTCAAAGTATTTCTTACCAACTTCCATAACTACGTCAGAATACATCTGAATAAATCTTCTGTAGCAGTCCCAAGCCCAACGAGCATTTCCTGACTTTTCAGCAATTGTATTAACAACTGTCTCGTTAAGACCAAGGTTAAGGATAGTATCCATCATACCCGGCATAGAAGCTCTAGCTCCTGAACGAACAGATACGAGGAGAGGATTTTCCTTATCTCCGAACTTCTTACCTGTGATTTCTTCCATTTTAACGATGTATTCGTTAATCTGTCCCTGGATTTCATCATTGATTTCTCTTCCGTCCTCATAATACTGAGTACAAGCTTCTGTTGTGATTGTGAATCCCTGTGGTACAGGAAGACCTAAACCTGTCATTTCTGCAAGGTTTGCACCTTTACCACCGAGGAGCTCACGCATGTTAGCATTACCTTCGCTAAAAAGGTACACCCATTTGTTTGCCATCTGTTCTTCCTCCTAATAAATAATAAGTATTGTATGTCATGAGCTGTAGAATGGCATTCCTTACCAGCTCATACAATCGATTTTTGGTGTTGCCCTGTTTTCCGGATAAAATATGTTCAATAAATGTCTCTTTCTATGTAGTCACGCAGAAAAAGGGCGCACTAGCACCTACGGAACAATTATAACATACAGCGCCTTATAGTCAAGAGAGAACGCTGTTTTTAGTTTAAAAGCCATAGGTTTTTCCTAATAAAATTCTTATCTGTCTCCACAATAAATGTTGTTATTGAGTGTGGAGGTACTTCTGTATTAATTCTTTTTCCGTCAACTGTAACTGCCAGTTTGTGTACTCTGCTTAGTTCGCTTTGAACCACAACCACTGTATTCATTCGGAAACTATAATAATCTCTTAATTCATACGGGTCTAATTCCTTCCAAAACTCCTTTGAGCCCTATGCAGTCTGCACTACTCGCATTATCGGTTCCATGAAAATACCTCTTTTCAAAATATTTCCAAAACCTTCCAAGTTCTTTCCCGTTTGATTAGATTAATTTATATCTGATTAGAAATCCATTTTCTCCTCAAAGTATGCCTTAAGGTCTTCAATTTTTATTCTTTCCTGCTTCATTGTATCTCTGTCACGAACTGTTACGGCACCGTCTTCTTCTGAATCAAAATCATATGTTACACAGAACGGTGTTCCTATTTCATCCTGACGACGATATCTCTTTCCAATTGCTCCTCTGTCATCAAATTCGCAGTTATAATACTTGCTAAGCTGTGCGAATACTTTTTCTGCTCCTTCGTTTAACTTCTTTGACAATGGAAGTACACCAATCTTTACAGGTGCAATAGCCGGATGGAAATGTAACACAGTTCTCATATCCGGTTTTTCTTCTGTACCGATGTTCTCCTCGTCATATGCTGAGCAAAGGAATGCCAATGTGACTCTATCTGCACCAAGTGACGGCTCGATAACGTATGGAACATATCTTTCATGCTTTTCATCATCAAAATATGTTAAATCTTCTTTTGATAAATTCTGATGCTGAGTAAGGTCATAATCTGTTCTGTCTGCAATGCCCCAAAGTTCTCCCCATCCAAATGGGAATAAAAATTCAATATCAGTTGTTCCTTTTGAGTAGAAACATAATTCTTCAGGTGAATGATCTCTAAGTCTCATTTCATCTTCTTTAATACCAAGGTTTAATAACCAGTCACGGCAGAAACCTCTCCAATACTGGAACCAGTCAAGGTCTGTTCCCGGTTCACAGAAAAATTCAAGTTCCATCTGTTCAAATTCTCTTGTTCTGAAAGTGAAGTTACCCGGTGTAATTTCATTTCTGAAAGACTTACCAATCTGTCCGATACCAAATGGAATTTTCTTTCTTGATGTTCTTTGAACGTTCTTAAAGTTTACGAAAATACCCTGTGCTGTTTCAGGTCTTAAGTATACTGTATTCTTTGCATCCTCAGTAACTCCCTGAAATGTCTTAAACATAAGGTTAAATTCACGTATATCTGTAAAATTATGCTTTCCACAGGATGGACAGCAAATATTATTATCTTCTATGTATGAAGCCATCTGTTCATGAGACCATGCATCAATAGACTCTTCAGCCTGGATACCATGCTCATCCATATAATCTTCAATAAGCTTGTCAGCTCTGAATCTTTCATGACATTCCTTACAATCCATTAACGGGTCTGAGAATCCTCCTAAATGTCCTGATGCAACCCATGTCTGTGGGTTCATAAGAATAGCACAATCAACACCTACATTGTATGGATTTTCCTGAACAAACTTCTTCCACCACGCCTTTTTTACATTGTTTTTAAGTTCAACTCCAAGATTTCCGTAGTCCCATGTATTAGCAAGACCTCCGTAAATTTCTGATCCCGGATATACAAATCCTCTGCTTTTTGCCAATGCAACTATCTTATCCATTGTCTTTTCCATTATTACATCTCTCCTTAATATAATTTAGATTTTATCAAATACTTTCAGTATTATTTTTAATATACAATATAACTTAAATTTTCATCAGAATCATCAGTGGTTACTATTCCATCATCATCCACACTGCAATTTGAACTGATATACTTAACATCCTCATCTAACTGAACCTTATATTTTCCTTTAATAATAAGGATATTGGCATCTTCCATAGCCTTGATTTCCTTGGTTGTGGCATCTTTTTTCTTATCCGGTGAAGTAAAATCACCTTTTATTTTGCAATCAGAATTGTCCGCTATCTTTCCCATGAAAAACTCATTGCTTTCAACCTTATTGTATTCTTTAATGTAAGTTGAAAAATCATATGTTGTAGCAAATTCAAGAACTAATGTTGCCACATCGCTTTTAACCTTGAATGTATCTACCGTAATGGCATTTTTCACGGAAGCTTTATTCCCGTCGTTATAATCTGCCACCTCTTTGTTTATGGTATCTTCAAGCTTACTTTCGTCGTAATAGTCCTTGTCAAACTTTTCCGCAACACCGTAAGATACCTTTCCATCTTCCTGTATGTAAACTGCACTCTCGCCCTTGGCAATATCCATATCACCTATTGTGCTTCCACACGCCGTAGCTCCAACAGCTACCACCAGCACAAGAAAAAGAGCTGCTAACTTTTTGTTAATATGCTTCATCTGTTCATTCCTCCTGATATTTGGCAAATACCTTATAAACAGTATCACCTAGATTACAATTTTAAACGCAAACCACCATTATTTCAATACATATTTTGCATAAAAAATTTACAAAAATTCCAACGAATTGAACTTTTTGTCTATCACTTTATCCATGTATGAACCAATAATATGTTTTAGCTGTTTCAAAACTATATCTGTAACTGTAAAGGAAAACAATTTATCTACAGGAGTAACTACAATAAATTGCAGTGCATACACCGTGGAATCTGTTATTATCTCATTATCCGGTACCTTTCCGTGACACTTTTTACATACCATTGTATTACGGTTTATATCAAAATAATCAAGTTCCTGCTTCTCTCCACAATTAC
This sequence comes from Eubacterium sp. AF16-48, assembly GCF_003479405.1. GTDB lineage: Bacteria > Bacillota > Clostridia > Lachnospirales > Lachnospiraceae > Eubacterium_G > Eubacterium_G segne. The sequence continues at coordinate 254,511 of NZ_QUHB01000003.1, read as the reverse complement.
CACAGGAGAAAACGTTGGGGTACTCTCCGTTTATAACCAAGGTTTTAAGCTCATATATACAACGTATTAAGTCAACAGGAATCCTGTTTTTAGTTAAAGCTTTCATTGCCATATATAAAAGTTTTAAAGTTTCAGAGGCCTCTATTCCTTCTCTTCCATAGTATCCTGCCAGTTCAAGAAAATACATTCCCATGTACATGCTGTCAATGTCTGTCATGGAATTGCTGAAATAATCGCTAATTTTCATTCCAGTAACCGTATAGGCGTTCCGTCCCCGGTATAAGGTAAATTCACCAAAAGCCATAGGCTGGCTTCCTCCTAGAAACGGACTGTTAGGTTTTCTTGCGCCACGGGCGAAAGCTGTTATTTTTCCAAATTCCTTTGTAATTATAACTAATCTCTTATCGTATTCACCTATAGCCATTGAAGATATTACCATCCCCAGCGCCGTTACTGTTTCTACCATCTTCTTTTCCTTCTGTGTCCTTTATCCTTGCAATAAAGCTTTCCCGTGCTTTATTTATTCTTCTCTCATCAGCATATTTCAAATAATCTTCAATCTTACCTGTTGCTTCAAAAACCTTCCAACTGTTTAAATTATCCATCTTATCCCTCCGTAATACTGCAATTATCAAATTGCTTTTTTCACCTGTTTAAGTGATAAGATTAGGTTCTCCCATGAGATTATTTGTATACTGATTTCTTCAAAGAAAAAACTGGAAAGACCAATTGTTAATTCATTTAACAACTACTTCTCATTTATATAACCGTAATTTTTCATAAGAAGTTCGCTGTCACGCCAATCTTTTCTAACCTTTACCCAAAGCTGAAGATTTACTTTCATTTCCAGCTGTTTTTCTATTTCATATCTGGCATTTGTTCCGATTTTCTTTAACATGCTGCCTTTTTTGCCAATAATAATGCCCTTGTGTGATTCTCTTTCACATATTATTGTTGCCTCAATATCCACAATGTCAGTCTTTGTACGCTTCTTCATTTTTTCAATAGTAACGGCAATTCCGTGAGGGACTTCTTCATTTAATGCATGAAGAGCTTTCTCCCTGATTAACTCCGCCACGATTTGTCTCATAGGCTGGTCTGTCACTGTATCTTCATCATAATACTGTGGGCCTTCCGGCAGATATTTGAAAATCTGTTCAATAACAACATCAACATTTTTGCCTCTTAGGGCTGATGCAGGTATTATTTCATCAAAATCATATATTTTTCTATATGCATCTATAAATGTAAGAATCTCTTCCTGTTTTACGGTGTCTGTCTTGTTAATAACAAGGATAACCGGAACTCCTATTCCTTTAAGTTGCTGGGCAATATGCTGTTCCCCTGCTCCAATAAAGGTGTCCGGTTCCACCAGCCACATAATTAAATCAACTTCCTTTAATGTTTTTTCAGCCACATTTACCATATACTCTCCAAGCTTGTTTTTCGCCTTGTGAATACCCGGTGTGTCTAAAAATACAATCTGACCTTCATCACATGTATAAACAGTCTGAATTTTATTTCTTGTAGTCTGTGGTTTATTTGATGTTATGGCAATCTTCTGTCCGATAATCTGATTCATTAATGTTGACTTTCCAACATTTGGTCTTCCAATAAGTGCCACAAAACCCGATTTAAACTTTGTATTCTTTCCTGAATCCATTTTATACCTCTTATCTTAATTCTTTAATTTCCTTAAATAACTCCCTAGAACCTTCTATGGCACTTTTGCTTCCCACAACGCAGATATTGTTTCTGTCTATTATCTTTTTAACCTTTGGTGCAAGATTTCTTATGTCCTCCGGTGTTGTTGCCAAAACCTTAAGTCTTGTTTTACAAAGGGACTCGTAGGGCACCCCTGCCATATAATTAGTAAATTCCCTTCCGCTTATATCAGCTGCATTTAGTGGTGTATCAAGAAGACTGATTGTGCCGATAATATACTTGCGCATTTCACGCTCATCCACGTTGAAATTTTCTATAAATTCAGGTGCCTTCTTATATACCTCAACTGACTCCTTAAGCTTCGGATCCCTGTATGAGCTAAAGAAACCGTCTCCTGTTTTTCCAATAACACAATTACATCCGTATGCTCCGCCTTTTTCCCTGATATTATTCCATAAATATTTATTTCTCATAATATTTCCCAGAACAAAAAAGCTTCCATCGTACTCTTCCTTCTCACCTTCGTCATTATAATTTCCTGCCATGGTTACATATTGAACCTGACCTGATGTTACAATGGCCTCGTTTTTCTGCTGTGGAACAAACTTCCAGCCGTCAAACTGCTCCTTAAAATCATCTGAACTGTCAAACATATTTTTCTTAAGGTCTACAGTATATTCTTTTACTTTTTCAAAGTTTTCGCCATCACCTGCAAAGTTAAGAATCATATTATCCTTAACAAACACTTTTTTCACAGTGTCATAAAGCATTGCTATAACTTTATCTTTTTTCTCATTAAAATTATCAACAATGTCACTTATAAACTCATAAAATGCCAGTCCAGCGATTTGGTCTCTTAAATAATATGCCTTTGAATAATATGACATTGCCCTAAGCCTTGCCACACTGTCACCACTGCTTACTATTCTTCTGTTCATTCTAAGTTTTAACTCTTCAAGTAATTCTTTAAGACGCTTCTCATTGTCAAACTTTGTTTTCAAAATTACTTCGTTAATGATTTCATATGCAATCTTAATATTCTCATTAAGAGCCTTGAAGTGAATTTCAGTGTTTAATTTAATTTTATTCTCACTTTGACTTACATATAAACCTGTGTCAAAGGCCAGACCACCTAAATTCAAATCTATATCCATATTTAATTCCATATAGTCTCTGTCTGTATCCATGTATGTTAAAAGATACTTCAAAAGACCAATGTATTGGTGGTACTTTTCAGGCATCCGTGAGCAGTCAAAGGCTATATCCACATATCCGATACCGTTAGTAAAAATATCACTGTGAAGCACCGGGATATTTTCCACCTGACTTTTTTTACTAATAAGAGGTCTCGGATTTTTATTAATGTCTGAAATCTCCAAAAGAGGAATAGTTTCTAATTCTTCCTGAGTAGATGGTGTCTTTTGAAACTCCTCTAATTCACGGGTTTCAGTAATTATCTTCTCAATCTCTTCCTTAGACAAACCTGCCTTTTTTGCCTGAAGACTTTCCATTAACCTAGATTCTTTTTCCTCTGTAAGCCCCTTTTTCGGTGCCAGAACCACTACAGAATGATGTGTATTATTTATAAGATATTTCGTAAGAAGTTCTTCAAAATAATTACCTTCAATATTCTTTCTTAACTCATCAAAAATTTTGTTTGTCTCTAAGTGAATAAATGGTTTCTCATCATCATAAATCCAGCTTGCCATAACATCCAGTCCCCACATAAGTCCCTTTGGAATGCTTCCAAAATCAGATTCCTTTGTGTCAAACTCAATGCTGTTAAGACCTGCAAGAAGTGTTGTTTTATCAATGCCATTTTCTACGATTTTCTCTAATGTGTCCTGAACTACCTGAAGGAACCTGTCCTTGTCATCCTTATTAGCACCCTTTACCACAATGCTGTATACAGGCTGAAGTATGTCGTCATCCATAGAGCCTGTCACTGCCTTTCCAATACCTGCATCTATAATTGCCTGTTTAAGTGGAGCTCCCTCTATATCCATTATTGCATATTTAAGTACCTTAAACGCCAGCATAAGTTTTGCGTCAAGGTTGTCTCCTATAACATAATTTGATGTAAGCATTGCACTTTCTTCTTCTATTTCATTATCGGAAATGGCATATTCCTTTACAATCTCATATGTTTTATCAAACGAACTTTGATGTTCAATACTAGAATCAATGTCCAATTTGTCATATTTTCCAAGATAATTTTCATCAATCCAGTCCAATCTTTCACTCATATCCATGTCGCCGTAGAGATAAATAAAGCTGTTTGACGGATGATAATATCTTCTATGGAAATCAAGATATTCCTCATAAGTAAGCTCCGGAATATGCTCCGGGTCGCCACCGGATTCATACTGATATGTTGTATCCGGGAACAATGATTGAGCTGTTACACGGGAAGCAATTCCGTCTATAGATGAATACACACCCTTCATTTCATTGTAAACAATGCCGTTAATTTCTAAAGGCTCATTTTCGTCATTAAGCTCATAATGCCAGCCTTCCTGTTTGAAAATTTTATCTGTTTTATAAATATTTGGATTAAAAACCGCATCCATATATATGTGCATAAGATTTTTAAAATCCTTATCATTGTAGCTTGCCACCGGATATACCGTTCTGTCAGGATAAGTCATGGCATTAAGAAATGTATTAAGTGACCCCTTTACCAGTTCCATAAAAGGATCTCTTAAAGGGAAATTTTTTGAGCCACATAAAACCGTATGTTCTATAATATGAGGCACACCTGTGTCATTGTTTACCGGTGTTCTGAAGCCTATGTTAAAAACCTTGTTGTCATCCTCATTTGACAATAATACAATTCTCGCCCCGGTTTTTTTATGTTTTAAAAGCCATGCATCAGAATTAATTTCTTCAATATACTTATTTATCACTACTTCATATGCATCTTTTTCGTATATGGATTTATTTTTTTCAATAAAATCTTTAAACATTCTTTTCTTACCTTTCATAAAAATATATAAGTCTCCCCCAAAATCATTAAAGACCTACAATATCTATATTACCATAATTTAACTTATCTATCCATAAGAAAAGCTGCTGCCTGATGATTTCATATCACCAAAGCAGCAGCTTTTTAAAACCTATTTAAAATTAATCAAAATATCTTACATATTTTTTCATTCTGTCTACAATTATTACTGCAACAATTATTTTAATTATATCAGGTATTATGTATGGGAATACGCAAAGTCCCAATGTTGCAACTAATCCGTTTTTCATTAAAATCATGAACCATATTGTTCCTATGGCAAAACATATTACATCTCCTACAAGCATTGCTAATGCGGTAACTGCGATTTTTGCCACTCCCTCTAATTTGTTAGCAGCTTTTTCAACAATTAATCCTGTAACAATTGCCGTAAATATAAATCCCACAATATATCCCCCTGTTGGTCCTGCTATAACTGACGGTCCTGATTTTACCTGACCTGCAAAAACCGGAACGCCTATAATTCCTAACAGTATGTAAACTATAACTGAGATTGTTCCTCTCTTTGACCCCAGCAATCCGGCAGTTACGAAAACTGCAAATGTCTGAAGGGTAAATGGAACCGGCTGAACCGGAACTCTTATCCATGAACATACTACTATTAAAGCCGTAAATATTGCTATTAAAACCATGTTTTGTGTTGAAAACAACTTTTCTTTTTGTGTCTGCATATTTTTATCCTCTCTTTTTTATTATTCAAACGTCACAATTTTATTTCATATAGTTCTATTTGTCAACCATTTTATTTTTTAGGTTCACATTTCTTTCCAGCTTTATTGTTTTTAAATTAATAAAATGCTATACTTAATGCATTACAACTTGCTTTTGGAGGCGAACATGAAGGTAAAAGATCAGGTATTAAAACAATTAGAAGATAATAAAGGAACTTATTTTTCAGGCAGTGAACTGGCAGCTGCATTAGGTGTCAGCAGAAATGCCGTATGGAAGGCAATTAAGTCCTTAGAGAAAAGTGGATACCGTATTTCTGCTGTTCCTAATAAAGGATATTGTCTTAACATGGATAATGACATTCTTTCATCCTGGAGCATAAAGCAGCATTTAAACCACGACGGCCTTAACATAACTGTATATGACACAATTTCGTCCACTAATGATGTTTTAAAGGAGCAGGCAGCTCAGGGGGCACCTCACGGAACCGTAATAATTTCTCAGGAACAGACTGCCGGAAAAGGGCGCATGGGAAAGAATTTTTATTCTCCATCAAAAACCGGAATATATTTAAGCATTTTAGTCCGCCCTGACATTCCGGCAGGGGAATCACTGTTTCTTACTACTTCTGCTGCCGTTGCCACTGCCAAAGCCATTGAAGATGTTTCAGATAAAAAAGCTGACATTAAATGGGTTAATGATATATATATATCTGATAAAAAAGTTTGTGGAATATTAACTGAAGCTTCCTTTAATATTGAAACGGGAAAATTAGATTATGCCATTGTAGGAATAGGAATTAACATTTGCTATCCTGACGGTGGATTTCCTGATAACATTAATGATATAGCCACTGCGGTTTTTGACAGCAATACCGATACGGTTAATAAAAGAAGTATCCTTATAGCCCATCTTTTGGATTATTTTATGGACTATTATGAAAATTTTGACAAAAAATCCTACGTGGATGAATACATTAAACGTTCCATGCTTATTGGACGAAGAATCTATATTGTAAACGGTGATGATAAAATACCTGTTACTGCCAAAGAAATCGACAGAGACTGCCGATTAAAGGTAGAATATGAAGATGGTAGCGAGAAATGGCTTTCATCCGGGGAAGTAAGCATTAAAATCAAATAAATCAGCTACCTTTAAGGCTAAATACAAAATACCGGTACGGATTTAATTACCTAAAACCATACCGGTAAAACTTTGGACCTTTTCTGTCAATAATATGCCCTACCATACAATAAGACACTTAGTATGAAATTAATATGTATACACTATAAATATATATAAGGTGTTAAAGATATAGAACTGTTGAATATAACAAAAGCCATAGGCTCTATATCAAGGAAGTATTTTTACACATTCTCCGACATAGCCTGTCGAAATGGCTGACAGAATACCGTCTAAGTTTCAATATGACAAATTAAAAAATAAAAGTATAATCCCTGGATACTTCCGGGAAATACCATAGCTCTTTTGACATAACGTCATGTTAACACGTCATCGTCAGAAAAATCCGGACTTGAAATTTAAATCCATATTTCCACCCCCTGTTCACAATATAACTGATAGGGCAATACACGCCTAAAACATAAGGAAGCATATGTACATTAGTATGTGAAATTATGTGCGCAAATCCATACCTGACATATGTTTTGAATAATACGTTGCCCGTGTTGCCTCATATCGTTATATGTATGTTAACATTTTGTATATGTGATGTCAATATATTTTGTGCCATTTTTATATTTTTTATGTTTATTTCATTGCGTAACCTCTCCGGTTATCATCCAAGGTGACGGCTGTGCAACAAAAATACTGTTTTTGTCTGTTTTTGAAACTGATATCTGCATTACTTCCGTAACATTAACTCCATGTTTTTTCATTAAGTATTTAATGTCTGCTAATATATCAAGTTCTAAGGTATAAACAATAATCTTAATGTTTGGATTAATTTTTAATAAGTTTACAATATCACTTTCAATATCCTGCTTTGTTGCTACTATAAATGCAATTCTTGGCACCGGAAGCTTCTCCAATGTTTCCACCTTTAAGTCAGAAACGATTTCAACATTGTGAACTCCAAACTTAGACGCATTCTCTTCCATGGAGCGAAGGGAACCTGCATCTCTTTCTGCTGCAATAATTACTCCTTCATATGCCACCATTGAAGCCTCTATTACTATACTTTCACCACTTACAATAAGGGCTGTGTCACTAACATCCAGCTCTAACTTATTCATAATAACAGACCTTATTTCGTGACCTACATATTTAACGGTACCTGATGAGAAGTTTTCATTTTTTATTCCAAAAATCATTGATTCTCTGGTATTTTCATTAACAATGAAAATAACCGTAGGACCTGACAACTCATCATCCATCATGTCGCTTACCTTACAGTGCTTCATTTCTCCAGGCTCATATCCCTTTCCAAAATACATTTCATAGTCACCATAGCCTGCTTCCCAGCATTTATATAACATATTAGGATGAGTTTCATCAGCAAAAATTAAAATTCTCTTATGAGTTGCTATTGTTGCAAGAACATTTCTCCTTTTTCCGCAAGTATTAAGAAGCTTGATTTTTTCAGGTGTTACCCCCTGCATATCTGCAACATATTCCATCCATTTAAGCATCTGTGATGTAGAAAATTCCACACAGGATTTTTCTATATTATTCTCCATTTTAGTATCCTCCTTGTCTCCGTTCAAACTTATAGAAATATTATATCACTAAATCAATGTGTAGCAAGAAAAAATATGCTATAATATGTAAATGATATATTTGAAAGGATTAAAAAAATGACAAAAAAACAGCTTGCTTTGGAAATTATTAATCGTTTAAAAAAGGAATATCCTGATGCCTCCTGTACCTTAGACTATAAGGATGCATGGAAGCTTTTAATAAGCGTCCGTCTTGCTGCCCAGTGCACTGATGAGCGGGTAAATAAAATCGTCCCTGATTTATATAAAAAATATCCTACTATTGATGCTATTGCTGAAGCCCCTGTAGAAGAAATAGAAAAAATAGTCCGTCCCTGTGGATTAGGGAAAAGTAAAGCCCGGGATATAAATCTTTGCATGAAAATGTTGAGAGATGACTTTGATTGCAAGGTACCTGACAATATGGAGGATTTGTTGAAGCTTCCGGGAGTTGGCCGTAAAAGTGCTAATCTTATAATGGGTGATGTTTATGGGAAGCCTGCCATTGTTACAGATACCCATTGCATCCGACTTACCAACCGTATGGGATTAGTGGATGGAATAAAGGAACCGAAAAAAGTTGAAATGGCACTTTGGAAAATCATTCCCGGCGAAGAAGGCAGCGACTTTTGTCACCGTCTTGTGTATCATGGCAGGGAAGTATGTACTGCCAGAACCACTCCTCACTGCAACAGATGTTGCCTAAATGATATTTGTAAAAAAAGGATTTAACTTAAATGAAAACCGGTAAAGTATATACATATCAAAAATATGTCACACCTTACCGGTTATTTTATTGATTAATTATTATTTTTTATTGTTACTTTTTTATTTTTAATCTTTTTGCACTTTCATTATCCCTTTCCTCCTAATAAATTTAAATAACTTATTTTCTCATAAAACTCCATACTGACGCATAAGTTCCATTCTTTTCTTTCCCATTGCTATACTGTCTATTTCTTTAGAATATCTGCTTTGTGTTTTTCTCTGTTTCAAATACCTTATTATTCTGTGACAATACGCAACCGGCAATAAATAACTTCTCTTTTGCAAATACTGATATTTCTGCTTCATATATGACTTAGACGGAAATAAAGAGCTTTTTATGGAAAGCCGTACTTTTTTATTTTTCTCTGAAAAGCCTTTATTTGCAGCACTTATGGTGATTTTTGAGCTATGTATCCTTCCCATACTGCTTTTACCAAAAGTTCCTGAATCAAGCATATCCACTAAAAGATTTTCACTGTCTGCCACAATTAACTGTCTGTCTTTTAAAGGAATCTCGCTGCTGTTAAAGCCTAAATATCTGTCACCTATATCAAATAAATTGATAAGGAATCTATATAATCTGTTTTCCTGTGCCACAGTTTCCACATAATCCCAATTAATTAAGGAATTATATTTTTGGGCAAATATCAGCAAATCGCACAGCTGACGTACTCCAAAACCGCAATATATAAAATGTTTGTAACTATGACTTAGTAAAAACAGAAAATGATCTGTTTCATTAAGAGTCCATACCCATCCTGTTCCCGCCTCTCTCTTCTCCGCCTTATCCACTGCTTTTTTAAATCTGTTATTAAGACCTTTAAAAGCGTTATTGTCAGATGGCAACAAGCCAGTATGTATCTCTATTCTTACTTTCGTGATCGAATTATAATAAGCTACTTCATACGGAATCTTTTTTTTGTCCATATTCTCCACGTCATTTTCACATATAAAGCCTTCTTTTTTTAAGATTTCATGGCATTTCATAAAATCTTCTTTATCAATAAGCAAATCTTCATCATTTGAATATCTACAATCCGGCTTAGGATAAAGATTTCTAAGAACAATTCCCTTAACCACCACCGGTTTAATTTCATTTTGTAATAACTTTTTATAAATTTCAAAGAAAAAGCTTGTCCTCTGAGTCTGGGATATCATAAGCAAAATGGTCTGTCTTTTATAAGGTGCAATCTCTTTTTGAAATCTTTCGTAGCTGTTGGTACCGGCAATAAAATCGCACACAATAGGGAGCATACTCTGTTCCCTTGCCATATTTAATACTTCAATAAGCTGCTCTTTTTTATTAATATTTATCTCTATGTTTTCACCATCTGTCCCAAGGGCTCCTTTAACGGCATCCATAAAGATTTTACTATCAGGACTTATCATGTGACACCTCTTTTAAACTCTCTTATACCTTAACAAATAAAATATCACACCAAAGGGGTATGCCATTAACGCAACAATCTTGTTGTGTGCTTTCTTTATTACATCCTTCTCCCCTGCAATTCCTGCTACTGAAATATATCTTATATAATCAAAAAATAACGACCTAAATGTATAATCACTATTTATTTTCTGATTAACATATAACAGATAACCCTTTGGATTATTTTTAATAAGTTTTGACATATTAAATGTATACCCATCCATCTGATATCTGTGTACACACAACGTCCTGTTTAATACCACAAGTTTTCCGTCCCTGTCTATTAAATTATATAAGTATGCCTCGGGTACAAATTTTTCCTTTTGAATTTTAGGAAACTGATACTTCTTAACTTCTGTTGTTCTAAATACCAGCATAGCCTCCCCTTTTAAGCCAAACTTCCTGTATGCCTCCCCTAAAGTAGTCTCAACGTAGCCATCATTTGCTTTTTCTTTCTCAATGTAATACCTGTCATTAAAAGCTTTTCCTCCAGGCTTTTTATCATGTTTTATTTTGATATAACCCGGCAGTTGTTTAACCTTCATTTCCCTTTTTATATCTTTAAACTGAACTTTTTTCTGTGACATAATACCTACAATGTTTTCATTCAGTTTAACTTTTTCCCAACATTTAAGTACCATTTCAATGGCATTTGGGGTAATAACATCATTTGAATCAAGACACATAAATATTTCCGTTGTTGTCATTTCCACAGCCTTGTTATGAGCCATAGACTTTCCTAAGTTGTCCTGCTTCAAATATTCTATCTTTATTTCATTTTCCAGCTGCCACTTTTTTATAAGTTTCTCAGTGCTATCAGTGGAGCCGTCATCAACAACAAGCCACACAAAATCTTTGCACGTCTGTTTTTTTAATGAGCAATATAATCTTTTAATTATATTTCCACGATTATATGTAGGTGTAAAAACCGTAATACTCTCCATTGTTTTCTCCAGTCTGCTAATGATACTGAATCTACTTTTTAATTAACTTTTCACGTGATTTAATCCGATATGAGTTTAACGTTAAACTTTCTTATTTACCTGATATTACCACCGGTGAAAAAAAAAAGTAAAGTTTTATGATATAATTTGTCTTTTTGCAACATTTTTATTTTTTAATTTCCTCAAAATTTGTCTTATTTATCCTGTAAACCCTCTCACAAATATCCAAAACACTTGGTCTGTGGGTTGTTACAATACATATTTTCTTGCTGTCCTTTTTTATTATATTTTTAAGAACCTTTTCCTCGGTATCCACATCCAATGCAGAAGTAGCTTCATCTAACAGTATTACCGGTGCATCTCTGAGAACTGCACGGGCTATTGAAATTCGCTGTGCCTGACCTTCTGAAAGTCCCTGCCCGTTTTCACCGATTATGGTATTTATGCCCTCCGGCAGTTTTTTTACGAAATCATAGGCACAGGCAGTTTTAAGAGCTGCTATTATTTCTTCGTCTGTTGCATCATTTTTAACCATTCTCATATTCTTGACAATGGTATCGGCAAAAATTGTATTGCCCTGAGGTACATACGAAAACATTTCCCTTGTAGCAGCGGAGAGAGCACATTCATTTCCTAAATTATCCCTCATAACACTTTTTCCGGATTGTGGATTTATAAGTCCTAAAATTATTCGCATTATAGTTGTTTTTCCCTCTCCTGAAGGACCTACTATTGCCACAATATTTCCTGACTTTGCCAAAAGGTTTACATTAGATAAAACCTTTTCACCACCCTTATACGTAAAATCAATATTTTCTATTCTGATTTCCAATCCCTTAGAACTGTTTTCCTTTATTTTTTGTGCAGTTTCTTCCTCAATCACCGGCTCCGGCTTAATTTCAGATACTGACATAATTCTTCCTGCACTGGTGGTAGCTGATACCGCCTGAGGAACTAATGATATTAAAGAAGAAAACGAGGAGGACAAACTGTTTGCCAGCTGTATAAACAATGTAAGGGTTCCAAATATAATGGCACCCTTCCACAATCTGTATACTCCCCAGCCCAAACATCCGTAAGATACCAACATTCCCGTAAAAGATAAGAGACTTGTGGCGGTTATGGACATTTTATTGTAATCCATCATTAAATCCTTATATTTTTGCTGTACATTTCTCATCCCTTTTTCAAAAAAATCCACTATTCCAAAACATTTAATTGTCTGTATATTCTGAAAAGAATCTTCCTGATATGTAATAACTTCACTACTTGCTTTTCTAAGTTCCTGACTGTATTTTCTCATTTTTGACAAAATCACCCTGGACATTAGCACTGAAACCGGTGCGCTAAGTAATGCAATAACTGCCATAGTAGGGTCATAATATAAAATAATAACCAACGCTCCTAAAAACTGTGCCCCCTTGGTAATAAGACTGGGAAACCAGCTGATAACACTGTCTGAAACAGTTTTCACATCTCCTGTAAGCCTGTTTATTAAGTCACCGCTTCTATATTCATACAGCGATTCCCAATCAGCTTCCATTACCCTGTCGTAAATTTCTGCCTGAATTTCATTATATACTTTGGTACTGATTAAAACCGTTGCCCTACTGGTTATGGCATTTAACACGATATTTCCTATACCCATGGCAATCATCAGGGAAACAACCCATCCTATTGCCTTTGTATCGTACCCTGTTACAATGTCAATCAGGTATTTACTCATTACACTTCCTGCTAATCCCATAACAGTTGCCAAAACACCTAACACACAATAAAGTAAAATTGCTCCCCAATAGTGTTTCGCATATTTCAGCATCCATTTTGCTTCACCTTTTACCTGAGATATATTATGTTTTTTCATTAATCTCTCCTTAACATTTATAAGACAGGCGAATGTAATTTATCTGTTAATAACCGTACCTGTTCTCTTATTTATATAATACATTTTTCCTTTAATTCTATGTCTTCCCTTTGTGTACTTCTTTCCTGTTTTGCTAAAAAGGTATGTTTTTACACTGTCACTGTAAGCCTGATTTCTTATTACGGAACCATCTCCCTTTGTCAAATATCTGTATCCCTTTACCTTAATCCAACCAGTTCTTAAAGCACCGTTACTTCCTGACAGATAATATTTCTTCTTATCTACTGAAATAAAACCTTTTCTCATTTTTCCGTTGTTCTTGCTAAAATAATACCATTTGCTGTTATGCTTTACCCAGCCTTTTACTTTCTTACCATCTTCCGTAACATAATATGTGGCACCATTTTCCTTTACAAACCTTCCCTTGTTTTGAATAGGGTTTAAACCATAATATGATACAATGGCATTGGCATCTGCCACACCTAACATTTCTCTTTTTGCCTTGGTGCTAAAAAACTTTTCACAGTCTGATTTGCTGGTAACAAATCCATGTTCAATAATTATGCTTGGGATTTTAGTTTTTACTCCGTTTCTTACTATGGAATAATAGTCTGCCCTGGCACCGTTACCGTAATACATGTCATCTGCCTTTCTCAGTAAAAGTCCCAGATTCTTTATGCCCAAATCCTTTAAATTAGCCAAAACCTGTCTGCCTAATGCCTGAGTTTCAATTCGCACATTATCATTGTATCCAGACCTATATGCCGGAAGAATCATGGCTCCGTTTCTGTGAGGATTATCATCTGCATTAATATGCATACTAACTAGAAAGTCGGCATCTAAACGCAATGCATAATTATTTCTTGCCACAAGACAATCCCCTAACTTAAGGGCGCTGCAGCATCTTCCTGTATCTCTTGTCATATATACATTTATATTTTCATATTTATTTAATTCATCCCTGCAGGCATTTGCTATGTCAAGAACTACTTTTTCTTCCCTTAATCCGTTTGCCTTTGCTCCTGTATGTACACTACAATGTCCCGGGTCTAAAACCACTGTTTTAGATTTAGATGGAGATATTTTAGAAATAATACTTTCCTTTGGTATCTTAGAATTATTTTCCGGATTTTTGGTAGTCTCTTCCGGAATAACTGCTGTAGTTTCCTCTGCTGTTCCTCTTTCTGTTTCATTTGCATATGCAGTATATGTATTTTGAACTCCTCCATAAATAGCTGATATTGCAGCTACAAGTGCTATTATTTTTACTAACTTTCTCATTTTAGCCTTATCTCTCCTGTAATTTAATACCATTTTTCAGTCTATAATAATCTTTGCGAATTAAAGCACCATTAATAACGTACCGGCACCTATTAATACACATCCTATTGCTGATTCACTAACATAAATTATGTTTACAGTGTTTTAAGTATAACAAAAATGTCAACATAATTAAACCCGGAAGAACAAGAATAATGTCCTTTCTTCCGGGTTTTTGCATTTATTTGGTTATCTTAACTTTTTTAACTGCCGACCATTTGCCAGCATTCTTGCCATTTATTCCCCTTACCCTGAAATAATATGTCTTTTTCCTGGTAAGTTTTTTAACAGTCACCTTTAATTTAGATGATGTTATTGTCTTTGTTTTATACTTCTTTGCCTTAGAGAACTTTTTATTTAAAGAATACTGAATCTGATATTTCTTTGCATTGCTTGCTTTCTTCCAACTAAGAGTTACTGTCTTTTTCTTTGAATTTTTCGCACTGCTGATTTTTGCCTGACCGATTTTCTTTACAGCCGGCTTTGGTGCTGTTCCTTTTGAAAGAACCAGTTTTTCCAAATTAACAGTGTAGAAATATGAATAATATTCTCCCTTAATCTTTTGCTGTAAATCCTTTGGCAATTCTAATATTTCTTTCTTGCCCGGTACTAAAATGGCAGCCTTGCCTAATATACTGTCATCTACTATTTTAAATACGGTATATTTTATGACTCCATCAGGATGGTCATCGTCAATGTAATGTACGGTATATACACCATAGTCTTTATTATCAGAAGTGCTGTGATACATTTGCAGGTAAACCTCACTAAACCAGTTCATAGATATCACGCCCTTAAACTGATCTATCTCCCCATCACTGTCTAATACCGTTTCATATCCTTTAGTTTCAGGCTTAATATTCTCCTGACCTTCTAGAGGCTTTGCAATTAAATAGGTTTTCCCTGCCTCGATTTCTTTATTTTCCAATATTTCATACATGGAATAATAGCCTGTTTTTTCCATGTTATCATCATACTTTGCATTGCCACCATAATATTTTCCGTCTTTTTTAAACTTATCAAGCCATGCTCCTTCTGAAACATCATATGCCTTAACATTTTCCGGAATCACATGTTTTTCTTTATCCTGCTTAACATTAACCTTTTCTGAAGTCTTTCCCTTTATAGCTATGGCTTTTGTCTTATCACCATTTGAAGCCCCAATTGTTTCTATTACAGGATATCCTTTTTGTGAATACATTTCCATGTCCACGGTGCTCTCTATTGTAAGAATTCCCTTTGTTCCCTCGGCACGCATATTAATCGCTGTTTCCTGTAATTTCTGCTTATTTACCACAAGTTTTCCATCTCCTGAAATGGTAAGATTTCCGCCATATCCGTCTCCCCAGATAAAGATTGACCTTACTTCATTTTCACCTTTTACGTTAATTTTAAAATCATCCCCCATAATATTGGCAACTAGGTTGTACTCTTTCATTTTAACATTATTTAGTGTGAGAGTGTTGTTTTTTTCATTATATGTCACACCATTTACCTTTTCCACCTTAGCCTGTGCAAAATTGGCAAATATAAACTTGTCGGTCTTTTCCGAAATCAATCTTAAATATGACGGCAACTCTCCCTTACCCGGTCCATTGGCTCCTAACACCATCTGAGGCATCATTGTAATCAACAATGCAAGACTTAATAATAAACTTATAACTTTTTCTTTCATAACAAATACTCCTTTCACGTATGTAATATTTTTTGTTTTCGAGAACCGGTTAAATCCGGCACTCCCACCTGTATTTGTATGAATAATATCCCATAAAGTTTACTTTTTTTTAAGTTTACATATGTCTCAAATCGTTATTTTATGGCTTTTTTTTGTTATTTCCACTCATAATAAAACTGAATCAGACCCACTCTGGATTTGGTACCTGTTTTCTCATTTAAGTTGGCAATATGCCTGTACAATGCTGCTCTTGAAATATATAATTCTCCTGCTATATCCTGTACACTTTTGTCGGACGTAAGAAGTTTCATCATCACCTCTTTTTCCCTTGGTGTTAAGGAAAATGTTTCTGAGAATTTTATAAATTTGTCTTTTAAATCTTCCTCCTGAGGCTCTATAGACTCTATATCCTGTCTTATGCCATTATGCATATAGTATATGAATATTGATAAACTTATTAACACAAACATAACCAATGCTACAATGCTATTAACAAAAACGCTTTTTGTTTCAAACAAATTGATGGATAATGTTCCTATAATGGCAGCACATAAATTGTTTACACCACGTCCAAGTCCTGCCCAAAGTTCCATTTTTTTCATATGGAAAGACAGTTCAATAAATGCCGTAGTAAAAAATACTGCGAAAAATCCTGCTGACAGATAAAATACCATAAGACCTACCATGAATCTGCCCCCTGTCATTATAACTAATACGCAAATAGTAGATAACAGAGTCACACAGTACATAATAATACTCATATACCGTCTTTTTCCCATATCAAATAAAATACCTGCCAAAATTCCACTTACTGCCAGCAATAGTCTTGGCAGCTGTCCTATGTCAACCTTTCCTGTGGAATGGAATAATGTAACCACATTATCAAGGGTAGAAAATATACATGCCATGAACAACACCTGAAAAATCAGGGTTATAGCTGCAACTTTTGGTCTTTTGAGTATATCCTGATTTTGCCCCGTTGCTGACACAATATCTTCCGGCTTTTTTAAAGCATAACTTAAAATAACAGCCAGCCATATTATCATCATTACTGACAATACAACAGCCTCTGCCCTGTCATTGTTTATAAGATTGTTATTAATGAACTGAAGGTACAAACCTATGGCATATGAAAAACCAATAGTCTTTGCCAGACTGCCATCTTTAAACAGATTAATTGCCACAAGGTAATGGGTTAAACTGCCTATAATTCCTAACAACACAAAAATAAGGCACCCGGCAATTAATATTAAAACATATGAAAAATGCATAACTATTATCAATACACCGCCAATATACCCTGCTACTGCCAATATGCTTCCTATGTATGGCACCTTACTCTTCACACAGCCTTTAATAAAAGGGAATATGATAAATCCCAATACGCTGGCTCCTAATATGTAACTTTGTGCAATTACCACACCTTTAGAATCAGTTACATATTTCATCATGTTGTCAAACAGATACTCTGTTCCTAAAAATATAAAATTAAATAATGCCAATATAATAACGGCATAAACTCTTTTTTTATTATTAATCATTTCTCTCATTTTTTATCCTGACTTTGCTAATTACTTGATAATAGGTTAGCATAAATTAAGATAAAAAGAAATGCCGGCTACCAAAATGATAACCGACATTGTTTTATTCTTATTTAATTTTACTGTTTACCACTTCCGGCAAATATCTTATTTATAAACACATTTTGAAAATATTTACAACATCTTCTTTTGCAAGAGGTTTAAATGCATATGCCAGTCCTCCCAGCCTTACTGCCTTTTCAGCCATTACTTCAAAATGACTTTCATCAATTCCAATATCAGTAAAACTGCTCTTTAATCCTAATGTTTCAAAAAGGAATTTTTCCATCATTTCAATACCTTTGTTTGCAATTTCCATTGGTGGGAGATTTTCGTCAACTCCAAATACATTTACCGCAAAATCCACGTATTTTGACACTGTAGTTTCGTCAAGACAATATTTCATCCAACGTGGTGTAAGTATTGCCAGACCTAAACCATGAGTTATGTCATATATTGCTGAGAGTTCATGCTCCATTGGATGACAACTCCACGCCTGACGCTTGCCACCATCTATAAATCCGTTTATTGCCCATGAGGATGTCCACAATAGGAAGATACTACTTAACGTCTGTTTTCTGCTCTAATATATCCCATGCATCTCCGTCATAAAAAGCTGCCGCTCCAATGTATTTTGTGCAGTCAATTACAGAACCGCCACCATATGCAAGCAGTACCTTTTTTCCGTACTTACTTAATTCTTCACCTAAATGACCTAGCTGATTTTCTCCAAAATACACCTTAGTAGGTATGTCGTATACAAAATTATTCATATGAAACCTCCTCCTTATTTTTTTCTCTTAATGTGAATTTCCGGTATTGCTACATTATCATATGTGATGTACCCGTCCTTGTCTGTTTTGTCGTCCTTTTCTTCTTCCTTTATTTCTCCTGTATGGATTTCAGGAACTGCAAGGTTTTCACTTTCCACCTCATAATCACCACGTTTTTTTCTTATTTTTTTTATGAGCATTTTTATACCTCCCGAATATACATTTTCTATAAAAAGTTAATGAAGAATGTAACTACTAAACTGTTTAAGAAATCGGCGAATAAACTTCCTACCAATGGAACTAACAGATACGCCTTAACTGATGGCTCGTATTTCTCACACAATGCCTGCATATTTGCCATGGCATTAGGGGTGGCACCCATTCCGAAGCCACATACACCTGAGGATAATACTGCTGCATCATAGTCTCTTCCCATTACATTAAACACTACAAAATATGTGAAGAACAATATAAGAAGTGTCTGTCCTGCCAATAAAATCACCAGTGGAAGTGCCAGTTCTGCTAACTGCCAGATTTTAAGGGTAATCATTGCCATGCCTAAAAACAGTGAAAGGCTTATACCACCAATGTCATTTATTTCACCCATATATATGGTAAATTTTCCTGAATATTCTCCTATGTTACGAATGCAGGCTGCAACAATCATTGCACCTATATATATTGGAAAAGTCATTCCTGTAAGGGACAAAAGCTCTGACACAATGGTACCTATTCCAATGGCAATGATAATCTGGAAAACTGCTGAAGGGTACATACTTGTGTGTCTCTCGTGCTTCTTCTCTTCTTCCACCAACAAGCTGTCATCTTCCTGAACAACTGTATCTAACAGCTTTTTCTTTTCTATTAAACGTCTTCCTACAGGACCACCCATTACGCTTCCTGCAATTAAACCAAATGTAGCTCCTGCGGTACATAACGTAGTGGCTCCGTCAATTCCAAAGTCTTCCAAAACCGGGCCAAAGGCTCCTGCCGTACCATGTCCTCCAACCATTGGAATTGAGCCTGTACACAATCCCACTAACGGACTTATGTTTAGCAATTTTGAAAGTCCTACTGCCAGAAAATTCTGAAATACAATTAAGGTAATAACCAATCCAAGAAATACAATCATTGCTTTTCCGCCACTTCTCAAAACCTTTAGATTTGCCTGAAAGCCTACAGATGTAAAGAAAAATACCATGCATACTTCCTTTAAAATATCGTCAAAGGTAAACTCCGCCACTCCTGTTACATAGCATATACATGTAAATACTGCAAATATTACGCCACCAATAACCGGTGCCGGAATACAAAATCTTTCTAAAAAATTAACTCTCTTTTTTAAAAATTTTCCCAACATCAGAACAAGGACAGCAACTGCCATTGTCTGATACATATCCAATTCTATCTTCATATCAGCTGTTAATTATTTCCTTTCTCTGTTTTAACGTCAATGCCGCATTCTTTGTAATATTCTGCAGCACCTTTGTGAAATGGAATTGAAATTCCTTCCACAGCAGTTTTTTCATCTAAGGAAATATCCACCGGCAGTGCCAGCTGAATTTCTTCCTTCTTATCAAAAAGAATTTTAGTTATATCCTTAACTGTTTTGTCTGATAATTTATCACTTGCCAGAAGAAGTGCTTTAACAGCAACCGTTTTAACATCCTGCTTTTGTCCATTGTATGTGCCTGCCGGAATAGTATATATGTTGTATGATTTGTAAGCTGACTCAAGTTTTTTGATACTTTCATCATCTAATGACAATAGTTCAATATCACACTGCTTCGCCAGTTCACTGATTACTGTAGTGGCTGTTCCTGCTGTACAGAAAAATGCATCAATTTCCATATCTTTTAACTTGTCTGCTGCACTGGTATAATCTAACTGAACTGTTTTTACTAATCTGTCTGTAAGTCCGTAAGCCTGTAAAATCTGTTTTGCACTTTGTTCTGTTCCTGATTCCTTTTCTCCTATGCTGATATTCTTTCCCTGAAGGTCATTTACCGATTTGATGTTTGAATCCTTCCTTACAACAATCTGACATGCCTCGTCATATAATGTTGCAATGGCACTGTATCCACGGTATTTATCGCCACCTGCGAAATTGCCTTCGCCGTAGTACGCATCATTTGTCATATCATTCTGGGCAATTGCCATTTGCAGATAGCCCTTTGATAAAAGTCGGAGATTCGCCGCCGAACCGGCTGTGGTTTTTACCTGCATATCATAGCCGTTGTCCGCCTCACTCACTACTCCTGCGAAAATATCGCTAAATACATGGTATGCACCGCCGATTCCTGCCGCACCAAATCTAATACTACTGCTGTCAGCACTGCACCCTGTAAGGGCAAATATCATTATAAATAAAATAATTAGTCTGTTTCTCACTAGAACACCTCGCTATGTTTTCTTGTTATTATGTATTTTATCATATAATTTGGATAAGACAAAGGGGAATGGTGGAAAGTGGGTGGGGATAGATTTTATGTGAGTCTGTGAAATAAAGTCTGTAAATAGACATTCTATGATAAGTGATGGAGCTGTAAGTTCATGAAATGAGCTTGCAGCTCTTGTTTATATAACTAGCATATAAAAATACCCATGTCAAGGACGCCCGTTTTATAACGGGCGTATATTTATCCTTGATATTGGGTATTTTTTATGCTATTCAGGCAAACGGCCTTCGTACATAATGCTCAGTTCTCCATACACCTGAGCCCAGTTTCTTAAGGTCGTTGTCCATTTCTTCGTTGCTTCAAACGTTGAAAGGTACAGAGCTTTCAACAATGCCTTGTCGCTTGGAAATACACTTCTCTGACGATTAAGTTTCCTGTATGTTGAATTTAAACTTTCAATGGCATTGGTTGTATATATTACTTTTCGGACAGTATCTGAAAATTTGAAAATAGGTGATATTACGTCCCAGTTGTCTTTCCATCTTTTCATTGCGTTTGGATACTTCGGAGTCCATTTTTCAGTCACCCTGTCTAAAGCTTCAAGAGCTTTTTCTTCGTTAACTGCCTGATATATTGTTTTAAGATCTTTTGCAAAAACTTTTCTGTCCTTGTCAGGTACATATTTAAGAGTGTTTCTCACCTGATGAACTATGCATCTTTGATATTCTGTGTTTGGAAAAGCTGCTGATATGGCTTCCTTTATGCCACTTAAACCATCGGCACATATAACAAGAATGTCCTTTACACCTCGGTTTTTTAATTCATTCAATACAGACAACCAGTATTTAGAACTTTCATTATCTCCAACACTTATGCTTAATACATCCTTTTTCCCGTCCACTGTAATGCCGAGAATTACATAGGCCGCAAGCTTTCTTATTATTCCCTCATCCCTTACAGAATAATGGATGGCATCTATGTAAACAACAGGATAAATTTCAT
Organism: Eubacterium sp. AF16-48; assembly: GCF_003479405.1. Taxonomy (GTDB): domain Bacteria; phylum Bacillota; class Clostridia; order Lachnospirales; family Lachnospiraceae; genus Eubacterium_G; species Eubacterium_G segne. Next base: position 232,681 of record NZ_QUHB01000003.1, on the reverse strand, counting down.
CTAACGGTCGGTTTTGCCAGTCCTCGATTTGTGGCATTATTTTATCAGTCACATCAGAAATAAATCCTTCTGATGTTTCAAATCCATAAATATCTTCAATTGTGTCGGAAATCTGCCTTGTTGTCATTCCCTTTGCGTACATTGAGATTATTTTCTGGTCAATGTCTGAAATGTCTTTCTGACGTTTTTTTACAATTTGTGGTTCAAAAGTAGAACGACGGTCCTGTGGAACATCGATTTCCATGGAGCCATAACTACTGTTGACACGCTTCGACTTGTAACCTTTTCGATAATCATCGGATTCTGAACGTTGTGATTTTGAATAACCCAAATGGTCATCCATTTCAGCTTCCATCATTTCTTTGATTGTACCTCCAAGAAGATCTTTTAATGCCTCCTGGATGTCTTCAGCTGTCTGGATGTCATATTCATCCAATAGCTGGTGGATGATGGCACGTTTGCCATCAGTCATTTGTACCTTGTGTACTTTTTTTCTTTCTCTTGCCATAATTAAGGCCTCCTATAATAATAAATTTTATCATAGAAGGCCTATTAATTATATTTAAATATTTAATTTACAGAAAAACTTTCACACTCTCAATTTTTCTCTCATGGCTCCTGACTGTTCCCAGGATTCAGCAGCATCCATTCCTTCCTCCTGCCATAATTTCATTGCCATATTCAACTGGTGCATATCATCCATTGAAACATCTGACTCCTCCAGTTCTTTTTCACACTTTCTGATTTTCGCATCCGCCATTAAATTTTCAATAAATTTAAACATCTTTGTACCTTTCCTTTCTAACATTCACTGATAAGAATAAACCTTACTTGTATGTTTCATTGTAAGTACAATATATCAGAACAGGATGACAGGATATGTCATTGTTGTGAGAAAAAGGACCATTAATTGACTAATTTATTATAATCCTCCTTGCTACTATTAATAACCTTGTCAACCTTATACTTAGATACTTTTGAAGTTTCTTCATTCATCAAAGGTGTGCAAGTAAGATCCTTCAATATAACTGCTAATTTTGCAACAATGTATACCTCTCTCTTTTCCGATTGAGAATATTTTTTAAAGTCCTTTTCTCTATCAACAAGTTTTACAAACTTGTCTAATTTTTCTTTAAATACATTATCATAATCAACTACGATAGCATCCAACTTATTTGCTAATTTTCTTAACTTGTCTAATTCAATTCCTGCTTTTTTCATTTTTTCTGCTAATTCTTCTGCCTCACTTAGGCTTCCTTTAGCAGCCTCAAGGCTTTTACTTCCTTTTCTGCTAAAATAAATTCCTGCTATAGCTGCTGCCGGTGCAAACGTTAAACAGTTTGCAACTGTAGCTCCACCAGCCATACCTAGACCTCCAGCCTTTAATGCTCCTCCTCCTAATGCAGCTAGAGAAGCATTTGTAGCTGCTGCTCCTGATAAAGACGAGATTGCTACTCCTGTTGAAGCTGTTGCCAGACTTGTAAAACCCGTTGATACAGCAAGACCTGCGAGTTCTCCTCCTGCTAATGATATAACTCCACCTTTAACAACATCTCGAACGCTCATAGCTAATACATTTACATTTTCTAACTGATTTTCATCAAATTTTAATTCTTCATCAATTGCTACCTCACCTTCAAAAGAAATATTATTTACTTTTTTATATGTATCGGCAAATTTTACAATATGAGTCCATGTTTCAACTTTATCTTTTCCAAGCTGCTCTAACCTTTCATTTGCTGAAGATTCTTTTTCATCAAATTTATCTCTCGCAGAGTTATAAACTTCCTCTGCCTGTTCCTTAATCGATTTTGATTCTTTCATTTTAATAGCACCAGATACTCCAGTGGTTGCTCCTACGGCTGCTGTTGTTGCAATTGTACCTACGGCTGCCGCTCCAGCAGAAGTTCCTACTACAGTTGCTACAGATGACAATCCTACGGCACCCGCTGCTGCTCCCACTCCGGCACCTACAGCTCCCATTGCCGACACTGCCGCTCCACCTAAAGCTGTACCGGCCGCCGCTGTTCCCACTGCTGCAGCAGCTGGTAGCACAACAGGTGCTGCAACGATTGCACCTACAACTGCACCTGCACCTAATAAAAATTTTTTTAATCCCATGACACTCCTCCTAATCCTCGCTTAATGCCTTAATCAAAGCCTCACCCTGTTGTCTCCAAACGATACCTGTCTGAACCCATTTTTCAATAGCAACAATCTTCTCTTCACTAATGCCTAACTCCTCTGCTAAATTACGAATTTCATTTTTTTCTGCTTCATCATATGATCCATCTACCTCACACAATTGAATTGCTTCCTGAATAAAAAACATTGCTGTTATCTTAGTCGAAAATTCAACAGATATCTTTTTTGATGAATTCCAACACTCATTAATCTTTGCTATTGAATCCTCATCTAGTTTCATCCCAACTGCAGCAATATTAATATATTCAACTTCTTCATCTGCAATTATTCCGTCTGCCTTTACTAGCCTAATCAATCCTTTCAAATAGTTAATTTTGTCATTCTTTTTTTCAATATACATTGCCATTTCTATTCCTCCTTAAAGTATAAATGTTTGATTATCATCTTCCATCATATCTATAAAATTATCATAACTAGATACCTGCTCTGATAAATTATGCTTCTTAATATATTCGCTCGTTGCGAAATCTATTGCATCTTCATTACTTTCATATAATACATTCCTTAAAACATCCAATTCATTAATTTTATTTTGAATATTTTCATAGTCTATCTTTTCTAGTTTTCCTATATATTCATCCATTTTGTAATTTAAATACTCGTATTGAAGTTTCAAATCTTCATACGTAAATCCACCTCTTAGTTCTAGTTCCTTAAGGACGCGCTTCAATAGCATAAACCATGCTACAATATTTAAATGTAAGAAAAATTCTAACATCTGACCAGCAGATCTAATAGCTGCATCTACCCCATCAATTGTACATAAAGTTGCATTACCTATAATCAGCATCCATCTTAAATCCGGATGTTTTGATGTAGGTATGCATTCTTTCCATGGTTTATTTTCAATAAAATATTGCCTAACTGTCCATGAAAATTTGATTATCAAATCACATACAACTACCGGCACCGCCATAGCTCCCATAAAACGTAAATCATACCCATGTTCAAATACCTTTACAGACATTTCAGCAATCGACAATTTATCGTTTTTACCATTATCAAATGATCCAAAGTTACAAAACTGAAACAACTCAAAAAATGGAATCGGTATTCCTGCACCTCTACCTTTGGCACTATGTGATCCGCACATATCAGACAACAAATGTCCAAACCAATTTATAAATCCACAATATAATTTTGCAATAAAGTTTCCACCTCTGAGTTCAAACGAATTGTTAATCGGAACCAATCTTACGAGTTGTCCATTATCAATAAAAGTCGATTTTCCTGTAAATTGATCCAATATTGAAACAAATAATCCAATTATGTCAGGACTATGTCCTAAGCTTTTTAAATGATGATTATCCGGTGATAATTTAATATTCTCCATAAATTTATCACCTGTCGACTGATCATAATTAACTCTATACTTATTTTCTAAATAAGTTATCTTATCCTTAAATTCAGGATATCCCTTTTGGGAAAAGTTTTCAGGTAAACCATTATTTATTAACGCTTTCTTTAATCCCTCACCTTTTAAACCTTTTGCCTTTAATTCATTGTATATTTTAGTATCTTTTGCAAGCATTTTATCCGTTACTTTTTCAAGAATATTATTTGCAGCTTTGTCACTCAAATCTCCTAATTTACTTTGTCTAGGTGCACCAACAAAATATGCGTCAATTAAGCCTGCACATACGCCCGCAAAAGCTGCAATCATATAATCGTACTTATCACATTTAGGTCCTTGAACTACAGCTATTCTCGCCTCTAATTTTTCATAGCTTAATTCAATATCATTCATCCATTTTTTCCTCTTTTAATTCAATTATTTGCTTTTGCAACACATAAACATAACTCCCCAAATAACTGCTTTGAATCAGCATTTAAATACTTTTAAAACATACTTTTACTCCATTCCAACTATCTCAACCTTATCCCCCTGACTCCGTAGCCACATATCTATTCCCTTACCAAATACTTCAGCCTTTATGATGTAATAGTTGCTCCCTTTCTCAATTATTCTGGCTGTTGGAAGGCGATCAAGTATTGCGTCAATGTCATCACCTGTATACTTAAACTTTACATTCCGAAGTTTGCCTCCATACATGAATTGGATTCTTTTCCTAAATTCACCCTCTTCAAATCTGTTTCTGTATGGTATGTAAAATTTTTCTTCTAATACATTAAATTCCTTTATTCGATCAATTCTATAGATTGTGGGGAAAGAATCATTTATCACATCAAAATCTTTTTTTACTTCTTCATCACTTATAAAGGCTGTTAGATAAAAATAATATTCAGAAAACATTATTGCCACCGGCTTCAGCTTCCTTTTAACCATCTCTTTTGTACCTGGCTTTTCATAATTAATGTTAATATATTGTGATTTTTTGATTGCCTGTCCAATCTTCCACATTTTATCCATAACTTCCGTCTTATGTCTCGGTTCAACATAATGAAATTTTTCGTTTTTTATAAGGTCCTGTATATCTTTCTGATTTTTCTTTGAAACACAACATTTAACTAATTTATCTAATATTTCTATCATTTCGTTTTTCAACAAGGCTCTGCTATCTAATAAAATTTTACATATTGCCAGCATCTCCCCGTTGGACAATTCTGTACGATTCTGTTGTTCCAATCTAAATCCCTTTTGATTTCTGTCATAAATAACATCATTGATAATTCCTGTTCGCCCTATTTCCGATTCCATAAAGCATCTGATATCATCAATATCTCTTTGAATACTCCTTTCATTTACACCATAATTGTTAGCTTCTTCTATCTTATTTACAATTTCACCATTGATTAATTTTTTGTATATCCCAAGCACTCTTTGCATCTTATCAGTGCTTTCACTTTGCATATTCGCTCCTCCATCCTTCCATTTATATGAATTATACAAATTTGCATAGACACATATTGTCACTCTAAAAACATATGTCTACTTTTTTCCCAAAATTTACACATTTTTTTATATGAAAAGTTATTTTATATTCCCCACCCTCTTTTCTAATTTTATCACCATACATTAGTCATTTTTTCTCCAACTGACCCTATATTTTTTTAATTTTTCATTGACAAATCCTTTTTCCACCAAATCCGGTGAGCAGATGGTTATTCCCATTAATATGCAGGATGGCATTATTTTAGGCACGGGGCTTGGTAATGACGAATGGAACCAATCTGCTCCCCATGGCTCCGGTCGTATTATGACCCGGGAGGGCATAAAGTCTAATTATACATTATCCTCATACAAAAAAAAGAAATGCAGGTAATTTATTCCTCATGCATAAATAAAAAGACTTTAGATGAAGCACCTTTTGCCTATAGAGAAATCCGGGAAATAATGGATGTTATCGGTGAAACTTTAAAAATAGAAAAGGTAATTACTCTGGTTTACGATTTCAAAGCTGATGATAACTAATTTTTCTTATTTTAAATATTATAAACATTTTAACCTTGGAGAGGGTTTAAGCTAGCCTAAGCCTTTATATTCCATACTTTTCCAAATCTACTTTACCCTCTACCACTTCCACTCCGTCTTCCATCAATCTCTTTGCCTGTTCATTTTCTCCACCAAAAGCAAAGGCCCCTGAAAGTTCTCCTTTGGAATTGACAACTCTAAAGCATGGGATATTTTCAGGGTCCGGATTTTTGTGCAATGCATTTCCTACGGCTCTTGCCATCTTTGGCTCCCCTGCCATTTCCGCAATCCTTCCATAGGTTGCCACATGCCCTTTAGGAATTTTCTTAACAGCTTCGTATATTCTTTTTGTTGGACTGTCAGTAATAATGTCGTAACTTTCGGCTATCATTCTTTTTACATCCTCATCAGGTACATTTCCATCAAGAATTATGGTATTCCAATGTTCTTTATTCTGATGATATCCCGCCACAACTGATTTATATGTCTGTCTCCAGAAATCTCTCCATTGCGGGTCAACCTTCACATTTAAATTAATAACTCCGTCTTTCTCATAAATCCAAAGAAATGCTTTTCTGCTTCCTTTTATTCTTATTAATTGCCAATTAGTATCCTTAAATGGGGTGTCCAAATATGTATTTTCAAATGTTAATCCATAGGATATTGCTTCCTGTCTTGTTTTCATAATCTTATCTGTGCTCCTTTTCATAGATGTTGTCTACACACCCACTATTTCTTTTACTACATGGATATAAACCAGATTTTCTACAGCAGTGTTTCAATCCATTCTGCTTCCTTAAATCCAATTAACACCTCATTACCATCAACAAGCAATGGACGTTTTACTAACATTCCGTTTGTTGACAATAATTTTAATTGTTCATCCTCACTCATTGTCGGCAGTTTATCCTTAAGTTTCATTTCCTTATAAAGCAATCCACTGGTATTGAAAAATTTCTTTAAGGGTAAGCCACTTTCAGAAAACCACTTTTTTAACTCATCATATGACGGATTATTTTCTACAATATGACGTTCCGTGTACTCTATGTTATGCTCATCTAACCATTTTTCTGCCTTTTTACACGTTGAACATTTTGGATAACATATAAATAACCTTTGTTTTGTTTGCATAATTTCATCCTTTCCACACCAATTATTCCCATACATCTCACGACTTCACCAGTCTTCCCGACTAATGCAATTATCCTTCTACATAAAGAGCGTGTACATATGGTAAGCTAATTATAAGTGCTTCATTATTTTTATAGAATTATATCATTCTTCGCCATTTATTGCCACAACTGTAAATACCGCCTTTTTCTGCTTATCAGTCAGTGGTTTTAACATTCTCACTTCAAGCATTCTTTCAACTATAAAAGGAATATTTTCTCCCCATGTAAATGAGTTGCTATTATTGTATCTTACAAGTTTTTCCAAATGTTTGGGATATTTATGCCGGTTTGCCTTGTAGAATCTTTCATCTGTTCTTTTTCCTTCTTCCAGCACAAATTCCGGAATCTGCATATGAGTTTTTACAAAATTGTTTATGGTCTCCACTAAATTTCCGTCTTTTACATTTATAAGTGTAATCTGATTTTTCCCGTCAGCTACATATCCCTTTGCTGATAAATTTGAGAAACTATTTACACTTATCTTGTCTTTCTCACAACCATTTGATATGTACGAATACAAATCCTCCCAATCATCCGGATTATTGTTTCTCCAATCTATACTTCTACCACTGTACATACAGTTATACTGTATACTTTGAAGCACCTGCCTGTTATCTCTCCATACCTGATCAAACATATAACCGCAACCTTTGTATTTATCGTCTAACTTCTTTTTTGTACAATCATCCGTCACATTTGCATAAGCAATAAAATGTCCTCCATCCGGTCTTTTTACTGCAAACTCTTCCCAATTTTCCCAATCATCTCCCAGGGAAATTAATGTCATCATTATTAAATTATATTTCAAATAATTCTTATCATTATTTGGACATATCATTCCCCAGTTATCATCTGCCTTATCAAATTTGTCAAACATGTCCTTAAAAAGATTCTCGCATAAAAAGTCGGCAACATCTTTTTTAATTTTTAACTCTTCTGAAAAATCTTCTCTGACATCTGTTATATACATATTTGTCAGATATTTTGGATTTTTTGAATTATCAATCTGATCAATATATCCCCACTCAACCAGTTTTCTCAGTTCTCCTTCAATATAAGCAATGGGAACTTCCAATTCTTTTGCAATTTCTGTTACTGTCCTTGCCTGATAGTAACAACTCCATGCAATATTTTGCTTTAACCTTGAATCAAACATATCTTTTGTGTCACCACTTTTACCCGGACTTCCACTATGTCCCATACTAACAAAATATACAGGATTTACACTCAAATTACCATTCTTAACCATATCAATTTTCTCCTTCAATCCACTTCTGATGTCAGATAAATGCCATTTTACGGTTCCAACAGAAATATTAAGTTCTTTTGCGATTTCCATTACAGACATATCCTTATAGTATTTCATGTATGTAATTGCCCTTTGTCTATTGGACAACATTCCAATTTCTCTTCGCAGTTTTCTGTATGTTTCTCCACTTTCAATACAATCAAAACCGCTCTCAGACACCGGATATTCTATTTTCATAATGTCTATGTGTTGATTTGCCATTTTTCTGTCAATAAATCTTGCATATACATTACTTGCTATTCTATATACATATCCTTCTATATTTGCAATATTATCCGACTTAAGAAATGACTTATATACCTCCAACACTATGTTTGAAGCAAGTTCTTCTGCATTATCAACATCTCTCATTTTAGACATTGCAAATCCAAATATTTTCTGCTGGTATTCAACTATTAATCTGTCTGCATTTATCTTGTTCACTACTTACCTCCATGATAAACAAATGTGCACTTTTTGTTTTCATTAATATAGTGTGTGGAATAAGAAAATAGGTTGGGTAGAAGTTACATTTAATCCTCTTTTTCCCTTAAATCTTCAATTAATTTGAACACTTCCGGATGTCTTTTTTTCAAATGTTCATCAAGAATATGCCTTCTTTCCTTAAATCTCTCTGCCATTTCAGGATGCTCATCCCTGATTCTTATATGTATTTCTTCTCTATGCTTTTCAAAACGTTCAGCAATGGTCTTTTCATCTTTTCCCGAAATATTAACAATCTCTTTTAGGTGTTCTTCCAGATGTTCTAACCACTCGTCCTCATCAAAAGCATCCATATGTGACCAGCTTCCGTGGAATAGTTTTTCCATGTCTCCTGTTTTCTTTAACTGCTGAATCTGTAGGACAATTTGTTTTTCAATTTGTTCCTCACTTTCAGCACCATATGCCCAGACGAACTCCTGAACCTTATTGTCAGCTCTTTTTCTTGAAGCACTTCTTTCTACATTTTCCACACCGCCTTCTAAAGGATATGGTCTACCAATTCCCATGTCCTTCAAAGCAATATGGATAGTTCTTCTGACTCTTCCGTCTTCAATCATATAGCCCAGTCCCAGTTTTCTAAGCTGCTCGTTAATACTGGCAATATGCTCCGTCATATAAAATCCAATCCCCTTCTCTTCGAGGGACTTGTAAAGCATTGCCAGCCTGTCTGCCGCAGTTATGTCAATACTTCCAACACCACCTGCATCAAGAATTACTGCTTTAGTATCAGATTTAATGCTGTCTTCAATGTCACGCTGTAACACCTGAATATTTCCAAAAAACAGATTACTGCTAAATCTATAAATTACAACACCTTCAATTGCGTGTATCTGGCTTCCTTCCTTCAAATCCCTAAAATGTCTGTGTCCCGGCTGTATTCCAAGAAAACATCTTGAAGGTTTTGAAGTCCTTATAATCATTTCCGTAAAAGAAAGAATTATGCCGATTAAAACTCCATTTATTGTTCCAAGTAAAAGCACGCCGAAAAAAGCTCCCATAAAAATTAAAAATTCAGTTCTGCTTACTTTCCACAATCTTACTGCCAAGTCAAACTCAGTTGCACCCATAAGTGCCGAAATAACTATTGCCGTCAAAATAGGAATAGGAAGATATCCGATAAATCCGGTTCCACAAAGAAGCAACACTATCATAGAAAGTCCTGCCACAATACCTGTAAGCTGAGTTTTTGCCTGATACTGTTCCCCCATTGCCGTACGTGAAACTGAACCGTTAATAGGACAACATCCTGTAAAAGCAGCCATAAAGTTGCCTACAGAAAAAGCTAAAATCTCCTGATTGTCATTTATTCTGTAATTATTTTTCTGAGCAAAGCTGTTCTCTGCCAACAATGTTTCAGCCATAATTACTACTGCCACTGATAAACTTATTGTAATGGTCTGCTGAATGGGAATAGCCGAGAAATCAGGAATACTCCACTTTGGAAGTCCCGGCTCTACTGCATTTAAAGTCTTAATTCCCCAATCTCTTATTGGAAGACTTATTGTGAAAATCGTACCCACAAACATTAAAACTACTGCCATTGGAAATTTAGGCATTATCTTCTTCGAGGCAAAAAGTATTACCAGCGCTATCACTCCCATAATTACTGATGGCATATTTATATTAAGCGCAGTCTTATAGATATGTTCGGCTAATTCGAAAAACTCTCCTGTTCCCGATGTGCCTCCCATAACCTTTGGAATCTGCATTAATATGATTGTTGTACAAATACCTGTTATAAAACCACCCATTACCGGTGCTGAAATGTAATTAACCAGCTTTCCGGCTTTCATAAAATAAAAAGCCAACAACCATAAGGCAACAAAAAACGTCATAACAGGAACTGCTGCCATAGCCTTGTCTGAACCTGCCTCTATATTAAGTGTCAAAAGTGCCGAGCCTACAAGAGCTGCCGGTGCCGCATCCACACCAAATATAAACTGAGGCGATGTAGAAAAAAGTCCAAAAACAAGAATTGGAAATACCGAACCATACAATCCGCAAACTGCAGGCAGACCGGCTATCTGTGCATATCCCATAGAGATAGGAATAGACACCGCCATAATAATAATTCCTGCAATAATGTCCTTTATAAAATTGTCTTTGTTATAATTTCTTAATGTTTGCAATAGTTTTATATTCATTTTAAAGTCCTTCCTTTTTCAAGATACTTATTTTTATATTATATCTTTATTGCCATTAATTTTAAAGGTAATGTGAAATCTCAAAACATACACTGTCTCTATCCCAATGCATGAATGCCACCAATCTAGTAACTACTTGAATCTATATATTAGTTATCGTTTTTTTATATTCCCGATACGCAATTAATATCACAACTTCAAACATTACTAAACAATTCACCTGAAAATCATCGGTGACGTTTAACAATTCTATACTCATCTCATTCCAATCACCCGGTCCATAAATAGGAAACATACAAAATCCTATAACCGCTCCCATAACAAAATAATTACCTATCCAAAAATATTTATTTTCTTCAACTATTTTTATAAAATTATTCTTATTACGGAAAACAATATAACTTATCACTGTCAAAATAACGGAAAAAATTAATGCAACATATATTGTTTTATAATCAATATCGTAATTATATACTCCAAGTATTTCCGAAAAGTTTATATTAAAAATATAAAAAATGCATCCTATAATTTCATAGAAATAAATTAATAAAAATAGTGAATTAGCAATATGATCCGTCTTATGATATTTGGCAATTATACAACCCAATATTAAACCTACAATTGTCCCTAAAAAAATACCCTTTACCGAAAAATCAAGGTACCCTGGAATAAAACATCCTAGCATCATCCCAAAATAAATTACTATTACACTATATTTAAACCTTCGAGATATGTATTTTTCATTTACAATAAGCAATGTTCCTATGATTATTTTAATTATCATTAGTAAAATATCACCATGAATTTGATTATATATTTTTATTATTTCAATCATGCTTCACCTCTATTTAGTCGGTTACTATACCGGATATACATATATTACCATGCCGTCTCCAGTAGAATATTATTTTTCTTATGCTATTCTTTTTTCACATAAGTTAATTCAAGGAATTCCAGCTTGCCCTCTCTTAATGAAAATCTTTAATTTTCTGAATTAATAATTTGATTGAAACACTGCTACTTCTTCGCATTCTCTTCCAGTTCCAGCATGTACTTATCAAAGTCAGACATAAATAATCTGTCCTGAATGACACGATATTTTTCAAATTCAGTTTCAGCTTTTGCCTTGGCAATTTCTGCTGTGATTCTACCTGCATCCTGAAGTACCTCTCTGTCATCTGCCATCAGGAATAGATCCAGTCGTTTCGCCCAATCCTCCATTGTCATCGGAATATGACGTTCTGCACGATCCTCTGCCAAATCCAGATAAGCAGATACAATACGCTCCAGTGAACGCATTTCTTTCTCTGAAAGATAATTCTTCGCAATGCTCACATCGCTTTTTACAATCTTGCCTTCCGGTGCTGCTGCCCAAGTGGTCAATCCCATATGTGGCTTATCTGCATCGGCTCGCTCATAAATCAACTCCGCTGCTGTATGTCCGTGAACTGCATAGTGCATCTTGTTCTGCACTTTTGCAAAGAACTGCTTTGTTGTTTTTGCTGTCCGGTCATAATCAAGAGCTGTAGCATAGATGTCTGTTATCTTCTGATAAAATCTACGCTCGGACAAACGAATTTCACGAATCTGCTCAAGCAAACGGTCAAAGTATTCTACTGTAAGCACAGAACCACCATTCTTCAAACGCTCGTCATCCATGACCCAGCCTTTGATGGTGTAATCCTTCACGATACCATTGACCCACTTACGAAACTGCACTGCCCGTTCATTATTCACCTTGAATCCAACCGCAATAATCATTTGAAGATTATAATGCTTTGTATCACGAGTCACCTGACGGGAACCTTCGGTTTGAACTATCCGGAAATTCCGGATAGTTGAATCTTCCTCAAGCTCTGAGTCGGAATAAATCTTCTTAATATGCTCATTGATTGTACGAACATCCACATCGTACAATGCCGCCATCATCTTCTGTGTCAACCATATATTCTCATCCTCATAGCGCATCTCAATACTGTCCTGCTGGTCGCCAACAGAAGCAACATAGGTCAAATATTCCGCTGCACTGGAACGGATGGTTATTTCGTCTTTCTTCTTTTTCAAAAAGGATTACCTCCTTCTGTATCCTATACTAAACACCTTTTAGTTTCACTCTTTTTTTAATTTTCGTGGACAAGAGGTGGACAAATCGACCATTTTCCCACTTCTAATCCTCGAAACTCCTTTATTTATCGGCTAAGCAAACACACAGTCTCCACATGAAAGGACTGCTGTCTATGAATTACCATCGTGAAAGGAAACATATCCATGAACCTTTTAACGATAGGTCGAGGCTATCGTTAAAAAGTGTCACCACTGAAAACACTTTTTTAACTGTTCTCTACTTTTGAATTGCTTCTATAATATATGTCTTTCCTTGGAAAGGAACCTCATCTCCAATCCAGCAGCCTAAAAGGCTTTTTGCCAATGGCGGAATCTTTGTGGAATTCGGAAGATAATTTACCAGTATTGTTTTTTGTTCATCGGTTTCCTTAATACGAACATTGACTTTTTGACCAATAACTATATACTCTTCTTCAACACTATCTTCAGAGTTTTCTTCTTCTGATATGTCATTGCCATCAACATCCATATCTTCATACTCTTCGGATTCCTCTTCAATCTCTACCCCCTGCTCATCACCTTGTAAAATTCCATAGATGTTATCAATGAGCATATCAGCAATCTCATCCTCATCAAGACAATCTAAAACAACTCCACCGCCTACTGCATTCAAGAATTGCAATGTTGGTCTTATATGTTCCTTGAGTGAAAGCTGTGTGTTTTCCTCTTTGAAGTTTTTGAATGCTTTAACGATGCCATTCAAAATAACCGGATTTGCAGAGAAATTATTACTGTAAAAAATATCGGAAATTTTACTACTAATATCGTTGCTACCTATAATATCCAATTTTTCAAATGGATTTGCTACATTACTTGGATCATAGGTATTTCTTCCAACCCACCAACACTTGGCTATGGAATTTCTAAATAATCCGGCTCTTGTACCACCAGAAAAGAAAAATCTCGATTTTATATTTGATACAGCCTCTTTCTGTGTTTTAGGTGATTTTGTATCATAGTCCCATCTTTTTCTAAGGTAATCGTAATAAACCGAATGGCACAGACCCGCCCACAGTCTTTCATCACAAGCCTGTGACTCTGTCAAAAATGACAAGTGCTGATAAATAATCTTACAGTTCGCAAACTCAACTTCACCTTTTGACATATCAGAATCAATCGGTGCCAACTGGAAATCTTGTATCTCCTTAAATTCGACAAACGGATCTCCTCCACATACCTTCCAAAGCCATTTATTATCCTTTTCTGTGAAATACATGTTGTAAACCATATCGAGGTTTGATTTAAGGATGTCCAGTGCTTCTTTTTTCATAAAATATAGTTTCATTTAAACATCCTCCTCTTCCTCATCAGTTTCAAACAAATCTGCAAATTTTCTCAATGCAGCATTCAACGGTAATTCCATTGCTTCCTGTGCTAATTGCACAGAGGTCTTATCTGAATATAACATCTCATTTTCCAAGTCTACTCCACGTTTCTCATAGGCCTTTGATAAATAAATATACCAATTTGTACCTGCATAATTTTCAATGCCATTCTCTTGCTTTAATTCTTCAAAAACATATACTAAGGCAGGGAAAACCATCATGGAGTTCAATATTGGTTGAAATTCTTCTTTGTCACAGAAACGAGAGTAAATCTCATACTCTTCTAATCCCAAACCGATACCAATTTGTGCAGTTGACAATTCCACCTCCATTGGCTTTGGTTCTGTTGTTAACCGCTTATACACCTTAAAAATTGAACTTGCGCTGTTAAATTCTTCGTAATTCTTTACAATATCAATAGCTGGTATATTTTTATACGCAAGAATACTTCCTTTCGACAGTTCGAATGACAGCCCTTGATAATCATCGTCCCAATTAGAATTCACAAAATGATTAACATCTTTTTTTGTCACTATTAAAACGATAATTTCTATTCTTCCGTTAATTCTTCCAATCGGAATTTCTTTGCTTACGTGATTGGAAATATCATGAATTGTAGTTCTATATGATGTGTTTGCGCATTCAATATGAATCACATATTCAGCATCACCTTCCAGGATCATTTTCTGAAGTTCTTTGTTATCCATTTCTATATCGAAATCAAACAACAGATTATTAACACCATTCATTTTATACTGCACATCTGCATCAAAGACAGAATCAGTGTAATCATCTCTTTCTTCGCTTAGAACTGGATATGTATATAATCTTTTAGTTATGTTCATATACATTTACCTCCATCGCATAATCCCGGTTATCAAGCAAAGTGATTTCAAACTGGACTTTTTCGTTTCCCTTCATACTAGAAAAATCTACACCTTCCGAACTCTTCTTTATTCCTGTGCACCCCATCAACTCTGATGCAGAATGGATGGCCAGTCGATTTGATTTACCATTTTCACCAACTGTAACAATCTCAACATGCCCTGCACAAATATCCCGTGGCAAAATAAAGGAAACTCTATAAGTGTTTCTCGATGTCTTTATAACTCTAACATTCTTAAGTTCTTGGTTTATATCTCCACCATATCTTTTATGTACGGTATCATGTCCACCTTGTTCCGCTCTTCCTTTATGAGAATCCTTTTTACTCCTATGTCTAGTACCACCTAAATTCCGAGTTGTTGGATCATCTCCATCAGAACCGATGGTTCCTTCCGTATCCGTGTTTTTCGACTTTCCATTTCCATCACTGCCGTAAAATAAACCCTTTGGCTTTGTTTTTGATGTTCGAGGCTGAATTGTAATGGAACCAATCTTATCTTGAAGACTTTCTTTATTACTGTCATCTCCACGCTGATTAGTCTTATCCGATTCCTTCTGAAGAACACCAGCCAAACCTGCAACTTCAATTTCATCGTCACTGGAATGTTCGCCCAACGTTTGAATACAGCCTCTTATCCAATCCTTTAGCTCATTGTTATATTCTTTTGCAAGCGGCACATTTGTTGAGTGTCTGCTTGGCAACCACTTATCATGTGCTGGCGTTTCCATTTCTCTAAAGAATTCATTAAGCTCTTTACCTCCCATTTCAAGCACACCAGAAAATGAAATAATTCTCGACATACTACCCAATGCAAACAATTTCATTCCGGAAGATCTAGTGATGAGAATTTTTCTATTCAATTTCTCCGAAGGATCGACCAGAACGCTAAGTTTTAGAGTTCCCATCCCGTGAAAGTCCTTTTTGAACACTTTTGTTTCAGGTCGAACAAGCACTTGGTAGTACCAATATGCATTTTTTATCTTTGAGTTATACGTGCTGAGATAACTTGCAAGCGTAGAGTTATCGATGACTTTATTGTCAACTGTAACACTTAATAAATTCTTGTGAATAGACATCAAGAAATTTTCTAGAACCTCGTTAATTACATCGCTATTCCATTCATGTCCCGCATTAAATCCGTACACAAAAACATCTGTACCAATCTCAGTTCTCTGATATAGTTTTTCCAACTCACTGATAGAATCAACAGGTAAGTTACCTTCCGGATTTCCGTAATAACCAATTCCAGTTGTCATCGTATTCATACTATTGCTTAAATCTTCTGGAAAAGATATAAAGCGTGACATTCCCTGTGCAGCAGTCTCTTGATCTTCATTTAGAGTTCTATAAAAAACTAATCTATAATCCGAATTTGTAAATGGTGCGTTCTTTCCTATTCCAAATGCTCCGGCTTTATCACCCGTTTTTGTCGCACCACCATCGAGTTTTGTCAATGCATTCCAGCCTTCGTCACTATCCTCATATGGATGGCTAAGTCCAGTTGTGTTGAAATCGCTAATTCGCAAAACAACTGTATTAGGCTTCTTAATTGCATTTAATGCCTTTGTCAGTACCTTAATGGTCTTTTCACTATTCTTTTTCGACCAATAATCATAAGCCTTCTGAATTTTAGAAGCATACTGCTCATATCCAGGAATATCAGAAGAAGGAATTCTATACTGTTCAAAATCAACTTTGATGGTCGCATTACTGCCTTCCACCGCTGCATCTAATGAGTTTTGACAAATTTCTCTTGCAAGCGACTGTATCTCTGTTCCTGTAAAGGTTTCAATGCCTGCGTCCGATACTCCACGCACTTGTCCAAATCCATTATGCGGAAACTTCCATTCAATAGTCATCTAAATCACCTCAACGTAAATTTGCTTTCTTTATTGCTATTATCCTGATACTTGCTTTTACAAGTTTTTAATTCTGATTCTAGTGCAGAGAAAATCTTTTTTACGTCTTCATCAGTGTATTCATATGTTGCGGTATTAGAGCAGTTACTTAAAAGTCGAATCATATCAATAATTTTGTTTGTTCTAGCTTCAGCAACTCTTATAAATTTATCATGCTTCGATTCAGCCATAATTTTTCTCCTTATCGTACATTTTTATTTTATCATACACATTTCAACTATATTTGTCAATATATCGCAATTATTTCTAAATTATTTTTCATATAATTTTATTATTTGTAAATTAAAATGTCCAGACTTCCGTCTGGACGCTGCTAATTTCTTTATATTTTATCTTAAAACATTGATTTCCATCTTGGCCTTAAAGCAGACCACAAACTTATCGTCATAAATCTTTATCTGATCGATGTATTTCCTTACTAGCTTATCATCATACTCGGTTATCTGAGTATCCTGTGTTTTAACATAGGCTACAAGTTCATTGATTCGCTGTCTGGTGCCTTCGGTCTGAGCATGCTTTACCAAAAGCAGCTGTTTATTCTGCCTAAGCTTTTCCATTTCATCAGCACATTTCGAATAATCTTTTTTGCTGTGTACCAATTCCAAGAGTTCCTTTTGCTTTTATGCAATGGTCTTGTTAATTTCCTCAATTTCATCAGAATTGTCTTGGCTGACAACTTCCAGAATATTCTCTTCCAATATAGCTATCACATCCTTGGAACTCTCCAATACAGCATTCATGGCATCGATAACTGCCTGTTGAAGTTCTTCCTCCGGCACTGTCGGTGCTGTGCAACCCGATGGTCCATTTTCCACTCTTGTGCAGCATCTCCATACTATTGATTTCTTGCCTCGGTTATTCCAAGCCACTCGCCTATAAATATCTCCGCATTTCATGCAAGTGCAAATGCTTGAGAGTGCGTATCGGCTAGAGTAGATTCTTCGTTTCTTCCCATCTCTTCCACTTGTCATATCGGCTCTTCTTAGCATTTCTTCTTGAACCTGGGTGAATACATCTCTCGGTATGATTGCTTCCTGACTGTTTTTTACATAATACTGGGGAACCGTTCCATCGTTTTTAATTCTTGTTTTTTCGATAAAATCTGTTGTGATGGTCTTCTGCAAAAGTGCATCACCAATGTATTTCTCATTTGAAAGAATTCCACGAACCGTACTCATATGCCATTTATAACGTTTTCCTCCGGTTTTAATATGATCTCGTTCCAGTCCCATTGCGATATCTCTAAAGTTTGCCCCTTCCAAATACTCTCGGAAGATACGCTTCACAACCTTCGCTTCTTTCTTATCAACGATTAGGTTTCCTTTTGCATCCTTCGTATATCCGAGGAAATGCTCATGGTTCACTACTACCTTTCCTTCCTGGTATCGGAACTGCAGTCCCAACTTTACGTTCTGTGATAAGGATGCTGATTCCTGCTGTGCAAGCGAAGCCATGATAGTAAGGAGCAGCTCCCCAGATGCCTCTAGGGTATTGATGTTTTCCTTCTCGAATATGATGGCTATATTCTTTTCTCTCAGCTGTCTTACATACTTTAGGCAGTCGATGGTATTTCTTGCAAATCGGCTGATTGACTTAGTAATAATCAAATCTACTTTTCCAGCCATACAGTCATCGATCATCTCATTAAATCCTTCACGCTCCTTGGTATTGGTGCCGGAGATTCCATCGTCAGTATAGGTTCCAGCAAGTTTCCATTCCTTATTTCTGCCAATATATTCTGTGTAGTGCTGAACCTGCACTTCATAACTCCCCGCCTGTTCATCGCTGTCAGTACTGACTCGGCAGTACGCTGCGACTCTTAATTTCGGCTTATTTTCTTCCTTAGATATTCGATTGCCTGCTCGTATTCTGGCAGGAATCAATGTTACATTCTCATTCATTTGCTACCTCCGTGATTTGACTATATGCGTATTCTGCCTGTTTGTATGGATCATCGTATTGCACTGCTACCTTTCTAATAGTGAAAGTACCAATCTCTCCTTTCGGATGAGGTCTGTATGCTCCTATACGATTTTGGCTTTTGGCATTGTTTCCTCTGATTTCCTGTGCCTTCGTAAAAACATTTTCATTGATAATCTGCGGATAATACTCTGTGCCAACATACACTTTGTTTTTTAGAAATCTGCCGATTACCGAGTGCGTTTTATCAATTCCGGCTTTCTTAGCTGCAGCTCTCATGGATCCACATTTAATGTATTCTCGGAATAACATTCTCACTCTTTCTGCATTTGGCTCATCAATAACTGCTTGACCATTGTCAATGATGTATCCGTATGGTGTATGTGTCATGCGTTCACCAACCTCTCCGTTAAATTCAGTCCGCATTTCAGATTGAAGGTTATTTCATCTCTGCAATGAACTGTCATCATATCAACATATTCCAGGAACATCTCATCTTCAAACTCTGTGATTTCTGCTTTCTTTGAAACAAACCGTAGGAGCTTCTGTGCCTCTTCCAAATGAGTAAGGTCACCATTGATACTCTTCGAAATCAGCTGTTTCTCCATTGCAAGCCTGTCAGCCTCTAAGATTAGCTGATTCTTTTCTGTGTGGAAAATCTCCGGCTCGATATAACTGGAACTCAGCAGATTCGTAAGAACCGTTATCTGTTCCACGTTCTTTTCTATCTGTTCTTCCAATGAAAGCACCTGGTACAATCCTTCCTTATTGTTTGCTCCTCTTAGTTCTTCAACAAAAGGCTTTAATACCTTTGCATGAGCAGTTTGCAACTTCCGAATCATTCTGAGAAATGCTGTCTTGATGTCCTCATCACGGATGTACATCATAGAGCAGGCATCCTTATCTGTAATATGCGTATTGCAGCACCAAGCAACATAATCTCCGCTCGGCTTATAATGCTGTCTTCTCTTAAATGTTGATCCGCATTCGCCACAGATAATCTTCCCGGAAAATGCATAAAGACGCTGGTACTTTCCAATACCTGCCTCAATGCTTTTTTCTTTTGCTCTCTGTCCAATCACTGCTGCCGCCTTATCAAAAATCTCATGGCTGATAATCGGTTCATGATGATTCTTGCAAAGGTACATGTTTTTCTCTCCGTAATTGGTGTGCCGATTGAAATCATCATCGGTATATGTCTTTTGAAAAATTACATCCCCGGTATATTTTTCATTCTGCAGAATTCCTCTTACAGTGGATGGATGCCATTTAGTTCCCTTCCTACTTTGAATGCCCTTTTCGTTGAGTTCTCTTGCAATCACATAGGTTCCCATGCCGTTAATGGTCATGGAAAAAATCTCCTTAACAACTACTGCCTCTTCCGGAATGATTACCATCTTACCATCTTCGTTTGCGTATCCATATGGTGGATAGCTGATAATGAAAATCCCTTCTTCGAAGCGGTGTTTTACGGACCATTTGCTGTTTTGCGAAATGGATCTCGACTCGCTCTCTGCAATGTAACTTAATATGGAAAGCATCAATTCTGAACTCATGTGTTCGGTGTCGATATTTTCCTTTTCGAAGTACAGATAAATGTTTAATAATGCCAGTCGTCTTACCATCTCCAGGCAGTCGGTTGTATCTCTTGAAAATCGACTGATAGACTTTGTGATCACTCGGTCGATTTTGCCATCTTCACAATCCTTCAGAAGTGCAAGCAGTCCATCACGCTTTTCCACCTTTGTGCCGGAAACACCTTCGTCATAATACAGACCTGCATATTCCCATTCGGAATTCGCACTAATGAAATTGTCGTAATGTTCCTTCTGTGTTTCCAAACTTAGTAACTGCCCATCCGATCTGGTAGATACTCTGGCATAGGCAGCAACTCGTGTTTTCTTTTTTCTATGAAACTCTTGATGGCTTCAATCTTGGTTATCCTTGCCATTGTCTCACCTGTTATGAAGTGACCTTTGTCAAGAGTAAATTCACAAAAATCACCACAAACTTTTCCTTTCATTAAATTTTAACACTGGGTACAGAGGTAGAACCCCAGACTAACAGTCCCTGGCCTTGGCCACTCTGTTATACGTGGATTGGTTACCAACAGGTCAATGATCCGCCGTGAATCTTGCCGTCTCCTAGCGTGAATCAAAATATATAAATATAGTGTCAACAGAGGTGAGTCGCAAATAATTAGGACCTTAGAGTGCTCCAAGGCTCTACCTCTGTATCCAGTGTTAATTAGTTGTTTTGCAGATGTAATCTGACAGAGTCAGTTTCTTCTGCTTGATTACCCTTAAGAATATTCAGATGATTCTGTCAGGGACCTGTCGCCAATGGCGATGCGAAGCATCCTTGACTGAAACAGATGAATATTCTACTAACTTACATGTTCTGTCATCATACCCCAGATAAAACACGCTAATTCTCTTGCTATTGCTGTTGCTGCCACATTTCGATTAACTCCTTTGTTTAGAGTCATTTTGTAAAGCCTTCGTCTAAGCCTTTCATTTGCTTTATCTGCATACGCAATTACTTCCGGTGGATTTCCTTGCTGTCTTTGCCTCAATGCCACTGATTTGTGTCCTACATTTCCCCTTGTATAACTCTGGGTTGCTTCAACTAAAAGTCTTCGCAAGTGGCTATTTCCAGCTTTTGTTATGCTGTAGCGATTAACTCTCGTATCACTGGAATCTTCACTTGGTACAAGACCTAAAAATGAAGCAAATTTCGGTGCTTTTTCAAATCTTTCAAAATCACCAACTTCGACAATCATTTAAAGGGCTGTATGTGTCTTAATTCCAAGAAGACAACTCATATGTTTTACTTTTTCTTCGTATCTTTCTGCTGATGCAAGTTCTTCTATTCTTTCATCAAATCTGTTGATTTTTTCTGTTAAATATTCATACGTCAGAAGATACTCATCTAAAGCTTCTCTTTGTAAATCTGGCAATTCCAAATTTTTTAACCATTTCAGATGTGCAATAGTCCAATAAGATTTTCCGCCTTCAAAACGTTTTCCCTGTCTTAAAACAAACGCAAGTATCTGTTGTTTTACCTTTTTGAGATACAGCTTCTGGTCATCACGCATTCTAATATATTCCTTAACATCATTGTCATCATTATCTGGAACATATACTTCACTATAAGTATGAAATGCCAGACATCTGGCTATATTTGCAGCATCTCTTTTATCAGTTTTTACATGATGTGTATTGGTTACAGCCATTGTACTTGGAGCCAATATTTTGCAATCTACAGCATGATCTTTTAATTGATGATACAAAGAATAACCCAAACATCCTGCCTCGTATCCACAAACAAATGTAACCTCACCTTCATATCTTGAACGAACCTGTTCCATATATTTAAGAACAAGTTTGTAATCTGATGGTATTGTCTGTTTATATTCAACCTTATCTGTATCATAACTATAACAACAAAGTGTGTACTGTTCCTTATGGACATCCATCCCAACATAAACTATACTATTCATATGTGACCTCCTATTGTATGCGGTAATCCCTGTTACCTTATTATTCGTTCAATATGCAAAGGCAGATCCATAATCTGATCCGCCAAATTCAGCATATCTGCCTCAGTAAGTCTGTCCTTCATCAAATCGAATAAATTATACCTGTATGGTTGCAAGTTGCTTCGCTTCTTTGGGACAGTTCCGTAGTAAGTATAGATATATTTTGCCAAAAGATGATCGTGATTACCACGAATCCATTTTACATTTGTATTTAACCCACAAATTCTAAAATAAACACCAACAGGATCTGGCTCGGCACCTCCACGGTCAAATATATCCCCTAAAAGAATAATCTGGTCTTGCGTTGTAGGTGATATCAGCTTAATCATTTCATCAAATTTTTTTTAGTGAATTATGAATATCTCCAATAACATAAGTTGCCATTACTTAGAATCTCCTTCTCATTTCAGTCTAGCTCTTTTCGTTCCACTTCTCTAAATCTGTCATCCATAGCAATATACTCAAATATCGCAACTCTTTGCGATGTAGAAACCGACACCCGCTTCTGCTCTTCATTCCACCATGCAACTGCCCTATCATAGGCTTCCCTTGCTGTCTTTTTGCTTACATATATTCCAAGCCACTCGTCGGCATCATGATTCCATTCATCTGCTGTAACAAGGAGAAAGAACGGTCCCTTCCCATAAACAGATTCCTTATCAAACTCTGCCCATAGCAATTCAGGTTCTACTTCTACAAATATTTCATTGTCCTGATTGAATTCTTCTATCGTAAGTTTTGTACAAGGATTATTGAGATAAAAATCATATTGTTGAAATCCATACTCATCTGCAGGATTACTAATCACGCGTTCATATGAAGCTTTCAACTTCGATATATCATCATATATTCCAATGATTTCATCTCCATCATAATAACCCGGAAAATATAATAAAAATAATCTATTCTCCATAACAAATCCACCTTCCATTTTTGTACTCTATTTTTAATCCGCTTACTGAAATCAATTGCTTTTTTCTTTGCCGTTATGCTCTACAATTATGTGCATTATTTCTCTATTATGCTTTACACCAGCTTTAGGAATACTATATCTGCATGCTATATCCACGGATACATCCGCAACCTTCCCGCAAAATACTTCCTCTGTATCAGTCTTTACCACAATTTGTGTATTACCATCCCAATTTTCCAAAAACTCAGACAAATTCATAATAATAACCATCCTTCGCTCTAAAATATTCCATATATAGTTTTTCCATTTATTTCAATATCCGTCCTCGCTGTATTTGACAACACAATTACCATCCGCTTATTCAAGCATGAATCAAATTTTCTTTTTTCCAACACTTTTGCGATATTTTTATCGCTTTCTTCTAAATTATCCTCCATGCCTATACCATACACAAACATGTCGTCATAACTAGCTGGAATTTCATTTCGATATTCGTATAATCTGTATGACCAGTCTTCTCTATTAACAACAGCAAAATTTCGCCCTATCTGTAAATAAGGCTTTATATCTTTGAACAAAAGAACATCTTCTGCCTTTCTTTCTATCTCACGTGAATTTTCATGAAGAACAATCTCAATCGCAGGTTCTATCGTATCATCGTTTATTGAAACAATTACTCCGTCTAAATCCTTTTGAGATATGTATATATCCTTAGAAAATTCAACATCTGCCATTCCCACACCATAAATATATAAGTCATTGTATTTTTCAGCCGGTATGTCCGAAATCATCAGATAATCGTGATAATGACCATCTTCAAAACATATGGATAACCTGATATTTCTTTCCAAATACTTTCTAAGTTCCTTAAACTGAATTGCCATAATCTATTGCCTCACTTTCTCTTATAAAGTTTTTCCCATAATTTTCCCTCTATGTTCCGCCAAGATTCCGCTCTCCATATTGGTTCTCCCCAAAATCTATAATCCCAAATATGCCATGATTCATTTTCTTTGCGATAATCATTGGATTTACCCGAATATGCATTTTCGAGATTATCTTTTCCCGAACGACGTATTTTCTTATTCGCTACTCTCTTGGCAAATTTCGTTTTGCCACCGACTTTGTATACTGGTGTATGCTTATAACTTCTGCTCATTGTTAAATCTTTCACTCCCAACGACAATCTCTTCTAATGTCCTTGGTTCATAATTCATAAGTGCTATTCCTCCCACTTTGGCAAAACAGTATATCTGCCACTATAATAGCCTTCCAAAAGTTTTTCCTTCAAATCATCATACCATGCTCTCATTGTAGATTGGAGATAGTATATTTCGCCTCTGCCATTTTCATCAATCTCTAATATGTTGCCCGTCGTTACATCCATGTGAAAGATGATTTTCTTTTCATTTCCACCGTAATATTCGATAGTTAGATATTTATCAGCATCTTTTGCAAACACCATAACACAATTCAAAAAAATAGATATGAGACGATACTCAGGATTCCACCATAATTCTTTTATGTTTATTGTTGTTTCTTCTATAGGTAACCATGCCAGTACATTATCAAGTTCAATTACTCCTCCTCGGCTTTGCCTGAAGCTTCCCGCCTTTCCATTTTCAGTGCTCCATAATCCGGTGTCCCAACAACCAGCAGATAGGTGGCCATTCTTCTCTATAATTAAGCAAACCTCAAAATTATGTGGAAGCACATCTTTTATGAAATGAAATCCTGTTAATGTTATTTCTCCTGGCTTATTTGATACAGCAAATGCCTCATATATATCCAAAATTATCTTCTCCTTTATTTTTTTATCTCTATACTATTTTCACGTAGTTCTGCACTGGTCATAGGTCTGCGGTGTGATTGTACAAACATCACAGCTCTCTTTATCCCACTAACCATATTTATTTCCTGCTGTGAATATTCACCATAGTCTGTGACAATATCTACATTTTCTGGATCCTGCAAAACTTCTTCCAACACACTATCAAATCCATGGGCATGATCCAACTGACCATTACGCACGAAATGATATATTAACCCTGTTCCAGAGAACTCCGCCGCAATATAATCAACAGCTCCTCTTTCAAAACCATATCCCATCTGCACACACCAAATACCAGAAGTATCATCATAAACCGGGATATATTCACTAAGATATCTCTGCTCTAATAAATCATCTGAACCACCTGCATATTCAGGTTTGTTATCAGCATTAATCCTATGACTATTTTTACTGTATAAATTCGTGAGATATTTAAGATATGCAATTCTCTCATCTTTTTCGTTCAAGGACATACGCTCAATATATATCGGATTAATATGCTCATGTTCAAACTCTCCCTGATATGCTACTCCATCAAACTTAATATCTACGCAAACCTGAACATCAGAATAATCTCCTCTGAGATTTTTATAAAGCTCATAATCATCGTCAAAATAACCTAAGATTATTCCTATCTTCTCGTTAAACATAGTTGTGTTCCAGTTACCATAGAGACTTCTTACAATGTCACCATGCCGGAAGTTGTGTGGTATAAATATGAAGTCAGACAATGATTCACTGTACGATATATTTCCTGATGCAATATTTCTCTCATTGTAATATTGCTTGTCTTCCCTAATCTGTGATATCGCCTTTAATATCCTATTCCTTAATACATCATCAGTTATTTCGTCCATAAACTGTTTTAACCACTTTACCTTTTCCTCATATGAAATCATAATGTGATTTGCAACTATTGTAGCCTTTTCTATATCTGTAAATTCGTGGTGAATACTATGTAGATAAGCTCTTGTATCTTTCGATGTGATAAACTCATCAATAAAATCCTTTTCCATTCTAGACCTCCAAATAATTATAGGAGTATGTAAAAACAAAAAGACATTTATTTCTATACTCTTTTAGAAGATTCACTATATATTTGCTAGTCAAAGTATAATCTACCGGATCACAACCAAACTTTTCTGTAAGATCAAGAACTACCACTCCTCCGTAATTCCCCTCAATTATGTCGTTAAGATGATTTTGTACAAGATACACATCAGGTTCTATCTCGCTGATTACTTCCATGCGTCGGCTACTTATACGCTTTGCCCTTATTAAGCTCTGCATAAGTGTTTCCGTCATATCTTTTACAGCCTCAATACTATGACCGCATACCACATAATGAACCATATTTCCCTTGAAGACAGATGCATTTTCATGTTCTTCAATATTAATAAGCTCATCAATAAATGCCTGATCATATATAGCACTCTTGCAAATATTTTTGTCCGGAACAATTCTCTCCTTGAAATCGAAGTGAAATGATTTCGTTTCACTATTGTAGTAGTTGTAAATCCATAAGTTTGATGTGTCTACGAATCTGTTAGTTAAATTCACGAAATCCCTTATTCTTGCTTCCAAAAGAAAGTCAAGTGCCTGATACATGGTAATTTCACAAGGTACAGTTTTTATTCTGTTTACTGAATTTTGGTGCCAATATTGATTTTAAACCTACATTTTCACATTTCATACGTTCTTCACCTCTATGTTTTCTTCATCTCTTTTAACGCTATTCGTGTTATGTAAATTTACAAATTTATCTTTATATATGTCTTCTACAAAAAATACTGGTAATTTTCCACGATATGTCTGATATAATACATCCTCTGAAATCTGTATATAACGTTTTCCCACTGGTGTATCTATTTTTTGCATATAATCTACTACAATAGAATTTTTCATTTTATCATTGATTTTCCCACAGATAATACAATAGCTGTTAAGTGATGTATGAATTTTATTTTCTTCCCAATTCCATTTATATCTAATTAGACATTCTTCATATTGATGCCTGTGTTTTGACTTCTTATTTGCTTTAGATATATCATTTTCTTTCCGTTTGAGATATTTGGGTATTTCTAAATCTGAACTAAATTTTTGTTCCATTTCTTTCACCTTCCTCTGTCACCAATCCGACTAAAACCAAAAACAGAAACGTCTTTTAAAATTGAACTCTCAAATATACCCTCGGTCACCCGAGGACCTCACCATATCTATAGCTTCTTCTGCGGTTATCCTGCCTTCAAGCAAAAGAAACACTGGAATACTTAAATCATCTAGCAAGCCGGGGAGCACTGATGTAATAAAATCTTCTATCTCCAACATATCCAGTTCAAAATGCGTATATGGAATAAGCATTGTTGCTGTAATATCTTGCATTTCGTCTTCGGTAACATAGAATCTTGGCAATATTAAATATTGAGACTGATATAATGCACCTTCCAGACCATCTGAAACGCTTACCCACAATCTGGCATTTATATAATTCATTAATCTGTATAATTCAGGCAGATGCTTCGACTTTTGACATATTTCTGCACCCAATTTTGAATAATAAACTCTTACTTCCATAGAATTCTCATAAAACCAGATACACCCCTCTGTAATATAACCTGGAGATCTGTCACAATTCTTAAAAACCATCGTTATTCTCGGTATACCTTCCATCAGATCTGTTTCAAAATACAAATTATGCTGTTTTAAATACAAGGTAATTTTTGACCACATCCAGATACTGGTTCTCTTTATCATAAACTCCAAAACAACTGCCCCTTTTTGTTTTTTACCTTTAGATTTTACTATATCAATTGGTTTATAAATCTACTCAAATCGTTTCTTTCAGAAATATCAAAAACAAAACTTTATCTCTCTTTCAATTCTCGTTTTACACCTGATACCCGATTCTGAGTAGCATATTTTGTTAAGCGTTCCAAATACACTAGTGGCATCTGTTGTATTTGAAGGAAATGGCTCTCTAAAACTTCTTTTCCAATTCCACTATAATTGGATAATGATCGGACAATGTTGACAATGTTTTATTATCATCAATAAAAACGTTTTTTATATTCAATCTAAAAAGCACTGTATTTTTTATTAAAAAATGATCTATTGAAGATCCTGTTATATGATTTGTTACACCACCTCCAGAAATATCCGTGTAGCCATATACATTAATCAGCTTTCGATACTGTTGTCTTTCACACTCATGTTCTTCATCCCATCTATTCTTGATTACGTAATCTCCTGAATTAAAGTCTCCCAAAATTAAGTCCGGTCTATCGGCTTCTCCCATTCCGTGCAATAAAGGCAATAATACAGATGAACTAGGTAGATGAATTCCAAGTATTCTAAATTCTTTTAACAATTCAATATACTTATTTAAATACCCATCTTTAAATGATGTTTTACAATCATCACCATCTGTCTTTTTCCATACACTTTTCTGCTTAGGAACCACAGCTACTGTTACATTTAGTCCCTTTTTGTACGGTTCTATAACTGTTAGATTATTCTTCTCAAATAAAGATGTCCAGTTACTATACTCATCACAACCCCATTGAATACTACCATTATACTCATAATAGGGGAACTCCTGCAATACTGCCACATCATCTTCATTTGATATTAATTTAACCAAATATCCAATGATTGCTTTTGCCATTTTTTCTCGATATTTGGTGTCTTTATCTTTCTTTTTTTCATACCAGTCCCATACCCCATCAAATCTATTTATATTCCATGTTATTATCTTCATTGGTCATACTCCTCATACTTTTCCAATGCTTTTTTCAATGTTTCTTTAATCTTATTTCTATAGGATTTCTCGCCTT
The DNA here is from genome assembly GCF_003479405.1 of Eubacterium sp. AF16-48. GTDB lineage: Bacteria > Bacillota > Clostridia > Lachnospirales > Lachnospiraceae > Eubacterium_G > Eubacterium_G segne. The sequence goes on along the minus strand of NZ_QUHB01000003.1, from coordinate 203,703 downwards.
TTTTCTCTCTGTCAAGAACTTCTACACATCCGCTATATTGCAATATCCAAAAAGTAAAACTATTGAGATTTACTTTGAGTTCTATATCATAATACTTGTTTTCGTCCGCATCGTATCCTACAACCTTAAAGCGATCTGAGAACCAATCCACAACCTGTGTGAATTGATCTGCATCTATACGTATTCTTACTCTCTCAACCTTACCTGTGAACATATACGGATTTTCCATTCTATATTCAAATAGATCATTTAATTCTAAAAGTCCGACCTCCTCTTTTGTAACAGCTTTCGCTCGATTAATTGTAACGTCTGTCATCAAATCAATTCTGTACAGCTTATATTTCAAGTCTGTACGTCTTTCCGTTTCCAAATCAGCTCCCAACATATAGTAGCGTCCATTAAAAAATATAATATCAAATGGTGAACAAATCCTGTGTACATCCTCTTTATACTTCTCCGGTGTCTCTGGCAGCACCTTTCCATATCTTCCATATGGTACCAGCCTTACCTTCTGATTTCCATAATCATACACGCACAGATTAAATTTTATCTTTTTCCCCTGCTTAATCGCCTGTCTGATTAACCGAACTTGCTGTAAGACGCGACTTTCTATATAACCAACTTTTTCATCTATATCATCATCTCCAACAAAATACGGCTGATTCCCCATACGGTGACGATAATTCGTCAAATCAGAAAATCTCTTGCCAGCCAGAAATGTAATCCTATTTGCAAGATTATCTGCCTCTTTCTTGGTCAAGATTTTGCTATTAAGTACTGAATCCATCAGAAACATCCATTCCGTGTCAGATAATGTTTCCATCATCCAGTATCCAATCGTCCTTCCTTTCTGCCCTTTTTTAGTAAATATTATTTCTCGCTCAGTCACTCGACATTCTCTTATAATTTCGTCGCATTCTTCTTCCGTTTCATAGACTCTTGCACCCATTCTATCCAAAAACCCCTCAATTGCCTTGCGCTCTATTTTAGATTTAGATTTATCTTTTTCCTTTATATATCCCATCGCTTTTACATGTTTGATAATCTCTGCTTTTCCTATTGGATTTTCTCTACTTGCATATTCTCGCAAAATCTCACGTATAATATCATCATTACTACGTTCTCCAAATTCTTTTTCTGGTCGTGGCATAAAACCGTTCCTTTCTATTTTTTTGTGCTATAAGGTTATACATCTTAATCTTGCCTAATTTTATATATTGCTGCATGCCTTGATCTTGTTCTACATATTTCCCCATTTGCATCTCTGCAATACTCCACATCTTTACGTTCTTTAAAATATTTAGCAATCCCTCTTCCTACTGCACTCCGAACAGCTGGTGTTCCAATACTCCGAAAACTTTCAAAATCAAGTAAGGTAAATGTACCGCCCACTTTTTTTACTTTTTCGTCATCTTTAAGGAATTGATCTATCTCTTCAATTAAATTGTGCAATGCTTTCTGATAATCTTCCTTATCTTCTCTTATTCCAAAATGATCTTTTAATATTTGATCAGCAAGCTCGCATGGTTTCATCTGTTTATCCAAAGCTTCTTTGCATAATCTTTCACTTAACATCGGAGACATATATATCTGTAATCTCATAGCTATAACTCCTATCTTAATCACTCTACTAAATATTATAGTAGAGTGCCCATACATTGTCAATAAGAATTCGCTTCCCTTGTCCAATAATATCAACATCTATATCATCCTGTTGTAATGTTACAGACTTAAATTCCTGCACTAATAATTCACTCTCTGACTCATAATTCTTCGAATACTTCTCTCTCTCATACTCATCATATGACGGAAGCATTCTCTCAAAGTATTCCAGCGGTTTTTTTTCCTGCTCTATGTGTTTTTTTTCTGCCTCAAGCCTACGTTTTCGCTCCTGTTCTGCTTCCATCTCTTTCCGTTCTTTTTCCCTGCGAGCTTTCTCATCGGCATAGAGCTTAGCAAGTAATTCATCTATCCTTTTCTTGTATTCTGCATCCTTCCGCTCCTTCTCCTATGGAGATTCCGGTATAGCAGGGTGTAACGGATCTGTCTCCCTATCCTTGTTGGTTTCTGGTTCAAATTCCAATCGAAGATAGGACTGATACATGTTCTGCGGATCACCTTCCCCTACAGGACACGAAAGGACGACATGATACCCCTGTCGTCCTAACTCTTTTCCAAATGTCTGCTTTGGAAATTTCTGTAACATAGTAGGCGAGATACGTTTTTCGTGTTACGAAAACCCATCTCGTTAGTGGCGGCTGCCCCTAATACCCTGCCGGTACACCTGAGGTGTGGGATATATAACTGTATGAAACAAGCTTATCTGATACTTGTTGTTATCTTTAGGGCATGAAAAAAGCAGACACGTGGAATATTTCCACATATCTGCTTCTTTCATTGCGCGTATTCAGTTTTATATATTTGCAACTATATACTTTTATGGTAATCCTTATGGATTAAGCCACTACTCCATATCCATATTACTTAGCTGCCCGATTTGGTCTCTTCTGCTATAAATAACTGCTGTTACCTGAACTCTGTTATTTTCATCATCAACCCAATAGTAAATCAGGAAATTTTTAACAACAATCTTGCGTACTCCCTCAGTCCTCCATGGCCCTTCATCAATCAAGGCATGTTTTTTTGGAAAACTCGACAACTTAGTAATCTCTGCTTTCATCTTATCAAGCAGATTATCTGCTGCGTCCGGTGCCATTAGATCATTTAAAATATAATGCACTATCTCTTTCATCTACCCTAATGCCAGCCTTGTTACCCTTACCTCATATTCATTCATGCACTATATCTCCGACTTTAATTGATTAAAAGCCTCATCAACAGATACCGAATCGTTCTTTTTTGCCTGTGCAAGCCCGGTCTGCATCATCGTATCAAATTCAGCTTGTGTTATAGAATCTCTTGTAACAAGTTTATCCGGAATATCTAGTGAAAATGGTACTCCATCACGCATAATAACCTGTCTGTAAGTCATATCTATGAATACAGATACAGGAATTCCAAGTCTGTCAAGAATTGCCTCTGCCTGCTCTTTTATATTCGGTTGAATTCGTGCTGTTACATTTGCAGTTTTTGTTGCCATAGTATGCACCTCCTGTTTCTTATAGTGTGTCACCATGTATTGCTTTTTACAACACAAATATTTTTAACTGCTGCCGTCAATCTTTTTCCATCCAATTCAATGCGCTCTGCCATTTCCATCTGTGTCACACTTCGGTCCAACTTGAGCCGAAGTTGCATGATTTGCTTCATTATCCGCCAGCACTTCTGCACCATCATATAATGATGAAACCTCCGGTAACCGCTTTCCCTGGTGCTTCATGGCATCAAGCTTCATCTTATATGCAAATGCTTTCTCGCTTGGTTTAAGATTTTCTCTATGCAGGTTAGAATCAACCATTGCCACAATTGCCTGATCATCATCCAATTCTCTTATCACAACCGGAACCTTAATCTCTCCTGCCCATATAGCAGCTTTCTTTCGCCTGTGACCGGATATCACCTCATACCCATCTCCATAGGGATTTGTCCTTACCAGAAGTGGCACAATCACTCCTTCTTTCTCAATACTTTTCATCAGCTCGCATAATTCCGTATTTACCTCTACCTTAAACGGATGATTCTTAAAATCATGCAACTGATTTATCTCCACATTCCGTATCGTCTCCATAAAATCGCCTTTCTCGAATACATCGAATTCATCTTCCCTGAAGTCCATCTGATATAATGAACTTCAGATATAAAGAAAGACCGCTCACTTTCAATTTTTCTTGAAAATGAACGGTCTTTCACGCTTCTGTTATTTAGTTGAATGATATGATATTGTTCAGAGCCAAGCAAATTTCCTGCAAAAGTGCGAGTCAAGCTTGCATGAACAAACACTTTTGTCTGGAAATCTATTTGGCGGATACGCCTCACCGAGGAAACACATCGTGTTTTCGAGGTTGCTCTGAACGATTTGTTCCTACCTAGATGTGTTTCCGAAGCCGCAGTCCAATACGACTGAGACATTCACACCGTCTGAAATTGCCTTTTTGTATGTTTTTCGATCACTCTGGTCAAACCTGAAAAACCTCTCAAAGTGCCGGAAGTCGAAAACTTTTACAAACTTCCCGACTCGCGGGCAGTCGTCAAATTCCGCATAAACACTGGCTTTACAGCCAGTTGTTTCTTCGGAACTCTCCTCGTTGCCTTCGCGCAAATCAAGGATTTTTACATATCGGTCCGATGTAGTGCAACTATTGTCTCCACATGCCCCGAGACACCACTATTGATGTCCTGCGTTAATGGGAACTTGTCATTCATTTTTGACGTTAATAGAAACATCTCATTTACTCCAAATCTTGTGGGCATCAAAATCCTGCTTATTAGACCAGCCGTTGTAGAACTGCTCTGCCATATTGCAGAGACGTTCGCATAAATAATCAATTGCGATACAGGTAATCACCTTTTCTGTTCCATCCGGCTGTGTTTTTTTAATATATGTGTATCCAGGTTTATAATCCTGATCGTCAGGTTTTAGTAATTCAAAACTATCCACAAGTACTTTTAACTTCGGATTAGTAACTTCTGTATTACCATTATGCAAAACCTTACATCTTAGTGAGTAGCACATCTCGCCATCAAAAGTCTGAGTCTCAAATCCTGCCATCGGAAAATGGAAGTCATCATATTCAGCATGTGAGTTGAACCAATTAATATAGAGAGTTCTATTTCCATCCATTACAGCATTCTCTACCTGCGAACAGATATCCGGCAATGTTAAAGATAATGCCAGTGCTGCAAGATAACAATCCTTATCTAAGGCTTTTCGTATTTCCTGAATACTATCTATCATTTTATTCTCCTAACTTATCATCAATCTAGTCTTATCGCAATTCGATGCTTTACTTTTTCTTCATGATAATCTGCATGTGCTATTTCCTCTTGTTTCCTTATTTCTTCACGCTGCTGCTTATTACCAACATATTCTGGATATGCAGACAGCGCTCTTTCAACTGAAGCAAGAATAGCACTAACTCTTACAGTCTTAAGTGCGCTTTTGTGTTCCTTGCAAATATACGCTGCATTTCCAGTTAACTTAGAACTGGCCTTTACAACATGCAGTTGCTCTTCCGTTTCTTCTAATTCAGCTTCTGTGAAATGCTGGATCAACCAACCAGTAAAGTCCCAATTAGGATTTGCTGAAGATCCGTATGTAGCAGTTTCACTTGGACCATCATACTCTGGATAGTCTTTAGGAAGCAGAAAATATTCGCTCCAACATCCATCAGAAGTCAGCATTCTGTAATGGTTCACTTCTTCAACTTTATACTTTTTCTTACAGTCTTCACACTCAATAACAACCGGGCCATCTTTAAATCTGTTCCAGTCATCACCATAATGCTTCTGTGTGATATATCCCTTACCACAAGGACAGACCGTTTGAGATGTACTCATTTCTTCCCAGCTCATTTCTGCTCCTCCTGCATTTTTTTCTTTCCATAGTTTTTAGGAAAATACGCCTTTCCAAGTTGCCACATATATTTATCTATTTCTTTCAAGTTATACTGATCTAAACCATAAAATGACCTGAAGTCAATTAGCGTGCCCTTGAATTTTTCATAATCTTTAAGCTCTGGAGTTTTAAACTTTGCGAAGCCATCTCTATCCCTGAAGTAACACAAAACCTTTTCTACGTAGCTATCATAAATAGGATACTCAAGAGGTTTATGGTGACTGCAATACTTTGTAGAGAATGAATAGAATTTCTTCTCCACTCCGTTGATTGTTACTTTCTGCAAATCTGAAACAAGGGTCACATCTCCTGACTCCAGACGAGCATCTATGTCCAATGACAAGATATGCTTTGCAACAGGATAAACAGAGAAGATATTCGTGCTGTAGAAATCATTAAGTGCCGCAACCTTTAATAGAATATCGGACATCTCTACATTCTCAGGGCAAAGCTGGAAAAAGAGTTTATCCAGTGCATCTTCCTGCAGATGATAGTTTTCAAGTTCATCCCAGGCCCGCAGATAAAACTCTATCTGTTCAGAGGACGGATTCGGCACGTTTATTTTTACAGACCGCATCTCTCTATTCCTCCTTCACTATTTCTTTGGGTTAATCTTTCCACCTGTAACTACTACAACAGCAACAGTCGCAGCTCCAGCTCCTAGTCCCTTCAGGACATTCTTTGCCGTTTCAGCATGCTTATTTCTACATGCCTCACAATACTTATGCTTGTAACCAGCCGGCAGTACCTTCTGGCACTCCTTGTTTTTGCAAACTCGAATTTCTGCTTCCTTACTCATTTTCTTTTCCTCCGACCAGTTTTATTTTAAATCTGCTTTGGTTCTGGTACATACGGAAGTGCCTGAACCTTCTTACTAATATCCGGTAATGTCTTTGACCAATAATTTTCAGGTGCTGGATCAATCAGATCAAGACGCTCTACCAATGCCGGAACAGATACATAGGTATCTTCGATAAAGCTTGAATAATATGTCAGGCTCTTTCTTGCTGCCTCATGCTCACCAAGCTCCTGGTATGCCATCGCTTCCGCAAAAGACACCATATTGACCGCACACAAACTTTCACGGATCTCACTCATTCTGCCATTAATCTTATCGGTAGAAGCTCCTGATAAGATCTTCTGGAAGAAGTTTTCTGGCTGACTCGTGATGAACTCAACATTTGTCTTCTGGCTCAGCATGAGAAGACTTCTGCTATCTTCTGCTGAGGACGCAAGTTGCATAAGTGCCATTGCCTTTAGTTCCGGATTCTTTATTTCCATTGCCTGAAGTAGCTTCTGCTGACAACTATAAGCCGTTGCCAAGCGATCATACTCCTGACCCATTCTTACTTCTTCAACCGCTAGCTGAACCGCCTGTATCTGCTCAGCAATCTGTGCCATTTGCATTTGAGCAGAAAAACTTGTCATTGCCTGAGTCATTTCCGGAGCCATCTGTACTGATTTCAATGGAATAGTCGTCACAATCTTTTTAGTCTCAGGATTGATCAGATTCGCCATAAGGGATCCGTCTTTCTTGGTCATCAGTTTCAGTGCACCTTTGGCAATCTGCTGCTTCTGCTCATCCGTCAGTACAGCTTGTAACGTAACATCCGGTATCGCGGCCTTAACTGCGTTAATGAATGTCGGTGCAATATAAAGAGCCTTTTCAATTTTTGAGAAGGCAGTCTTCGCTTCCTTAAGCAGCGTTTTTGCTACTTCGGGCACCTGTTCAAAATGTTCACTTAATTCCTCTTTATATTCAGAGGCATCAATTACTTCCACGTCTTCAGGTGGAATAACAATTGTATCTTCATCCATGTCAAATAATCCTTTCACGATATTTCTATTATGGAGAATGTAATTCTTGCGAATTTACCTCTTTATGTAAGAAATCTCGATATCATAGCCGAGCTGTTCCATCATCTGGACAAACGTCTTATTTACGATCTTTTCGGGACTCTTGATAAGACGATTCACGTATGACGGAGATGTGCCAACCTTCTCAGCGAGTTCTGCCTGAGTGGTCTGTTCTTCTACGCACTTAACTTTTACATCTATCTCAATATTATTTCTAAGCATCTAACTCACCGTAGCACTTTCTGTACAACTAGATTTCACTATCAGTTCAATTTATTATACCACACGAATGTGAACATTTCATCATGGTACAATAAAAAAGTGTCTGCGACACTCTCAACTCCCCTAACCCCTCATTCATGAGGGGAAGGGGTTTTCTTATCTCCTTCTTTATTGTAAAATTCTATTATGAATATATTACAATCCATCTTTACCGATTATTATGAACACATCATTTATGAACTCCATCCTCGTCCTGCTGTCATTGAAAATGTCAACAAGATGATTCATTGTGGTGACCCTTCTTACGGTGGTGCCATGTATGGCTGTCCTCACTGTGGAAATCTTAAATTTGTTCCCTTTCGCTGTAAAAGCCGTTTTTGCCCTTCCTGTGGAAACAAATACAACCAGCTTCGTTCTTTTCATATGTCCTGTAAGCTTGTTTCTTGCGCTCATCGCCATTGTGTTTTCACTATCCCAGCGGAACTTCGCGTTTATTTTCTCGAAGACAGGACTCTCTTAGATTGTTTATTTCATTCTGTTCGTGATGTTGTCTTACGCATGTTTTCCAAAATGAATAAAACCGAAAACTTTACTCCTGGGCTTATCTGTATTCTTCACACTTTTGGGCGTGATTTAAAATGGAATCCTCATATCCACGCTCTCATCTCCGAGGGTGGGGCTGGTAACATCACTCCTTGGCGTCCTGTCAAACACTTTGATTACAGTTTCCCTCGTAATGCTTTCCGCAAAGTCCTGCTTGAACGACTTACCTCCCGCATTGGTCCGACTTTTCGCAAAGTCAAAAATGAAATGTACACGAAACACGCTGACGGCTTTTATGTCCGTGCAAAGCCAAATCTTTGCACTCCTGATATCACCATTAAATACATCAGCCGATACCTCGGCAGACCTGTTATTGCCACATCGCGTATTGATACTTATGACGGCAAAAATGTAACCTTTCATTACACCAGACACGAAGACAATAAAACTGTTACTGAAACCATTCCTGCTTTGAACTTCATTCAAAAACTCATTGTCCACATCCCCGAAAAACAATGTTTCCTACATTCTATTCAGGACTGGCGACAATCCATTCTGCTCTCTTTTGGATACGACCCTCTCTGTTGTTCCGAGTGTGGCACTTCTATGTTGGTTTTAGAAGTTTACCACAAAAAAACTGCACTATTTGAACGATATCGAAAGGTTATGAAATATGAATAAATCCATGTTCATAATAATTCTTTCTCCATAGTCAGATAGTGCAGCTAACCTAAACCAAAACAAAAAACTTCATAAACAACGTCATGGCGAAGCCCCCTTCGCTCCATTTCCATTACAGAAACTTCTTCACTACTATGGGCTCGGCTGACTTCTCACAGTTCGTTGTTACTAGGCTAATGGAACCTCTGTGAGACCTCCACGCTTAAGGTGCACGCTCTTTCTCTCCATATATCCGCCACATTTACTCTGCTACTACAAAAGTGATAGTTATTAGACTTCGTTGCTTTTAGCCAACTTATCTCTCATAGCCTAGCCTTATATGTGATTTCTGTCCGTCGGACCAGAGATTTGCTTACAGCTTCCTTCAGATTCCATCTCACGATGGACACCCTTGCTGTTCAGCTATACACTTCCCACTATCTGGGCGTGTTCGAGACTTTCACCCGTTAGAGCGCGCCCATGGCGCGCAAACTAAAAAAGAAGGTGTATTTCAACCTTCTTACATTTAGCAATTTGATGGATTATTTAATACTTCTAATGCGTTCCACACTTAACTCTGCTCTAGATACAACTTCGAGTTTTTGATGATATACTTGCGTACTGATTAATGGCTCACTTACAATGAATAATCCGTAAACATTCCATATAACATCAGATAGTTGATAGTATATTTTTAAATCTTCCAGGTGTTCCTTAACCCAGTCTACTCTTCTAGCATGCTTTGTTGCATAGCATTTCTTTTTACCATCAACAAACATTTTCTGATACTCCAGCTGAATTTCATAAGGATTTCTAGAAAAATTAAAATCCTTTACCTCTGCTACATATATATGATGCATCTCATTATCTATTATTAGCACATCAATGTCTCCTAATGTATTTCCATTCTTGTCAGCCACAGGCTTTTTATTAATCCTATCAACATTCGAATCAATAACAAACACTTCCATATCTGACAAGATATCTGAAATTAATTTATTAAATTTTCTTCCCCTATCATCACTAATTCGTCCTATCAAAGTGCACATCTTATCATTTTTTGTTGATATTTTGCCCTCATAAATCAAGTCTGTCACATACATAAGCATATGATATAATTGTCTATTACCCCATATTATCATATCGTTTCTGATTATTACTGGCCGCCTATTAAAAGAATATGCACGATTAAATCGCCATGGATATACATCTTCTTTCCTAAACCCAGATGGCACTTTCAAAAAATCATCTCTTTCAGTCAAAGAAATATCCTTAATTATGGCTATTGCTATTTCATTAGATAGCTTCTCATCAATTTGAACAATATATTCTATAAGTTTTTCCTTAGGTGCTATATAAACTTCCTGCTCTTCTCTCTCCTTACCATATTCTATCATCCCCATTATTAACCTACAAAATTGAGTAAAAGAATACCCATACTCAGCCTGAAAAGCAATATCTAAAGAATCTGAATAATCTTCATGATTGATGATATATTTTTTATGAAAATCACTAGAAGATTTATAATATAACTGTTCTCTTCTATATTTATCGCCATATTGATATATTGTATAAAATTCATCCTGCTTCATTCCTATTCGGTCCGATTTCAATATTTCAACTGGCGTATTAAAAATGTTATAGTGAAACAAGTCATTCTTATATGCCCACTCTATAATAAGTGAGCATATTGCCAATATATATTCATATTTTCCTATACCAAGTGTCACCTCACCTTTAGGCGGTTTAGCAGCAACGTATTCCATCATGAATTTTAATGCTAATGATACTCGATTCAAATTATTGTATTCTGTTATATATTGTTCCTCTTTTTCAGGATAACATGACAACTCATAAGCATAAGTCTTTTCTGCAAGCATTAGCTTGTATAAAACTTCTTCCAAATCGGAATAAATCGCTTCTACCAAATGATGTGAACTTAATACCTCAATCTCTTCTTGTAACATTTTATATAACATTCCTACAACTTCATTGGCAATCATTGTTCTTTTCTCATCTGGAATAACTCCATATGTCCATTTACTACTTTGTAATATAGATTTCCCTATTATATCAAGCAAATAATCCTCGTCTTCTTCTCGAACAATCCTATCCGCAGTAAACAATATTGGTTTATAATATGGTTTATCCTGAAAATCCAAAGAAAATATTTTTCTCCTCATCGGATTATCAAACAATTTATCTAACCTATCCTCATAAGCAACTGGCTCATATGCATTATTATTTAAAATATCCAAAAGCATCTGGCACAATTCTTTTTCCTTTGCATTCGTCTTACAACTCATTTGACTATATGCCTTAGGTGTCCATACCAAATTATAATGTCTGCCTCTTTTTTCAACACGAATTAAATCTGATACAGTAATATCCTCAGTTGGAGCATAATAATAGGCTTTCTTATCACCCTCCAATATTATTGAAAAATGATATAATGTATTCAATAGTTCCATATCTTCAATAATATCTTTGCATTCTGCCAGCCAATAAGATATAGTGTCCATAATTGAAAAATTCAAATTAACATCTGCCTTTTCCTTTATTTCTCCAGATGTAATCCAAATAATACAGTTATTATAACGAATACATAATGTACTCCTTTTTGTCTCCATCATGCATTCTTCGGTGTACATATTTCTCATTTCATCACACAAGACCACTCTCGTTTTCCAACCATCTTCATAAGAATCAATCAATACAGCCCCCTCATTCCTTATTGACTGATTAATATAATCAATGGAATCTCCTGGAGCAATCAAAAGTGTAGTATTATACGGATTAAAATCATCATTCAAATAAAATGAATACTGATTACTTGTATATATGCTGATAGCATTTAGCTCACTAAATAAATTTGGTATTTGTGTGCTTACTTTCTCTTTTGCACGTATATATCTTGGTACAAAATTCTCTTTTTTTCGTTCATTGACACTTATACAATGCAATTCAAATGGATTCAATTGTAATGACTTATATTTAGATGGATTTTTAGCTACTCTTAGTCCCATTCCTCTTCCAAATCCACTAATTATCAACAGACAATAGATATCATTCCTTTCGATAGCATTTTCTTGCATTTTTTCAAAAAAATATTTCATTCTCTTCTCAAATAACAAAGTATGCTTTTCATCAGGATATTCTGAGTGCATTGTTCTTTCTGAATAGTCACAAGCATCATCACATACAAAAACAGTCAACATTAACTGATTATTATACACATTTACGATACATTCTTTATAATATGCATTATTTATTAACTCAATTCCAAGCATGCTCTCCTTTATTTTGTGATGTTCCAATGCTTCTAGTGACTTACGGCAATCTCGCCATACATAATTGTTATATCTATTTATCACCTTATCCTTTATTCCAAACTCTGAAGCTATTTTTAATGCCTGAAAGAAAAGAAAATTTGGTAATAGAGAAACATTAAGTAATATAATTGTATTGTCTCTGCAATTTCTCACAAATGGTTTACTGTAAAATGGTCTATTATTCATTGAACCCACATTACCACTTCCGAAAGGCATAATTATTTCTTCTAGTAAATCAGAATAATCTTTCAGAAACAACTGTATTCTCTGTTCATCAAACACAACGCATTCCGCATATTCTTTGACCTTTTCACTATCTGGTATCACCACATACTTTCCTTCATCAGATGCTATTTCACATTCCTTTATGCTTATTTTTCTAGCTATTTCCTCTGATAATCCCAATATAAGCATCATCAATCTTCCTATTTTCTGGTTGTATTCTTTAGGAAAGTCATTTTCATAATTGAACAATATATCTATAAGCATTTGAAGATTATAAGCGGGTGTATTATCAATTCCATTAAAAACCGTATAATTATCCATCAACATTACATTCTGGTAGAAAGCATTTTCATTCGGGTCAATAGACAATGCTAAATTAGTTTCATTTATTTTTCCTATTAATTTCTTAAACTTTCCAGCACTCATCTTATATGTGGAATTGTATGTATTTTCCTCTTCACAAATAATACCTGCTATCAAGGAATCTAATAAAACAGATTTATTTTGGTTATGAGGCATTAAATTTAAGCCTGATATTCTTGCTAAGACATCATAAACATCATACTTTTTTATCTCGTCAGATATGTCCTTCAATTCATCTATCGTTTCTTGACTTTCAAATATATCACCAAACTTCATGATTTCATTAAAAAAATCCATATTTTCCCCTTTCTGTATATATAATCACTTTATTCAAATAACTCAAAACCTATAAAAATAACCTCACCAGACACCAATCCAGTGAGGTCATATAATCACGCTTTCTGTTTAGGTACAAACTCAATCTTAAGAGCCATTCCCATACCATCCGCTAATCTTTTAAGCAAATTAACAGAAGGGTTTCGTGTTCCATTCTCAAGCTTGCTGATGTCTGCCTGGTTAATACCAGTACGTTCTGCAAGCTCCTTCTGCGTCATATTCTGAGAAGTACGAGCATCCACGATAGCTCTTATGACATCCATCTCTGGCTGAATAGCTTCATATTCTTTTCTGAACTCATCATCTTTTAGCTGCTTAGAAAGCATATCATCAAATGTTCTCATCCTTCATCACCCTTTCTATGAAATCTTTTCTTCTATCCTTTGCAATCTTAATCTCCTCTTTAGGAGTTTTCTGTGTCTTTTTAACAAATCCGTTCGTCAGTATTATTTTTCCCTCATAATAGAAAAAATATAAAACTCTGGTAATATCACTTCCGAATTTACAACGCAATTCAAATATTCCATCATCCAGATGTTTACTGTAAGGTTCTCTAAGCATATTTCCCTTTTCTTGTAATATACCAAGCAATCCAAATATTTTAGCTCGCATCTTAGGATTAACAGAATCCAGAAATTCTTCCACTGGAACCTCGCCATTTTCTTTTTCATATGCTATCAGTTTAAATTCTGTCATGTAATCACCTTTGTAAATATTATATGGCATATATACCATAATGTCAATTATCCATTTATTATAATCATACCGAGCTATTTCTCTAAAAACGTGTAGTAAGTGTGTAGTAGAGCACTTTTCCAGCCGAGAAATGGCTTATTTATAGGCTTTGTAGGAGTATCTAGTGATATTGCCGTGACACACCATCAATTTTACTAAATCAATTTAAAATACCTCAACGCATCCTTAATATACTCCACCTTCTCCTGTGGACACTGCTTCACTTCTGGATTCTTTTTCTTGGACTTATTATAATTCTCACCCATGTCCAGACCACACATCCGCTTCACCTGTGCAATATAAGAAGTATACACATTCACACCATACTTGTTCTTCACATAATCCTTAATCTTCTGATAAGTAGCCTTTTCTTCTGGTGTGTAGTTGCTCTCTTCATCAGGCTCCATTGTAACCTCAATCTTAGGTGTATCTTTTTTTAGGGATAATTTGACAACCGTCTCCACATGCACCGTCCCCGGAAACATATCCACGGCACTTGCCTTTTCCACCTTGTATCCCTGCTGCTGCAACACTTCCAAATCCCTTGCCAGACTTGTTGGCTTACAGCTTATATACACCATTTTGTCCACGCCAAAATCAATAATCTTCTGCAATGCCTTAGGATTAATTCCGTCTCTTGGTGGGTCTAAAATAATCATGTCTGGCTTGTCCTTAATATCGTCAATTACCTTAAGCACATCCCCTGCTATAAATTCGCAGTTATCAAGACCGTTAAGTTCGGCATTCTCTTTAGCTGCATGAACAGCCTCTTCCACGATTTCCACACCTACCACTTTCTTTGCCACCGGTGCTATTATCTGGGCAATGGTTCCCGTTCCGCTATATAGGTCAAACACCGTCATATCCTTTGTGTCACCAATATAATCCCTTGCCTTAGAATACAAAACCTCAGCACCTAATGAATTTGTCTGAAAAAATGAGAAAACTGATATTTTGAATTTAAGTCCCAGCAACTCCTCATAAATATATTCCTGTCCGTACAAAATTCTTGTTTCGTCACTTTGCACTATATCTGCCAAACCATCATTAATTATGTGAAGAACGCCACATAACTCTGCCTCTAAATTAAGAGCCCTGAGTTTTTCCACCATTACATCAAGCTGTGCCTGTTTTTCCCACTGTTCATCCGACGTGGTAACAATTGCCACTATCATCTGTTTAGTTTTGGTGGTTCTTCTTACAAGAAGGTGGCGCAAATAGCCTTCATGCTTTAACTTTTTATAAAAAGGCAGCTCTCTTTCACTGCAATGTTTGAGAACACAATCCATTACCTTTCTGTAATCCTCATCTACAATCCGGCATTTATTAACTGTGACAATATCGTGAAAACTGTTTCTTTTATGCATCCCAAGAGCCAGAGGACCGTCCTTGTATTTGTCCCCAAAAGAAAATTCCATTTTATTTCTGTATTCCCACTGAACCGGGCTTTCAATTATGCCCTCAAAGTCATATTCACTCTTTATGGCATTATCAAGAATATCCTTCACCATATTTTTCTTTAATGATAATTGATTTTTATAGCTTAAAGTCTGATATGAACAACCTCCGCAAAATTCAAAATGCGGGCATTTTGGTGTGACATCTTCAAGGTGGGATTTTTCCACCACTTCCTTTAGCCTTCCAACGGATTTTCCTGCTCTTTTTTTTGAAACCACAAACCGCACTGTCTGTCCCGGTATGGTTCCTTTAACTGTTGCCACTCCATCTTCCCTGCAATCCACTTCACCTTTGTTAGGAAATCCTAATTTTGTTACAACACCTGTATATTCAACACCTTTTTTCATTTTATCTCCAATCCAATGTATTATTTTCATTATTAGCAAAAAAACAGCTATAAAGAGCTTCTGACCCTCTATAGCTGTCTTTTTTCTGCATCACACACTAGTCTTCAAAGTCATCTTCGTCTTCATCATCTTCATCGAAAAGATCATCAAAATCGTCTTCGAAATCATCATAATCATCTCTGTTTACAAATCTGTAAATAGCATATGCTGCTCCTGCTATGGCTGCAATTGTTGCAATAACGCCAACTACAATGGCGATAACCTTGCAGGTTTCTTTTTTTTCATCTTTGCCTAAAAGCTTGCCAATCTTTACGCCCTTCATGATTTCGTCCATATTGTCACCTCTTTAATCAAATTTTAAACAATGAATGTTTCACAATTCATTACATATCTGCTATGTTATGTCTTTTACATTAGTATATCATTTATGCTTAGGATTTACTACAAAAATTTTAAATTTGTACGTGTGTCCTTTTATGTAAAAAACATCAGATTTTTTTCAATTTGGCAAAAGATGCCATCATAACTTTCTGACCTACAGTATCAAAATTAACAGTTACCTGATAATCACGGCTTCCGTCTTCAATTCCCAAAACCGTTCCCTCGCCAAACTTAATATGTTTTACTCTGTCCCCCACAACATAATCTATATCAGCTTTTGTTACCTTAAATTCTTTTCCGAAAGAAGGTCTTGTTCCTGAACCATACGCAGGCTTCGTGGCCATTGCCTTATATGCATTTTTTCTTGCACTTGCTGCATAGCTTCTTGAGCCCCCAACTCCTCCGAAATTAACTTCTTCACTTCTTCCACGTCTTATTACCCCGGCACTTCCTCCGCCAAACTGTGAAAATGAAGAGCTTTTTTCCGCTAATCTGTCTTCCACATTTTTACTGCTAACAATAAGTGGTGGAATTTCCTTAACAAATCTTGATACCACATTGTACTGGGTTTCACCTCTTACCATACGTTTTTTTGCATAACTGATGGTAAGCTTTTTCATTGCCCTTGTTATAGCCACATAGCAAAGACGACGCTCCTCTTCTAATTCCTCATTGTCATCAGACATTATGCTCATATATCCCGGGAACAGACCATCTTCCATTCCACACAAAAATACATTTGGGAATTCCAATCCCTTTGCACTGTGTACAGTCATTAAAACAACGTAGTCGCTGTCTTCATCAAAAGTATCCAAATCCGAAACCAAAGCAACCTCTTCTAAAAACCTGTCCAAGGTAGGATTCTCTTCCGTTGCCTCATATTCAGCTATTTTACTTATAAGTTCCTCGATATTTTCGATTCTTCCCTTTGCCTCGTCGCTTCCATCATTCAACAGTTCATTCTGATATCCGCTTTTAACAAAAATAGTTTCAGCTAAATCCTTAAGGGAACCTGTTTCATACGCCTCCTGAAAGATTTCCATATGATACAGGAAATATTTAACCTTATTAACGGCTCTTGATAACTTAGGAATATCCTCTACATTTACCAATGCATCGTACAAATCCATTCCCTTTTCCTGAGCATATTCCTTGGCATATCCTATGGTGGTCTCGCCTATTCCACGTTTTGGAACATTTACAATACGCTCCACTGCCAAATCATCTGTTGTATTGTTTATTATTTTCAAATACGCCAGCATGTCCTTTATTTCTTTTCTCTGATAGAAATTCTGACCACCTATGATTTTATAAGGTATACTCTTCATAAGAAGCTTTTCCTCTAAGGCACGGGACTGGGCATTGGTTCTGTACAAAATAGCAAAATCATTATATGAGGCATTATTATTTAAAACCTCTTCCTTAATGGTATTCGCCACCATTTTTGCCTCATCATATCCATCCTCTGCCTTATATATATCTATCTTTGCTCCCTCTTCATTATCACTCCACAATACCTTATCTTTTCTGTTTGTATTATGCTGTATAACTGAATTGGCAGCCTCTAATATATTTTTCGTGGAACGGTAATTCTGCTCTAATTTTACTACCCTTGCATTAGGAAAATACTTCTCAAACTGAAGAATGTTGGATATATCCGCTCCTCTGAATTTATAAATTGACTGGTCATCATCACCTACAACACAAAGATTTTTGTTTTTTTCCGCTAACAGCTTCACAAAGGCAAACTGTGCCGCATTGGTATCCTGATACTCATCTACCATAATATACTGAAGCCTTTCCTGATAGTTTTCCAGAACTTCCGGAAGCTGTCTGAATAACTTCACTGTCATCATTATTAAATCATCAAAATCCAAAGCATTGTTTTTATATAAGGTATCCTGATACTCATTATATATTCTGGAAATATTAAGGAGTTTAAAATCCTTTTGTGCCATGGAAGCCACATCGCCTGTAGTCATAAGCTTATTTTTAAAATCAGATATTTTTCCTAAAACAGAGGATTCTCTATACATTTTGGAATCCAGATTTAATCCCTTAATAATTTCCCTGATAACTTTTTTACTGTCGTCTGTGTCATAAATTGAGAAATCATTTTTAAAGCCTATTCTATCTATATATCTTCTAAGGATTCTTACACATGCTGAATGAAATGTGCTTACCCACACCTGCTCCGCACCAAAGCCAACTATCTTATTTACACGGGTTCTCATTTCAGCAGCTGCTTTATTGGTAAATGTAATTGCCATAATATTGTATGGATTAACATGTTTCTCTTCAATAAGATACGCTATTCTATGGGTAAGAACTCTTGTCTTGCCGCTTCCTGCCCCCGCTAATATAAGCAACGGTCCTTCCGTATGATAACATGCTAACTGCTGCATATCATTAAGTGTTTCATAAATACTGCTCATCTTTAATACCGTTTTACCTTTCAAATAATTTTATCTTGTAGTTTTTAATACTACATATTATAATAAAGTCTATACAAATTATATTCTATTTAAATTTAGGAGGAATAATATGAACTCAGATGAAATCATTAAGCAGGTTTTAGATGAAGTGCGTAATTTTAATATAGATGACCTGCCTAACATTGACCTTTATATGGATCAGGTTACCACTTATTTAAATAATAAATTTATTGCAACTAAAAGACACGAAAACGATAAGCTGCTTACTAAAACCATGATAAATAACTATGCCAAAAGCCGCCTTCTGCCATCACCTGAAAAGAAAAAATATTCCAAGGATCATATTATTATCCTTACTATGATTTACTTTTTTAAAAATGTTATATCAATTAATGATGTTACCAAAATTTTGTCACCGCTAATTGAGAAATACTTTCATAACGAAGATACGCCTATGGAAAATATAATTAATAATTTTCTTGATTATATAAACAATCAAAATCTTGCCAATCCGGCATCTATTGAATCCGGTTGCTCAGAAAACATTTTTGATGGCATTGATTCCAATGATGATAATGAGGAATATCTTCATACTTTAAGTATTATAACGTCATTAAGTTATGATATGTTTATCAGAAAAATAATGATTGAGAAACTTATTGATTCTCTCCCTGACAACAATACCGAAGACAAGAAATAAATCACCGGAAGCGGCATATGCCGCATTCCGGATTTTTTTTGTTACTTTATTTATCTTTTACACGTTCTAAAACCATATCATATCCATCATTTCCATAATTTAATGAACGGTTTACTCTGCTAATGGTAGCCGTTGAAGCTCCTGTGGAATGGGAAATTTCCAGATAGGTCTTTCCCTCTCTTAGCATCTTTGCCACCTCATAGCGCTGGGAAATGGATAACAGTTCGTTTACCGTACACACATCCTCAAAAAATGTATAACATTCTTCCTTGTCCTTTAAACATAAAATAGCATCAAACAAATGATCAACTTCTGTTGTTCTTATTTTTTTACTCATAATTCAAACCTCCGGCTATTAATAATAACCCTGTAAATCTATTCTATTTTTACATTTTAACACTCTAAAGTTTGAAAGTCCAGTAATTTATAACTATTTTTAATATTTCTTAATTTCTAAACTTCTTTCTTGATATTATAAATACCAAAATCACACCAATTACCATTAATATAATTCCCATTATAACCTGCATTAAAAATTCGTGACCTACATAATAAGTAAAAAATCTTCTCATATATGCATCAGATATATTAAATTTATAAATAAATCCGTTAGAAATCAATGCTGCAAACAGGGTTAATAATGTAACCCCTGCTCCTAATACTCCGTAAGCAATATACCGCATTCCGCGATATGTTTTCGACCTTGATGCCACCAGATAGAACATACACAATATTGCAATAAGAACACAAACAGGTATTCCTATTAAAAACAGCTTTGTAAAAATGTTAATCATTTTTGCAATATATTCAGAACATGGGATAACCATTTTCTTTTGGTAGATTTTTTCCACCTTATTGATGTATTCATCTAAAGATTTCTGCTGCTCATCCGTTAATTTTCCTTTATATTGCTTCTTTATATTCCGGGTTATTTTTGTCTTTATATATGAAGTATTTATAACCGCTTTTTCCTCATTAATATCAGCGGATAAGGTTGCCATTAAATCTCTCATGGCATTTTTTCTTATAAACACACCATTTAAATCATTACTTTCAATTCCATAAGGAATGCCTATGTTATAAGCCTCTTCCTTTAATTCTGAACAGATTTTAGTAAACAGGCCCACCTTGTCATATGCGTGAAATACGGCACGTTCACTAAACATACTATACTTTCCCATTCCTATTAAGGATATTCCCATTATGCACAGCATGAGAATAAATGTCAGTATATAACTTATGATTCTTCTTCGTATTATTCTTCCTTTCACTGCCATGCACCTCCTAGTATTGAATATCCGGACCGGTTACCTTGTCCAGATATACAAACATTCTCTTTTCCTTCGTACCCTTTAACTTACCAAATGGATAGCATGTATATAAAACAAGGCTTTCTTTATCTGCACTAAGGTCATATGCCTCATCATATTTATCTTCCTCTACAATTTTAATATCCTTAACTTTATATTCATAAACTCCATATTCCGTTGTAAATTCAAAAGTCTGCCCCTTCTTAACCTTTTCAAGTTTCTTAAAATATGTAGTATCATGGGCACCAATTAATATTGTTCCCCCTTCTCCCGGAAGAAAACTTCCATTATACTGACCTGCACCTTTTTTAAGAATATTTCCTCTGTCACCAAAATAAACCGGAGCTTTTAACTGTAACTTATCACAGGTTATTTCACCATACTGGTCTCCGTATTTTGGAGTTGGTATATCTGAAAGTTTAATTGTCTTTTTCTGCTTATCCTTCTTAACTGTAGTTTTAACAAACTGTCTGTTACTTTCAACATAGACAGGCTGAGTATTAATAAAATTGTTCTTAACACTTGATGCTATATCGTCAAAAAATGTCATTCCCACCATTACGGCTCCAATTACAATTAATCCCATAATGATAGGTACAAAACAGTAACGGAGAATCTGCTTTACAGCCTTGTATGAAAATGTCTGCATTCTGGCTCTTCTTGTACGTCTGTTAGCCACTTCCAATTCACTTTCATCCTCATCATCTTCATATGTATCGCTATTTCGTCTTATTTTTCTTCCCCATCTTCCAAGGTTTAATAAAAGACCTATGATACATAAACCAATAATAGCTGTAAATATTAATTCCGTAGGCATCACTGATTTTTCATTTCCTGTATTTTTTACAACATCCTGAAAATCCAGTACAATATATCCTGATGAATCCGTAAAATAAAATACATTTTCCCTGCTGTCATAGGACAATAATAAACCTATCGCTGAACCAGCCTTTTCAAAACGGATATAGCTATCCGCCATTTCTTTAGGTGTATCTCCATTTTTTCCGGACAAAGCTTCACCTAAATACTTAACAAAATCCTCTGCCTCTCCTTTTCCCAGTGAAATATCATCCTGGCAAAAATAATTTTTCAGCTGATTTATATATCTTTGCTGTACTTTGGCAGGAAATTTATCTTCTGATATTTTCTCTAAGACATAGCTTTCGTTTTTGTCTAATTGTCCTGCATTTACACTGTTGTTCATCAAACCTGTCATGAATAAACTGCAAATCATTATCATAACAGTAGTTACTATCTTTTTCACCTTGTTTCCTCCATAAATTAACCTATTCCCTATTGATACTGCTTTCGCAATGTTTTCAATTCTTCCACACTGAATTTATAAGTTGTATTACAGAAATCACATTTAACGTCTATTTCCTTGCCGTCATTTATGATTTCATCTAAATCTTTTTTACTTATGCCTGCTAATGCCTTTACAATTTTCTCCTTACTGCAGGTACACTTAAATCCGGTTTCGATTTTGTCAGTAAACTCAACACCCATATCTCCCATAACTTCTGTAAGAATATCCTCAGGTGTCATGCCCTTTTCCAGCATTTCCGTTACACTGGAAATACTGTTAATTCTTTTTTCCAGCTTGTCTATTACCTCTTCTTCCGCAAAAGGCATAAGTTGTACAATAAATCCACCTGCCTGCTTTACGGTATTGTCCTTTGACATAAGAACTCCCAGTCCCACTGCTGACGGAACCTGCTCCGATGCCGCAAAATAATAAGTTAAATCCTCTGCTACTTCACTGGTGCCAAGAGGGACCTGGCTGGAATAAGGCTCCTTAAGTCCCATATCCTTAATTACCGTAAGGGTTCCATAACCTATGGCAGCGCCTACATCTAATTTTCCTGCATAATTTGCCGGAATAATAACATTGGGATTTCCCACATATCCTTTTACATTTCCGTGAGAATCTGCTGTAACCGTAACACCGTTTATAGGGCCGTCACCTTTCATCATAATGGTGAGCATGTCCTTTTCACCCTTCATCATTACCCCCATCATGGCTCCTGCACTAAGCAATCTTCCTAATGCCGCCGTAGCCACAGGACTGGTATTATGATGTTCTCTGGCTGTTTCAACCATTTCCCTTGAAGTAATGGCAAATGCCCTTATTTGTCTGTTTGCCGCCGTTGCTCTTACTATATAATCCATTATAAATCTCCTTATTTCTTTAATACCACATATATTCTGTCATCATCTTCACTTGCATTTTCATGGCTAAATGCCCTATATAATGACACAATATTCATACCGGCTTCCTTTGCCGCCTCTTTAATTTCTTCTATTAAATATCCCCGCTGGTAATGTTCTTCAACGAATTTATCATATCTGCCGTCATCCCCTTTTATAAACAATGACAACTGATATTCATTTATATTGTCACTTTCATCAAAATAATTATCCCAGATAAAACTACATTCGTCCCTGTCTTCTGCAATTACATTATCCCCTATGCTCCTAAAGTACTTAACAGTCTTTAAATCAAAAATAAATACACCCTCCGGTGCAAGATACTTTTTAACTCCTTTAATAACTATAACCAAATCATCATACTCCGTTATATAATTGATGCTGTCGCATATGCTAACTGCTGCTGCCACCTGACATGGCAGTTCCAATTCCCGCATATCCATAGCTACATACAGAATATTATTTTTCACTTCATCAGTTAATTTTTCAAATGCAATTCCCAGCATTTCCGGGGAAATGTCCGTTCCAATAATATTATAACCTTCTTTAGCCAGACCCATTGTAACATTTCCTGTTCCACAGCCTAACTCAACCAACGTTCCTGTCTCTACCCCGTTATCCTTCAGCAGTTCACACAGGTAATGACACCACATGGGATAGTCTATATTATCCATAAATTTGTCATAAACCTCGGCAAATCCGGTGTACGCTTCCATAATTTTCTCCTTCTAAACATACCTAGTTTAATTTTACCAATAATCCCTCTTAAACGCAACCTTGATTAAATTACTTTACTCATTTATACTGTACTTATATTTTTCAAAAAAGGTGCATTATGGTAGACATTATATTTAACATAAAAAAAGTATGTAAGAGAAAACTTATATTTCCCCTTATAATAACCGTGATTATGCCGGCTATTCTTTTTTTGTGCCCTTTTTACAATATTTTTCATCCGGATGTTATTGATAACATTAGTGATGTTGACGCCGGTCATAAATATGTTAGCGTCCATGCTGACAGACTGTATTATACCGGTTACAATCTGAATAAATCCTTTGGCAGGGAATATGGTTATTATTACTCTATCGATGAAGATAAATGCATTTTTGCCATTGTTCCTGTAAGTGATACCCCGGCAAAAATTCTAAAGGATTATGATTTCAAGGCCAAAGTGATCAAAAGAAACCGTCCTTTTAAAAAGATGCTTTCAGCCTTTGCCAATGATTTAAACTGGAATATAAACGACCTGTCCGGTTTCTCGGAAGATTTCGTTGTAAGTTCCCCAGATTATTCTCCAAAGCTTTATATGGCTATTATGTGGATAACTCTCTTTATTTTATTTGTTTCCATTAAAAAAGTTATATCAGAAATAATGGGCATTTTCGTTCCCTATTTCTATCCCGTATGTACTTTTCTTGGAAAGAAAGAGCAAAAAGCTCTTATTGATAACGCCCAAAGTGAGCTTTTATCAGAGAATTATCTTCAAATAAATTCAATGTACATAACTGAAAATTATTTTATAGATATTGACAAAAGCTATGTTTCCATAATCCCCTTAAAGGATATAATCTGGTGCTACAGGGTAGGTGAATTACGGTTAAATCCAAACAGCACATCTCCGGATTACTCCCTTTGTTTTGCCATAAAAAGTGGATCCGTAATAACTGACAGGCATAAAACCAGCGATGAAGCCTTAGAGCTTTTAAATGCCATCCGTGCCACTGAATATGACATTATTATCGGTCACTCCGAATCCAAACAAAAGGAAGCCAAGGAACGTTTAAAAGTTTTACGCAATAATTAACCGACCTGCCAATTGTATGTAACTTTTGGTGGTCGGTTTAATTATGTTATTTGGTGCCTCTTCCATTTAATATTCTGTATATAAGTAACATTGCATATATAAATGCCGGTATTACAACCATGCACCATGCACTTGCTTTCCATGCATTTGAGAAATCTCCCACACCGAAATTTGTCAGCAACGCAAAAATCAAAGTTAATATTGCACATATAACAATTACTATAACTCCTATCATTGCAAGAGTACGTCTTACCTTATCCATATAATCCCTCATTTCTGTTATTTGTCTCTGCAAAACAATCCTTTATTAGAAAAAGATTTATCTTTTACACTGTATCCTATTATATATGAAAGATTAATCTATTGCAATTATTCAATATGGTCGGTATAATTAGAGTGTTTATAACTATATTTTGGAGGATAACAATGGATAAGAAGTATTTATTGGAAACATGGAGAGAAATTGCATATAATCAGCAACAGACTCAGGAACAGTATGATCAGTTCTGGGGTGCATATTTTGCTCAGGAAGTGGAAGTTTACAAAGATCTGCTTAAAAATCACGGCACAGTTGTTTCCGGTACAGTTGAAGAACTTGCCAAGAAATACAACATGGAAGTTCTTACTATGGTTGGTTTCCTTGACGGAATTAACGAAAGCCTCAAGACACCAAACAACTTAGAGGAGTTGACAGAAACCAGAGAAGTAAGTCTTGATTATGATGATGAGCTTCTTTACAAGAACATGGTTGAAGCTAAGGCAGACTGGCTTTACGGTCTTGAAGAATGGAACGACATTCTTGATGCAGACAAGCAGAAGAAATTATATAAAGAGCAGAAATTATCAGGCACAGTATTTAAAGATAAAAAAATCGGCAGAAATGACCCATGTCCATGTGGAAGTGGAAAAAAATATAAATATTGCTGTGGCAGAAATTAATTGACTAATATGCATAATAAAACCGGTGGCTGCGAGCCACCGGTTTTATTTTTTACTTACGATTTATAATTTCATGACGTCCCGGTCCGTTGCTGACCATAGTAATTGGCACGCCAAGTTCTTTCTCAATAAATTCAATGTATTTACGACAGTTTTCCGGTAATTTTTCGTATTCCGTAATTCCACGAATTTCCTCTTTCCATCCCGGAAGCTTTTCGTAAACAGGCTTTGCTTTCTTAAGTTTAGCTGTAACAGGGAAGTCTTTTGTAACCTCTCCGTCAATTTCATATCCTACACAAACAGGGATTTCATCTAAGTATCCTAATACATCAAGTACAGTAAGGGCTACCTCTGTAGCACCCTGCATTCTTACACCGTAACGTGATGCAACGCAGTCAAACCATCCCATTCTACGAGGACGTCCTGTTGTGGCACCAAACTCACCACCGTCACCGCCACGTCTTCTAAGTTCATCAGCTTCATCTCCAAAAATTTCACTTACAAACTCACCTGCTCCAACGGCGCTGGAATAAGCCTTAACTACAGTAATAATATCCTTAATTTCATAAGGTGGAATACCTGCACCAATAGCTCCATATGCAGCCAATGTTGATGAAGATGTTACCATTGGATAAATACCAAAATCAGGATCCTTCAATGTTCCAAGCTGTCCTTCAAGAAGGATTGTCTTGCCTTCCTTAATGGCATTGTTTAAGAATAATGACACATCACATGCATAAGGCTCAATTACATCTCTATAACTATGTAATGTCTCAAGTAATTCATCCGGATTAATAAGTGGCTTATGATACATATGCTCTAATAAAATGTTCTTCTGAGCAACTACTCTTGCCACCTTTTCCTTAAGTGTTTCCTCATCAAATAATTCTGATACCTGGAATCCAATCTTTGCATATTTATCTGAATAGAAAGGAGCAATACCTGACTTAGTTGAGCCAAATGCCTTTCCGCCTAATCTTTCTTCCTCATATGCATCAAAGTCTATGTGATATGGCATAAGAATCTGTGCTCTGTCTGAAACAAGAATATGTGGCTTTGGGACTCCCTTTGAAACTATATCATCTATTTCTCTTTGAAGATAAGGAATATTCAGTGCAACTCCGTTACCGATAACGCATGTAGTATGCTGATAAAATACTCCTGATGGAAGTAAATGTAATGCGAATTTACCATAATCATTTATAATGGTATGACCTGCATTACTTCCTCCCTGAAATCTTACAATGATGTCTGACTTTTCGCCAAGCATATCTGTAATCTTTCCTTTTCCTTCATCGCCCCAGTTAGCACCAACTATCGCTCTAACCATATTGGTCTCCTCCTAACATTTATATAATTATATATCAATAGTTCTGTTTGCAATGTTCCATATTTAATTAAGCCAAAGCAAACCATTGAACATTATACTATTTGTTGATGAAAAATGCTAGTGGTTTAAAGCATTTTTATGACTTTTAATCCCCCTGCAATTGAATTATCTTCCATTCTCTGATATAATTTAATCCTTAGGAGGCAGAATTAATATGCGTATTTCAAAAAATAAAAATTTCATATGCATTTTGTTATCCATATCCTTGATTCTTTCAGGGATGTTTTATAATGTTCTGACTCCACAATCAGTTTTAGATGATTTCGCACCGGATAAAACTACTACATATTATTCTGTAAAAGATGTTTTACCTGTTAGCGTTTCTACCAAAAGCGAAAATCAAAACACAACTGTTTCTTCTAATAAACTAAAAAGCTCCTCCACATATTTAGGAGGTTTTGGTGGAATTGTAGCTAATGCTGCATTCTTTCTTCATAACAGCTTTTGTTCAGACTTAATAGCTTTGGTATGCTGCAACGATAATTTAAACAGCCATACCGTAATTCTAAATTATATTCACCAACAGGACGGCAAAAAGTAATTTTATGTACCACCTTTTTAAAGGTTTTATTTTAGTACAATTAAATAAGGAGGTATATAAATCATGGGTACAATTATAGCCGTTGTGGTAATGGCACTTGTGTTTGCCGCTGCCGGAATCTGGGCATGGTATATGTCTAAAGATAATGATTAATATGAATATACATAATTTGTATAAATGAACTTAAGCCTATAAGGGATTTTGAATTTGCTTTTTGCATTTTCAAAGTATCTTATAGGCTTTATTTTATTTAGCTGTTGTTGTATAATATTTTTTTGAAATTAACTAAGGTGAGATTAAGATGAATAGTAAAAATACAACCAGATTAAATAACAAAAAAATCTTTATTAAGGGAATGCATGACGGTGTTCCCATTGCATTAGGATACCTTGCCGTATCCTTTTCTTTAGGTATTGCCGCAAAAAATGCAGGAATGACTCCATTTCAGGGCTTTCTCGCCAGTGCATTATGTAATGCATCAGCGGGAGAATATGCAGGCTTTGTAACAATTGCGGCTCTTGCCTCCTTTGCTGAAATTGCCATAATCACATTAATTGCCAATGCCAGATATATGCTTATGAGTTGTGCCATGAGCCAGCGAATCAGCCCTGACACTTCAATTATTCACAGAATATTAATGGGATTTTATTTAACGGACGAGCTTTTTGCCATTGCAATTGCAAGACCGGGATATCTTAATCCCTACTATACATATGGTGCAGTTTCCATCGCCGGTCCATGTTGGGCAGTTGGAACTGCTTTAGGTGCCATGGCAGGTAATCTTTTGCCCGGTAATATTACCAGTGCCTTAAGCGTATCTTTATATGGAATGTTTTTGGCAATTATTATTCCACCATCAAGAAAAAGCAAAATCATTGCAGGCATTGTTGCCGTAAGCTTTGTTGCAAGCTTCGCCGCTGCCTATATTCCACTGATTTCTTCCCTTTCTGATGGAACTAAAACTATTATTTTAACTATTGTTATTTCTGTTTTGGCAGCAGTTTTGTTTCCTGTTGGCACTAATAAGGAGGAGGCTTAATAATGAATACACGAATTTATATTTACATATTTATAATGGCAGCCGTAAGTTTTGCAATACGTGTGCTTCCCCTTACCCTTATTCAGAAGCAGATTAAAAACCGATTTTTGCAGTCATTTTTATATTATGTTCCATATGTTACATTATCGGTAATGACATTTCCTGCCATTATAAATGCCACTCACTATCCGGTTGCCGGAGTTTTAGCACTTATTGGTGGAATTATTGCTGCATGGTTTAATGCCGGACTTTTCAAAGTTTCCGTATTATGCTGCTTTATTGTTTTAGTATCAGAATATTTAATAATCTTTATAAAATAGTTTCTTTCATAATTGATAAATTTTTAACACTATGCTATACTTTACGTTGACTTTTTGTAATTATTTGAGAGATTAAGTATTTAAGAACATTTTAAATTTTAGGAGGAAAATAAATGTACAAAATTGTTAGAAGACAGCAATTAAATGATACAGTTGTACGCCTTGATGTTGAGGCGCCTTTTATTGCTGCTAAGGCAAAAGCCGGTCAGTTTATCATTTTCCGTATTGATGAACAGGGCGAGCGTGTTCCACTTACTATCGCTGATACTGACCCGGATAAGGGTACTGTTACTATTATTTTTCAGATTGTAGGACAGTCAACTATGCTTCTTTCACAAATGAAGGAAGGTGACTACATTTTAGATTTTGTTGGTCCTTTAGGTACCGCTACAGACTTCGGTGATGCAAAGAAGGTTTGCGTTATTGGTGGTGGCGTAGGTAATGCCATTGCTTATCCGTCTGCTAAAGCTTTATTTAAGGCTGGTGTTGACGTTGACGTTATTGCCGGATTCAGAAGTAAAGATATTGTTATTTTAGAAGATGAATATAAATCCATCTGTAACAGACTTTTCATTACAACAGATGATGGTTCATATGGTGAAAAGGGCTTTGTAACAAACAAGCTTCAGAGCCTTATTGACGAAGGAAACAATTATGACCTTGTTATTGCCATCGGACCTATTCCAATGATGAAGTTCGTTTCAAAGGTTACTGAACCTTATAATATTAAGACTCTTGTTTCTTTAAATCCAATTATGATTGACGGAACAGGAATGTGCGGTGGTTGCCGTGTTACTGTAGATGGCAAAATCAAGTTTGCCTGTGTTGACGGTCCTGATTTTGACGGACATAAGGTTGATTACGATGAGTTAATGAAACGTAACTCTACTTACAGAGATTTTGAAGCACATGACAGAGAAAACTGTCGTATGTATAAAGCTGCTGAGAATTTAGGAGGTGCAAAATAATGCCAAATATGAGTTTAACAAAAGTTCCAATGCCTTCTCAGGAGCCAAATGTCAGAAATAAGAATTTTGATGAGGTTGCTCTTGGCTACACAGCTGAAATGGCTATGGAAGAAGCAACAAGATGTATTAATTGTAAAAATAAGCCATGTATGAGTGGTTGCCCTGTTTGCGTCAGAATACCTGAGTTTATTGCAAAGGTTGCAGCAGGTGAATTTGATGAAGCATACAAGATTATTACCAGCACCAACGGTCTTCCTGCTGTTTGCGGACGTGTTTGTCCACAGGAAAACCAGTGTGAAGGAAAATGTATCAGAGGAATTAAAGGCGAACCTGTTTCTATTGGACGTCTTGAAAGATTCGTAGCTGATTATCATCTTGCTCATAGCAATGATGATGTGGAAAAACCTGAAAGTAACGGTATCAAGGTTGCTGTTATCGGTGCCGGCCCTGCAGGACTTACATGTGCCGGAGATTTGGCAAAGCTTGGTTATCAGGTTACAATATTTGAAGCTTTCCACAAAGCCGGTGGTGTTTTAGTTTATGGTATTCCTGAATTCAGACTTCCTAAGGCTATTGTTCAGAAGGAAGTTGATAATTTAACAAAGCTTGGTGTTGATATTGAAACTAACATGGTTATTGGTCGTGTACTTTCAGTTGACGAAATTATGGAAAGAGGTTACAAAGCCGTATTCATCGGTTCCGGTGCCGGACTTCCATCATTTATGGGTATTGAAGGTGAAGCATTAATTGGTGTTTATTCAGCTAACGAATATCTTACAAGAGCCAATCTTATGAAGGCTTACAAGCCTGAGTATGATACTCCTGTTATTAAGAGCAAAAATGTTGCTGTTGTTGGTGGTGGAAATGTTGCCATGGATGCAGCAAGAACTGCTTTAAGACTTGGTGCTGAAAACGTATATATTGTTTATCGTAGAGGTATGGAAGAACTTCCTGCCAGAAAAGAAGAAGTTGAACATGCAGAGGAAGAAGGTATCATCTTTAAGACATTACATAATCCTGTAAAACTTATTGGCGATGAAAATGGTCGTGTTTGCAAGATGGAATGTATTCAGATGGAACTGGGAGAAGCTGATGCTTCAGGACGTAGACGTCCAATTCCTGTTGAGGGAAGCAACTTTGAACTTGATGTTGATACAGTTATCATGTCAATTGGTACTTCTCCTAACCCGCTTTTAAGAACTACAACTGAAGGTCTTGAAGCAAACAAATGGGGATGTCTGGTAGTCAACGAAGATACTCTCGAAACAACAAGAGAAAATGTATATGCCGGTGGCGATGCCGTAACAGGTGCTGCTACAGTTATTCTTGCAATGGGTGCAGGAAAACAGGCAGCTGCAAGCATTCACGAAAAGTTAAGCAAATAATATTTATTATACTAAAAAAAGTAGCGTTAATGAGTTGTTCACTAACGCTACTTTTTTGCTTTTATTTACCTGTAATTTTTACTTTTTTAACTTTGCTCCACTTGCCGGATATCTTTGTTTTCTTAACATATGCTATGGCTCTGGCTCTTACATAAAGTGTTTTTCCTGACAGCTTACGGCTCTTAAAAGTGAATTTTACTTTTTTAACGGTCTTTGATACCAATACCTTTTTAAAGGACTTCTTCTTGGAAATCTGGACCTGATATTTGGTAGCCTTTTTAACTTTTTTTAATGTAATTCTCACCTTGCGTGATTTTTTGGACTTTGTTGCCTTAACTACCTTAGCCCTTGCCAATTTAACATTTTTAGCTATTGGCACCTGCGCTTTGGTTGTTGTTTCCGGCTTTTTAGTTGTCTCATCATTCTTTGTATCATTATTGATTTTTGGGTTTCCATAGTCCCTGTAAACTTCACCGGCTTCTGTCAGCTTTCCGGTTTTATACAGCCACAATCCTGTTGCTTCATTATTGAAACAAAATCCTGCATACCGCTCCACATATTCCCTTTCATCCAGCAAAGGCATTACAGCTTTCCAAAACTCCGCTGTTTTTTTGGCTGATTGTGCATTTGAACTGAAAATTCTCTTAGAAAACTCAGTAATCCAAATTGGTTTATGATATTTTTCCCATGCCTTATCCACTACATCTGTAACAAACCATGTTGCCATTTCTGCTCCACCGTCCCATCCGTCAGGATAGCAATGAATAGATATGAAATCCACATCTAAATTCTTGTCTGCATCAATTTTTTCCATAAAAGGAATAAACCAATCTTCTGAAGCTGTAGGCCATGTAGCTGTAACCGGTGAACTGACATTAATGTTATCATTCATCATTGCCGGCCACAAATTAAAAACCTCATCTACCGACATATTACACTGTTTAGACATGTCCGGTTCATTAAATGCCAACACATATTTGTATCCGCTTTCTACATATCCGTTCAATTTTCTTTTTATGGTTGCCTGATTTCTTTCTCTCCATAACATGGGAACAAACTCAACGTTCTGATACTGACTTCCTGAACTTGGATTATTTCCCCAGTTATAGTACCAGCTGCACTTCATATCTTTAAGATTAATTTTCGCTCCCATATCTGTTGCCAAACCTAAACCTTTTTTTGAAACAGCAAAACTAATTGTTGCTGTCTTATCACTGGTACCATCCACATATTCAACCTCCACATATGCAGAGTGCACGGCAACCTTTGTGGTATAACAATCAAGCTTGTTATCTGTTGTTTCTCCCACTTTTTTCTTGTCCATGTAGACTCTGTAAGTTTTCACATTCTTTGTTTCAATATTAGTCCACTTAATGTCAAAATGACCTGCTCCAATAAGTGAGTTGCTCTCAGGAGCGGTAATTCTAAAGTTATCTGTAGCACTTACCTCTTTACCTGAAAATGGAGCCACTCCAATCACCATTGCCATCATTACAAAAACAGCAATTACTCTTCTTATACCTTTCATGGTAATCCTCCTATTTTTTTAACCCGTTCAACTTCCTTATAATAGTTATAATAAAGAAACGTTTTTGTATCAATAAACATTTTGTCTAAATTTAATCTTTTCTTTTTGTTTAATATGATGACGTAGTTGGTATGCTATTCTATGAGAATTTCAGATGTTCATATATTCAGAAAATTGTGTGGCAATGCATTAATCCGTGGACATGGATAAATGGCTAATTTCATCTTTGTCCGTCAAAAATAATATAGCATTTATTTTTTTCAAAAAAACTATTGACATTTTTAATTTATTTGCTAAACTAGTAATAGTTACTATTATTGATTTAGGAGTTGTGTTATATGGAAAAGCGAAGTCTACAAAGAGATTTAATTAAACAGAACCTGGCATCACGATATGATCACCCTACTGCTGACATGGTATATAGCAGCATACGGGAGGATTTGCCCAATATCAGTCTTGGTACGGTTTATAGAAATTTACGTTTTCTTGTAGAACATGGTGAAGCACTTTCCCTTAAGTTAGGAGACGGTCGGGAACACTTTGACGGTCATGTAGAGCCCCACTATCACTTCATATGTACTAAGTGTGGTGCTGTTGAGGACATCTTTATGAAGGAGATTCCGATATGTGAAGAGGCTGCTAAACATTGTTCCGGCACAATAACCGGTCACCATACTTATTTTTATGGCTTCTGTAACAATTGTAAATCCGACAATTAATAGTATGTTTATAATTAATTTATTTTTAAATATTTAGGAGGAAATCAAAATGGCAAAATTTGTATGTTCAGTATGTGGTTATGTTCACGAAGGAGATTCAGCACCTGAAAAGTGTCCTGTATGTGGAGTAGGCGCTGATAAATTCACTAAGGTAGAAGAAGGCGAAAAAGAATGGGCTGCAGAACATGTAGTTGGCGTAGCTCAGGGAGTAAGTGAAGACATCTTAGCTGATTTAAGAGCAAACTTTGAAGGAGAATGCTCAGAAGTTGGTATGTACCTTGCAATGGCAAGAGTAGCTCACAGAGAAGGATATCCTGAAATTGGATTATACTGGGAAAAGGCCGCTTACGAAGAGGCAGAACATGCTGCGAAATTTGCAGAATTACTTGGTGAAGTTGTAACAGACTCAACAAAGAAAAACCTTGAAATGAGAGTTGAAGCAGAACACGGAGCAACAGCAGGAAAATTTGACCTTGCAAAACGTGCAAAAGCTGCAAACCTTGACGCAATCCATGACACAGTACATGAAATGGC
This sequence comes from Eubacterium sp. AF16-48, assembly GCF_003479405.1. Lineage (GTDB taxonomy): Bacteria > Bacillota > Clostridia > Lachnospirales > Lachnospiraceae > Eubacterium_G > Eubacterium_G segne. The sequence continues at coordinate 169,906 of NZ_QUHB01000003.1, read as the reverse complement.
AAGAGACGAGGCAAGACACGGTAAGGCATTTGAAGGTCTTTTGAAGAGATACTTTGATTAATTACGAGCCGAGCAAATATAAAATAAAAGTAGTTGGAAGAGGATGCTTGCATACTCAGACAACTACTTTTTATTTTATATTTATTGGGCGACAGCCCACAGCGAGATGAAACGAAGTGAAATCGAGCTGGCTCGGCTTGCACTCTAATTGTAATATTTGTTTACTGCCTGGACAGCTTCATCTTTTGACAAATTAAATTTTTCTTCTACCTTCTTTTCAATTATATCAGTTGTAGCACCTAACTCTTTTGCCACTTCTATAAGCGCTTTTATTCCTTCCTGTATGCCTTCCTGTATACCTTCCTGTTTGCCCTCAAGAATCATGTCTTCTATTGCCTTACACATATCAACTTCCTCCTTATTTTTCTCATACTGCTTCATGTCTATCTTTGCCTTTCCAAATGTTTCTATCATTCTAGCAGATTCAAGATCCATATGTAAATAGTATTCATGATTATTTTCCAATATTTCTTTCATTTTTGCCAAACTGTCTGATGCATTAATAAACTCCAGCACTTTCCCTAGTTCAGTTCTAAATTTTGAGAAATCCTTTATGTCTTTTGGTTCTATTAGGTTTATGTGATAATCATTTACATATCTTAAAATATCAAGGTCTGTTTCCTTAAACATTTCATACAAACTTTTAGGACCATCCCATGCTTCATTGCCCCAGTATAGTACCAGTGTTATAACTGGTGTGATTTTATCACTCTTTGTCACTCCTGACAGATATTCTGCTGAACTAAGCTTATCTTTACATTTTTTATGATTTTTTTCTATCCTGCTGACCTGCCCGGAATAATTTAGAGAATCATAAAGCATGTTTCTTACAGGCATTGCATAATGAATCTCTGACTGATTCTCTATTCCTAGCAGAAAATATGTATAGTGATTGTCACTTTTTACCACACACCTTTTTATAATGTCCCTGTACTTTTCAATAAAGGTATTTTTGTTTTTTTCACTATAGGGAAGGGCAATTTCACTTATGCTCTCTTCATGTAAGTTTTCTGGTTTTATAACCTGCTTTCCATTGTATAAATAGTAATTAAACACATCTGCAAACTTTTCATTGTCTGACATGTACTTTTTTGCTAACAAATCAATATCAAAAAAAAAGCCAAAAATAAGCAGTAGCCGGGAAATTAAATTGCTACTGCTTATTTTATCTCTTTTTAAGCTATCTATGTAAGAAATTAAATATGAAATTAATTATACCGTGAATATAACGTAGTAAATCCCAAATCACCAGATGATACCCCTACGGAATATGTACCCATAATGTAGTCGAAATCCAGTAAGCCAATTGCAACAGATGATGTGGCTAACTCCTCAATAGACTGAACATCATCGGTCATATCTGTTACACCAAAAGCAACTGCACTCTTCTGATGAATCAGCTTCTTATATACTATGCCCTCTCCATAATTATCATAAGAATCACTATACCAGATTTTGCTTGTAGCATCCTTTACATTAGTAACATCAAATGTCGTATAATCATACTCCGACAAGTAAGTATCATCAATTGAAACACTTATTCTTACTGTGTTCGTTGCAGGATAATATTTCACACAGGTAAAATATTCATACCTTTCATCATCATTGGAAACTGTCTGTCTGCTTAAATAATAATATTTACCGGACATATCCTCAGACACAGTACCATATTTTATGCAGGCATTCTTTATTTTATCCTTGACAGTTACAGTTGTAGCCTTTTTCTTCTTAACTGTAACCCTGCATTTATATTTCTTGCCACCAACTTTTGCAGTTATGGTAACTTTTCCTGCTTTCTTTCCCTTAACTTTTCCCCTTTTACTAACTGTTGCTATTTTTTTGTTTGATGAAATCCACTTAACCTTCTTCTTATTGTTTTTAACCTTTAGTGTCACTGTTTTTCCAACATAGATTGTTGCAGATTTCTTATTTAACTTAGCTTTTGATGCCGCACTTACACCGGTATTTGGAAGTACAATAAAAGACATCACAATTACTGATAAAATAACCAATAGTTTCTTAATTTTCTTTTCCATTTCATTTTCTCCTTTTTATTTTCTGATACCTACACCCTCAAGTTACATACATTAATTTTTTTTATTTTGAAATATTAATGTATATATTAAAATTATAATCAAACAATCTTTCTTAGTCAACTAAATAAACACATAATCAACCCATTGTTTACATATTATATAGTAAACTGTGTTTAGGAGGTTTTGAAATGGTTGATTTTGGAAACAGACTAAAAACATTAAGAATACAGAATAATATGACCCAATTCCAGCTTTCTCAGAAATTAGGATTAACCAAATCCGTAATAAGCGCCTACGAAAACGGACTAAGAATGCCATCCTATGATGTGTTAATTGCAATTTCAAATATTTTCAGAGTTACAACTGATTTTTTGCTTGGCATTGAGCATAAAAATAATATTGATTTATCCGGTTTATCCCTTGAAGAAGTGGACGCTTTATTAAACCTCATATCTGCCATGAAAAGAAAAAAATAACACTATCTTGTGGATAAAGATAGTGTTATTTATGTTGTCACATTTTATTTATTTTTTTCCCATAAGCCATCCTGCTCTACTCTTTCCCAGTCAACAGTTAAAATTTTAGGTTTTTTCCCATGATATTTTATTTCTTCAAGATTCAAATATTTGTTATTCATCAGGTCATTTAATGCCGCCTGAATACGCTCTTTTGATACCCCACTATGAGCAGAAACGCTCTCTATTGTCTTGCCATATGTAGCCATTTTACGTCTTTTCTTTACGATATATAATGAATTTAATATTGCATCATAATAATACTGCTGCTCCTGTTTAGACCTTGGCATTTCAACATATGAATTGGCTGATGACTTAAGCTTATTACTAAGGGAATGTTTTACTCCATATATAATGACTTTCTTTTTCAACTCACGCAAATACTTTATTGCCAAATTAAAATGTGCATCCCCTGTAAAAATAATAAAAACATCCGGTGAATTCTTCTTTGCAGCTTCACGATATATTGCATCTAAAATAATAAAATCCGTAAAATCTTTATCAACACCGTCTTTTGTGCTTGCCGTATGAACTACATTCTTCGTTATTTTTTCTAATCGTGGCAATTCCTTTTCTATTGAATTTCCATGAAAATCGCCAAAAAATACTATGTTCTTTACACTATACTCTTCAGTTAATTCTTCATACCACTCTTCTACATTAGGTTTCATGGAAAAAATATTATTGTACCCATAATACCAATGCTCATAATCAACAAATACAGCTGCCGAATGTTTTCCACTCTTATTAAACAGTCCGTTAAACACGTTCTTCCTCCTTTCCTTAAATTTCCTATATTATTATAACAGAATTATAATAAAAAGAAACAGATTTTAATATCCCATTGCAAATCCGTTTCTTTTTTACCTTACCTAATGAAAAATGTTGTTATTAAATAACACTTTCCACTAATCCATTATTTATTTTTTTTATCATAAAAGAATTTCATAACCAGTAAAATTGCCCATACCACAAATCCAACAACCGTAAGAATTGTTCCAATATGACTTCCACTTACATAATAATCTGCCATATTTCCTGCAACTATAAGAATAAGTCCTCCAAAAAACATCCAAAAAACTAATTTACTTGGTCTCTCCTGCATTGTATTCCTCCAAAATTTTCTAAATATCGCCAGTCCTATTATAACAGATTTTCAGACAAATGTGCATTGGATATTGATTATTCATTTATTATTCACATTTAAGGTACTTAACAATTTCTACCCTGCTAGACATTACTGCAAACAAGACACTAAAAAACAAGGATAGAAACACACTACAGATGACTAACGTGATTACAGAATATGATGTTATTCTTATGCTCCATACCTGATATTCTGCAAACCATTTATACAATTTAATTCCACACATTGAAATCATAATTGTGGCAATTGATATTAAAATATCAACCAGCATAACTATAATGCCTCAGCAAAAAACTGAAAAATAACATTTCCTCTGTCATTAGCCAACACATCATTCTTGTGAATTTCCTCACCTTCCCTGCATTGAACATTTGCCTCATTGCTCAATATGATTTTTAAATTTTCTATAGATGTTACTGTTACATCCACTTTATAATATTCCCGCATATCGGTTTTCTTCACTTCCTCTATTGCACCATATGCCATAAGTTCAGTCTTAAAATCCTTGTCCTCATTATATTTTTTTATTTCTTTATTGGAAATTGATATAACCGCCCCTAATGGAATACAATATATCAATACACACACTACAAATATCAAAAAGTATTTTGCTTTCACTATTCTTTATCTTCCTTTGCTAAATTTTTCAAATATAGATTAAATATGTCAACCTTATCAATTTTGTATGCATATATTTCCTGTGCACTTCTTGAGTACCCTCTCGCCATTACCGGAACATTCAAAGTACCTGTTTTTTTGCCCAATTTATAATCAATACATACTATGGGCGAAATGTAACTTCCGATATTGTTCTCTAAAATATCATTACTGCATTTTAGAACAACAGTTGTACTTGTTTCCTTTGGAATTATATTATTTCCGTTCTTATCAAAATCAAATTCCACTGTACCATTTTCATTAGATGTAGAAATACTTATGTTTTTAACTTTTATGCTATCATCAATATTTTTTAAATATATATTCTTTATTTCCAATTTATCCTTAAATGTTTCTATAATACCATCCAATGTTATATCAAAATCAGAATCCATTGATATATAATCCAAGCCATCTATTGTCTGCATTGCTGAATTTTCACCATCTATATCCTGAGCAAAAGTTTCTTTCATTGCCTGTTTTTTATTTACATTTATTTTTCCAATGTCAAATTTATACTCATCACCATCATATGTAACAATCATGTTTTTTATTTCATAATCCCTATCTTTACTTACATTTTCCATGTTTATTTCAGTTGAAACCGTATATACATAAATTTTGGGGAAATTTTTATTTTCTGTTACACATCTTTGATAATCTTCATTACTTACCTGTTCAATTTGTGATTTTATTTTTTTTACCTCATAACCATTATATGCACACAGCAGAGGATAACTAAATTTATTTTCACCTTCAACTTCGCTATCAGATATACTCCACTCATATTCCAATGTTGTATCAAATTTAATATCTAATTTTTTTTCGTCTAATTTTTCCGTGGAAATAATCTTAAAATCAAAATCGGTATATGGCATATTTTTAATAAAATTAATATTACAGTTTTCCAAATCTGTTAGGATAACCTTTTTATATTTAGGGATTTTTATGTTTTCCGTATCTACGTTTTTTCCAACTTTTTCATTTGTTTTTCCACAACCACATAGCACTACAACTACTAATGCCATACACATTATTTTTCTTACTAAACTTCTCATAAATCCTCTCTATTCTTCCTTTGCAAAGTATCAATCCATTCGCTTTGTATGCCAGCGACTAATTTTTTTCAATATTTTTCGTTTCAAATGACAAACATTTTTCACCTTACCTGACATATTGCATTTTCATATACCTAACAAATATCTCTTTCACCTTTTTTCTTTTTCTCTTCGCCATAGGAACTTCTTCACTACAATACTCCATAATAACGCTATTTTCCTTTATTATTAAAACATATTTCAAAGCTATTAAATAACCTCTATATGGTGAGAAATACTCAACCTGATTAAGCCTTTCTTTCCACCATACAAGTGAATGTTTAGATTCAATAACTCCGTTTTTCATATGTATATATGTTCCATCCCCATAGCCTTCCAAAAAAATTATGTCATGTTCACTGACCTTAATAATCTCTTTTTTATTTTCTATTACAAAATATTTTCTTTCTTTTTCTTTATGTAATTTGCATAAAATATTAGCCATTTTTTCCTCTTTAAATGGTCTTTGTAAAAAGGTATATGCTTTAACCTCAAAAGCCTCATCTACTCTTGATAAATTATCTGAAATAAAAATAATATCAAGATCTTTATATTTCTCTTTAATCTTTCTTGCCAGACTTATTCCATCACAATCCCATAATGTTATTTCAAGAATTATTAAATCTAATCTCTCAAGACTTTTAACTAAATCATTATAGTTTTTATAATTATATATTTTATCATCTGTTTTCATATCAATTAATATTCTTTCCAAAATTGTGCGGTCATTTTTATTTAGGTCATACATTCCAATGTTCATCATATTTGTCTTTCTTCCTTTTTTCACACAATGTACTTTAATTTCAGCATTTTATCACATTTTGAAACATTTTAATATTGTTAATCTCAAATTTGCCAACAATATGCAAAAAGCCACCAATTATATACAATTCTATTAAATCAAGTAGGCTGACTCCTACCCGATTGTAGGCAGCGGATATCTCAAAGTGTAGATTATGAAACACATCAAGTGTTTCATAAGTTGTAGTTTTTCGATGTTCTTATGCCCAACAAATGATATTTCGTGCAAATGCGATTAGCTTGCCGGGCTTTTGCTACAAAAAAATGTTACCGGACGTCTTACTATAAACATATCCGGTAACGTATTAACTTACATTTATTTAATTTTGTCCTCTATGTAACTCTTCACCTCATCAAGCTTGGCATTATCTTTTAAATCCCTATAAAAGTTACTGCTAAATAATATATTCCCATTTTTTTCAATAAAAGCAAATCTTTCAGCATCTTCAAATCCATAGTCGGCAAGTTCTGACAAATATAAAATCTTTTGGTTTAATTCCAAAGTGTCATCTATACCATATTTGTGAATTATAAATATTCCTCTGTCCCCCTCTTCTATCTGAGAGTTAATATATGAATCTTCCTGATATATTTCCTCTTTCATGGTGGCACATCCTGATAAAACAGAAATCGTGCTTCCTTCTTTTATTTTTCCTTTAATGTCTGATTCAACCTTGATTTCAATAATGGCATTATACATTTTTTTATCATCAATCCTGATTTCTATATTATTCGCCTTTTCTACTGTACCCTCAACTATGCAATACTTATCATCATTCCAGATTTTATCCTGCTTTATCTCAGCCAAATTACTTTTTGACTCATTTTTATAATTTCCATCCACATAGCTTACTTCTATTCCACCATCAGATTTCTTTAATTCAATCGTATTATTATTTCCATTGCTGTAAAAATAAATCATTGCACCAATAATAACAGCAATAATTACAATTACAAAAATACATATCTGTTTTTTTTTCATATAGCCTTACCTTTCCAATATTTTTTTCACATCTTTATACTTATTTAACGAAATATTCGATGCTTCGCCAGAAAGAAGTAAACTTCCATCTTCCTGTTTTAATGCCATAAAAAGATACTTTTCACCAACATCAGGTAACACATCATTTTCCATTATTAAAATACTCTTTCCATCACGTTCCAAACCGCCCCTCTTTTTCACACAGATCGTTGTTCCTCTTTGAATATTCCCTTTCAATATACTCAAAACTTCTATTTCATAATTAGTATATGTATCATAAACAACTTCTTCTCCTGATTTTCCATCAACAACTATAGGTGCTTCATAGCAGTATCCATCTATGCTTTTAACCTTTCCAACAAATATACAGTCCATAAATTTTACTGTATCCGTTAAACTCTTCACATTATAACTATAGTTTGCATGTACTATATTTAAGCCAACCTGTTTATCCTTATTCTTATCATTGTTTTTTCCCCCTACATCTTTTATCACAAGTGCCCCAACTATTACCGTTAAACATATTAATATCATCATTATTTTTTTCATCTTATTCTACCCCCAATATCCAGTATGACTTCTCATTAAATATTCCAATGCTGCACTATCAATTTTTTGTAACCCATTAACCACTGGTGTACTCTTATACATTATTGTTTTTTTTGAATTACTATCATCCATACCTAACGCATGCCCAAATTCATGTGTTATTACTGCAATTTTAGTCAATCGTGTCATATTATTGCTGTTCATATAATACCTGTTCAATCTCATATCACCAAATCCTCTAATGTTTGTTGATAGGTATGCATTGATTCCGTCATTTTTATTATAATCGTCTATGGTGACATCACAAACCGTAGTGCTTGTATCCTTTCTAAAAATTGATTTACATCTAGATACAGTAATAGCACTTGCTTCGGTGTTCCATTTAGCTGCTGCCTTTTTAATGTGTTTACCAAAAACATTTCCCTCATATTCCCAATCAATATGCCCTCCTTTATCCCAGCACGTGTAATCAAGCACATCAAAAACATACCCATTCCAATGCACGGTTTTGGCCTCTACCGTTGTTTCTAGCGTCAAACACATAGCCAAACAAAAACAAATGATTAATCCCATTGTCAACATTCTTTTTTTCATCCTAATTTGTTTCTCCTCTCAGATTATCTTTTCTGTCTTGCAGATTAAATTGTATTCAATCCAGATTTAATGTTTACAATGACAATTATTACATATTAACATTTTTTTTCAATACAACACTGTTTAAATGACATTATTACCGGTTAAAATAACATTTTTTCTTTAACCTACCATAAATGCATAATTCCTCTGTATCCACACTCAATAGCTATATAATTATATGCAACACTATTTTCCCTCTTGTTTTTAATCATAGTAAGTGGATTCCTATTATAATAAAATTTATGGATGGTAAATATACTTAACAACTATTTGGATTGTGTGAGCATAACATCCACAGTCACACTTTTGCTACAAAAAACAGATGCCACTAATGTAGCATCCATTTCTTATTTAATATAATCCATAAAAGCACTTTTTAATTTTATAATGCTTTAATTCTGTCTATTGCTTTTAATGTGTTTTCATATGTTCCAAATGCTGTCAGTCGGAAATATCCTTCTCCACTTGGTCCAAATCCTGAACCTGGAGTTCCCACGATATTTGCCTTTGTAAGCAGATAGTCAAAGAAATCCCATGATGACATTCCATCAGGTGTCTCTAACCACACATATGGTGCATTAACGCCACCGCTAACTGTGTATCCTGCTGACTTAAGACCTTCAATAATAGTCTTAGCATTATTCATATAATAAGCCACCTGCTGCTTTGTCTGTGCCTTTCCTGCTTCTGAATAAACAGCTTCTCCGGCTCTTTGAATAATATACGGTGCACCATTGAATTTTGTTCCATGTCTTCTTGCCCATAATGAATTTAGCATAACACCGTTAGACTTTAATTCTTTAGGAATAACCGTAAATCCAAGTCTTGTTCCCGTAAATCCTGCGTTCTTTGAAAAACTTCTAAGTTCGATGGCACATGTCTTTGCACCATCACATTCATAAATTGTATGAGGAACATTTTCCTCTGAAATATATGCTTCGTAAGCAGCGTCATAAATAATAACTGCTCCAACCTTGTTAGCATAATCTACCCATTCCTGTAACTGGTCTTTTGTAATTGTTGAACCTGTAGGGTTGTTAGGGAAGCAAAGATAAATAATATCCGGTGTCTCCTTTGGAAGTTCCGGTGCAAAATTTGTTTCCTTGGTACAAGGCATATAAATTACGTTGCTCCATCTTTCCTCATCAGCAATGTAATCTCCAGTTCTGCCTGCCATGGCATTTGTGTCAACGTATACAGGATATACAGGGTCACAAACTGCTATTTTATTATCAACAGCAAAAATATCACCAATGTTTCCTGAGTCTGACTTTGCTCCGTCACTGATGAAAATTTCATCTAAAGCAATGTCTACTCCTCTTTCCCTGTAATCGTTGTCCCTGATTGCACTTCTTAAAAATTCATATCCAAGGTCCGGTGCGTATCCATGAAATGTAGCAGCATCTGCCATCTCATCCACGGCACTATGCAATGCCTCAATTACAGCCGGTGCTAACGGCTGTGTAACGTCGCCGATTCCAAGACTGATAACATCTTTGTCCGGATTTGCAGCCTTATATGCAGTCACCTTTTTCCCAATATTTGAGAATAAATAACTTCCCGGTAACTTTAAGTAGTTTTCATTAATTTTGTACATCTTTTTCTGTCCTTCTTTCCTTATTCTTTATACATAATTTTCAGAACCGATATCGCAGTTTCCACCATAGTTCTGCCACTGTCCATGGCCGACTTCTGAATGTATCTGTGAGCCTCGTTTTCTGACATATTATTTTTCTCCATTAAAACTGACTTTGCCTCATCTATTACACTTTGTTCTTCTTCAGTCCTTTGGTGTACAACGCGTTTTTTACGTCTTAATTTAGCATAAATATTGTTTTGCATCAGCTCCACTGAATTTAAGAAATCCCTAACCTTAATAGGCATTTCTACCATTGCCACGCCACGGTTATCTTCAAGGAGCTTTTGCTTCGATGTCACAAGCAACATCTCAAATCTTCCTTCTACATTGTCAAGGATGTCTGTATAAGGCATATCAGTCATTCTGTACCCACTGATAATAACCCCTTCACCTAAAGTATCTGCCAATGTAATCGCCTTTGAACCCGTAGTACAGTTAAATACACTTTCATATCCGTTATGCACCAACAGATTTTTTATGGCCTTGCTGTCCTCCGGCTTGGGGAATACTACTATAATTCCTGCCAATTTGCCCTCCTAAACTAGATTCGGTCAAGATATCTGTCGATTTCCCAATCTGTTACCTGTGAAGTGTATTCCATCCATTCATCTTCTTTTGCCTTAATATACTTCTTGTATACATCTTTTCCCAGTACATTCTTTACAAATGGAGACTTTTTCATTTCCTGTATAGCTTCGTACAGGTTCTTTGGAAGACTTTCAATTCCAATTTCTTCTCTTTCGTCGTCTGTCATTGAGAAAATATCTTTCTGTACACTGGTTACAGGCTTTAATTTTCTCTTAATTCCATCAAGTCCTGCTGCTAAACATACTGCAATGGCAAGATATGGATTACAAGCACAGTCAGGACATCTAAGCTCAACTCTTGTGCCTGCTCCTCTTGCAGCGGGAACTCTTATAAGTGGACTTCTGTTAGTAGCTGACCATGCAATATATGTAGGTGCTTCATATCCCGGAACTAATCTCTTATATGAATTTACAATAGGATTAGTTATGGCTGTCATAGCTCTCATATGTTCCATTAATCCTGCTATAAAGCTGTATGCTTCCTCGCTAAGTCCGTTTTCATCATCAGCTTTGGCAAATATGTTATTTCCTTCTTTATCTGACAATGACATATTAATATGCATACCTGAACCACACATTCCGTATTTTGGTTTTGGCATAAATGATGCATATAAACCATGACGTTTTGCAATGGTTTTAACTGTAAGCTTGTATGTCATAATTTTATCAGCTATATCTAATGCTTCGCCATATTTAAAATCTATTTCATGTTGTGCAGGTGCCACCTCATGATGTGATGCTTCTACTTCAAATCCCATTTCTTCAAGGTTAAGTACCATATCTCGACGTGCATTTTCACCTAAATCAGTAGGGCCTAAATCAAAATAACTTCCTTTTTCGTGGCTGATAGTTGTAGGTCCGCCATTATCATCTGTGTGGAAAAGGAAAAACTCACACTCCGGTCCTACATTAAAAATATAACCCATATCTGATGCTTCCTTAATAACCTTCTTTAAAATGCATCTCGGATCGTTTTCTAACTGTGTTCCATCAGGCTTATATACGTCACAAATCATTCTTGCAACCTTTCCCTGATGTGGTCTGAAAGGTAATATCTCAAAGGTATTATAATCCGGATATAAATACATATCGGACTCTTCTATTCTGGCAAATCCCTCAATTGATGAACCGTCAAACATAATTTTATTGTCAAGTGCCTTTGCGAGCTGGCTTTTTGTAATGGCAACATTCTTTAATGTTCCAAACAAATCCGTAAACTGAAGTCTGATAAATTCAATATCTTCTGTCTCTGCCATATTTAAGATTTTTTGTTTTGTGTAACCCATTTTTGTTTCTGCTCCTTTCAAAATAGCTCTTCCTAAATAATATCAAATACCCTTATTTCCGTCAATAAAGTTGATAGAATGAAATTAGTAATTTTATCCTATTGCAATTAATTCTTTAACATTATACAATAAGTTAGCAAGAAAAATTAACGGAGAAAACCAATGATAAAATACAAAAATCACATTATGCTGGGTATTTTTTCCACTACTATTTTTATTATGTTTTTAGCATTAGTATTACAGGAAAATAACCCCGACAATATTACAAATATAGAGACATGTACTACAGTTAATGTTACTACCCGGGAAACTACAACAGTGCCGGAAACCACCACTGTTGAAGAAACTACAAAGAAAAAAGTTAAGAAAAAAAAAGCCATTGACCACAAGGCAAAGCACCCTTATATGATAAAGATAAACCGTGCTGAAAATTTTGCTGTTGTTTATGGCATTGACAAAAAGGGGGTTTACAGTATTCCTCACAAGGCATTTATCTGTTCCACCGGTAAAGACCCGGAATCTACTCCACTTGGTACTTTTAGTATTTCTGAGAGATATGACTGGCGCCTTATGGTAGATAATACCTATGCCCAGTACGCCATCCGCATTTATGGTCAGATTATGCTTCATTCAATACCTTACCAATATGCAACTAACGATTCATTGGAATATTGGGAGTATAATAAATTAGGAACAGCTTCCTCCCTTGGTTGTATACGTTTCCGTGTTAAGGATATTAAATGGATTTATGACCATTGTAATGAAGGAACATCTGTAACTATTTATAGCGAAAAAGGAGAAAAGTCTCCTATTAAAGTTAAAAAGATTAAGAAAATAAAGGAATCGGACCCTTATAAAACCTGGGATCCCACGGATTCTAATATCAGTAACCCTTGGAAAAACCATACTGCTACAGCCAATTCTGATACAAAGCAGGTTCCTACTACAGAACAGACTTCTGCCACGGAGCAGATTAATGAATAAATTATTTTGGGAGATGAAATCTTATGTCAAAAAAATATTATGCCGTTAAAGTTGGTGAAAAAACCGGAATATACGAAACCTGGGAGGAATGTAAAGCAAACGTTGATGGATATCCCGGTGCATTGTACAAAAGCTTCAAAAACATATCTGATGCCTACGCATATTTAGGGCAGGAGGGTACTCAGTTAAGTCTTTTTGACACAGAGGCACCAAAGGATGAAGATGATGATACAACCTTTGACAGTGACATGCCTATTACCACTCCGTCTAAGGCTGTAGCCTATGTAGATGGAAGCTTTAATTCTGCAACCGGTGTTTTTGGATACGGTGTGGTTATGTTTCATAATGGTACTGAAACCCACCTTTATGATTCCGGAAATGATGTCCAAATGGCTTCCATGAGAAATGTTGCCGGTGAAATTTACGGTTCCATGGCGGCTATGAAATATGCCTTGGAAAAAGGCATTAAGAAGCTTTCAATATATTATGATTATATGGGAATTGCAAAATGGTGTACCGGAGAGTGGAAAACCAATAAGGACGGTACCATTGCCTACAAAAAATATTATGATAAAATCAAAAAATCGGTTGACATAACTTTTGAGAAAGTAAAAGGTCATTCCGGTGATAAATATAATGATTTAGCTGATAGCCTTGCAAAAAAAGCCTGCGGAGTTTGATGTGCCCCCAAAAAGTTAGACTTTTATTGCGTAACAGGTTTTAAAAGAGACCGTCGAACTGATATGTACCAATTCAACGGTCCCCCGTAATTATATTATTATGTTGTTATTTAACAACTATACTGCTCCAGTTGTAATCTACTTCTTTATATAAAGGATCAACTACCTTAAGAATATTATTATATAAGTAATCATGTGCAGCGCTTGTATTCATCTTCTTTGACTGATACAGCTGATCACAAATCTTATATACTGAGTAAGTATATGCCTTACTATATACGTAGCTTCCATCACTAAGAACTGCGTATGCTCTTACCTTATATTCTGTTGTGAACTCTCTGGCAGTGTTTGTACTAAACAATGTAGTTCTTACAAAATATGTTGCTGTTGTTGAATTTCCAAGAACTGTATTACTTGTTCCTGCCGGTGTAGAATCTAATGAAACTACATATTTGTTAGTTGAACCAACATACATATCTGCATCTGTTACTCCCAAAGAATTTCCATATATTGTATCTACCGCATAAACAAATCCCCACTTAGTAACATTCTTTCCATCTATTGTAGGTTCTACAGAACCAACAACTCTACTTCCTCCAAGGGTCGTACTTACCTGATATCCTTCAATATTAACATCATCACTGATTGTAATAGTCTTAGGATCAGCTGTAGTAGGTTCCTCTGTCGGTGCCTGTGTTGGTGCCTCTATTGTTGGAGCTTCCGTTGTTGGGGCCACCGTTGTTGGGGCTACTGTAGTAGGTGCAACCGTTGTGTTTTCTTCCATTTTCGTTGTCTGCTCTTCTGCTTTTGGATATACGATATTTCCATCTTCATCTTTTACAACTACATTAGAAAAATCAAGAACAACTGAAGTTCCGACTAATCCGGCTCCTACCACAAATTCAATTGTTCCATCTCTATCTGCCATAAGTTCTGTGGAAAGAGTTGTTGTGCCAATCACTAATTTTCTTGGCTTACTTTCATTCAGATCGTTTGTAATTTTATAAGAACCGTCTTCTGATGGTGAATACATATCAATCGATATTGTATATATTTTACCCGGCACCAATCCGGTTACTGTTTTCTTGAGCTGCAATCCCCAGGCATTTCCCCAGTTACTTGTCAGCTGTTGCATCTGAACATGATCCGGATCCTCAGGGTCTGCCCCCAGCTGTACCGTAGACCCATTCCACGGACCGCAATAATATGTATATCCACCAATTTCAAACCAACGATCTGCATCTGCCTGTCCCGGTGTAAGAGGAAGATTTTCCGGTGTTGTCGATTCCTTTGTTGTTTCTATATTTGGTGTTGTGGTTGCTTCAGGAGATGTCTCGATTCCTTCCTGTGTTGTTGTTTCATTTGGCGTTGTTACTTCCTGTGTTGTCGGAACATCTGATTCTGTTCCATCACTACTTACCTTTCCTGCATAGGAATAAACATCAGTATTTTGTGTATTTAAATGCAGTACCGGACGTACTGTCATAAATGTATCATTTACTGATGAACCATTCGGATAAACAAAACCGGACTGAAATACATATGCCGCATATTTTCCCTTATAAGTGTTGACATCACGATAGGTATCATCTCCCATTGTTCTAAGCCACCACCCCGGCATCAGCCACGGATATGTTTCCCAATCCAATTTGGCATTTGCATATGGAGTAACAACAAGCGCTCTTGTAGGGTCTACATTATACTCTCCTGAAAAGCCATATTCCGTATTTAACGCTTCCTTATATGCCAAACAATAAACCTGATCGTATGTATCATTGACCTTCGGTGAATCCAAAAACGGATCCTGAGCGTTTGATACTAATGTTGTATTAATTGCCTGCTGTTCTTCTGCTGTGAAAGCTGTATCCATAAAATTGTCATTTGAATAATCTATCCCATTTTTATTCATACTGCTTTTATAACCATTAAGCCAGCTCCTAAGAGTACATGTCTCCCAATCAACACCATCCCCTGACTCATGCCATGGTTTCACATCTAATCCTTTGTCTGCCAAAAGAAATGCATCATTCCCATCTACCTTGAGTACTCTCCATTTAATCGGTTCTTTGTATTTTCCTTCTACATCATTCTGATAATAGTTTCCAAAATAAACGCAGTCCCAAATGGTATTTCCTGTGGTATCCTTCGTCGGGTTAGATAATATATGTGTTTTCGCTCCATTATCATTTGCTCTTATCTGAACATTTTTATTCATTGGATAAATAATTGTGACTATCAGCATAACCACGAGCAAAATTGACAAAACTCTCCTTCTTTGCATTCTTTTTTCCCTCCTTAAATTTTCTCTCAATCAATCTACATAAAAATACACAAACCCACTCTTATGTAATAATG
The DNA here is from genome assembly GCF_003479405.1 of Eubacterium sp. AF16-48. Taxonomy (GTDB): domain Bacteria; phylum Bacillota; class Clostridia; order Lachnospirales; family Lachnospiraceae; genus Eubacterium_G; species Eubacterium_G segne. Next base: position 153,895 of record NZ_QUHB01000003.1, on the reverse strand, counting down.
AATTTGTGTACATAATATCATATATCTTTTCAATTGAATAACTCTACAGGCTTTTTGTTATTTAATTATTTTAAGCAGGTCCTTTGGCTCATCTATTATAGCTATTGGTTTAAGACCTTCAAGAAGTTCTCTTTCCCTAAAGCCCCAGCTACATAACACACAATCCATACCTGCATTTTCTGCTGTTGCCCTGTCTACTTCTGAATCTCCCACGTAAACCGCTTCCTCTTTTTTACTTCCAAGAAGCTTTAATGCATGGAAAACACTGTCCGGTGCCGGCTTTTTCTTAATTCCTGCCGCCTCGTTTTCCCCTATGGCAACCTTTATATAATCCTTGAAATAAATTTCATTTAATTCGTCAACTGCTCCATGAGCCTTATTTGACACAATTGCCATTTTTATGTTGCTTTCATGAAGTTCCTTTAAAAGTTCCATTATTCCATCATAAGCTGTGGTTTTTACCTGACAGTTCTTCTGATAATAATCCAGAAACTCCTGATAAACCTCTTCAAACCTTGGATTGTCCTCTCCATCAGGAATAGAACGTATAATCAGCTTTCTTATTCCATTTCCCACATGTTGTCTCACCAATTCAATATTATGAAGAGGGAAATCAAATTTCTTCTGAATATAAAGAACTGCATCTGTTAAATCTTCAAGAGTATTTAAAAGTGTTCCATCCAAATCAAAAACTACTGTATTATACATATCCGTCTCACCTTCACTTTTCTACATAATATCTGCCGGACTAATAAATCCGGCAGATAAATTTTTTGTCAATCTTTATTGCTGTGATGAATAGCAATTGCAATTGCTGCTATAATAATCGCTATTAATGCAATTGCTATTACTCCTAAAATAAGTGTAACCACCATATTAGAAATAAATCTCCTCCTTATGCTCTAACCTTAATGTGAACCTCTCTAAGCTGCTGCTCTGTTACCTCTCCCGGTGCACCGCACATTAAATCCTGTGCGTTTCCGTTCATAGGGAATGGAATAATTTCTCTAATATTTTCTTCTTCACGAAGTAACATAATCATACGGTCAACTCCCGGTGCCATACCTGCATGTGGTGGTGCACCAAACTGGAATGCATTGTACAAGGCTCCAAATTTCTCCTTAAGGTCATCTTCTGTATATCCTGCAATTTCAAATGCCTTAACCATAATCCTCATATCATGGTTTCTTACTGCACCACTTGATAATTCAACACCGTTACATACGATATCGTACTGATATGCCAAAATATCCTCCGGATTCTTTGTTTCTAATGCTTCAAGTCCACCCTGTGGCATAGAGAACGGATTATGTGTAAATATCATCTTTTTAGCTTCCGTATCATATTCATACATAGGGAAGTCGTTAATATAACAGAACTTGTATGACTTTTTATCAATTAAATCAAGTCTCTCACCAAGAGCTGTTCTAATCTGTCCTGCATAAAGTGAAGCATTCTTCTCATTATCAGCAATGAAGAAAATAGTATCTAATGCCTTTAATGATGCCATTTCCCTTATTTCTTCCTTCATATCTTCAGGAATAAACTTATCAATTGGTCCCTTATAGCTTCCATCTTCTAAAACTTCCAGGTAACCAAGACCACCCATTCCAATGCTCTGAGCAAACTTAAGTAATTTTTCGTGCTGTCCCTTTGACAACTTCTGGTTAATTACAATTGCTCTTACAGTCTTTCCGTGGAATGGTTTAAATGTACATCTCTGGAAGAAATCTGTTACGTCAATTATTTCTAACGGATTTCTAAGGTCCGGCTTATCTGTTCCGTATTTAAGCATTGATTCCTTATAGCTTATAATAGGGAACGGAGCCTGTGTAACCTCGTATCCTTCAGGTGCAAATTTATTAAATGTGTCAGCTAAAACTTCCTCGCCAACTCTAAATACATCTTCCTGTGTGGCAAAGCTCATTTCAAAGTCTAACTGGTAAAATTCTCCCGGTGATCTGTCTGCTCTTGCATCTTCATCTCTAAAGCAAGGGGCAATCTGGAAATACTTATCAAATCCTGACACCATAAGTAACTGTTTATACTGCTGTGGTGCCTGTGGAAGTGCATAGAATTTTCCCTTAAACTTTCTTGATGGCACAATATAATCTCTTGCACCTTCCGGAGATGATGCACAAAGAATAGGTGTCTGGATTTCCAAAAATCCCATATCTACCATTTTCTGTCTAAGGTATGAAATAACCTTTGAACGGAAAATCATGTTATCCTTAACCTTTGGATTTCTTAAATCAAGGTAACGATATTTAAGTCTCACATCTTCACGGGTTTCCTTTGATGTAATAATTTCAAAAGGTAACTGCTTGTAAACCTTCCCTAAAACTTCAACCTTTTTTGCCTCTAATTCAATAGTTCCTGTAGGAATCTTAGGGTTATATGTTTCTTCATCTCTATGCTCAATAGGTCCCTCTACTGAAATACAGTCTTCCTTACTTAATCCCTCAAGTAATGATGTGTCACGCATAACTACCTGCATAACTCCATACATATCTCTTAAATCAATAAATGATACTCCACCGTGGTCACGAATGTTTTCAATCCAGCCTGCAATCTTTACATTTTGTCCAACATTAGCTTCTGACAATGAATCCATTGTTACATCACGATAAATGTTATTTGTGTTAATATCCATTACACTTCCTCCAATATTATAAATTACGGTATGGTTAAAATAATAGAATTTCCTATTAAATATAAAAAGAGCCCATCCTGAAAAATTAATCCAGGACGAACTCACTAATTACTTAATATGTCCGCGGTACCACCTGATTTACTGCTTATGCAGCCACTCATGGTCTTGCAACCCATCGATTATCGCTCGACAACGGCTTCCCTACTGATTATTAAACGTTCAGGTTGCAGCTTAGGAGTGTTATTCACATTAATTCATTCTACAGGACTTCCACCAACACCTGCTCTCTGTTAGCGATAATTAAAGCTACTTCTCTCCGTCAACGCCATTAATCTTGATTATATAATAGTAAACACCAAGTGTCAAATACAAATTTGCGCGTTCCTACAAGCGTTGCACAGATACACAAAAAAGGTCTGCCGGAAGTTTGCTCACAGGCAGACCTTTTTTGTGTATCTGTATAGCGCGACAGCGAGGCATAAGCATTATGCACAGCATAATGCGCATGGCAACGCTTTTCTTTCTATTCCATTCTTAAAAATGCCTTATAGCACTTGAAAGCCTCATAAACATCAGCTTTGCTTGTAACCTCCCAAGGTGCATGCATGCTAAGCACCGGCACACCGCAGTCAATTACTTCCATTCCGTATAATGACATAATGTATGCAATGGTTCCGCCACCGCCGGCATCAACCTTTCCTAACTCTGACATTTGGAAATAAACCTTATTGTCATCCATAACCTTTCTTATTTCTGCTAAGTATTCTGCGTTGGCATCATTAGAGCCTGACTTTCCTCTTGAGCCGGTAAATTTGTTAAACACAACACCTTTTCCAATATAAGATGTGCTTTGCTCTGAAAATACATCTGCATATAACGGATCATAAGCTGCGTTTACGTCAGATGAGAGCATTTTACTGTTTTTAAGGCATCTCTTAAGAATTAATTCACTGTAGTTTCCGTTTAAATTAATTAATTCGGCTACCATGTTTTCAAAGAAACGTGACTGCATACCTGTTGCTCCTACGCTTCCGATTTCCTCTTTGTCAACTAAAAGACAACAGGATGTTCTTTCATTAACACTACTGTCAAGAATAGCTTCTAATGATGTATAAGCGCAAACTCTGTCATCCTGACCATATGACATAACCATGCTTCCGTCAAATCCCATTTCTCTTGCCGGTCCTGCCGGAACCACCTCCAGTTCTGCTGAGAAGAAATCTTCCTCATCCATTCCGTACTTATCTTTTAATATTTTCAAAACTCCTGCCTTTACGCTTTTCTTTTCATTTTCGCTTACAGGAATACTTCCTACTAAAATATCTAAATTTTCTCCTTCAACTACAGTTGCGGCTTTTTTGTCCATTTGCTTAGATGCTAAATGAATCAGTAAGTCAGTAACACAAAATACCGGGTCAGTATCTTTTTCACCTATATTTACATTAACTGAGGTGCCATCCTTCTTCACTACAACACCGTGTATTGCAAGAGGAAGAGTAACCCACTGATATTTTTTTATTCCGCCATAGTAATGTGTATCAAAATATGCCATATCCTCTTTTTCATATAACGGATTCTGCTTAATGTCCATTCTTGGAGAATCAATGTGAGCACCTAAAATATTCATACCTTTTTCCAAAGGCTGTCTTCCTATGTTAAATAATGCTACTGCCTTGTTCATATAAAGACCGTATATTTTATCACCTGCCTTAAGAGGCTTTCCTTCTTTTATTACATCCTCAATGGATTTGTATCCCTTTGTCTTTGCCATTTCCACTGACCTTGCAGCACATTCTCTTTCTGTCTTACACTGAGACAGAAAATCAATATATCTCTTGTTTAGTTTTTCAAGATTTTCAATGTCAACTCCATTATACTTTCCCCATACGCTGTCTCGTTTCATAAATTTATTGCCTCCTTACAAAAAGTCATTTATATTAATGTCAAAATCAATTTGGCACCAAATGCTACTATCCATGCTATACTGCATTGTAATAAAACTACTATCACTGCCCAATTTCTACCCAGTTCCCGCTTTACTGATGATATTGCTGCAACACAAGGTGTGTACAAAAGGGTAAATATCAAAAATACTATGGCACTTTTAGTAGTAAACATTGTGCTAAGAGCCTTTGTTCCCAACAATACCGTAAGTGTGCTTACAACACTTTCCTTTGCGGTAAATCCCGTTATCAGGGCTGTAGATGCACGCCAGTCACCAAATCCCAATGGTTTAAATATAGGTGCCACAATTCCACCTATCATTGCCAGAATACTGTCTTCTGCATCCTTTACTATATTGAAATGTAAATCAAAGGTCTGTAAAAACCATATAACCAGTGACGCTAAAAAGATTATTGTAAAAGCTTTGGTTAAAAAGTCCTTTGCCTTGTCCCACATAAGTCTTAACACACTTTTAGCTCCCGGCATTCTGTAATTAGGTAGCTCCATAACAAAAGGAACCGGTTCTCCCTTAAACTTAGTGCGGTCAAGTATCAGGGCATATATAATTGCTACTATTATTCCCGTAAAATACAAACCTATCATAACCAACGCAGCCTTATCCGGGAAAAATGCTGCTGAGAAAAATGCATAAATAGGTATTTTTGCTGAGCAGCTCATAAAAGGCGTAAGCATTATGGTCATCTTTCTGTCACGCTCTGATGGTAATGTTCTTGTTGCCATAATGGCCGGCACTGAACATCCGAATCCTATAATCATAGGTACAAAGCTTCTACCGGAAAGGCCCAATTTTCTAAATATCTTGTCCATTACAAATGCAATTCTTGCCATGTATCCACTGTCTTCTAATAATGACAGGAAAAAGAACAATACAACTATTATGGGCAAAAAGCTAAGAACACTGCCTACCCCTACAAATATACCGTCAATAATTAACGACCGGATTACTTCATTTACTTTAAAAGTAATCATTGCATTTTCGCACAGGCTGCTTAGGGCACTGATTCCCATATCCATAAGCTTTTGAAGATAAAGACCTATTACTCCAAAAGTCAGATAGAAAATCAGAGACATTATTACAATAAAAGAAGGAATCGCCGTATATTTTCCTGTAAGCAGCTTATCAATTTTACGACTTCTTGCTCTTTCCCTGCTTTCCTGTGGCCTTACCACTGCCGTTTTACATATTTTATCAATAAATGTAAAACGCATTTTTGCCAAAGCTGCTTCTCTGTCCATGCCGCTTTCCTTTTCCATCTGAAGAATAATATGTTCTATCATTTCTTTTTCATTTTCTTCAAGATGAAGTCTTGCTATAACATCCTCATCCCCTTCAATAAGCTTGCCTGCTGCAAATCTGATTGGAACTTTATTATTATGGGCATGATCATCTATTAAATGCATAATGGAATGTATACATCTGTGAATTGCTCCACCATCTTCTCCATTCGCATCGCAAAAATCCATTCTTCCGGGACGCTCACGATATACTGCCACATGCATAGCATGCTCAATAAGTTCGTCTACCCCTTCGTTTTTAGCTGCTGATATAGGCACCACGGGAATGCCTAGGGATTCCTCTAACATATTAACATCTACTGAGCCGCCGTTGGCTGTAACCTCATCCATCATGTTTAATGCCAAAACCATAGGAATGTCCAGTTCAATAAGCTGCATTGTAAGATAAAGATTTCTTTCAATATTCGTAGCATCTACAATATTTATAATACCTCTTGGTCTGTCATCTAAGAAAAACTGCCTTGATACAATTTCCTCACTGGTATAAGGTGACATGGAATATATTCCCGGCAAATCCACCACCATTGTATTTTCCTGTTTTCTTATCTGACCGTCTTTCCGGTCAACCGTTACCCCTGGGAAATTTCCCACATGCTGATTTGAGCCAGTCAGCTGATTGAACAATGTTGTTTTGCCACAATTTTGATTTCCTGCCAATCCAAAAGTAATCAACTGTCCCTTTTCGATTTTTTCCCCTCTTTGCTTAACATGATATATACCCGACTCACCTATGTGGGGATGCTCTGTTGAATTATACTTTACATCACTGCTTTCCTTTTTCTTTTCCTTATTTTCCTGTAATTCAATATCTATACACTTAGCATCATCCTTTCTAAGTGTCAGTTCATATCCCCAAATCTTATATTCTATAGGATCTCCCATAGGTGCAGCTTTTATGTACTGAATGTCTGTGCCCTGTATGAGTCCCATATCAAGAAAGTGTCGTCTAAGCTGACCCTCACCGCCTACTTTTACTATCCTTCCTGTCTGTCCCTGTTTCAACTGAGAGAGTTTCAATTTTATGCCTCCAATATGTAATACGTATATTTCCTTCCATATTACCACATTGTTGCATTATTGCAACAACTCTCCTGACAAATCATTCAGGTTTTATGAACAGTGTTTTTTTAATTGTTTTAAAAGAAAAATTTCTTTTTATATGGTTCACTGGTCATGGAAATATATGTATATCCTGTATCATTTATCACTTTTTTTATTTCTTCTTCATTTAATTCATTCTCGCTAACCACAACCGCTTCTTTTTTCTTGTGGGAAGATGTAATTTTCTTTGCCTTTATTACTTTTCTTAAGGCATCATTTACATGTGCCTCGCACATTCCACATGCCATTCCATCTATTTTTATAGTTGTTTTAATCATGTTTATTACACTCCTTTTCTCATTCTTAGTTAGTTGATTCTAACCATTTTTTATCTTATCACACTGTTTTATTATTTCAATATTATTGCACAAAGCTTTTTCGTAATTTTTATGTAATTTTTTCGTAACATTTTCTTGAATAGGTTACCATAAAATGGTATGATATTATACGTGGGTTAAAGGTCAGATTATAATAAATTGAATATATTATTGGGACTTTTTCCTGCTTAAGCACTAAGAATCGAGGAAAAATATTTGAAACATTTGAAACAATTACTATTTATTATGGTATTGTCCATAAATATTTTAGCTATATCTTCATTGATATATGCAGATGACGGAACCAACAATTTAGGGAGTGAGGACACACCACCACCGAAAACAACTACCTTGTCAGTAGACGTAACGGAGGAAGAAACTACCACAGAGGTTGTCCCGGTTGTTCCTAAAACATATATAACTTCCATTGTAGAATTAAACAAAGGTGTCAAGATATCCTGGAAGAAACGAAAGGATGTTACCGGATACAAGATTTACAGAAGTGTTAAACCAAACAATGGTTTTAAGCGAACCAAAACCATTAAAAAAAGCACCACCGGTACCTTTAAGGATTTAAAAGCAAAGGCCGGCTCAGTTTACTACTACAAAATTAAATGTTATAAGGACAAGCTTTTATCAGATAGTTCTAATGCAGTGGTATTTAAAACTTCCGATTCGGATTTAAAGCTTGATTTTCATAAGAATCTGGGAAAATTCGTTAAGAAGTATGTACATAAAAAATATCCATGTAATGTTTTAGTTAACAAGTATGTAGAATCATGTAAGACTTTAGCTCCGGGAAAAAAAGCAACCCGTTCGGGACAGTTTACAAGTATAAAGGTAAACAAATCTCCCGTTGCCAATGACTGGAAAAGCGGAAACGTAAAAATAACTTATAAAGTTTCAAGAAAGAAATGTACTTATTACTTAAAAGGAAATATAAGAAAAACAACTTACCCGTTGTTTAAAACATCACTTAAATTAAATGATGTTGACACCGAATCTAATATGGAGCATTTAATACCGGGAGACATTATAGCCTATACCTCTTCTAGTGGACGTGCCCATCACGTAGCCATATATATTGGCAAGTTTGATACTAAGCAGGATTTAGTTAATTATCTTAATTCTGATGCCGTAGGACTTAACTGTACAGGAAATGAAAGCTGGATAAAGTCATGGAACGGCAGTTGCAAGCACTGGGTTATCCAAGGCGGCATGGGTAATAACAACGATGTTTATATATGTAACAATGCTAATGTAACAATGCTAATGTAACAACAACAAACCGTTTTTCAAGTCATTTTTGTTCACTTAGAAAAAGATTAACGTTGTTCTCACCATTACAGTAATTAATAAACAATTTAATACAAATAAAGAAGGCAGATGGTTATTAGCCACCTGCCCCTTTTTAATTATATTAAAATTACCCTTTTTGGAAATTTTAAGTTTTTTCCTATTTAACTTTTACTTTTTTAATAGCTGACCAAACACTATATGCTTTCTTGCCATTTACTGTCTTGTAATATCTTGCTCTGACATATATTGTCTTTTTAGCCTTAAATTTCTTTTTATTCTTAATAGTTACAACATTCTTTTTAGCCTTAACAGTTTTCTTTCCTGAATATGACTTAGAACTCTTGCTGTATGATGTGAAATACTGTACTTCGTATCCCTTAGCACCTTTAGCCTTCTTAAGAGAAACCTTCATAGTTCCTTTTTTAGCCTTTGCTGTAGCCTTTGATACCTTTGTAGCTTTAGGAACATCACTTCCTGCTACTACCTTGAAATCCTGAACATCAATTGTTCCACTCATATCATTTTCATTTGGATATTCCATTGTAAATGAACCAAATGCAAACTTAAGTCCCATTGTGCTCTGCTTGTATGCTAAGCTGTCACCAGGAATTGTTACGTTAGCTGTTACAGTAACATAATCTTTATTTCTGCTGTCTAATGCGATGAATGTGTAATCACCCTTCTTGCTGTAAACAGATTTTCCATTGTATGTAGCTTTAACATTCTGTAATGTAAGAGCCGGATCTCCGTCTTTTTCATTATTTCTGTATGCTTTGAAATGAATATGCTTAACATAATTCATAACACCTGTTCCAACAACTGTTCCAACGTGGCTTACCGGATTTCCTGTAGCCTTGTCCACTGTCTTACCATTTTTCTTTACAACAGAAGTAGTGTAATGAACTATTGTCTTACCCTTCTTGTCCTTTGTTTCATAGTAATATTTTCCCGGAACGTTCTGTGTCTTTTTAATTTCATTTTCAAGTGTGCTTTTGATTTTAAATGAAATTGTGTAAGTACGTCCTTTTTCAATATTAACTATCTTTGTTGCTGTAACGCCCCAAGGATTGCTCATCTTTGCTTCCCAAACAATATTTCCCAAGTCATCGACTTTCTTGCTTGGTCCCCACTGAGCACTTGAACCTGTGCTTACAATATCCATAAGGAAACTTTTAGGTGTCTTTGTCTTCATAGAAGCATTTTCTGTGTAGCTTTTGAATACATTTTCCTTATTGTCATATTTCTGACCATCTTTTATTAAAGCATTTTTCCATTCATTCTTATCTTCACCTGTCTGAACTGAGAATGATTGCCATGCTTTAGAGGCAGAGATGTCTGTACCTTTTTTTACGGCAGCAGGTACTGAAGCCGCCATGCCTACTACTAATGTCATTGACAAAAATACAGCAGACATTTTCTGGAATATACTCTTTCTCATTCTATTCTCCTCCTTTAAAATTCCATACCATAAGAATACCATTTTTGCCATTTCTTTTCAATATTAATATACGCTACAAGTAAAAAAACACATACATTTTTTAACTTTTTACACCCATCTTTTTTTCTCTTTTTTCTATGCTCTCTGCTATCAGCTTATAAAAACCTGCGAATATAGGTACTCCGATTAACATTCCGATTATTCCAAACAAACTTCCTCCAAGAGTTACTGCCGCTAACACCCATATTCCCGGAAGCCCTAGTGAATTTCCCATAATTTTAGGATATATTACATTGCCTTCTATCATTTGAACTACTACTATTAATACCACAAACAATAGTGCCTTCATTGGTGACTGGGTAAGTATCATTAATGCTCCGATAATTGCACCTACATAAGCACCCACTACAGGAATTAACGCAGTAAATCCCACTAATGTTCCAATCATAACTGCATAAGGCAGATGACATATAAGCATAATAACAATACACATTACACCTAAAACCACCGCATCTATTAGTTTTCCAACTATGTATCCATGAAAACATTGGTCAAACACATTAAGCCAATGCATAATTTTATTATACATTTTTTCCTTAAATACCACATAGGTTATCCTTTTAAACTGACTTGCCATTCTTTCCTTTCCCATAAGAAAATAGAAAGTAAAAATAAGTCCCAGGGTAACTGTCACTGCTATGGAAATAACTGATGATGCCACTTCTGCCACGGTATTTACCGCACCTCCTACTCCGGAAAACAGAAATCCACCTATTTTTTCAGCGTAAGTATCCCATTTCATAGTTTGTAATTTTTCCAATGACTTAGGAGATACCACCATTTGTACATATTCATTTTTAGAAACATAAGTTGCCAAATCCGGCAGTGCATTTAGGAAAGTTTCTATACAATTTACAAGTTCAGGAATTATCATATAGATTAATAACACAATTACCCCTAAAACCATTAGAATTGCCCCTGTCATACATACAGGTCTTCTTGATTTAATAACCATCGCTTTTTTACTATTGGGAAAATATCTTTTTTCAAATGAACACATAAATATATTAACAATATAAGCAAAGGAACATCCAATGAGAATAGGTGTTATTCCGCTAAAGAACACTCCTATGGTGTTTCCCACCACGCTCCAGTAATTTATACATAAAAATAATATAAATACACTTACACCTACTTTAAAGCACTGTTTCCATTCTATTTTCATAAAATCTCCTTTTCTTCATCAAACATGCTGCAATTTCATTAGAATTATTCTATCAATTTTTTTCAAAAATTAAAATCCCCTAAAACAGCTATTTGTTTAAATATCCGTTTTAGGAGAATTTTGTTATTTAATCCATAGTGTATATTTTTGTCTCAGTATAAAAATCCGTATAGGTGTCAGAATTGTAAAATCCTCTGTGCCACAAAAATGCTTTTTGGTTTACATCCACAATAGGACGGGCATTTCTTATTTGAATGGTTCCGATTTCTTCTGAATAAACCGACTCCTTCAATGTTACCTGTCCCTGAGAATAATCGTAAAGTTCTATATTATCATAATCATTTTCTTCCCTGGCAACTACAATTCTGTCAGTTCCCATAAAGGATGCTCCCAGCTGATACTTAGGGTTCCAAAGTGGATTTCCACCGTTACATATTTCAATAGTTTTATCTGTGTCATAAAGATTATACACACAATTTTTGTCTGTCCTGTCAGTTGAAAATGTTGCATATAAAATCAGTGGATTTTCCGGTGCTGTTATTGCCACATCCAACATACGCTGGGTAATATTTGCCGGTTTCTTTATCAGCACATTAAATTTTTTCCGTGATATGTTACTCTTTCCCAATTCTGTTTTGTTATCTGAATCGTACATCATTCCTGTATCTAAATCCAAAAATCCCATTCTAATATTTGGATCTCCTGACGTTGGGTTTGATATCATGCATATACGGACTCTTCCTTCTTCTGTTGTAGGCATAAATTTACAATAATATTGTATTAATGAAGTAACTAATATAGTTTCGTTACTCCATGACAATCCGTTTGTGGAAGAACGGTATGCCCAGTTTTTATTATCAACTCTGTAAAAAATATAATACTTATTATTATACTGTAAAATCTGGCTGTAGCAGGTCTTTCCCTGAGACCTTAAAACAACATCCGTGTTGAAATTTTTAATGCTTTCTGCTTCACCTGATATTCTAACGTGAATTTCATTATCACTGTTATGTCCGCCTGAATAAACACACATTATTTTGCCGTTTCTCATAACAGTCACTGCCATTGCATTATGGTCGTCAGTAGAGGTTGTCTTTTTCAGATATGTCTTTTCTGTTTTCTTTGTATCATTATTATAGGATGCCACGCCGCTGTAACCTTCACTTGTGGTAAATCCCCAGTAAACATTATCTTTAGTGTTTGCATATGAAACCACCTGTGGATAACACCACCAGCTCCATATCATATCTTCATTTCCAACTTTATTTATATTCAACTTTTCCAGCTGCCACTTGGCATATAATGTAATATTTCCCGTTGTTCCTTTGGCAATTTTTACAACCTTCTTTGTCAGCTTACTGTCTCTATACCACCCCATAAATACATAATTTTTCTTTGTTGGTGCAGCCAGCTTCACTGTTACCTGACATGTATATGTTTTTACGCTTGACTTATTTAAAGTTCCGCCATTTACGTTGTAAGAAATCTGATATGTTCTAGCCTGCCACTTAGCGTATACCTTTTTGTTTCCCTTTGAGCCTTTTTTAATGGCAGTTATTTTGTTTCTATAATATTTATCTGTATACCAGCCCTTAAAAAGATATCCCTTTTTAGACGGTGAATATAATTTTTTTGCTTTGTTTGATTTATATTTTGAAGTGTTCTTTTTGTTATTTGTTCCTCCATTTAAAACATATGTCACTTTATATGTTTTAACCTTTGCTTTCGCAGATACCTGCATACTCATTCCCAGTGCAAATACAAGGGTAAGCATGACTAACATTAAACTTTTTTTCTTCATTCTTTTGCCTCTCATTCCTCAAGAAAATATCATGACCCGTAATTTAATTCCACAATTTATTATATAAACATTTTTGCAAAAATCAACAAATTGCATCATTAATATTATTCCCGATAATATTTAATCTCTTTCTTATTTTATTAAACAAAATTAATATTAATTTGATGAATTGCACAATCATATTATATTTTTTTTAGCATAAATTATAATAATAAGTTTCCGGAGAATTGTTATGTCTGGTTCACAGCAAATTTCATTATTGAGGCGAAGTATTTTTTGGCTATGCATTCTTATTGCAGTGGCTGGTGTTACATACCATTATCAGGAAAATATTTTTAAAGAAGGCTTTGATTCCCTGACTGCTACTAATACCCCAAAGGACATTCCTATATGTAATGTAAAAACCAATAAAAAACTTGTTTCCCTTTCCTTTGATGCCGATTTTGGAAACGAAGATATAGAAAAGATTTTAAGTGTTCTAAAAAAATATGATGTTAAAACAACATTTTTTATTACAGGAAACTGGGTTGAAAAATATCCTGAGGCTGTCAAAAAAATGCAGGCTGCCGGTCATGATTTGGGTAATCACAGCTACCATCACAAACATATGCCTGAATTAGATGCCACCGAAATATCTGACGAAATTAATACTGTAACTGAAAAAGTAAAAGAGCTTACCGGAGTTACCATGAATCTTTTCCGCCCTCCTTATGGTGACTATAGTAATGCCCTTTTAACCCAGGCTAAATCTCTTAATTATTATGCCATTCAATGGAATATTGACAGTCAGGATTGGAAAAACTATGGTACCGATTCTATTGTAAGTACCATCCTTAACCACAAAGATTTAAAAAACGGTTCTATTATCCTTATGCATAATGGTGCAAAATATACTGCTGAAGCTTTGCCTAAAGTAATTGAAGGTTTAAAGAAAAAAGGCTATGAAATTGTTCCTGTATCAAATCTAATATATATGGACAATTTCCATATCGAACCGGATGGCAGTCAGGTACAGGATACAAGTCAATAACTTTATATACAACCCCACCGGCTTAGCCGGTGGTTTTCTCTGTACTCATAAGGATCTTCTCTCAACTTATTTTATGTTACACACAATTCTAAGCTGTTTATTCTTTTGTACGCCTGTTTATCTGCGTTCTATATATTTTCGTTTTTATTTAACAATCTTAGTTGTTATTGACAAGAATATTTTTAAATGATACCCTCAATCACATGGTGACTTTTGCTGCTACACTATAATTTTCGGTTTAAAATGCTAACATTTTTAACCTTATATATTTTCTTAATTTTCCAAATCATCCGGCTGGGTGTTTCGCAGAATGAACATGAAACCTCCACCGAATCCCATTATCATTCCCAGATAACCTGCCGTTGCAAAACAGTATAATGTGCTAAATATGTATGGTGTCAATAAAATGGCAGCTCCATATAGTATCATTCCCATTAAACACCATAATAAAGTGTTTAATGCCAGATAACATCCTCTTTTTGACACCGGCAAAAATTCGTGTATCCTTAATGCAACCTTCCATATAACTCCATACATTTCATGCATAATAGTGCCTCCTTACAATTCTGCTGTATATTTACTAAGCCTATCTTTATATATGTTGTAAAACTCACTTCCCGGCATTTTGTCAATTTCCCTGCTATACTCATGAAGTCCAAGACTGCCGTGGGCAATTTCCTCAACACATCCGGCTATGTTAGAACAATGGTCTGATATTCTTTCCAGTGCAGTAATAATATCAGTCATAATAAATCCCTGTTCAATAGTACATTCACCTTTTTTAAGCCTGTCTATATGACGTTTCTTTAGTTCATGTTTAAGCTTATCTATCACCCTTTCCATTGCCTCAACTGAAACGGCAGCATCTGCATCATTATTTATATACGCCATATTAGTTTCTTCCAAAATTTCAGCTACCGCTGCTATCATTTTTCTTATTTCTTTTGAAGCATTATCAGAAAATTTCAACTTCTTTTCAGCAATCTCTTCTGCTGATTTTGCAATTCCAACGGAATGGTCGGAAATTCTTTCTACATCACCGATAATATGAAGTAACTCGCTTACCACACGGCTATCCTGTTCACTTAAATTTTGCTTACTTACATGTACAAGATATGTGCCTAACTTGTCCTCATATTTATCAATTTCCTTTTCGCAATCTTTTATGTTTTCAAAATTCTTTTCGCTATATTCACCTATTAATTGGCAGGCAGATTTAACACCCTGTATTGTTTTATCAAACATTGTCTGAACCTGTTTCTTACACTGTTCAATAGCTATAGTTGGTGTTGCCAAAAGTCTCTCATCTAACAACTGAAGAGAATCTCCAACTTTTGCATCCCTTACAATAAAGCATGCCAGCTTTTCCAACTGATTAGCAAACGGGAATAACAAAGCCGTACATAAAACATTAAACAAAGAATGTATTACCGCAATTCCCAGTAAACTGGCACTTTCATCTATAAACGAAAAATGTATAAGACTGTTTACTATACAAAATACTGTAAGTATTACTGCTGTTCCTATAATGTTAAATGTAAGGTGAACAACAGCTGTTCTCTTGGCATTTTTATTAGCTCCAACAGAAGAAATCATTGCAGTAACACATGTTCCGATGTTCTGTCCCATTATAATCGGAATGGCGCTGCCATAGCTTACTGCTCCTGTAGATGCTAATGCCTGCAAAATACCAACTGATGCTGATGAACTTTGTATAATTGCAGTAAGGGCAGCTCCTGCTAACACACCTAATACAGGATTGCTAAACATTGTAAGAATATGTTGAAACTGGGGGACATCCCTAAGAGGACTTACTGCTGATGACATTGCCTCCATTCCAAACATAAGCACTGCAAATCCTAATAATATGTTTCCTAAATCAGCATTTTTTGAATTTTTCTTTCCCATTACAAGAATTATTCCAACCATTGCCAAAATCGGTGTAAATGATGTTGGCTTTAAAAGGCTTACTAAAATGTTGTCACTGGTAATTCCCGTAAGGCTTAATATCCAGGCTGTAATGGTTGTACCAACGTTGGCTCCCATTATTATTCCAATAGCCTGTTTAAGTGTCATAATACCTGAGTTTACAAATCCTACTACCATAACAGTAGTGGCTGATGAACTTTGTATTATGGCAGTCACCCCTGCTCCAAGAAGGAATCCCTTCCATCTGCTGGATGTGAGTTTTTCCAAAATTGACTTTAACTGATTACCGGCACGCTTCTCTAAGGCTTCTCCCATAATGTTCATTCCATAAAGAAATAGTGCCAGACCACCTATTAGCGATAAAAAATTAAATATGTTCATTTTTCCCTCCACTATAAAATATTTGGTTTCTTTTTGTTTCTTTAATTTTATAGTATAGGTGCCTTGTAAATTGTAATTATTTGTAATGTAAAATCTAAGTTAAATTTGCGAAAAATTTAGAATAAAATGGTGATTTTTGTTCCTTCTTTGTATTTGCTCTTAACAAAAACCTTGGCATTATGAAAATTGGCGCCATGCTTTACAATGGAAAGCCCCAGTCCTGTTCCACCTATTTCCTTAGAATGACTTTTGTCTGCCCGGTAAAATCTTTCAAATATTCTCCCGATATCCTCGTCTTTTATTCCAATTCCCGTATCTTCCACCGACAAATTTATTCCATCGTCATTTTTTAAAATGTTCACATAGATTTTTCCACCGGTTTTATTATATTTTATGGCATTGTCAATCAGATTAAATATCATTTCCTCAATAATCTGCTCTGCCCCGGTAATTACCAAATGCTTTCCTGAAAGAAACATTTTGATATTTCTCTTTTCCGCTGCCGCCTCTAAATGTCCCATAACTGCCTGACTTGTTTCATATAAGTCAATTGGTTCCATTTTCACGGCAATATCCTTGCCATCTAACTGGGAAAGCTTAATAATATCACCAACTAAAATAATTAATCTTTGCGCCTCTGAATGTATTTTTCCTGCAAATCTTGTAATGTCCTCCTCTTTCACCATTCCGTTTTGAATTATTTCCGCAAAGCCGGATATGGAAGTAAGAGGTGTTTTTAATTCATGGGATACATTGGCAGTAAAATCCCGCCTTAAATTATCCTGCTTTTCATGTTCCATGTTAAGCTGCTCTATCTGTTTATCTATCTGATTGTTTTGCTTTATGATTTTATCTATTAAAGGTTCAATTTCATCATATACCTTTTCCCTGTCAGGTTCATTTAAATCGATTTGATTTATTGGTGTGGTTGCTGCCTTTGAAACCCTTCCTGCCATATATGCCGCTATAAGAATGGCAAAAACCATAACACATATCATGGGAAATATTGTATCCATAAATGTTGACCACACTGTAGACATATCCTCCGACAATCTTAGTACATCTCCGTTATTAAGAAGCTTTGTTACATTTATTGTTTTCCTTGATAGTGTATCAGAGTATCTTTCAGAATAACCTGTACCATTTTCTCTTGCTTCCCTTATTTCTTCCCTGTCATTATGATTTCCTAAACTGTTAATATCATTTCTATTGTCAAATAACACCTTGCCGGAACTATCTACTAACGTTATTCTGTGTTTTCCACTTAAAGATTTCAAAAAGGCCACACCATTCAGTTCTACACCGCTTGATGTGGCCGTTAATTCGCCCTTTAAGGCTGCAATATTTTGATTTGAAAAACTTTTGTAAACGATTACTACAGTTAGAATGGTAGTTAATGCTATTACAACAGAAGAAATGATAAACATATTAAGAAAAATCCTTTTGCTCATTTTCTTTATTCTTATCATTTTTATTCCTCTTAACTATTACTTATTTTATATCCTACACCACGTATAGTCTTTATTACATTGCCTGCAGTGGTTAGTTTCTGGCGCAATGTACGAATATGTACGTCTACTGTCCTGCTTTCTCCGTCAAAGGAGTAACCCCATATTTTATTTAAAAGCTGATCTCTTGTAAGGACAATTCCTTTGTTTTTTATTAAAAGACATAACATTTCAAATTCCTTTAAAGTAAGAATTACTTCCTTACCATCCACCTTTACTATATGCTTTGCCGGACACACATATAGATTATCTATTGTATAATCTGACTGATAGCTGTTAAATTTCGACCTTCTTAGAAGTGCCTTAACCCTTGCTACCATTTCCATCATACTAAAAGGTTTTGCAATGTAATCATCAGCTCCACTTTCTAAACCGTTTATTTTATCATATTCACTGGTTTTGGCTGTTGCCATAATTACCGGAACCCTTTCCGTCATGGGATTTTTTCTCAGTTTTTGAAGTATCTCTATACCGCTTTCTTCCGGAAGCATCACATCCAGAATAACCAACGACGGCATTTTTGTATTTAAGGCTTTCCAGAAATCCGATGGTTTTTCAAAGCCTTCTGCCTGTATTCCTGTACTATTTAATGTATATGCAACCAGTTCTCTTATACTGCTGTCATCTTCGACTAAATATACCATCTTACCGTCCTCCTTTATTCCAGAATAATCCTCTTTTGTAATTTTTAAGTTAATCCTATGTAAATTTTAGGTCAAATTATAAATTAATTATTCACCTTCATAATGAGTTCCTAAAATGGAGTATTCTACCCATCCGGCAATATTTGTGGCATGGTCACCAATTCTTTCCAAATACTTGGCAATCATAAGAGTGTCAATACATTCCTCTCCACCTTCAGTATCTTCAGCAATTTTAGAAATAAGTTCTTTCTTTATTTCATCAAAATAGTTATCAACTACATCATCACTTAAAATAACACTTTTTGCCTTATCTAAGTCTTTGCTTACAAAGGAATCAACACTTAAAGTTACCATTTTAATAACCTCATTTGCCATATCATTTAAATGTACCTGATATTTTAAATTGCTGTCCTTTATGTATTTGGCAAGTTCCACTATGTCTGATGCCTGATCACCAATTCTCTCCATGTCCGATATCATTTTAAGGGCTGAGGAAATCACTCTTAAATCCCTTGCTACCGGCTGTTGTCTAAGTAAAAGCTTCATACAGATATTTTCAATAACTCTTTCTTTTCTGTCAATTTCAGCATCTGTATCAAGAACTTCTGCCTTTAATTCCTCATTGGCATGGTCCATTGTCATTTTAATTGCAGCAGCTATAGCCTGCTCACATAATTTTCCCATTTTAATCATTTCATCATTAAGATTATGCAACTGTTCATCAAATTTATTTCTCATAATTAACCAAACCTTCCTGTTATATAATCTTCTGTTCTCTTATCCCTAGGCATTGAGAACATCTGCTCTGTATCACCGAATTCAATTACTTCACCTAATAAAAAGAATGCTGTTTTGTCTGATATTCTTGCTGCCTGCTGCATATTATGGGTTACCATAATTACCGTGTAATCCTTTTTAAGTTCCACAGCCAAATCCTCTATTTTGGATGTAGAAATAGGGTCAAGAGCTGATGTAGGCTCATCCATAAGAATTACTTCCGGATTAACTGCCAATGCCCTTGCAATACACAATCTCTGCTGCTGTCCACCGGACATTGCCAAAGCACTCTTTTTAAGTTTATCCTTTGTTTCATCCCAGATTGCTGCCTGCTTAAGTGTTTTCTCCACAATCTCATCTAACTTAGCTTTAGAGTGAATACCGTGGGTTCTAGGCCCGTAAGCAATATTGTCATATATGCTCATTGGGAACAAATTAGGCTTTTGGAAAACCATTCCTACTCTCTTTCTAAGAATATTTACATCTATGTTTTTATAAATATCTTCACCGTCTAAGGTGATAAGTCCCTCAATTTTGCAATCCGGCACTAAATCATTCATTCTGTTAAGTGATTTTAAAACTGTTGATTTACCACATCCTGAAGGTCCGATAAATGCCGTTATTTCATTTGGCGGTATATTAAGATTTACATTTTTTATTGCATGAAAATCACCGTAGTGAAGTTCCATATTTTGTATGTCAAATTTTTCCATTTTTTATTCCTTCCCAACTTTCTTTGCTGCCAGACCTGACAGTCCGTTAATAATTAATACAATTACAAGAAGTATTACTGCCGTAGCATATGCCTGATTAGTATACAATCCTTCATTTAACAGCGAATACATATGTACTGCCAAAGTTCTGGTAGATGAAAACAGACTCTTTGGCACTTCTGCCACTGTTCCTGCTGTAAATATAAGAGCTGCACTTTCTCCTACAATTCGTCCAATGGCAAGAATTACTCCCGATAATATTCCGGGAATTGCTGCCGGAAGAACAATAACGAATATTGTTCTAAGCTTTCCTGCCCCAAGTCCATAGCTTCCTTCTCTAAACATATCAGGAACTGCCAAAAGAGATTCCTCGGTAGTTCTTACTATTGTTGGTAAAACCATCATGGTAAGGGTAAGTACACCTGCTAGCAGTGAGTTTCCCCACTTAAGTAATAATACAAATACAATAAATCCAAAAAGACCAAATACAATAGAAGGAATACCTGCTAACGTTTCCGTTGTAAGTCTTATTACCTTAACTAATTTTGAGTTTCTCTTTGAGTATTCTACCAGATATATTGCTGCTGCAATTCCAATAGGTACTGCTAATAACAGTGTTAAAAATACCATTATAATTGTGTTTATAATTGCCGGCGTCATTGATACATTTTCCGTATTATACTTCCATGCAAATAAATCCGGTGTTATATATGGGATTCCATTTACAAGTATGTATATAACCAGATAAATCATTGATGCCACCGTAATTGTAACGGCTAATAATATTAAAATGAGCATAATTAACGAGCCCGGCTTTCTCAAATATTCTTTTACTTTATTCATAACCATTCTCCTTAACTCTCACTTCTTCTATTTAAAATAGAGAAACATACGTTTATTATTAAAATGAATACAAATAATACGACCGCCGTGGCAATAAGTGCCTTTCTGTGTAACCCTGTGGAATAAGCCATTTCCAACACAATGTTAGTTGTAAGGGTTCTTGTCCCGCTAAGAATGCTGTCCGGAAAAATCGGCTGATTTCCTGCTATCATAACCACCGCCATTGTTTCACCAATTGCTCTTCCCATTCCAAGAATTATTCCTGACATAACTCCTGACTTAGCAGCGGGTATCACTGTTTTAAATATGCTTCTTTCCTTTGTTGCTCCTAGCGCCAGTGCCCCTTCAAAATAACTGATTGGCACTGCTCTTATAGATGATTCCGCAGTGTTAATTATGGTAGGGAGGATCATCATTCCAAGGAGGATAGATGCTGCAAGAATCCCTTTTCCGCTGGTACCAAATATATCCTGAATAGCCGGAACTATCGCTACTAAACCAAAGAAACCATATATAATAGAAGGTATTCCGGCCATCAGGTTAATGATAGGTTTTATTACTTTATATAATGTAGAGGGACAGTATTTTGCGAGGAATACTGCAGTAAGAAGACCTAGTGGTACACCTATTATCATTGCACCTGCAGTAACATAAATACTGCCAATAATCATTGGACCTATACCGAATATTCCCTGCCCCGGCTTCCATTCCGTTCCAAAAAGAAATTTGATAGGCCCTATTTCCTGTATTGCCGGCATACCATTGGCAAACATAAATATACAAATAAGTACAACTGCCGCAATTGATATACATGCACATACAAGAAACACTATTTTCATTAAGAATTCTAATCCTTTATTCAAACTAATTACTCCTTAACTAACTATGCAAGAAGCACCGCCCATTAAAATGGTACGGTGCAATCCTGAAAAATCATTCACTATTTAACGTCTTCCCACTTTGTTGTCTCGCCTGTATAAATTCCCTTAATCTGGTCACTTGTAATATCTGTTAATGGGTTAGCGTTGTTTACGATAACTGCGATACCATCCATTGCAATCTGTTTTGATGTAAGACCTGCTGATAATTCTTCATCCTTTAATTCTCTAGATGACATACCAATCTGTGCTGCACCTTCTGTAGCTGCCTGGATACCTGCTGAAGAACCTGATTCCTGAATTTCAATTGTTACATCGGGGTTAATTGCTGTGTAAGCATCTTTGATTTTGTCCATAAGCGGTGAAACTGATGTTGAACCTGCTAATTTAATCTTACCCTTCTGCTTGCTGCCTGTATATTTTCCTTCCGGAGTAAGTCCAATATATCCTTCATCATTTACAATCTTCTGTCCTTCTTCGCTCATTACGTAAGAAATGAAGTCTTTATCTAAATCTGAAAGCTTATCCTCCTTGTAGCAAATGTTAAATGGTCTTGATACTTTATATGAACCTGCCTTAACATTTTCTGCTGTTGCCTCGGCTCCGTCAACCTTAAGTGTCTTAACATCTGTTGATAAAGAACCAAGAGACACATAACCGATTGACTTTTCATTCTGACTTACTGTCTTAAGCATTACTGATGTACTGTTTGTGATTTCTGCTGTCTGGGTTGTAATGTCGTTATCCTGATCATCAACTATTCCCATAAGTTCTACGAAAGCTCCTCTTGTACCTGAGCCATCCTCTCTTGAGATAACTGAAATGTCTCCGCTCAGTGCTGTTGATGCATTTGTTCCTGCATCTGTTGTCTTATCATTTGATGAACTTCCACATCCTGTAAATGCCATTGTTGTAATAACTGCTGCAGTCATAACTGCTAAAAATTTCTTTCTCATTCTGTTTTCTCCTTTAAAAAATCAATTATTTGTTTCCTTTCACGATGTATAATATTAGACTTATGTAAAAAGCAATGTCACGTTAATGTTAAATCTATTTAAAATGTAGTGGGATTTTTGTTTTTTGCTTTTCAATGGTACCACACGGCTGGTATCTTATTATGATAAAACTTAATTAAGATTGATAATAGTAAAGGGTCTGGCGCTGCCAGACCCTTTAACTTCATTTTCAATCCTAATATTCTTCAATTGTATATTTTCCGGTAGGTGGATTGTCTTTAAAGAACTGCTCCACCTGTGAGTCTTTCTTACAGTGAATCGTCAAACCTTCTAAGCCTTCCTCTGTGTCAAATATTCCTTTTTGCATATTTTCCACAGTTTCCGGGAAATATATATCCTTTATTTCACTGTCACCAAAAGCCCATGTTTCTATTTCATTTACACCTTCTTCAATTACTACCGTATCAATTTTAGAAAAAGAAAATGCTCCGCTTTCTATCTTTTTAACATTAGAAGTAATTGTAACTTTTTTCGTATTTAATCCTCTTTGATAGTCAGCGGACATGGCATTTTCGGCTATTGTATTTACTTCCTTCGGAATAGTAATTTCTGCTGCATTTCCAACATATGCTAAAAGATTTCGCTCTCCGTCAATTGCGAAACCATTATCGTCAACCATTCCTGATTTTTCATAATACCTGTTGGTTGAAAGATTAGCTTCTAACTGGTCTGCCGCACTATCCTCCCGGGAGAAATAATCAATCCTGTCATTGTCATTATCTTCCGTGTAAAAATATTTCCGAAGCTCATATTCCGATACGTTATCTTTATCTATTACATCCTTAAACTGCTCTTTTTCATCAAAATAATTCATGTAAATAGCCTTATTTCCCAGTTTAAGCTTATGATTTTCTATGGTATAAGAACCTGAATCCATCTTATTTCCAGACAAATCCTTTTCTTCATATTTACCACCCTCAGTAAAAGAGACAACGGTTATTTCATCCAAATCAACCTTGTACCACTTGCCTGCAATACTTAGTTTGTCATAATCAACTACGTACTCATAATTGCTATTTTTAATATATCTAATAATCCCAAACATGCCAAAAATAACAAGAATTATTACAACATCAATTATAAGAAGTCTTCCGGTGGTGATTTTTCTGCCGCCTTTTGCAGCGGATGTTTTTGGCTTATCAGCAAGATTTGTTCCCTTAGCTGAACTCATCCTTTTAACGGGATTTAATCTTCTAATGCCAGACCTCTTCTTCACTCTTCCTCTAAAATGTATCTTAGTATGATTCTTTATCTTCCTAGTTGTCCGGATAGTTTTATTATTTATGAGTTTTATATTCTTTTTAATAACAATTTTACTTTTGCTCATTATATCTAAAACTTCTTTCTTAACCTTATTTATTATTTTGCATTAACTATTTTCCGGTTTTAACCTTTTTAGTTGCTGACCAGCTACCGGTTATTTTGTAGCCAAACTGATACCCCACTGCTCTTACTCTGATATAATACCTTGTATTTTTCTTTAGGCCCTTTATGGTATATCTGTTGGTTTTTACGGTCTTGGTTTTAGCCTTCTTAAATTTGTTGTTAGTAGAATACTGCACCTGGTACTTTGTGGCATTATCCACTTTTCTGTATCTTATTGAAACCTTATATTTTTTAGACTTCTTTGATAATTTTTTAGCTTTGCTTACAGAAGATATCTTTGCTTTAGCAATTTTAAGCGCCGGCTTAGGTGTGGATTTCTTTCCATCTTTATTTAAATAAGATGCATATGCTAAATACTTTCCTTCTTTAAAATCAACCCCTAAATAAACCGTAAACTTAGAATACTTAAGGGCAATGGTGCCCTGAGACTTTAAGCCGTTGTTTTCCTCACGGTTGGTGGAATTTTCCTCTATTGTACGAGGTGCACTGACACTTGCTATATGAACAAGGGACGCTCCGGTAGCTTTTTTATTAATATTTCCAATATTTAAATTAGAATTATACTTCTGCTGGTCATACGCCCAGTGGGAATGTCCGCTAAACATGGTAACATTTGGATACTTATTTAAAAGTTTTCTAAATCTTACCTCATCAGAATTTCCAAATATATATGTCAAGTCATAAGTGTATCCCCCCGGATTTTTGAGATTTCCCACAGCCTTTGTTGCATCTCCCTTTTCATCTGCAAAATATGTGTGGAAAAACAGGTAAACATTTTTATTGGCATATGTATTTAGATTTTTCTCCAGCCAGTTAAGCTGCTGCTCGCTTACAATAGAAATATTTTTTCTGTAAAATCCCCTTGTCTGACTGAAAAATATAAATATATCACCATTTTTTTCGTAAACAAAATCAACACCGTTAGAACTTATTGTACGGATATTTTTGTCAGAAGTTCTTTTAGTATTAACCTGCTTTGCAAAAGACTTAACATGTGCTTCCTGACTTCCGGTCCAGGAAACATCATGGTTTCCCATACATGTATAAACCGTCATGCCGGGATATTTATTTATGGCATTATTAAATTTTTTGTAGGAATCATCCTCACCCTGATTACTTAAATCTCCTGTCATTCCTACAAAATCAATATTTCTGTCGTTTATAAATTTAAGGGCATTATTAAAAGCCGGTACTGAATCATCCTGTGAATAGTCATTATATCTGTTAAAGTGAACATCACTCATAAGACCAAAACTATAGGAAACCTTTCCCTCATTAAACTGTTTGCTTTCCGGTATGTCACACTTGTAAGGAGTTTTGGTTTCTTCTTTATAAACAAGAACTTCCTTTGCTCCCTCAGGTATAACTAAATATGGAGAGGTAATCCGATAACTGCCCTGATATTCACTGTTATTATTTACCTCGTCTGTAGTGATTGTGCCAAATTCCGTAAACTCAATGTTATCATATTTTAATTTGTTACCTTCTCCGTCGCCCCAGTATAAGTCGTATGAAGCTTTCTCATTGGTAACCAGCTTCACGGTGCCATATGCCGATGCTGCATTAAAGTTGGCAAAATTATATGTTACTCCCAAATCTATAGGAGCCGCACCGGTAACTGTGGCTAACGCTCCTAAAGGATATCTGGAAGAAAGCCCTAATACAAGTACTATAATAAGCACTAATGATACAAAACGTGCTTTAAATGCTCTATTATTTGTCATCTGTTCATATTCCTCCCGCTAAATGTATTACTGGCAAAGCTTTGCCACTATCTGGTTTATAACTTTTCCGTCGGCTCTTCCTTTAAATGCCGGCATTACAGTTTTCATAATCTGACCTTTGTTCTTTGTAGCAATAACATCAGCGAATTTTTCAGTAAGTTCAGCTTCTACCTCTTCTGCACTCATAAGCTTTGGTGCATACTCATTAAACACATCGTATCTTGCCTGATACTCTTCAATTAAATCTGTTCTGTCGGCAGGGCAGCTGTCAATCTGTTCCTTAACTGTCTTTAATTCCTTTAAAATAACTTTATTTACCATTTCTTCAGGAATATCCTCCCTGCATCCTGCGTCAATCCCTGCTTTCTTTACCGCCTGAATCAATGCTGAAATTGATTCCTTTCTAGCTTTATCTCTAGCCTTCATGGCTGCAATCATATCTTTTTGTAATACTTTAATATCCATTACTTAATACCTCTCTTTCTCTATCTATTCTACATTTCAAAAATTCTATGGTCAACCCTGTATATGTCTTTTTTTAACATATTCACAGAGACTTTTTATTTTCTTTTTCCTTTTTTTACGGCAGCTTTTTCCTTCTTTATCTGACGGGGTTTTATAAGGCATTTTTTATCAAAACCAATTAAATCTTCCCTGCCTGCAATATGAAGTGCTTCCTTTACCAGCTTGTAATTTTCAGGCTTACGATACTGCATCAATGCCCTTTGCATAGCCTTTTCGTGAGGATTTTTAGGCACATACACCGGCTCCATGGTTCTTGGATCAACTCCGGTGTAATACATTACCGTAGACATGGTAGATGGTGTCGGGTAAAAATCCTGAACCTGCTGGGGATTATAGCCTATATCCCTTAAATACTCAGCTAACTTTACTGCCTCCTTCATATCAGAACCCGGATGTGAACTCATAAGATAAGGCACAACAAACTGTTTTTTCCCTTCTTTTTCATTCATTTTATAATACTTGTCTATAAACTTCTCATAAACACAATGAGGTGGCTTTCCCATATAAGATAAAACCTTATCTGAAATATGCTCCGGTGCCACCTTAAGCTGCCCGCTTATATGGTATCTTACAAGGTCGTTGAAAAACCTGTCATTCTTATCCTCCATAATATAATCAAACCTGATACCTGAACGGACAAAAACCTTCTTAATTTTGGGAAGTTCCCGAAGTTTTCTAAGTAATTTTAAATATTCACTGTGGTCGGTATCTAAATTTTTACACGGAGTCGGCCACAAACACTGCCTGTTTTTACAAACACCTGAAGTAAGCTGTTTCTTACATGATGGATGGTAAAAGTTGGCTGTAGGACCTCCCACATCATGAATATACCCTTTAAAATCAGGCATTTCCGTTATTTTCTTTGCTTCATTTATAATAGACTCATGACTTCTTGTCTGAATAATTCTTCCCTGATGAAATGTTAATGCGCAAAAACTACATGCCCCAAAACATCCCCTACAACTTGTAATGGAAAATTTGATTTCCGAAATAGCAGGTATGCCTCCATCCTTTTCATATATAGGATGATATGTTCTCTCATATGGCAAATCATAAACATCATCCATTTCCATTTGGGTAAGTGGCTCCTGAGGTGGATTTTGCACCACATACACTCCGTTAGGGTATGGTTCCACTAATGTTTTTCCATTATAAGGGTCTGTATTTTCACTTTGTATCTTAAAGCTTTTGGCATAATTTAACTTATCCTCCTTCATCTCATCAAAAGAAGGAAGGATAATCGGGTCATATGCTAAAGACAAATCTCTTGTTTTAAAAACCGTTCCCGGTATATAGGTAATATCCTTAACATCCATTCCGCTATCCAATGCATCTGCAATTTGAACTATGGATTTTTCACCCATTCCATAACAAATAAGATTAGCCTGGGAATCTAACAAAATAGAATGTTTAAAGCTGTTACTCCAGTAATCATAATGTGCCATTCTTCTAAGGCTTGCCTCTATTCCTCCTATAATGACAGGCTTATTCTTATAAGTTCTGCGAATGAGATTTGAATATACAACTACTGCATGGTCAGGTC
Source organism: Eubacterium sp. AF16-48 (assembly GCF_003479405.1). Taxonomy (GTDB): domain Bacteria; phylum Bacillota; class Clostridia; order Lachnospirales; family Lachnospiraceae; genus Eubacterium_G; species Eubacterium_G segne. Next base: position 125,903 of record NZ_QUHB01000003.1, on the reverse strand, counting down.
TTTTTCCTATAACTCCTCCCGGAGTGTAGGCATCTGTTTCCCTTCGTTTTTTTGAAACATAATAATGATTTACCATGGAATCCATGTTCCCACTCATTATTAAAAAACCAAGCCTTGGTTCTCCCAGAATATTTATGCTGTTGTCGTCCTTCCAGTCCGGCTGTGAAATAATCCCCACAGTGTATCCATGTGCCTGAAGAACCCTGCTGATTATGGCATGACCAAAGGATGGGTGATCCACGTAAGCGTCACCTATAATATATACAAAATCCAGCTGTTTAATTCCCTGCTTTTTCATATCTTTTTTTGAAATCGGTAAAAATGCCATAATCTTCTCCACTCCATAAATCTCTTATTTGTTACCTGACATCCTTATATCATAGTATATAAAATGATTGCTTTCAACGGATACTTTAATTAATTAAGGTATTTATTTAAGACTTGCTTCTGCTTCCTCTAAGCTTTTGTAACCCTGCATCTTAGCAGTGTTTTCAATAGTCATTTCTGCTAAGTTTTTATTGTTTTTATATAAATCCACAATAAAATCTGCATACATAAGCAGAAGCCTGTCTGAGTATGTCAAAAGCTCTCCCTTTAAGTAGGTTTCATAGCTGGCATTATACTCATAGTCAGCATCACTGGTAATATCCCTTGCATTAGCTGCAAGCTTCGGGTAGCTTTTGGCAAAATCCTTCATCCATTCCACCTGAATTTGTGCAATCTGATTTACGATTTCCTTTGCTTTTTCAGATTTTGGTGGGAAATTATCCTTAATTTCCTCATATTCCTCAGGCACCGTACTTTCCATCATTCTGCCATACTTTTCAGTAATCATATTTATGCCTTTTTCCTTATTATCAAGCCACAAATCCCTAATTGTAATAAGCATGTCATCTGTCCATGTAAGATACTGGCTTTTTCTCATTACATAAAACACCGGCCAGTTATCCTGACATTGTGCCCTGCCCCCTTTATTATTTACCTTGTCAAAAGCGTCAAATTCCAAATGAATAATATCGTTAATTACCTTTTCCCTGTCAAACTCTGCCTTGCTTACAATTTCCGGCACATAATCATTTAGAAAATCAGAATTTATATTATTAACAATTCTCTGATTCTTAAGCTCATTTATTATCATTTTGGCAACTTCTTCTATAATAACTGCCGCCTTATCTTCTTTATTATATGAGGTATTATCATAAGCATAATTATCCCATACCGCCTTCTGGCTGTTTAATACCGACAATTCTTCTAATAAATTCATAACCTGCGGCATAAGTTTATACTTCTTAATTCCTGCTGCCATCCACTTGTAATACGGAGAATACATGCCATTTAAAATATATATGCAGTGCATGGTACTTTTAATAAACTCCGATATACATATATTGGCACTAACATAATCTTTTCTTGCCATTGAACGGCCATAATTACTTTGACCTGTCTGTGCCATTTTTGACACTTCTCTGGCTAACTTAATGATTCTTGCTTTCTCCGGCTGACTTCTGAAGTGATTTCGTATATCTGTAAAAATACCCTCATTATCTCTAAAAACCTCTCCGTTAGTCACTGTTGCTAACTTGTCATCATCAATATCTATCCACTGGGAAACCTTTTCGGGACTTTGTCTGTAGCCTGTGTATTTTTCGTAAAAGTCTCCAATAAGGCATACTCCCAATCTGCCTTTAGCCATTTCAGTGTCCATTCGTCTGACACCCATATATTCTTTAGGCAACTTCTCATATTCTGCCTGAAGTTTTTCCCCTATAAGGTCGTAAGTGGACTTAGTTACCCACATGGAAAATCCCGGCCCGAAATCATGGTCTCTTGAATAAATATCATCAAATCCAAACCGTTCTGAACCTTCTCCCACAAATCCCACGGCAATTTTATCTTCATATTCTTTAAATTTTTCAGCAATCATAGGTGCTCCATATTCTTCATAAAAGCCCTTGGCAAGCTGCAACCCCGATATGTTTTTTTCCGTATTCCTGTTTAAATTTCCTTCCATGTTTTTAAGCTTATTTTCTACCTTTTCCAAATTATCTTTGGTAATTTTATAAGCTGTTCCTTTTCCCATGTTAACTTCTATTTCCCCTAAAGCTTCCCTGTATAAATTTTCTGCTTCATAGTACCGGTGCTTTTTACACATTGCCCCTGCCATGGCACATAATGCCCCGCTATAATGGAAGTTCTTAACTTCATCCCTGCGGTATATTTTCAAAGCCTTATTTAAATATTCAACGGCTTCATCCACTTTATCTAATTCCACTAAAGATGCCCCTAAATTAGAATAAGTGGTGGCAACCTCTATTTCTGCCCCCTGTATATTTTTAATAATAGAAAGAGCTTTTTTCAAATGTGCCACTGCTGTTTCATAATCTCCTATTTCCTGATATAAAAGGGCAATGTTGTTATGTAAACTTGCAAATCTGTAATCATTACTATCAATGTTTCTTTCGTATATTCTAAAAGCCTCCATATAACACTGAAGTGCTTCTTTTAGCAATCCTGCTGCTCTGTGGGCATTGGCAATATTTTGAAGGGAAGTTGCATAATGGACACTTCCCTGTATTCCCATTTTCTGCATAACGTCAATGCATTGATGACATGCCTTAATGGATTTCTCATACTCACTAATATCCCTGAAAAATCCCATCATTTCATTTAGAATGGTAAACTGAGCAGAAAGGTCATTTTCCCTTACAGCCTCATTGTAATTTTCCTCCAAAAAAGCCGGAACTTCATTTATTTTTTTCTTTTCAAATAAATTATCTAAACTATTTAAAAACTTCTCAACATCCATAACTGCCTCCAAATCCTATATAACCTAACTATACACGTTTCTTTACGGCGGAAACTACTCCAAAAATAATAAACACAGCTAAATTTACCACCACTACGCTAGCTCCTGCCGGTATTGAAAATACATATGAACATATGAGTCCTATGGTAAAGTTTATAACTGCTAAAATTGCCGAACAGATAGTTACACTGATAAATGACTTAAATATTCTCATTGATGTAAGCGCCGGGAATATAATAAGACTTGATATTAACATGGCACCCATCATTTTTATTCCGATTACCACGGTAATTGCCGTGAAAATTGATATAAGGGTATTGTAGTTTCCCACTTTAACTCCCGTAGCCTTTGAAAAGTTCTCATCAAAGGTTACCGCAAAAATTTTGTGATAACAGAATATAAACATTACAATAACCACTGCTGATAAGCACACGCTAATTACCACATCATCCTTTGACATGGCAAGTATACTTCCAAACATATAACTATATACATCTGTGCTAAGACCTGTTGTAAGTGAGGTTACAATTACGCCTATGGCAAGTGCCGATGCCGATACCATGGCAATTGCCGCATCACTTCGCATTTTGCCGTTTTCCGCTAATCTAAGGAGCAAAAATGCTGCCACAATAACTACAGGAATGGCAAATTTAATAGGGGCGAATCCACAGGCTACCGCAATGGATAATGCTCCAAAGGATACATGAGATAACCCGTCACCTATCATGGAATATCTCTTTAAGACAAGGCTTACTCCTAAAAGTGCCGCACAAAGGGAAACTAATACACCCCCAATGAAAGCCCTCTGTATAAATTCATATGAAAACATCTGACTAAGCATTTTCGCCACCTCCTAAAAACATGTTTGACACATTGGATTTCTTATATTCTTCCACTGTTCCGAAGAAGTCATTTTCCTGCTCTAAATGAAGAATATGGGTAGCATATGTCAGTGCGTTTTTTATGTCGTGGGTTACCATTACAATGGTAACTCCCTCCTTGTTTAATTCCTTGATTGTATCATAAAATTCCAATGCTGCCGCCGGGTCTAAACCGGTTACCGGCTCGTCTAAAATAAGGGCGCTGTCTGTGGCACATAATGCCCTTGCCAATAATACCCTTTGCTGCTGACCACCTGAAAGTTCCCTGTAGCAGTGCTTTTTTAAGTGTGCAATTCCTAATTTTTCCAAATTAACCATTGCCTCTTTTTTGTCCTCTTTGCTGTAGAAAGGACTTTTATGCCTTGTGTTTAGCACTCCTGACAACACAACCTCCCACACACTTGCCGGAAAGTCCCTTTGTGCCTGGGTTTGCTGTGGAAGATATCCTATACCTTTTTTGCTTTTTTCCGCGTTAATACTTATCTTTCCCTGCAAAGGACTAATAAGCCCTAACAAAGTCTTAATAAGCGTACTTTTTCCTGTTCCGTTCTCTCCTACTATGCAAAGATAATCTCCCTGATTTATACTGAAATTTACATTTTTTGCAACTATTCTGTTTTCATATCCTAATGTTACATTTTTACATTCTATATTCATTTTTAACTCCCTGTGTCTACTTAACATTTAGTGCCTTTTTAAGAACATTGGCATTTTCCTTCATAAGGTTTACATAAGTTATGCCTTCCTTAAACTGTTTTTCCGTTATATTATGGCAGGAATTAAACTGATATTTTTTTACTCCTGTATCATCACATATAACGTCTGCCATTGCCTGACTGCTTAATTCCAAATAAAAAATTCCATGAACATCCTTTGCCTTAACCTTGTCTATTAAAAAAGCTACTGTTTTGGCACTAGGCTCCATTTCTCCGCTACAGCCATCAAATGCCGCATAATATTTAAGTCCATATTCCAGTGCAAAATATTTAAGAGGGAATTTATCAGCAAAAATAATTTCTTTCTTATGTGCTTTATTTGTAATACTTCTGATTTCCTTATCAACATTTTTTATCTCATTAATGTAGTCTTTAGAATTCTTATTAAATACATCCTTATATTCAGGCATTTTTTCCGACAGATTATGGCATATATTTTCCACCAGTTTTTGTGCCATAACAGGTGATGTCCATATATGCTCATCGATTTCGTGATGGTGTTCATCCTCATGCTCCGGATTTTCATCACCGTGGTCATGGTCATCTACTGCAAAAACCTTCTCCCGCTCTTCTTTCTCTGCTGCCACCTCTATTTCCGGTTTCACGCAATCTATCATTTTTATTACTGTCTGGCTTTTATTGTCAAGGGATTCTAATACAGTGCTGACCCATGTTTCCAACCCTCCGCCATTGTAAATAAAAACATCTGCATTGTTTATTTTCACCACATCAGCAGGTGTAGGTTCAAAGGAATGGTCATCCTGTCCCGGTGATACTAAAAGCTCCACCTCTATATTATCAATTCCCTTTGTAACTGCCCTTGCAAAATCATAATAAGGAAACAGCGTTGTCATAATCTTTATTTTGTTTTCTTTTTCATTATGAGGGATTTTATTACCGCATCCTACCGTTAAAACAGCCATTGCCATAACAATCATCCACACAGTTATTTTCTTAATCTTCATTTCATTCTCCCTTATTTTGAACATTTACTGCATTTTCCATAAAAAACCGTTCTTTTAGGATTAATACTGAAATGATGATCCACACTTACATGATTGTATAGCTCTGCTAAATGATGGCACTCCATCTTTTCTACCTGTCCACATTCCTCACATTCAATGTAGAATCCGTCCTCAGCCTCGTTTGCAATGTATCTGTAACATGCTCCCGTCTGCTTTTCCACATTAATTCGTGCCACAATTCCATCCTGTTCCATTTTCTCTAAATGGCGGTAAATAGTTGTAAGACCTACAGAATAGTTATTATTTTTAAGATATTTTTCAATTTCACTAACAGTAACATAACTGTCTTTATTTAATTCAAGGCATTCCCTTATAGCTGCCTGTTGCTTTGTTTTATATTTTCCTGCCACAATAGTACCTCTTTTCAAATTTGAAAATCATTTTCATTTTCACCCATTGTACTATTGCAGACAGGAATTGTCAAATAAACTTTATTCACTTAACAAATATTTTTCAATTGCTTCGCCACAGCCGTTATGGTCGCAGTCCCTTACCGTAACATCACATATTTTCTTAACATTATCATTAGCATTTCCCATGGCTACCGCAAGTCCTGCCTTGCTTAACACATCTAAGTCATTATCTGCATCCCCTACAGATATAACCTCACTTAAATCTATGCCTAAATAGTCACATAACTTAGCTAAACCGGTTCCTTTGGTAGTTCCTGCAGCTGAAATTTCAAGAGATGTTTTTTCCGCATTTACCATAACAAAGTTTTCTTTTTCCAGTTTTTTTCTTGTTTTTTCACGATCTTCCTGAAATGCATGATATAAATTAAGCTTTAATACATCTACCTTATTTTTTATGGAATACTCTGCAATATTATCTACAGGTGTTGCTACCTTTTCAAATAAAGACTTGTACGCCCCCATTCCATAATATTCCATATTCTCCATCTGACCTTTTTGAACTAATGATTTTTCTGATAAGATATGTGGTAAAACATCCACTCCTTCTATGGCATCAAATATTATATCCACCTGATTTTCAGGTATTTTGTTTATATAAATCTCTTTTTTCTCTTTTAAATCATATACTAAAGCTCCACTTATGCCGATAATATATCTCAGGTCTTTTATCTGTTCAATATATTCCTGTAATTCCGGTATGCATCTTCCTGTACATAAAACCACTTCCTTACCGGCATTAAATGCTTTGTTTATTGCCTCTAAAGTTGCCTTTGAAATTTTCTTTTGTGAATTTAACAAAGTTCCATCCATATCCAATGCAATCATTTTGTACATATTTTATTTCTCCTTTTGTCTTATTTCTTCTTATTATTTCTTATTGTAACAATTATTTTACAATATAAACACTAAATTTTCACGTTTTATGGTTATTATTTAACTTGTAAATAACTTATAGGGAATTTATAGGGAATTATTAGGGAAGTTATTTACTCATTGTTTTTAATTTTTTTATTTTTTTTATGAGACTATTTTTAGTCTCCTCTCCTTTTATTATGTATATTGTGAGAGAGGAATGTTAAGTTTTTTAGTTTTTCTCGCTTATCATTCCATTCCCCATTTTTAGGGAATTGAACGTATTGGTCGTGTTAATACGTTCAGACATATGGCAGGTCCCTCCTGTCATATGTTTTCATTAATGGTAACTTGGGTAGGCGCCACGCCTACCCATTTATCATTTTACGGAACTCTAAAAAATAAAAAGAGTGCAATGCAGGACTATCCCCCGCATTGCACCCTTTTTATTATATATTACTTTATTTTACCTTTTCATAAATACTGTCGGTAAGCTGCTTTATAACATTATCAACTTCCTGCTCAATTTCATTCATTGGTACCTTCTTCTGAATACTCTTATCTCTTGTAGATAATTCCACAACACTTTCCTTCAAGTTTCTTGGACTTACAACTACACGTACAGGAACACCTAAAAGGTCTGCATCTGCAAACATTGCTCCCGGTCTTGCCTTTCTGTCATCATAAATAACTTCAATTCCCTTATTCTGTAATGTATTGTATAAATTATCAGCAAATTCCTTACACTCAGCATCATCTGAACGTAAGCAGCAAAGATGTACCTGCCATGGAGCAATTGTAATAGGCCAGATTGGACCATAATCATCATGACGTACTTCACATATGGAAGCTGCCATACGTCCCACACCAATGCCGTAACATCCCATAATAGGGTACTGCTCTTCACCGTTTTCATCAGTATACTTAAATCCCATAGCCTTTGAATATTTAGTTCCCAGCTGGAATATATTTCCTACTTCAATACCTCTTGAAATTGTAATATGAGGCTTTCCGCACTGAGGACAAATGCCACCTTCCACAATCTTTGCAAGGTCAAAATATTTAGCATTAGGACAATCTCTTTCAACATTAAATCCTGTGTAATGGGTATCTACCTTGTTTGCTCCTGTTACAAGATAATCTATATCCTTAAGAGAATTATCAAAAAGAACCGTTACCTTTTCGTTAATACCTACAGGTCCGATAAATCCTGCTGTAAGGACGCTGTCGTCTTCAATAACTGCCGGATGAATTTCACATCCAAGAGCATTAGTCAGCTTTGTTTCATTAATATCTAAATCACCACGGATAAATGCTACAACATAGCTGTCATCGGCATTTCTCTGATATACAACTGCTTTTGCCGTATTCTCTGCAGGAATATGTAAGAACTCACAAAGTTCTTCTATTGTTCCTGTTCCCGGTGTTGCCACCTCTTTTAATTCCTCTTTAGCTATTGTATTTTCATTTTTAACAATGCTTGGAGCAGCCTCAACGTTGGCACTGTAGCCACACTCAGGACAAATAGCTATTGAATCCTCTCCTGCTGCTGTAAGAAGCATATACTCATGAGAAATGCTTCCACCCATCATACCTGAATCAGACTTAACTACTGCTACCTCAGGTATTCCACATCTTGCAAAGATACGATTGTATGCATCATAGCATCTCTGATAATACTGCTCTAAATCCTCCTGAGATGTATGGAATGAATAAGCATCTTTCATGGTAAACTCACGTACACGGATAAGTCCTGCACGAGGTCTTGCCTCATCACGGAATTTAGTCTGAATCTGGTAAATCATAAATGGATATTTAGCATAACTGTTAGCATATTCACGAACTAACTGAACTGATGCCTCCTCGTGAGTCATTCCCAATACCATCTTGCTTCCTGTTCTGTCTGTAAATCTTAATAATTCAGAACCAACACTTTCATATCTGCCTGACTCTTCCCAAAGACTTCCCGGAAGTGTTACAGGGAACAATACTTCCTGTCCGTCAATTTTATCCATTTCATCCCTGATAATATTCTCTATTTTCTGTGAAATTCTCTTCATTGGGGGGAACTGTGAGTAAATACCATTTGCTACATTCTTGATATATCCTCCTCTTACCATTAATGCATGGCTGTCAATAAGACAGTTTGCCGGTCTTTCTTTAAATCTGTCCCCAACAAGTTTTGATAATTTCATCTTTCTTTCTCCTATGATATTTATTTTTAGTATAACAACACTAACTAAATTATTTTAATACAGTTTATAAAAAAAATCTATACTCTTTCGGAACTTTCTTTTCGTTATGCCCTATATTTTTCAGCCTCCTTCATAGCAAAGATAAACTAACCTATAGTTCTGCTTAACACTTTTCACCACGTAAACCTCCATATGTCCCCTTATTACTATTCCCTGATTATCCTCTTTATTTTCAAATACCTTTACCGTATTGAAAAAGTCCTGACTCTTTATTATGTTCTTTTTCTTCAAATTCCACCAATCTATTTCTTCTACAGCCGCATCATAAATGCTATAACTGCTGTTTTTTGAATTTTGAATGAGTTTATCTGTTTTGACAAAATCAGTCTCACTTAACTGTATTTTTGCAAATATCCTGCATCCCTTATAACTCTTCCCATTAAACTCATATTTTTCTTCACAAGTCTTATAATTTACAACTTTTGCGTTTAAGGACAGTTTTAAATTGTATTTTGAATTAATAAGATTTATGGCATCTATGCTGTCAGAATTTAATGTTACTTTTTTTATATTACTCCACTTTCCTTTCACTTTTCCCTTTATTCCTCTTATTCTGAAATAATAATTTCTATTATTTTTTAATTTATATACTTTGCAACTTCTACGTTTTTTTACTGTTTTAATTATTGATTTTTTCATGTTCTTATTTGTAGAATATTGTATTTGATATTTATTAGTTTTGGCTATTTTTTTCCACCCTAACTTAATTGTATTCTTATTTACAATATTTACATACTGTATCTTTCCTTTTGATACTTTTTCTTTTGATTTTTGTGTTGCATAAACGAATTTTCCATTAAATCCCGTTACCAGCATTGTCATTACAAGAAGCCATATGGATACCTTTCTTAATGCTTTTCTGTTTACTCCGTGTTTCATAAATTTTTCCTCCCATTTAATTATTTTCATTTTATAAAATAAACGCACCAAACCTCTATTCTGACTTCAGAAGTTTGATGCGCTATGTTCTCTAATCATGTATTTTTCATCCGCCCTACATTTGATTTTAGTATATTATGTTATAAACTTTTTTTCAACATATTTTTCCATAATGTCATGTTCTTGTAATAATAAGAAAGCTGTTATATACATTTATTTCTCCATACCCCCATATAGGGCTTGGATATTCCACATCCCGCTCTCTTTTTGCACCTCTTATAAGATAATTTTTAATATAATTAGTTCTCATATAAGGCTCGTTTCCCTGAACATATCCCCACTGAAGCATTTGGGCGCAGCATCCTGCCGTAAGTGCTGCCCCAATGGATGTACCTGATTTTCCGGTAAAGCCTCCTGTGGTATTTGGTGCATATACACTAACAGCCGGTGCCACTATATCCGGCTTAATCCGGTTATCCCTTGTAAATCCCCGTCCTGAAGGAGGATATATTGAATTACTTTGATTATCAAAACCACCTACGGTAATTATATTCTGGGCACTTGAAGGCACTGTCAGGGTTCCTTCCGGTTCCGGCTTTAAGAAAAATATATTCTCCGTAAATTGATTGAGATTTCCCCAGATATTGTAAGCTCCGTTTAATATGTTATTTCCGTATACCCTTATAACCCATATGCCTTCCGAGGGATTGATAAACCTTAAAAAAACAAGTTCCTCTCCTGTCCCGGACTCCACTAATCTGTAATCTACTTCTACGGTAGTTCCGTCAAGAAGGAAATTAACAGTCTGACCATAATTTTTTCTTGCAGGTATTCTTGGAATGCTTTCTCCTAAAGGTGATATTAAAGATACGGAAAACACGTCAGGAGTATTTCCCCATAGTTCAAGAGCAAAGCCTTTGGTATCTGCACCTACCCTAAACTCCACATCCTCCGACATTCCATCTCCTAATCTTCCCTGATAATGAAGTCTTGCATTTGCCTCATTTCCACTACATACCACAACACAGTTTCCTATTATCTGCCCCATTTTCCCTAAAAGCTGGGCTAAAGGTGAACCTCCCGTTCTGCTTCCGTTTCCCGTTCCAACTCCCAAAACAATTACCAGAGGTCTGCTATACCTCATTCGTAAATCCATTAAATATGAAACTGCCAGCATAATATCGTTTTCCTGATAGGCATCCACCCCATCCTTTATAAAAAAATGGTCCCGTAAATATTGTTTTGCAGGTTTTAATTTCACCACGGCTATGGATGCGTCAGGTGCGCTTCCCACAAAATCCCTTTGTCTGTCATAGCCACCGCATGCCACTCCGGCCATTATTGTGCCATGACCATTTTCATCTCTGTGAGGTACTACACTATATGGGTTAGTGTCCCCTAAAGCCCTGTTTATATCTACTGCCGTATACAGGCTTCCATAATCAAAACCATCCGGAATATTTCCTGAACTGTCACTTTGATCCCATATTTCCAGTATCCTGGTTTGTCCTGTGGAATTTTTGAAAATACTGTTGGTGTAATCTATACCTGTGTCAATAAAACCAACAATTACATCTCTTCCTGTAAGTTCAAACCCTGTCTGATTTTGAAGCCTTATGGCTCCTGTGGCTGCTACTGCCGTGGTATCCATTAATCCGAATAATTTTGGAATGGAACTGTAAGAATAATTTCTAAGACCGATTTCCCTTATTCTGTCTAAACGCTCATAGGCACATACATACCGGTAATTTATCAGCTGCGGACAATACTCACTGTACTTCTGACGGATGATTTCCGGATTTTCAGCAATTTCCCAGATAAAATCCCCATACTCCTCTGATGTAATTATATCCTGACATTCAGGCATGGTTTCACCTGCTTTTTTTAACAGCCTATGTTAAAAAATTCAATATTATGATATAAGCATAAAAATTATAAATTGCCACTGTTTTTTCCACAAATAAGCAATTTATACTTTTTAACTGCCTGTGGAACATCCTGTAACCGCCGTTGCTGCAAGAGCCATGGCTACTAATAATGCTAATGCTTTCTTTCTCATATCAATCATCTCACTTTCTTTTTAATTTAAAATAAGTATAGATGACTAGCCTTAATTAAACTTAAAATTATTTGATATAAATTTAAATATATTTTAAGGGCAAATCTGTTTTATAACAAATCTGCCCTTAGTTTATATAGCATTCAATTTTGGTTTACATAATTTATTATATGCAATTCTGCCCTCTCATTCCTATAATTGGACCACCTGTTCCGTTAATGTATTCCTTAGTAATTTTTACAGTTCCAATGTGGTCATCCTTTGGAATCTCATACATAATATCTAACATAAATTCCTCAATAATTGCACGAAGGGCTCTTGCTCCGGTTTTCTTTTCAATGGCTTTTCCGGCAATTGTTTTAAGAGCATCCTCAGTAAATTCCAGTTTTACCTCGTCTAACTCTAAAAGCTTCTGATACTGCTTAATTATGGCATTTTTAGGATCAGTAAGTATTTTTACCAGCATCTCCTCTGTTAAGCCATCTAATGTAAATACAATAGGAAGTCTTCCTAAAAATTCTGGTATCATTCCAAACTTTCTTAAGTCATCTCCCGTAACATTTTTTATAATGTTTTTGTCATTATCGTATTTGTCTGACAAATCGCTCATAAAGCCAATTGCAGCCTGTTTATTTAATCTTTCCTTAATTATGTCCTCTAATCCCGGGAAAGCTCCGCCACATATAAAGAGAATATTCTTGGTATTAATTGTAGCTAAAGGAACCATTGCATTTTTGCTTGTTGCTCCCACAGGAACCTCAACTTCACTTCCTTCTAAAAGCTTAAGCATTCCCTGCTGAACTGATTCACCGCTTACATCCCTGCTTCTTGAGGTGTCTTTTTTTGCAATCTTGTCAATTTCGTCAATAAATACAATACCTGTTTCAGCTTTTTCCACATCATTATCTGCTGCTGCAAGTAATTTTGAAATTACACTTTCAATGTCATCTCCTATATAACCTGCTTCAGTTAAGGATGTAGCGTCTGTTATGGCAAGAGGAACATCCAATAATTTTGCCAGTGTTTTTACAAGGTATGTTTTACCACAGCCTGTAGGCCCAATCATCAGCATATTAGACTTTTCAATTTCTATTTCATCCATTGTATTTGTTGCCACACGCTTGTAATGATTATATACAGCCACTGACATTACCTTTTTGGCATATTCCTGTCCTATTACATAATCATCTAATTTTTCCTTTATAATATGTGGTGCCGGAATTTTATTTATATCAATAACCGGCTCTGTCTTTTCACCATCAGCTTTTTTCTTTTTGATCTTCTGCTTATGAGGTACATTTCGTATAAAATCCTCCGGATTCATCATATGTACCCCCGGCATGTTTAAAAGATTCTTTAATTCCTCTTCGCTGATATTTACATTCATACCAACGTTTTGAAAGTTGTTAAAGCTCTTTTGCAGACAATCTGTACACACGCATATCCCACCGGGCATATCTATCATTTTTCCTGCCTTACTTTCAGGTCTTCTGCATACGTAACAGATTTTTTCGTAATCATCTTCTTTATTATCTTTAGATGTTTCATTTGAATTAACATCTTTTAACTCTTCTTTTTCTAATTCGTCCTTGTTGTCACTCATACCTGCCTCCTGTTCTCTGATTTCTTTTGTCACAGTGGTAAGTTTATCACATATCACAAAAAACGTAAATAATCGGGTAAGACTGAACTTACCCGATTATAAGGAAATTTATTAATTAATGAAGAAATATTATAATCTATTTCTCATGATGGGGGCTAATTTTGTGTATTAGAAGCACCTACGTCACTGGCACTGGCAAGAGTTACTGTTACTGTTTTTTCCTTGTACTCTCTTCCATCTGCATAGGCAATCTTCACTTTAACCTTTTCTCCTGATTTGTAATATGCCATTATACTCTTTAATGTATCATAAGATGTAATCTGCTGGTCATCAAAGGCTGTTATAATATCTCCTGCCTGAATACCTGCCTTGTCTGCCGGACCATTCTTTACAGTCTCGTAAACATATACACCTGTTGGCATTCCATATGCCTCTGAAACATCTGATGTAACATCATATTTGCTGCTGATTCCTAACCAGCCCCGTTCATCTTCACTTACCTTTGTTCTGGTCTGCTTAGTCTCTAAGTTGTTGATAATATCCTTAACTGATGTAATAGGAATTGCAAATCCCATTCCTTCAACACTACTTGAAGTGCTAGAACCGTTAGAAGAATATTTAGCAACATTAATACCGATTACTTCACCTTTTGAGTTAAGTAATGCACCACCACTGTTACCACCATTTATGGCTGCATCTGTCTGAAGAAGTTTCATTTTCTTTTCTTCTATTGTAACTTCTCTGTCTTTTGCACTAATAATACCTGTCGTAACTGACTGTCCATATCCTAATGCATTACCAATGGCAATTACACCTTCACCTACTGTAACTGAATCTGAATCACCTAATGTAGCTTTCCTTATTGTATCTAATGTTTTGCTTGGAATATCTTTTAATTTAACTGCAACAACAGCCACATCTGCATTGGCATCTGTTCCTTTTGTATATCCGTCTACTGCTTCACTTGCTTCCATTCCGTCAAACTGAATTTTTAAGCTGTCAGCACCTTCAACTACATGGTTGTTAGTAACTATTAACAACTCTGTATCTGTCTGGTCAACAATAATTCCTGAACCGGCAGCTTCCTGCTCGTATGTCTGTTTTCTATTGTTACCGCCACCGAAATAATAATCATATATTGAATCATAACTGTTTGACTCAATTAATGTTTTGCTGGTAATGGCTACTACCGATGGCATTGTGTTATCTACAACTCCTGAAACATCTGTTACTGTAACTGCTCCTGATGAACTTGAGCCTGATGTGTTTGTGTTAGTAGAACCAATATCATTGTATGTTTCACCTTCTTTGGTTTCGCCCTGTGATAATATACTGTCAATGGTAGATTTTCCATTTTTACTGTTACTGTTTGCTACTGCAAATATTCCCATTATACAGGAAACACCTACAAGAACTGTAACAGCCGCCACTGCAATTACAACCGGTAGCTTATTTTTTTTCTTTTTGTTACCATTGTTTCCATTATTCTGATAATTTCCATTGTAGTTACCATTGTTATAATTACTGTTATAGTTGTTACTGTAATTGTTATTATAATTGTTGTAACTGTTCTGAGAATTGTCTCCCTGAGAATAATAGGATTTGTCTCCCTGGGAATAATAGGTATTCTCATATTCTTTGTTTTCTGAGTTTTCTGTGTTACCTGTGTCATTTACCTGCTGTTCATTTTGTGTCTGATTCTCCTCCGGATTTGTGTCAAATCCATTTGTATTTTCATTGTCTAACATGATTCCTACTCCTTTCGACAAATTCTTTTTGATTTATTTTATAACTAGAGTTTACCGTTTAGTTGTGATTATTCTGTGTTTTAACTGTTAAAAACCTAAGAATTAAAATGCCGGCACACCTTTTAAGTATGTCGGCACTTTATCCTATTTAATAGAAATCACTTTGTCCTTTGTCATCGTAATCATAATCTGTATTATCAACTGTTGCCGTGGTTTCTTCATTAGAGGTAGTCTTTCCTGATTCAATTGGATTGTAACCATCTGAACCGGATGTAACTCCTGTGTAACCTGCTACATAATTTTCAACTGCCACTACATTATCGGTAGGCTGATAGTTTTCTTCACCATATAAGAACTTGTGAAGTTCCGATACATTGTTCGACAAACCTCTTGCAACTACATAGCTTGTACCATCATAGGTTCCTGTAGTAAGCTGTGACGGAAATCCCTGACTTCCATTTAATTTAAAATCAAATATAACAGGTATCAGATTTACTATCTCATCAAAGGTAAAACTGGTTGAAATTATTCTGTCTCCTGCCTTATCGTCATTCATTACTGTCTGCACCATAGACTGGAGTTCCGTAATTCCTGCACTTTTTGCCTTTTCAACTAATTTCATCATAACTGAACGTTGTCTTGCAGCACGTCCAAAATCATCTGACACTCTATCCCCTGTATCCGGATCATAAAATGTCGCTTTTCTTATTCTACAGTATGTTGTAGCCTGTAATCCGTTAAGCTTTATATTTTTGCCGCTTTTCTTTACCGGGGTAGCATATTTACCCATGGCATTTGCTGTTCCCAGTAAATGGAAATTAAGCTGTGACAACTCATCATCTGTTAAATTGACTGTTATTCCGCCTAACTTGTCTATGATTTCTGCAACTCCTGCGAAATTAACCGTAACGTAATCCTGAATGTCCAAGTCTAAATTCTTATTTAAAGTATTTATTGCTGCTTCAGGTCCTCCTGCTGCATATGCTGAATTAACCTTAAAATACTTGTTCAGGTTTCCATCTGCATCATATATTCCCAACATGGTGTCTCTGTAAATTGATACCATTTTCACTTCACCTGTTGTGTTATGAATATTTACTACCAAAATGGAATCACTGTTAGAAGCCTCCACTTCACCCTCTCTTGAATCTACACCAAATAAAACGAAGGTGGTGTATTCCTGAGAATAGTTGTACTTAAGTTCATTGGTCTTTAACTTAGTATTATCAAAGTTTGAGTCAAAAACACTGTGTACATATGCTTCACTTCCAAACCAGGAAATAATTTTCTGACCTATAGGTGTTGTTGCCATTCCCTTTATAATTTCAGCCTTCACATTAGGTACAAATAGAATTACCATTGCCGCAATAAGTATTATTCCAAAAATCACCTCAAAAGTTGTAACAATTCTCTTCCATATTTTAATTGTTTTCAACTGTTTTTCCGGTGTTTTATTTTTATTAGAACTCATGGTCATCTCCCATCATATTTTACTTATTTGTATCCATTAGGATTTTTCTGCTGCCAGTTCCATGAATCTTCACACATTTCCTTAATTCCGTTTTTAGCAACCCATCCTAATTCTTCTTTTGCCAATGTAGGATCAGCATAACATTCAGCAATATCTCCTGCTCTTCTGTCTGTAATTACATATGGAATTTCTTTTCCAACAGCTTTACTTACATTATTAATAACATCAAGTACGCTGTATCCGATTCCTGTGCCAAGGTTGTAAACCTTTACTCCCGGATTTTCTTCTATCTTCTTTATTGCCTTAACATGACCTTCTGCTAAGTCTACAACGTGAATGTAATCTCTTACACCTGTTCCATCCGGCGTCGGATAATCGTTACCAAATACATTTACATGTGGAAGCTGTCCAATGGCAACCTTCATAACATATGGCATAAGGTTGTTTGGAATACCATTAGGATCTTCCCCCATTAATCCGCTCTTATGAGCTCCAATCGGATTAAAGTAACGAAGTAAAATAACATTCCATTCTTTATCTGCAAACTGAATGTCTGTTAAAATCTGCTCTAACATTGACTTTGTCCATCCATAAGGGTTAGTACACTGTCCCTTAGGGAACTTTTCAGTAATTGGAACTGATTCAGGATCTCCATATACTGTAGCTGAAGAACTGAAAATAATGTTTTTAACATTGTGCTGTCTCATTACATCGCACATTTCCAATGTTCCTGATATATTGTTTTTATAATATTCTAAAGGTTTCTGAACTGATTCTCCAACAGCCTTAAGTCCTGCAAAGTGAATTACTGAAAAAATATCATTTTCTTCAAACACCTTTGCCATAGCTTCTCTGTCAGCTATATCATTTTCATAAAACTTTACTTTCTTTCCTGTTATCTGTTCAACCCTGTTCAATGCTTCTTTTGATGAATTGCTAAGGTTATCTACAACTACTACGTCATAGCCTGAATTTAATAACTCAACACATGTATGACTTCCAATATAACCTGCTCCACCTGTTACTAAAATAGTGCTCATTTTTTTCCTCCTGCATAATACTTAATGTCTTATGACATTATTTCTTTTTGGAAATTTTCACCCTGACCCTTACATCATTAACTAATGTAGCGCCATCAGGCAAGGTAACTGAAACATTTACGGTTTCTGTTCCTTCTTTATAATTATTTAAATTAATACTTGCGCCAATGTCATTTAAAGTGATTTTCTTAATAACATCATCTTTTCCCTGAAGTTCAACGTTAATGTTTTTACTTACAAATGCCATTTCATAGGAATTGTTTAATCCGTCTATGGCTATTTTGTCTGTATTAATGGTAAACTTCTTAGACACAAGTTTATTAATTTTAATAACAACGCTTATTACATCCGTTTCTCCCTGACCTATATCTGTGCCTTCCGGAAGATATTTTCTTATATTTATCTTCTCCACAGTGTCAGTAGTCTTCCCGGATATATTAATAGTATCACTTATAACCAGTTTTTCAACTGTGTCTAGAACCTCTTTTTTCCCTATCAGGGTAATATTTTCCGGTGATACCGTTACTTTTCCTACATGATATCCTGTCTCAGGAGTTCCAACTGAAGGTGTTTCTATTGGAACCTGCTTTTCATTAAGAATGGTAACTGAAACACTTACTCTCTTAGATGAAAGCTTTATTTTATCAGACTTTAATATATTATCATACTTGTCATATACATATAATCTGCTTTTTGTTGTAAAGTCCTCATTTTCTCCGTCAATATCACATCTTGCTACAACACGGTCAATCTTGTCCAGTAATGACTCCGGTGCCTTCACAGTAACCATATTCTTTGAAAGAGTATAGCCACCTGCAACATATCCTTCTTCAGGACTTCCATTGTACTCAACAGATACACTGTAGTTCTGCTTTTTAACCTGCTCTATGCTGACTTCCAGCGTCTGTTTTGACTGCTTCTCAATTGTAATTTTTCTTCCTATATAGTTTTGAACTGCTGATACCTGAACAGGTATTGCATTAACCTTTGATAACTCCTTAAGGGAAGCTGTTGCCGTAAAGTCTTCTGCTGATAACTTACTTACAACTGAACGTTTTCCGGATACTGTAATGTTTACGGTAGCATTCTTGTCGGAATCATATACCATATTCATATCAGTAATTACTTCCTCATGAGTTACGTTAATAGGAATGTTATATATTATCACTGTCTTTTCAGGATCACTTATGTTTACAATCATAAGCCAGATTAATGCAGCAATAACAACCGCAATAACCTTTATACCTACGTTGTTTGTAAGGGATGCCTTAATTTTCATCATGGCTTTTTTCATTGCGGTTCCTTCCTTTCCATATTTTTTTCTTTGTTTTAACTTCATCCTTCGCCTGGGCTTTTGTAAGTTCATTCTTCAAAATAGCCGCATCTGCATATCGGATAAGTTTCCCGTCTTTTGCTATGGAAATACTTCCCGTTTCCTCTGATACAATTATTATAATACTGTCTGTAAGCTCACTTAAACCAAGACCTGCTCTATGTCTTGTGCCTAATTCCTTACTAAGAGATGTACTGTCTGACAACGGTATATAACATGTTGCCGCAACAATTTCATCTCCTTCTATTATAACTGCACCGTCATGAAGAGGAGTATTTTTTTCAAATATATTAATAAGAAGCTGACTGGTAATTTTGGCATCAAGCCTGATTCCCGTTTCAATGTACTGTCCTAAGTCATGTTCCTGAGTAATTACCATTAATGCTCCTGTCTTCGCCTTTGCCATTTCAAGGGTAGCCCTTGTTATTTCTTCCACTGACTTATCGCTAAAACGTTCATTTTCCAAAGTATTTCCCAATTTAAATACATTAAACAAAACGTTCTTTTTTCCTAATTCCTCAAGGGCTCTTCTAAGCTCAGGCTGGAAAATAATAACCAAAGCGATAATTCCGGCACTTAACGTCTTATCTATAATCCATAAAAGAGTAGTCAGGTGAAAAACCGATGCCACGACCATGAATAATACAAGCACAAGTATTCCTCTAAGTAAAATCCATGCTCTGCTTTTTTTGAACCATAATATAATGTAGTAAATCAAAACTGCAATAACAATTATTTCCACGATATCGCTGGCATAAATGTCAGGTATTGTCAAATATTTGTCTACAAAATTCTGAATATAACTTAATACTGCACTCATCACCCTGTACTCCTTTCTCTATATTTCAATAATCAACTGTTATCTTCTCTTTGGCTGAACCTTTCTCTTTCTTTGAGCGTTAATACGCTTAACATTCATCTCCGGAGCTGTTACGTTTATTTTTGGAACAGCTTTTACATAATAATAATACTCATCATCCTCAAACTGGGTATGTTCTGTCCTTGAATAATCCACTGAAAACAGGAAGAACTGCAATATAAATGCAAGGAGTATGGATATTATCGTCCCTATAATAATCCAAAATATTGAACTTTTTGTGTTCAACATAATACTTCCCACCAAAGTAATTACAAAGTCTACTATGGCTCCTGTAATAATTGCCACCGCCCAGGCATTGTTAATTGTTGCCCTTCTTATTATATACACCACCATTATGGTAATGGCTGATGCAATAACTGCCAACATCATTGCTTTATTATTACTCATCATATTAATAATGGCATTTATGCTAGCTGATCCTATAGTACCATCCGATGAATTAGTTATAACTGTAGCATTATTGCTGATTACATCTATCATATAGTATAATACCGTTCCAAATGCTACCGATACAATAGATACCGGAGAACATATAAGTCCCACTGCTATAGGAACCACAAATGGTATTTTAAGGAAATATGCTAAAGGTATTAACACCAGTAATGCTCCCTGTTTTGGGGTAAATCTGAAAAAGAACAGGAACATTATAAGCATTACAATAAACACCAAGGCTCCCAATTCCAAAGACATGGAAAATATATTTACCGCAATATCTGCTGCCAGTACCAGCACCAGCATACCCCATGTTAAAAATGCTGAAACTACGGATATTATAATTATAACCGGCCACATGTTAATAATATTCATATAACCTATGTTGCTTTTTATAACCATCAATGAAACAAGAACTGCCAGGAATTTTACAATTGGTCTCATAACAACTTCATGTTCTGCATAAAAGTTCTTTAATTTTTCCTTTAATTCAATTAAACCTGTCATTATTCTTCCTCATCTCCTTCTTCTTCCAATTCATCTATAATGGCATCATATTCTAATTCCTGTATTCTATGTAAGGTCTTCAAATCACCATTATATTCTTTAAGGTTCTTTCTGATTTTTCTGAATTTATGTGAAAAAAATGCATAACTAAAAATCATATATACAACTACGGTAATTATATAAAGCAAAACAATAACCACCACAAATACCGTAAAACTTCCTGTTGTAGTCATACTGGCAAAAACCCTGTCAGATTTATACATAAACCACAAAATCAGACAAAGCAGATATCCTACTGTAGCGCAAATAAAAGAACTTAACATTTTTAAAAGCATATAATCACTTTTGAAATACTTGCCTGTGCTGATTTCTTTTTTTTGATTTTTCTGCTCATATAATGACAGTTTTGTCATTAGTATAATCTTTTCATTATTAAGCATATAAATCTCCTAATCATCTAAAAAAGATAGTGGGCATAGAACCCCATAATTATTATGTATTTTATCATAACCTATACATACGTGCAAGCACGGACTCCATTTTCCTCCTTTATACTTTTTCCTGTGACTTCACAGAAAAACTCCCAAAAAACATTTCAGTCTGCTTTTTTAGTAAACCAAAATATTTTTCAGGAGTGTATATAATACTATTTTTCATTATCTGTTTTCTTTTTTATACCTTTTAGCCCCAGACCTGTAAATACTTTTGAAATGATTTCCATTTCCATCATATGTAACTATATCTACACGCATTCTGTATAATCCGGATTTTTTTAGTTTGAATTTCTTATTTGCATAAGCAATATTACTTTTTTTAACTTCACAATATTTTCTGTATTTTTTCCATTTTCCATGACTTTTTCTTAGTATGACAATTCTTATTTTGGTCTTTTTAGTAGTTGCATAGTCATTTTCCGAAAAAACAACAGCTGTTACATTTCCCCTTTTGCTAATACTAAAATCGGTATTTAGTAAAATGTTGCTGATGCTATTTTTTCCATTTATACTTACGGTATTTGATACATTGGCATCTATCATTTCCTGTCGCTTATTTTCTATTTTAAACTTTATATATTTTTTAAGCTCTTTCTTCCTATATAAACACGTAATTTCTATTCTATATTCGCCGCTATCTAAATAATTCCCTTCAATATTATAAACGTCGTTAATCAAAATGCTGTCAAATTCTCTTTTTCCCGGTTTCACTTTAATATTTCTATGGGTTTTAGTGGAATCTTTTGCCGCAAGTTCTTTCCACTTATTGTTGTCTTTTTTCTGAATGTCAACCTTTTTTACAACAATGGATTGGTTTGAAGCATTTCTTATGGCATAAACCGGCTCTTTTATTTTTTCATCTATTTTTATATTTTTCAGCTGCACATACACTTTAGCCTTATTTTCTCCTGCATATGCCGGGGTGACTAATAATATAGAAGTAACTACAATTACTGCCATTGCTAAAAACAATTTATTTGTTATTCCTGCATTTTTTCCCATTTACCGGTCCTCCAGATTTTCTATTATATTAATTGCAGTTTCCTCATTTGCATCACTGCCCTGTATGTTTACTATATGATAGTAAGCGTTGTCTGTAAAGTATGCAGTAATTCTATTTTCTTCATATATAAATGTTACTTCTTTTGCTCCTACTACCTTTTCCTTTGTTCCACCCTTTGCAATTTTTAAATTAGCGCCGGTGCTTATCGGACTTTCGGTGTAAGTTATGGTTCCATTATCTGATGTAAAACTTTGAACAAATAATTCTTCCGAATTATAATTATCCCTTAGTGCATAGCCCTTTGGAGCATTTTTTATTTGATATTTAATTCCGTCAGATGCAGTGTTTGAATTATCTGATGGTCGGGTTTGATTTTCACTTTTATTTTCAAAACTTATATTTATCATGTCTGTGGTATTATCCACAATTTTGTTCCACAAATTAACGTTAAAGGCATTAATGGCAAAAACATTTACTACAATAAAGCATAGAATAACTGCTGCTATGGAAGTTGCGTATCTTACACATACCTCTGCCCACCGTTTTCCATTAAACTTCTTTTCCGCTTTAATGAGATGAGACATTTTTCTCTCAAATCTTCCTGAAAAATTGTGTGCTTCCACTATGTCCGGCATTTTCTGCATAAATGTTTCATTGTACATAAATAATGCTTCTTTTAAAGCATCCTGATTTAATTTTTTTGTACTATTTCCATTAGACACCACTATAAATCCTCCTCTAAAATTTCAGAAAGCTTCTTTCTTCCGCACATTAACTGCTGTCTTACATTAGTTTCAGTTAATCCGGTTATTTCAGCAATTTCTTTTCCTGAATACCCCAACACATATTTTAAGGTAAGCAGAGATGAAAATTTATATGGAAGCTGCTCTATGGCATTTTTTACTTCATTAACAAGATTTTCGCTGTTGTGCTTTTTTATGTTTGTTAAATCCACATCAAAATCTTCATCTCTTTTTTTCTTTTTATCGTATATTTTCATGGCTTCACGTTTTGTTATAATTGCTACAAAATTTTTTGTTTCCGTAGAAGCAATATCTTTAACCTTGTCCATATTTTTGGCTATTCTAAAGAAAGCCTCCTGAACTGCATCTTCTGAATCTCTATCCTGATGCAATACCTGATAAGCTATGTAATACATTAAGTTCCTGTATCTGTAATACAGTTCTTCAAATCTGTTTTTTTCTTCCTGTTTGTCTATTAGTGATAAATATAGCGCTACCATCTTATCCTCCAAAGCATCTTAGCTTCTGTATTAGTAATCTGCGAATTTTTGAAAATGTTATATAGATTTTTGAAATTTATATGGAGATTATATCATAGATGGAGGGTAGGGGGGGAGGATGGATTGTGCAGAAAGATTATTACGGAATATTATTGATGCAGCGATAATCTGTATGTGAATGATTAATTGTGCAGGGGAATTCCAAATAGAATGGTGCCTTCGGGTGGGGAATTGTGCTTCCTAATCCGTGAATTTACTTATTTTACATGATTTTTTTTGTTATATTTTCAATTTTAATGT
>NZ_QUHB01000003.1:0-101953 GCF_003479405.1 Eubacterium sp. AF16-48 | reverse complement strand
TTTTACATGATTTTTTTTGTTATATTTTCAATTTTAATGTACCTACGTTCTCTGGAGCTTCTCTCAAGCCTGTGAATCTGCTTTTTTTACATGAATTATTTGATATATTTTCAATTTCAATGCACCTACGTTCTCTGGAGCTTCTCTCAAGCCTGTGAATCTGCTTTTTTTACATGAATTATTTGATCTATCTTCAATTTCAATGTACCTACGTCCTCTGGAGCATCTTTAGATTTGTATGGAGTTTAATATTTCTTTGTTAAGAGTCAAAAATACCCGGATATGAATTATAAATCCATTTTCCGGGTATTTCGCCGAATAGCTATTCCCATCTAACAATAATATTTCAACGTAAATCATTACAACAAATATTTCCATATAAAATAGATCATTACAACAAATATTTCCACATAAAATAAATCATTGCAACAAATGTTTCCATATAAAATAAATCACTACAACAAATGTTTCCACATAATTTACATCATAAAAAGTGTCCCTATATATTACATCATAAACTCTTCCTATGCTTTTCTCCTGTCTAACTTCTTAGACAAAAGCATTCCTACCCACTGCATTATTTGTACCAGCAATACAAGTATAACAATTGTTACAAGCATTATGTCTGTCTGGTATCTGTAGTATCCGTATCTTATGGCAATGTCACCTAAGCCACCGCCTCCTACTACACCTGCCATTGCGGAATATCCCAGAATTGTGCCAAGGGCTATGGTGACTCCCACCAAAAGGGATGTTCTCGCCTCTGCCAAAAGAACTTTCCATATTATAGTGAAAGTTCCGGCACCCATACTCTGGGCTGCTTCAATCACTCCACCGTTTACTTCCTTGAGAGAAGATTCCACCATTCTGGCAATAAAAGGTGCTGCTGCTATTACCAAAGGTACAACAGTAGCTGTGGAGCCATATGTTTTTCCCACAATGGCTCTTGTTATAGGAATAACTAAAATTAATAAAATAAGAAACGGAATACTTCTTAATATATTCACAATTATATCTAATATCTTATATATAAAAGCATTTGGCTTTATGCCGTCTTTGTCAGTAACTGCTAATATGACACCTAAAGGAAGTCCTAATACATATCCGAAAAAAGTGGATGCCAGTGTCATATATAAAGTATCTCTCACGCCTTCTAAAAGCATTGTTATTGTTGCGTTATCCCACATATTCATCCAACTCCTTCTGACTTAAATTAACACCTCCACCAATTAACACAAGTTTTTTTGCTATATTGGTTTTAGGATTTTCAAATAATTCCTTTACTGTTTCAATTTCCACTGCTTCTCCATTTTCCATTACTGCAACGTTGTTGCAAATATCCTTTACCACACTCATGGAATGAGTAATTATAACTATGGTAATGTTTCTTTCCCTGTTGATTTTCTTTAATAAATCCAAAATAGATTTTGTAGTCTGAGGGTCTAAGGCACTTGTTGCCTCGTCGCAAAGAAGTATTTCCGGGTTGTTAGAAAGCACTCTTGCTATGGCAACTCTCTGCTGCTGTCCACCTGACAACTGTGCAGGATATGCCTTTGCCTTATCCTCCAATCCCACTGTTTTCAGCAGTTCGTACGCCCTTTTCCTTGCCTCACTTTTCTTAACTCCGGCTATTTCCATTGGAAAACAGACATTGTCTAAAACATTTCTCTGCATAAGTAAATTAAAATGCTGAAAAATCATGCCGATATTTTGTCTTGCCTTTCTCAACTCCTTGTTAGGAAGCTTTGTCAAATCTTTTCCATCTACGAGAACTCTTCCTGAAGTTGGTCTTTCAAGGAGATTCAGGCATCTTACTAATGTACTTTTTCCTGCTCCGGATAATCCGATTATTCCAAAGATATCTCCCTTTTCCACTTCAAAGCTTACATTTTTTACAGCCTCAACATTTCCGCTTTTTGCATTAAATGTCTTATTTAAATTTTCTACCTTTATTATTGGTGTCATAATTTTCTCCTAATTTAAGCACCTAAAGGGAGCCTCGGCTCCCTTGGTTAATATTGTATTTTTTATTTAAAAGGAACAACGGCTCCGTTAAATTTTTCATTAATAAACTTCTTTATTTCATCTGATTTAAGAACTGAAATAAGTGCCTTAATTCCTTCATTATTTTCATTGCCTTCCTTTACCGCAATTACATTTACATATGTTTTTGCAGCTTCTGAATCAGACTTTTCATATGCAATTGAATCTTTTTCAACTGAATATCCTGCTTCAAGGGCATAATTTCCATTTAATACTACAAATGCCACTTCATCTTTTACTCTTGATACCTGAGCAGCCTCTAATTCCTGAATTTTAATGTTCTTGGGATTTTCTGCAATATCCTTAACTGTTGCCTCTAATCCGGCACCATCTTTTAACTTAATAATTCCATTATCCTGTAATAGCAATAATGCTCTTGCCTCATTTGTTGTATCATTTGGAACTGCTATTGTGTCCCCTTCCTTTAATTCGTCAAGCTTCTTTTCTGTTCCCGGATAAATTCCAAATGGTTCGTAGTGGATTCCTCCGGCATTAACAAGATGTGTTCCTTTTTCTTTGTTAAAGTTTTCTAAGTAAGGTATGTGCTGGAAATAGTTTGCATCAAATTCACCACTTTCAACAACGTTGTTTGGCTGAACATAATCATCAAATACCTTAATTTCCAAATCCCAGCCCTGCTTCTTAAGCAATGTTTTTGCTTCTTCTAAAATAATTGCATGAGGTGTAGCTGATGCTGCCACTTTTATGGTTTTGCCCGCTGCTTCCTTTGTTCCTGACTCCTTATCAGATGAACCGCAGGCTGTTAATGTTCCAATTGCTAATACTAATGCTAATAATAAATATGTTATTTTTTTCATAATGAATACCTCTTTCTTTCTTAAAATTAATCTATGTAAAATAGTACCTGTGTACTAATTGCTTTCCATGTAATTTTCCCCAATTGTTATTCCGGCATTTTTAAACTCCTTAAACATGAAAAATGGGAAGCACTCACCGAATGCTTCCCAGATATTACTCATATATTTATTTGCTTAAGGTCTAAAAATCCGACGCACACAAACAAGGCATGACGTAATATCTGCGAAAGCAGCACATCATACAGCACATGTATGTATCTTTTACAAGTCTTACTATTGTATGCATCTTTTTTCCTCCTTATACTTATCGTAATTCCTATATATTTAATAGGTTTTGTTTCATGTGTGGTATCTTATCATCTATTTCCTACGGTGTCAATAGAAAATTTATATTTTTTGAAATTAAATATAATACATCTGGTCATCAGTAGCATTATATTCTAAATAATCCTTTTCTAAATCAGCCAACGTAATATTAAGAAGTACATTGTCTAGCTGATCATTGATTATGTCAATAACTGACTCCTGAATTATTCTGTCAGCAACCCTTTCCTCTTCTTCATTTCCTGTAACATCATCCTCAATTCTATATGTTCCATCTAATGCCTCAATAATTTCTCCCACTGCTATTTTTTCGGCTGGCTTGTTTAACAGATAACCTCCCTGAGCCCCCTTAATGCTTTTTACTATTCCGTATCTTCTAAGTCCGGCAAATACCTGCTCTAAATACTGTGGTGATATATCATTACGCTCAGCAATACTGCTTAAAGACACGTGACCGCTTTTTGAATTAATTGACAGGTCTATTAATGCAGTAATACCATATCTGCTTTTTTTTGATAGTTTCATAATTTAGTTCCTCTTTTTATACAATTCCTATATGTTTAATGGGTTATAAACATTCTATTACTGATTCATATTTTTGTCAACTAATTTATTAAAAGAAAAAGTTATCCCAACCCTTAGGTCGAAATAACTTTTTACTGTCTCATTGCTATTTATTACTTACATTCCTGTCAAATCTTTTATGACTTCGCCTGCTATTATTAGCCCCACTACAGATGGAACAAAAGCATTACTTCCCGGCACCTGTCTTCTCTGGGTGCACTTTCCGGCAGTTCCCGGAGGGCATATGCAATTGCTTTTACAGCTTATTGCCATATCCTCTATAGGTGTCATGGCTTTTTCCTTTGAATACACCACTTTTAACTTTTTAATGCCACGTTTTTTTAATTCTCTTCTCATTACCTTGGCTAAAGGGCATACTGATGTTTTGTAAATATCTGCCACCTCAAAGGCTGTAGGGTCCATTTTGTTTCCTGCACCCATGGAGCTTATTATAGGCACATTGCAGCTATTTGCCTGCATTACAAGCTGTATTTTTCCTGTTACCGTATCTATGGCGTCCACCACATAATCATAAGATGAAAAATCAAATTGTTCCGCTGTATCCGGCATATAAAATGTCTTATATATATTTACCTTTGCATCAGGATTTATGTCCAATATTCTATCCCTTGCAACATCTACCTTATACTTACCTACAGTGCTTCTTGTAGCAATTATCTGTCTGTTGATATTAGTAAGACACACCTTATCATCATCAATTAAATCAAGTGTTCCCACTCCGCTTCTGGCTAATGCCTCAACTGTATATCCGCCTACACCACCTATTCCAAACACTGCTACTCTGGCATTCTTAAGGTACTCCATTTTCTCTTTTCCTAATAATAATTCTGTCCTTGAAAACTGGTTTAACATTTATTCCTCCATGGCCTTAATTATATCCTGCTCACATGAACGCACGGTAAGTTCATATCCGTGGCATACCACTCCATTATACCCTCAACTGTAAGTGCATGCTAAATGTGAAATGGTTCCTTATTGTATTTTTTCAACAACTCCAATGCATCTTTCCTTGAAATATGTTCTCTCATTTCAGTTCTCCCTATCCTATTTGACTAATAGGATTTTACTCCTATGTGTCATCAATTGTCAACAGAAACTATTTTAGCCTGCAATAATCCTGCAATAATCGAAAATAACAAATTTAACCACCTTTTCAAAGCTTGACTACATTCATCTTAATAAGCTTTCGTCGCACAAAAAAGAGACTGTTTCCACCGTTTATTACGGTTTTAACAGTCTCCATATTTGGATCATTTAAATATTTTATTTTTATAAATTACCACTTCAAATCAATAACAAGGGCATCTGCGTTGTCATACTGAAGTAATGTACTTTGATCATTTACATCGTCGTAACAGAAACCATATGCCAATCCTACTACTGAATTTTCATGGAAGAATCCTGCATAATAGTTATTTATTGAATTCTTGTAATATTTATTTGGCTTATACCAATTAGAAGGCTCTGTTGCCACACCTCTGTTAAAGGCTGCACAAAGCTGTGCTTCAATGGCTAATTCTACTGAATTACCCCTGGCAAATGCACCTTTTCCTTCTAACACATCCTGAGTTGATGGCTTATCTACCACATAAACAGTGCTGTCACCATCTCTTCTAAACTGAATCTGATTTCCTACAACACGTCCTCTAAAGGAACCTGCCTCGCTACTAAATACTAAATCTTCATTTGTGTACTTAGCCCAGAATTCATTAATATATCCGTCGAAGTAATTAGCATATGCCTGACCTGAATTTAATGCTGCCTTACATGGTGCCATAATACGTTTGTCATTTACACAATACTTATATGCTTCCGGTGCATTCTGTAAGAACTTAGCAAATATTCCATCTCTTGTACCGATATCACCAACTACCTTATCATATGTTTCATACTGTGTATGACCAATAAGTCTTGTAATCATTGGGAAGCTGAAATAATCAACTCTTGTTGTATTACCCCAATAATACTTGCCATCAATTGTAAATTCAGCAAATTCAAATAATGTATTAGCATTAGGATCTGATGCATTATTTAAATCCGGACCTGCAAAACCAATAGTTCCATCAGAAGCCTGATTGAAAGTGATGTAAATAGGCTTTTCATAGCTTAAATACATTCTTCCTGACTTAATAGATGGTACATATACATGGTCTGCTTCTTCTAATGTATAGCATACATCTGCAACCATTCTGTCCCCTACCTTAACGTTGTTCATTCCCATATTAGCAGGGATAAGATTTCCGTTTTTATCCATATAACAAAGCTGATGTGCAGCATTATATCCTAATAAACACCAATATACCTGACTGTTTGAATACTTGCCATTAGTCTTATTGTTAAGCTGCATTAAAATTTTATCATCCCTAAATGATAAATCACTTCTAAGCTGTGGTTTTAATTCCGGTGGACATGTTTCCGGCTCGGTCTCCTTTTCACCAATTCCCTTAACTGCAATTGTCATTTCAAGTCTCTTAGATTCTCTTGTTCCTACTACTGTAGTAATTGCTACCGTATGGGTTCCTTCAAAATAAACCGGCATTGTTATTGACTGTGCCTTAACACCTGTACGCCTGCGTTCACCATCAACATAAACATTGTAGCAGTTTACGGTTCCCTGTCCCCAAACCACATTAACAGCACCATCGTATGGAGAACTTACTACCATTCCAAATGGCATTGCTATTGAATCATCTGTTGTAAAATCTATTGAAGATGTTTCCTGCTGAGTAGGCGCCTGAGTCGGTACTACTGTCGGAGCCTGAGTCGGTACTACTGTCGGAGCCTGAGTTGGTGCTGCCGTAACAGGTTCTGAACTACCACCAACTGTAACAGTTGCTGTCACTCTTTCAGATTCACTGCTTCCTACTACTGTGGCTACTGCTACTGTATATGTACCCTGCGCGTATCCCTGATAATCATATGATGCACACGATACTTCTTTTGAAACTAATACTCCATTAATATATACATTATATAAATCTATGTCACCACGTCCCCAAACTATACTTATGGTTCCGTTAGAAGGTGAAGCTGCCACTAATCCAAATGGCATTGCTATTGACTTATCAGTTGTATAATCACCTGTAGACGGCTTAGCTGTCGTTGCTTCAGTAGCCTTAACTGTAGTTTCCTCTGCTGTACCCGGTTTAACTATAGTTGAAGAGCCTTTGAAATCCTTCTTAACATATGAAGAATCTACAAATGACAAAATATTGTTATACAGATAGTCATGCTTTGCTGCATTTCCCATTAACTGATTCTGATATAAAACATCAGCTATCTGATAAACGGATTTTGATACAATCTCTCCATATGCATAAGTTCCATCTTTTAACTTTGCATATGGTCTTACGCTAATCTGATTTTTAAAGAAATCAACATTCTTAACAAATTCCATTGTCATTACATATGTTTGTGCACTTTCCATTTCACTATAGCATATGTTATTCTTTCCTTCTGCTGTAGCTGAATGCGAGTATACTGTGTTATTTGTGCTTCCTACCACCATATCACTTTCACTCACATATTTTGTAAGTCCGTACACAAGACCTACCTCTTCCACTTTGTCTGAAGGGTCAGAAACAGAATACAATGTTCTAAACGCCTCCATGGATGTGTTAATCTGGTAGCCGTTAATTTCCAAACCAACACTGTCATCTGCTTTTACATTGGCAGAAAATCCCACAACCTGCCCAATCATAAAAACAAACATGATTGCCGACAAAACATACTTTCCCATTTTTGAAAATAGTTGCTTTTTCATAAAACTTCTCCTTTATAAATTATTGTATAATCCCTCCTATAATTTCGGATAAATTATAACGCTCATGTAAAGAAACAATTCTTTACATCTTACATTCAGTTTCTCTAATTGAATTGTTTTTATCAAGGTATAATATTTACAAAAACGGGTTCATTTTTTACTTATAGCTAATATTTTTTATATTTTATCACTTTTTTTGTGCATTATTTACAATTACATAATATAAATTCTATTTTTTCAAATAAATCTTTTCCTTGGGTAAAAAGCTTACTGCGGTCTCCGCCATTTCTTCAGGAGTTTCCTGCATACCCTTTTGTACCCAATTTTCCAAAACTGATATACAACCAAAAATAATATAGTACCTGTAATATTCAAATTGTTTTAACGATTTATCCTGAAATTCGTCTTTCCATCTCAGCATATATTTTTCATGTAAGTTATTTCCTATTTTTTCCTGACCACTAATGTTGTTTATGGGAAAACTTAGCAATTTGCCCTTTTGTGGGTTATTATAAAAATAATTAAACAGTCTGTTGAAAAAACCGTAGGCATCTCCTCCTTCTGTTTCTAAAACAATTTCTTCCACATCATAGGTGATTTCATTTTGAAGAGTTTCTAACATTTCCACAGGACTTTTATAATACTGATAAAATGTTGCTCTTGTAATATCCGCCTTTTTTGCCAATTCACTGACCGTTATATTTTCAACACTTTTTTCCTTCAGAATAGAAATAAGAGCATCTACAATTAACTTTTTAGTTCTTATAATTCGTCTGTCTTTTTTTTCTTCCATAAACTACCTCACAACAACTTATGTTATAAAAAATTTTTCCCCCTTTGTCAACTTTACCATCTTAAAACAACTCATCAATTACATTTTTTACAGTGCTAATATCCTTCTGAATGTATGCTTTCGCCCCACAAAATAAAAGTGCATTTTCAATATCACCCTTTGCTGCTGCGATAAGTCTCTCAGTAATACAATAATCAATTTCTTTAGGATTACAATTTTTCAAGCATCTAAGACATTTTGATGGTGGAAATTTTTCACCCTTTATAACTTTCTCCATAAATGAATTAATTATCGCCCTTCCCGGCATTCCCACAGGACTTTTGACTATAGTAATATCTTCCTTATTTGAACTGACATATGCGTTTTTATAACGTATATCCCCATCACATTCTACCGTAGTAACAAATTTTGAAGCTACTTGTATTCCGTCCATTTCTAAATCAAAAGCATGTTGTACATCATCTTTGCTCTCAATCCCCCCAGCTAAAATTAATGGTATATGTTCTCCATATAAATTTTCATATTCCATGACTACTCTTTTAATTTTTTTAACCTCATCGTCAAAATTTAAGTTGCTATTGTATTTTATAATTTCATCTTTTGAAAATCCCAGATGTCCTCCCGCCTTTGGTCCTTCTATGACAATAAAGTCAGCCGTTCTTCCATAATATTTGTGCCAATATTTTAAAATAACTTTTACTGCCTTTTCTCCCGACACAATCGGGGCAATTTTCACATTACTTTCCCCTATATATTCCGGTAATTTAACCGGCAGTCCGGCTCCCGAAATAATGACATCGGCTCCCGCCTTTACCGCTTCCATGACCTGCTCCTTATAATGGTTAAGTGCCACCATTATATTAAATCCTATTATTCCACCATGAGCTATTTCTCTTGCTTTTTTCATTTCGCTGTTTATTGCCCTTAAATTTGCCTGCAAAGTATTACTATAAAAATCCGGTTCTCTGTATCCTATCTGTGCTGTGGAAATAACACCTATTCCACCACATTTTGCCACTGTTCCTGCCAGAGACGAAAGAGATATTCCCACCCCCATTCCTCCCTGTATTAATGGAATCCTTGCTGTTAAATCTCCTATTTTTAATGTTTTTACTTTCATTGTTACTCCTACATTCTTCTAAATCTGTCATATCTTTTTTCCACAAGTTCTAAGGCATTTAATGACTCATATCTGCTAAGGAATCCCTGTATTTCTTCATCTATATTTTTTATGGTTTCTTCCATATTTTCAACAGAATAGTGCTCCGGTTCGTCAATTATTTTTTCTATTATATTTAATTGTAATAAATCAAAAGACGTAAGTTTCATTAGTCCTGCAACTTCTTCCGGCTTCTTCGTTCCCCTAAACAATATACTTGCGTATCCCTCAGGAGATAAAATAGAATATACCGAATTTTTCAGCATCCACACCTCATCTGCCACAGCCAGCGCCAATGCACCTCCACTTCCCCCTTCTCCAATTACAATGGACAAAACAGGCACTCTTAAGTCTGACATTTCAAAAAGATTATTAGCTATTGCCTCGCCCTGCCCCCGCATTTCCGCTTCCACACCACAAAAAGCCCCTGCCGTGTCCACAAAGCAAATTATTGGTCTTTTAAATTTTTCTGCCTGTTTCATAAGTCGTATGGATTTTCTATATCCTTCCGGATTTGCCATTCCAAAGTTACGCTTTAAGCTATCCTTTGTATTATGCCCCTTTGTATTGGCAATTACTGTTACCGGCTTTCCATGAAAATATCCTATTCCACCTACAATTGCCCTGTCATCTCCAAAATATCTGTCACCGTGAAATTCCATAAAATCATCAATTAACCCATTTATATAATCTAAACCTGTAGGTCTCATCTTATCCCTTGCCTTAACAACTCTTTCCCATGGAGTAAGCTTGTCCCTGACTACATTATCTGTTTTTGTTTGGCTTACATAATTTGCATTTTTGTCACTTTCATAATGCATCTTTATAATATAAGAAAGGGTATTTTTTAACTTATCTCTCTCAACAATTGCGTCAATAAATCCATGTTCTAATAAAAACTCTGAGCTTTGAAAACCTTTTGGAAGTTTCTGACCGATAGTCTGCTCTATTACTCTTTGGCCTGCAAATCCAATAAGAGCGTTAGGTTCTGCTAAAATAATATCTCCCAGCATGGCAAAGCTTGCAGTAACACCTCCTGTTGTAGGATCTGTCAGTAAAGAAATATACAGATTTCCACTGTTTCTATATTTTTTTAATGCTGCCGAGGTCTTTGCCATTTGCATAAGAGAAACTATTCCCTCCTGCATTCTGGCACCACCTGAACAGGCAACTATTATTAGGGGAAGATTTTCCCTTTGGGCTTTTTCTATTGTTTTCGTAATTTTTTCCCCTACTATGCTTCCCATACTTGCCATCATAAAACGTCCGTCCATAATTGCTATGGCTGCCGGACTCCCCTTTACCGAAATTTTCCCTGTTATAACAGCCTCGTCAGTTTTAGTTTTTTCCCTTGTGTCAGTCCATTTTTTCATATAGGCTGCATCTTTTAAAGGATTTACAAAATCACTATTGCAAAACCATTCTTCAAAAGACTTTTTATCGGCTATAATTTTCAATCGGTTTCTTGCATTTAATCTGAAATATCCACCACACTTAGGGCATACATAACTATTTCTTTTTACATCATCAGCCAATACCGGTGATTTACAGCTTTTGCATTTTACATATAATCCCTTTGGCACATCCGCCTTACTTTCTCTTATTTTTATGTCCGATTTTTTTATAAGATTTTTTATTATCATTTTTGTTTCCTATTTCTACCTATATAATATCAGGGCAAATTTCTTTGCCCCCTTCATCAACCTTTATTCCAATTAAAATGTTCAAGAAAATTTATATCAAAATTTCCTGAAATATAATCTTTGTTATTAATAATGTCATATGCATAGTCAATATTAGTGTGAACCCCCTCAATTACCACTTCCCCTAATGCACTTTTCATTTTCTTTATTGCCTCATTCCTGTCTTTTCCATGCACAATAAGTTTTGCCAACATTGAGTCATAGTATGGCGGAACTGTATATCCTGAAAATGCTGCTGAATCTGTTCTTATTCCGTTTCCTCCCGGAAAATGAAGAGCAACTATGGTGCCGGGACTTGGCATAAAATTCTTTTCAGGAATTTCTGCATTTATTCTGCATTCTATGGCATGTCCCGTTAATTTTATATCATTTTGTTTTAACTTAAGTTTCTCTCCCTGGGCAATCAATATTTGTTCCTTTACTATATCAATTCCGGTAATGCTTTCAGTTATTGGATGTTCTACCTGAATCCTTGTATTCATTTCCATAAAATAATATTTTCCTGTTTTATCCAACAAAAATTCTACTGTTCCTGCATTTTTATATCCCGCTGCCTTAGCTGCTCTTACTGCCATTTTTCCCATTTCTTTTCTTTGATTTTCACTTAAAACAACAGATGGTGCTTCCTCAAGTATCTTTTGATGGTGACGTTGTATGGAACAGTCTCTTTCCCCTAAATGAATGACATTGCCATAATTATCTGCAAGAATCTGAAACTCTATATGTCTTGGATTTTCTATAAACTTTTCCATATACATGGTATCATCCCCAAAGGATGCCATGCTTTCCTTACAGGCAGCCAAGAATCCCGATTTTAATTCATCCTTATTATAAGCAACTCTTATGCCTTTTCCTCCCCCTCCTGATGCCGCTTTTACTATTACAGGATAACCTGTTTTTTCTGCTTCCTGTAATGCATGATTTAAATCCTTTATCTCATTATTAGTCCCCGGTACTACAGGAATTTTAGCATTAATCATAGTTTGCCTTGCAGCAACCTTATTTCCCATTTTTTCAATTACAGTGTAATCAGGGCCAATATATGTTATATTGCATTGTTTACATAACTTTGCGAACTGGGGATTTTCAGATAAAAATCCAAATCCCGGATGTATGGCATCTGCCCCATGAGTAACCGCAGCACTAATAATACTTTCCATATTAAGATAACTGTCTTCAGAGGAAGCTCCGCCAATGCACACTGCTTCATCTGCCAACTGTGTATGTAGTGCTTCTTTATCTGCAACTGAGTAAACAGCCACCGTTTCTATTTCCATTTCACGACAGACTCTTATGATTCTTACTGCTATTTCTCCCCTATTAGCAATCAGCATTTTTTTAATCAATTTAAATCACCTCTAAAATCTACCCAACCATAAAGGTTAGTTCTCCTTTTGCCACTATTTCTCCGTCAACTGTTGCCACGGCACTTCCAATTCCTATGGGACCCTTAGAAGATATTATTTTAGTTTCTAATCTAAGCTTATCTCCCGGTTTTACCATTTTCTTAAATCGGAATTTATTTATCCCACCAAAAAACGCCGTTTTCCCCTTAAATTCCTTTTTACTTAAAATTGCCACTGCCCCTACCTGGGCTAATGCTTCAACTATAAGAACTCCCGGCATAACCGGCTGATTAGGGAAATGTCCCTTAAAGAAATCTTCTCTAAAGGTCACACACTTATATCCTACTGCAAATTCTCCCGGCTTAAAGTCCTCAATATAATCTATCAGTAAGAAAGGGTGCCTATGGGGGATTATTTCTTCAATTTCCTTTATTCCTAACATATTTTCACTCCTCTATAATAAACAATGACTGGGCGTACTCCACTGCCTCACCGTTTTTTACACAGATTTTCTTAAGTGTTCCGCTACAATCAGCCTCAATTTCATTCATTAATTTCATTGCCTCAACTATAGCCACTATCTGTCCTTTTTCTATCTTGTCCCCCACACTTACAAAGGGTTCCTCATTTTCCCCCGGTGCTAAATATACAGTTCCTACCAGTGGGGAAATTATCTCTTTTTCATTTATATTTTCTTCTTTATTATCCATGTTAATATCTGCTATGTCAGTTTTTGTAATATTCTTTTCAGTAGAAATATTTTCTGAAACATTATTTCCACCGGAGTTTTTTGATATGTAAACTCTTGTATTATTTTCCTCATATTCAAATGTATCAATGTCTGCCTGCGACACTTCTCTTATAAGATTTTTAATATCATCTATTCCCATTTTCTAATCCTCAATAAATTTTTTAATAATTAAACTGGCATTGTGTCCTCCAAAGCCAAGGGAGTTAGTCATTGCCACATTTACCTCTGTGTACTCACCCTTTCCTGCCATATAATTCAAATCACACTCTTCATCAGGATTTTTAAGTCCCACTGTCTGATGAATGTAATTATCCTCTATGCTTTTAACGCAGGTAATAAATTCAACACCTCCTGCCGCCCCCAGCAAATGACCTATCATAGACTTGGTAGAATTGATTTTCACATTATATGCAGCATCCTTTAATGCTAATTTAATTGCCCTTGTTTCAAATAAATCGTTATGATGAGTGCTTGTTCCATGTGCATTTATATAATCAATCTCTTCAGGCTTTACTCCTGCCTCTTTCATTGCAAAAATCATTGCCATTGCAGCGCCACTTCCATCTTCTGCCGGAGATGTAACATGATATGCATCACAGGTTGCACCATATCCCACTATTTCACAAAGGATTTTGGCTCCTCTTTCTTTTGCATGTTGTAATTCCTCTACAACCACCACTCCTGCTCCCTCTCCCATAACAAAACCACTTCTGTTTTTATCAAATGGAATGGATGCCTTTGTTTTGTCTGTTTCTTTGGTAAGAGCCGTAAGTTTATTAAAACCTGCTAATCCAAGAGGTGTAATGGAACTTTCAGTACCACCGGCTATCATTACATCTGTCTCACCACATTGAATGCTTCGGTATGCCTCCCCAATCGAGTGGGTTCCTGTGGCACAAGCCGTTACAACATTAATACACTTTCCCTTTGCTCCTAAATCAATTGCAACATTTCCTGCTGCCATGTTAGATATCATCATTGGCACAAGCATAGGTTTTACCCTGTCATTTCCCTTAGTCATAAGTTTTTGGGCTTCTTCTTCCATATCACCTAGTCCTCCGATTCCGGAACCGATACTTACCCCTACTCTATAAGGGTCTTCTTCCGACATATTTAATTGTGCCTGATTTACAGCCTGATTTGCTGCACAAACAGCATATTGAGAAAAGGCAGACATTCTTTTTGCCTTTTTAAAGTCCATATGCTCTTTTGCCACAAAATTCTTAACTTCCCCTGCTAATTTAATCTCATATCGGGATGTATCAAATTTAGTAATATTGTCAATTCCAATTATGCCTTCTTTAATATTCTCCCAAAATTCCTCTACTGTATTTCCTATGGGGGTAATTGCCCCTAATCCTGTTACAACAACTCTTCTCATTTCTGCCTCCCATATTACATAATCATTCCACCGTCAAGATTTATAACCTGACCTGTTATATAACTACTTTTATCTGATGCTAAAAAAGCTGCCAATTCTGCCACATCCTGTGGCGTTCCAAATCTTTTAAGGGGAATTTGGGATAAAATATTTTCCTTTACCTTATCTCTTAATACATCTGTCATTTCTGTCATAATAAATCCCGGTGCAATGGCATTAACATTTATGTTTCTTTTGGCAAGTTCCTTTGCAACTGATTTGGTAAGTCCTATAATCCCCGCCTTTGAAGCTGCATAATTAGCCTGTCCCGGATTTCCTGCCACTCCTGATATGGAAGATATATTTATAATTTTTCCATATCTGTTTTTAATCATTGATTTAGACACAAATTTAATACAGTTGAAAGTTCCTTTAAGATTAGTATTAATTACACTGTCAAAATCCTCTTCACTCATGGAAAGTATGAGACCATCTTTATTTATTCCGGCATTATTTACAAGAATATCTATTTTTCCAAACCTTTCTACGATATCTCCAATAAATTTCTCACATTCCTTAAAGGATGCCACATTGCATTTTACAGCCTCAGCATTTCCACCTTTGTCCTTTATCTCCCTTACCACCTGTGCGGCCTTTTCCTCTGAGCCATTGTAATTTACAATTACATAAGCTTCTTCTGCCAGTTTCACAGCTATTTCTTTTCCTATTCCTCTTGATCCACCGGTTACAACAGCTATTTTTTTATTATCCATTTCTTCTTTTCCTTTTGATATTCCTATCTTAAATCATCTAATTTTTTTAAATCTTCAACTGTGGAAATATTAATGTGTCTGACTGTTTTATCTATCTTTCTAATAAAACCTCCAATTGTCCTTCCGGGACCAATTTCCACAAAAGTATCCACACCATTTTCAATCATACATCTTACACTTTGTTCCCACTTAACCGGGGAATATACCTGCTGTTTTAATAATTC
The DNA here is from genome assembly GCF_003479405.1 of Eubacterium sp. AF16-48. GTDB lineage: Bacteria > Bacillota > Clostridia > Lachnospirales > Lachnospiraceae > Eubacterium_G > Eubacterium_G segne. Next base: position 86,311 of record NZ_QUHB01000003.1, on the reverse strand, counting down.
CTTAGTGTATTTTATATCGTCCACATATTCTCCGGTTACATTGGAAACATATGGAATGCTAAGGTTGTTAAAAGTTACCTTTTCCAAGTCCCTGCCTAATTTTTCTCCTGCTTCTTTCAAATATGGAGAGTGAAATGGCCCTCTTACCTTTAACTTTACGCATCTTGCTCCTAATTTTTTTAAATCCGGAACAGAACTTTCTATGGCTTCCACACTTCCTGTTATTACAATTTGTCCCGGGCAGTTATAATTAGCCACTGATACGCCATCCTTTTCTCTTAAGACATTATCAATATCTTCTTTATTAAGTCCAAGAACTGCTGTCATGCCTCCAAAGCCCTCCGGCACGGCATTATTCATATATATGCCTCTTTTCCTTACCAGACTTATTGCCTCTTTCTCATTCATTCCCCCTGCTACACATATAGCCCCATACTCTCCAAGACTTAACCCTGCAGTAACATCCGGGAAAATTTCCCTTTTAATAACTTCTCCTGTTATTGCCAGATAGGTTGTAACTAATGCTGCCTGAGTATACTCTGTATTGTTTATTAAATCATTTTCCTCAAAGCATACCTTTTTTATGTCAAAATCAAGAATACTTTCTGCCTCATTGTATATTTGTTCAGCTTCTTTGCTTTCCTTATAAAAATCAGCTCCCATGCCGGGGTTCTGCACTCCCTGTCCCGGGTAAACAAACGCCATTTTACTCATAATTTTCTCCTAACATTTCTAGCAATTTACAGCCCTTTTCCACAGTGTCCTTTATGATATCTTCACAGCTTTTTTTCTCTTTAACAAGACCTGCTATCTGACCTGCCATTAAGCTTCCCTTTACTGCATCTCCTTCTACCACAGCCCTTCTAAGGCCCCCAAGGGTTAGCATTTCCAGTTCATTAAATTCGGCACCTTCTGCCTCTTTTTTTATATATTCATTTGACATTTGATTTCTTAAGACCCTTACAGGATGTCCCGTAGTTCTTCCTGTTACCTTTGAATCAATATCTTTTGCCCTAATTATTTTGTTCTTATAATTTTCATGAACATTGGCTTCAATGGATGCCACAAAAACCGTTCCCATTTGAACGCCTTTAGCTCCAAGGATTATGGCTGCCATAAATCCTCTTTCATCTGCTATGCCTCCTGCTGCTATTACAGGTATGTTGACAGCATCTGCCACCTGTGGTACAAGACACATGGTTGTTATTTCCCCTATGTGTCCTCCTGCTTCACAGCCTTCGGCTACAACTGCATCAGCACCACATCTTTCCATCATTTTAGCCATTGCCACGCTGGCAACTACAGGAATTACCTTAATTCCACTGCTTTTCCACTGTTCCATGTACTTAGCCGGATTTCCTGCACCGGTAGTAACTACAGGCACCTTTTCCTCAATAATCACTTTTGCTATTTCATCTGCCTCAGGGTTCATTAACATAATATTTACACCAAAGGGCTTATCTGTTCGTTTTTTAACTTCTCTTATTTGCTCTCTGACCCAAACAGCCGGTGCACCGCCGGAACCTATAATTCCAAGCCCTCCGGCATTTGAAACGGCGGCAGCCAAATTAAAATCTGCCACCCATGCCATTCCACCCTGAATAATAGGATATTTAATTCCAAGTAATTTTGTAATTTCAGTAGTCATTTTCCACTCTTCCTTACTTGTTTTCATTAATGTAATTTACAATATCTTCTACTGTCTTAATTTTTTCCAGATTTTCTACAGGGATCTTTATGTCAAATTCATCCTCAAGTGCCATAACCATTTCAAATAAATCAAGGGAATCTGCATTTAAATCCTTTTCAAATGATGCATTAGGGGTTACTACTTCCTCATCCACTCCTAACTGTTCCACAATTATTTCTCTGATTTTTTCAAACATTTCTTTTCTCCTAACAAAAAATTTATTTACAATCCGGATTTACCGGTAATTGCCTCTTTTAAAATTCTAAATAAGTTGCCCCATAAGATAAGCCGGCGCCAAATCCTGCCATTATAATTTTGTCTCCTGCCTTTATTTCGTCTAAACCATTTAACTTATCTAGAAGCATTGGTATACAGGCTGAGGAAACATTGCCGTAATCCTCAATATTTAAAGGAATTTTTTTCAACGGAATTTTTGACCTTTTTGCTATGCCTTCTATTATTCTGCTATTTGCCTGATGCAAAAGATACTTATCAATTTCACTTTTATCCATATGGATTTTTTCAAGAAGCGCCTCTATACATTCCGGAACTTTTTTTACGGCGAACTTAAATATTTCACCGCCATCCATGTTTATGTATGTTTTGTGAACATCCTGAAAGGATATATCAAATTGCCCTTGATGATTTTTTCCCAAATTAGTTTTCCTTAATGCAAAGGGATTTTCCATTGTAAGGGCATCTCCATTTTTTCCATTAGAAAACATTACTGTTTCAAACATGGCATTTTCATCCTTTTTTATCACTACAGCTCCTGCTCCATCACCAAATAATATGCATGTTTTCCTGTCACTCCAGTCTGTAATTTTTGACAAGCTCTCCGCCCCGATTATCAAAGCGGTGTTTATTAATCCTGTATTTATAAATGTCTGGGAAATATTATATGCCGTTATAAATCCCGTACATGCAACATTTATGTCAAAGCAAAATGCATTTTTTGCATTTATCGCTTTTTGAACAAAACATGCCGTTGAAGGCAAAACAAGATTTGAAGAAACAGAGGATACAATAATCAAATCAATTTCATCAGGTAAAAGTCCGCTGTTGTCCAATGCTTTTTCTGCAGCCTTAACTGCCATATCGGCTGTGGTTTCTTTATCTCCTGATATATGTCTTGATTTCACACCTGTTCTTTCCCTTATCCATGTATCATCAGTGTCAAGATATTGTGCCAAATCCTTATTAGTTACTATTTCCTTTGGTACATAAGACCCGGTTCCAATTATTTTTCCAAACATTTTCTTCTCCTTGTCACAAATTAGTTGCTAGTATATCCGCACAAACCATCATCGTCAATACTTTAAAATGATGATTTACAAAGGGAAAAAATGTTGTTTAATATCATACATTTTCAAGGATTTTTGTATAATAATCCGGTAATTTATGTTTTTTAAGGCAGACTTTTTGAGGATAGAGTTATCTGATATTTTGCTTATCAAACCGGAACAACCCTTAATCTGTATCATCAAAAACTTTGATTACACAAAAAAAATCCATCTAAAGCACGTAGATTTTATCTATATGCCTTAGACGGATTTTTTTCTATTAAAATATATAATAAGCTATTGACGAAGAATCTTTTAAGACATACATTTTACTCCATCAATAGCTTATTATCTTATATATCATTATTATAATTTGTGTATTTTCAAAAAACTAATTTATTTCACTATATACTTTCTCAATTTCATCATTAAACTGATTACTAAGTTCTTCATAATTGTAATCTTTCCTGTTCTCTGCCTCCTTTAATATTCCCTTATACTTATCTAATACAGGTGTTAATTTTTTAATTCTATACTCTGCATCCGGAATCTTATCCTTTGGCATTGAACCTTCCGACATTTCTCTTTCCATATCTGATATTGCAACTTCTATTGTTGAAATTCTTGCATTCAGCTCTTCCTTATAATCAAATAGGCCATATTCAATTTGCTTATTTCCTAATTCCTCTATAGTTTTATTATATTCTTTTGCATCTTCATCACTAAGTCCTTTTTTGCTCAATATATCTTGTGCCTTATTCCTCAGTGATTCAATCTCCTGTTTTTGTTCCTTTACTGTTATGGGCTTTTTATAGCCTTTTCTTATGTTTCCTTCTGCATTATTGTAAGTAAAAAACAATAACGAAGATACCAAACATACGCCTACCATACTAACTACTACTTTTTTCATAACATACCTCCTATCGCTTTTCAACTATTTCTTCTTTCCCGTGCTGTTCATCACATTGTCATCGTATTTACATTGTAACGTGCTTATTTTTTGCTGTCAATATGTTTTCAATTAAGAATCTTCTCCTATTTAACCATAAAGTCTATTACTTCCTTAACACCCTTTTCATCATCTATAGGCAACATTGATAACTCTGAAATATTCATATGCTCTTCTTTGTCTATGTTATAATTTACAATCATATTCGTATATACATTTGTCCAATTAGATTCATCCCCTTCAATTTGAGGAGTCACCTCAATTCGCATAAAAAATCCTCCTAAAGCACCTAGATTTAATCTACACGCTTTAGAAGGATTATTTCCTGTCATTAAATTATTTACACATTATATTGTCCACAAAGTCTTTTTATTTCCTCTTTAACATCATCCACCACATACTGTGGCGAAACAATGGTTGCCCCATCTCCTAATGCCATTATCCAATGAATAAACTGTTTACTTACTACCACATTAACATTTACATTAAAATGTTCATCTCCATCAGGCACTATAATTATGTCTTTGCCAAATCTGTCGATTATTACACCTGCTAATGCATTTTCGCAGTGGATTTTTACCCGTTCTTCCTTCCCACTGTACATTCCAAAAACTTTTCTGGCATACACAGCCATATCGAATTCACTGAAGCACTCTTTTCCTTCACGTTTATCCTCAGTAATTTCTATATGCAACATTTTATCCACTCTGAAATGCTTAATTATTTTTTCAGTATCATCATATGCCACAAGGTAATAGTTTTCATCATCCCAGGATAATGCCCAAGGGCTTACCCTGTAATACTCGCCATTATGCCTTAATTCCATTTCCTTTTTAATATTCCACTGAAAATACTGAAATCTAATCTGCCTGTTTCCTGCAATCGCCGTATGTATGTTGTCAACGTTATAATAAATACTCTCATTCATAGTCTTAACCCGCTTTGTCACATACACCTGACGTTGAAGCTTAGATGCCTCATATTTACTGGCAAGACCTTCTATTTTCTTAATGAGTTCATTGGACTTCTTTGTTGTAAGAAACTTTGCCGACTGAACAGAATCCACTAATAGTTTCAACTCCGCCAATTCAAACTGACGGTTTGCCACATTATAATAATAGGTTCTGTCCCTTTGTACTCCAACAATGTCCACTCCGTATTGTCTAAGACTCTCTAAATCATTATAAATGCTTTTTCTTTCTGCCGTAATGCCATAATCCTTTAATTTTAAAAGAATATCCGACATACTTATAGAATGAGTTTCATCTGTATTTTCCATTAGAATCTTAAACAAATACATTAGTTTAAGCTTCTGATTAGACCCCTTTGCCATATTCTACCTCCCGATTAAATCTGTTTATAGAATATCATGCATTGGTTATTATTTCCACTGTTTTTTAGTTTGCAAGTACAACATCCGGTACTTTTCTTTTTATCTGCTGTGTAATAATTCTTCTATTTCTTCCTTTGTTGGCATTACACACAATGCTCCTTTTCTTGTGGTAATTATAGAAGCTGCCGCATTTGCAAAATTAAGCATTTCCCGAAGGTTATAGGTGTCTAAATTATCAAGACCTTTATTTAAAATATAATGAAGTATGCAGCCTGTAAAAGTGTCACCGGCTCCGGTAGTTTCAATGGTATCTTTTGTTAAAAACGGATTTGCTTCCACTACCATACCGTTATAATAAGCCCTGCTGCCTTCTTTTCCCATAGACACTAATATAAGATCTATGTCATATTTTTCCCTGATTTTCTGTACACCGTCAGAATAATCTTCCTCTCCTGTAAGCCATTGTATCTCATTATCAGATATTTTTAGAATATTACAATATTCTAAGCCTTTTTTAACCTGAGTGCGGGCATTTTCCATGTTATCCCATAAAGGCTCCCTTATATTAGGGTCAAAGGAGATTATACATCCGCTTTTTTTTGCCACCTCTAATGCCTTGATGGTTGCCTCTCTTACACCCTGATGAGTCATGGATAAAGTGCCAAAGTGAAATATCTTAGAATTTTCTATTAATTCTGAATTAACTTCATCTGCCCTAAGCATCATATCCGCTCCCGGATTTCTGTAAAATGAAAAGCTTCTGTCTCCATCTTCTGCCGTATGTACAAAAGCTAATGTAGTATTAACTTCCTTATCCACTACAAGATTTTCTATATTAATATTCAGTCCTGAAACTCTTTCTTTAAGCATTTCTCCAAATATATCGTCCCCTACTTTTCCTATAAAGGCTGTTGAATGCCCCAGGTTAGTAAGCATTGACAATACGTTACATGGTGCTCCTCCGGGATTTGCTTCTAACAACGGGTTTCCCTGATTACTTATTCCATTTTCAGTAAAATCTATAAGCAGTTCACCCATTGCGGTAACATCAATTTTACTCATATCAAATCCTCCTTATATTGTCTCCATCTATTTAATGGTTTCTTTCAACTCCCACATCTTTATTTCCCTAATATTAAGACATCCCTCATCAGTCACAATATAGTTGCCTGTCTGACTGCTGTCTGCAAAAACATTGCAGCTACAGTTGGTTTTATAGTCATCCGTATACACTTCAATAGAACTTTTATCCACAAAAGCCCTTATTTTCATGTTCTTTTTGTCCTTTAAAATCAACGGTCCTCGGGCAATGCCTTCACTCCAGTTATCAGAATTGTTTCTGTCAAAATATAGCATCTGATGTTTTAAATCGAAAGTTACTTTTGTTTTGTTGTTTTCATTGCATCTTAAAAGCAATGAAAATTTATCTGCTGTGGTACTTTCCAAATCAATATCCATTTCCATTTCAAAGCAGTCACTTTCTATACAATTAAACTGTTCCTCCTTAGTTACAGATATCTCTTTAATACACTTTTCTTCTTTTCGTATATTTTCAATTTCCTTTATTGGAACAAACTTAAGGGTATTATCCGGACACAAAACCACCTCTCTTGGTAAGTCAAAGAATCCGCACCAGCCTTCCTTAAAGCTTGGACCCCAATCTTTCCACCATGGCATCCAGTCCCAGGCATTTGCCCAGCCTACAATAATTCTTCTGCCTTTATTGTCTAAAAATGACTGAGGAGCATAATAGTCAAATCCATAGTCAATCTGACCTACATTGGTATATGTAAATTTTCCCGTGTCATAATTCATGTCTCCTACTAAGTACACTGATGTTCTCTCATTTATTCCCATAGGAGAAAACATAAGTACGTGTTTATCTCCTATTTCATAAAAGTCGGGACATTCCCACATATAACCGAACTCTCCTCTGCTCTCTGCAAGAACATTGAAAAACTCCCAGTTTTTTAAATCCTTAGACCGATATAACAGGGCACTTGCCAAATTATTTTTCTTAGAACCACAAACTAAATATAAGTAATCACCATGTTTCCAAACCTTAGGATCTCTAAAATTACTTTCATCATAGCCTTCCGGCGGGTGTGGAATAATAGGATTATTTTCATATTTTTCAAAATGAACACCATCCTCGCTGTATGCCAGACACTGTGACTGGATAAATCCGTCTCCATAGTTTGTTGTTCCTGTATATACAAGGTATAGCTTTCCATCATGTTCAATGGCACTTCCAGAAAAGCATCCACCTTCCTTATGATTGTCATATGGTTCGCTTGGAGCCAATGCCACCGGGAGATACTCCCAGTGTAGCATATCGTCGCTAATGGCGTGTCCCCAGTGCATTGCTCCCCAATACGCATCATAAGGATTGTATTGATAGAAAAAGTGATATTTATTCTTATAATATATCAGACCATTTGGATCATTAATCCAGCCCTGTTGTGCCATAAAATGATAATTTTGTCTCATTTTTCCTTCAGACACTTTATCTTTTGTTTTCTCAATTTCTTCCTGAGCCTTTTTTATATTCTCATTTAACAATTCCTGTGACATGATATATTTTCCTCCTAATCAATATGTATTGCCCCCTCCCTTCGGTCGGTGGCATTTCGTCGGAAACATTTTTATAAATGAACTTCGTTCATTTGGTTTCCTCCTGTATGATTATTTGTCGTATTCGTCTCTTAGTTTCTTTGCAAATTCAGTATTAAGTTTTGACTCACGTCTTGCCTTTGCTTCCTTAATTCTAAACTGCTCATCTCTTGCCGGCTTGTATACTTCCCAACGTTTTTCGTAGCTTTCTATAGCTGCCTTCATTTCCTCGGTAAGTTCAGGCTTTTCTAACTTTCTTTCAGGAAGTACCGGTACTACAGGAAGTCTGTCTTCCACCGGTGGCATTTCCATTTTCATTGTTGTTGGAAGTACCTGATACCAGTAAGCTGTTGAACTCCAGTCATCTGAAAGATGGTTTGCATGTCCATGCTCAATAGTAACTTTAAGACTATTTTCAAATCTTACAGGGTCAGTAATATGGAATCTGTAAGATACCTGGAATCCGTCAGTATCTCCTTCATGAACTATTGTTCCAAAGAACGGATATGCATTTCTCTGCATTCCCCATGCATGGTTAAAGTAATCTTCCGTTCCGGTTCCGTTAAGGCTAGGATATTCTTCTCCATCTATAAAAAACATATCATTTCCTTCGCCCCACCAGCTTCCCTGGAAGTGTTTTACCGTAAGGTTGCATCCTACATAATGTCCTTTTCCTTTTACATCTAACAAAACGTAGTTGTTTTCACCTTTATAATTTGTAACATTGTTTACTTCCGGTGAGTTTACCTGTAACTCAGGTCCCCAGCCTTTGCAAGGGTTCTCTCTATGCCAGCATGCATGGAAGTAAGCTGTTTCCTCATCAAGAGGTTCCTTATACATTTCATAATCAATATTAAAATAAAGAATAAACGGTAATTCATTTTCGTTTATAATTTCAATTTTTGCCTTTTTGTTAAATGGCATTGGGAAGTAACATGATACTGAGCAAGGTGCTCCATATCTTCCTGCCTCTTCCGGTTTTAATGATACATTAAAAGGTAATGATGAGAAATTGCCCGGATAGCAGTTTCCTATACAGAAGAAGTCTCCAAAAGGTACATATACACTTGGATTTTCCTGATCATCCCATGTCATTTTAATTAATACTTTTCTATAGTAATATGGATCATAATCATCCCATATTACGCCAAGAGGTGGTGCAATTTCCATTACCGGTGCTGCTGATGCATTTAAAACCGGATCAAGTATACTAGGTGCCTTTACTCTTCTACATGAAGATGTCATCCATATATGTGTAATACATCCGGGACCTTCTACTTCCCCTAATGTAATTGATTCACCTGCAGGTATTTCCCAATAATCCTGATTTTTTCCTCTCTGATCCCAACTTGCAAGTCTTCCGTTTCTTGCCTTCTTTACTGATGTTAAATCTTTAAATAATCCTGATACGCTGCTCATTTTTTTCTCCTCTCTTTAACCTTTTACTGCGCCTGCCGTCATACCTTCTACGATGTTCTTCTGGAATAATCCATAGAATATTAATTCAGGTACGATTATCATAATACTTGAAGCTATAATTCCGCCGTAATCTACTGTGTATGTACCTTTAAAGAATGATGCTCCCATGGATAACGTATAATCTGATGCATCTCTTAAGATAACCGATGCAAACGGATACTCATTCCAGATATAAAGAACATTAAATATTACAACAGTGGCTATTACCGGCTTTGTCATTGGTAAAATTACTTTAATAATTAACTGCCTCAAATTACATCCGTCCATTACTGCTGCCTCATCAATTTCACTTGGAAGGGATTTTAAATAACCAACTAAAAGTAAGGTATTAAAGGATATTGATGTAGCTATGTATGGAAGAACCAATCCTACCTTTCCGCTTAATCCAAAAAATACATTTATTTTATATACCGGGAAAAGCAATATAAATGGAGATATTGCCAATCCTAAAATCAGATAACTGTAAACTGCCTTTCTGATTTTCTCATTCATCTGCATTCTTGCTAAAACAAATGCACTTAAAAAGGTAATTACTAATTCTACTACGATTGATATGATACATACAAAGAATGTGTTACCATACAATCTTGGGTAATCAAGCACCTCCAGGGCATGCTTGAAATTTTCTAAGTTAAAACTCTTTGGTAATGCCAGGGGATTTGACATAATATCTGAGTTAGTTTTAAAGGATAGCAAAACCATCCATATAAAAGGAAACACAATTATAAGTGTGATTAATGCCATAACAATGTACATTGCGATTTTTTTCTTTTTATTAATCATATCTTTATGCCTCCTTGTCTCTTTCTCTCATTAAAAACTGGAATACAAACATTATTATAAGAGAAATAATAAATGTTATTGTTGCCAGAGACATTCCATATCCATATTCACCATTTCCAAAAGTTGTTGAATAGCTGTATGTAACTAATGTTTCTGACATATGGTTCGGGCCACCGCCTGTAGTCTGCTGTACAATTTCAAATATTTTAAATATTCCTGTTATAAGTAATACGGCAACTGTTGATATGGTAGATTTCATCATAGGTATTGTTACATATCTAAGCTGCTGCCATGAAGAAGCACCGTCAATCTTAACTGCTTCTATTACATCGCCTGGAATCATTCTAAGTCCTGTTATATATATTGTGGTAAGGTATCCCAGTTGCTGCCAGAAATATATAAATCCGATACAATAAGGGGTGAGTTTATTTCCCCCAATCCATGTCTGTTTAAGTCCCGGTAATCCAATGGCATCTAAAATACCATTTATTAAACCAACATGAGGATCTAATATATAAACCCATATAATACCAACTATAATAGGTGCTATAATTGCCGGAGAAAATATCAATGCCTTAGATGTGTCAACAAACTTTAAGTGATTATTTAAAAGCAATGCCACAAAAAATGCTCCCACCAGCAACAGCACAAATGCCACACCAAATATAATCATTGTATTTTTAAATGAAATCCATAATGTATCATCCTGCAAAAGTCTTTTATAATTTGTTAGCCCGTTAAACGTTGCTTTTCCTATTCCGGAATATTTTGTGAAACTATATCCTATAGCCATTATTATCGGTGCAATAATATACACTGTATAAATTATTAATGTAGGCAACAGCAGTCCTATTAAATATCTCTTTTTACTCAACCAAGACACGTCTTTGCCTCCTTTCTCCCAACATTCTCCTTCCTCGCCCACATTCCGTTGTGAAATGTGGGGAAGAGGAGAATCTAATTATAATAATATTAAAGAATTTTAATAGTTCATTTTCTCATCAATTTTTGCAAGGGCATCCTTTGGTTCATAGTTACCTGTAATTACACCAAAAATTGAATCATATAACTGACTCTGAACAGATGATGAAAGCATCAAATCCGGCTGTTTTGCAGGGCTTGCCCATCCTTCATTGATTGATTTCACTACCTCATTTAATGTATGCTGTGCATCTGCCACTTCAATTCCTGTATAGTTTGTTGCAGGGAATACAGAGCCTTCATATGACATCTTTGCTGCTTCTTCGCCATAGTAATATTCAAGGAACTTATAAACCGCTTCTTTCTTTCCACTATCATCTGCTACCTTTGAGCTTACACAAATAGGATTTGATGGTACTTTCATAGCTGCCTTTTGTTCGTAGCTGCTGTCTGAGAATGTAGGTCCCCACCAGAAGCCAACTTTGTCGCCCATCTTTTCATCTAACTCTGCACTATCCCATGCACCTGAATTGAATAAAAGTGCCTTGCCTGACTCAAATGTATTCTTTGCATCAAAGTATTCCTGGGTTGCCATGTTCTTTGCAAATGCTCCTGCCTTTGCAAGACTCTGTAACTTTTCAAAACATTTAAGTAAATCGTCATTGTTAAATTTCTTCTTGCCATCAAGAATATCATTAATGTAATCTGAGTATCCGTAACGGTCTAACATTGCAAGATAACCCCAGATTGCATATGAGCTGTTTTTATTTCCCTGAGCAATTGCTGTAATTCCTTTGTCATTACATTTCTTTACAATATCAAGTAATTCGTCAAAAGTTGTTCCGTTCTTAATTTCAACTCCTAACTTTTTTGCAACTTCTTTATTGTAGAAGAAGCCTTCAACATTACACTGATATGGAAGTCCGTACTGGATTCCATCCTTAAATGCTTCCTTAACACTTGCATCAAGAGCTGAATCTGTACTAGTGTATTCTTTTAAAAAGTCTGATAAATCAAGTAAATACCCACCCTCATTATATTCAGAGGTCTGTGATGCATCCAACCAGAATATTTCAGGTAATTTTCCACTTGAAGCTTCAAGCTTCAGATTCTTTAAATGTGCTTCCGTGTCTGCTGCTTCAAATTCAACTTTGTACTTTCCTGAATACTTTTTGTTAAATTCCTGAACAATTTTGTATGTAACTGTCTCCTGTGTTTTTGGATCAGCAACATGTATTCCAAACTTAATTGTTACCTCTCCGTTTCCTTTAGCGCTGTCATCTGACTTAGATGAACTTCCACAGCCAACCATCATTGCTGCTACCATGGTTACTGCCATTACTAATGCTATAATTTTCTTCATTTTCTTTCCTCCTTTAGCATTTATTAATTTGCGGAACCCTTTTCTTGACCCTTTTCCACATTTTTACAGTGTGTTATTTGTTTTTGTGATTTTTGTATGTGGAACGGGTTCCATTTGATAGCTTTATTATATATTTTTACTTATGTTTTGTCAATATCATTTTTAACCTTTGTGCATATTGCTATATATTCTCTCTTTTAATTGGTTATTAAGTATATATTTTTCATTGTTCAAACGTTTTCATTGTTATTTTTTTAACATTAAAATATATCAAAAAATAAAAAAAATAAACTTTATACCGGCGATTTTATTAATCGCCAACATAGAGTTTATTTTTTTACCTGTTATTTATATATTAATTTGTAAATTATACTCTGGTACTGTCTCCTCTTATAAGTACAGTTTCTAAGTATATATTTTTTTCCGTAGCAGCATTTCCATCTATGGCTCTTGTAATTATTCTTGTTGCCTCTTTCGCCAGTCTTTCAATAGGCTGCTTAATCTTCGTAAGGGAAGGATGTGCCATATCTGTTACATATGTTCCGTCATATGCAATAATTTTTAAATCTTCAGGAATTTTTCTGCCTTTGCTTAACGCATACTTCTCAAACAGCATGGCAACAAGGTCCGTTCCAAACATTCCATCTGCATCCGGATACATATCGTATACTTCTTTTACTACCTGAGCGAAATATTCCGTATCAAATTTGTTCCACTCCATTTCATAAGTGTACACTTGAATTCCTGCTTTCTTTAATTCCCGCTGAAAGTATTCATGTCTCTCCAATGCCGGAGACTGAACTTTCTTAGCTCCCTGGAGTTGAACTACCTTTTTGCATCCACATCTTATAAACTCCCTTGCTGCCATAATTCCACCATGTCTGTGATCCACTGACACTATGGTAATCCTGTCGTCAATATATCGATCTAATGCAACAATAGGCATATCGTTTATAAGATATTCATCCACATTTAATGAATGAACACCGGTTATAATACCATCTACAACACATTTCTTAAGCATCTGCAAATACTCTGTTTCATATTCGCTATTCTTAGCTGTGCTGCACACCATAGTTTTATATCCCTTTTCATGCAATGCACTTTCTACCTGATTCACAAACTCCGAAAAAAAAGGATGTTCCAAAGCAGGCACCAAAACTGCAATTATACCACTTTTGTTTCTAAACAAATTTCTTGCCAATTCATTTGGCATATAATCCAGCTCCTTCATTGCTTTTTCAATTTTATCTTTTGTTTCCTCAGAAACATAACCACTGTTGTTAATAACTCTCGATACGGTAGCAACTCCTACTCCCGCTCTTCGTGCCACATCCTTAATTCCAGGCATCTTTTTCCCTCTTATTCTCCAAATTTCACTGATACTGACTCAAACATTTTAATATATGAATTGCCCTTTACATAAACATATTCATTATTATCAAGCTGTGCCTTTTTGTATCCTGCGTCTAACAATTCCTGATAATTACTTATTGTTGAAAATACTATATTATCCTTTGTTAAATTCTCCGGCTGTTTTGCATATATGGTGTATTCGTTTAAAATCAGTTGATATGCGTAAGTGTTTCTCTGTACTCCACTTCTTTCATAGTAATCCACTACATAAATATCTTTTGGTACATCGTAACCTTTCTCCTCTAGCGTTCTGACCACACCTGTTCCTGCATCGCTAACTTTTTTAACATTAGTACAGTAATTATTATCCCAAACTGTTGCACCATAAATATATTCGTAACCAAATAACAGCGTAAGAATAACTAGTGGAATCATAATTTTTTTCTTGTAATAGCTAATTAAAAATATTACCAGCAATACGACAGTAATAACTGTCGCCATTAAGTAATATCTGGTTCTCATAGGCACTTTGCCGCCTATGTCATAACCGCTAAATGCATTGTACACTTCTGAAGCCACTCTTGATCTTCCCATTTTAGGTAAAATAAAGCATACCCATACTGTCTGGAATGACAAAAGAAGTATTGCAAATCCCACAAGATATTTTCTAATACTTTCTCTTTTCTCATATATCATAGCAATGCCTGTCATAAATACCGGTCCTAAAAACGGTCCCACATATCGTACATAAGTAAGAGCCTTAAATCCGTAAGGATTTCCACCATCCAGTGCCGGTACCACACGCTTTAACCATGTAAAACACTGGGCAAACATTACAGCTCCAATACACATAATAAATAATGCTGAAATTACAAGACAAAATGGTTCTGCATTAAAGTTTCCTTCTTCATCCTTCACTGCCAATGCTTTTTTTGTAACTATAAGCTGTGCTATTGTATCCTTATATCTGAAAATAAGCATTATAAGTATAAGGGCAAAAATGCCTCCTGAAAATACCAATACAGTATTAATCTGCCCGAAAATTGTAGAACCTACTGCATTCCACGTTTTTGGATTTGCCAACTTCTGTGGTGTTATATCCATTTTTGCCTTTGTATTTCTCAAAAACTTTCCTTCCTGCCAATTCCAGATATTTTTTTTAACCATGGTATTAAACTTACCTGCCGCAAAATAAAACACTCCAAGGGAAATTATTCCTGATATTGGTTCTACAAGCCACTTTCTGTAGAATATAAGATAACATACAACAACAATACAGAAAGCAATAAGAATAACCTTTGTTCTGGCATGGGTTGTAAGCAAATATGTAATTAAAAACATAATGCCAACCGTGTATATGATTTTTTTCTTTTTATTGTTACCATATTCAATTAGCTTGCAGGCAAACAAGGTTATAATCCATACACAGCCAATAACTATATGTTCATTAAACACTTCCATTGCTCTTGTTACTACCATAAATGAACATGCAATGGAGCCTATAAATAAATAAGCTCTTTTATCAACCTTAAGGTATTTCTTCATAATGTAGTAGCTTATTGGTGCGCTGATACTTTGTAAAATTGCACACACGCTAAGGATTGTTCCATAAATTACTGTTACGTTATTTGTCAAATAAAACAGTGGTGCAAATAGTATTGTAAAACCGCCACCGTAATAATATTTTGCAAATGTAGTTAATGCTGTCCAGTCTTTTCCACCAAAATATGCACCTGTTGACAATGTTCCTAACTCGTCCATAGGTGTTCTCATTGGAGAACTAAAAAGCGCAATACAAATAAGACGCGGAATAAGTGCAATTAAAAATACCCACAGCAAATCATATTTTTTTGCCTTCATTTTAATTTCTGTCTCCTTCTTCATATAACTTTATTGACTTTCTGACTCTAAACGGGAATAACAGCTGGCTTCTTATTACCACTGAATGATGCTTTTTCTTGGAATTTAAAGCATTTTCAAGCCATGCCATTGATTTCTTTCTTTCGTTGTTTAATATTTCATTAACCTTAGTGTAATCTAATTTCATTTCGTTGTCAAAAGTTCCCAATTCATTAGGATCCCACACAAATCTGTCCATTAAACCAAATTCTTCCATTAAAGAAATAAAGCGGTCTGCTCCTCTTCCCGGATTTGAAATAGCATAAAAAGGCTTTTCAAATAAAATTGAAATACAAGTTCCATGGAAAGAATCAGTAACAACCATATCACTATGTTTAAAATAGAATAACCAGTCATCTACTTCCACATCAGATACTACATATTGGTCTAAATCCATTTTTTCCCTATTAGTTTCGAACAAATGTGGCCATCCGTCCAACATAACTACCAAATCTTTGTTATATTTTTTTGCAAGCCTTAATAATGCTTCCCTCTTTTCAGGGGTAGGATCAAGTATATAAGCTGCAATGTAGTTTGACTTTACTTTTCTGTCTGATTCATTAGCTATGTCTCCTAAGCAGTTGCTTTCACATAAAAGCACCGGGTCTAAAACGTGTTCTGCACGGATTCCCAAAAGTTTTTCGCACATATTTACGTTGACCTTTTCCCTTACGGAAACATAATTCATTCTTCTTAAGCATTTTACCGCTTTCCACATATATTCCTTTGGAGCCTTAAATCTGTCAGTACCAAAGGATGTGGCATAGGATATTTTTTTATTCTTACGATTTACAAAATCCAGAAAATAGCTGTGTCCGAATATTTTAGTAACATTGTATTTCCACAACTGATCAGCTCCTAAAACAAAGGCATCACATACATCATTCAACTTTCCTATTTCATCCACATGATAAGCAGGACTTATATCGTAATGTGCCCTGGCAAATCTTAATGAATGTCTGTCTTCCATTGACGCCTCTTCAAAATGATCTAAATATGGTCTGTGAATCATTAAAACTGACTTTCCCATATTTTTAATTGCATAATATAATGAATAATAAGTCGCGATGCTTCCATAATTGCATCCAAACCATACTCCAAGTATTCCCACATCATACTTTTTCTTCATTCTGCGCTCCATTCTTTATCACAAATTACTTTAAATTAATTACTTTTTTATCTTTCTTAAAACTACCTTCAGACGCCACTTAACTCCTGCCTCAATTCTGTATAAGCTCCACTTATCTTCATAGCTTAGTTTTTTCTTTAATTTATTAATAATCTGCTTTTTTTGTTCACCATCAGATTCAGGGATCTTTATGTTATCAGGCAAAAGCTTTCTAACATTAATCTTCTTTGCACCCTTTGCCACATTAGCCTTACCCCATGTTACATATTCTTCATTAGTAAACACGAAGTTTCTGCATCTTCCCTGAACACCCAGTGCCTCGTCATCATTTTTTATTTCCACATAAGCCGGAAAATGTTCCCTTACAAATTCATATACCTGGTACTTAAGAGGACTTATTTCCTCATTTCGTCTGTCCCATACTAACAGCACTGAGAAATTTCCCATGCTTATTAATTTATATTCTTCCAATGCCCTGTATGCATCATCCATATTTTGTGGTTTTAATGCAAAGTAAGCATAGTCAAAAGTATCCTGTTCACAGCATTCTAAGCATTTAGTAAATGAGGCATACTTTGCCATGGACATAAATCTGTCCCTTAAAGGCTCTGCATGAAAAGGTTTATCAAGAGGCTGTCCTCTTCTTAAAACAAAATCAAGAGGAACCGTCTCAAATAACTTAAGCTTTGATTTTATTCCTGATAGCACTTCCATTCCCTTATCATTATTGGCAATTATAAGAGAGGTTCCCTTGTCATCATTAAAATCCGGGTTATATTTAAAAACTCCCCAGAAATCTCCAAGAGTAATATCTCCCTGCCTTGGAAGGGTTGCATAATTACAGGTCTGACAATGAGGTCTCACAGTAAAGGCTCTTGTAAAAGCACGGTAAAACTTATCTTCCGCCTTTATTTTTCTGTATTCACTTCCATCTTCATACTTAACTGTCATTCCTGTGGAATTAATTTCCCACTTGTAAATGTCTTTATCTCTAAATCCTACGTATTTGACCTTTTTATCTTTATGAACATCATCCATATATTTCTTAAAGCTTCCCGGTGTGGGCCCACCGTGGCATAAAAGGTCAATAGTTATAAGTTTGTCGTATTTTTTTCCAAGAAATCTTTTAAATCCGGCTATCTGGCATCCGCATCCTGCGTACAATGCACTTCTTCCTTCATCTAAGGCTTTCTTAACTTCCTTAAAAGTGTCTTTTGTAATACTTTGTATATATTTAGAGCTTCGTAGTTTTTCCAGACCTTCTTTTGTGTCAACTACAATATGGGAAATATTGAAATCATCATCAAAAGCTGCTCCGCAAACTACTCCTCCCTCATCTATAATTTGTTCTGCAATAATGGTAAAAATGCCACCTGAAGAACTTTTCTTTCTTATTTCGTCATTTCCAAATCCCGCAAAGCATTTAGGCTCTTTAAAATTATCTGAATAAGGATGTAATCCCGGACAGGTTCTTGAACACTTGCCACACTGAATACACTTGTTAAAGTCTATTTTAGGATAAATTGCTCCCTCATCATCAAATTCCATTGTTATGGCATCTACAGGGCATACCCCATAGCATACTCCACATCCGCAGCATTCTTTTTTAAGCACCTTTTTAACTGTTTTATCTGTATCCTTCGGCTTTTGAAGTGCCTCTTTAAGCCATGTCATCGAACGCTGTTTTTCCATGGAAATAATCTTATTGTGTTTGTTTCTATCGTATGTTTCTAACAAGTCACATCTCTTTGTGATTTCACCGGGACCGGTAAAATATCTGTCTTTTATGTCTAACATTTCAGAAAGTGAATTAAATCTTGCGGCACCACGGTTTTCATTGTTTATAATCACAAAAGGTGTTCCAAATATTGCCGCAAAGCTTGCCCCATGACAGGAATCAGTAACTACGCATTTAGCATTTTTAATGTAATAAAGCCAGTCCTGGGTAGTTATGTCCGAAACAGTATTTGGAAGATTTAAAGCCTTCTTAAATCTTTCAAATTTGTTTGGATTTCCATCTAATATATTAATAAGCTTCAGATTTTTCTTTTCTGAAATTTTTAAAAGACTTTCCCTGATTTCATCTGTAGGATTTAAAATATAAGCCAGCATGTAATCTTCCTGTATGTCAAGATTGCTTTCCTTTACTAGCTCATTGTAGTCATTTTCATCTAATAAAAAAACAGGGTCTAACACCTGGGTTCCTTTTATTCCAAACTCATCCTTTAAAACCCTTACACCGCTTTCTTCCCTGACAGATATGGCATCAAACTTCTGAAGTTCCCTGGTAACTCCTGCCACCTTTTCTAAAGGCGTAAAAGAAACTTCGTGTCCAAAAGATGATGCGTAGGCAATTCTTTTTTTGTCAGAATTTGCAAAATCAAGATAGTAATTGAGTCCATAGCTTTTTGCAATGGTGAAATTCCACACCTGGTCGCATCCTAACATAAAAGTGTCACAGTAATTGTTTAGCACTTTCATGTCCTCTACAGGAAGGGATGGAGCAAAATTCTTATAATGTGTCTTTGCAAAAACCCTTGCATGAGATGTATCATCTAATTCAAATTCAAAGCCCTTTGTTTCCACTGCCTGTTTATCCAACATTAAAACTGAATAACCAAGTCTTGACAAAACAGTATTAAGGGCATAATAGGTCATGACGCTACCGTAGTTAGCGCCATACCACATGCCCATTATTCCAATATCAAATTTTTGTGTTCCCAGTATATCAAATACTTTCTGTTCACTTTCCGTCATGAAACCACCTGTTAATCTATTCCAAGATATTTTTTCCAGAAGTCTTCGCTTACAAGTTCCTTGTATCTTTCCCTATAGCTCTTTGCCGCTGCATCATACTTTTCGTCTATAAGCTTCATTGCCTGCTTCATTACTTTTCTGCCACGGAAGAATTCTTTTCTGTCCCTTGCTATATAAATTGCGTTCTGGTAATTGTCTGTAACAATATATTCCCCAATTCTGAATAATTTATAAACGCTTCCATAAGGTGCGTTAACGGTAACCTTATCCTTTTTAACCGGGAAGAAATATCCGTTAAGGGTTATTTTGTGGAGCAATCTTGAAATAAACGGAAGCTTGTAATCTCCCTGCTCGCCACTTACTAATTCTTCCTCTGTAAGTCCCTTATATCCGATATAATCTTCAATCTTTTTAGCCTTATAATTCATTCCTATAAGTTCCTTGTGAAGCTTCTCACTGTCTGTTTCTAACAACCAGTCAATTCCCTTACAGAAATCCTCTGCCGCCCTGTAGTTATATTCAATATACTTGTAACGGTATCTTGAAATATTAACCCATATTGCACGCTTAACCGCTTTCTTAAAATCTTCCTTTGTGTAATCAGGGCACTGAATTGCATTAATAATAGCCTCATTTCTAATGTCATAATAATCTAGCATTCCAGGCATTTTCCCTGCAAAAGCTTCATGCCAGATACAAATTCCGTTAATAAGAATAAATCTGCCACGTCCTACTCTTAAACCATACTCAATATCATCTCTGTGAATAAATATTGGTAACGGAAGATTGTTATCATCAATTTCTGAAAGTGGTATACAGCAGTACCACCATCCTGTATATTCAATAGGCTTGTCTTCAATTTCTGATTCAAGCACCATATCTAATTGTCTAATATCCAAATCATTCTTTAATGCCTTTATTTTACCTTTATTCCACTGTGCTCCTGCTTCAAACTGAAGATATGGAACATTAAGAACTAAAAGTTTTCCTCCGATTGTATGTCCGAAGTATTCAGGCTTTAAATATGATAATAAAATATAATTTAATTCTATTGCAGCTGAACTGATAGTTGCATCATCATCCATTAAAAGTACATGGGTAAATCCCATTTCCTTCTGGCGTCTCTTTGTTTCAATAATACCTCTTGTGAAACCACCAACTCCACCAAGGTTTGCGTTCTTGCTTACTGTTATAAATTCATTTGAATCTACAATTCCGTCAAGGGATGATGCATTATCTGAAATGTGAATCCACAGATTTCTGTATAAAGGTGAATCCTCATTTTCCAAAATATCATGGAAAATAATTCCCATATTTCTCTTAACGTACTTTTCACGCTTAAATGTACATATATCTATGGCAAGCTTTACTGTCTGTGTAGGCTCCATGTCTACTGTGTCATATGAACCGCCATATATTGTAACTTCACTATCCTTTGCTTCGATTTCAGCATAATAAATTCCTTCATCAGCCAGTTTACCAAAATCAAATACTGATTTCTGTCTTGTTTCATTGTTTACATCAAAGGACTTAATTTCATTAACTTTAATGTCATTACCTTCTTTTTGTGCATGCATTAATTTAACAGTGGCACTTCCTTCCATGTCAAGTAATAATGAAATAGTATCAATTACTGTGTACTTTGCCCATTTTCCAACAGAAAAACTGTTTGAGTAAGTATCAAGTGAAACCTTTCCTCCTTTATGGATTTTTATGCCGCTTTCGTCGTTTCCGAAAAACTCAGCATTTTCCATTCTGCAGTAAATTGATGCAGTCTCTAAATCATAGCCTTCCTTGTTTTTCATTAACTCTTCATCTGCGCATATAATTTCTTTATATGCAATGTCCTGTAAAATTAATTTCTGTATTCTCATCTTTTCTTCTCTCTTATTCACTTTCTATATTTTTATAGGTTATGTTATTAACCTTTACTAACTTTTTTGTTTAATATAATAACAAAATCTTGCCAGCGGATATGCCTTGTATCCTGTTTTTCTAAGTATCCTTACAGCCGAATTAATATTTGACTGATAGATTGCAGGATAATTGTTCTTTATTTTTTCATCAATAACTTTCATATCCTTAGAAACCTTTTTTGAAAATGGAAAACTTAAATATATTTTCATTCTGCTGGCCACTAATCTTGCAATTACATTTTCAATGTATTTTTTCTTTGAATCTGCAATGTTTAGTTCTACATTTTCATCGTAGAACTTAAGTAATGCCTTAAGCACCCTGTCAAAATTAGTGGAATTGCGTTTCATTTTTTCCACATTCATGCTTTGGTTTGGCAACCCTATTCTGTACTGATATACAAAATCCGGAATAAACTTTACCGTGTTTATATATGGTATTGGATAAACAACAAATTCCATATCAACATAAAAGCAGTTTTCATCGATTTTCCTTATTTGTCTGAGAATATCCGTCTTAACAGTATATCCGTGCATTTTGAGGAAAATTTCATGGGGCAGCTTTTCAAAATTATATTCCCTGTTGTAAACCACACCATCAAAAGGCTTTTGAAATTCCACTGTCTTCTTTCCTGTGTCATTGTCTACCCAGTAATAATTGGAGTAAACCAAATCGCAATCATCTTTTTTAAGTGTTGCTATAAGGTTAATCATAGATTTTGTATCCACCCAGTCATCACTGTCTACCACTTTAAAATATTTTCCCGTGGCATTTGCTATTCCTGTATTTATGGTTGAACCGTGGCCACCATTTTCCTTATTTATTAATTTAAAAGTATCCGGATATTTCTCTGTATATTCCTTAGCAATGATAGGAGATGAATCTGTAGAACCATCGTTTACTATTAAAATCTCCATATCATCTATTATTTCCGGTATTATAAAAGAATCCAGACACTGTTTTAAATATCTTTCCACATTGTATGTTGGAATTGTTACTGACAATATCTTTGACATTTTATCTTCCCTTCACAATTCTTGCAAGTAATCTTGGCAAAACCGTTATGGCATGTCCCACTTTATAAGAAAAAGAATCATACACTTCCTGCACTCTGCCTTCAAGCTCTCTCTTTTCTTCTTCCTTTACTCTTAACTGTTCATCCCTGTCTTTTATCTGATTTTTCAGGTCTTCAATTTCACCTTTTAAATTATCAATCCAGTTAACATGATTTTTTATGTCTTCTTTTATTTGCATAATAATAGGATTATATACCTTATATATGTCCCTATTATTTTCATCTAACATATTAACATCTATATAATTCATGGTTTTAAGCATCTCTTCAAAAACATCACAGGCATATTCCTCAAAGAAAATACTGTCTCCTAACAACTGTCTGTACTCATCATTTAATCTTCGTATTGTCAGGTTATGAAGCTTTTTCAATCCATATTTCGATGATATCTGAAGATTATCACTTATTCCCTTTAATAAATCACAAACCTTTTGTCTGTTCCATTTTATTTCAGTATGACCATATCTGTAACAATATGCCGGCTTATCTACTCCGTAAAAACGCCTTGCCGCTATCATTGCCTCCACAAAAAACGGTGGATCCTGATATCTCACATATTTTTTAAAGCTAATATGATTTTCCGTCAAAAGACTTTTTTCAAATATAAATCTCTGATATCCGAAATCAAACTGATAATCAGTATATTCAATAACACCGTCTTTTTCAAAATGATAGCCAAAATATCTGTCAGGGAATTTTTCATTATAAATTCCATCGTGATAGTCCATAAAACTTCCACCTGCAATGCTGACATTATTTTTCTCAGCTCCCACATAAAGCGTTTCCAATATTTCCTTATCAGGATACCAGTCATCAGGATCCATGAAAATAACATATTTTCCGGATGCTTCTTCTATTCCCAGATTTCTGGCACAAGAAACCCCCTGATTATTCTGTTTTATAACTCTGATTCTGGAATCTCTGTTACAATATAGCTTTAAAACTTCCTCTGAGCCATCTGTAGAGCCGTCATCAATACACAATATTTCTATTTCCCTTAAAGTTTGAGACACTATACTGTCTAAACACTGGGGAAGATATTCTTCCATATTGTATATTGGAATTATTACAGAAATTTTTATCATTTACTTAATCCTTCCCTTTAATTATTTTCCATACTTTTTAAACCCATTGTAGGTATACGCACAAAAATAGAATGCGGTCTTTATTAATCCGTATCCTAAATATCTGTAACATCCTATCTGCATCTTTGCTGACTTAAATTTGTTTCGGGACTTTCCATTTTCACTTAATCTGCTACACAAAAACGGAACATCTATTCCATATACACGATTATATTTCCTTAAAATCTCCATCCACATAATGTAATCTTCATGGAGTTCATCGTGACACATATAAAATTCCTCTGCCAGTTCCTTTTTCATTACAACTGACGAACACGGTATATAATTTGTCCTAAGCATCATTTTATATGTTATTTTTTCAGGGATAGGAATTACCTTTCCTGTTGTACTGCCATCAGCATTCATTAATTCTCTTCCGGTGGCTGTAAAAGATAAATTATTTTCTTTCATAAAAGCAATTTGCTTTTTTAACTTGCCTTCCTTCCACCAGTCATCTGCATCTAAAAATGCAATGTATTCACCTTTTGCTTTTTTAATACCAAGGTTTCTTGCCTCAGCCACACCCATGGACCTGCCGCTAGTTAACAACCTTACGGAAACACCGTTATTAAGATTGTTTTCTCTAGTGGAAATCCTGCATGCCATATCTAAAACTATATTTTTTGTGGCATCGGTAGAATTATCATCTATAACTAATATTTCAATTGAAAAATCCCCCTCCTGTGTGCAAACGGAGTCTAGAGCCTTTTCAATATATTTCTCTTCATTGTATGCTGGCATAATAACCGAAATCATTGTCATTTTTTTATTTTCTGCCATTTTTCTTTCCTATATTTAATACGAATAATTCTTTTCCTATCTCTTATACCATATTTACACTATGATAACAAGTAAATTTGCATAATAAACCTCTTTAATTATACTGTCTATTGGCAAAAAAGTCATCATAAATTTTATCCGTTGCAAATACCACAATGTTATTGCGTCAAATGTCTCATTGATTTATAATCTTAACTAGTTATATTTTTACATATAAGACTGTAATGCCTTTATTTTTGCAGTCAAAAGGAGATTTTCTATGAAAAAAGATTACTTAATGGGTAACGGTGCCATTGCCCTTGGGGCACTTGCCGCAGGAATAAATCTTGTGTCAGGCTACCCCGGCACACCGTCATCTGAAATACTTGAAACAGTAAGTAAATATAAGCAGGGAGATGTACACGTAGAATGGTCTGTCAATGAAAAGGCAGCCTTAGAACTGGCGGCTTCTGCTTCCTATGCCGGAGCCCGTACTTTAGTTACCATGAAGCAGGTGGGACTAAATGTTGCCTCTGACCCCCTTATGTCTCTTGCATATGTTGGTGTAAAAGGTGGTATGGTTATAGTTTCTGCTGATGATCCCGGCCCAATTTCTTCCCAGACAGAACAGGACACAAGAATGTTTGCATCATTTTGCCGCATTCCTGTTTTTGATCCTTCCTCACCGGAAGAAGCATTTTCAATGATTCAGGATGCCTTTGACTATTCCGAAAAGTATAAAACACCTGTACTTTTCCGCCCTACTACCCGTGTATGTCACGCATATGCGTCTATAGACATTCCTGAAACAACAACGCCTAAATTGTATGATGGCTTTGTAAAAGATTCAAAACGTTGGGTTATTTTTCCAAAGCTTTCATTTATGAATCACGCCATGATTGAAAAAAGAAATCCTCTTATTGGTGACGATTTTTCTACATATTCTAAAAATATTGTTACAGGCAGTGGAAAGAAGGCTGTTTTTACAGGTGGTATAAGTTATGCTTATGCTAAAGAATATCTACAGGATTATCCTGAAGTTAAGCTTTGTAAAATTTCCACTCCTTATCCATTTCCTGAAAAGTTTGTTTTATCATGCCTTGAAGGAGTAGATGAGGTTATATGCCTTGAAGAGCTTAGTCCTTTCATTGAAGCTGAGGTGACTAAATTAATTGGTAAGCACAGGCTTAATATAAAGGTATATGGTAAGGAAAGTGGTTATGTTAAAACCAGTGGAGAAAATTCAGCAGATTATGTGGCTAAGGTTTTAAGTGATTTTCTTAAAATTCCTTCACAGGAAGCAGGAATTTATTTAGGTGATATGCCTGATTTACCTGTCCGTCCTCCTGTTTTATGTGCAGGATGCCCCCACCGTGCCTCATTTTATGCAGTGAAAAAGGCAATGGAAGGTAAGAATGCTTATTTTTGTGGTGATATAGGATGTTATACCTTAGGAAATGCAATGCCTCTTGACATGGTAGACACCTGTCTTTGTATGGGTGCAGGAATTACAATGGCTCAGGGTTTTCACTGGGTAGATAAGGAAGGTACCTGTTTTGCCTTTGTTGGAGATTCCACGTTTTTTGCCTCCGGCATGACTGGTATTGTTAATGCTGTATACAATGAAGCTGACATGATTCTTTGCGTTCTTGACAATTCAACCACAGCCATGACAGGACATCAGCCTCACCCCGGAACCGGAAAAAACATGATGGGTGATATTGTTGATAAAATAAGTATTGAACATATATTAGAAGGCATGGGAGTTAAGAAGATTGTTACGGTTAATCCTCTTGATTTAAATAAATCAGTTGAGGTTATTAAGGACTGTGCCTCTCTTCCGGGTGTAAAAGCCATTATTTTTAAATCACCATGCATTGCACTGTTTAAGCCTGAAAAGAAGCTTTGTATATCCGATAAATGTATTCAGTGTAAGAAATGTATTCGGGAAATCGGTTGTCCTGCAATAAGTACGGTAAAGGGAAAGGTTACCATTAACGAAGACCTTTGTACCGGTTGTGGCTTATGTAGTCAGGTATGCCCGGTAAATGCTATTGGAGGTGATTTAGATGAATAAAGATATTTTATTATGTGGTGTAGGCGGTCAGGGAACTGTTCTTGCCTCAAAGCTTATTGCCTCAGCTGCAATGCATTTGGGAAACACCGCCCACTCTGCCGAAACCATTGGTATGGCTCAGCGTGGTGGTTCAGTTACAAGTCATATCAGAATCGGTAACAGAGCATTTTCGCCTCTTATTCCTTTAGGAAAGGCAGATATTATTTTAGCTTTCGAGCCTTCAGAAGCCGTTAGAAATCTTTGTTACTTAAAGCAGGACGGAATTGTTATTGTAAATAGCGTTCCCGTTAAACCTACTACAGAGTCATTAAATGATTCAACTTACGACGGTGTGGAAATGATAGAATATTTAAATAAAAAATGTAAATGCGTTGTGGTTGACGCTGATGAATTATGTAAACCGTTTGGCAGCTCAAAGTTTTTCAATGTAGCTATCTTAGGGGTTGCAGTGGGAACTAATGCCACGGGGCTTAATGCTGATACTATTATGTATGAGATTGAACACAGGGTACCGGAACGTTTTGTAGAAACAAATAAAGCGGCTTTTCTTGCCGGCATAAAGATTGGAGAAAAATATGGAATTAACTAATATTCAATTGGAGCAGGTTGATGCTCAAATTAAACGTCTTTTAAATACAGACAGTTATTATGGAAATATTTATCGGAAAAAGGGAATTGACGGTGTTACTTCTCAGGAAGACTTTGAGAAACTTCCTTTTTCAAGTAAGGATGACTTAAGAAATGCTTATCCTTTAGGCATTCAGGCTGTGCCTGATGAAGATGTTGTAAGAATCCATTCTTCTTCAGGTACTACGGGAAAACCGGTTATTATTCCCTATACAGCCAAAGATGTGGATGATTGGGCAATAATGTTTGCAAGATGCTACGAAACTGCCGGTATCACAAAAAAAGACCGTATTCAGATTACTCCGGGATATGGACTTTGGACAGCAGGTATTGGTTTTCAGGCAGGTTGCGAAAAGCTTGGTGCCATGGCTGTTCCTTTGGGCCCGGGAAATACTGAAAAGCAGTTACAAATGATGATAGATTTGCAGTCAACTGTTATTACCGCCACTTCATCTTATGCCCTTCTTTTAGCCGAAGAAATCAACAGACGTGGTCTTAAGGATAAAATCAACTTAAAAAAAGGTGTATTCGGTTCTGAACGTTGGAGTGACAAAATGAGGGAAACCATTCGTGAAAGCCTTGGTATTGAACTATATGATATTTATGGTCTTACGGAAATTTACGGACCGGGTATTGGTATTACCTGTAAAAACGAATGTGGAATCCATTACTGGGATGATTATGTTTACATAGAAATCATTGACCCAGTTACCGGAAAGCCCGTTCCTGATGGAGAAGAAGGAGAAATTGTTATTACAACCTTGGTTAAAGAAGGAGCTCCTCTTATTCGTTTCCGTACCCATGATATTTCAAGGATTATTCCCGGAACATGTGCCTGCGGAAGTAAATATCCAAGACTTGACATTATTAAAGGTCGAAGTGATGATATGTTTAAGGTTCACGGTGTTAATATGTTTCCTAGCCAGATTGAAGACTTACTTTCAAATGTTGATGGAGTTTCATCTGAATATAATGTTACAATTGCTCATGACGATTCTAAAAATAAAGATATCATGATTGTAACTGTTGAAGCGGAAGGACGTGTTGATTTTGAAAAAACCGGAGCTACCATTAGAGAATTGTTTAAATCCAGAATTGGTGTGACTCCCAAAATCACAGTTGTTCCTGCGGGAACTCTTCCAAGAAGCGAAAAGAAAACAAAACGTGTTATTGATTACAGATATAATAACTAAATATTTATTGAATATAAAAGGGGCTGCGAATTGCAGCCCCTTTTACATCTATTCAGCTTTTTGCTGATAATTATTTAAAATCCTAATAAACACAATAAGTCCTACCATCAATGCTATTGCTATTGGAAGTACAATCCATGGATTCTGAATAAAACCTGCCAAAATAAAGGATAGGAAAGATACTGCTGCTGCAACTATTGCATATGGAAGCTGTGTAGATACATGATTTACATGTTCACATTGTGCCCCTGCTGATGCCATAATAGTGGTATCCGAAATTGGTGAACAGTGGTCACCACATACAGCTCCTGCCATACATGCTGAAATAGCTAAAATCATGAGTTCATAATTGTCCTTCTGGAAAACAGCCACAACAATAGGTATTAATATGCTAAAGGTTCCCCAGGATGTTCCTGTTGCAAAAGCAAGGAAACATGCAACAAGGAAAATAATTGCCGGCAAGAAATTTACGAAATCTCCTGCTACTGACTTCATGGAATTAGCCACGAAGTCACTTGCTCCAAGGGAATCTGTCATAGCCTTAAGTGTCCATGCCATAATAAGTATCAAAATAGCAGGTACCATTGCCCTAAATCCCTCAACAAGGCAATCCATACATTCCTTAAACGGTAACACCCTTCTAATTACGTATAACAATATGGTAATTACCAATCCAAAGAAACTTCCCAATGACAAACCTACTGACGCACTACTGTTGGAAAATGCCTCAATAAATCCTACTCCACTGAAGAATCCACCTGTATATATCATTCCAATAACACAACATACAACAAGACATATAATTGGAATTAACAGGTCTTTAACCTTACCTTTTTTCTCAGCACCATAATCCTCTGATGAATCAATTTCCTTTCCTGTTGTAAATAAATCACCATTTTTTGCATTTTTTTCATGCTTTGCCATTGGTCCGAATTCAACTTTAAGTAAAACCATTGAAACCATCATAACAATTGTAAGAATTGCATAATAGTTATAAGGAATTGCTTTTACAAATAACGAAAGACCATCTTCTCCCTCTACGCATCCGCTAACTGCTGCTGCCCATGAAGAAATTGGTGCAATTATACACACCGGTGCAGCTGTTGCATCAATTATGTACGCAAGCTTCGCACGGGAAATATTATGTTTATCCGTAACAGGTCTCATAACACTTCCTACTGTAAGGCAGTTAAAATAGTCATCAATAAAAATCAAAACTCCCAATAAAATTGTTGCTAACTGAGCTCCCACTCTTGTTTTAATATGCTCTCCTGCCCATTTACCAAAAGCTGCCGAGCCACCTGCTTTGTTCATAAGTGCAACTATAGTTCCAAGGATTACAAGGAATATTAAAATTCCCACATGGTCACCGTCTGATAACACACTTACGAATCCACCTTTAAAAGCATGCATAACAACCGTTTCAGGATTTGTTCCATACAAAATTGCCCCTACTAAAATCCCTATAAAAAGTGAACTATACACTTCTTTTGTAATTAATGCCAATGCAATAGCTACCACCGGTGGCAAAAGTGCCCAAGCCGTAGCATATAATGACGGAACGTAATCTGCATCGTCCCCTGCCACAACTACCGTTGCACATATAAGTGTCATTAGTGCCACCAATGACATAAATACGGAAATCTTTTTAAGTTTCCATTTCTTCTGTGATTTTCCCATAATTTCCTCCTGTGGTATGTCAAATACGACTACCAAATATATTTGCACCTTCTATTGTAAGATACAAATATATTTTTCGCAATTAAAAATTAAAATATTTGTTACATTTCCGTCAGCTTTAATATTGTATACTCCAACTGCTTCTAAATTAATTGAAATAAAGGTCATCGCCACAATAACAATTAATCCAATTAATTTATTATCTAATTTCTGTTTGCTACTTCCTATGTAATTGCTCATATCTTCTCCTCTCATTCTACGCTACATAAGTTAATACCAAATTTAACCTGTTTTTTATGATACAATATTTTTTGAATTTTGGTGAAGCCATTAGGTAATGATTAAAACCGGCTTTGCACTAAATATAAGTAAAACCGCAGTTTCCTGTAAAAATACACTTAATGTACTTGCACATAGAACTACGGTTTTTATAATTTTAATTTATTCTATTTTATTTTAACTTTTTTAACTTTTGACCATTTCTTTGCTCCTACTGCCATTACCCTTACATAAAGCTTTTTCTTTCCCTTAAGCTTTCTGCTCTTTATTACCACGGTAACTTTCTTCACGGTCTTTTTAAGCAAAACTTTCTTAAATTTCTTATTAGAGGCAATCTGAACTTTATACTTCTTTGCCCCTTTAACCTTCTTAAATTTAAGACTTAACTTAGCAGCTTTTTTCTTCTTAACCGCCTTAGTTATCTTAGTCTTTGCCAATGCTTTCTTCAGCGAATTAGGTTTTTTATTGCCATTATTAGTAGGCACTTCCACTGCATTCTTTGTTGTAGGATTTTCCACTGCCGGCTTTGTTGTAGGATTTTCCACTGCCGGCTTTGTTGTAGGATTTTCAGGAGTCTTTATTCCTAATTTGTAATCACCGTACAGGTGGTCATGGGCTCCATCAGTAGTAACTCCCTTATTCTTGTCCGGTTTCTCATCTTCTGTGTCTCTTAATATTTTCTGATATACCCTTACATAATCTACCTTCATAAGCCCTGATGTAAAACTATCATCAGGAACGTAACCGCTGTCAAAAGTTCCTCCTGCAGCCAGATTTAAAATCAGATAAAATCTCTGGTCAAAAGGTGCATAGGCATTTCCTCTGTCTGAGCCTGAATACCATTCCCCGTATGTGCATTTAAAATAGCACTTACCGTCACAGTATATCTTTATTATTTCTGCATCCCACACAACGCTGTATACATGCCAGTCTGCAATTCCTGTTTTTTTCTTTCCATCCTGCACCATATTAAATACATCTGATGTGTTTATATTGTTAGGCCACTGTGCGCCATAGTGAAGAGTACCAAAAACCATATCCGGTGTTCTTCCACGTCCCTCAAATACATCTATTTCTCCTGAAAGAGGCCATGAGCCATATCTTGAGTCAT
Organism: Eubacterium sp. AF16-48; assembly: GCF_003479405.1. Classification (GTDB taxonomy): domain Bacteria; phylum Bacillota; class Clostridia; order Lachnospirales; family Lachnospiraceae; genus Eubacterium_G; species Eubacterium_G segne. The sequence goes on along the minus strand of NZ_QUHB01000003.1, from coordinate 54,917 downwards.
TTGGAAGCATCCACATTGCCGGCCATACACCTGTTCCTGTAGGCATTTTTGCCCTGAAATCCACTCTTCCGTATTTAACGGAAAATTTATTTTGAGTTGTAATTTTTCCTGATGAATATTTTGCAGTTGCCTTCTTTGTGGAATCATTTTTCTGTGAAAATTCCTTTGACTGCTTTTTCATAATAATATTCAAATTGCCATCTGAAACAGATACATTATCTTTTGTATAATACTCTAACTCCTGATTTCCCCATCCGGCAGTGTTAATATCATTTTCATCTAACAGAAAACCTTCCTGATAGTTCCACTTAGTTGTGTCAAGTTTATTTCCCGTAAACTCATCATTCCAAATCATTTTCCAGCCTGATGGTGTATAAGGATTTGAACTGTCTTCTACTGTTATATCTGCCATGTCTGATGGAAGCTTATCTTTATATGATGAATTTCCTTTTATTGTATATGTTACGGAATTTCCACTCATATCTCCGCCTTTCTTTCCATCTTTTGGGTAGCTTATTCTAATCTCTGTATCCCTCTTAACAGGCTGGAACCATAATCCATATATGTTATCAACAAAATATCCCCATTGCTGGCTTATGGAACTGTTATTAAATCCATTTCCCTGATAAACCCATCCGCTTGTGGCTACATCCGTAAGAGGAATCCATACATTATTTACCTTAACTTCATATTTAAACAGTTCCAAATCCTTTTTAATTGCACTGGTTCCTCCAATTTTAGGAAGTGGTATTCCTACAGATGCTGTTTCTACGGAACCTGCATCATAAGATGTTTTTCCATCGTAAGATGTAAGATTATAATTACTTCTTGCAGGCTCAGTATATGTAACATTTACGTCCTGATAAATACTGCTGTTACCTACTTTTTGGAAACGAAGGGTAAATGACCAGCCTATATTTTTAAACCAGTAACCTCCGTCACCCTCTGAATAATAACCAAAATTCTGATCCCATAAAAATCCTGATGAAGCATTGCTTAAAAATTTAACAAATCCCTTTCCATCATGATTATCTACCAAAATGTTAATATCATCCTGAACCTGTTCATATTTAATGTTTTTATCACCATTAAAAGTCCAAAGTCCCCAATGGGTTGCTGAACCTCCTGTTGAATCAGCTGTTATATTTGCCTCTGTTGTTGTAATACTTGTAAGCTTAAGCTTATCAAGTTTGTTTAATACAAGGTTATAAATTAAGTCAACATCATTTGTTTTTCCATGAAATTTAAGTTCAGTGGTTTCAGTTAATTTCATCCAGCATACCCAGCCACCCCAGCTTTGGTACTCCCATGCCCAGGTGTCATTCCATTTGAAATACTCAACATCTTCTATTTTTTTCCACTGTCCCTTTGTACCTTCCTGCTGTCTTACATATACCTGCAAATCCTTTTCCACGTCGGCAATTGACAGTTCGCTGCTTTCCTTGCCGTTAAATTTAGGCATAACAAATCCGTAACTTGCCTCTCCTACTGCCGAATGGGTAATCGTAGGGCCATTTTCTCCCGGATAATAGCTCATGGATGTAATTGCGGTAGTTGCTCCTAACACTTCTCCCGGCTGATTCCATCCGGGAACATTTGCCATTCCTAAAGTCAGCGCACAGGTTAATGCAACTGCCATAATTTTTTTTAAAAGCTTACTGAAATGTTTTTTCTTCCTTTCCATAATTTCCTCCTTTTCTTCCGCTCCTTGACTTTAATGTCATTTACAATACCCATTATACCAGTATCATTTTTTTATTACTATGTTTCATTTTTTATTTTAGGCGCAAAAAAAAAAGTTCCCTGACTATAGCTTATTTGCCATAATCAGAGAACTGCTTTACTTACTTATTTATTTAGGTCTTACTACAATACTTCCCCAGTTGTAATCTACCGGTTTGTATTCAGGGTCAACCACCTTTAATATGTTATTGTACAAATATTCGTGAGCTCTGTTGGTGCTCATCTTGCAATTATCATACAATAATTTTGATACTCTATATATTGAAAAATATGAAACACTACTGTATACATAACTTCCATCTGAAAGTTTTGCATATCCTCTTATTCGGTATTCCTGAGTATATGCCGCCTTGGTGCTTCCATTATCCTTCATTGTCATTACATAGTTGGTTGCCGTATCTGATGCAGAGAACTTTTTGTTAATAATACCTTTTTCCGTAGACTTAAAAGCCGCAACATATTTACTGGTGCTTCCAACTACCATATCTTTATTTTTAACTTCTCCGTTGTCTACAGCATAAATATTACCATACTCTACTACTTTCCTGCCATCGATTTCAGGTTCTACAGAGGAAACCGTTCTTAAGCCCCAGTTAGTCTGACTTATCTGGAATCCCTCAATATTTATCTTATCTGAAATAACAACATCTTCCTTTCCCTCAACACTTTTTACATCAAAGGCAATATTGTCAACATTTGCCACATGTTTATGTGAGCCATCATTCTTAAATACAATATATACATCATGAAGACCACTTATGGATTTTTCAAGCTGCTGACTTACAGTAGTATATGTACTCCAATTATCTCCTGTAACCGGAAGATTAATAGTTGCTACAGGTTCTCCTACCTTGCTGTCTATATACACCTGTGCATATCCGCCTGCATCACTCTTTTGTCCCGAATAGTTAAAGCTTACCTGAGATGCCAAACCGTTAAAGTACACACTGTCATATCTTACCCATGTATTATTTTTCACTCCACCAATGTTTTTGCCATCATTAACTATATGGTCGGACTTTGCATCAAACTCTTCTGCTTCTACTTTGCTTGCATCATGTATTTTAATTGTCTTCTTCTCAATGTCCACAATTCTACCCAATGACTGATAAGCTTTTAGAATTTCATCATCTGATGCTTCTCCATTATCATACACACTGCATGCCTCTTTTAAATTATTTTCAAGACGTTTTGCAATAGGCAGATATTCACCTGTGGTGTCTATTGATTTTGCTACATCAATGGCATTTTTTAAATCACTCTTTAATATTCCGTTATCCTTATATCCCAGCATCTCAACTTCTGACAAATAAGCATCTGTTCCTGTAAGAACAACTTTATATCTTGAGTATTTGCCCACTTTGTCTGCACTTATTCCAAATGGTCTTGTATACTTGCCCCAAACATTAAAGAACAAGCTGCCACTGTCATGGTAGTCTCCCAGTAAAACCCAGTTACCATCTTCATTATCGCCATACACCTGTGCCCTATCCGGTGTTCTTCCTGATTTTGATGATGTCAGAGTCAACATTCTTACAGCTTTTTTATCGGTAAACTTAAACATAAGTGTAGTTGTATTATCAACCTTTGTCTCTGTATCTGAATTATCATCAAATAAGTTATCCAATGTAGTCACTCCTGTACTTGAAGACTTATCGGCATCCTTTGAATAGTCCGTATATACTTGTGGCTTATTGTCACCTGTAGTTATGGATGTAAGGCTATCCTGTTCAAGTCCGCGCTCTTTATTAGATGTTGAGGACATATTAAATTCAATTGTTCCACCTTTAATTAAATCCTCGTATTTTATAAATGTTTTATCATACTTTTCTCCATTAACGTACATACTGTCTACATACACATTTTCCCTACTATTGTTATTTGCCTTAATTACCAGTTTTTTATTTCCTTCCAAATTAACAGTTACTTCTTCAAACTGTGGTGAACCGATAGCAAATTCATCATTTCCCATTGACAATGGATAAAAGCCGATGGAAGACAATACATACCATGCTGACATTTCACCATTATCTTCATCACCAATATAACCCTGCCCAAAGGTACTTCCTGCATAACATCTTGCAAGAATGTCTCTTACATACTTCTGTGTCTCCCACGGACGGGATGAGTACAGATACATATATGGAATATGATGGGCCGGCTGATTGCTGTGTCCATACTGACCCAGTTTTACTTCTCTTGCTTCCCTCTGTTCATGAATACCGCCAACACCATCCATGGCGCCATATCCAATATATCCTCCATCAGTTGTAAAGATTGTATCAAGCTTGTCTGCCAACTGGTCGCGACCGCCATATAAGTTTGCAAGTCCAAGTCCATCCTGTGGTACAGAAACTGCCATGTTAAATGCATTGGTTTCTGTATAATCTGCCCCCCACCAGAATGGATTAAATCCCGTATTATTGTCACTGTTTCCTAAATTCAAAGAACCGTCAGCTTTTCTTCCTCTCAACCATTTTGACGTGGCATCAAAACCAGAATTGTCAAATAAGAGGGAATAGTTCTTTGCTCTGTTTAGATAGTAGTAATATTCAGACATATAGTTTGCTTTCTTTGTTGCATCGTTCGTCTGACTTGCCAATTTCTTTGCCATCTGAGCAATTCCGTAATCGTTAATATATCCTTCCATGGACCATGAGAAATTTTCATTTTCATCAGCAGGTACATATCCGATAAAGTTCGAAATATTTAATTTCTTTCTTCCTCCATTTGTAAGGTTATCGGATACAGTAGCTGCATTTCTCAATGCGGACTTGTATGCATTTTCATAATCAAATGATATGCCCTTCACCATTGCATCGGCAAAAATAGCATCACTGCTTGTTCCCACCATACTGTTGGTTCCACCCGGTGCAATCCATCTTGGAACCCATCCTTGATCTTTATAATGCTGTACCAAACCGTTTAACAACTCTGTTGCTTTGGACGGTGTAAACAGTCCATACCCTGACCATGCAGTACGATATGTATCCCAGAAACCATTATTAATATAAATCTTTCCCTCCACAGGAGCTGCATTATCATCTTTGTAAGGGCTCTTGTATTTCCAAACCGGATTACTGTTTGACCCTGTATTTTCTGACATAAGATTTGGATAACAATACATACGGTAAATACAAGAATAAAGTGTAACTAACTGTTCATAATTTGCGCCTTTAACATCTGTGATAATTCCAAGCTGATTATCCCATTTAGACTGTGCCTTGTTATAAACCGTTTCAAAACTGTCTCCCCCAATTTCAAGCTTCAAATTCTTCTTTGCCTGATCATAGCTGATGTATGATGTGGCAAGTTTCATTGTAACTGTATTGGAATTAAAGGATGCAATACTTTTCCTGTCATTTATTTTAGTTCCCTTAGGAGTCTCACTAAATTCTCCGTAAATGTACATACGCTTCGAACCATTCCCTGTATGGTCAGAATATGTTTTAAATGTATTTCCACTATATTCGGTCCTACTTCCACCATTGGCACAATCAAAGATAACACTCTTGTTTGCCGTGTTATTATAAGTAAACCGTACCACTGCACCATGAGATGTCGGTGTCAGCTCTATCTGTGAATTTGCTGCATCGCCTCCATTGCCATCAAAAGAAACTTTATAATAATGCGCTTTTGCTACCTCATTATCATGACTAAAGTTTGCTTTTAACGTTCCCAATCCATAATCGTCATTTGTATTATAATCTTTGCTGGTATTTACCATAAATTGCCAGGTTCCTCTATCACCAACCCATATAGACGGTTCATGGCTTATTCTCATACAACGAAATTCATCTGTTTTCTGATATTCATAAGCCGAATTACTGCTTGCGTTGGTTGCAGGAATCCAAAAGTTGAATCCGTTTGGCACTGTTACTGCCGGAATTGTCAACCCTCTGGAGAAGTTTCCTGTATTGTTCGTTCCTCTTAGAATATTTACATAATCTGATAAATGAGAATATACCGGATAATCCTGATTATATATTTCAATGTCATCAAAATATGTCTGGAATTTTGCTAAAGCCCCCGCATTATGAGCTTTCATATCGTACACAACCAAAATCTTTTCAATGACTTTTCCCCTTGCCACATCACCAATTTTGCTGTAAATTTCATTCCACTGTTGTGCCACCAGTGTACGACTATCTCCCTGAGACTGTGCATCCACCTTATTTCCATTTTGATCAATTGCACCTAACTCACTTAAATAAGTTCCATCCTTAAACTTTAAATCCACAGCCATATGCATCTGTGTATATTCATAGTCATATTCGTCTCCATTAGACATGGAAGGAAAAATTACATATCTTAAATTTGTATTATCACTTACTGTAAGATTCAAGTTGTCATAAATAACATTATAAGAATATGCATGACCAGTTCCTACATGAGCTCCCTTGCATACAAGAGAGTGGCTTCCTGTCCAACCCACATTGGATTTTTGATTCCATGCATCGCTCGGTCCGGAAGTAATCTCACTATTCATTTTGCTAATAGAAGCACCAACTTCCTGACACTTGCCTGTTGCAAGAATAAACTCTGAAAATTGTGTCATGGAACCACCATTTTTATTTGCTGTAATCCGCAATCTATACTGGCTATATGCTGTGCTGTTATCCAATTCAAAATAATTTTGTTTATATCTGCCATTAAACACCTGATTTGTTTTATTGTCGATGGTTACCCAGCTTTCATTATCCGAATTTCTACCCTGAAGACTCCAATTCTTAGGGTCTCTTCCGGAAGCATCATTCGCAGAAGTTATCGCATACGATTTTATAACCTGTTGACTCTTTAGTTTTACAATAACTTCCGACGGCTTTGCCTCAGTTAAATATTTTGTTCCAGAGTCTCCGTCAAACAAATTTTTCAAAACTTCATTATCATTTTTCGCGGCACTTCCCGAGTAACTCTCGATTTCACCGGATAAATTTCCATTTATCTGATACCTTAGTTCATTTGTCGCAATATTGGCGGTGCCCTTCTTATCATCTACTGTAGAAGTTTTAAATCCATCTGCTGATTCAAAGGATGTAGACCACAAAACGTCCTTATTATAATCCGAATCAATCACTTTTGCTTCTACTGATGTCTCTCTGTATGACATGCCTACCGGAAAAGTCATACTCAAAACTAAGGCAAATGAAACAACTTTTTTCAAATGCTTTTTCATCATATTTCCTCCTCCCTTTCCTTTTACATTTACCAGGCGTTTGCGAAACGCCAAAATCACTGGCATTGCATATGCCACTATCCTTTTCATATAGTTCTCCTTTCTAGGCGTTTGCGAAACGCCAAAAGCCGCATAAATACGGCATTTTTTTGTTGCTAAAATCAAAAATCTCCTCACGGTTTGTGATATAATAGAGTTGACTAAAAACCATAAATCACGCCCGAAAGGAGACATTACTATGATACCACAAAAACAACTCACTTTGGCAGATATTTTTGAAGATTGTAAAGAAATTTATGATTCTGACAAACCTCAGTTTCTTACTCTGCTTGAAAATCACATTGACCTTGATGAACATATCAGAAGCTTAAAATCTTCCATAGCCTAGGACTTACCATAAAATGCCATATCACTTATGCCGTATAATCATTAAAATACATTTTAATTTTACTTAAATTGTTGTTTTCAATAAATACTTTCTAAAATTCAGATACTAATAACAAAAAAAGGCTACTGCATTTCTTCTTTAATGCAATAGCCTATACTTATAATTGCTTTTTATTCCTTTCCATCCCAACAGAAAGTACATAATTTACTTTTATCAATTCCTACTGAATCAAGCATATCATCTAATCTGTTAAATCTAAGAGATGTAAAATTCAATTCTTTTCTGATTTCTTCAACCATGTTTTCGTATTTCTCAGATTCAGGATCAGCGTACTCCTGCAATACTTCTTCCGTTACCTTTCCATTTTCTAATCTTTCTATTACACGCCTTGTAATTAAGTCCATATCAGAACGGGAACGGGAAAAGTTAAGGTATTTACATCCATATAATAATGGAGGACATGCCGGTCTTATGTGTACCTCCTTAGCACCACTCTGATATAAAAACTCCGTTGTTTCCCTTAGCTGTGTTCCACGTACTATTGAATCATCTATTAGCAAAAGACTCTTATCTTTAATTAAATCCTCTACTGCCAAAAGTTTCATTTTAGCTATCATATCCCTCTTGCTTTGCATTGTAGGCATAAAAGAACGGGGCCATGTAGGTGTATACTTAATAAACGGTCTTGAAAAAGGTATTCCTGATTCATTGGCATACCCTACAGCATGGGCTATTCCTGAATCCGGAACTCCTGCAACAATATCAGGGTGAACATTATCACGCTTTGCCATTTTTTCGCCACAGTTATAACGCATTTTTTCAACACTGATTCCTTCATATGAACTTGCCGGATATCCATAATAAACCCATAAAAATGTACATATCTTCATGTCATTATCAGGCTTATATAATGTAACACAATTCTTTGGAGTCATAACAATAATTTCTCCCGGTGTTAATTCCTTATAATCTGAATATCCAAGATTCTTATAAGAAAAGTTTTCAAAAGCAGCACAAAAAGCATCTTCTTTTCTTCCTATGGCAATAGGTGTACGTCCCATTTTATCCCTTGCAGCATATATACCTGCCTCATTCATTAAAAGAAGTGACAGGGAACCGTCAATTTTTTCTAAGGCATAATTAATTCCATCAATTAAATTATCTTTCTGGTCAATAAGTGTGGCTACAAGTTCTGTGGCATTAATGTCCCCTCCGCTCATTTCCTGAAAATGAGTATGCCCGTTTTTAAATAAATCCTTTATAAGTTCGTCAACATTGTTAATCTTGCTAACTGTTGTAAGAGCATAAGTTCCATGAATAGAACGTATTATTAATGGCTGTGACTCATAATCAGAAATACAACCTATTCCATATGTACCCTTCATTTTCTGTACATCTTTATCAAACTTTGTTCTAAAAGGAGAATTTTCTATATTATGAATTGCACGGTCAAATCCGTCTTCTCCTAATACAGCCATTCCTCCACGCCTTGTTCCTAAATGTGAATGGTAATCAATACCATAAAATAAATCAAATACGCAATCTTCTTTAGATGCTACACCAAAAAAACCACCCATTTTTTCTCTCCTCAAATATGTATTTTTACAAAATCTCCTCTATATCTTACCTTGTTTTGCCACTAATTTCAATGAATATCCGTTTTTTGATAAAAAAGCTGCTGCCAAAACGTACATAACCCGCCTTAGCAACAGCTTCCTTTTTAATAATCCCTATTATTTATTGTACCTTATAAAAGTGTTTGTTTTATTTACATTCCTTTTAACTAAAGATTTAAGTTTCTTTATTTTTGAACCCTTTACGTATCCGATTACCCCATTACTAAATACCACCTGATAGTAACCATTAATTTTCTGACTGTTAAGTACAAGTCTTGTATTTCTTGAAACAATACCTAACTTTCTTCCGGTTCCTCTGGCATTTGAATAAATTGCCGTTTTGCATGAAACTCTTGCAGTTCTAAATAATGTTACATTCGGTGTACTACTTACCTTCTTCTTTGTGATTTTTTTAGAAGGTGTAGCAATACCGTACTTAAATCCACTATCAAGACTTACACTGTTTACTGCAACATATCCTGTTCCAAGTGCATTAGTACCGTACTTTATCTTATAATAATTTCCAACCTTGTTTACTACCAACACTCTCGTTCCCTTTGGAGCCTCAGTATTAAACCCTGTTCCTACTCCCGTATAAATACCGGTAGTTGATGATACTACTGCATTAGATTTATTTCCTTTATAACTGCTGCCTGTTGAAGTTAAAACCGTAACATATGCACTTCTAAGATATGCATATCCTGATTTGTATTTTATTTTATACCATTCTCCAACTTTTCCTACAATTGTAACCGATACTCCGGCGTTATACTGTCCTAACTGAACTCCCTGTAAACTTGGAGATTTTCTGATATACAAGCCATTAACATTTGTAACACCGTACTTAATCTTGGTCTTTCCCTTCTTTACAGTAAGTTTGCATTTTGCTCCATATCCATCTGTTGTAAGTGCTGTTATTGTAGCCTTTCCTTTTTTATGACATGTTACAATACCAAATTCATCAACAGATGCAACTGCTACATTTGAACTGGTCCAATATATAGCCTTATTATAAGCATTTGACGGTTTCACTGTTGCTGAAAGCTTAAACATATTACCCACTTTCTTTGTGAGTTTTGATTTTGAAATCTCAATACCTGTTGTTCTCTGCTTAACCACAACCTTAACCCTGTCACTTACATTTCCAAAATGTGTATCATTGGCGGTTACAGTTATGTAACATGTTCCTCCACTAACAGCAACTATTTTCTTTGATGCTGTATCGTAATATGCTACATCTTTGTTAGTTGACGTCCATGTTACTGCCTTTTGTGTAGTGTAATCAGGATTAAATGTATAACTTATATTTTTCCTTTCTCCACTGTAACATGTGATACCATGTCTGCTAAGTTTAATGCTCTTTGGAGCAGCTATTACATTTATAAATATCTCTGCTCTCTTTCCATTATATGCTGTAGCATAAACCCATGTAGAGCCAAGTTTCTTTGCATAAACTTTTCCATAACTATCCACTGATAATATGCTACTGTCCTTTACACTCCAATTAATATTTGTATCTGATGGTACAGTTGTTCCTCCATTAAATACCGGTGAAAGGTTTACATCTTCATATATGTACAAGTTCATAGAAGATTTTTCAAATTCAATGGTCTTAACCGGTGTTTTAACGTATACCAAAGCTTCAGCCTTATACTCATCTCCATCAACTAATTTCATAGTTGCAGTTACAGTTATAAGTCCTGCTGATGCGTCAGGAGATACCGTAGCATATCCCTTTGAATCAAGGCTTATATCACTACTGTCAGCTGACCATGTAACCTTACCTTCAACAGCATTTTCCGGTAGAAGATCTGCATCAAATTTAATCTGTTCACCAGGATATACGATACTTCTTTCCGGTGTAATGTTAAGAGAATATTCATCTCCACCAACTATGATTTTAATCATACCTACTGCCGGTGTACCATTTCCATCCATACCATATCCGTCGCTTGTGCACTTTGCATAGATATAAGTTGTTCCTTTGCCCTTTGTAGTCACAATTCCATTTGCGTCTACTGTAGCAATACCGTCATCCTCTGCACTCCATAAAACCTTTTTGTCATATGCATTTACAGGAGTAATAACAGCTTTTAACTGAACTTTATCACCTATTTTCTTTGAGTAAATTGTATCCGGTGAGTCTGTACTTACAGTTCTTATTTCAACTGATTTTACACTTGCTTTTACCAATACTTTTACTTTTCTTACTATAGTTGCCTGATTTCCATTTTTATCTGTATATTTTGCAGTTACAACCACATTTGTCTTTCCGCCTGAAATAGCTTTAATCTCACCACTTGCATCCACTGTGGCAATGCTATCATCCTCTGATGAATACTCAACCTTTTCATAATCTGCATCTGCGGGTACCGGAGTTATCTCAATATCATCGCTTTCTCCTTCCCACAGGGAAATACTGTCTTTAGAAAGAATGATATTTTCTAACTGCTGTAATACTTCTATGGTAATCTTAGCACGTTTGTTATTATAGCTTTGAGCATAAATAACTGTCATTCCTGCTTTTTTAGCTTTTATTATTCCTGCTTTATCCACAGAAACAACCTCTTCATTGGCACTAGTCCATGTAATGTCCGTATTATAAGGTTCAGACGTTCCTCCATTCCATAATACTAATGAAGATAAATCAAAAGAATCTCCTGTATATAGAATCTTATTATTTTCCGTAAAGGTTATGCTATCTACATCCTTTAATGATTTCACTGATAATTCAGCTGTTTTAGAAAATGATGTTCCATCAGCTGTAACTCTTGCCTTTACTATAAAATTACCGTTTACGAGCGGTGTAAAGGTTATGCTGTCACCATTTTCAGCAAGCATATATGTTGAAGTATCAGCTGTTTGGCCGTCTAATTCTACTTCATATGTTACATTTGCATACTCAGGAGCAATTTTAACCGCCACATCTACTGCTGTTCCTTCCACAACTTCTGCCTTATTAAATCCAAATGCTACAGTAGGTTTAACTAAAACATTAACGGAAAATGTAACAAAATATCCGTCCTTTGTAGTAGCAGTTATAACAGCCTTTCCTCCGCTTACAGGGGTTACCATACCATTTACTACTGTTGCCACTTTTTCATTATCAGATGACCATTTTACATTTTCCGAATTAACCTCCGGTGCACTTAAAACCCCATCCTGAACTAATGAAATACTTGGAATAAGATCCTTTGGTTCCTGTCCCAATACCATATCAAAACTCTTTTCAGCATTTGTGGTATACACTATTCTGATAGGTTCCGGTACTGTTGTATCAATGACATGGAATGTAAACGTAATCTTCTCATTTCCTGCTTTTGCAGTAACATAAGCAATTCCAACATTCTTAAATGTAACAAATCCTGAGTTATTTACATCTAATATTGTATTGTTTGATGTTTCATATGTAATTACTTCGTTGGAATTTTTAAGGCTAATTACTGATGATAAGTCAATTCCAAAACCTGCTATGGCATTAACATCCTTCATGTCAACAGTATATTCCGTTACACTGGCAGAAAGCTCAGGTTTTCCTATTACAGTTACCGGGAAAGACACAGAATATCCGTCTGCTGTGTAAGCTATAACAACAGCAATTCCCGGATTTTTTCCTAATACATATCCGTCTACAACCTGTACAATGCTTTCATCACTTGAACGCCATGCTAAATCTTTATTTACATCACCATTATTATTTTTAAATGAAATATACTTCTTTAAGTTCTCACTGTAATATTCACCGCTTACAACTTCAATTGATGAAACCGGCTGATTTAATTCAATTTCTAAAGATGAAACTTTAACATTAACAGTAAATGTTACATACTGACCATTTGGAATAGTTGCTGTAATTATTGCTGTTCCTTCTCCGTTGGCAGTAATAATTCCATTAGTAACACCTGCCACCTTTGTATTATTACTTTCCCATGATACATCAGAAATACTGTACTCTGTTACGCTAACTTCAGTTTTTACTGTTGCTCCAACTTCACTTAAAGAAAAGCCGTCAGCTCCATTTATGCTAATTGTTCCACTGTCTTTTTTTGTAGTATCTGTTACATGGAAAATTATAGTTGTATTTGCACTTCCTGCAGTGTTGCTTACACTTGCCTTGACTGTATAATATCCCACTTCACTGAAGCTTATTATATCATTTGCAATTTGTGCTTTAGGACTGGAAATATCATAAGTAATTACCGGTTCAGAAGACGTAAGAATTGACTTTAAGTTAAATGAATCTGTTTCACTTAAATTAATATCAACTTCTTTTACACTTGAAGATATAGTCGGCTTAGGTGTCTGCTTTTCTACTTTAACTACCTTGTAAATAATACTTGCACTTACATTACCTGTAGGAAGTGTAGCTGTAAGAGTATACATGCCCGGTTCATGGAATGTAATGCTATTTTCACCAAGCTCTGCTTTTGTTGCATCATTTGGTGTTAATGTATATACTACCGTATCATTGGTGTTTGATGTATTTGCCTTAAATGTAACTACAGGATTTGGATTATCCTCAGTTATTTCAACTGTCTGTTCTAATCCTCCCACTAAGCTTATTTCCGGCTTTGCAACTGTTATATCCACATCTTTAGTATACATATGTGAATTACCATAAGTATCCTGAAACTCTGATTTAACCGTAATAACTGCTTTTCCCGGAGCAACTGCTGCAACTGTTCCGTTATTATCCACTGTTGCAACATCATCCCTACTGCTTGAATAACTTCTGACAACTGTTGCCATATCCATTTCATCACAAATTTCGACAGGTGAAATCTTTAATGATTCTCCTACTAAAAGTTCTCCACTAGAAGGAGTAACATTTAATGTACCCGCAGGCTTCTTAACAGTTACTGCAACACTCTGAGTCCCATTCAAAGTAATAACACCACTTGAACTTCCGCCTGCTACCTCATATTCTGCAGCAACCTTTACAACAGCTGTTCCTTCCTTCTTTAATATGTATGCGCCATCACTATCCACACTTATAATATCACTATCCGTAGATGTGTATGATACACTTACAATATGTGTTATTACTGTGGCTCCATATTTCACTACAGGCTTAATTGTTCCCTGCTCACCTGAAGTTCCGTTAATCTGGTAGCTATTTAATTCGATATCAATACCCAAATCATCTGCAGCTACGCTAAATGAACCTGTAGGAAGCATTGTCACAACCATGACAACTGCCAAAACCATTGAAATTATGCCTGACACAATTTTCTTTGTTCCTTTTTTCATATATAACTCCTTTCATCTTTTTCAGCATTCCGGTGCTTTTAACGCTCCACGTTATTTATATGCACAGTTAGCTAATGTTATTAACAATTATTGTTTATTTCAATACAAATATCAACGAATCTGACTCAAGCGGTTAATTTCTTACTTAAGTGGTTTATTATGTTTTTTACCTTTTATGGTTTATGTGTTATAATAATTCATGGTTTTCAACCTATTTCATACAAAAAAGGAGAAAAATTTGAGAGCGGCATTTGTAGACAATAACAGACAGGATATGGACACCTTAATTTCAATGATTACAAAGTATTCCAATAACTCTTTTAACATTACTTCCTATGACATATATTTAAATGGTGAAAGCTTTTTATCGGAATTTTCCACTAACAAATATGATATTGTTTTTCTTGATATATTTATGGACAAGCTTACCGGTGTGGATGTGGCTTTCGAGCTTAGAAAAACAGACAAAAATGTTCAAATTGTATTTTGCACCACCAGTAATGAATTTGCCACTGAAAGTTATCAGGTTGATGCTTTTTATTATCTTGTCAAACCCTTCAGTGACAGCAATATACAAAACCTTATACATAAATTAAGCTCCTTTGATTTTGAATTGTCACAGTTTATAACCCTTCCCGGAGGTATTAAAATATATCCAAGAAATATTATATATACTGAATACGAAAACCATAAAATTATTATCTATCAAAAGGATGGTAATAACCCGTGCTTTCGCATGTCACAGCATCAATGGGAAGAAATGATATGTAACTACTCTTATATAGTTAATTGTTTCAAGGGTGTTATTGTAAATCTTTATGAAGTTGAATCTAAAACCGACAATTCCTTTTCTATGTCAAATGGTGAGACTCTTCCCATAAGCCGTAGAAATATTAAGGATATAAACACCATATACTCTGATTTTCTATTTCAAAAATTAAGAAAGGATATGTTAAAATAATGTCACAGGGCTTTTCTACTGAAGAATTAATAGTTTATTCATTATTAAATTTTTTACCCTATGTTACCGTAGCGTTGTATCCATTTAGGGATTCCTTTAGATTTTCCAAAAAAAATACAGCCCTGCTTATTCTTTTAGCGTCATTTATTCAGATAATTTTAGGACTATGTGCAGGATATGGCTCAGATAATGCCATTTCTTTGATTTCTTTAGTGAGTACCTTTCTTTACATATTTTTCTATTTTCTTTGTGTAAAGGCAAAATTTGGCAAGTCCTTATTTGTTCTTTTAATGCTTTCAAATATTTCAAATTTCATAGTTTCCCTTTCAAAATGTATAGAGGGACTACTATTTCCAGATATGGCTTCTGACATTTACAGGTGGACTTTCTGTGTAACCACATTATTTACCCAATTAGTGGTTTTATCGGCAGTATCCCTTTTTATAAACAGGATTTTAAGACCAGTACTTTTACTTAGAAATCAGGATTACATATGGCATTATTTATGGCTTGTTCCATCCACCTTTTATTTAATCTGGTATTACAATATATACTTTAATTCTACTTTATCAAGTTTAAAGTTGGCTCTTAACCCTAAAAATAATATAATTTCTTTTTTAATTAATTTAGGTGCCTTTTTGATTTATTACATAATTGCCCGTATGCTATCTGAAAATAATAAAAATATGCAACTTGAAAATGCTAATCACAGTTTAAAAATGGAACAGCTTCAATTTGTTAATCTTCAAAATAAAATCAGTGAAACCAGAAGAGCAAGACACGATTTAAGACATTACTCAACGGTTATAAGAAGTTATATAGAGCAGGATGATTACCCTCATTTAAAGGAATATCTTGAATCTTTCTTAAATGTTTTGCCTGATGATACTCCTATGAGCTTCTGTGAAAATACAGTAATTAATGTTTTAATATCTCATTTTTATGGCATTGCCAAGGACAATAACATTGATTTTGAAGCAGATGTAAACATTCCCGCTTCCATACCTGTGGAGGATGTTGACCTTACTGTTGTTGTGGGAAATCTCATAGAAAACGCAGTGTATGCGTGCATTTCCAAACCTGACATGCCTAAAAATATAATAATAAAGGGAAAAGTTCAAAATAATGTTCTTCTATTTACAATAGATAATACATATAGTAATGCAATTAGAAAAGATAAAAGTGGCTCCTACTACTCCACTAAACATGAAGGGGTTGGTATCGGTCTTGAATCAGTTGCCGGAATTATCGAGAGATATAACGGAGTATTAAAAATAGAGCAGCACAACAACGTATTCTACATTTCTGTTATGCTGCAACTTCTATAATTCTTTTTAAACATATGTAACCTAAATTCATTTATCTTCAAGCAAACGTTTTTTCTGTTCATAAACCCTTTGCAGTTCCATCTCAAAATCCTGCCTGTTTTTCTGCATCATTGTTTGTAGCATAAGACCTGCAAAAAATGACTGAACAGCTGTCACTACCATAAAACCACAAACAATTAATGTTGGAAACTTAGGAACCAGTCCTGTTTCTAAATATATTTTCATAACAGGTACAAAATTAATTAATGCAGTGATGCATAATAATATTGCAATTGCACCAAAAAAGCCCATGGGTTTGTATGTTCTATACAATTTTACAATTGTTTTCAACACTTTCATTCCGTCTGAATATGTATTTAATTTAGATTCGCTGCCCTCAGGCCTGTCACGATAATCTATAATTACATTTTCAACATACATATTTTTTTCAACGGCATGTATACTCATCTCCGTTTCAATCTCAAATCCCTTTGATAAAACGGGAAATGTTTTTACGAACTCAAAACTAAAGGCACGAAGTCCTGTCATTATATCCTTAATATCATTTTTAAATAATACATTTATACTTTTTCTAACGAGAGAATTTCCCATGTTGTGAAAAGGTCTCTTATTCTCCTTAAAATATGTAGACGATAAACGATCCCCTACAACCATATCAACATTCTTTTTAAGCACTAAGTCCGCCATTTTTCCTGCTGATTCTGCCGGATATGTATCATCCCCATCCGTCATTATGTAACATTGTGCATCTACCTCACGGAACATTCTCCTTATAACATTTCCTTTCCCCTGACGATGTTCATAACGCACTATGGCACCGGCCTCTTCTGCTATTTTATCAGTTCCATCTGTAGAATTATTATCATATACATATACCACAGCCTCCGGGAGTACCCTCTTAAAATCTTTTACCACCTTACTTATTGTACTACTTTCATTATAGCATGGTATTAAAACTGCAATCTTGTCCATAATTTTCCTTCCTCATTAACATCATAATACATAGTGATACGGCAAAAACAGATATTGCCAGTTCACGATATGCAAACCAATAATGAATGTATGAATGGTTTTGAATAAGAACATACCATGCAATAGGATAACACGCCATTATGGCATATGGGATAATATTGTTCACCTTAATATGCCTTGTTTTATATAATGTTATAACAAATATAACAATTAAAATAATCAATGCTATAACCACCCCTATTTGATATGAAGCCTTAAACTCTCTATATAATACATTAACAAAATTGATTTTCTCTTTAGCCGCACTTGAGGATGTTCTCACCTCAATAGTATCAAATGCATTTCGTATTATGTTTTGCCCTGTTATTATGCTTCCAAGAAGCCATTTCAGTGCCCACATTCCGCCGTATCCAACAGCCCAAAAAAACGACTTTTCCACAATATTCATAATATCGCCCTTAACTTTATCCCTCTGATACATACACACCCACAATGTTAATGGTACGCCTAGGGTTATCAATGGGAAAGTAAGCAAATCCATATAACTTGTAATAATTCCTACAAACATAAAGAAAATATTCCATAGGAATAAATTCTCCTGCCATTTCCTGCTTTTACATAAAATAAATAACATTGCACAAAATGTTATTATAGTCACTGAACCGAACTGCAATGACATCATTGTTGACACAGGGTTCAAAAAAATCCATAAAAAAATTATTGGGAATATAAGTCTTTTATTTATAGTCGAAGATTTTGATACTAATAATGCAAATAAACCTATTTGTAGAAACATTAACAGATATCTGATTGTACCATAATCAAATAAAGCTATTAAAGGTTTTAAAAAAACAAGGTATCCATGCCAATATCTTGAATATTGGACCTCACTATAACCTTTTCCCTTTCCCAGATAATTGTCCACTAATACCTCATCCGGTTTTTTATCACTCCTATAGTATCTCGATACATTAATTGCCCCTTTCCACGCATTCTCTGTTGTGGGATGAGATGCTGTTAAAAGCATTAATGAATCTGTATAATTATCCAGCTGGGAATTTTCCCGGTTCATAGTTCTAAAATATCTTCCCTCTGTTTTGATTATCCCGGCACTTTCAGACATATTGCCTTTCATATAATCTGTCGGAATACCATAAGCCATAACCAACAGCATATATCCCACAAGGCAACTTAAAATCAATAATATGGCCACTAGAGCAATCTTCCCTTTTATGTTCAATTCATTCATTCTCTTATTATTCATATCACTTTTTTCCTTGCTTACATACCTCCACACAATATACCACGTTATATGTCAAAATACAACACCACTAATTGGCATAAGCCTGGAAAATCTACGTATTAATTTTCCCTGTGGATTAAAATTTTCTAACATATTATTACCTATTCCGATACAAACCTTGACATTATTTTCAGCAAAATTATACTATATTTTAGTTAGTAATATTTTAGGGAGTGATAATATGGTTCAAAATAATATTAAAAAAAATCATATGGATATTTATTGGCATGACTATGCTGACAGTTTGGGAAACATTCCTATTACAAATGCCGGTCTTGTTGAAAAGGCATCAATAATCGGACGTACCGGTCTTATGCTTTTATCCTGTGGAACAGGAGCATGGCGTGTGAGAAGTTCCATGAATACTTTGTCTGAACAGCTGGGAATAACATGCACCGCCAACATTGGTCTTATGTCTATAGACTACACCTGTTTTGATGGTGATAATTGTTTTTCCCAGTCTCTCTGTCTTACAAATACAGGAGTAAATACATCCAAACTTAACCGTTTAGAGCATTTTATAAATGACTTTTCATCAGAAGGTATTAAAATGTCCGGTGAGGAACTTCATGTCCACCTTGATGAGATTGAACATATACATGGTCTTTACTCACCTGTTGCCCTGGGACTTGCTGCGGCACTTGCCTGTGGGGCATTTACGTTTCTTCTTGGTGGTGGACCCTTTGAAATGATTTGTGCTTTTTTAGGAGCAGGAATGGGAAATTATTTGAGATGTAAGTTATCAGAGCATCACTTTACACTTTTTTTATGTATTGTTTCATCTATAACATTAGCATGCCTTGTATATGCCGGAATACTCAAATTTGCCGAAGTATTTTTTGCCATTTCACCTCAACACGAGGCGGGTTATATATGCTCGATGTTATTTATAATTCCAGGATTTCCTTTTATAACCAGTGGTATTGACTTGTCAAAGTTAGATATGCGTTCAGGCCTTGAGCGACTTGCCTATGCCATTGTTATAATTGTTGTGGCAACAATAACAGCGTGGATAATGGCTCTTATATTAAATCTGAAGCCTCTTAATTTTCCTGAACTTTCCCTTAGTGCAACGGCACTACTGCTTCTAAGATTACTAGCAAGCTTCGGAGGAGTATTTGGTTTTTCAATAATGTTTAACAGTCCTATTCCTTTAGCAGCATCAGCAGCCGTAATAGGTGCCATTGCCAATACATTAAGACTTGAACTGGTTGATCTTGCGGCATTTCCACCGGCAGCCGCCGCATTTATCGGTGCATTGACCGCCGGAGTACTTGCGTCTCTCTTAAAAAATAGTTTGGGATATCCCCGCATAGCAATCACTGTTCCTTCCATAGTAATTATGGTACCGGGACTTTACCTTTACCGTGCAGTATACAATTTAGGTGCTATGTCCCTTACAACCTCAGCCTCCTGGTTTGCATCAGCAATGCTTATTATTCTGGCACTTCCTCTTGGACTGATTTTTGCAAGAATTATCACAGACAAATCCTTTAGATACTGCACCTGATATTTTGACTATAGTTTTTCTCTTTCAAAGTCAATAAACATTAAAAAGAATACAAAGAATAACAGTGCGGAACAACATAAAATTGCTTTTTCCTGCAATATGTGAATAAATAAATTTCCAATTATCGCACCTATTACAAAGCATGCAATTATACCATAATAAAGCAATGAGCTTTTAAAATATTCAATGTCTTTATTATGGAAGTAATTGCATAAATTCTGCGTACCACTTCTCAAATTTCCAATACACATAGTTGTTGCTATACCATTTCCACGTATCTTTCTAAAGCTTTCTACCTGTATGCCACAGGCAAAGGATGTCAAGGAATTTGCCAACAGGTTTAAAGATAATGGGAAAAAGCTGACTCCCACAAGCATCACTGCTTCAATAAGAACTGCCGCCTGCCTCCAATGCAAAATTTCCAATTCCTTAGTATGTACTATTTCTGCTAACGCAATTCCCAGTGCAAATGCCAGTACCGGCAGAAAGTAATGTATTGCCATTTTAAAATTTCCCTCTGACAAATTTACTCCAAATAATAAAATATTACCTGTCTGGGCATTTGCAAAAACGTGTCCACGCTCAATATATGAATATGCATCCATAAATCCTCCTGAAATTGCCAAAAGCATTCCAAGTCTTATGGATTCAGACATCTGCTTTGTTTGTTTCATTCTATCCTCCTACAATTCAAGGCTGTCCTCGCCGGCTTCTTCCATCATTTTTTCTCTGCATGATAAAACTATTCCGTCAATTTCCTCTAAATGATGTAACATTCTTTTCTCAAACTGATGTATCGGAAGTAAAATTCCTATTTCATCAAACTTCTTTTGATTTTTCTTCCCTGTTTCCTGTCCATAATAAACCATTGCAGAAGGAGCTACACTTTGAATCATTCTAAAAGTATCCCATATAATTGCATATGCCTGTGCCTCCGTCATTCCCAATTTTACCGTATCCGGAAGCGCATACAATATCATTATTCCACGACGTCTGTTTTCTAATTTTTCTTCAATTTCCATATCCTTAGTGTAATATCTTGCTATGTCAAACCCGTCTGCTAAATACAATTTAGACCTTGGTGCACATACATGATTTTCAAATATTTCCTTAAATTTAGTATATTCGTGATGTGACACAGGTTCTTTAATATCCTTTAACAATTTTCCCTCCACATCAGAAAGAAGTATTGGATTTCTCCCATTTTTTCCATAAAATCTTTTCGGAATAAGATATGCCTCTCTTAACAAATCAAACATACTTTTTTGGCATACCTCTAAAAGCAAAGCACTTATATCCTGAGTTTCATATGCTGAAAATAGTATTTTTGCAAAGCGTTCCGAATTTGAATCCACCACTAAATGATCATCATTTAGGTGCTCATAAAAAGTCTCACTTAACCGTTCACAGGCAACAGGTGATTGAATAATTTTTGAAAAAATAGCTTCCACTGCCTCTTCTCTTGGTATTTTTGAAATTTTCGTAGACATATAAATTCCTCCTTAAATATTATTTTCAAACAAATTATAAAACTGTAAAGTTGATGCGTCAATGTTTATCCTTACATTATTTTAATCCCAAAACATAAATTTATTTTTTACATTTTTAAGGGGATATAATATAATGATGTAAGTATTTTAACGTTAAATAATTGTTTAGGAGATTTGTTAATATGAGCAAAATTAAAATTATAAAGAAAAACAACGATTATTCCATGGAATATGAAGTTGGCGATATTTTTGAAGTTGAAGGTACCTGGTATGGAGGAGTACACATTTCCGGTAAATCCGGAGCACCTGTTTCCCTGGATAAGGAGGAATATGAGGAATTGCCGGATACAGAAAAAAAACCGGATATTGATACTGATGTATACAATAATCCGGATAATTTATCTACCCATAACATAAAAGTTGGGGATATAGTAAGGCATTTCAAGCGTGAGCTTGTTTCTTCTAATACCTCTGAATATTTATATAAAGTTCTGGCCTTTGCCGCCCACACGGAAAATGGTGAAAGGTTAGTTATTTATCAGGGATTATATGCACCTTTCAAGGTATGCGCCCGCCCCTTTGATATGTTTACGAGTGAAGTAGACCACAATAAATACCCTGACATTAAGCAGAAATACAGATTTGAAAAAATTGAAGTATGATTAATTTATTCCATACATTTCTTTAAAAATATTTCTTATTTCATCAAACTTCAGCACTTTATCGGGATGGTCTTTATGAGGTGCAATTATTTTTTCCATCCATACCATATTGTACCATCTTCCGAATTTATAACCACAATTATAAAATTCTCCTACCATCCTGTAACCTAAGTGCTGATGATACTCTACACTGTTTTTTGTAAGATATTCATCCTCCTCTTTAGGATATGCTATACAGGCATACAAATTGGTAATTTTCTGCAGTTCAAGTGCCTGTTCTAAGGCCTTATACAGCTTTTTTCCCATTCCCCTATGTTTAAGATTTTTATCCATATAAATAGTAGTTTCCACAGCCCTGTCATATGCCGCTCTTGACTTAAATTCCCCGGCATATGTATAACCTAAAATTTTTCCTTCTTCCTCTAAAACTAAATAAGGATATTTTTTTAATGTATTTGAAATCCTATCACTAAACTCTTCAACTGATGGGACATCATATTCAAAGGTTATAGCTGTATTTTCAACATAATAAGAATAAATTTTAAGTAGCTCTTCTGCGTCTTCTCTTTTTGCAACCCTAATCATAAATTCACCTTCTTTAGTTGTTTAAAGCTTCTGCTTTGTGCTTTTTTGTATTTATATATGCAATTACGGATATTATTGTGTCTGCGCAGAAAACAAAGGAGAAAACAGACATTACAAGCTGTATTCCATCGGTAATCATTCCTTCATTTTTCATGCAGCTAAAACATGCAATGGCAAATAGTCCTGTTAAAATTATGCTAAAAGCATCGAAAAGAAACAGTGCTATGGAAAATGCAAATGTAAAAATAGTTAGCAAACATAATAATCCCATAATAAAAATTCCAATATATGCCGGAATCTGGACTAGTTTTACAATCATGTGGGTTCGTGCCATAACTGAAGCCTCATATTTTAATTTTCCCACTACCACCAATGTCAGGAAAACAATATTCATGGCAAGCCACACCGCGCCGAATATAATAAAAGCCAATATCATTATGTACACATCATCGAAAAACAGATTTTTCATAAGGTACATTCCTGTAGGTGTATTACTTCCAAATATCATGGCAAGCATTCCCAAAATTAAATATACATATAAAACATTCCCAATTGCTACTATCCTTCTCATACCGTTACCTCCTGATAAAAATTAAATTTTCTATGCCCCTAAGGGATGTTATTTCTTATCCATATCTACACATCCCTACATTTATTTACTGTTTAGTATAACAATTGTATTCATTTTTTTCAATTTAACTCCGCAACATATGTTATAATCTGTTATAATTGTGACATATTATGAATAAGGTAGGTGATAATTATGGCAGGTAGTCATATTTCCATTCCAACTATTCTAAAAGTTGGAAAAAATACTTTAGAAAATCTTGGTTCATATCTTAAAAGCAGTGGTTTTAAAAATGCCGTTTTGTATTTTGGGAACGGTTTAATCAGCATGTTTGGAAATGAAATAATGGATTCTCTAAAAAAAGATGGTATAACAGTTCTTGATTATATGGAATTAGATACAACTAAAATAGAAGATATTATTAACTTAGCTTTTAACATTGATTCTAAAGCTCAGGTTATTGTTGGAATCGGAGGTGGCAAGGTTATTGACACTGCAAAATATGCGGCATACCTTAGGAAACTGCCTTATGTAAGTATTCCTACATCTGCTTCCAGTGACGGTTTTTCCAGTGCCAGTGCCTCTCTTTTAGTCAATGGTCGTCGTACTTCGGTGCCTGCCAAAATGGCTTATGGTATTGTTGCCGACACTGAAATTTTGAAAAGTGCCCCTGAAAAATTTATCTTTTCAGGTATTGGTGACATGGTATCAAAAATTACGGCATTGTATGACTGGAATTTTGAAGCTGAACGGGGATATTCAGAAATGAATGATTTTGCCGTTATGATTGCAAAAAAGGCAGTAAACAGTTTTGTAAGAACTCCTTTTGAAACAATACATGATGACCTTTTTTTAAGGGAACTGGTGGACTCTCTTGCCATGAGTGGAATTGCCAACGAAATTGCCGGAGGCAGCACTCCTACTAGTGGAAGTGAGCATCTTATTTCCCATTCCCTTGACAAAATGCTTGAACATCCTCAATTACATGGTATTCAGGTGGGGGTTGCCACTTACCTTATGAGTCGTGTTCAAAATCACAGATATATACGTGTTAATGCAATTTTTGAAAAAACAGGATTTTGGGATTATGTAAGTACACTTAATTTAAACAGGGACGACTATATGAGAGCTATTGATATGGCTCCGGAAATTAAGCCTCACAGACACACATATCTCCACGAGGAGCAATATAGAGAACTGGCAAAAAAAATATTATGTGAAGATGACGTTTTAAAACGTGTATTCGGATAGATTGGAGTAATATATGAAATATGATGGTTTATTATTTGATTTAGACGGCACCCTTTGGGATGCCACGGAAAATATACGCACATCCTGGAATATTGCAATAAAAGATTTTATAGGGTTAGAAAACCGTGAACTTACTGCTGAAGAATTGCAAGGGGTTATGGGGCTGCCCATGGATGAAATTGCCGCTAAACTTTTTTCAGAATATCCAAAGGAAAAACAGCTGGATATTTTACAGCATTGTTGCGAAATTGAAAATGAATACTTAACAAACCATGGCGGTATTTTGTTTCCTAATGTAGAAAAAACTCTTAGTAATCTCTCTAAAAACTTTAAATTATGTATTGTAAGCAATGGACAGGCAGGATATATTCAAACATTTCTTACCTCCCATAACATGAATAAATACTTTACTGATTTTCAGAACTGGGGTGACAATCAGGTTCCAAAGGGCGAGAACATCAAGCTGGTTATGAAACGTAACTCCATTAAACATGCCGCCTATATTGGTGATACATTAGGGGATTTCAATGCTTCAAAACTAGCCGGCATTGACTTCATATATGCAAAATACGGTTTTGGCGAAGTGGAAAAACCTGATTATACAATTAATTCCTTTGAGGAGTTGGAACAAATAGTTGGTTAGATGTATAAAAAATAGTGGAATATTATGAAAACATAAAATTCCACTATTTTTTCATCTAAGACAATTTATATATCGTCTCTTTTTCTTTTTAATTTAAACATTGACGGTAATGCCAGTGCTACTGCAACCGCAAGTATTATTTCACAACTATTACGCTCCAGTCATAATCAACTTTCTTGTAATTGCTGTCCACAACCTTCAAAATATTATCATATAAATACTCGTGTCCTGCGTTTGTATTCATTTTTGAATTATCATATAAAGTCTTTGCCACATTAAATATGGAAAATTTTGCAACTTTACTATACAAATATGTTCCATCAGATAACTTTGCATATGCCCTGATTTTATAGGACTGTGTAAGCGCCGGCACTGTCTTTCCATTATCTGTCATTGTCATAACATAATTAGTAGCTGTATCTGACTTGGAAAACTGTCGGTCAGTAATTCCATTACTTGTTGAATTTACAGCTGCCACAAATTTATTTTCCACTCCTACATACATATCGTCATCGGATACACTGTCAACATCCACTGCATATATATTTCCAAATTCAACAACATTTTTTCCATTAATAGATGGCTCAACAGAAGAAACTGTCCTTAAGCCCTCTAAAATGTTACTTATCTGGAATCCTTCCACCTTAACATCATCTGAAATTGTTATACCTGATGTATCATTCTCTGTTGCTTTTTCTGTTGGTGCTGCCGTAGGAGCATCTGTAGTAACTTCCCCTGCACTATAGAAATTAAAGCACTCCCATGCGCCCCCTATATTATCGCTAACTGCCTTTAGCTGTCCCTTATCTGATGAATCGTCAAAATCTGCCTTTACATATTTTCCATTTGCAATGGAACGAAGGGCATATTGATTTCCTGTTACATGGACAGGTTCAAACTGTTCCCACAAACTTATATTATTACTTCTTGCCAACAACTGATTATTTTCATCTATAACTGCGCATACATACTTTCCGTTTGCCTTTGATTTTAAGGAAATTGTTCCATTACCATTATTAATTACTTCCAACACATCATCTGTGGATGAGTACGATGATTTGTTTGCTGATAAAGGACTGTTACCACTATTTACTGCCGTTACAATATTATCTGTACACCCTAAATAGTAACTTCCCTCATTCATACATTCAGGTTCTGAACTTGAAATCACTCCCGGAGTGTATTTCTTAAATACGTTTGTAAGGGATGTATTTAAATATCCTGAACCCACATTAGACCATTTTGCCAAAATAGTATCATAAGAATCACTCTCTGCATTGACACTTGAAACTGACTGATTAACCAGTCCCCAGTTTCCGTATGTGGATACGCATTTATATGTCCAGTTTGTCCAATTTAAACCACTGTCGTTTAACAGCTTAAGTCCCTGCTCCCATGTAGACGGACTATTAAAGTATGAAAATTCTCCCATATAACTTGGAACATTATAATTTGCACTGTTTATGTTATTTATACGCTTTTGCATATTGGCAATCTGCTGACCATTTGCATTCTCATAATCATCATATAAATAATTATGATACTCATACATAACATTTTCCCATCCATATGTATCAGGATTTGGCAAATCTGTAGGTTCCCATGTTGCTTCCATAATAATAACATGGGTTGGATCCTTTGCTCTAATTCTTTTATATGCATTATCATAAATATTCCACAACCATGAATGTAACTGATCGTCTGAATATCCTGAATTATAACGATATTCATTATAAGGTTCATTTAGCAAATCATAACCTGCCACTACAGGATTGCTATTATAGTGTTCAGCTATTTTTTCCCACATCTGATAATACTTCTCCTGATTAGAAGCTGCATTACTTCCAAAGAAAAACTCAGAAGCACCTTTTTTATCGTTTCCTCCATCCACGCCTGAATGGTCGCTTCCGTTTTGTGAACCATAGGCACCGTGCATATCTATAATTACATAGATTCCTCTTTTTCCTGCCTGTTCAACAAACCAGTCAACCCTGTCAAAAGCATTGCTGTACCAGTTATTGTTTTCATCAACAAAATTCCTGTACCAAATTGGAAGTCTTATACAATTTATCCCCAGACTTGCACATGTATCAAAATCTGATTCCTTCCAGTAATTACTTTCATATGTGTTAATAAGAGTTTTTGCGGCATCACTGCCAAATCTGTTAGTTAATGTATTAATCAAATCTGTCTGGTCTGTTACATTAGCAGTATAATCCGTAGGCGTAAGCCAAAACTCCTGTAACATATATCCCCCTGCATTTGTTCCCCTAAGATATACGGTATCCCCCTGTCCATAATTATTCTTAAGAACCTTACCGTTTGCTTTTAAGAAATCCTTATATTTAATTTTGTTTGTAGTTGTAGCACTTACATCACTTGTTTTATATACCGTAATACCGGTAATTGACATTGCTGCTATAAGCATATACACAGTGATTTTCTTAATTAATCTTTTCAAAATCTGCCTCCTTACTTTGTCCACTACTTACCAGGATCATAAAGGTTGTCATTCCATCCGTAATCCACTTTTGTTGATAAATAGTATTTATTACCGCTTATTCTGCTTAAAATCGTATCATACAGGTATGCATGTCCATTATAGTTTGATGACATTGCATTTTTATAGAAATAATAAGCTACCTCCGGTATAGACATTGACTCAACATTATTTCCATATATAATGGTTCCATCTTCTGCCACTACAAAAGCTCTTGCATGGAAAGAGTTAGTAATCACATTAAGTGAGTTATCACTTCCATAATATGAATTATTTCTCACGGTTCTTACATATTCCATATATCCGTCTTTATTACTTAAAATACCATCATCCGTAGCAAGATATCCTAATGTGTAATTATTACCATTGTACTCTTGAGCTCCAATATATGTATGAGCTGCTCCTGATATCTGACTTGTATTCAACACTGAATAGGAGCTGTCAAATACATCTTTTGTTTCATCGCCTGTAGCGTTAGGATCAATTGTATATATAATTCCAACATTTTTAACCTTATAAGACTTGTCTGATACGGTAATTGTTTCTCCTACTGCCGGTGCCCTGCATATTGTTCTAAATGCTACTTTTTCCGCACCTTCCTCATCAAATACAACTTCTCCACTTGCATTATAATATCTGTTTCCATTTGTTTTTATCTGGAAACCTTTAATGCTGATTTTATCAGTCTTTATAATAGAAGATTCTGTTACTACTTCAACTTCGTTAGATATATCTTCACTAGAAACTGCCTCATCAACAGACGCCTGAATACTCACACTATGTTTTCCGGCTTCCACATTAGCTATTGTAGCTGTTGCTGATGGACATATAAAAGTAAAATCCTTTACATTTGCAATATTTCCACTGGTATTATTCACAAATTTCATATATACCGTATGCTTTCCTGCACTTAATGGCTTATACAAATCTATTGTAGCTGTAACATAGTCTGACCATGATGCTTCAGTTTTCGGCGGTGTCACCTTTAATGAACCAATTATTTCTCCGTCCATGGAATCCTCATATAAATAAATCATTCCGCTGTTTCCTTTAGCACAGGAATAATTTATTGAAAGTGATGTTGCCGGTGAACTTAAGGAAATATCGTCATATTTAGTCCAGGCACCGTTATGGGTTCCTCCTATATTATAGTTAACACCATCTTTTTTATCATTTACTATTCCATATTGGTTTGAATAATCCGTAGCCTCCTTAGTCACCTTTGATACTTTAACAACTGATTGATTAACTGTCATTGCAGGAGTTGTAGAACCGTCAACGTATATATTATACTTTGGGTTACTATCCATATCAGCCTTAGGATACCATGTTACGTTAATGGAATTAAGCATTCCCTGAGCATTTACACCTGAAACTGATTTTACCTTTGATGTAGCAATATTTTCTACTACTCCCGGAAAATAATCTTTAATTTTTGATGTCAATCCTGTATTTTCAGTGCTTTCTCCTACTTTTGACCACTTGCTTAATATAGTATCATAAGAATCATTTTCAACATCCGCCCAATAGTTATTAGTATCTGAATCTGAGCCGTTTCCCGGAGTATTGTATAATCCCCAGTTTCCATATTGCTTTGTACACTTATAATTCCATATTGTCCAATTCAGATTGTTGTCATTAAGCAGCTTAACTCCTGTATTCCATGTATCGTTGTTGCTCATGTAATTAAACTCACCAATATAGCTTGGCACATTGTGTGCTGCACTGTTAATGCTGTCGATTTTGCTTTGCATAGAACTTATTTGTGTTCCTGATGCATTGTCATAGTCATCATACATATACTGATGATATTCATAAACTACATTTTCCCAACCCTTTTCTGTAGGGTTTGGAAGTGTATCAGGATCCCACACTGCTTCCATCATTATTATATGATTTGTATCAACTGTTCTTATTCTTTTATATGCCTTGTCGTAAACATTCCACAAAATCGACAATCTTTCCTGCTTAGTTTCATTTAAACCTGAATCACTCATATAATCTGCCATAGGTTCATTTAACAAATCATAACCGGCAACAACAGGGTTGTTTTTATAATGGTCTGCTATTTTGTACCACATCTCATAGAATTTTGCCTGATTAGTAGCTGCATCTGTTCCAAAAAATAATTTTGAATTATCCCTTTTCTGCTGATTGGTACTTCCACCATATATTCCTGAGTTATGACTTCCGTTTTGTGAACCATAGGCACCATGCATATCTATAATTACATATATTCCA
Organism: Eubacterium sp. AF16-48; assembly: GCF_003479405.1. Taxonomy (GTDB): domain Bacteria; phylum Bacillota; class Clostridia; order Lachnospirales; family Lachnospiraceae; genus Eubacterium_G; species Eubacterium_G segne. Next base: position 24,730 of record NZ_QUHB01000003.1, on the reverse strand, counting down.
TAACGTCCTGCCGTTTCAATAAACCAGTCTAAACGGTCAAAAGCATTACTGTACCAGTTTCCATTTTCGTCCACTAAATTTCTATACCATATTGGAAGTCTTATACAATTAACTCCCAGTCTTGCACAGTTTTCAAAATCCTTTGATGTCCAATAATTTTCCTCATATGTATTAATCAGCTCTGCTGCTCTTTCACTTCCCAAACGGTCTGTAAGTTGATTGATTATGTCCTGTTGACACCTTATATTTCCACTGGTGTCGTCACTTGTTGCTCCTTTTGTGGCACATAGCCATATTTCCTGTAGCATATACCCTCCGGCATTAACACCTCTTAAATATACTGTGTTACCATTGGTATTTTTAATTTCTTTTCCTTCTGTTTTCAAAAAATTAGGATAAACTTCCTTTTGTGTTGAAGCAGCTTTTACCGTATTTAACGTCATGGTATTCACATTAATACCTGTAATTATTAATGCAATACTTAATAATAAACTGCTTATCTTTTTCAATATATTCATAACTGTTCTCCTATAGATACAAAATCCACTGTTACTTTAGTCAAAAAGGTCTCCTATGTTTCCTCCTGTAACTTCCGGTGGTGAAAACCAATCTCTTGTTTCAGTGTCCCCAGGGCCATCCGGAGACGCAGTTGTCTCCGGTGTAAGGCTCACCATCATATTTTTATTAACTTCAAATTTTGTAACTATTACTTCCGGTGTTGTATATAATTTTCGTTTAATCATTTGCTTTCTCCTTTTCAACGCTACTTTCTTATATAGATTCCACCATTCCACTCATACTGGACTTTTCTATAATATCCTTTATAATTTCCTATCTTTTCAACTTCATTATAAATCCATTGGTTTAAGTCCGTATAAGTTGTACCTCGTGCATTGTTTAATGCATCTAACAGTTCCTTATTTTGTTCTTCCGTCAGATTTTTTGAATAAAATTCCTCTCTTTGTGAGTATTCACCCTTATAACTATTCTGACAGTAAATAAAGTCATTCATGTCTCTATATACTGTATTTAACAGGTTATAATACTTGCTACTGGTACTTGTAACATTAAGAGTTTTCATCATTGCCTTAGCAATTCCGACTCTGTTATGCTGCATATCAACCAGATTTAATACATTATCATATAAGAACCTGTGTCCCTTTAATGTACTCATTTTCTGATTGCTGTAAAGATGCTTAGCTATCTCGTACATATCAACAGTATAAATATTATTTCCATATTCTATTTTTCCGTCTGCCATTTCAGCATATGCCCTTACAGTAACTTTTTCCTCTAATGTGTCAAACATGTAGCTTAAACACTTAAAAGTTAAACCATAGTAACTCCAATATTTTGTAGAGAACTCTGAACCGTCCTTTGTACTCCAATCTGCATACACACCATTTGGTGTTTCCTCATGTACTTTTACGTTACTATTGCCTGATGCCCCTTCTTTTGTCATTAATTTTTCCAGCTGTTCCCTATCCTTTCCAACTGTTTCTCCTTTAATGGCATATACAACACCAAACTTTTTAACTTTCTTTCCTTTAATAGTATTTTTGCTTACTCTGCATACTACCCTGAAAGACGGACTATATTCAGATACTCCTCCTTTATCTTTATTTCCATTCATTTGGAAGCCCTGTACTTCCACATCACCTAAATCATTATAAGTATTGGTGCATGAAAGAACTGTATCTCCGGTTACTTTATTTACCGTAACTTCCCTTCCGTCTGTGCTGTCTCCCTGATTTATAACCCAGGAGGTTTTGTAATACTCATCACTCCATATGTTAGTATCAACATCTTTTTTACTATAATCGTCCTCTGTTACTGTAACCTTACAATTGTTATATACGTATAACTCTATTTCTTCAGAGTGCTTTAAGCTAAACCTGTACTTTCCTGTTTCAGTTTCTGTAAGTCCTGTATTAGGAAGCTTTGCGGCATCTATTGCTTTTCCATCCTTTTCAATGGCTATTGTAAAGTTAAAGTTTTTATCCTTCTCAGCCATATTCCCTGATACATTTTTCTTTATGGTAACTTTTCTAATAGGATTATAAATATTTATAAACTCAACAGAATTACCCTTAGCTGATGAATATGTAAATTCAGCAGTATATGCAAGATTTGTCCCATTAATATGGCTTATACCAACCTCTTCCTCTGTTCCGTTTTTATTAACTTTTTCTAAGTAATAAGGAAGATAATTGTTGCTTACAATCACCTCTTCTACTGTATATTGATTTTGATTTGTTAATTTTGCTCCATCGAAAGTAACGGTCTTAAAATATCCGCTTGCCTCTCCTCCCTGAGCCTTTTCTATCTTGACAAAATCACTTTGATTAATAGTTTTACTTTGTAAAATATTACCTGATTTATCTTTCAGTTTTGCAACTATGGTGTAGCCATCAGGTATTGTATCTAAACCTTCTACCTTAACTGTTGCAACTACAATTCCACTTTTGTAATAAAGCTTTAATACATTGTGGTTATATGCCACCGTCATGTTTCTGTCGTTTTCATCTACATAGAAATCTTTAGAATCAGCATCATTTTCACCACTTATTTTTGCCTGATATAATGTAAGTTCACTAACTTCTGACGGACTAGGTACAGCCACTCTGTCATAAGGATTAACAGTACCATTTACTGTTAAATTATCCTGTTTTTGTCCATCAACATAATACTCAATGGTGTATGACTGTCTCTGCTCAAATGTTACATTATCCAATAAACTTCCTACAGTTTCATTTGCTGTATCACTTTCATTTCTCTTTGCACCTCCTGCTGAGACAAAGAAGAAACGTGTAATGTAGTTTTTATCTCCTGATGGAGCATTGTATATACCATTATGGTCGTTCCACTCTCCTGCATTTTTCTTACTTGTTACCTTCCACATAGTTGCAGTAACTCCGTCAGATAATGTAAGAGTTGTACCTGTTGTTCCCTCCTTATTGGTTTCTATAGCCTTAACGTCATCTTTGCTTATTAATGCCTTAATCTGCTCAGCTGTCGTATAATTTTTTGCATCTTTAGCTGACATTGCCACAACATACATACTGTTCTGACACCAGCGTCCTGCATAATCCAAATCCCAATAACACTGTGAATTAGGTGTTGTTAAAATATCCTGATATAATGCACCTACATTTTCACAGTTAAGCTCTGCAAACTGGTCTCCATGAGCATTGTTTTTGTACATTTCATCCTGTGTTACGGAGAACTGGGATACCTGTTCGTTTTCTCCTGAGGTTTTTAACTTTCTTCCATTTACAATTTCAATATCATGTCCTACACGGTTACTATTTGGCCCGTTAGTCCATCCCGGTGCTGTTGTTTTCCACATTAAACCTTCATATCCGTTAGGATACTGCTGTTCATCACCATTTGAGTTAAATGGGAAGATTTTTCCATCTTCATCTGTTGAAAACATTGCCGGATACTCAAAATCTCCATTTTGTATATTGTTATAATATTGTACTTTGTAAGAATGTGACCACTGTGTAGTGCCACTTTTTCTTACTCTGTAGTATTTACCACCGCCTAAATCTTCTGCAACGTGAACAATGTCATTTGTTATTCCATCCTTAATGTTTCCCAATATCTCAAGATCATATCTCTTCTTTGCCACATCAGTCCATGTTTCTCCGTCACTACTCTTTTGCCACTCATATGTACAGCCACTTTCAGGATTCTTAACACAAAGACTACCATTTTCGCTTAATTTATCTTCTATAATAATTGCCGACTTCCAAACTCTTACTTTATAAACCAAACTAAACTTTAGACTTTCCTTGCCTGAATCAGCTTTTTCAAAAATCTGACATCCTATTTGTGTCTCAACATAATCTTTGTCTCCAAAATCAAGGTTTGCCGGTAGCTTATACTGAACAGTTGCCTGCTGTTGCCCCTTATAGGAAACTATTCCCTCATCATGACTTTCAGCACCTCTTAATTCATCACCTGAATTTCCTGATGACCAGTAAATTGTATGCTTTGATGCTTCATAATACAATTCTCTCGGGTTTACATAAAAATATAAATCCTTATTTGCTTCATATACAACGTCATATGTATCCCCTGTACCTATTACATCATCCTGTACAAGACTGCTGTCAATCATTCCGGCTTTTTCCGTATCCTGTAGTGCTGATATGGGATAAATTCCATAATTTTTCTTAGACTGATTAGTCCAATAATCTGTCTTATCTGTTTCTTTTCCCCACACTTCAAATTCATAAAGGGATAATCCCCAGCTTCCACCTCTTACTTTTTCATCTGTATATAATCTAACGTATCTTGTTTTTACATTATCCATATGAATGCTGTTTCCTAATTCAAGGTTTGCATAATAGGCATCTTTTTGAATTTCATCAGCATCTCCCGGCTCTGTCCAGTTTGTAACAGTCCGATAATCAGTCCATGTTTTTCCGTCATCTGAAATCTGAATTTTAAAACTTTTTGCATAAGCACGCTCAAATTTCAAATCTACCGAATCTATTGCACACTGCTTTCCTAAATCAATCTGATACCATGGATTAGCGTCTTTCTTCGGTGCTGCCCATCTTGTGTCATCCTTTCCGTCTACTGCATTTTTAGGATTAGAAGTAGTTGCTCCATTGTCAGAACTGCTTACCTTTACATCCTTTCCTACTGAAAGGTCTGACAGCTCTCCCTTAACTGCTGTACCATAAACTCTGATATCTCTTATGGACATTTTATCATGATATGCCATTTTTATACAACGTACTTTTACATATCTTGCCTTTCCTAAACATACGCCATCCGACTCATATTTAAGTTTGTCTGTATCTGTTGTTTTAAAACCTCTGACTGTTCTTGCAACAGTCCAATTCACCTTATCTCTTGAAACAAGAATCTGAAAATCATCAGGATACGCTTTTTCAAACATAATGCTGACTTTTTCAATTTCATATAATTTTTCAAGGTCAATTATGAAATATCCTTTATCACCAATTTCACCACTTCCCCATCTTGTGTCTTCATCTTCATCTACGGCATTTTCTGCGCCAAAATTAGGCTGTGAACCGGATGCCTCCACCGGTTTTCCAAAGGCAAGGTTATCCTTATCAGTAACTCTTTCCAACTTGAAATAGTCTACATTTGCCTGCTGCCATGAATTGCTTTCAGAATAAGGAATATTAGAAGCACCTGTAATATCAATTACATTTACTCCCTTATTTAAGGTAACTTCAGTAGATATTGTTTTAACTGTTGTCCATCCACCTGTAACAGGTGCTGAAATACTTGTCCAACTGGAATTACCTGTACTGTTAATTCTGCAATCAATGTTTGTATCTTTTGAACTTCCTGATGCATACGCAACAGTGAGTTTATACTTTCCTGCATGTTTTACGTCAACATAAGAAGTAAGGTACGCCCTGCCATTATCCGGCCATGCGTTCATTCCACCTACTGCTTTTCCATTAGAAAACGCATTATCTTCCTGTATATTATGTTCGCTATCTGCATCTCCCTGAATGTAAGCATGGGCATTTTCTGCTTCGTGCTTATCATTACTGTCTGAAACCGTTTCCGGTTCGTACTCAAACTGGAAATAATCAAGATTACATGCTCCCTTTGAGCCATCTGCAACAAATTTTAAATATATTTCATGATTTCCTGATGGAATACTAATGTTTTCTGACGTATCAACATAATTTTTCCAGTCAGAACCTGTTCCCGTTGTTTGCACTGTAGCAACAGGCGTTCCTGACATTGAGCTGTCATCAACATATATTTCAACTTTTCCACCATTATCATTTTTTACGCTGTTTCTTAAATATATCTTTGATACCTTCCTATCAAAGAAAACATTGTATTCTGCCCATTTTCCATTTCTAAGTCCTCCAAGATTTGTTCCATCTACATAACTGTCATTTTCACCTTCTACTGTTATATCCCCTGAACTTTTAGAAAAAGCCTCTGCCTGTATTTTATTTCCTTTTAATGTTGTATCTAAAACGCCTGAAAATGCCAATTTAACATCTTCACTATATTCCAATGTAAAACAGTCTATGTTTAACCATTCGTCCCAGACATTGTTGTTATCCTCACGACCATGTTCTCCGCCTTTCCAAACCCATACTGCTCCTGAAATATCAATTTTATTAATTCCCTGTTTTAATTCAGCATTTACATCTACAGATTTTACCTCATCCCATGAGGAACCTACATCTGTTATGTCACAGGTGTTCCAACTGCCATTATTTATTCTGTATTGAAGTGATGTGGTCATAGTTCCGGAATACTTTATTTTCATATTATAGTATCCTGCATTTGCAGCTTTAACATAGGTAGTTAAATATGAACGGTCATGTTCCATATATGTATTCATTTTTCCTATTGCCGCACCATTTGAGTATTTATCGCTTAACTCTTTAGATACCTTATTTCCGGCAGTGCCTCTTACATATGCATGAGCCTTTTCTGCCTCATGCTTTATATTTGCATTTTCCGGCTTATATTCAAACTGGAAATAATCAAGATTACATACATAATTCTTTCCTGTGTCTGTAGTGAATTTCAAATATATTTTGTGATTTCCCGCAGGTATACTAACCTCACCGGATATATCAGTATATGTGCTCCAACTTCCTGTGGAACTTACATTTATAGTTGCAACAGGTGTTCCTGACATTGTGCTGTTGTCAACATAAACATCTATTTTTCCTGCTGAATTTTCATTACCACTATATCTTAAATATATTCTGGATGTCATTCTGTCAAAATTAATGTTATACTGAACCCATTTTCCGTCTGACAGTCCTCCTATATTTTTGCTTCCACTGGCTGAGGAATTATCATCATCTTTTACTCCATCAGCTCTACTGTCTGTATTCTCTGCCTCTATTTTATTACCAACAGTTTCTTTATTTCCAACAGAAAATTCTTCAAAAGCTTTCTTACTATAAGATTTTTCCTGCTCATTTCCGTAAATACCTACCTCATAAAGGGAAATTCCGTTATACTGTCCTCCGTTGTAACCACTTTTTTTGTAGGTACGCTGTACAGCTTGTATTTTTATATATCTTGCATTAACTGCACTAAATTCTATTTTATCCACCCTTGCATATGAATCCGAATCATAGGCTTCACTGTTGTAAACTGTGGTAATAAGGCTGTAATCTGTTCCATTTTCTGATTTATAAATATTATATACAGTGGCATTGGCCTGCTCCCAGCTTAAATATACCTTCTCCACACTGTATGTTGCCCCTAAGTCCACAGTATAGTATGTGTCATCACCACTTGGATTATACCATCTTGTATTTGCATCATTATCAATAGCCCCACTTATAGGAGTACTGCTATTCTCCTCTCCACTGGCTGTGGCAGATACTCCGTTATTTCTCACATAGTTATAATACTGGTCATTTAAAATGTCTGAAAAAGCCTCTCCTGTATTATTTGTCTTTTTTGTAAAGACTCCGGTGTCACTAATGGTACTTTCTACCGATGCTTTAGCCTCACTTCCAAATATGCCTATTTCCCATATAGATACACCATAACGTCTGTTGTTGCCTGAATCTGCCAAATAAGAATCACCAACATCTGTTATTTTTACGTATCTTGCAGACACTGCATTACTTAATGCTACAGTATCCACCCTGTTTTTAGGGTCTGTATAATCACTTATTTTAACCCTTGAAACTTCCTTGTAACTTCTTCCATCATTTGAAATTTCTATTTTGTAGTCAATGGAACTTGCTACTTCCCAGCTAATCCCAATTTTAGACACGGAATAACTTTGCTTTAAGTCGATTTGAATCCAGTGTCCGTTTGTATGGTTCGAGTTAGCCCATCTTGTATCTGTGCTTCCATCAACAGCTTTAGATGCATCCCTTCCATCCTCAACACCATCATCAGAACTTGTATTGACGCCATATTTAATATAATTATATAAGTCTCCGTCTTTGCCGCCAAATGCCTTCTTAGTATTATCCTCCATGGTGACATCTGCATTGGTTGCCGTAGCAGATGCCGCGGCTTTAACATTGATATTCGTCACTGAAATACTTGTCATCGTCATACTTACGGCAAGAACCGTCGCAAGCACTTTTCTTAGTAACTTCTTCACTTTTTTCTCCTCCAAAATATTTAATAAAAATCCCTTTTGCACATAATATATTATACTGCATTTATTTTCCAAAATCACTTTGATGAAAGTATCAATTTTTCATTATCAGTATCAATTTTTCATTATCAGTGTCCTTTTTTTATAATTGTGCATAATAACGCAACGATATCTGTATTTTTATCTGTGTGTTGAAAGATACACTATAAAAGGACAGCCTTCCTATTTTGGGGAAATACTGTCCTTTTATCTTTACTATCTTATTCTTTTATTTACATACTTTGCCTTGTATTTAGAATAAACTATTGTCTGATCTTTATATAAACCATAGTATCCTGACAGGGCATAGCTTATTGATATGGCAATTAAATAATATGATACCCCCTCAAATCCAAATAATTCAAAGGAAATGAGCATTGATGTAACAGGACAGTTGGTAATTCCACAAAACACCGCCACCATTCCTGCCGCTGCAGCTAATTCCGGTGGAAATCCTATGATTTGTCCACATACACATCCAAAGGTTGCACCTATACAAAATCCCGGAACTATTTCGCCTCCACGGAATCCTGCCCTCATGGTTATTGCAGTCAAAACCATTTTCCACACAAAATCAAGAGGTCGTGCCCTACCGTTTATAGCACGGGCAATTAACTCACTTCCTGCTCCCATGTAATCACTCGTATTTAGGAAGAGCGTTATCACAATTACAACACATCCTGCCACAAAAACACGAATATATGGATTCTTAAGGCATTTTGTATAAATTTTGGAGGCTATTTTTAGTGCAATACAAAACAGTATGCTTACTGCTCCGCACCCTGCAGCAATAACGCCCATTTTTAATCCGTTTTCAATGGTGATTTCAGGAATATTGGTAACATTAAAAACTTCCGGATGAATTCCTAATCCTGCTGCAAACTCTGCTGCTATTATTGATGCTATAACACAGGGCAGCAATGCGGCATAATACATAACTCCAACACTTACTACTTCCATGGCAAAAACTGCCGCTGCCATGGGAGTTCCAAACACCGCTGAAAACGCGGCACTCATTCCACACATTACCATAACATGCTGGTCAAATTCATCTAGCTTCACTATTCTCCCAAGCTGATTGCCTATGCTTCCACCAAACTGTATTGCCGCACCCTCTCTACCTGCCGAACCTCCTGTTAAGTGGGTTAGCAGGGTTGCCACAAAAATCAAGGGAGCTGATTTAATGGGGACATCATCTTTAGACCTGATGGTGGATAAGACCTGATTTGTTCCCCTATCATCCTTGTCTAACATCTGATACATAAAAACAATAATCAGTCCGGCAATGGGAAGAAACAGAAATACCCATGGGCTGCCGGTTCTAAACTTTATTGCTCCTTTTATGCAACCTGCAAACACGCTACTTGCTCCACCTACTATAACTCCTGTAAGTATGGCAAGAATTATCCATTTGAAAAAAGTAGTAATATCCTTTTTCATCCTGCCTTCATAATAATGAACTACTGCCTTATTTCGTTCTTCCCTTGTCATATTTTTGCTATCTATATGCATTGTATTTTCTCCCTGCACGGAGATAAAAAGTCCGACATCACAGAACATAACCGGCATTCTGTAACGTCGGACCTTACATGGAAAACTCTTGTATTTTCCTACAAACTCCGCTGTTAATTACCCTCTAAAATATATTTATTTTAATTATACACTGTATTTTCAGAGTGTCAATTAACAGTATCTCTTCCTTATTATATATAATCTTTTGTTTTGTGCATCAGACATTAATCTATGCTTCTGTACTTTCCTTTTTAGCACTGAATAATTTCTTTAAACAACTGAATGCAACCAACACTCCAAGAACCATAAGAAGTACCGCAACTATAAACTGAAGTCCGTCTACAAGGAATGTAGCATTGCCATTTACCATATTAGCAACTAATGCAATTGTCTTCTGAACTAATGCCGTAAAGGTTACTGCTAACATTACAAACATTGGTATGTACAATGTCCAGCCTGTTCTTCCTGTTGTTTTAAGGAATACTGCTAATGCAATTAAAACTAATGCTGCAAGAAGCTGGTTTGCAGAGCCAAATAAAGGCCATACATTGTTGTATCCACCAAGAGTAAGTAAATATCCAAAGAATAATGTTATAACTGTTGCAAAATATTTATTAGTTAAAACCTTCTGCCATACAGGCATTTTGGATGTGTCTGTTGTGTCGCCATAGAATAATTCCTGGAATGACATTCTTCCGATTCTGGCAACTGAATCTAATGATGTAAGGGCTAATGCTGATACACACATTGTCATGAAAACTGTTGCAACCTGTACAGGTAATCCTAATTTTTCCAAAAATCCTGCAACACCATTTGAAAAGATTGCAAAAGGTGTTCCATCAGGCTTTGTTCCATTTACTGCAACTGCGCCTACAACTACAAGAGATATTATTCCCAGCAATGATTCAACTACCATGGCTCCATATCCAACCATCGGCATATCTTTCTCATTGCTAATTGTTTTTGATGATGTTCCTGATGATACAAGGCTATGGAAACCTGAAACTGCACCACATGCAATTGTTACAAATAATGTAGGAAACAAATAATTTCCTCCTACGTTAAATCCGTTGTAGGCATTTAACTGCATTGTAGGATGTGCAACTACTACACCAATTACTGCTCCTGCAATCATGCCTAATAACATAAAGGTTGTCATGTAGTCTCTAGGCTGCATTAAAAGCCACATTGGCATAACTGATGCCAGGAATAAATAAGCCATAACAATGTATATCCAAGCTGTTTTTGTTGCATAAATAGGAAGTTTCATACCTATTGCAAACATAGCTACCAAAAGTGCAATGGCAATTACAGCACGTACTATTTCATTCATTTTTCCTACACGTTTTTGAATTACTCCAAAAACAACTGCTACAACAATAAATAACATTGATATGGAAGCTGCTGCTGAATTTGCGTAGCTTACGCTTTCTTTCATTCCTGCAACTCCTTTACCTACGAAGGTTCCTGCAACCATATCTGTAAATGCTGCAATTACCAGTAATGTAAACAACCAGCAAAACAGCATAAATAATTTTCGTCCGCTTCTTCCGATATATTTTTCAATAATCATTCCCATGGATTTTCCTTCGTTTTTAACTGATGCATATAATGAACCGAAATCCTGAACAGCTCCAAAGAATAATCCACCAATTACTAACCATAACAAAACTGGAACCCATCCGAATACTGATGCAAGTATAGGCCCTGTTACAGGTCCTGCTCCTGCAATTGATGAAAACTGATGTGCAAATACCGTAAATTTAGATGATGGCACATAATCCTGTCCGTCTTCATGAGTGTATGCCGGTGTTTTTGCCTTAGCATCGATTCCCCATTTATTTGCCAACCAACGTCCGTAAAATAGATAGCCGGCACCTAAAACTACAATTCCGATTAAAACAATAACTAAACCATTCATTTCTTTCTTTCGCAAAAATGCGACTCCTTTCTTATATTTGCAAAGAGTCTATATCGAAGGGATTTCTATTAAGTAAAAAAACCTCCGTCCTTATTCTACATAAAGACGAAGGTTAAAACTTCCGCGTTACCACTCTACTTGTCATTTCCATGACCACTCAGTCTCATCTCACAAGCCTACGCTATAGAAATAAGCTTCTTTTTAACGGTAGAAAACCGGTGACACCTACTATTCCAAAAGAACTTCAGTGCACTGCTCACAGAGGATAATCATCAAAAACATACACCGGCTCACACCAACCGCCAGCTCTCTTTAGTACTTACTTTCCAATGACCTTATTCTGCTCTTCGCATTTTCTCTTTGTTGACACCCACGATAGCACTGTGTGAAAAACTTGTCAATGCTGCTTTTAAAAAACTTTGTTTGTTTTAATTCTACTTTATTTTTTTAAGTGTCTGGTTGCTTTTTGTATATTTTTTTAATTTTTTCAACAAATTTTCTTTTATGTCTTCTACTATCTGCTTTGGTGTCAAATGATTGTCCCTTAACACTTTCTCCAGGTTGTAGCGGTCAAGAAATTCTGTTTTGATTCCATAATTTAAAACTTTCATGTCTGTATTTCCATAGAATCCTGAAATTTTCTGACCAAAGCCACCATCTAAAAAGCCGTCTTCTAACGTAATGACAGCAAAATGATTTTTCTTTAAGTCGTTAAGAGTTTTTTCATCTAATCCCGTTATATAATAAGGATTAATAACTGTTGCGGCAATTCCTGTAGTTTCTTTTAAGAGTGTGGCGACTTCTCTTCCTAAGTGATAAAAAGCACCAAGTCCTATTATGGCAACATCACTGCCCCTTTCAGTTATTTCATAAGTATTAAGTCTGCTAAAATCCTTTGAAACTATTTTGCCATCAGAAACAACCTGACCACCCGGAACTTTAATTGCCACCGGATAATCCTTCTGCTCAATGCTCCAATCAAGCATTGCCAAATATTCCTCTTTAGTTGTTGGTGCTAAATAAACAAGATTTGGAATATTTGACATCATTGGAATATCCTGTAAACCAATGTGGGTAACATCATTCATGCCATATACGGAGCCTGCGAAAGTAACAATAGTTGCAGGATTTTTATCAATACACAAATCCTGTGAAATCTGATCGAAAGCACGCTGAATAAATGTGCTGTAAACACCAAATACAGGCTTTCCTCCGTTTTTTGCAATACCGGAAGCCATGGCAACTGCCGTTTCCTCTGCAATTCCCACATCTACAAACTGACTTCCTGCCTCTTTTCTTTTATCCTCTGTAAATCCCATTATAGTAGGAGTTCCTGCTGTAATTGCCACAACTTTTGAATCCTTCTTCATTTTATCCAAAAGGTAGACATTAGTTACGGATGAATAATCCTCTCCGTCAAAAGTATATAACGGCTTACCTGTTTCAATATCAAATGGAGCACAAAAATGCCATTTTTCCTTGTTATGCTCTGCTATTTCATAACCTTTTCCCTTTAGGGTTTTAATATGGACAACTACAGGCTTTTTACTGTCTTTAACCTGTTTAAAAGCCTCAATAAGGGAAGTAACATCATTTCCTTTGTCCACATAAATATAATCAAAATTCATTGCCTTAAATAAATTACACTGAGCCTGTCCGTCTGTCTTCCTAAGAAGCTTCAGATTTTTGTATATGCCTCCATGGTTTTCGGCAATGGACATATCATTATCATTTACCACAACAATAAAATTACTGTTCATTTCACCGGCAACATCCAAGCCCTCTAATGCTTCACCACCACTTAATGAGCCATCACCAATTACGGCTATTACGTTGCCGTCCTCACCATTTAAATCCCTTGCCTTTGCCAAACCACAGGCAAGACTTACAGATGTGGATGTATGACCTATCGTAAAGAAATCATGTTCACTTTCCTTTGGATTGGTAAATCCTGACACATCATCGTAATGTTCCTCGTACAAATATGCATCTTTTCTTCCTGTAAGCATTTTATGGGGATAGCTTTGATGGGAAACATCATATACTATCTTATCTTTAGGTGAATCAAAAACGTAGTGAAGTGCTATTGTAGCCTCCACCATACCAAAGTTTGGTCCGAAGTGTCCGCCATGCTTACTTGCTCTTTTAAGTAGTGCCTGTCTCATTTCATCCGCCAACACCTCAAGCTGTGGCATTGATAGTTCTTTTACATCTTTTGGTTCATTTATATTTTCTATATACATTGTAATCCTCCATATTTACATAATATTATTTGACTATTTTTATTTTCTAGTCATTGTTACATGTGTCCTTATCCCAGTTCAATTCTCCGGTATCTACTGCCTTTTGATATCTTGATATTTTATAATCAAGACGTTTCATTGCAGTTTCTAACTGACTTCTCTGCTCCTCTAATTTTTCTTTTTCCTCCTGCAACAGATGAAGTCTTGCAGAAAATGTTGTATCTCCCTGCATACACATTTTCACATATTCAATTAGAGATTCCACTGATACTCCGGCTTTTCGCATACAAATTACCAGTTCCACCCAGCTTAAATCACTTTCCTGATAATCACGTATGCCACCTGCAGTACGTGTAACTTCGGGAATCATACCTATTCTCTCATAATATCGAAGAGTGTCCGATGAAATATTGTATTTTTCGCTTACTTCTTTTATGGTCACAAAAAATCACTCCTTTCTGATAAAGGAATTATAAAACTTAGAGTATACTCTAAGTCAAGGATTTTTATATTAATCACGGTATTTCCGCAAAAAACCGGTAAAATTATACTTTTTATAAAGCATAACTTTACCGGTTAGTTTTCGTTATATTGATTTACATAATTTTATTTTGCTAATGAATTATCCCAATTAAACTTTAACTCTCCCCCCAATTTGTATTGTTCTCAACCGTTCGTGAACCATAACCATAAAAAGTTCCTACTATAACTTCTTCATCCCCACCTGTTGCCGCCTTAACATTCGTTACTATAATGCCGTCTGTCCTCAATGCCGTAAACATCATTATAACGAATAAAAGTATGGCTAAAACCTTCCTTTCCATTTAATACTCCCATTTGTTTTTTATGAATATTGTTGTAATAACATTATTACCTTCCGTCACCTCAGTATTAATAAAAAATATACATTTCACTTTAAATATTTTCCATTTCTTTTAATACTTTATCAATATCACATTTATCCGGATTATCACCAATTAAATTACATATTTTTTCTATCAGTACAATGTCTTCTTCCAGTTCATCAGCTATCTGGGATAGTGGCTTTTTCTTTGTTAGTTTCTTGCATACTTGTGTAATAAGCTTTCTGTTTTGTCCTATATTTTCCCCTTCTGCCAGTCCCTCTTCATAATAGTCCTCTTTTAAGTGTTCTCTTGTTTTTTCCTCATCATATTCCATCATAAACATATCAAGCACCTCCGACCTGTGTTCCTGCAGGAAATCTATTAAGACACCATTTTCTATACAATAATCTATTGCCTGTAGAATTGCTTCTCTCTGGTCTTCCGTTTCCTGCCGAAACTCTTTTATCTTTGCCACCATTATAGCATAGCCTTCAAGAATTGAACACTTTTCCATTAATTCTTTGTTACATCCGTAATTGATATTTAGAACTGTTGCAGTCCATTCAAAACATCCTTCACCAACCGGCACCTTAAAGGCGTCTGATAACTTAAGTATCTCCCTTTCGGGGCGTTTCTCATTTCCATTATAAAACACATAATACTGGGGTGTGGGAATCATTATGAGCTTCCTTCTGTTAAGGTCAAGGTCATTTTCAACTACATACTTATTATATAATTCCCCTGCATATCTGAATCCACGAAAGGGCATATTAGGATTCCATGTACTTTGATGCTCCATTAGTGCCATTCTGTTGTCAATTATGCAGGACACATCATTTTTCATATTCATATAAAACACATCGTCTAATGTGTAAATTTGTAAATCATCAGGGTTAGTATAGTTAGTACCGTTTAATGCATTAAATAATTCCAGTAAATTCCCCTTATATTTTTCATATCCGAAAAGCATTCTGAATACCCTGTCTTTATGCTGCCTATTAACTCCTGCCATAAGTCCTCCTTTGTTTTTAATTTAGTATGTTTTGTTTTATATACACAGTGTAACATAATTGCAGGTTTTATTGCAACATAATTATTTTGTTACTATAATTATTTTATGTGATGTTTTATTTTCAGATGAATTTTCAGCATTAAACAAGAATAGCTACTCTTTAATTGCTGATTATTATTTTCCTAATCATAAATAATGTTATTTTATTTTTTCTTTTTGTATTGAATATATGTGTTTTCCCCATTTCTTCATACTTACTTTCGTTTTTACAAGCATTTATCTCAATATATCTTATCATTGTAATTGCTGTTCTAAAATTAGCTCATTAAGGATTTTCGAGGTAACAAAGGTGGATTCACTTTCAGCAAAAATTCAGAAAATGTACGGATACAGCGACTATGAAATGGCACTTATAAAATATTCTGTTACTGCAATGCTTTCTGAAATCAGCAAAATCGTCATTTTAAGTATTTTTTATTTGTTTATTGGAAAATTTGATTTATTTGTAGCATTTTTAGCACTGCTGATTTTTCTGCGAATTAATGGTGGGGGATATCATTGCAAGCATTATATTACATGCTTGATGCTTACAACTTTAATATCTGTTTTGGCTATAATTGTTTTACCGTTAATATCTCTCCCTAATTATTCCATAATGATATGCGTTTTAATTGTATGTTTACTTGTTACCTATTGCATTGGGCCTGTTCCATCACCCTTTAGGCCCAATCCTGATATGTTACTAATTAAGCGCTGTAACATCAAATGTTTTCTCGTAATTCTAACTTTCATTATAATTGTTAGCATTTTCAATTCTAACAATGGGATTAAACCTTATCTTGTTGTTGGCTTTTGGACTATTACATTACATACATTACAATTGATTATAGCTAAAATACTTCGGAAAGGAGACTAAAAAATCATGAAAAAATTTGCTTATTCAAGAATTAACAAGCTTTGTAGTATGTTCTTAGCACTTGGAGTGCTTTCACATTTCCATGGAGTAAGCTTTTTCTTCTTTGGAGAACCTAAATACCCTTCAAAAGATAACTACACGCAAATATAAAATCTGCAAAAGGTGGCTCACCCTAATTACTACTCTTTGTAAGATGAACCACCTTATCTATTTTATAATGTTAAACACTATCCATTCCATGCTATTATCATTTTCAATATGCGTATACACATCGTATTTGTACTTTTGTTGTAATTCCATAAGTTTATTTAACCCTATTCCTCTTTCCCCTTCCTTTGTAGAATATCCCCTTTCAAAGAATTTTTGTATTTCGCTATTTAAAATATTTACAACGGGATTTTTAACCAATAAATTAATACCCTCAGCATCGCTTAACTCAAACACTATTTTCTTTGATACTTCCGTACTGGTAACTGCTTCAATTGCATTATCTAAAAGAATCCCGACAATATCAACTAAATCATATATTACTATTTCATTGCTATCTCTATATGAAATCTCATACTGAATCTCAATTCCATTGTTTTCGGCTTCAACAAATTTAGTATATATAAAACCTGCCAATATAGAATTTTTTGTGCAACTCAGAACTTTTGAAAATCTATTTTGATATAAAACATTATCACAATATTTCTTTTGTATTTCAATTAATTCTTCCATTGATTCTGCTTTTAAATGAGAGCTATAAATAGCATCAATTTGATTTTTAAAATCGTGCTGTTTGTTTCTCATTGTTTTAATCATTTCCTCAAACACACCATTATATAAATTAGTAATCTGAAGTTCCTGCTCTCGTCTATTTAGTTCATATGTTGATTTTTGCCAACGATATATAAAAATCAAAAACATCGTCATGAATATGCTAATCAAAACAAATATATCTATTTCAATTACTTCACTCTTTTTCAATGAATACATAAAGTAAACTAACACGATAACGCATAATGTCAAAGAAGTTTTCAATATCCAATCTCTTTTTGCAAATATTTCAACTACTGACATAAATATTTTATTATTTCTTGTAAAAAATAATATCAATAATATCGCTCCATTAATAAACATTATTATGAGACTTTCGTTTGGAGTTATGTAATAAAAAAAGCTAAATGGAATATAAACTAATATTTGTAAAGCCCCTATTATTAATGTTACCAGTAAGCATTTTAGAACTGTTCTTTTTACACTGTCTCCAAATTTTAAATAAGCATATATAAAGTAAATTAAATAAATCACAAAATACATACCCTTAGAAACTATGCCTTCCTGTATCATTTGCATGAATGCCATTTCAATCCCAACAAATCCCACATTATAAACGTCTATTTTTAGTTTTTCTCCATTTAGGCTGTGCAGACATACTACAAGAGCGAGCATTTCAAATAGACGATATGTTATTTCGAGCATCTCTGAAGTCCCTCCAGAAAGCTTTGCTTAAGCCTGATTCCTATTTCCAGTTTTCCGTATCCGTCTCTCAGATATGCATACCTGTTTACTATATCCACACTTTCCACATAATCTGCGTTTACTATTGTATTTTTATTACATTTGAGAAATCTTTCAGAATTTAATTCCAACAAGGTATTTTTTGTAGATTTATATGGGGCATCCACTACCTCATCTTTACAATGGATATGTGAAGTATTATGGTCAATTTCAAAATATACGATATCTTCAACCTTTATTATGTAATGTACAAAGTCCTTCTTGTATTTGTAGTAGCGGTTTTCCTTCTTTTCAGTCTGAAACTTCAATGTTTCCTTTACTGTTTCCAAAAATTCATCATTATCATATGGCTTTTCAAAATACCTGTAACAATGTAGCTGTGCATATGCATACAAATTGGCGTCTTCTAATGCCGTTGTAAAAATAATCGGAGTAAATTTATACCTGTCTATTTTTCTTATACTCTCAACGAATTTAGTTCCGGCAATATCTCCCGGTATATTTGTGTTTAATATGATATCTACAATGAACAAATCGATGTGATATTCTAAAGCATAGCGATATGCCTGTTCGCTATTTTCAGCTTTATGAATAAATACCCCATCGATTCTATTAATCAGTGCACAGGCTTTATCCATACTGTGCATATTATCTTCTACTATCAATATTTGTTTGTCTGTTGATTGCATAAACATTTATCCCCTGTGTTAATTTATTTCTTTTTTCTTACATTTATATCATATTCCTGTTGAACCTTAAATGCACTTTTGGTTATTTCCAAATATATTTTTATCTTTTCATCTGCCGGTAGTCTGACAAAATCATATACATATTCCTGCTTGCCTTCTACCTTTCCCAAGAGAATATAATTTGGTGATGCATTGAATTTATCGTAAAGTATCTGCAATTGATTTGTAGTAACCTTGCTCTTACCGTATTCAATATTTTGATAATGCGTTGTGGAATGTATTCCCAGTATTTCCGCCATCTTCTCCTGGGACAATTGGTTCTCTTTTCTTACCGCGCGAATGCGCTGTCCGATTTCTCTATCTGTATTCATTTCTGCACCTTAGTTTATATTAATATCCCAATACCTACTTTGTCAATTTTAATATTTTTACTATCGTCATTCCACATTTATATGAGTGTTATTAACACTGTATTACAGTGTGTTTTTTCAAAAAAAATATAAAGGCCTTTTGTTACCTTTATATTTTTTCATTACACTTATGATATTTTATTGTCAAACATAATATGTACTTTACTTTCCTTCTTTTGCAAAGTATTCTTTTACAAGTTTTACCACAACTCCTGATAATAGGAAAACCGCAATAAGGTTTGGTATTGCCATCAATCCATTAAAGGTTTCGGCTATGCTCCAAAGAAGTCCCAAATCCATTGTAGCTCCCACAATGGCAACTAAAGAGTATACCAGCATAAAAGGCTTGTTTACCTTTGAGCCAAACAAGAATTCGATACATCTTGCGCCATACAGTCCCCAGCCTACAATGGTCGAAAATGCGAAACAACACATTGCCACCGCAGTAAAAATTGAAACCCAGCTACCGTATGTTGAGGTAAATCCTGAGATTGTAAGCTCTGCTCCTGCTGTGCTTCCAAAGTTAATAGGCACTTCACTACATAAAATAACCAGCGCTGTCAGGGTACATATAACAATAGTATCCACAAACACCTCAAATATTCCAAAGAATCCCTGCTTTACCGGCTTTCTTGTATCAGCACATGCATGGGCAATAGAACCTGTTCCCAATCCTGCCTCGTTGGAAAAAATTCCTCTTGAAACACCTTTTTTCATGCTCATAAAAAAGCTTCCAACTGCACCACCTGTTACAGATGCCGGATTAAAGGCTCCCTCTATTATTAATGAAAAAACTGAAGGAATATTTTGTATGTTTAATGCAATTACACCTATTGCAAATACAATATATAAAAGTGCCATAAAAGGGACCAATTTTTCAGTTACCTGACCTATTCTCTTAATTCCTCCTAAAAGAATCATTGCCAATAAAACAGCTAAAATTATTCCAATTATAAGATTTACTGTTTTTGCACTATCTCCTGACATTATTCCATAATTTTCAAGAGCTGAATCTATGGCAGTTGTAATTGTATTTACCTGAGTTGCATTTCCGGTACCAAATACTGTCAGAACACCAAATATTGAAAACAGATACGCCAACCAGTGCCAATGCTTCTTTAATCCGTTTTTTATATAATACATTGGGCCACCAACTAATTCACCCTTTTCATTTTTTTCTCTAAAATGTACTGCAAGGGTTACTTCAGAAAATTTGGTACACATTCCAAGTATTGCAGAAATCCACATCCAGAAAACTGCTCCCGGTCCACCTATTGCAATGGCTCCTGCCACTCCTGCAATATTCCCCGTTCCCACTGTAGCTGCCAATGCCGTACACACAGCCTGAAACGGTGTCATTGCACCATCTGCCGCCTCTTTCTTTTTGAACATCCTACCGATGGTAACTTTCATTGCATAAGGGAATTTTCTGATTTGTATAAATTTTGTTCTAAAACTCAAAACCAGTCCCACTCCAATAATACATATCATTGCCGGGACACCCCATATAAAATCATTAACTGCTGAGTTTATACTTTCAATAACTGATGTCATTTCACTTAATCCTTTCGCCTTTGTATCACCCACGATATTATTTAAAAAAAGCACGCATAACTGCTTGATTATACCATAAAAAAGTAAAAACTCCAATGCAGCTAACTATTTTAAATATCTCATAAATATATTAAATTTCCAATTTTATAAACTTTTTCATAATATCCACATCAATTATATCCTCAATATTAATAATCATCCCCTCACTCATAATTATCTTATGCTCATATATATTAATTTTCTTTACTTTTCCTGTGATTTTCCTATATTCTCCACCTGCTTTTTTCACATCAGGCACAAAATATGTAAAAGTCACAGTTATATCTTTGTCTATATTATTTTTTATAAATTGTAATTTCTCATTTATTCTTATTTTTTCATCTTCATCTAATTCCAGTTTTTTCTCTGTGAGACGTGCCGACTCATTAATTTCCTCTTCGTGACCTGTAAGAGCTGCAAAAGGCGAGAACTGGGCAGCCCTGTCATGTAAAGACATCCTGGGATGTGTCTTAGACACATGGTGAGGTAAATTAATAATATCATTGTAATTGTCATCCTTAGAATCGTTAATCATGCCTTATGACCTCCAATCTGAGCATTCCTATCCTTTGCTGTAGCTCCTTTTTCTAAATTCATACCTTTAAGTACCGCATTTTTGCCAAATCGTTTTTTTATGTCAATCATGGCTTTTTGCATATTCTTTTCTCTCTGTAAACTCTCCTTTTCCTTAGCATTTTCCTTACCTAATTCATTGTAATCCGTAAAGAAATCCAGTTGCTTAAACTGATTGTTTTCCTTTATTGAATCCTCCCATACAACCTTATTTGCCGTTATATTTATTCTTCTTATAAGTAGGCTTTTATCAACGGTTTCATCATATGCTTTCGTTACAGCTTCCATAATAATTCTGGTGGATGAGGTCTGATAATCAAGATTAATGGTTACGTGAGCATGTTTAGGTATTCTTCTTCCATAACGGTCTATAGTTATTTCTCCCTGATATTTCCCACGTTTTTTTGAATTAAGATTCTCAATATCATATCCTACAGTTAAAACCAGCTGATTGGTGACAAGTTTTTTATCCACCAAATCCAGTACCAACGCATCTGTCATTTCTTTTACAACCAACCTTGCCTTATAAAAATCATAAGGGCATTGCAATACCTGACCTGAACCCAAGCTATTGGTTTCCGGTCTGTATGCTTTAATATCAGCTATGGTACAGGGTTCGTACCCCCATGCGTGATCTATGAGCAATTCAGCATTTATTCCTAAAAGTTTATAAAGTAAATCTTCATTATGATATTCATTCTGTTCTCCCAGAGAACATCTGGCTATATCCCCCATAGTAAACAAACCATTTTCTTCTAACTTTTTGGCATATCCTCTCCCAACCCTCCAAAAATCCGTCAATGGTTTGTGATTCCACAACAACCTGCGGTACGCCATTTCATCAAGCTCAGCTATACGGACACCATCCTGATTGGGCTCTGTGTGTTTTGCAACTATATCCATGGCAATCTTACACAAATACATATTAGTGCCTATGCCTGCCGTCGCCGTAATTCCTGTTGTATTTAACACATCACGAACTACCATGCTTGCAAATTCCTTAGCAGTCATCTTATAAGTGTTAAGGTATGATGTAACATCCATAAACACCTCATCCACAGAATATACATGCATATCTTCCGGTGCAACATACTTCAAATATATATCATATATACGTGTACTGTATTCCATGTAAAGCGACATTCTGGGAGTTGCCACTACATAATCTAACTTAAGGGCAGGATTCCTCCTAAGTTCCAAATCATCATAAGATTCTCCCTGAAATTCTCCACCCGGAGCCTTTCTTTTACGCACCTGATTAACCTGTCTTACCTTCTGTACCACTTCAAAAAGTCGTGCTCTGCCGGGAATACCATATGCCTTAAGAGAAGGTGAAACTGCAAGGCAAATAGTTTTCTCTGTTCTACTAATATCTGCCACTACAAGATTAGTAGTCAATGGGTCTAAATTTCTCTCATTGCATTCCACAGATGCATAGAATGATTTTAAATCTATGGCTATATATGTTCTATTCTGTGACATTTTCCCTCTCCTTAATTTAAATTGCGCCTCATATCTCGAACATTTGTTCTAATGCTATGATAGCATATTTTTTATAAAAGTCAACTTGGAATATATTGTTAAAAGTTATTTTCTTGATTTAATATATTTATTTATGGTCATAAATGTAAATGTTACTATTTTTTTAATGTATATTTATACTGTATTATTTAATTAACGTCAAAAGAGCCCTCCACACCACAGTGCGAAGGGTTCTTCCCATTTCAAACATTAATTCTTATGATACATTCTTTCATCTTCTTCATATTTCGGTTCGCAGGTAAGCTGGATTCCCAACTTTTTAAAAATCTGCTCATCAACTGATGAAAGTAAAACTGTTGAATGTGCATCGCATCCCTTTAATAATGGAAGTTTCTTCATTGCTTTCATGGCAATTTCATTATTTGCCGCTGTAGCTGATAATGCCGTAAGCACCTCATCAGTATGAAGTCTTGGGTTTTTGCTTCCAAGGTAATTTATCTTCAAATCCTGTATCGGGTCAATTGCCTTAGGGTCAATAAGTTTTACTTCTTTATCTATACCTGCCAAAACTTTTAAAGCATTTATCAAAGCTGAAGAAGCCGCACCAAGAAGCTCACTTGTACCTCCTGAAACAATAGTTCCGTCTCTTAACTCAATAGCCATTGCCGGATTTCCATTTTCATTCTTCTCCCTTTCAAGAGCAACAATTGTAACTTTTCTGTCTTCCACAGTTATTTCTGCCTGCTTCATTAAAAGTTCTAACTTACATATGTCATCTTTTGTTGTGCCGTTACGTCTCTTTTCGCAAAGGCACTTGTAGTATCTTCTGATAATCTCCTGTTTTGAAGCTTCACGACATGCCTCATCATCTATAATGCAGTTTCCTGCCATATTTACACCCATTTCTGTTGGTGACTTGTAAGGACTTTTCCCAAAAATAAGTTCAAACATTGCATTTACAACAGGGAAAATTTCGCAGTCTCTATTGTAATTTACAACCGCTTCGCCACGGGCTTCTAAGTGGAATGGGTCAATCATATTTACATCATTTAAATCTGCTGTTGCAGCCTCATATGCCAGATTAACCGGATGTTTAAGAGGAATATTCCAAATAGGAAATGTCTCATATTTGGCATACCCTGCATCTACACCTCTTTTATGTTCATGATACAACTGTGAAAGGCAAACTGCCATCTTTCCGCTTCCCGGCCCCGGTGCAGTAACTACAACCAGTGGTCTTTCTGTTTCGATATATTCATTCTTTCCGTAACCTTCATCACTGACAATAAACTCTACATCACTTGGATATCCTGGAATTTTGTAGTGTTTATATGACTTAATGTTCATGGAATCAAGCCTTTTAATAAACAGGTTGGCTGACGGCTGCTCTGCAAATTTTGTAAGGCACACACTTCCTACAAACAATCCCACTGACTGAAATTCATCAATAAGTCTTAAAACATCCATATCATAAGTAATTCCGTAATCTCCACGTACCTTATTGTTTTCAATGTCTTCCGCACTAATTGCTATAACGATTTCTGCCTGATCCTTAAGCTGTAAAAGCATCTGAAGCTTTGAGTCCGGCTCAAATCCCGGCAAAACTCTTGAAGCATGGAAATCATCAAATAACTTTCCACCAAACTCCAAATATAGCTTGTTTCCAAACTGGGCAATTCTTTCCTTAATATGTTCTGACTGCATTGTCAGATATTTCTCATTATCAAAACCTTTTTTAAACATTTTACTTAACCTCTTTTGTTTTGCAAATTAAATCCACCCGTAATTTTATCATATTTAGATGGCTTTTTGAACCATAATATATTTTCTTTTATTGCACCAAAATTAAAATTTTAAATTCCACTCTCCCATCTCACAGTGGAATTTACTT
>NZ_QUHB01000029.1 GCF_003479405.1 Eubacterium sp. AF16-48 | reverse complement strand
CATATAATTACTATTCCTACAACAGGTTGAATCAGTTGTCTGGAAAGACAGAAGTCATAACAGATGGAACAACAACGAAGACTTATACAGGTTCATACAAATATGACGCGAGAGGAAATCAGATAGAAGTAACAGACGGAAAGTCAAAGACGAACACAAAGTATACATATGATGTTGAAAATCAGTTAACGGATGTGGAAGTCACTACAGATGGAAAAAAGACCGGCGAACAGCACAACATATATAACGGTAATGGGCAACGCATATCAAAGACTGATATTGTGATTGATGGTGATAATAAGAAGTCTAATACTACATGCTATTTCTATGAGGGAAGTTTGTTGTTATATACAACAGATGATAGTGGAAAGAAAATAAGTCAGAATGTAATAGGAAATCAGGATAATATCATTGTAGGCATTAGGTATAGTGGTGGTAACCAGAATGAATATTTTTATGCTAAGGATGTTCAGGGAAGTACTACAAACATAACTGATAATACCAGTGCGTGTGTTCAATCATATGATTATACAGATTTTGGAGAGACAGCAGAACGTATAGCAACGGATTTTAAAAATGAAATTTGCTATACAGGCGGTATTTATGATGAACTCACAGGGCTGTATTATTTAAATGCACGTTATTATAATCCGGATGAAGGAGTATTCTTAAGTCAGGACACATATCGTGGAACAGAAAAAAATGCAGAGTGTTGGAATTTATATGCTTATTGTGCAAATAATCCAATTAACTATGTGGATCC
>NZ_QUHB01000028.1 GCF_003479405.1 Eubacterium sp. AF16-48 | reverse complement strand
ACTTTAACCTTTTTAGCTTTTGACCATTTTCCTGTGTAAGACTTCTTTCCTACCACCTTAATAGCCTTTGCTCTTACATATAATTTCTTTTTATTCTTTATTTTGCTGCTCTTAACTGTAAATGACAACTTCTTTACTGTTTTCTTTACAAGTACCTTCTTAAAGTTCTTTGATGTAGAAATCTGTACCTGATATTTTGTTGCTCCCTTTACTTTCTTAAGAGAAATTTTTGCCTTAGCTGAAGCTTTCTTCTTTGAAGCTGATTTTACTTTGGCTGTTCCAACTTTTACCTTAGCTGTTGTAGGTGCTACTGTCGGCTTCTGTGTTGGCTTTTCTGTTGGAGCTGCTGTAGGTGCCTCCGTTGGCTTTTCTGTTGGAGCTGCTGTAGGTGCCTCCGTTGGCTTTTCTGTTGGGGCTGCTGTAGGAGCCTCTGTTGGTGCTTCAGTCGGTGCCTCTGTTGGTGCTTCAGTCGGTGCCTCTGTTGGAGTTTCCGTAGGAGCTTCTGTCGGCTTTTCAGCAGGTGTATCAATCTTGCTGTCATCTAAAACATTTCCTTCTGCATCCTTTACAACAGGGGTGAAAAATTCTATAGGATTGGTCAGACCTACCCAACCCATTCCTACTACAAATTCGCCTTTTCCTTCTCCGTCAGCTGTAAATGTTCCTGTTAATGTCTGTGCTCCTCCATTTAATTGAATTTTAGCTTTGTTGTTTGTTACCATTACGTTTCCATCATTAGATGCTGCAACTATGTTCCATTCAACTGTGTATGTAGCATTAGGTGTTAAATTATAAAATTTCTTAATAACCTGTAATCCCCATGCATCATTCCAGTTGCTGTTTGTCTGCTGAACTATAACATGCTTTGCATCTTTTTCATCGATTCCTGCCTTAGCAGTTGAAGCATTCCAGCTGGTTCCCAAATAGATTTTATAACCACCTAAATCAAATGTTCCTTCTTCATTAAATTCCTTGTCTAATTTAATCTCTGAACCAGGA
>NZ_QUHB01000027.1:768-1315 GCF_003479405.1 Eubacterium sp. AF16-48 | reverse complement strand
GTAGGAAAGAAGTCTTACACAGGAAAATGGTCAAAAGCTAAAAAGGTTAAAGTAAAATAAACTAAGAACATATATAAGGTCATCATGCAGGTGGAATTATTTGCCGGTGTGATGACCTTTCTTTATATGACTTACAGATGGGAAAACTTTGATATTAAATTACATTCTTTAAGGACAAAAAACATAAAAAAATATATAAAAATGATACCTTTATAAAAAAACACACCTAATCGGTTTTTACCTAATATGCTAGAATGAAAACAAGGTGATTGAATGAAAAAAAGGAGGAACATCATCTGAAAAAAGTTGAGTTATAGAAAGGAGTATATGATGAAATTAAGTAATTCAATGAAAAAGTTTTTTGCTTATGTTTGTGCCATAGCTATGGTTGTCAGTTCGATGACATTTTATGGACAGACATCGGTTAAGGCAAAGGGAAGCGTTGCTGTAGATGGAAAAGTTTACACAGTTACAGACGGCGATGCTACTATTGCAGGATTTACATGTCAGGGAATATTTGACAAGGCAAGAATCCATTTTGCATGGG
>NZ_QUHB01000027.1:0-758 GCF_003479405.1 Eubacterium sp. AF16-48 | reverse complement strand
AATATTTGACAAGGCAAGAATCCATTTTGCATGGGGTACAGAAGTAGATGCTGCTTCTATTACAACAACAGTAGATGGAAAAAGTGTAAAAATTGACGGAACAAATGCCCATGGTATGTTTATTCCTTTATCAGAGGTAAGCACATTGGCAGTGGGAGAATATCAGATAGTTGTTAGCGCAACAGCTACAGAAAATTCAGCTACTGTTACAGGAAATGCAACATTAAAAATAGAAGATGAAGGGGAAACAACAACAAGAGATCCTTCAGTAAAGGTTTGGATAGACTTAGGGGATGGATTCTCATATGACGATTCAACAACAGCAACAGTTAATAATATTCAGCAGCCGGATTGGTCGCCTGAAAAAGGTATATATGTAAATGTACCGGCAGGAATCAGCTCAGTTGCAGTTAATGGAAAAACAGGTGATGAAGTTACAAAAATTCAGGGAGCAGGAGTTATTGTTTTCCTTTCAGCGATGACAAAGAAAACAAACACTGTTGAAATTGAATATGCAGGTGGAACAGCAACTGTTATTATAAAAAATGAAAATGGAACAGATGATGGTGATACACCAACAGTTACACCTACAGAAAAACCAACAGAAGCACCAACAGTTGCTCCGACAGACGTACCTACAGAAAATCCGACGGAAGCACCAACAGCTGATCCAACACAGGCACCAACAGAAGAGTCAACAGCAGCTCCTGGTTCAGAGATTAAATTAGACAAGGAATTTAATGAAGAAGGAACATTTG
>NZ_QUHB01000026.1 GCF_003479405.1 Eubacterium sp. AF16-48 | reverse complement strand
CCGTCCTTTATAAAGATAGGGTTTACCAGTTCAGAATAAAGGTAGTCCCTGCCGATAGGTTCAATCACATTTCCCAATACATAGTAAGCAAGCTCTTTTTCCGTCGCTGTTGGGTACAGCTTAAAGAATGTTTCCAGAAAAGCGGTAGCGTCATTTACCGTATCAGCGTCCACGCTTGCGTCTGCTTCTGGTGTCTTAGGCTCATAGTCTGATTTTTCAACTGCTGGTGCAAGGGTAGGGTTTTGAACGATTACCATATCCCCGTCTGCGTCCACATAGACTTTTACAGTATAGGTTGCTTTCACATTGCTTGTCTGTTCTCCCTCTTTTATCTGCTGATCTACTTCGTAGGTAGCAGAAAAAGTGTCCGCTCCCGATTGCTCGATATGCCATACAATCACATCTGTAACCGTGGAGCTGGTCGGTATATCGGTTCTAATGGTGTCTACATTTAAGTCCTGCAATTCCTTTGTCAGATAACCGCTGATTGCCTGCGTCCTTGCTTCGATAGCTTCTTTGCTGTTATCCCATGTGTAATAGGACTTCGCAAAGTTTTTCACGAAATTTTCTATCCCGTTGGTGTCCTGCAAGCAAAGTTCAATGATTTCTTTTTCATGGGTGGTGTGCTGGTCGATAGCCGTAAAATTCTTATACACCCCAAAGCTCACGCTTGCGACAAGCACCACCCACAACGCAATCACGGTTTTCTTATGTGTGCCTACCTTGACAGTACGCACCTTTTTTTCTTTTGGTTCTTTGATAGTTTCTGTCTGTTTCTTATTCTTCTTAAACATATTTTTCAAGTCCTTTCTATTGTTTTACTCGTCCTGCACCGATTAAGTGCTGTTGCCAGTAACTACTACTTAGGTCTGCATATCCTATCGGGTCGCCTGCGTGGTACATCTGTGTCTGCGAAACAAGAATACCGACGTGTGTTACATACGAACCAGCGTTATAGGTGGAATGGAAAAACACCAAATCGCCTGCTTTTGCCTGCGAGAGTGGCAGATGTTGGGTTGCGTCATACTGTGCTTGTGCTGTTCTCGGTAAGGAGATACCAGCTTTTCCATAGCACCATTGCGTCAATCCCGAACAATCAAAGGAAGTATTCGGGTTACTGCCACCATACACATACTTCCAGCCTTGATATTTCAACGCTTCATTCATTACCTTTTGTGCCAGTTCTCCCGATACCTGCGGAACTGCTAAATACTGATTGACTACTTCCACATAGAACATATTTCCATAGCCATACCGCCAGCCCCCATTCTTAGCAACGGCTATCGGGTTGGTGTAGGTTACTTTCTTTCCACCCGATTTCTCACGGGCGAAGCTCTCTGCAAGATTAAAAGTGTGTTTTTTTCCTTTTCCTGCCACATATCCCACATAGCCACCGCCATAGTTATAAGACTGTATCGCTACATTCAAGTCGTCGATACCTTGATTTTTGCAGGAAGAAAGCAGGGACGCAAAATACTTACACCCCTGCTTGATTGAGCTTTCCGTATCTAA
>NZ_QUHB01000025.1:477-2995 GCF_003479405.1 Eubacterium sp. AF16-48 | reverse complement strand
TGTTGGAATTTATATGCTTATTGTGCAAATAATCCAATTAACTATGTGGATCCAAGTGGACATATATCTATGGTTGTTACTGGTAGATATTCACCTTTGGGTGTTTTAGAGAAAAAAATAGTAAATTCTCCAGCTTATATTGGAGCGGAACTATATTTAAGAAAGAAAAAGAATTGGAAATACTCGGCAGATTTTTTGGAACATTCATTACAAGACAATCCTAGTGATTTGTATTATGGAAATAAATCTGCATTAGCAAAGAAATTAAAGAAATCACGAAAAATTAGGAATAAAGTGAAAAAGTTTAAAAAATCTAATTACTTAGCAAAAAAATATTCAATTTCATTTAAACATGGTGATATGTTTGGAGCATTCCATAATGTGGACTTATATATAGACAGATTTAAAAAAGGAAAAATAAATTGTGTTTTGAAAGATTATTATGATTTTTCATATGAAAAATATAATTCATTTATTAATATTGCAAATAATTATGAGTGGGTGTGCCAAGCATTTAAGATAAGTAATGGCTATCATATTACTGTTGAAATGAAATTCAAAGATAGAAAAAATAAAAACAAAGATTTAATATAAAAATAGAGAAGTTTTTGTGTGAGAAAGTATTGGAATAGAACAGTCATAGGGAAGAATGAAAAAGGATAATGTATTTTTTATTATTCTCTATGACTGGGAGATATAGAAAATCAAATAATGAATTGGGTTATTTCAGCGGATTACACGTAAACGTACTATTTCGTATGTTTTTATTCTTGTAGATATGGTAAAAAATCTAATAGAGAGAAAAAATATGGAGGATGAATAAATGAAACAAAAATTGATTATTTTGATAATAATTATTTGTAGTTGCTTAAATATTATAGGATGTGCCAAAAATGAAAATTATAAATACGGTATTGGAAAAGACACTGTTGTTGTTGTGGGAGATGGAAGATTTCAAATATTAAAGGGAGTAGAAAGTTTTTCCTTATATGATTTAAAGAAGGATAAAGTTTTGTTAGATAATGTGGATGAATATTACAATGACGGTAAAAGTAGACTGTATGTATTTAATAATGAAATGTATGTAATTATACAGTACAGTGACGATTTATATTCAGAATATTCTGAACGTGAATTAAGTAAAGAAGATTACAAAATATTTAAATCAGATAGGATGGTGAAGCTTATTAGATCTGTTCCTACAAAACCTAATGAAATCGAATATAGGACAGATTAAAGGTTAAATAAAATTATTTTTGTGGACAAATATTATTGTTAAACGACAAGGTAATTACACTGCAGGAAGGAAAAAGAATACCTTGTTAACAAGGGTGCGTAGCGTCACATTTTTCGAAAATTTGTCAAGTGTTTTTGACAAAAAAATACAAGAAAGGAGTATTACGAATGCATATAACTCTGAAGGGCGATTCAGTAATGAAAAAAAATATTAGTAAAATATATTTGGGAATTATTATTATACTATATAATGTATTTTCCTATATATATGCTACCGATGGCTTGAAAATTCAATTAGCGACTAAAATTCAAAATAATAAGTATGATTATATAAAATATAATTATAATTCTATTAGTAATAAATTATATATAATATCAATAATAGGAATGATTATAACAGGAACAGTATTTTTGGCTTTTTCTACATACAAGATTTATACGTATATTAAAAGCCGTACAGAAAAAAAATATTACATATATTTACAATGTTAATGTTTTTTATTATTAGTATATTGTTTTTACACTTCTGTAGAAATTTTTTTGTGAATACCAATATGCTTATTGGAGAGGAAATGTAAATGAAAAGTCTAATCCCCCAGCTATGCTGGGGAGAATGACATTTCGATATGGTACTGTTTGGGATTTTTTATAAGAAACAGCATTTTATTATTTACAAAGCAGGTATTATGATACAGAGATAGGCAGATTTATAAATGTGGATGATGTTAGCATTACATTAACAAAGAATATTGGAGTACAACATTAAGAGGCACATATGTGGATATAGGACGCACATTATCATATGTTCAGTCAGTTAAAGAAGTTTATGCTGGAAGAAATGTGTTTACAGTGACGAGGACGGAAGCGGAAGTTGTAGCACGAATAGCTAACGCTAATAAAAAACTATAGGACCGGAAATTGATAAGAATAAAAGTGGGGTAATCGGATATCATTATCATGTTTCAAGGCAGAATAGAGGTCATGTGTGGTATCTTTTTGGATAAAAATGGAGGTAGAACAGATTGGAAAAGGTTGTTGTTGAAATGACATTTGATGCAGTGATATTATAGAAATACGGTAACAGATGCGCTGGGAAGTGTTTCAAAAACAACAACAAACGGTACAGAACAGGTATTATCCATAAAGGATGAAACTAGTAGTGGAAGTATTGAAACAACATATGAATATGACATGAACGGACAGAAAATAAAGGAAACTTATGGTGACGGTTCATACCTGACATTTACATATGATGTTTATGGAAATAATGTTAAGAAGTCTT
>NZ_QUHB01000025.1:0-467 GCF_003479405.1 Eubacterium sp. AF16-48 | reverse complement strand
AAAAATGGAGGTAGAACAGATTGGAAAAGGTTGTTGTTGAAATGACATTTGATGCAGTGATATTATAGAAATACGGTAACAGATGCGCTGGGAAGTGTTTCAAAAACAACAACAAACGGTACAGAACAGGTATTATCCATAAAGGATGAAACTAGTAGTGGAAGTATTGAAACAACATATGAATATGACATGAACGGACAGAAAATAAAGGAAACTTATGGTGACGGTTCATACCTGACATTTACATATGATGTTTATGGAAATAATGTTAAGAAGTCTTCATTTGATGCAAACGGAAATGAGATAAATTCAACAGAATATATCTATGATGGAGAAGGAAACATAATTGAGGCAATAGATAATAAAAACGGTACACCGTATAGATATACGTTTTATGAGTATGATGCTTATGGACGCAATATATCTGTTGCGGAAATCAATGCAACAAGTAAACCATCTGACAGTGA
>NZ_QUHB01000024.1 GCF_003479405.1 Eubacterium sp. AF16-48 | reverse complement strand
TCAATGAATGATAGTACGGGAAAAGCATACAGTGAAGATGTACATTATGAATTAGAGAAGTCCGTTTCTGAAACAAAGGGAATAAATGCATATATATTAAAAATAGTTGTAGATAATGACTATTTGACTTCAACTGACAGAAAGTATCCTGTTACAATTGATCCGTCAGTCACATGGGAAGGAACCGGTGAATTAGGTGAGGCTTATATTTTAAAGGCAAATCCTGATGTTAATTATTATGCAAGTGGTGTTAAAGCTTTCTCTGTTGGAAAAGGAAGTCAGGGATTGTTTAGAACATACATGAGAGCACTTGATTTAAAAAGCACTGTACGCGGAAAATATGTGGAAAGTGCAAAACTGATATTGTATGAGAATGGAGCAAACACAAAGGGCGTAAAAATTAATGTTGAACCGGTAAAGAATGAATTTGCGTGCAGAAATATTACATGGAATAATCAGCCGGGGGGTACAGGTGATTCACTGGCAACATTTACATCCAGTGGAACTGCTGATGCAAAGAAAACTTTAAATATGACAACATGGGCAAGAAATGTTGCAAAGGGTTCAGGAAGTGGAAATAAAAATTATGGACTGGTATTTAAAGCAGAAAAAGAATCAGCTTCCTCATATGTAAAATTCTATGGCTCAAGAACTGCTTCAACATCAAAAATGCCAAAAATGGAAGTAGTATATTATGACGGACCAACAAAGCCGGAAAACGTTAGCCTCACAAAAGTGCACATAAAGTCAGGAGAAAAGCTGCAGGTTTCATGGAGTGGCATAACATCAAAGGCGCTGGATTATGTTCAGTACAAAGTTAAAAACTATGATGAATCTACACATTCAGCAACAACAGATTATATTGCATATTCAGATTCAACAAAATTAGGTACAACTTCAAGCGGAACAAAGACAATAGATGCAAGTTCAGGTTGGAAAGAGGGGCATTATTATCTCTATGTAAGAGGGGTAGATAAAGGAGGAATAAAATCGCCGGAAAAAGCAATAGGTTTTGTAATCGATAGAACGGCACCTGTACTGAATTCGGTAACGATAACACCATCTACGTCTGCTTCTTCATATAGTAATAAATTGCCTAAGATAACATGGAATGTTACTGAAAAGAATCTTTTGTCAATTCAGGTAAAGGTTAATAATGGAAACTATGCGGCATTAGCAGATAGCAATACAGGCAATGCTACAATTGGTGATTTAGAATCAGAAAAGGTTAATACAATAGCTGTAAGAGCAACAGATAGAGCAGGAAATGTAAGCAGTGAAAAGAAGTTTACATATTATTATGATGATGACGCTCCTGAAATAGATATGAAGGTGATTCCGGATACGGATGAAGATAAATATGATAACAGTCCCGATATGCCACAATTAGAATATAGCATTAACGATGGAACATTAAAGGATTATAGACTCACCGTTAATGGCAAGAGTCAGACGTTATTGGAAAATAAAGGAACAGTAACAATAGAGAATATTGAAGAAGGGGGAAATTCCATTGCAATATCAGCAACTGATAAAGCAGGTAATGACACAGAAGAAGAGTGCTTATATTATAGAGATATAACAAACCCTACAAAGGGAACTGTGAAAATAACTCCTAAAACAGGATTTTTCAATTCAAGCAGTGATTTGCCAGTGATTAAATGGAGTGATTTTGAAGATGACAATTTATCAGAAATTCAGGTTAAAATTGATGATGGAAAATATCAGACATTAGGTTACGAGGCAAATGGTGAGGCGAGACTACAAGAAAAAGATTTTAATAATGATGGCAAGTATAATATAAAAGTACGTGCTATTGATAAAGCAGGAAATGTGTCTGACGATGTTTCATATAATTACTATTATGAAAAAACAGAACAGGCATTGGAGGATTATGCTCCAACTGATGTTTATGCTGTAGAGCAGATTGGTGGAAATACCGTTTTAAGATTTTCTACAAAAAGTGGTAAATTTAATGATAGTATTAAGTATCAGGTATATAGAGGAACAACTCCCCTTTTTATACCGGATGATGATACCCTGATAAAAACAGCATCATCAAAGGGAGCAATTAAGGTATCTGGAAATGAAAATACAATATATTACTATAAAATCAGAGCAATAAAAGAAAAGCAGACACAGAATAGTGCTTTTTCGGAAGAAATTAGTTCAACAACTTTATCTGCAAAGACAATTTCAGATAGATTGGGAAATAATAGTCTATACGAATATGAATCAGTTTCAACTCCAAACGGTACGGGATATGTGGAACTTTCAAAAGGAAATTTTATATATGAGCAAAATGACATTACACTTCCGGCACCACAAATACCAATTAATATCTCCAGAGTGTATAATTCGAAAGCTCAGGTAGTTTCTTCATTTGGTTATGGTTGGAGTGATGCATATGATATGTATGTATCTGAAACAGATGATAAAATCTACTATTCAGACGATACAAAATCAATATACACATTTGTGAAAGAAGGAGATACATATAAATGTGTTGAGAATTCAGAATTAAGTTTAGAGACAGACGATGATATCTTGTATAAAACCATAGAAAAGAAAGACACAAATGGAAATGTTATAAGCAATACAAACTTAGAATTAGATGTTTATTATAAAATCACAGAAAAAGAAGGTGAAGTTTATAGATTTGATGACTGTGGAAGATTGATATTAATCGAAGAAAATAATGATACGTTTGTGTATATCAGGTATAATGAGAAAAATGGAAAAATTGCGGAAGTAGTAACAAGCAGTGGTCAGAAGGCAGAGTATTCCTACAATAAGGAAGGATTTATAAGCAATATAACAGCTGCGAAAGGAACAGATAGCGAATATGGTTATCAATACAGTTACGAAAACGGTTATTTGGTGAGAGCAACTTTTGTAGGAACAAAGGGTGGAAAGATAGATTACAATTATTCATATAAAAATGGAAACGTAAGTGTTATAAGTGATGCTGAGGGAAACAATTATTGTGTTGAATACGTTGGTGACTCCATGGATAAATTTGTTTATCCAAATGGGGATAATATGGAATTCAACCGCATTGAAGATAAAGCAAATAAAAGTGTAACAATTACAGTGAAAAAGAAACAGGTGGAAACTGAGTTGTATAGTGAAAGCTATGTTTTCGATGAACAGGGAAAAATTACTGTTAAAACAGATGCATCAGGAAATAAATCGGAATATAAGTATGATGATAAAAACAATAAGACACTGCTCACCGAATCGACAGATAGGACTTCTTACTATGCACTTGAAGGGGATACTGTTGTCAAAAAAACATCAGGTAAATCTGATAAAACTGTATATGATTCCCATGGAAATGTAACAGAGCAGGTGGATGTAGATGGAAGCATTACAAAATATTCATATGATTACAGTAAAGGAAGAGCTGATAGTGTAATTAATCTTCCAACAGAGATGATTGAAAAAAATGCAAATGGAATTATCAGCTCTCATGAAGTGTATCAATATGATGATCAGGGAAATACGGTAAAATTAATTGATAAGGTTACCAATACAATAACAAATTATAGATATAATGCAGATGGAACGGTTGATACAAGCAATGAGATTATTGTGGAAGACGTAGAGTCAGATAATGCCGAAAAATATGGTCTTGAAACATATAGCGATGATACACAGTACAATGCTGATGGTGATGAACTGTCCGAGTCATCCTCTGAAGGAACTGTTAATGAGGAAAACATCTATACTTATGATGAAGTAGGAAATGTCATAACAGAGACAGACAAAACAAATAATATTACTACTTCTTATAAATACGATGAATTTCTCAGAGTTATAAAAACAACTGAAACAGCTCAGGTAAATGGTAAGAAAACTACAAAAAATACAGAAAATGGTTATGATAAAAATGGAAGCAAGATAAAGTCGGTTGATGAAGAGGGACGAATAACTGAATATACATATGATTCAATGAATCGTGTTATTGAGACAAAATTAATTGTAGGAAGTGATGAAAAAGTAACAAGAACGGCATACAGTTATGGAAGTGTTTCTATCAATACAGGTAAAGGCATGATGACTGTAAAGAATGCTACTGTAACTACTATTACCAATACAAGTGATGAAGTTGTAGGTAAGACATATACAGACAGTTTGGGAAGAACCGTTAGAGAATTAAACAATGGTTTGTATGTGGATTACACTTATGATAACGATGGAAGAATTTTTACTACTTATACGGGTGGAATGAATGAAACAGATGCGAATGAAATTGCAGAAGGAAAATTATCTGTCAATACTTATGATGCATATGGCAATCAAACGGACACAATTATTAATCCGGAGGTAGCAGGTGATACATTCAAAGTGGGAGAAAATTCAATTGTTACATCAAATGAATATGATGCAGCGGGAATGCTGATAAAATCGACTGATGCTAATGGAAACAGTACATGTTATGAGTATGATGAGCAGGGAAGGGTTACTAAAGTGACGACTGCTGTCGGAACAAGTAATCAATACAGCTATGATAATATAGAAAAAGATTCAAAAGGAAATATAAAATCAGTTGTTGATACGGTAACAGATGCGCTGGGAAGTGTTTCAAAAACAACAACAAACGGTACAGAACAGGTATTATCCATAAAGGATGAAACTAGTAGTGGAAGTATTGAAACAACATATGAATATGACGTTAACGGGCAGAAAATAAAGGAAGCTTATAGTGACGGTTCATATCTGACATTTACATATGATGTTTATGGAAACAATGTTAAGAAATCTGCATTTGATGCAAACGGAAATGAGATAAATTCAACAGAATATATCTATGATGGAGAAGGAAATATAATTGAGGCAATAGATAATAAAAACGGTATACCGTATAGATATACGTTTTATGAGTATGATGCTTACGGGCGCAATATATCTGTTGCGGAAATCAATGCAACAAGTAAACCATCTGACAGTGAAGTTGAAAATGCAAAGCTCAAATATGTGTATAACATAGATGATAATATAGCAAAAATATATTATCCGAATACAACAGGGGATGAACTTAAGGGAATAGCTTTTAAGTATAATAAGGATAAATGGATAACAGAAATTGATGGACTGTTATCAGGTGACGATGCGGCAGCTATAAGAAAATATGAATATTATAGTGATGGAAAAATATCTTGTATTAAGGATTTTCAAAATTTCTTAAACAAGGATTCAGATTATGTGGAACGTGATTATAGTTATGATGTATTTGACAGAGTTCTTTCAATGAAGTACTATAACAGTACCAATAAAGATTTAATTCTTGAACAGTATGATTATGAATATGATAAGAATTCGAACATCACGTATAAGCACGAAAAGTATAATTACAGCAACAATCTAAAAGATGAGGATGTGACTTATACTTATAACAAATTAAATCAGCTGGTAGAATCGGTAAAAAATAATAAACTTACATACAAAACAATAACGTCTTCATATTCATATGACAGTGTGGGAAATAGAACTTATGAAAAAATCATCAAAAAAGATACGGTAGCAACGGACAAAACTTTTGATGAGGCAACATATAATTACTATTCCTACAACAGGTTGAATCAGTTGTCTGGAAAGACAGAA
>NZ_QUHB01000023.1 GCF_003479405.1 Eubacterium sp. AF16-48 | reverse complement strand
GTTATGGGAATTAGATAGTAAAATTAAATTAGGAACATTAAATTAAGAATATTCATATTATGATTTAAATACAACAAAATTGTAGTGTGTTACAGTTGTAAGCTTGTCATAAGCTCTAGATTTTGAAATATAGGCTGAGAATTAGGTCTATTAGCAAATGAGGTAAAAAAGAATGAACAAGTATTTAGAAAATTTAAACAGAATAGAGTTTGTTGTAACAATGGCATGCACAGGAAGATGCATACATTGTTCAGAGGGAGAACATAAATCAAGTGGAAAACACATAGATGGAGACATAGCAGTGCAAGCAGTTATTGATATATGTAATAACTATGATATTAAATCTTTAATGACTTTTGGAGGAGAACCTTTGATATATCCGGAAGTGGTTTGCAACATTCATAAAACTGCTAAAGAAATGAACATAAAGGATAGGGCAATAATCACTAACGGATTTTTTCCTAAAGACAAAGAAAGAGTAAGAGAAGTGGCGCAAATGTTGTCATATAGTGGAGTTCAAAAAGTGTTATTATCTGTTGATTCATTTCATCAAGAGACTATACCGCTTGATATAGTGAAATATTTTGCAATGTGCATAAAAGAGAGTGGTGTAGAAATTAAATTAAATCCTGCTTGGCTTGTGAGCAAAGAAGATGATAATGAATATAACAAAAAGACAAAGAAAATTATTTCTGAATTTGAGGATTTAAATATTCCACAGGCAAAAGGAAATGTTATTTTTCCAAATGGAAATGCAGTGAAATATCTAAGTGATTACTTCGATAAGAACAAGGAATATATAAATCCATATGAGGAGAATCCAATAGATGTTAGAACAATTAGTTTTTCAGAAAATGGGGATGTGTTGAATGGGAATATTTATGAAAAATCAATTATGGAGATAATTGAGGAATACAAAGTTTAGAATAAAGATACATTTCTTTTTTTTAGAAATAGTAAAACAAATTTAGAATTTATGAGGTGTGGCAATGATAAGAAAAGTAAGAGGTGAAGAAATACCAGTATGTGTGGAAATTATTAAAAAAAGTTTTTTGACAGTTGCAGATGAATATGGTTTTACGGAGAAAAATGCTCCTAGGTTTACAGCTTTTGCGACTACGCAAGATAGATTGTATTGGCATATGGATGGAGAGCATAGGCCAATGTATGTATTTGAAGAAGATGGTGCTTTGTGTGGATATTATTCACTTTTGTTACAAGGAAATGGAGAATGTGAACTTAATAATCTTGCAGTATTGCCAGAGTATAGACATAAGGGCATTGGAAGACAATTATTAGCTCATTCCTTTAATATAGCAAAAGAATTAGGCTGTAGAATTATTAATATAGCTATTGTAGAAGAAAACAGAGTTCTTCGTAAATGGTATGAGTTGAATGGAGCAATACATATTGGAACAAAGAAATATGATTTTTTTCCATTTACATGTGGATATATGAAAAAGGAATTGTAGAGAAATTTAGTATTAGGAGACGAAAAGGAGAGAAGCGATGGATGAATGGTTAAAAACAAGAAACTTACCTTTACATTTTATATCTGTTGCAGGATTAGTATATAAAGGCGATGAAGTTTTATTGATTAAATCAAAACGTAGAGGATGGGAAATCCCTGGCGGAGTGGTAGAACAGGGAGAGGATATAATAAGTGGCTTAAAAAGAGAAATATTTGAGGAAAGTGGCATTGTTGTCGAGCCGGAAAAGTTTGTTGGTCTATATCAGAGATTGAATACTAAAGATGGATATGGTCCCCTTGAAGGAATAATTTTACCTCCTGTTGTGAATTTGACATTTATTTGTAAATATATAGATGGAAATGAAAATGTATCAGATGAAAGTATTGAAGTAGGATGGTTTACTCCAAACATTGCAAAAGAAAAAATTACTGTTCCTGATATAAAGAAAAGAGTTTGTGATATGTTGGAATTTGATGGTAAGCACCATTTTAGTACTTTTGAAAATAAAGACAGTAAAATAAAATTTATTAGCGATATGCTTGTTAAATAATTATACATAATACGGAGTAAAAAAATTGAAACAAATAATTATAATCGGATGTCCGGGAAGCGGGAAAACTTATTTTGCAAAACAGTTGTCAGAAATTTTGCAAATAGAACTTTTTCATATGGATAATATATATTGGAAGAAAGATAAAACGCATATTAGTAGGGGAGAATTGATTAGCGCGGTAGATCGAATAATAAGTCAATCAGAATGGATTCTTGATGGAAATTATATATCAACTATTGAGCAAAGAATAAAAGCTGCGGACACGATATTTTTCTTCGACTATGAAACTAAAGATTGCTTAGAAGGAGTTAAATCAAGAATAGGTGTAAAGCGCGATGACATTCCGTGGATAGAAACAAAATTGGACCCTGATTTTCAAAAATGGATTATGGATTTTAGAAAAGATACATTGCCTCAAATAGAAAAAATATTAGAACGATACAAATATAAAAAAATAATTAGATTTGCTTGTAGAAAAGATAAGGAAAAATACTTGATGAAATTGAAAAAGAATGTAAATAAGAATATTACAATTCATACCACGGAGCTTAATATAGAGTTGCAGGATGACCAATGGCAAATGGAATATATTGATCATAACAGAAATATTGCCAGAGCAATAGTGTATGATGAGGATGGAAATTTTTATTTTGTAAGAGCTGAAAGAAATGATGATTTCGGACAGGCAACAATTATAGAAACAGCAGGTGGGGGTGTTGAAGAAGGTGAAGAATTGCAGGATGCAATAAAAAGAGAACTTAAAGAAGAATTGGGGGTAAAAGTAGATGTAATCTGCAAAATCGGAGTTGTAAGTGATTATTATAATCTGATTCATAGACATAATATTAATAACTATTTTTTGTGCAAAGTTGAATTCTTTGGTGAAAAAGAACTGACAGAAGATGAAAGAAATAATTTTCACTTATCAACATTGAAATTATCTTATGAAGAAGCTATTAGAGAGTATGAATATAGGTCAAATACAAGATTAGGGAAACTTATAGCCAATAGAGAATTGCCGGTGTTGCATCGTGCAAAAGAAATAATTGATATTTAGACAAGAATTACTAAATTAAGATTTATGGAGAAGACTTTTAGATTTAATATATGGAGAATATAAAGATGAGTATACAGAAACCGAAGATGATATTATTTGATTATGGACATACATTATTGTATGAGATTGGACATAATGCAGAAAAGGGGAATAAAGCAATATACCAATACATAAAAAGTAATCCTAAAAATATTTCATTTCAAGAATTTAATAAAATAGTAAATAGCACATTTAAAAAGATAAATGAGTGTGGCAATGGAATTGATATTTGTGAGAAAAATTTTTTGCGATTAGTATATGGATACATGAACATTGAATTATCTGTTTCATTGGAAGAGGCAGAAAGCATTATATGGAATGGTGTATCAGAATGTGATATTATGCCAAATGCAAATAAAATATTAGATTATCTGAATAAAAATGACATTAGGAGTGGAGTCATTAGTAATATGTGTTGGTCTGGAAAATCTTTGAAAGACAGATTGAACAGATTACTTCCGAATAACAAACTGGAATTTGCAATTACTTCCGGGGATTATATATTTAAAAAGCCAAATAAAATGCTATTTGGGATAGCGCTGAATAGAGCAGGACTAAATGCAGAAGAAGTGTGGTATTGTGGAGATAGTGTAAAAGCGGATATTTATGGAGCACATAATGCAGGAATATTTCCAGTTTTGTATGAAGGAAAAACAGAAGAAAAGAACTCATTTGAGGGTCAAAACGAGGGAGACGAGATAGATTTTGATTATTTTAAAATTAATAATTGGGATGAATTGATAGAAAAAATTGAAACAATATAGAATAGGAAATAAACTAGAATATTAGTAATATTGTACGAGGACGTGAATTATGGAACTTTGGGATGCATATGACATGAATTTAAATAAAATTAAAGATAAAACATTAATAAGAGGTGAAGCCGTACCAGATGGAATGTACCATTTAGTGTGTGAGGTTATTGTTAAACATACAGATGGTACATATTTGTTAATGCAAAGAGACAAAAATAAGCATTATGGTGAATATTGGGAAGCTACAGCAGGAGGTTCAGCATTGCAAGGAGAAAATCCACTTGAATGTGCAATAAGAGAATTGCGAGAAGAAACAGGAATAAATGAAACAAATTTAGTGGAGCTAGGAAGGGTTGTTCAACATAATCATCATTCAATATATGTTGATTATATTGTGATTACGGATTGGGACAAGTCTAATATTATTCTTCAACAAGGAGAAACACAGGATTATAAGTGGGTAGATAAAGATACTTTGAAAAATATGAAATCTAATGAATTGGTAACAAGAAGAATGCAGCTTTTTATTGAGGAATTACGATAATAGACAATAACAAGATTAAAGGAAAGTATTATGAAAATAATTAAGTATAAAGACAAGTATCGTGATGATATGATTTTTATGATATTAGAAGCAAAAAATGCTTTAGGTCGAGTTCCGGGATTAAATGAGGATTTATTGGATGTTAAAAGGAACTACTTGGATGCAGGAGATATGTTTTGGTTGGCTATTAATGAACAAGACAGAGTTATAGGAAGTATTGGATATAATT
Source organism: Eubacterium sp. AF16-48 (assembly GCF_003479405.1). Classification (GTDB taxonomy): domain Bacteria; phylum Bacillota; class Clostridia; order Lachnospirales; family Lachnospiraceae; genus Eubacterium_G; species Eubacterium_G segne. The sequence goes on along the minus strand of NZ_QUHB01000023.1, from coordinate 1,911 downwards.
CTATAAGGGACACAGATGAGGTTTGGCTGCATCGTTTGTTTGTAAAATACAATTTGAAAAGACAAGGTATTGGAAGTGCTTTGTTAGAAATGGCAGAAAATTATATAGCAAATCAAGGAAAGAAAGTGGTAAGAATTCATCTGGGAGGAGATGGCTTTGAGGAATCAAAAATATTTTATACCAAACATGGCTATGTGGAGTATCGGGAACGCTATATGATGAAGAATTTGTAGATAATAGCAAATTACTACGGTAGGAGAATTGAAGTTAGAGGAGGTAAATATAGTGGTTGGCGATATTGTAAAAGTAGTGGTTGACAGACCACTTGGAAGTTATCATCCTAAGCATAAAGATATGTATTATACGATTAATTATGGATATATTGAAGGGATAATTGCTCCAGATGGAGAGGAACAAGATGCGTATATTATAGGTGTAGATGAACCTGTAAAGGAATTTGTTGGAAGAATTATTGCAATAATACATCGCAATAATGATGTAGAGGAAAAATGGGTCGTTGCACCTCAAAATATGATATTTACTAAAGAACAAATATGGGAAAAAGTTTTGTTTACAGAACAGTACTTTGATTCTGAAATAATAATGTAAACATAAGTATTTTTGAACTAATAAAATAAATAGAAAAATTTAGAATTGACCGAGCTCTTTGAGCGAGGGATGCTTCTTGTCCGAAGGGCAAGAAGATGGGATATAGAAAGAACTTAACAAATCGGGATTTTAGTTATAGTAATAAGTATAACGAAAATATTTTATTTAATAAATAATAAGCTAGAAGAAGGATATTATATATAATGACAAATGAAATCGTATTATTTAATGATGGTAATGTTAACATAGAGGTTCAAATAAATCCGGAACAGGAAACGGTATGGCTTACTCAAAAACAGATAGAAACATTGTTTGGAGTTAGTCATGCAACAGTAAGTGAACATATATCTAATATTTTGAAGTCAGGTGAGCTGGATGATACTTCTGTCGGTTTTTCCGACAAAAGTACCGGAGGCAGAAAACCAAAAATATACAACCTTGATATGATATTGTCAGTAGGATATAGAGTTAATTCAAAAAAAGGTATTGCGTTTAGACGTTGGGCTAATGGTGTGTTGAAACAATACATAATGGAAGGATATGCAATAAACGAAAAAAGGATGTATGCACTCCAAAAAACGGTTAATATTCAGACAAAAATGTTAGCATATTCCTTAGATTTGGAGGAAAAAGAAATATTAAAGGCAGTAAATCAATACACTGAAGCTTTGCTTCTCTTGGATCAATATGATCACCAGTCTTTACAAAAACCTGAGGGAAATGAACCGATTTATAGAATTACTTATGAAGAATGTCGAAGGATGGTTGATGAAATGGAAGATTCATTTAAATCAGATGTATTCGGCGTTGAGAAAGAGAAAGGTAAGGTTGAAGGAATATTAGCAGCTGTTTATCAAAATGTGTTTGGAGGAGATGTGTATCCGTCATTGGAAGAAAAAGCTGCAAATTTACTTTACTTTATAATAAAGGACCATCCTTATGCTGATGGGTGTAAGAGAATAGCTGCATCTCTTTTCCTCGAATTTTTAGCACGCAACAATGCTCTTTATAAAGATGGAGTAAAAATTATCAGTGATGGAGCATTGGTGGCAATTACACTTATGATTGCAGAATCCAGAGCAGAGGAGAAAGAGATAATGGTAAAGTTAATTATGAATTTCTTGGCAATGTAGATAACTTGAAGCAGTTGTTGTTTTTAGATTAGATGTCTATAAAATACCATGTAAAGCAAAATAATTGATAACCAAGTTTTGGTTTGATTAAGATGTAGATAAATTACAATTTTAGCGAGGTGAACATATATTGGCAAGAGCAAAATATCAGGTATTAGTCATTCCATAT
>NZ_QUHB01000022.1 GCF_003479405.1 Eubacterium sp. AF16-48 | reverse complement strand
CAAATGTTCCTTCTTCATTAAATTCCTTGTCTAATTTAATCTCTGAACCAGGATTAACTGTAGGAGCTTCTGTTGGTGCTTCCGTCGGAGCTTCTGTAGTTTCAGGCTGTGTTGAAACCTTTGCATTTACTGTATTCTTTGTAACTTCTATTTCATTGCCCTGGCTGTCAAATGCTTTGATGGTATATGTGAATTCTGTATCATAATCAGCAAGTACAACATCCACCCAGTCAGCAACAATATCTTTCTTTATTTCATTTCCTTCAGCATCATAAAGTGCATATGAAGCTGCTCCTGTAACCTTTGTCCATTTAAGAAATGCTGTTAAGCCTTCATTTCTCTCCTGAAATACATTCATTTCATTATTAACATACTTTTCAAAATGAACAGGTTCTGTAGTTCCTCTTGCAACTATGGCTCCTGTAGCATCTTTATATATTATTCTAACTACATAGTCACCACCATTTTCAACTTTAATTGAATCATCCTTTGAAGCTACAACATTATCAACATCTGTTCTGCCTTTTGCAACTCCCCAGATGTAATTATTTGTACCGTTCTTTGCCCAATGCTTTTCATCTTCAATAACTGAGTCCGGAGTTCCAATGTAAAATTCCTGTGTTAAACCATCCATACCTTCAGGGTGTACCCATTTTACTGTAATTCCGTTATTAACATCCTTCTCAACACTTGTAATTTCAATGTTTGCCACTGTGTCTGCATCATGTACTGTAGTTGTTTCTACCTCTCCCGGAACTGTAATTCCCTTTGATGCTGTTTTTACAGGGTTAGTATCTGCCTGAGCATCTTCAACTGTTGAATATGCTACAATATACACAGTATGTGTTCCCTGTGCAAGATATATACCTGCCTTTCCATTGGCTGCAAAATCAGATGCAATTGTAAATACCTTGTCAAACTTGTAATTGTTGTTCATTCCTCCATTTTCATTCAGCCATTGAAAATTGCTTTTCCAATTCCATTCATTCGAATAGTTAATTGCGGAATGATCTGAATCCGTCTGGTCTACATAAATGCAGTAGATATAAGGATCCTTTGCTGTTTCACCATCATAAGCAGAAGTAAATTCCACGTCAAACATTTTAACGTTATCTTCTACGCTCCATGTTATCCGGGAGATTTCAAACTCTCCTTCTGCCCTGGCTGTTGCATCATTAATAACCAATGATGATACAACCATGGCTAAACTTAATGCAAAAGCTAAAAACTTCTTAACTGTTTTGTTAAATTTCATTAACGTTATCCTCCTTTAATTCTTTAATACTCGTTTAGTTTCTCGTACAAACTAAAGATGTTATTATTATAGCATTGTCTTTTGTGCATTTCAACGATTAAAACGTTTGAAACGCTTTTTATTTTATGCATTTTTTACAAGTATTTTATGCGTTTTTTAACTCTTTTCATACTATTAATATACTTGATTTGAAATATTTTTATCTTTATTTACTGTGTTTTGTTATTATATTATCCATTTTGCAAAAACATTTCAAATCTTCTATGGCTTGCAACGTTTTTATAATTACAGTCCAATGTTTTTATAACATAAAAAGCCATTACGCCGACTTTTAAATCAGCGCAACAGCTTTTTCTTATTATACATTATATTAGGTATCATTACTTAATGACAAATGTCTTTACTTGTTTAGTTTTGAAGCACCAGCTTAGGAGTTCTGTCCACAAAATACATTCCCCAGTGTTTCTCCGGTTCTTCAGGAGTATTTCCACCTTTCCACGGTTCATCAAAAGCTTCAAACATATAAGCAATTATTTTCTCACTGTCACTCCATTTCCAAAACTCCTCGATGTATTTTTTCTGGTTTTCTTCATTGGCATCCTCTTCTTTAATCTGTGCAAATCCTACACTGCTTGTTGCCCAGCCTACTTCAGAGAACAGTATTTCCTTATCTGGATACAATTCCTTCATGCGTCTGTACCATTTTTTGTTTTCCCTAAGTCCACCTTCCACGGAATTGCCACCCCAGAGAGGATACGAATGTACACTGATTATATCAAGATACTTTGCCAGTTTCCCTAATTCCTGCCATTCTATTGCTCCCTCATTGAAGGTAACCGGTTTTCCCGTTCCTGCCTTAAGCCTCTTGGCAAATTCAATAAGTCTTTCCACAGGAACTGTATTGGCTCCCCATTTAGGAGTATTTTCATTCCCTACTGATACAACATTAATAATGTCAGAATTTTCATTGGCAATTCTTATTAATTCATCAATATTGGCATCATTTCTCTTTGCCCTTGCCTTTAACTCTTCATCTGAATAATTTGTCTTAAGCCACGGACAATTAGGATTATTAACTTCCGATATAAGGTCAGGACCCAACATCATCTGCATATCATACTTCATATCCCTTATTACCTGGCATGTCATTTCCGAATATACAATGGGGTCATACATTCTTATGTACTTAAATCCCATGTTGTATAAAATATTTATGTCCTCTTTTATCTGCTCATATGTAGGGTACGTGCCGGTTTTGGGACTTTGCCCTTCACGATAACCTGAATAGCAAATTGCTCTTGCCCATTCCATTATATTTCCTCCTCTTGCTAATATGTATTGCCATCAACTTTTGATTAATGACCAGTGATAGGAAACATTTACAAAAAATGAACTTCCTTCGTTTTATTTCCTACCTAACCAAGAACTGCTGTAATTTGCACCTCTTTATTTAATTTGTTAATATCTTCTTTGGCAATAACATCACCATTGCCATACTTTTCATTATTTATATATATTTCCTTTACGGAATATTCACCTGCATCAAGTCCCTTCGGATTTTCATATATAACATTAATGTTTACGCCACCAAACAGACAGGATGCACCTGCTTTGTTATCCTTAAACTGCTCCTTTAAAAGTTTTGGCTGAAGTTTAAGGTTGCCAAGTTCACCTTTTATACCGTACATTTCATTTAATACCGTAAGAAGCAACCAGCTGGCTGAGCCTGTAAGATAATGATACATTCCCTGACCTCTCTGGTTTACGTACTCTGGAACTCCCGGATAAATACAGCTTACGCTATAGTTGTGACAATGTTTATAAAGGGTATTTATTACTTTATATCCTTCCTTTGCAAAACCTCTTCTGTAAAGTGCATTGGCATACATAACTGCCATATGTGAAAATACTGCTCCATTTTCCTTATGTCCAAATGCGAAACCAAACATTCTTCCCAGATCGGTTTTAACTTCATTAAAGTTTGTGTTTAATCTGTAGCCTCCAATTGCTCCATCATAAAGATAATCGTCTGCCGATTTTACAATTTTTGCCACCTGCTCATCCGTAGCAGTACCTGACATAATGGCAAATACCTGACCTGTAAGCATCATTCTTACTCCTGATGAAAAATCACCTTCAACAGCATTTCCACTATTATCATAATATCCGTTAAACCATGAATTTCCCTCTTTATTAGTAATCCATTCAGTCTTCCTAATATGGTCTGCTATCCATGATGACATTTCATTAAGCACATTGCAAAGCTTTGTACAGTCTACTGATACCTTTTCGCCACTTACCTTGTGCCCCACTGCATTACAATAAGCATTTAGAACTTTGTGTTTCTCATCTATGCTGTCATAAACTGTCTTGTCTGCATTTAAGAGAACCTCAATCTCCTTTGCAAGAGAAATGGTATCCTTTCCTGTTTTCTTTGAAAGAGTCATTATATCTTTTGCTAAATCTCTTAAATTTCCGCCATATAACGCTGTGAATGCAACACTTTCTCCACGTTTTTCAGCCATATCAAGACCGTCGTTCCAATCAGCACCACGAAGTCTGATATGGTTATGTTCTCCTACATCGTAGAAGGATGTAAGGTGTTGTATAAGCAAATGTTCCAGTACAGTTCCCCTGTATGGTGTATCGTCTTCTGATAACTGCATATTGCCTTCACCATCACTCCACAGGTTATCCCTATGCTCACCTCTTCCAATTTGTGCATCCTTAAAATATGTATTTTCTTCATTTAAAAATTCAATATCTCCGGTTTGCTGCATATAAAGGCTTGTAGTTAAGTATGGCCATGCTCCATGATCCATCCACACTCTTACAATATTATTTCTGTCAGCAATAAATTCACCCTGCTTTGAACCTATAATAGTAGCATTGGTTCCGTCAAATCTTACACCTCCAAAGTTGTCAATTAACATCTGACGTACCTGCTTTGGCTCCATAATAAGAAGGGCAAGGCAATCCTGCCATAAATCTCTCCATCCTCTTCCACCTTTTCCATAATCATGATGAGGAAGGAATGAACAGCCATATATTCTTCTAAGCATAGGCTGGAAATTAACCCAATGCATCCAGTTATCAAAATCACTGTCTGCCGAATTGTAACTTACATTGATTTTATCCTGCCAATATTTTTTAGTTTCTTCAAGAAAGCTGTCAAAAGCCTTTGTGTCAAGGTATTTCTCCCCTAACTTATCTATTTCTTCTTCTGAATTACCATAGCCTAATGCTATAATGTATGTTTTTGTTTCTCCCGGTGAGATTACAGCATCAGCAAATCTCATTGCCGCAACTGTTTCGTAGCCGTCAATTTCTTCACCAATTCCATACGGAAGAGGCTGATTCTTGGCAACCATATATGGATTTTCAAAATTTCCGCCACGTCCGATAAACTCCTCAGTAACAGGACAGAAACTAATTGGGGAAACCATTACTCCGTCAGTTTCTTCCTTTGCCAAAGCTCCATAATAAACAGTGTTTTTATTGTGTCCTCTCTCATCAAATGTAAGTGTCGGAAAGATTTCTATTCCGTTTTTTACCGTAAATGTTCTGTGAAGCAAAGAGGTAACATGTCTGTGATCTCTTATATTTGAAGCCGAACGTCCATACAAAGGTATAGCTGTAGTAGGAGTAAATTTAATATGTGAATCTGTTATGTTTGTAATTTCTATTTTAGTCAGTTCCACCTTGTCCTTAGTTTCAGGAACAAATGATGTCACTGTAGCTTTAAGCCCTAAATCATCAGATTTTCTCTCTATCTGATGCCACATAATTCCGGCTGTCAGCTTCACTTCTTCTTTATCATCATCAAACAACTTTGCCTGCTGTGCTGCTGAACGTCCTGCCACAGACCAGGCTTTTTTACCTTCAACGTAAATCCAAAAGTTTCTTACTGACTTGTTGTTGTGCAGGTTTTCACTGCTAACCGGCTCTAACAAAAATGTATTCTGGTCTAATTTTATATCTCCCCCTAAATCAGGTGTTATGGAGCTCATAACTCCTGCCTCATTAGCTAACGGAAAATACATATAGCTGGTTAAATCCGGATTATTCAGGGTAAATGTCCCTTTTTTATCTAAATATTTTAAGTTGCCCATTTTATTTCTCCTTTATGACATATTGGTATATCTATATTATCATAAAATCGTTTCATTATAAATATATTAGTGTGTTTTTCTTTATAAAAAAAGTATTAAAATTTTATATAACTCCTTTGTTTTTCATATAATACAAATTTGCACCCTAAATATGTTTTTTTATTTTGTAGGCTTTCTACCTGATTTATTTTTGCACATTTTATTATTTAATAACCTTTCTGGAAAATTCCACTTGTTTTTGCCCTAAAGACAAACGCTAAAAAACGTCCATATACCCGTAATTACATACAGATACATGAACGTTCCTTCTTATCTTAATATAATGATAAACTTATTTTTTTGTTTTCAAACCGGCTATAATTCCATAAAGAATTAATAAAAATCCTACTACCAAAGCCATTATTATACACATATTGGCAATGTAAAAACTATTGAACATAATATATTGGCATATTATCGCTATGTACATTACAAGCACTCCCGCAGAAATAACAACAGTTTTCTTTCTGCACACCAATGTGACTATTGCCATAAGTATAAAAGCTCCTGCCGCAAAAAATAATAATTCTCCGGCACAATTATTAAGCTGCGCAATAACTCCCATTAAAACCCAAATTGTTCCTATGACTGCTAATGAAATTGATACTTTCTTCACTATGTTGCCTCCTTTAATTTTTTCCCATCGGTATTATCCCAAATGCAGATTTATTCCAGCTTATATCTGTTTAATTCACCGTCTTTAATTATTACATGGTAATCCTCAACCTTGCATGGGAATCTCATTTTACCTTCCTCCATATTCCATCGTTAAATTTGTATTGTTCCACCATTCTTCCTCTTTCAATTTTAGTAATCAATGAATCTTTTCTATATTTCACAGCTTTTTCCAAATTCCACTCCGGTATTACCTTTCCATTTTTCGAACCCGTGAATGCATTTTGTGTACATGGATCAGGTAACGTGTTGTTTCCACCTAATTCATAACCATATGTGTTGTCCAGATTGATTTTCTTGAGTTCCTTATTCGTAGACTTAAACTCTATCTTCCAGTATGACTTATCTGTTGAATGATATGGTATGTTATCATAGTCCAGACGAAATGTTTCAAAAATATCCTCAAAATCTCCAACATCATTACAGTCACCTTCCCTTGAGATGCACCCTCTTACAGCATCATATTCTCCACTTACATATTTTTCAACATCCTCCGGTTTGATGTACCTTCTAAGCAATGTATTCTTGTTTATTGTAAACTTCTCCCTTATGTGACAAACCACCTTCTATTTAAATCGTTTTTCTCAAAAGGAATTGCAGACATACATCCACAATTCCCATTAAAATATATGTTTTTAATTCTCTGTCATTCCTAGGTGTATGTTTATTCCACCTTATATCTGTGCAGTTCACCGTCCTTAATGATTACATGGTAATCCTCAACCTTATACG
>NZ_QUHB01000021.1:2661-8357 GCF_003479405.1 Eubacterium sp. AF16-48 | reverse complement strand
CCTAAAAATAAAGGTTTTATAAAGAAAATAGGGTAGTAAATTTGACACTACCAATTGGGTAAGGGAGAAATTAATATAAAGATAAGGGATATTCTTTATATTGAGACGGAGTGGAGAAACATTGTTGTACATACATCGGATAATAGAATAAAATGCAGTGGAACTTTATCGGAGTATGAAAAACAATTGAAAAGTGTTGGATTTTGCAGATGCCACAATTCTTATTTGGTGAATTTGGATAAAATAAAAAATTTTGATAGTAGTGCAGTATATTTTGCTAATGATGAATTTGCCTATATCAGCAAGAGAAGATATTCAGAAACTAAAAAGCAGTATTTAAAGAGGCGAAGAGAGATATCTTGCAAATAGAGTAAAGGGTGGTATGTTGGTTAATTTAATCGGCATATCTTTTTTTGTCGTTTTTTCTAAAAAACTCCCACTTACGCAAAAAATGGGTACACTTACGCAAGTGGGGGTGAAATGAAAAAAGTAGATTGGTACCATATGCGTGAATACAAGATATTTAGCAAAATTAAATATAAGCTAACAAATAGCATGGGAGGTACGTTAATATGAAAGAAAAGAAGAAACATATGAGAAAAACAGGAAAAAGGACAATATCTTTTATTTTGATTATTGCACTGATGGTAACAGGATTAAATCTTGACACAATGGCAGATTCAGTTTATGCCGCACAGAAAAACAGAACGGAAAGCAATGCGGGTAAAGAGAAAGTAACAGTTGTAAAGGAACTTACAGGAGAAAGAACGGAAAGCACAAACACATATCTGATGAGTGATGGCTCGAAAAAAATGGAAGTATATGGGGAAAACATCAGATATAAAGAAAAGGGAAGATGGAAAGACTATGATAATACGCTTAATGAAATTTCAGGAACGGATGAGAAAAAATTAAATGTGATATGTGAAAATGATGAAAATTTAAATGCAGGGGAGTATCAGTATGTAAATACACAAGGAGATAGCAGACAGTATTTTTCAAAAAAGTTAGACAAAGAACATCCGATTGTCATGAGTAGTGAAAAATATGCCATATGTTTTGCACCGGTGTCGGAAGATGATAAAGAAAGCAAAACGGAAGAGGGTAAAAACAGAACGACCGTTAATGAAATAGAGGGAAAGAAATATTTAACAAATGAAGAAGAAATAATTGCGCAGGAAGAAGACGGTGAAGACTGTAACAAAGTGGAATATTCAAGCGAAAGTCAGAATATAAAGTATGTTTACACATCATTAAACAACGGTGTCAAGGAGGAAATTGTATTAGATAAAAAGCCTGAGAGAAATACATTTGAATACAAATATGATTTTACGGGAATGGAGCCGGTGAAGTATGATGACAATTACATTCTATTAACGGACAAAAAGAATGGAAATGTTGTTGCATCAATATCGGCACCATACGTAAGCGATGCACAGGGAAATAAATCCTATGATGATGTAAAAATGAAACTGGAAAAAGTGGAAGATGATACATATATCGTAAAATTGACTGTAAACAGTGATTATTTAAATGATGAAAGCAAGTATCCGATTACAGTAGATCCGAGCGTTTACTGGGATGCAACCAAGAGTTCAAACATTAATTCTTATAATGAAAATCCAAGTAACGCACATGCAATTCCCGGTTCATATCGCTTTTACACGGGAATAGATTCAGAAGGTTATGGGCAGACGGCATTCATTCTCTGTTCTGATGTGATTAATGCATTAAAAGGAAAGACAGTTAATTATGCGGTATTTGAACCCGTCATAGCTGAAATAGGGGGAACTCCGGAAATCAGCATTAGAAATGCAGAAAGTTCTTGTGATTTTATGAGTATGTATAAGGGTGGAAAAGCTGAAGTTGGAACGAAAAAGTATGGAATATATAAGTGTGAAGATAATAAGATCGATGACAGAATTGCGCTGTATATGACTGATATTGTAAGGGAAGTTGCAGCAGAAAAGATTGCATCCTGTGGTATAGCATTAAAGACGGAAAATACGAACAATGGCAATTATGTGACCTTTTATGGACCAGCAGAAGAGAAAAGACCTATCTTTTATGTGGGATATAGCGAAACTGAGAATATCAATGCAAAGTATGATGGAAGTTTCGTCATAAGCGGAGCTGATGATGAAAACGAAGATGAAACAGAGATTGACCTTCAGTGGGAAGCATATGAAGATGCAGATGTATACCAAGTATATGTGAGGGAGAATGAAGGAAGCTTTGAATCTGTTGGAATAACGTATGGTACGGAATATGCTTATAAATGTTCAGATAATACAGAGAAAACAGATTTCAGGGTTCTTGCTATATTAAAAAATCAAGATGAGGATATTGTTACAGGGGAAGATGATATACTAAGCAATATAGTTTCATTTGATAGGGTAACAGAAACAAAGCAGGATGAGAATGGAAATGATGTAATAGATGTTTCCTATGGACCGGTTATAAGAGACACCGATGGGGACGGACTTGAAGACGGCTATGAAATATGGGATTTTAAGACACTGTGGAATGAGACAACAGGCACAGATTCACAAGGAAACAAGATATATGATTTAGATACGGATAATGATGGACTGCCAGATGGATATGAGGTATTTACCCTTGGTACAGATCCTGCAATAAAGAATGAAGATGGAAAAGACAGTGACGAAGATGGATTAAGTGATTTGGAAGAATATGTGAAAGGAACAGACCCATGGTTGAAAGATTCGGATTTTGATGAGAGAAATGATTCAGACGAACTTGAAGAAACAGATCCGAGAAAAACAGATAATCCACAGCTCAAGGGAACTGACAGGCTTGGAGCGTACTCCGCTCAGGTACACAAGGGACTTTATGACCATGAATATTCAGAAACTGAAAATGGAGTAACCGCAACTTATATAGTAAACATATATCGTGGTGATATAAAAAAGATAACTACGAATTACGGTGATGACACATTAAACAAGACCGTAAAATATTTCTATGATGAAAAAGGGAACAATACGGCAATCATAGAAGAAAATTCAAAGGACAGAGAACATACAATATGCATAACATATACATATGATAGTGACGGAAATGTTACATACATATGTGACCAGAAAACAAAATACACAATGTCTTATAATGACGGAGAAATGACATCCCTTATGGTGGGAAATATTCCTCTTGTAAATTATAGTAAAAATATTCTTGAAGACAATAAGGGCGAAAATGGTGACACTACAAATATTGAAGAAGGAGAAGTTGTTGATGAGACAGAGAATGTAGTATCGTATGGAAATGGTCAAAAAATAAAAACAGTGGTTTCAGAAATAAAAGCTGATGAAAATAATATTAATTCAGTGGCGACAGAATCAAAAATATATTATAATGAAGATACCACATATTCATACATAATGAAATACAATAGTGAAGGACAACTCCTTAAGCTTACAGATAAAACCGGCAGTGAAGATGTAAGTTATGATTATATTTACAATGATAATACGGTAAAGGTATCACGAAGTGATGGATTTATAAAGGATATAAAAACAGTTGAGGATGAGGAAGGAAATATAACGGATACGGATATTTCCTATACTTTTAAAGACATTGAAGGAAAGTGCGTAACATATAAGACATCACATAAAGCAGATATATCGGATGAAAATAAAACGGTCATAACAGATAAATTATATAATAATGATAGTCTTACAATGGAATTATCAGATGAGGGAAGGACGATTAACACAAGGCTATATTCACAGCTTTATAAAAAGGATATTTTAAGTAGTGAGCAGAAAGAAGTGTCAGATACAAAAACAACCTATAGCATAGGTATGTATGGTGAAGACAAGGAATTTGAGTATACATACGACCTTGCAGGCAACATAACAGCAATAAAGCAGAATGGTAAAAAGATGTATGAGTATGCTTATGATGTTCATGGAAGGCTTACAAAGGAACTGGATTATACAAACAATACAGGCTGTACATATGGATATTCAAGCACAGGAAATGTTAATGCAAAACATTTTAAAACGATAAATGAGGACGGAAGCCTCACAAACGTAAAGGATAAGGAGTATAGTTACAAAAACAGTGATTGGGCGGATCAGCTTACTAAATATGATGGAGAAGATATAACATATGACGGACTTGGAAATCCGGTTAATTATATAGATGGAAAAAGCTTTGAATGGACAAGAGGCAGACAGCTTTCAAAGATGACTTTGAAAGATAATTCAGAAATCACTTATAGGTATAATCAGGATGGACTTCGAACCTATAAGGAAACAAATACAACATCCACTGATTATGAATGGGATGAAACAAAACTTATAAGAGAGACAGTAACATACAAGGCAACAGGAAAGAAATATGACATCTGGTACTTCTATAACGGAAATGACGAAATGACAGGTTTTGAGTATAGTCAGATAAATGACATAGATCAGAGCCTTAAGAAGACAAGAATTTACTTCGAAAAGAATATGCAGGGGGATGTAATCGGACTTCTTGATTCAAGAGGTGCAGAGATTGCAACATATGCATATGATGCATGGGGAAATGTGACGGATACTTTCTGTTATGAAGGAAATGAAACACCATATGCATTGAATCATATCACTTATAGAGGCTATTATCATGACAGCGAGAGTGGATTCTATTACCTTCAAAGTAGATATTATGATGCGGAAGTTGGAAGATTTGTTAATGCGGATGATGTAAGGTATATTGGTATAGCTGATAATGTGATATCAAAGGATAACTTATATTGTTATTGTAATGGTAATCCTATTAGTAATCTTGATCCAACTGGAAATGCAAGTCATAAAAAGAAATATTCATTTAAATATAATAGATCTAAGGCTAGACAATATATGGTAAAATATTATAATAATCCAAACCCTGACTATTTATATTTTTGTTCTGATTGTACTAATTATGCATCTCAGGTTTTGTATGCAGCAAATGTACCAATGGTAGAAAAAAGTTCTGGTTGGTATTTTCATTATGTAAACGATTGTTTTGGAGAATATACTACATCATGGACAACGGTATTAGAGAATAGAAAATTTGTTCGTTCAAAACTTATGGGTAATTTTACAACAATAAATCGTGAAACGAGTGATAAAGTTACTAAAGAATATATGGAGAAAATGATTAAATCATTTAATCCACAGGTGGGTGATATAATATATTTTTATAATAGGGAAAAAAAGAAATATACACATACAGCAATTATTAGTCATGTGAAAAAAAATGATATATTATATTCCGGGCATACTGATAATTGTTTAGATAAAAGTTTAATGGGAAGATTAAACAAAAATAGAGATTATTGTCATGTAGAAATTTGTCATATAAAAAACAAAGGTAAATTTTACATGTAAATTTTAAGTTGATATTAAGTTTAAGGTGATGAAATAAAGGAGATATATAATGAAAAAAACGTGGATTAAACCAATTTTGGTTATTTTTGCAATAGTTGTGTTGTTCATAGGAATTAACTCGATATGTATATATAAGTATTTAAGTGAGTATGGTTATGGCATAAAGGAATTGCCACAAACAGTTGCCGTATGGTTGAGATTAAGTGACGGTTTTACCGTTGAAGTAAATGATGATGAAGATAGTCATTCTACATTGTTTATCGGTCATAGTGACATACAAGATTATATAAAAAAATATGAAAAAGCAGGCTATAC
>NZ_QUHB01000021.1:0-2651 GCF_003479405.1 Eubacterium sp. AF16-48 | reverse complement strand
AAGATTATATAAAAAAATATGAAAAAGCAGGCTATACAGCTGAACAGGAAGGATCGGATATAAGTATTGATAAAAGCAATTCACAGGATGATAAATTACATGTAGGTATAGGTGGTATGGAAGAATGGTGTCATTGGTTTAGGATTTATATACTATATACAGATAATGAGGATATTATCAAAATTGAAAACTTTAAATAAATTTCAATTTTGAAATGCGACAAAAAAGTGAAATCCTATAAGGGATACAGCAGATAAGAAACCGGCACCTTTAAATGTTTCGATTAAATGGATTTGTCTGACAAAGTCAGTATCTTCATTGGCATCAATAAGATCATGTAATGATTCAAGTATACCTTTTATTTCTTCATCATATTTACGGATGAAACTAATATATAGGCGAATACGCTTGATGTTGCTGTCAATGATACAGCCAAATTCATTAGCATCGTTTGCAGCCTGGATAATGGCATTATACTTATTTTCAGCATATGTAAGTCCAAAGCGGGCTGTAGATTTAATAAGATCAATAATCTCTTGCTTGTCAGCATTTATAAATGCTTCTGGAGATGTATATGTCTCAAGTAAAGTTAGAGATGTGTTGATGGTAACTTTTGAAAAAATGCGAAGATACTGCGGAAATGCCATACGCAGTTCGCCTTGCAGCTTATTCACATAAGCACTGCGATTATCCGTTAAGTCATAGTATTCACGACAAAGATTTCTGCAGTTTAAAGCAAGGTCAGATGGCATAAGAGAAACCTTTAAATCAGGTTTCAAACCGACTAAAGCAGCCTTCTTAGAATCAAAACGGTCATTATGTACTTTTCGTATGTTCATATTTGGGCTATTCATTAGTGATGATAGGATTTATAACCGAGCAGTTAAAACCCTTATCACGAAGATAGCAGAAGAGTGGATAATGATAAATTCCCGTAGATTCCAGGAAAATGCGACTTTCCAAAGAATACAACTCTTCTGATTCTTTTATTTTAGAAACATCGGTTGTAAGGGAACTCATACAGTTATGTAGGATTTTATAAGGCTTTCCTACTAACTGGTGGTTTGAAGTGTAATAGACATCCAGGAGAAGTCAGCACCGACATCAATACCAACAGAGATGAATAATTCATCAAGATTAAAAATAACATTGTTTGACATGAGCAATAGCTCCTTCTTGATAGGAATCCATTTCCAATCTGGCAGGTACACAACCTAGCGCGTTATTCGGGTATGGCCTTCGGGCTCCCAACCAGCTAAAACATAAAACCCTGTCGAATGGACTAATTGACTTTTTTGCAGGTATCTGCTGATATTCAGCATCCCAAGGAGGAGTACATTCTTTGTCCTATCCTACGAGATAATACCTTATGTTTTAACTGGTGTCTATCAGGAACCGTCAGACATGATAATTATTTAAGATAACATCTGATGAAGGAAGAACACCTTCTTTTGTTATCTGAATTATAGAAACTTATTAACCAAGTAGTCTTAATTGACTACATCATTATTATACTAGGAGGTTAGAAATGAAAACGTGGATTAAACCAATTTTGGTTATTTTTGCAATAGTTGTGTTGTTCATAGGAATTAACTCGATATGTATATATAAGTATTTAAGTGAGTATGGTTATGGCATAAAGGAATTGCCACAAACAGTTGCCGTATGGCTGAGATTAAGTGACGGTTTTACCGTTGAAGTAAATGATGATGAAGATAATAATCATTTTACGTTGTTTATTGGTCATAGTGACATACAAGATTATATAAAAAAATATGAAAAAGCAGGCTATACAGCTGAACAGGAAGGATCATCTATAATTGTTGATGAAAACAATTCACAGGATGATAAATTATATATAAGTATAGGTGGTATGGATGAATGGTGCCACTGGTTTAGAGTATATAGTCTATTTACAGATGGAGATAGTACTGTAAAAATTGAAGATGTAAAATAATTTTAAAATGCGACAAAAAAGTGAAATCCTATAAAAGCTGCCATATGTTCCCCTGAGTTAGGATGGATGTATCCACCTTTTAGGCTGATATTAAAATCAGAGAAGGGAAAGTAACAGACACGGTTTATAACAAGTATTGGAAAACGATAAAGAAAGCTATTATTGCCGGAAAGATAGAAGATGATGAAATGTACTGAGTGATGAATTCCGATTATCATATGAGAAATTTAGAAATGTGTTATGGATTCCATTATTTAAAGGTTGGGGATACACAGATGTTTAAGTTTGTCATCTGATAAAGCTGTTATGTTAATGAACAAAAACATAACAGCTTAAAAAATTATCGAGGTGGTTAACATAATTGGTCTGCTTGATGCCAGAGGATAGGCGCTGTAACCGTCAGC
Organism: Eubacterium sp. AF16-48; assembly: GCF_003479405.1. Taxonomy (GTDB): domain Bacteria; phylum Bacillota; class Clostridia; order Lachnospirales; family Lachnospiraceae; genus Eubacterium_G; species Eubacterium_G segne. The sequence continues at coordinate 290 of NZ_QUHB01000021.1, read as the reverse complement.
AATGAATCTGAAGGTTTTGGGAAGTTTTTTAAAATATTTAAGAGCCTGAGAGGTTTTGCGAAGTGATAAACCAAGATTAATGTGAAAGGTCAGGCACAGAGACATAATATGGGAGTTGTGTTTTGTAAATTTAAGAGAAGATGCATTTTTCGGAAGAGAGGAAATGTCCATCTTAAAGAAACCCACAGTGAACTCACGGTAGATGTAGTGGAGTTTATATTTATTTTTCCCGAAGTATTCTTTCAGATGCTCCGGGTCAACGTTATCAAGGTTGTGGAGATAGTAAGGGC
>NZ_QUHB01000020.1:9813-21113 GCF_003479405.1 Eubacterium sp. AF16-48 | reverse complement strand
AAAATGTTAAGTTCGGATCATCAGACACAGCAACATACTTTGTAAGAACAACATTGTTTGGAGCAAACACGGCAAAGGAATACTCAGCACAGTATAAGGTAAGAGCATATGCAGAGCTTAGCGATGGAACATATGTATACAGCAAGGTAAGCTCATACTCAGTATATGACATAGCAGACACATTGTATTCAAACAAGATGATGAATACAATCACAGCCCATGATTACCTTTACAACAACATCCTTAAGGTTGTAAACCCTGATTATGCACAGGTTGATTACAATTGGGGAAATACAGTAGCGGATGCTTCTGAGATAGAATAGTCATTAATTAATTATAGAAAAAACTTTTAAAAGTGAAGGAGAGAACTGACTGGGGGGCTGGTTCTCTCTTTCTGCAAACTTAACGGAAAGGAGTAATTAATGAGAAAGATTGTAAAAAAAGTATTAGCAGTCACATTGGCATTGGCAATGACAGTGCAGCCGGTTGCTTTGAAGAAAGGTCAGGAAGAAGTAAAAGCAGCAGGTGTTGCGGATCAATTTACTATTCCGACAGCAGATGCAAACGGACGTGTAGGAGCAAAAATGCCATACACAAGATATGATTCAACAGATGCAGTGCTTAGCGGAGGAGCAATACTTAAGACATCTACAGATTGGAATCCTAATAATATTGCAACCCAGGCATCAGCACAGTCCTATGTAGGACTTCCGGGAAGTGGTTCATCCGTAGAATGGACCATGAAAACAACAGGAGCAGGTGTAACAATGAGATTTACACTGCCTGACGGAAATGGTGGAACAGGTGTAAAGGGTTCTCTGGATGTATATGTAAATAACAAAAAAGTAAAAACTGTAAAATTAGATTCATTCTGGATGTGGCAGTATTTTAACTTTGGTAGTGGAAGCCCAAGCGATAGTGCAGGAGCAATAGGCGCATTTGCATTTGATGAAGTACATTTTCTTCTTGATACACCATTAAAGAGTGGTGATAAGATTAAAATTCAAAGCACAGGTGCAGGTGGATATGAATATGGTGTTGATTTCCTTGAAATCGAGGATGTACCGGAAGCAATTGAACAGCCTGATAATTCAGTAAGTGTTGAAGAATATGGTGCTATAGCTTATGGTGAACATGGAGACCGTGATACATTTGATGCTGCAATTGCCAGCAAAAATACAGCAGCATTTAAGCAGGCAGTAGCAGATGCAGATAAGAAGGGAATGGATTTATACATTCCGGAAGGTACATATTTATTAGATGGAATGTGGACTATCGGTGCTGAAAATATGAAGATTACAGGTGCCGGAATTTGGTACACAAATATTCAGTTTACAAGTGAAGAAGTTTCCGGTGGTGGCGTTTCAGGCGGAAACCCAAATGCAAAGGGAAGCACAGTAGCTGACGGATATTGTAAAAATGTTGAGTTCTGTAATATGTATCTTAACTCAGGATTACGTTCAAGACACAATGAACAGGCAATTTATAAATGCTTTATGGATATATGGGCAGATGGTTCTGTAATTCATGATATTTGGGAAGAACACTTTGAGTGTGGTTTTTGGTTTGGTGATTACAATGGAAAAATCGATTACTGTGATGGAGTTAAAGTTGTAAACAGCAGAATTAGAAATAACTTAGCTGACGGTGTAAACTTCTGTCAGGGAACAAGTAATGCAGTAGTATATAACTGTTCAGTACGAAACAATGGTGATGATGGCTTGGCAATGTGGAATGACCAGACCATGGGTGCAAAAGATGAAGTAAATAACGTATTTGCATATAACACAATTGACTTAGGATGGAGAGCCGGTTTATTGGCAATCTATGGTGGTCAGGGTCACAAGGTTTACAACAACTATTTATGTGATTCATTTATGGCAGCAGGTATTCACTTTAATACAACATTCCCTGGATACAAATTCTCAGGTTCTACACCTAATACATTTGACAACAACATTCTTGTAAGATGTGGTACACCAAAAGAATGTTGGGGAAGAGATTATGCGGCTATTGACTTTGAACAGGAAGTAAAAAATATTGTATTTAATAATACACAGATTTACGATTCACCGTTTACTGCAATAAGACTTTTAGGAACAAGTTATAGTAATATCACATTTAATGATACTACAATTTTAGGTGCAGGTCTTTCAAAACAGATTTCTGATTTCTCAAGCTCAGGTTATTCAGGAGCAGCAATCAGAGAAAATGCAAATTCATCAGCTGTATTTAACGGACTTACTGTTGGTGCGGTTGTTTCTGACCAGACAGGAAAGAACACAAGTACATGGCCTTTCTATACAGATAATGCTACACCTAAAAATTTAGCAGGCAATGATACAGTGACACTTTTAGATGATGATGTTACATATGAAGTTCCGGGTTATCCGGAAGCAGATACTTCACAGGGTGGTGGAGTTATAGATCCGTTAGACGGAATTACAGGATATGACGTTGCACTTGCAGGTCTTTCATGGAAAAATGAAAGCAATTCTTCATCTATTGAAGAAGGTGACAAAGTAACATTTACAACTGCAGTTAAGAATACATCAAATGTAGATATTCCTGAAGGAGTAGCAATTCAGATTAAAATAACTGTAGATGGAAAAGGAAGTTACACAAACACAACATATAAAGGTGGTTTAAAGGCAGGAGAAACAATTAAGCTTTCACCAACCTCTACATGGACAGCAACAGCAGGTGGACATACAATTGAAGCTACAGTGGATTATAGAAATAAACTTCCAAATGAGCTTTCAAAGGATAACAACACAAGATCAAAATCATTTAACGTTCAGGAAGCTCCTGACAGAGAACCTACTTATACACCTGTAACAGGAAGATATGATATTCAGGTTTTAGATGTTACGTGGGATAAAGAGATTATCAATGTAGGAGATGCACTTACATTTACAGCTACTATTGTAAATGCCGGAGATACAGCAATTCCTGCAGGTCAGAAATTAGGTGTACAGTTCCAGATTGATGGAAATCCATATCCATCTCCAATTACATGGAATGACCAGTATTTTGATGGACTTCAGCCGGGACAGGTAATTAAATTAACAGCAACCGGTGGAAATAGTGGAAGTTCATGGACAGCAACAACCGGATCACATACTGTAACAGCATGGGCTGATGACAGTAATGTATTTGGCGAAATGAATGAAACTAACAACAAATATACAAAGACAATCACTGTACCTTACGGCGGAGTACAGTATATTGAAAATCCTGATAAGCCGGATGACTTAGATAATACAGGAGAAATTGAGCAGCCAACAGAGAAACCTACAGAAACACCAACAGAGCCTGGTACTGAAACAGTTGTAACAAGCAAGGATGTAAACGTTGTAGGATATCAGATTAGTTCAACATTAAAGGGAAGCAGAGTTGTGGCATCTGTTGAACCAACAGTTAATGGCAAGAATGTTGTAAAACATGGACTTGTATATGCATTAACAAAACTTGGTGATAAGGATACAGGTGTAAAGAATATCGATATGACAGTATCAACTGACAACTATTATGTTGCATCATTTGAATCAACTAACAATGGAAATGTTGATAAAGTATTTGGAAGCTCAAAGACAGCTCAGTATTATGTAATGACAACATTATTTGAGAACCAGACAGTACAGGAATATACAGCAAAATACAAAGTAAGAGCATATGCTGTTTTAAGTGATGGCTCATATGTATATAGTGATATTTATTCATATTCTGTATATAATGTGGCATCAGCATTATACGATGGTGGAAAAATGCCTACAAATGCAGGTCATACATATTTGTACGATAGCATTTTGAAATTGGTAAATCCATCATATAAACAGGTTGACTATGATTGGTCAGATATTGTAACAAGCTTATAAGTAGAAATTTGTATTTCTCTTTTGCTATGAAACCGTTATGTTGATAATGTCAGCATAGCGGTTTCATTAATTTTAAACGTTCAGGAAGTATTGTAAAATAAAAAGCAACTACCCTACATATATTGTATAAAAAGTATGTAGGGTAGAATAGTGACGGAATTTATTAAGTATAGCAAAAAAATGGAAATTTTGATGTCTCTGATTTTGTTAATGTCAGTGACGTTAATTGCCTGCAATATGAACAAAGTAGTTGAAAACAGGGAAAGCACAGTTAAGACAAAGGAGAAAGATTACATAGTGGTAATTGACCCGGGACATGGGGGTTGTAGATAACGCAAGTGATGAAAACAACGAAAATACAAGGAGAAAGGCAACTGTTGTACCTATTAAAATAGAATATGTGTGAGAGGACAAGCCTTTTAATAATGTAGACGTTCAGAAATGAGCGTCTATTTTTATACCCAAAATGAAAGGAGCATTAGATTTATGAAAAAGATGTTAAAACGATTGTGTACGGGCTTCTTAGCTCTTGCAACTGTCGTTACTGCTTTACCGACTACACCCGTTCATGCAGAAAGCAAGCAATACTGGACGGAAAGTGCAGAGCGTGTCGGTATCATTGAAAAAGTAATGAATGACAGTTCTATCGGTTCGACATTCAATGAGGGCTATATGAAAGTCGAGGGCGAAACTGCTTATTGTATTGACATCAATACAGATTTTAAGAACGGCTACAAGACCAGAGCTGACGCAAGCTCACGCATGAGTGCCGACCAGATTTCAGATGTGGCGTTATCCTTAGAGTATGTCAAACAGTATGGCGAAGCTCACAAGGAACTGAACTACAAGCAAGTCTATCTGTTGGAACAATGTGTCGTCTGGCAGAGATTGAGCGTACATCTTGGCTGGCAATGTGATAACGTGCGAGCTTCTTATGATGAAATTCCAAAGGCAACGCAGGACGAAGTTTTCGCTGGTGCGAAAGCCTTTGTCAAAGAAAATAAAGGACGCTATGAATGTGGCGGTTATATCTACTCTGGCGAGGGGCAGGAATTGGGACAATTCTGGGCGAAGCTGAATGTCGGAAATGCGAAATTACAAAAGACTTCCAGTAATACTAGCATTACAGACGGTAACGGGAATTACTCTATTGCAGGTGCAACCTATGGTGTCTTTGCTGATAAGGACTGCACAAAACAGCTTGCCACCCTTACGACTGATGAAAACGGAAATACAGATGTTGTAGAGGTAAAAGCAGGCACAGTCTATATCAAGGAATTATCCGCACCAGCAGGATATAAAGTAGATAAAACTGTATATTCCTTAAAGGTTGAAGCTGGAAAAACAGCGACTTTGAAAGTATCAGATACACCGAAAGTAACAGACACTTTGATTGAGCTTTTCAAGATAGATATGGAAACACAGAAAGACAATCCGCAGGGGAATGCTTCTTTAGCAGGTGCGGAATTTACATGGAAGTATTATGCAGGCTTCTATAACAAAGACAATCTCCCTGCCGAAGCTACTCGTACATGGGTTACAAAGACAATCGCTGAAACTGACATCGACGGGACAACCCACTACCTCACAAAATTAGCGGACGCATACAAGGTGTCTGGCGACAGCTTCTATATGCAGGACGGTAAAGCCGTTCTTCCTTTAGGAACACTAACCGTTGAAGAAACAAAAGCTCCAAACGGCTACTTGTTAGACGGTGCATATATGCAGGCTGGCGATAAGTCCGAACAGATTAAGGGCTTATATGTAACACAGATTACCGAGGACGGCGACCTTGCCGTATTATCTGGAAGTAACCAGTTTTCCGTATCAGACAAGGTTATCCGTGGCGGTGTCAAAATTCAGAAACGAGATTTAGAAACGGGCGATACGAAGCCACAAGGAAGTGCCACTTTGAAAGATACTGCCTTAGACATCATTTCCTTAAATGATAATTCTGTTTTGGTTGAGGGCAAGCTATACAAGAAAAATGAAGTCGTAAAAACTATTCGTACAGATATTGAGGGTGTCGCTTCTACTGCTTCTGACCTCTTACCTTATGGAAAATTCCGTATCGTTGAAAGTGAAGCTCCAAACGGATATTTGACAGACGGTGCAAAGCCGATTGATTTTACAATCACAGAAAATGGAAAAATCGTGGACTTAACCGAAAAAGCCCATTCTATCTATAATCAGATTAAGCGTGGAGATATTGAGGGCGTGAAAATCGGTGCAGGCACACACAAGCGTCTTGCTGATGTTCCCTTTAGGATCACAAGCAAGACGACGGGCGAAAATCATGTTGTGGTAACTGATGATAACGGGCAGTTCTCCACTTCTGCTGAATGGGCTTCTCACAAGCATAATACTAACGCAGGCAAGACCAGTGAGGACGGTGTGTGGTTTGGGACTTCTGAACCAGACGACAGCAAGGGGGCATTACCTTATGATACCTATATCATTGAAGAAATACGTTGCGATAGTAACAAAGGCTTTGAACTTATCCCACCTTTTGAAATCGTGGTATCAAGAAATAACCTTGTGATTGATTTAGGAACGCTAACTGATGAATACGAAAAAGAAATCTCTATTCATACCACAGCGACCAGTAAAGACGGCGAAAAGACTATCCTTGCAGGAAAAGAGGTTACAATCGTTGATACTGTCAAATTGGACGGACTTACAAAAGGCACAAAGTATCAGCTCAAAGGCTGGCAGATGTTAAAGGAAGAAAACGCAGAGCTTATCATTGATGGAAAACGTGTAGAAAACAATTATACCTTTGTCGCTGATGATGAAGAAATGAAAGTGGAAATTTCCTATACATTCAATGCGTCTGCTTTAGGTGGCAAAAACCTTGTTACCTTTGAAGAATTGTATGATTTCAGCAATCCAGACGAACCCGTGAAAGTTGCAGAACACAAAGACATTGAGGACGACGGGCAAACCGTACTTATCACAGAGCGTATCATCAAAATTCATACGACTGCTACCGATAAGGACGGCAATAAAGAGCTTAAAGCAGGAAAAGACGTTACAATCATTGATACCGTAACCTTAGAGGGCTTAGAAGTCGGTACACAGTACAAACTTGTGGGCTGGCAGATGTTGAAAGAAGAAAATGCAGAACTTCTTATCAATGGAAAACGTGTGGAAAGTGATTACACTTTTATTGCTGACAGCGAAACTATGAAAGTGGAAGTTGCTTTTACGTTTGACGCTACTTCTCTTGACGGCAAACAGCTTGTAACTTTTGAGGAATTATACGATTTAAGCAATCCAGACGAACCAAAGAAAGTTACCGAGCATAAGGATATTGAGGATAAGGGACAGACGATTACCTTTAAGGAAAAGCCAGAAAAACCCGAAACACCACCGACACCAGAAAAGCCTAACAGACCTAGCGACAGTCCCAAAACGGGCGACAGTACAAATGTAATGGCATTTGTCGTGATGTTGCTTGTGTCTGCTGGTGGATTAGCTGGAACATATCTTTACAAACGCCGTAAAATGAAGAAATCATAAGGCGGTAACGGTATGATGAAAGAAAAATCACGCTCTCCGCCGAAGCTGTCAAACGGCAGACTTCTGCTTATTCTGGCTTGTCTGCCTACAACCTGCAAGAACACGGATAGTCAAGGGTGCGTAAGCATTGACTTTACCCTTTACTATCTGGGGGATTGCTGGTACTTCCCCAACCGCCAGAATAAGAAATCACAATCAAAAAACTTATCAAATATAGAAAGAAACGAGGTAAAACAATATGGAAATGAAATATGTCGTGCCAGATATGGCACAGTCTTTTGGAACTCTTGAATTTGCAGGCGAAAGCGACCATGTTTTTGACAGAGATAAAGATAACCGCAGATTTTTCGCAAGAAGAAGCTACAACCTTTATTCAGATGTGCAGAGAGGGGAAAATGTTGTGGTAGAAATTCCCGTGCAGGCTGGCGAAAAGCATTTCAAGTATGAACAGAAAGTAAAACTTGTCAATCCGAAGTTATACGGCAGAGGGTACGCAATCGGGGATGTGGGACATACCGATTATGTATTAGTAGCTGATGATATTGTAGCAGTTGAAGAAAAGTAAAGGAGTGAAGAATTTATGAGATTATCAAATGGATTTGTCATTGACAAAGAGAAAACATTTGGAAAATTAAAATTTACAGCGGTGCGTGATGTGTTCTTGCAAAATGAGGACGGGACACCGAGTACCCAGCTTAAAAAGCGTATCTATGATTTGAAGTGCAGTCTGCATGGTGGAATTATCCCCGTGTCCGTACCGCCAGAAGTACCGTTAAGGGAATTTCCTTACAATGCAGTTGTGGAGCTTGTCAATCCAGTAGCCGATACGGTATCAAGAAAAACCTATACGGGTGCAGATGTGGACTGGTATGTAAAGGCAGAGGATATTGTGTTGAAGAATAAAGGCAACCAGAACGCAGGTAGCCCACAGAACCCTACATCGCAGGGACAGCCGAAGAAATAAAAGTGATGTATTTGTCTTAATTTTGATTGACACGAACAATGCGGAGTGATATATTTATCTCATAAAGATACAAAAACATCTCATTTGAAAGGAGAGATAAATATGTCAAAGAAACAAATTAAAAAAATTATTTTTATGGGGGTAGGGTGTGCTTTATTGCTTATTGTTGGTACAATCTACTCCCTATTATACAATGATGGACGCTGGGTCAAAAATATGGATATGTCGGAATATGTATTTTCTTACAAGGATATTCCTATGTTAGTAATTGGAGCTTTAATAGCACTATATGCTATCTATATAGTAATTATCTGCTTTAAAAATGTCTTTTCAAAAAACAGCAGGGGAAAACGATATTCAAGAACAATTTCTCCTTACTGGGGATTTTGTGGAATGTTTGGTTTTCTGGGGTTTGGCGGATTTTGGACATACTATAAATTTGGAGAAATATTTCCTTTTGCTTTTTTCATATTTTTTGGTTTTTTCAGTTTTTTCTTTGAAGGTAAACTTTCCCATATCTTAGAAGATGAGCTTTTTCAAGAAAATAAACGTAAAGCACAATTAGAAGCCTACAAGATAGGTTTTAAACTATTATTTGTAGTTATCTGGCTTATGGCAATAGGTATGTTTTCCCGTAATGTTGAGTGGTGTGCAATATTTATGCTGATTTCTGTTTCACTTATCTATGCTCTTGTTCTTTTTCTTAGCAACTATTTATTATATCGTTATGAAAAAAGGGAATAAATTATGGAAGCAAAGTTTGTATGTAATTTAAAAAAATATCGTGTAGCACAAGAATTAACACAAGAACAACTCGCTGACATTGTAGGTGTTCGTCGTGAAACTATTATGAGATTAGAAAAAGCACAATATAATCCGTCACTTAAATTGGCAATAGATATTTCAAGAGCTGTAAAAGCTCCGATAGAAGATATATTTATTTTTGAATAAAGACAGTTTAAAGCAGTTAGTCTTAGGATTGACTGCTTTTTTCATATCCAGAAAGGAGTGATTGATTTATGCGTAAGATTTGTAACAAAGGACACCGTATCAGAGCCAGCGACAAGCAACTTGTCTACCATTTTTCCATAGGAACGCTTCTGTTTATATTCGTGGCGGTTCTTCTGCTACTGAATATAAAACAGCTCATGCGTACCGATTGGGAGCATTTCAGCTTGTTAGAAAACGGCTTGACACTTTCCCCTTACAACTTCATAACCATACTGATAGCGACTGGTGTTTGTGCATTGGTCGCTTTTCTGTATTACCGTTTTTGTTATGACAGTTTCAAGAAGCTCCTGCACCGTCAAAAGCTGGCAAGAATGATACTGGAAAACAAGTGGTATGAAGCCGATACCGTACAAGATAGCGGTTTTTTTACTGACCTGCAAGGCAGATCAAGGGAAAAAATCGTCTGGTTTCCAAAGATTTATTATCAAATGGAAAAGGGACTGCTTCATATCCGCTGTGAAATTACGCTGGGGAAATATCAAGACCAGCTTTTACGGTTAGAGGATAAATTGGAAAGTGGCTTGTATTGTGAGCTGACCGACAAGACCCTGCATGACGGCTATATCGAATATACCCTGCTTTATGATATGATAGCGAACCGCATTACCATTGATGAAGTACTGGCAGAAAACGGCTGTCTTAGACTGATGAAAAATCTTGTCTGGGAATATGACGCACTCCCTCATGCTCTGATTGCTGGTGGGACTGGTGGCGGTAAAACCTATTTTCTGCTGACGCTCATTGAAGCCTTACTGCATACCAACGCTGTCCTTTATATCTTAGACCCGAAGAACGCTGACCTTGCAGACTTAGGGACAGTTATGGGAAATGTGTATCACACCAAAGAAGAAATGATAGATTGCGTCAATGCCTTTTATGAGGGCATGGTACAGCGAAGTGAGGAAATGAAGCGACACCCGAACTATAAGACGGGCGAAAACTACGCCTATCTGGGACTGCCACCCTGCTTTCTTATCTTTGATGAATATGTGGCATTTTTTGAAATGCTGGGGACAAAAGAAAGCGTGAGCCTACTTAGCCAGTTAAAGAAAATCGTTATGTTAGGGCGACAAGCAGGTTATTTCCTTATCGTTGCCTGCCAGCGTCCAGACGCAAAGTATTTCTCGGACGGTATCAGAGATAACTTCAATTTCCGTGTGGGACTTGGGCGTATCAGCGAATTAGGTTACGGTATGCTGTTTGGTTCAGATGTGAAAAAGCAGTTTTTCCAGAAGCGTATCAAGGGGCGTGGCTATTGTGATGTGGGAACAAGTGTTATCAGTGAGTTTTACACGCCTTTAGTCCCGAAAGGACATGATTTTTTGCAGACTATCGGCTCTCTTGCACAAGCAAGGCAGGACGGGACGGCGACGTGCGAAGCGAAAGGCGACGGCACGGACTAGCTGTTGCTGGTGTGGCGTAAGCCACGCCAGCAGGTAAAACCCCTCGGTATCTAACAGAGGGGTACGTTTGCAAATAGACAATAGACGAAAAACATAGGAAACATAAGGCTTCTGGCATGATTTCCTAGCAAAATTCAGTTGTGAAGTCGCCTTAAAAAACTTCACACTTGACAGATTGGGGGTATGGTTCTGAATGAAGAACAATGGATAAAAGAATTACGGGAGAAACGAATTGTTTACGGCATCTCACAAGGCAGGCTGGCGGTGGCTTCTGGTATCACAAGAGAATATCTCAATAAGATAGAAAGCGGAAAAATGAAGCCGTCAAAGGAGCTTTTGGAAACTCTGCATAAAGAACTGGCAAGGTTCAATCCAGAAGCACCGCTTACCATGCTGTTTGATTATGTGAAAATTCGTTTTCCCACGCTGGATATACAGCATATCATCAAAGACATATTAAAACTGAATATCAACTATATGCTCCATGAAGATTATGGACATTACAGTTATACGGAGCATTAC
>NZ_QUHB01000020.1:0-9803 GCF_003479405.1 Eubacterium sp. AF16-48 | reverse complement strand
CTTCTGGTATCACAAGAGAATATCTCAATAAGATAGAAAGCGGAAAAATGAAGCCGTCAAAGGAGCTTTTGGAAACTCTGCATAAAGAACTGGCAAGGTTCAATCCAGAAGCACCGCTTACCATGCTGTTTGATTATGTGAAAATTCGTTTTCCCACGCTGGATATACAGCATATCATCAAAGACATATTAAAACTGAATATCAACTATATGCTCCATGAAGATTATGGACATTACAGTTATACGGAGCATTACTCTTTAGGGGACATCTTTATCTATACGTCGGCTGACGAAGAAAAAGGTGTCCTTTTAGAGTTAAAGGGGCGTGGTTGCAGACAGTTTGAAAGTTACCTGCTGGCACAGCAAAGAAGCTGGTATGACTTCCTCATGGACGCACTCATAGACGGTGGTGTGATGAAGCGTATCGACCTTGCTATCAACGACCATACGGGCATTTTGGATATTCCAGAGCTTGCGGAAAAATGCAGGAAACGGGAATATATCGGAAAGTCCAGAAGCTATAAGTTTTATCAGTCGGGCGAGCTTATCAAGCACAGAGAGGACGACAGAGAATATATGGGACGTACCCTTTATCTTGGTTCGCTGAAATCAGATGTGTATTTCTGTATCTATGAAAAAGACTATGAACAGTATGTCAAGTTAGGGACACCGCTTGAAGAAGCCAACATTATCAATCGTTTTGAGATACGGCTTCGCAATGAACGAGCCTATTATGCAGTACGAGATTTGCTGACCTATTATGACGCAGAACAGACCGCCTTTTCTATCATCAATCAGTATGTGCGGTTTGTTGATGAAGAACCCGACAAGCGAAAAAATGACTGGAAACTCAATGACCGCTGGGCTTGGTTTATCGGCAATAATCGGCAAAGTCTGAAACTGACGACAAAGCCAGAACCTTATACTTTAGACCGCACATTGCGGTGGGTACAAAGGCAGGTAGCACCGACCTTGAAAATGCTGAAAAAGATTGATAAGGGAAACGGTACAGACTACATGGAAACAATCGAACAGCAGGCAAAGCTCACAGAAAAGCATGAAATGATAATCAAACAGCAGACGACCCCTGCAAAAGATTTGGTGGAAAGTTAGGAGTGATAAAAAATGTGGATATTATTAAAAGACTTCCTGCTGGTATCTATGGGAATGGGTATCGGCGTAGTCTTGATATGTATTTTGAATGTCGGCAAAGAAGCTGACTATAAAATGAAACAATTAGAAGAAAGCGAGGACAATTAAATGAATTTCGGACAAAATTTGTATCAATGGTTTTTATCAAACGCACAGAGCTTGGTGCTTATGGCGATTGTGGTTATCGGTATCTACTTAGGGTTCAAGCGTGAGTTTTCAAAGCTCATTGGCTTCTTAGTAGTTGCCTTGATTGCTGTCGGCTTGGTATTCAATGCTGGCGGTGTGAAAGATGTACTGTTAGAGCTGTTCAATAAGATTATCGGTGCATAGAATTTTATTGTGATGCTGATATGAGAATGGTATAATGTGGATATATAAAATTCTGATTTATGGGGGCGTTATTTTGAAGAAAGCAATGATATATGTTCATGGTAAAGGTGGAAGTTATCTTGAAGCTGAACAGTTCAAAAATATTTGTTTAGATTTTGATGTTTTTGGAGTAGATTATAATGACTATTTCCCGTGGATTGTAAAAAATAAAATTATGGAAGTCTACGATAAAATATCTGAAAAATATGACTACATATATGTACTTGCTAATAGTATCGGAGCTTATTTTACAATGCACACATTACAGAATTTCAAGATTGAAAAAGCATTATTCATATCGCCTATACTTGATATGGAACAACTTATAGTAGATATGATGAGCTGGGCGAATGTGTCTGAAAAGGAACTTTCTGAAAGAAAAGAAATACCAACTGATTTTGGAGAAACATTATCGTGGGAATATCTATGTTTTGTTCGGGCAAACCCGATTAATTGGAAAACGCCTACTGAAATTTTGTATGCTGAACATGATAATCTTACATCACGTCAAACGGTAGATAAATTTATTGATAGACATTGTGCAAATCTTACCGTTATGAATGACGGAGAACATTGGTTTCATACTGACGAACAGATTTTCTTTAGAGATAATTGGCTAAGAAAAGTTATACAATAGAATTTAGATTTTATATCCACACACAGCAGTTAGTTTTAGGATTGACTGCTTTTTTCTTATCAAAATTTCAGATTGGAGTGATGAAATGGTGTCTGTTAGAGCTGTTCAATAAGATTATCGGTGCATAAAATTTTATTGTAGTGCTGATATGAGAATGTTATAATGTGGATATGAAAAAACAATAAACGGTAATTTAAAAAGGGGGAATGAAAAAGTGGCAGTTTCAAATATAAATACAATTATCAATAATGATATTCAAAAAGTTTGGAACATTGTTTTAGCTGTTGATAAATATAACTTATGGCGAAGTGATTTGAGCAAAACAGAAATAATAAATGACAAACAATTTATTGAATACGCAAAAAATGGATATGCTACTACATTTACCGTTACCGTTGTAGAACCATATAAACGCTGGGAATTTGATATGGAGAATAGCAACATGAAAGGTCACTGGATTGGTATTTTTACGGACAAAGGGAATGAAACAAAAATAGACTTTACAGAAAATGTAATACCTAAAAAGTGGTTTATGAAACCTTTTGTAAAAACCTATTTGAAAAAACAACAAAAGCAATTTGTTCTGGACTTAAAGAAAGCATTGGAATAAAGAATTAGAAGTTGTAAAGGAGACCATTATGAAAGATAAAAGCATTTTAATCAGTATGGGAATTATTATTTATATTGTTATGTCTGGAATTGATAGATTTGTTTATCATATACCTAATGTTATTTATATTCCAGTAGCAATTCTTGGTATTGCGTTAATTTTAATTGGCTTTTTCAAGGATAAATCTAAATAGCAAAATCATAATTTCATATCCATACACACAAAGCAGTTAGTCTTAGGATTGACTGCTTTTTCCTTACCTAAAATTTCGGATTGGAGTGATGAAATGAACGATATTTTTAAGGATATGCAGGAAAAAATCGGCTGTGAATACATTTCTGACCTGCCCTCTTACAAGCGTAAGGTGTGGCATGAAATGAAACGACTGAACCATGCCGATTATGAAGAAAGACAGTTAGACGATTTTTCTAAATATGTGTTTGGTATGTCGTACCAGACCATAAAAGATGTGATGAAACAACAGAAAGGACGTGAGGAACAATGCAGGAAACAAGGGTGCTGGTGGAAACGAAAGGAACAACTGGCGAAGAAACAATATCATACTGGTTCGACCTGCCGATAGATGTTGCAGAGTTTGAAGAAAAGTTAGGTATCGGTGCAGAAAGTGGGGATTACCGCATTATCGAAAAGGTGTTGCCTTTTGCTGATGAAGTCCACGAACATACAAGCGTGTATCAGCTCAACGAATTAGATTTTATGTACCGCCAGCTTTCAAGTGATATGCAGGAAGAATATGTATCACTACTTACGGTGTTTGAGAATTTAGAAGCTCTTTATATTTGCAGGAACGTGATTACGGTTTATCCTGACTGCAAAAGCATGATAGATGTTGCAAGGCAAAAGCTGATGAATGACCCGACGTTCAAGCATTTATCCGAGGACTGTCAAGAATACTATTTTGACTTTGAAGCCTACGCTTCTCACTTGCAGGAACACGGGAAATTTTTAGTAACGGAACACGGTATCTTTGAACTGCCAGAGTAGGAAATGAGGTGGTGCTT
The DNA here is from genome assembly GCF_003479405.1 of Eubacterium sp. AF16-48. Classification (GTDB taxonomy): domain Bacteria; phylum Bacillota; class Clostridia; order Lachnospirales; family Lachnospiraceae; genus Eubacterium_G; species Eubacterium_G segne. The sequence goes on along the minus strand of NZ_QUHB01000020.1, from coordinate 6,014 downwards.
ATGATTGATGATATGGCGGTTTATATTGCTAATCTTGGCAAATACAATGAGGGCTATTTAGTCGGTGCTTGGTTCACGTTTCCCATTGACGAGGAAGATGTAAAAGAAAAAATCGGCTTGAATGAACAGTACGAGGAATACGCAATCCATGATACCGATAACTTCCCTATTGCGATTGGCGAGTATGTTTCCATTGAAGAACTCAATGAGATGTATGAAATGATAGAGGAACTTCCCGACTATATCGTAGAATGTCTGGACGAATTTATCAGCCACTACGGGACGCTGGAAGAAGTCGTGGAACACAAGGACGACATTTATTATTATCCCGACTGTGAAACCATGACAGACGTTGCCTACTACTACATAGACGAATTGCAGGCACTTGGCGATATTCCACCCAGCTTACAGAACTACATTGACTATGAAGCCTACGGGCGAGATTTGGATATGGGCGGTTGCTTTATTGAAACAAGCCGAGGTATGTGCGAGATACCATATTAACGCTGGACGATCAGCGACAAGCATTGTTGCTACTGACAGCGTATTTCTCTTTTAAGGGACAGTCTGAAACATGGCTGTCCTTTTCTCTTTGAAGAATTTACGAAAGGAGCTGAAAGAACTTGAAAAAGATTAAAAGCTACACGGGTATCTGGAACGTGGAAAAAGTCTTATATGCAATCAATGACTTTAACTTGCCCTTTCCCGTTACCTTTACACAGATTACATGGTTTGTGATTACAGAATTTATCATCATTCTGTTTGGGGATATTCCCCCACTTTCCATGATTGAGGGAGCATTTCTCAAATACTTCGGAATTCCCGGTGCTCTCACTTGGTTTATGTCGCAGAAAACCTTTGACGGAAAGAAGCCGTACAGCTTTTTGAAATCACAGATAACCTATGCGTTAAGACCCAAAATCACTTATGCAGGAAAAGCCGTAAAACTGCATAAGCAGACCTTGAATGAAACAATCACGGCAGTAAGGAGTGTGAACTATGTTCCCGATAAAATATATTGACAATAACCTTGTCTGGAACAAGGACAATGAGGTATTCGCCTACTATGAGCTGATACCGTATAACTATTCTTTCCTATCCGTAGAGCAGAAATTTATCGTGCATGACAGTTTCCGACAGCTCATTGCACAGTCCCGTGAGGGTAAAATTCATGCGTTGCAGATAGCGACGGAAAGCTCTATTAGAAGTATGCAGGAGCAGTCAAAGAAGTTAGTTACGGGGAAGTTAAAGGAAGTTGCTTATCAGAAAATAGACGAACAGACCGAAGCGTTAGTATCAATGATTGGGGATAATCAAGTGGACTACCGCTTTTTTCTTGGCTTTAAGCTCATGGTTACAGAAGAACAGCTCAATCTGAAGAACATCAAAAAATCAGCGTGGCTGACATTCAAAGAGTTTCTCCATGAAGTGAACCACACGCTGATGAATGACTTTGTTTCCATGCCGAATGATGAAATCAACCGTTACATGAAAATGGAAAAGTTACCGGAAAATAAAATCTCCCGTCGCTTTAAGGTGCGTCGCTTGGAAATCAATGATTTTGGGTATCTCATGGAACATCTTTACGGCAGGGACGGTATCGCTTATGAAGATTATGAGTACCAGCTACCAAAAAAAAATTGAACAAAGAAACGCTGATAAAATACTACGACCTTATCCGTCCGACAAGGTGTGTGATTGAAGAAAGCCAGCGGTATTTACGCTTGGAACATGAGGACAAGGAAAGTTATGTGTCCTATTTTACCGTCAATGCGATTGTCGGCGAGCTTGATTTTCCGTCGTCTGAAATCTTCTATTTCCAGCAACAGCAATTCACATTCCCCGTCGATACTTCTATGAATGTAGAAATCGTGGAGAACCGAAAAGCATTAACAACCGTCCGCAATAAGAAAAAGGAATTGAAAGACCTTGACAATCACGCTTATCAAGCAGGAAGTGAAACCAGCTCAAATGTGGTGGACGCATTAGACAGCGTGGACGAGCTGGAAACCGATTTAGACCAGAGCAAAGAAAGTATGTATAAGTTAAGCTACGTTATACGGGTGTCTGCACCCGATCTTGACGAGCTGAAACGCCGTTGTGATGAAGTCAAGGACTTTTACGACGACCTCAATGTAAAGCTGGTGCGTCCTGCTGGGGATATGCTGGGGCTTCATTCTGAATTTCTTCCTGCCAGCAAGCGATATATCAATGACTATGTGCAGTATGTAAAATCAGATTTTTTAGCTGGGCTGGGCTTTGGTGCGACACAGCAGTTAGGGGAAACTACAGGTATCTATATGGGCTATTCCGTTGATACGGGAAGAAATGTGTACCTGCAACCGTCTTTAGCTTCGCAGGGCGTAAAAGGTACAGTTACCAACGCTTTAGCGTCTGCTTTTGTCGGTTCGCTTGGCGGTGGAAAGTCGTTCTGCAACAATCTTCTGGTGTATTATTCGGTGTTGTTTGGCGGTCAAGCAGTCATTTTAGACCCCAAAGCCGAGCGTGGCAACTGGAAAGAAACACTTCCAGAAATCGCCCATGAAATCAATATCGTAAATCTTACCAGCGATAAAGACAATGCAGGACTTCTTGACCCATTCGTGATTATGAAGAATGTAAAGGACGCTGAAAGTCTGGCAATCGACATCTTAACATTCCTTACGGGTATTTCCTCTAGGGACGGCGAAAAATTCCCCGTGTTACGAAAAGCGGTTCGTTCCGTTACCCAGAGCGACAGTCGGGGCTTGCTCCATGTAATAGACGAGCTACGCCGTGAAGATACGCCCATATCAAGAAATATCGCAGACCATATCGACAGCTTCACGGACTACGACTTTGCACATCTGCTGTTTTCAGACGGTACGGTGGAAAATGCAATCAGCCTTGATAACCAGCTCAATATCATTCAAGTAGCCGACCTTGTACTGCCAGATAAGGACACGACCTTTGAAGAATACACGACTATTGAATTATTGTCGGTATCTATGCTGATTGTGATTAGTACCTTTGCCCTTGATTTTATCCATTCGGACAGAAGTATTTTTAAGATTGTCGATTTGGACGAAGCGTGGGCGTTCTTAAATGTGGCACAAGGAGAAACGCTCTCTAACAAGCTGGTTCGTGCTGGACGAGCTATGCAGGCAGGTGTTTATTTCGTTACACAATCTTCTGGGGACGTGGCAAAGGAAAGTCTGAAAAACAATATCGGCTTAAAATTCGCTTTCCGTTCTACTGACGTCAACGAGATAAAACAGACCTTAGAATTTTTCGGTATCGACAAGGACGATGAAAACAACCAGAAACGGCTTCGTGATTTGGAGAACGGACAATGCTTATTGCAGGACTTATACGGGCGTGTCGGTGTGGTGCAGATACACCCAGTCTTTGAAGAACTGCTACACGCCTTTGATACCAGACCGCCCGTACAGAGAAATGAGGTGGAGTGATGAAAGAAAGGATAAAAGGTGCGTTCACAAAAAGGAAGATACTTCACTTTCTCAAAATGGCTCTGTTCGTGGTGGCACTCTCCCTTATCCTGCTTTCACTTTTGGGGACGGTGGCTCATGCGACGGGGCTTGTGGACGATACCATAAACGCAGAAAATCTTTACTCAAAATATCCCCTTTCCAACTACCAGCTTGATTTTTATGTGGATAATAGCTGGTCATGGTTGCCGTGGAACTGGCTGGACGGCATTGGAAAATCGGTACAGTACGGGCTTTACTGCATTACCAACTTTGTCTGGACGATAAGCCTTTATTTAAGCAATGCCACGGGCTATGTGGTGCAGGAAGCCTATAAACTTGATTTTATTAACGATATGGCAGACAGTATCGGAAAGAGCATACAGACCCTTGCAGGTGTAACCGAGAACGGCTTTTCTTCTACGGGCTTCTATGTTGGTTTCCTGCTTCTCATTATCTTAGTGGTGGGAATGTATGTTGCTTATACGGGACTTATCAAACGGGAAACCAGCAAGGCACTTCACGCTGTTATCAACTTTGTGGTGGTGTTCGTGCTGTCCGCTTCGTTTATTGCCTACGCTCCCGACTACATCAAGAAGATAAATGAATTTTCATCAGACATCAGTACCGCTTCTTTGGACTTGGGAACAAAAATCATGCTCCCCAACTCCGACAGCGAGGGCAAGGACAGCGTGGACTTGATACGGGACAGCCTATTTTCTATTCAAGTGGAACAGCCGTGGCTACTTCTGCAATTCGGTAACAGCAACACAGAAGAAATCGGGGCAGACCGTGTCGAAGCTCTTGTATCGGCAAGTCCAGAGGACGAGGACGGGAAAACCAGAGAGGAAGTCGTGAAAACAGAAATCGAAGATAACGACAACAACAATCTGACGATACCGCAGGTCGTGAACCGTTTAGGCATGGTGTTCTTCCTACTGTTCTTCAATTTAGGGATAACGATATTTGTATTCTTGCTTACGGGCATGATGTTATTTAGCCAGATACTTTTTATTATCTTTGCAATGTTTTTACCTATCAGCTTTTTACTTTCCATGATACCGAGCTATGAAAGCATGGCGAAGCAGGCAATCGTAAGGGTGTTTAATACCATAATGACACGGGCAGGAATAACGCTCATTGTAACGGTGGCGTTCAGCATTTCCAGTATGTTTTATAACATCTCCACGGACTATCCGTTCTTTATGGTAGCGTTCTTGCAGATAGTATGTTTCGCTGGTATTTATATGAAGCTGGGCGATTTAATGAGTATGTTCTCTTTGAACGCTGGCGACAGTCAAAACATGGGACGCAGGATATTCCGCAGACCATATCTGTTTATGCGACATAGAGCTAGGCGTATAGAAAGACGGCTTGCTGGTGCGGTTACTGCTGGCGGTGTTGCTGGTGCGGTGGCAGGTAGCACGATTTCAAACAGAAAACCGACAAGGAACACAGCCACAAAAGACAGTCGGGGCAATACATCTACTTCCAGTATGGGACAGCGTGCAGGCTCAAAGGTGGGTGCTGTCTTAGATACGAAAAATAAAGTGAAAGACAAGGCAAATGCTGTCAAAGAGAATATCAAGGATATGCCGACACAGACCGCTTATGCGGTGTATTCCGCAAAGGAAAAGGCAAAGTCCAGCGTGTCCGACTTTAAGCGTGGCATGGTGCAGGAACAGCAGTCCAGACAGACGGGACGTTTGGAAAAGCAGGAACAGCATAGACAGAATATCGCTGACAAACGTATGGAGCTTCAAAAGGCACAAGAAGCAAGGCAGGCACAGCGAAAGACGGACGGATCAGCGACAACGGGAGCTACCCGTCCCCATGAGCGACCAGCCACAGCTTCAACCATTCCAAAGCCGAGTGCGGAAAAAATGCAGGAAGTGAAACGCCCTGCCACAGCGACCACTTCAAAAGCAAGTGAGCCAGTCAAGACAAATGTTATCAAAGAGCGTCCGCTATCTTCTGGTGCTTCTGATAGAAAAGCGACCCAGCCTGCACAGCCAGTACATAGTTTATCACAACAGCAGAATGTAGAAAAAGTGGTATCGCAGGAAACACACCAGAATGACACCAAAGACCGCAGGATAAAGGTTCAGCAAACACAAACCGTCCAGAAGAACCAACAGACCATAGAGAAAACTCGTAACCTTGTAACGAAGAAAGGACAGAAGAAAAAATGAAACTGAAACATATCGCTCTTATCGGCAGTCTGTTTCCTATCCTCTTTTCTCTGGTGCTTTTCTTTGGGGTGCTGATTAGTGCGGACAGCGACGATGAGAACAGCAACTTTTCTTCTGGCATTACGGGTATGAACTTATCCGCAGAAGTCTTGAAACATCAGCCTATGGTGGAAAAGTACGCCAGAGAAAACGGTATCTCCGAGTATGTCAATGTGCTACTTGCTATCATTCAAGTAGAAAGTGGCGGTACGGCAGAAGATGTTATGCAGAGTTCGGAAAGTCTGGGTTTACCGCCCAACTCTTTAGATACGGAAAGCTCAATCAAGCAGGGGTGTAAGTATTTTGCGTCCCTGCT